>NZ_JAAIKA010000001.1 GCF_011752015.1 Canibacter zhoujuaniae
GGCCAGATGTGGAAGCGCAGTAATGTGTGGAGCTGACTGGTACTAATAGACCGAAGACTTGTTAAACATTTTTTGGCTATAAGAAGTGTTGGGTTGTTTTGTTGTTTGCGTCTACTGTGTGGTTTCCGACGGATCCTTAAATGTTGGTAATTTAATATTGGTTCCACTTTTTTGGGGAGTCCTGTTGAAGGGTTTTCCGGTGGTTATAGCGTCAGGGAAACGCCCGGTTACATTCCGAACCCGGAAGCTAAGGCTGACAGCGCTGATGGTACTGCACTCGGGAGGGTGTGGGAGAGTAGGTCACTGCCGGAATTAATTTTTTCTTGTGGGGGTATGTTTTCTTCTCTTACCGTTGTGGTGAGAGTGGGGAACATGCCCCCACTATTTTTATACACACACAAAAATACGAGACATTTCAGTTTCCCTAGCCAGATAGTTTTAAGGTTAGCAATGTAGGGTTAGATTCAGTATTTGTGTGCCGGCTCCAACAATCGGCCCAGGGGTTTTCTCGTGACAGTGATCACTTTTTCACTAGCGCTATACTCTTTTGCAAGCCTTCTTGCATACCCACTTCTGCGCCGCTTTGGACGAAACGGCTTTTTTGCTCTAGCTGCTGTTCCAGCCATTGCCTTCTGCGCTTTGGCGACGTATTTGCCTCAAACTTTTAACGGCGAAGCTGTTTCTGAGCACTACGCATGGATCCCGCAATTTTCCATCGACATCACCTTCCGGATAGATCTTTTTACAAATCTGCTTGCGCTTTTGGTAACAGGTGCCGGTGCACTGATTCTTTTCTACTGCGCACGATACTTCCAGGTGGCAGATCAGAACGTCCCTAGGTTCGGTGCGGTATTCACAGCCTTTGCAGCGGTTATGCTGGGGCTTGTAATTGCCGATAACGTATTTTTGCTTTTCATTTTTTGGGAAGCGACAACCGTCTTCTCATTCCTGCTTATCGCGCATAACGGTAAGAAGCGTACGGGGCGTGTCGCAGCAGCACAGGCAATTATTATCACCACTATTGGTGGTCTTGCCATGCTGGTTGGTCTGATTATTCTTGTGTTTGAAACAGGCGAGGCCAACCTGAGTGCAATTATTGCCGCGGCGCCCTCATCTACGGCCGCTGCTGTTGCTGTTTTCCTGCTTTTGGCTGGTGCGCTTTCTAAATCTGCTATTTTCCCGTTTCATTTTTGGTTGCCGCAGGCTATGGCAGCGCCCACCCCTGTTAGCGCCTATTTGCACGCGGCAGCAATGGTTAAAGCCGGTGTTCTCCTAGTGGCTCTGCTCGGGCCAGCATTCGGAGATATCCCCGGCTATCGCGCGACACTCGTTATTCTCGGTGCGGTTACCATGCTGCTCGGCGGAATACGCGCACTGCGCCAGACTGATCTAAAGCTCGTGCTCGCCTTCGGCACAGTGAGCCAGCTGGGGATGCTTGTTATGCTCTACGGTGTAGCCATCCCCGCCGTTGACGCTGCTGCAACTGCGCTACTTTTTGCGCACGCAGTTGCTAAAGCTCCGCTGTTTCTTTCAGTTGGTCTGATCGAGCACTATACCGGAACACGCGATCTAAGGCGGATCAGCGGCCTCGGAAAACAGGTACCTTTGCTTGCAACCGTCGCAGTTCTTGCGACGCTGTCGATGATTGGGTTCCCGCCGCTTATCGGTTTTGTTGCAAAAGAAGCTGCGCTTACAGAGTTAATGCATCATCTTAACGATCCTTACGCACCACTTGTTTTGGGGGTTTTGGTAGCAGGATCCGTGCTCACCGTCGCGTATATGCTCCGTTTTGCATATGGTGCTTTCGCAACCAAAAAAGGAGTTGCCGAAGTCGAAAAACTCCACGACGTTAGCAAACCCATGCTTTTCTCTGCGGCGGTATTTAGCGCGCTTGCTCTTTTCGGCGGTATCTTCTCAAATCTGCTTGATCCGATATATCAGCGGGTGCGGCCAACGGCCGAAACTATTGAACATTTCGCTCTCTGGCACGGCATTACACCAGCACTCGGCACCACCGTTGCGGTGCTAGTAGTTGGTGCCCTATTAATTCCTGTTTTCGGTGTTGGTGACTCTAGGCTGCCGCATTTTGAAGATAGGTTTTCAGCTCCCGCGTTTTTCGCAGATCTATTTTTGGTGTTGGATCGCGTCGCAGTCTGGATTACCGCTCTGACCCAACGTGGCTCCCTGCCGTTCTATCTCGCTGTGACCTTGACAGTTGCCTCAGTTGGCGTTGGTGGCCACCTACTTCTATCGCAACAGCCGCTTGTCGATACCTACTTGGGGAGCCCTGTGCAGGCTGTGATTGCTGCTGTGCTGATAATCGCGTCAGTTGCTACGCTGCTTGCCACCAAGCGATTCCAAGCAGCGATTCTTGTCGGGTTTGCCGGCTACGCTATGGCAGCCCTGTTCGCTCTGCACGGTGCCCCTGACTTGGCGCTGACACAGATGCTTGTTGAGACACTTACGCTGATTGCTTTTGTTTTGGTGATCCGGCGCCTGCCGCAGCGTCTCTCGCGGCGTGAGAAACTGCCGCTCAGGATCCGCAATATCTTTATTGGATCAGCAATGGCTATTGTGTTGGGAGTTTTTGCGCTTACTGCACTCGGTGCGCGCATTCACACGCCCGTTTCAGTTGATTTTGCTGAGCTTGCTGTCTCAGGTGGGCACGGAAAAAACATTGTAAACGTCACGCTCGTTGATATTCGTGGTTGGGATACTTTTGGAGAGCTGAGCGTCGTTATCGCTGCGGCAACAGGTATTGCCTCGCTCGTGTTCCTCTTTGAACGCGGAGATAATCTGCCAAAGATTAGTCGCCGTGACGCCAGGTCAAATGCACTGCATAAGTTCCGCCAGGTTGTTGATCCGCAGAGCTCAGTCGCGCGCGGCAACTGGATGCTTGCAGGGAGCGACCTGAGCCCGGAACGGCGGTCGATCGTGCTTGAAGTGGTGGTGCGATTAATTTTCCATATTCTGATTATTCTTTCGATCTACATGCTGCTTGCCGGGCACAACAGCCCCGGCGGTGGTTTTGCCGGCGGTCTTATTGCCGGCATGGCAGTTGTTGCACGATACTTGACGGGCGGTCGCACCGAGCTCGGTGCAACAGTACCGTTTGATGCGGGACGCATAGTTGGCATCGGTATGATTATCGCGGCCTTGACGGTTATTGCTCCAATGCTGTTTGGTCAGGCCGCGCTGACATCTAACTGGATCGATCTCGATCTTGGAATTTTTGGTGAGCTTGCGCTGGTGACCTCAACAGTTTTCGATATTGGGGTGTACCTTATCGTGTTTGGGCTGGTGCTCGATGTGGTTCGCTCACTCGGCGCGCAGATTGATGTGCACACGGAATCAGATCGGCAGGTGACAGCACGATGACAGTTTCGCTGCTTTTAGTTGTAGCTATGGTGGTCATGTATGCGGTTGGTTTTACTCTCATGCTCGATCGCGGTTTTACCAGAATTTTGCTCGGTTTCTTGCTTGTTGGAAACGCCACCAACCTGCTAATTTTCATGATGTCCGGTAGTTTCGGCGCAGCACCTCTGGTAGGGACCGCAGATGCGGAAGAGATGAATGATCCGCTGCCGCAGGCGTTTGTGCTGACTGCAATTGTGATTACTTTTGCGGTGAGTGCCTTTCTGCTGGCACTGATATACCGCGCTTTCCGGCATGCTGAAGATCACGACGACCGGGTGAGTGACGACGCTGAAGATGTTGAGATTACGCAGTCTGAACAGCACGGTTTTGTTGAAGAGATTTCACCCGAAGAGCTCGAACAGGTTGTTGAGTTCGATATCGATGATGACGGCGAAGACGACCGCTTAAGCGCGGCCGCGAAAAAGCAGACTAAGACGGAGGGAGAATAATGGACACAGCCGCACTTGTGCCCCTGGTGGTGCTTGTTCCCCTGCTTGGTGCTGCTATGGCGTTGGCGGTGCCGCAGCGCCGAAACCTGCAGAGTCTCATCACCTTCGTTTCGCTCACTGTTGTAGCGTTAATCGGTGTTGCAATGATGGTCATTATCGATGTGCAGGATGCGCCTTTGGTAATGGCTATCGGTGGTTGGGAAGCGCCTGTTGGAATTGTGCTAATGGCCGACCGGCTTTCGGCAGCACTTGTTACAACTTCGGCGATTGTGCTGATAGCAGTGCTCGTCTTCTCTATCGGGCAGCGTCTATCTGATGGTGATGAGGAAACCCCTGTTTCTATCTTCTTCCCAAGCTACTTGGTTTTGGGAGCGGGAGTTTTCGACGCATTCGTAGCCAACGATTTGTTTAACCTCTACGTCGCCTTTGAAATTTTGCTCGTTGCAAGCTATGTGCTTCTGACAATGGGTGGCACCGGACCACGTATTCGTGCGGGCATCACATATATTGTTGTCTCGCTGGTCTCTTCTGTGCTTTTTCTTGCGGCGCTGGGCATTATTTACGGCGCCACAGGCACTGTAAGCATGGCGCAGCTTTCGATCCGAATTGCTGAGCTGAACCCAGAAATACAGCTCGCCCTAAATCTCCTTTTGCTTGTTGCCTTTGGCATTAAAGCAGCTATTTTCCCGCTCTCATTTTGGCTGCCAGACTCCTACCCAACCGCTCCCGCGCCCGTTACTGCGGTTTTTGCGGGTCTGCTGACAAAAGTTGGTATTTACGCTATTTTGCGCAGCCAAACTATGCTCTTCCCGGAGTCTGATATTAATCAGTTGCTGATGTGGATGGCGGCCCTGACTCTTATCGTCGGTATTCTTGGTGCACTATCACAGCGCGATATAAAGAGGCTTTTGAGTTTCACGCTGGTCAGCCATATCGGTTACCTGCTTTTTGGTATCGCGATCAACACTGCGGCGGGATTCAACGCGACCGTCTACTACATAATTCACCACATTATTGTGCAGACAACTATGTTCCTGTGTGTTGGGATGATTGAGCGCGTCGGCGGATCAACTAACATGGAGCGACTCAGTGGTCTGTTAAAGAAAGCGCCTCTGCTTGCAGTTATGACCTTCATAACCATGATGAATCTTGGTGGTATTCCACCGTTTTCCGGGTTCCTTGGTAAAGTCGGCTTGTTCAGTGCGGCTGCTGCAAACCCGACTGCAACGCACTATTGGTTAATCGGGATCGGCACGGTTGTGTCGCTGCTAACTCTAAACGCGCTGATCCGGATGTGGACACTTTCTTTCTGGCGCCCGAAGAGCGAAATAAAAGACGGGCAGAGTATGCTCCAACAGCTAGTAGATGCACCAGATTTGGGGCCGGAGCGCGGGTCACGAGAGGTTCCAAAACTGATGACTGCCGCAACTGCGAGCATGGTTCTTGTCTGTTTAGGGTTGACACTGTTTGCAGGACCTTTGATGAGCTATGCAGACCGGGCTGGTCGCGTGTTAAGCGATCGAGAGCTGCAGATCCCATGGTATGTGGATCCACCACAGGAGGTTAAACCATGACTACCGAACTAACTGAGAAGCGGGCGCAGCGCTTGCGTGACAGCGCAGAAAGCTACACAGACCGCCGCTTTCATTTTTTGATTCGTGTGCATGAACTGCCGCTAATTTTTGGTCTTGTTGTGGTGTGGATGATGCTGTGGCAAGAAATCACACCAATGTCATTTGTGTCTGGTATTGCGGTCGCGATTCTTGTTACCCGCGTTTTTTATCTGCCACCGGTTGAGCTTGCCGGACGTTTTAATATTTTTGCGGCGCTGCAGTACTTTATCTACTTCCTGTGGGAGCTTGTGCTCGGGTCGCTGCAGGTGGCGTGGCATGCGGTTAACCCTTTCAAAAGGGTGAGCCCGGCGGTGGTAGAGGTGCGTTTGCGCACAAGAAGTGACTTTATTCTCACGATGACAGGTTTGACAATTTCACTGATCCCCGGATCTTTGATTGTGGATGTTGACCGTTTTAATTCCGTGCTTTATCTACACATGTTGCACGGGCCGGAAAAGAAACAGCGCGACAAGCTACGTCGCGATGTCCATAAGATTGAACGCTTACTGGTAAACGCTATTGGTTCGCGTTCAGATATGGAGGATTGTCGTGCTAATTCTTGAGAATACACTCGTCTGGATCGGAGCTGGTGCGCTGGCCATAACTGCTTTGTGCGCCCTTATTCGTGCTCTTCAGGGGCCGACGATTCTTGATCGCTTGGTGGCCAGCGACGTTCTGCTCACAACTATTGTGCTAGCGATGGGGGCTGAGATGGTTATTAATAATCACAACAATTCTGTCCCGGTTATGATCGGTATCTCTGCGACTGCAGCCTTAGCAACCGTAACTGTGTCGCGATATGTGCGTCGCGCTAATCCGACAAATTTGGAGAAGGGCGTTTCTACAGGTCAGGGCACAGAAAATGAGCGTCCTGCGACCGGAGAAATTCAGATTACGCACGCTAATTCTGAACCGCAGACAGACTTTACAGCTAAGAAGGAGGGGTAGCCGTGTTAGAGTCTCCTATTTGGGAAATTGCAGCAGCAGTGTGTGTACTCGGTGCTGGTCTGCTTTCTGCAACAGCTGGAATCGGTTTGCTGCGCTTTAAAGACCCTCTGTCCCGCTTGCACGCAGCGACGAAACCACAGATTTTTGGGCTGCTACTGATTATTTTGGCGGTTGCTCTTGATCAGCGTAATTTGATGACACTGTTTGCGCTGCTGCCGGTTTTTATTCTGCAGTCTCTTACTGCGCCTGTGTCGGCGCACATGGCTGGTCGCGCTGCCTATCGTGCGGGTCATATTGATCGCGAACATTTGGCGCTGGATGAGCTTGAGCCGGTTATTCAGCGTGCGAACACAGATGTAGAGGATCCTAGACGCATTGATATTTCAGCGGAAGAGGGCTGGTCGATCAAAAACACTTAAACTTTGTTAATTATAGGAGTTTGTGTTATACAGAGAAATGAGTACTCAATTTCAAAGACGAAGGGAGAGTTCTCATGTTAAAGAAACTAATTACATTAGCTCTTGTAGGGAGTTTATGGGGTTCGCTGCAAACAGCACCCGAGCCTGACATCAATTCCCAATTTGAGCTTACAACCGGAGTAGAGGTTGTCAATACTGAGACCGGGGAAGTTATATATTCAGAGAGTCAGACCCAAACACTCGAAGAATCAAGCGGAACAGTCACATTTAATTACGAATATGTCGATTATTCCGAATTTGGAGCTGCGCTGCGAAGTATAAGACCGGATGCAACTATAGGGGGCACAATGAACCCTGGTTCTGTCAGCTCTAGCTTGACTCTTACCTACTCCACTCGACGTGATGAGATTCGTTTGGAGAAAGTATCCGGTAGCTGGTCTCCTAAGCTAGGTGTTTCACTTACAGATAGAAAAGTTAATATCTACAACGGTGGCATGGCTCCAGAATCGATAACAAAATACCCAACTGCGAATACCTACGCTTTCAACACTGGTTGGGGTTATGTGATAAAGCCCCCATCTTCTTATTACCTATCTCCTAGGGCATTAGCATCTGTAAGATATAAAATTACTGGGACTAATACCCCTTGGCTAGAACTTCGACACTGGGTCGATTTGCAGAGCGCATAGCTTATATTTAAGAGGCTTGGAACGGCGCTGCAATCGGTGCCGTCTCAAGCCTAGATTCGAAGGAGAATCAAAATGAGATTTAAAATTGTGAACGTTGTTGCTGCCGTTCTCGGCGGGGGAGTTCTGCCGGCGGTTATGGCGCTGACGGCGGAAGGCTTGGATCGGTCAGTCTGGGCTGTGGTGCCGGCACTGCTGCAATTTATCCTGTTTCTGCTAGCGATTGTGGCGCTACACTGCGCCGCCGGAAAATACGGAAAAACTGCGCCACCTAAAGGTGAGCAGCTCGTATATCTCACGCTCGCCTTAGTTTCATGGATTGTGGCAATGGTCGCTACTAACTATCTATACATATTCACTCCATGGCTGCACTTCGGTGCGATGGTGGTCATCGTTGCGCTGCTTTTAGAGGCGTTATTTAAACCGGCTGACTCCGCCGTAAATAACTAATCTAGGGTGCTCTCAGTAGCTTCACAGCTGCTGCATCTGAAGGTGCAAAAGAATAGTATTTGAGATAGTTTAGAGGGTGAGGTATTTCCCCTAAATACGATAGTGAAGGCGGTGTTAATCGTGGCTAATGAGGCTTACGAAAAAGCAGAAACTGAGGTGCGCGCTACCGAACAGTTTCAGGCCGATTTAGCCGCGATTATTCGCGCTCGCGCCACTGATCTCAGCATTGAAGAACGTGAGGCGGTAGAGTCGCTTCCGTCAGGCGCTGCGTTGCTGGTGGTGCGGCGCGGCGCCAACCAGGGCGCTCGCTTCCTGCTCGATCAGGATAGCACTGTTGCTGGGCGCCACCCAGCGGTTGATATCTTCCTTGACGATGTCACGGTCTCGCGCCGCCACGCTGAGTTTGTGCGCGACGGTGTGCAATTTTCAGTGTCTGATCTCGGGTCGTTGAACGGCACCTATCTAGGTGGTCAGCGCATCAGCGGCACCGTAGTGCTTAACGATGGTGATGAGGTGCAGGTCGGGAAGTATCGTTTTACTTTCTTCGCCTCACGATTTGATCTACCCGAGACCGTCTAATGGTGAAGTTAACCGCGCTTAGGGCGCAAGCAACTGATTCAAGCACGCAGCTATTCACAATCGGTCAGGTTGAGCAGCTGCTGAAGCGTGACTTTAGTGATCTATCAGCTTCCAAGCTGCGCTACCTCCAGGATCGCGGTGTGGTTGATCCACTGCGCACTCCGAGCGGTTACCGTAAGTACACTCAAGCCCATATTGAACGGTTGCGTCAGGCGCTTGTGTTGCAACGGGACTACTTCATGCCTATCGACAAGATTGTCGAGTATTTCACTGAGCTTGACGCCGGCGGCGCCCCCCAGCTGCCGGGTGGTGCGCAAGAGGCGCCGTCCATCTTTTCTCCGCATCCCGTTTTGAATCGAGAAGAGCTCCTGCGCATAACAGGTGCCCCCGCAAAACTTTTAGCAGAGGCTATCAGTGCCGGGCTTCTTCCAGCAGCTGAAGTGTATCCCGCAGATGCGGTCAAAGAGCTCGAAGCGATTATGCGTATGGCTGAAGCGGGTTTGACCCCGCGCCATTTGCGCGCACTCCGTCTGGGAGCAGAGAAAGATGCTGAGGTGATCCGGCACACGGCTATTGCCCGTAAAGGTAAGGCACCCTCTCCTGAGCGCAGTGAATTTGAGCTGCAGCTGGCATCTCACTATGAAGTTTTACGGGCGGCTGTTATGCGCAGAGCAATTAAGCGCAGATAAACGCAACTAGATTCCGTTGTTAAGTTGTAATCTTTACACTCGCGACACGCTGCAGTAGATTGCGTCGATGTTGCAATTCAACAGCACGATAGATAGCGTAGTTCTCTGTGGCCTAGCCGCGGTTGGTTTTTATATTATGAAAGGAGTCGGTGTTGGAGAGCAGTGTTGACCCGAGCTTGACCCCTGTCGATAGTGAGATGCTTTTTACTGACGGCTTACCGTGCCCCAATGAAAACGGTGGTTTTAGTGGCAGTGTTGCCCGGAAAGCCGCAGATATTACCTACCGTCAGCTCGACTATTGGGCAAGAACAGGCCTTGTAACTCCAACAGTGCAGGATGCGCACGGGTCAGGATCGCAGCGCATTTACAGCTTTCGAGATATTTTGGTTTTAAAGCTTGTGAAGCGACTGCTTGAGGCTGGGGTGAATCTGCAACAGGTGCGTTTTGCGGTAGAGCAGCTGCGCAGCCACGGTGTGCAGGATCTTGCCGGTGTGACCCTTATGAGTGATGGTGCGGGTATTTATCTCTGCACAGAGGGTAATGAGATTATGGATCTGCTCGGCCGCGGACAGGGTGTGTTTGGCATCGCTGTTGGCAAGGTTGTGCACGAGGTTGAGAGTTCGCTGTTGAGCTTTGAAGAGCACCGCCAGGCTGCCGAACAGCATGCTGCTGCCCAAGAAGGGGAGTACGCTGCCCGCCGGGCACAGCTGAAGCTGGCTTAGAGGTTTTATAGGTGAGGGCGGGCGAAACAAAATTGTTTCACCCGCCCTCACCTATATTTTGTTTGCCTTAACGCCTTAGCTAACATCGACGCTGCTGAGATCAGCGGTTGTTATCGCGTCTAAGGTAATAAGCTCAGTTGTTCCCACTGGGCCTGCCGGCGGGATAGACATATTCAAAGACTTTGCGGCGGTATCGAGCAAAAAGTCAAAACTCGCGGCAAGCTGTTGCGTTGTCTCACCCGGCCACATGTGCACTGGTTTGGCGGCCCCGGTTGCCTGCTGGATAGTGGTGCGCTCAGGGAGCACTGGGTCGAGCACCAGCTCGCCGAATATTTCTCGCAGCTCACGAATACGGAATTGATGCTCCTGCGACTGAGGGCGCACGCGGTTAACAACAACACCGAGCGGATCAAGACGGGGGCTGACACCGGCGCGCAGCTCATCGATAGCGCGCAGTGCACGATCGGCTGCTGCAACGGAGAAGAGGCCGGGCTCAGTCACAACCAACACACGGTCGCTGGCCGTCCAAGCGATTCGAGTGAGAGCGTTTAGTGAGGGAGCAGAGTCGATAAGCACCAGGTCATAGTCGTTCTCGAGCTGAGCTAGTGCTTCTTCGAGACGCCACACCTCTCGCATAGAGGGGTGTGGGCCATCAAAATTAATTGCTGAAGGGCTTCCCAGCAGCAGGTCGATTGTGCCCGCATGGTGACGGCCCCAGCCGCTTGGAATAATTGCCTCACGCACGCGGCTCGGATCGGAAAGCACATCTGCGATATTGACATTCTCGCTGGTAATTTCAACATCAAGCCCGGTGGACACATCTGACTGTGGATCGGCGTCAACCACAAGCGTGCGTAGGCCGCGCGAGAACGCTGCAGACGCGAGACCGAGTGTTACGGTTGTCTTGCCGACGCCGCCTTTTAGGGAACTGATGCTAATAACCTTCACGGTACTAATTCTATAGCCACCCACATGGTAACTACCAATGAGCTGGCTGTAATCTGGTTTTAAAACGAAGCTGAAGATTGAGGAGAGAATGGCTGTTCGTGAGATTAGAGTTTTTGGTGATCCGGTGCTCCGTCGCGTCTGCGATACGATCACCAAAATTGACGATGGTCTGCGGCAGCATGTCACCGATCTTTTAGACACCGTTGCCTTTGACGGTCGTGCGGGTCTCGCCTCGACACAAATCGGTCACAACGTGCGCGCGTTTAGTCTGCACATCGATGGGAAAGTTAGTTATATCTTGAACCCCGAATTGGAGGTCTTCGGTGAGCCTGTGCCAACGGGTGAGGGCTGTCTATCGGTCCCTGACCTGTGGTTCCAAGTGCAGCGTTACCCGAAAGCTCGTGTTACCGGCATAGATCTTAACGGTAATAAGGTTGTGATCGCAGGAGAAGGATTATTAGCCCAGGCACTCCAGCACGAGTGCGATCACCTTGACGGCAAACTGTATATTCAGAGGCTTGATGCAGCACAGCGTAAACAGGCGATGAAACAGATTCGCGAGTCGGCCTGGTTTTAAAAAAAGATTCCGCCAGAGACAGTGTGTTTACGCTGACTCTGGCGGAATCATTACTGGTTGTTTTTAGCTTTGCACCGTGCCGATAGTGCCGGTGTGTGGCCGTGGACCGTAGATTTCCTCAACAACATAGTTGAAATCTTTCAGAATATTTGCGCGCTTAATGCTCATCTTTGGGGTTAGATGACCGCTGTCTTCGGTAAACTCCACAGGCAGAATGCGGAATTCTCGAATAGACTCTGCACGGCTCACAAACTTGTTAGCTTCGTCGATTGTGCGCTGCACCTCAGCGATAACCTTCGGATGCTTCGCAGCATCAGCGAGGCTCATATTTGGATCCTCGCCGTTATTCTCTAGCCACTTTGGCAGCATTTCGGGATCGAGAGTGATCAGGCATGAAATAAACTGCCGTTTTTCGCCAACCACAACCGGGTGCGCAATAATCGTGTTAGAGCGGATCGGATCCTCAAGCACCATCGGGGCAACATTCTTGCCACCCGCAGTGATGATAATTTCCTTTTTACGGCCGGTAATTTTTATATAACCGTCTTCATCTATTTCACCAAGGTCTCCCGTGTGGAAGAAGCCGTCTTCAGTGAAAGCCGCTTTGGTCTGCTCTTCGTTATTCCAGTATTCCTTGAAAACACCGATTCCTTTTACCAAGATTTCATCATCTTCACCCAAACGCACTTCGGTGCCGGGAAGCACCGGCCCGACAGAACCGATTTTCAGCTTGCTTGGCAGATTTACTGACAGCGGGGCGGTGGTTTCGGTCAGACCGTATCCCTCAAGAATCTTCACACCCAGTGCGCGGTAGAAGTGACCGAGGTGGGAGCTTAGCGGCGCTGATCCTGAGACAGCGTAGGTCACTTTTCCGCCCAGGGCCTGGCGCAGTTTAGCGAAAACAAGGCGATCGAACAGTTTGAACTTTAGCTGCAACCCGAGCGGCACTTTACCCTTGTCTAAGGCACGTGAATACTCGACACCGGTGCGCGCTGCGGTGCGGAAAATCTTGCCCTTACCGCTCGCTTCTGCCTTTTGTTCTGCGCCGTTATACACCTTTTCAAAGACGCGTGGCACAGCTAGCAGGAAGGTCGGTTGGAAGGATCCGAGCGCATCAACCAGATTGGTTGGCTCTGCGTGCCCGACCCGAATACCGCCATAAACAGCAAGCACAGAAATCAAACGGGCAAAAACGTGTGCCAACGGGATAAAGAGCAGAGTTGCTGCGCCCTCCTGTCTAAAAACTTCTTCGACGCGCAGCATAGTGTTTGTTGAAAGGTCAACAAAATTGCTGTGGGTGATCACGCAACCTTTCGGGCGACCGAATGAGCCCGAGGTGTAAATCAGCGTTGCAGTGTCAGCGCCCTTAGCAATACTGCGACGGTGATTAATCTCAGCATCTGGCACAGCAGCGCCCTGTTTGCGGAGGTCGTCGAGTATGTTTTCATCAAGGCGCCAGTGCTCTCTCACCTCGGGAGTTTCGCTCTTTATCTCATTAAAACGGGCAGCATGATCTGCGTTCTCAGTGATAATCGCAACAGCGCCAGAATCTGACAGAATCCACTGTGTTTGCAGCGCTGAGGAGGTTTCATAAATTGGAATCACAAACGCACCCGCGTATGCCGCAGCAAAATCGATGAGCGTCCACTCGTAACGCGTTTTGCACATCAGGGCCACACCCTCGCCAGGGTGGATACCGGCAGCGACGAAGCCCTTCGCGAGTGCGATCACATCTTTGTGAAACTCTAGAGCGGTTACATCGCGCCAGGCGCTGCCCTCTGGAATTGAGAAGAGTGCTCGATCGGGGGTTTCAGCCACGCGAGACTCGAGTAGGTAGGTGAGGTTCTCGTCTGGCAGTAAGTCTGTCAGCAGCTCAACCTTCGTTGATTTCACGTGTAGCTCCTTTGATACTAATGTAAGTTGCTCAGGTAGTTTGCAAAAACTCTACCCGGTGAAACTGCAAAAATGCTAAAGCAGTTAGAAATTAAGCATAAATGCGCTGTTAGCATACACTAACTGTTAGTCTTTAGAGCAATTGAAAGGATGCCTCGGTGCTGTATTGGATACTGAAACACCTCATTCTTGGCCCGCTGCTGAAGACGATCTATCGGCCGTGGGTTGAGGGGCTTGAAAATCTGCCCAAAGAGGGGCCGGTAATTATTGTTGGTAACCATCTTTCTGTTATCGACTCTTTTTTCCTACCGCTGATGATCGACAGGCGGGTCTATTTTCTCGCTAAGAGTGACTACTTCACCGGCAAGGGTTTTAAAGGCTGGTTTGTTCGCAACTTCATGTTGGGCGTTGGGCAGATTCCCATGGATCGGTCCGGCGGAAAAGCTTCAGAATCTTCACTTGCGACGGGCTTAAAAATTCTGAGCGAGGGTAAAGTGCTCGGGATCTACCCTGAAGGCACACGCAGCCCAGATGCGCGCTTATATCGGGGACGGACGGGCGTTGCTCGTTTGATTTTACAGTCTGGTGCGCTGGTTGTTCCGGCAATTATGGTTGACACCGAAAAAGCAATGCCCATTGGTGTGCGTCTGCCACGCATTCGCCGGATAGGCACAATAATCGGCAAACCGCTCGATTTCTCACGCTTTAAAGACATGGAGACTGATCGGTTTATTCTGCGCTCCATCACCGATGAAATAATGTATGAGATCCAAGCGTTGAGTAAACAAGAGTATGTCGACGTTTATGCCTCGACAGTGCGTGGCCAGATCGAGCGTGAGCAGCGTGCGCAACTGGCAGCACAAAAGGCTCAGAAAAAACGCTAAAATTATGGCTTAGGTCACCATCCAGGAGAAGTGAAAATGAACGCTCAAGAGCAGCTCTTTGCTGAACTCGATAAATACAAAAACCTGGAGATTAAACAGCAGCCACAGTGGCCCGATAAAAGCGCGCTCGAGAAAGTGCAAAGGGAGCTTGCTGCGCAACCTCCGCTGGTGTTTGCTGGTGAGGCGGATCAGCTGCGCACACAGCTGGCTGATGTTGCCCAGGGTAAAGCTTTTCTTTTGCAGGGCGGTGACTGCGCAGAAACTTTTGCGGATGCGACCGCAGATAAGATTCGCGATCGCGTAAAAACGCTTTTGCAGATGGCGCTTGTGCTCACTTATGGGGCCTCTACGCCGGTTGTGAAAGTTGGTCGGATGGCCGGTCAGTTTGCAAAACCGCGCTCAAGCAACACCGAAACCCGCGGTGAAGTGACGCTGCCGGCGTACCGCGGTGACCTTGTTAACGGTTATGACTTCACACCCGAGTCGCGCGCGGCAGATGTCAGCCGGTTGCTTCAGGGATACCATGTCTCTGCATCAACTTTGAATTTGATTCGTGCGTTTACGCAGGGTGGGTTTGCGGATCTGCGCGCAGTGCATGAGTGGAATCGCGGCTTCGCAGACAACCCAGCAAATGCGCGCTACCGTGAGCTGACAGAAGAGATTGACCGCGCTGTGCGTTTTATGGCGGCTTGCGGTGCAGACTTTAGTGAACTAACGCGGACAGACTTCTTTACTGCGCACGAGGCGCTGCTGCTCGACTATGAGCGCCCTTTGACACGCGTTGATTCACGCACCGGAAAGCTTTACGACACCGCTGCGCACTTCCTCTGGATAGGTGAGCGCACCCGCGACCTGGACGGCGCGCATGTGCACTACCTATCGCAGGTTGCAAACCCGATCGGGTTAAAGGTTGGGCCAACCGCAACGGTTGATGATGTGCTGCGTCTGGTCGACAAACTGGATCCGGAGCGTCAGCCTGGCCGCCTGACACTCATTACTCGCATGGGGGCCGGCAAGATCCGCGAGGTGTTGCCGAACATTCTGAAGGGCGTGAAAAAAGAGGGCATAGAGCCTGTGTGGGTGACAGACCCTATGCACGGAAACGGGATAACCACCTCTACCGGTTATAAGACCCGTCGATTTGACGACGTCATGAATGAGGTTGAGGGCTTTTTTGAAGCACACCGGGAAGCTGGCACTGTGCCCGGTGGTGTGCATGTTGAACTCACCGGCGACGATGTTACTGAGTGTCTTGGTGGGGCGGAAAATATCGATGAAGCGACGCTGGAGACGCGCTACGAGTCGCTTTGTGACCCGCGACTCAACCACATGCAATCCCTGGAATTAGCCTTCCAGGTTGCCGAGCTGCTAAAAGCTGAGCATTAATTAGTTTTAAAGCTCAAACCCGAGTTCTACCTCGCTGCCGGCGCGCACTTTCTCGCCGGCAGCGGGCTTTGTGTCCTTCACGTGCACCGCGTTACGGAGCGCCTGCGGCACCCCTGTCAGCGGTTTAAAGCCGGCTTCCTCGAGTCGTTTGATCGCTTCGTTCATGCGCAGGCCGGTAACGTCAGGAACTGCAAAAAGCTCGGGCCCTGTAGAGATAATTAATCCCACACTGTCACCGACACGCAGTGTCTCTGCCCCCGCTAGCGCAATCACCCGGCCCGACTCGATATCTTCGCTAGAGGCTTCGCTGTTTAGCGATTCATCAAAATTAAGTTTCGCCGAAAGTGCGACGTTTTTGGCCTCGGTTGCGCTCAGGCCTGACACATTTGGAACGGGGCCTGCGGAGAGAACGAGGGTTATCGGCCCCTGTTCGCGATACTCCGCACCCAGGGGATTACCGTCTGCATCGAATGCGGCCAGCACAGTGTCTGCAACCCCGCCGTCGAAAACTTCGGAGGTGATGCCGTCAAAAGTAAAGCCCGCTTCTGTTATGAGCTTTTCAGCTTCAGCACTAGAGAGCCCCACCAAAGTTGGGACTGGCAAGCTTGCTGGACCAATCGACTGGCAGAGTTTAACCGTGGTGTCAGCCGGCACCCTGGTATCCGGGGCAGGGCTTGCGTCAGAGATAAGCCCGGGGGCAACGGTTGGGTTTGTGCAGTCAGCAAGCTCAGGGATAAGCCCGGCAGCGGTAACTGCGTTACTCGCCTGTTCTGGCTCCAAGCCCAATACCTGTGGAACTGTTTTGAGAGCGCCGGGACCTTGGAATGTGTACCAAGAAATCGCGCCTGCTGCGACTGTGGTGATGAGTGCGATAGCAGCTACAATCGCACCGCGTTTGCTGCGCTTTCTTTGCAGCGCCTGCGCTCGTTCAATTGGCGATTGTGCAACCGGCTGCAGCCGGCCCTCATCATCCCGCGGTTTTGTTGCTTTTTTCTTTGGAGTTTTCTTTTTTGATCCGGCAGGAGCGGCCGGTGTTGGCTCCTGCACGGCTGCTGCTGCTACAGCTGCAGGAGCTACAGAGGTCACAGCGGTTGCGCCCAGCACCGTGGTGGCTGCGGTGGCATTCAGATCAAGCTTGCGGGTGGATCCCGGCCCGTCGGATGGCAGCACCCTGGTAGGTGCGTGGAGGCCTCCGTCTAGCAGTTCCCGCATCCGAGCGAGCACGATTGTGGCATCACGCGGGCGTTTTTCTGGATCGCGGGCGGTTGTCCAACGCACCAGCTCGTCAAGCTCGGGAGATGCTTCCCGTGAGATCAGGGATGGTTTTGGAACATCCTGATGCGCGTGCATATATGCAACCTGCACAGCCTGCTCACCACGGAATGGCTGCACCCCTGTGAGCATTTCGTAAAGCATGATCCCGAAAGCGTAAACATCGGTTCGAGTGTCGCCGACACCGCGCGTTACCAGCTCTGGCGAGAGGTAAGCAATGGTGCCGAGCAGTGCTTGACCGGTTGTTGTGTTGTTATTTGCTGCACGTGCGAGACCAAAATCACCAATTTTAATGCGCCCGTCATCAGCCAGAAAAACATTTTCTGGTTTCACGTCACGGTGAATAAAACCAGCTTGGTGTGCTGCCGAGAGACCGCTGAGCACCGCCTCACTGATCTCGATAGCTTGTGCGGCAGTCAGGCGTTTTTGTTGCTTGAGAAGCTCCCGGAGTGTGATCCCAGGCACATACTCCATCACAAGATACGGGACATCGCCATCAAGCCCCTGATCAAATACGTTTACAACGTTTTGATCGTTGAGGCGGGCGGCCGCTTGCGCCTCTTTTTCAAATCTGCGTAAGAAAGAGTCATCGTCCACGAGGTGTGCGTGCATCGCCTTTACCGCAACACGCCGACCGAGTCGCAGATCGTCTGCGAGGTATACCATTCCCATGCCACCACGGGCGATTCGAGCGCGAACATGATAGCGGCCATCGAGGGTCTTCCCGATGAACTGATCACGATTTACTGCACTCACCTGATTTAGTCTACGAGAGATGTTTACGATTCACCGAAAATTTAGGCTCTGTAACCTGGTTGTGATGACTTTGTTTCTGGCAGAGTAGAGGTGTGGATATCGCAAATACATACACTGTTCCAGATTTAGTGGAACTTTTTGACTCCAGCCCCGGAAAAGTTCGCCGCATGTTTGAAGAACAAATTTTGGCAGCGGTCAAAATTGACGGAGTTTTGCGTGTGCCAAAAGAGTTCATCAACGACGGGGTGGTGGTCTCCTCGCTGCGCGGCACGCTAATAGTGCTGACAGACGCCGGCCTTTCAACTGAAGAAGCTGTTGACTGGTTGCTCACCGAAAACGATCACTTGGGTGACACCCCGATCTCGCTGCTTAGAAAAGGGCAGAAGGCGAACGTGCGTTCGGCAGCTTTGCTGCTCGGCTAACGCCACGGGTTATGCCTGCCGTTTTGCCATGCTCTCAGCGAGGGATACAAGTTTTTCTACTGCAGCTGGAGCCACCTCAGGTGATCTAGCGAACCGCTGCGCGAGACGCATATTCTTTGCGATTAATTCTTCAACCTGATCCAGCGCACCAGTTTCACGGATTGTGCGCTGCAACATCTCTAACTGCAGCGATGTCATCTCAGCGTCACCAAAAACGTCATCAAAAATAGCGCGCAGGCTAGTGTTGAGTTCCTTGCGAGTCAGGGTGACAAGCACCGTCCGCTTGCCCTCTATCAGATCATCACCGCTGGGTTTACCGGTGACCGCACTGTTACCAAACACGCCAAGCACATCATCTCGCAGTTGGAAGGCCACCCCCGCAGGCACCCCAAAGCCAGAGAGCGTTTTTTCAAGCTCCGTGCTCGCCCCTGCAAGCGCTGCGCCTATCAGAAGGGGCTCTTCGACGCTGTATTTTGCAGACTTATAGAGCAGCACTCGGGTTGCGCGTTCCATCTGCTCGGCATGCGGTGCGAAAGTGGTCTGCTGTTCCTCTAACACATCAAAATACTGGCCAAATGCGACTTCTGTGCGCATCCGATTAAAGTGCCCACGTGCGCGAGAGCCGGCGGCAGGCTCGCTGCTGTCGACGGCCTTTTGAAACAGCTCGTCAGCCCACGACTGTAGTAGGTCTCCCAGCAGGATGGCGGCAGCTACACCGAAGTGGGCGGCCTGTCCGCGCCACCCAGACCGCGAGTGTTTGCGTGCGAAATTAGTGTGCACAGACGGCTTACCGCGGCGGGTTTCGGAGCGGTCAATAACGTCGTCGTGCACAAGTGCTGCGGCGTGGAACAGTTCCAGCGCGGCTGCGGCGTTGACAACGCGAGCGGCATCATTGTTTAAAGGCGAGGTGAGATTCAGCTCGCGGCAGGCCGTAAAGCCCAAGCTAATACAGTATGCGCGGATCCGCTTCCCGCCACTGAGAAAGTCGCTGGCAGCGGTGAGCAGATCTTCAATGCTCTCACCGAGCGGCTCTAAATCAGCGCGCTTGGAAGCGACAAATGTATTAATTCGTTCCTGAACAAGTTCTGCAAGTCTGGTTGATTGCCCCACGCTGGCTAGCATAGCCGCGATTTCGACTTTAGACTGGATTCATCCCACTTGAGAGGACGAACTAGTGAGCCTAAGCAACCGTGAGCAGGAGATTTTTCAGCGCATCGAACAAGAGTTCTATGCGTCTGAAGCTGATGAGGTGCCCACTGACAGGGCGCCGCAGCCGCTGAACTACCGCAACCTAGTGTTCGGCCTACTGATCATTATCGCCGGCGTTGGGGTGCTGCTTGCTGCGGTTGCCTTGAAGCAGCCGCTGCTGGGGCTGCTTGGCTTTGTTGCAATGTTGGCGGGCGGCTTTTTCGCTTTTCGCCCCGCAAACGCAAAAAATGAGAAAAATACAGTGAGAACTGCTGCAGAAAAGTCAGCTAACTCTCAGGCGGCGAGGCAGTCGCCCATGGAAAAAATTGAGGATCGGTGGCGTCGTCGCATGGAAGGCGAGCTGTGATTTAACTTTGCGTAGTCGCGTTTAACCGGGGCTACGCAGATTTCGTGCAGCGTAGCCCCGAAACTAATCTGCCGCCTCTAGTGTGGCCTTGTGTTTAGAAACCCTGCTCTTCGGAGCAGGGTTTCTTTTTTAACTCCACTTTCATCCACCGACTAAAACGCTGAAAAATAGGGAATATTTCGGTGTGCCGTGGAGTATTTTGGCGACTTTCGAGGAAGAAGTGGAGTAAAGTGGTGTGATAGGAAGGGAGGTGCTCTGTGCTGTTTTTGGGAACCTATACGCCCAAACTGGACGAGAAAGGGCGCCTCATTCTGCCTGCGAAATTTCGTGATGCCTTTAGTCAGGGGCTGGTTATTACGCGCGGTCAGGAGCGCTGTCTCTACGTTTTCACAATGCGTGAATTTGAAGAGATGAATGAGCGCCTGCGCACAGCCCCGATCTCATCGCGCCAGGGGCGAGACTACTTGCGCGTCTTCCTATCAGGCGCGCACGCTGAAACACCAGACAAGCAGCACCGTGTGACTATCCCCGCAAATCTGCGCAGCTATGCGCGTCTCGACCGCGAGCTTGCGGTTATCGGCACCGGGCAGCGTGCGGAGATTTGGGATCTTGAGGCGTGGAATGCATATCTTGCCGCGCAGGAAAATGACTTTGCTGATGTTGCGGAGGAGGTGATTCCGGGCATGTTCTAGCCCGCGAATATGACCTCTTCACTCGCAGCCCAAAAACACACCCCGGTGATGCTCGATCGTTGTGTTAAGCTTCTCGCCCCCGCTCTAGAGAATGGCGGCATCATCGTTGATGCAACTCTAGGTCTTGGAGGGCACTCTGAAGCACTGTTAGAGCGTTTCCAGAATGTCACACTAATCGGTCTTGATCGAGACACCAACGCCCTCAGTCTGGCCTCAGAACGTTTAGCAAAATACGAAGAACGTTTTGTGTCGGTGCACGCCGTATATAACGAACTGCCAGCGGCGCTGCAGAAGGTGCGGGAAGAGTTGGGGCTGACAGGCGCTGACGCCGAGCTGTGCGGAGTGCTGTTTGATTTAGGCGTTTCTTCAATGCAGCTTGACGAAGCTGAGCGCGGCTTTGCCTATGCGCAGGATGCACCGCTCGATATGCGCATGGATCAGTCGCAGGGGGAGACCGCTGCTGAGCTGCTTGCGCGCCTGGACGCAGCTGCGCTTCGTAGTTTGTTCAAACGCTACGGTGATGAACCGTTAGCGGCACGCTACGCTGATGCAATTGTGCGCGCGCGCCAGGCCGAGCCGATCAGCCGCAGCGGGGCGCTCGTGGAGATCTTGCAGGAAGCCACCCCGGCAAAATTAAAAAACCAGCGGCATCCGGCAAAACGTGTTTTCCAAGCGCTGCGCGTTGCCGTAAACAACGAACTTGAAGTGCTGGCAGACGCCCTGCCAAAAGCGATGCACGAACTTGCGGTGGGCGGGCGTCTCGTAGCCATGGCCTATCAGTCGCATGAAGACAAAATCGTAAAAACTGAATTTGCTAGAGCTACTCGCGACACTACACCAGCGGGTTTGCCGCAGCAGTTGCCGCAGTTTGCCCCAGAGTTTGAGCTGTTGACGCGCGGAGCTGAAACCGCGAGTGAAGCAGAGCAAGAAATTAATCCCCGTTCAATCCCCGTTCGCCTAAGAGCTGTAACCCGAGTGAGAATCAAGTGAGCAACCCCCAGCGAAAACTGAGTGCAGTCCAGCAGCTGCAGCAGACACCGCAGCATGAGACTGCGACATATACACGGCCCGAGTTACGTCTTGTGCCGCAAACCAAAAAAGCGCAGCGCTCTTTTGGCATGACGGTTGCCTGTGGGCTCACTGTGCTGGGGGTTATCTTCGGGCAGATGGGGCTTGTTGCGGTCACATCTATGGACGCCTACGAGCTAACCGCACTCAAGAGCGAGGTGCGGGATGTAACACGCGTAAATACTGTGTTAGCGCAGAATGTTGAGGCTAAAAATTCCCCACAGAATCTCGCTGACAATGCAGCAAGTCTCGGGATGGTGTTGAGCGAAAGCCCCGCATATCTTCGGTTGAGTGACGGTGTCATCATCGGAAATCCAACACCCTCAACAAGCAAGCCGGTCAAAAACACAGTGGCCAATTCAACACTCACAGATATTACAATTCTTGATGCAACAGGCGGTGTCACACAGCGAGCTGACACAGTCGGTGATAAACCTGTGGATCCTGATGTTTTGCGTCCGGTTAGCTGGAAGGGTGAATTACCAGCGCCGGTGACGCACTAAAATTTCCTAAGGTGTGGGCGTGGCACGAAAGCGAATAAATATCAGCAGATCGAAAGCAGCTATTGCGGTTGTTGTAACTGTGGGGCTCGTTTTTGGTGTGCGGCTGGTTGATCTGCAGGTGGTAAACGGCCCCGCGCTCGCGGCGCAATCACAGGGCAAGCGTGCCGTGCCGGTGCAAGTGCCGGCGCTGAGAGGCAGCATCGTTGATGCGAACGGTCAGGTGTTGGCTGTTACCGATGAACGTTACGATGTGCAGCTCTCGCCAAAAAACACCAAGGTGCGCAACGGTATTTTCTACCGGGGAAATGAAGCAACCACAGCGGAAGAAGCTTTTGCCGAAATTGCTGAGGTGATAGGTCAGAAGCCTGAAGAGGTAAAGAAAATTGTCGACGATGCTCTCGCAGAGGATCCTGACTCTGATTTTGCTTATGTGAAGCGATCAGTTGATCTCACAACACTTAATCGCCTCAAACAGCTCGGCATTCCGTGGTTGACCTTCAGCTCAGTTTTTAACCGTGTTTACCCTAACGGAGCTGTTGCGGGCAACATAATTGGGTTCGTTGGATCCGATGGTGCTGCGCAAGCGGGGGTAGAGCTGTCGCAGGATGAGTGCCTAACCGGTGAAAGCGGCGTGGAAACCTATGAACGCTCAGCTGACGGTGTGCAACTGCCTGGCAGCCGTGTTATCGAGAAACCCGTGCGCAACGGCGGTCAGCTGCAACTCACAATTGACCGCGACCTGCAGTGGGAGTTGCAGCAACGCACCAACGAAATCCGCGATAAAGCGCAGGCTGAGTGGGTTATGCAGGTGCTGATGAACGTGAAAACCGGAGAGCTGGTTGCGGTCGCAGAAGACTACTCCGTCGATCCGAACAATGTTGCAGCCAGCGAGCCGAGCCACCGAGATTCGCGCGCTTTCCTGCTGCCATACGAACCGGGATCAACCTATAAGACTGTAACGATGGCAGCGCTTTTGGATCAGGGGCAGATCACTCCCGAAACTCAAAACCTGACGCCCTGGACCTGGAACCCTGAGCCTAATGTGCTGTTCCGCGACTCTTTTGCACACGCCGATACGCCCTGGACCGCAACCGGTATTCTTGAACGGTCGTCAAACGTTGGCACAGCGATGCTTGGCAGTCGGCTCGACCGCGAAACCCGCTTCAACTACATGACCAGCTTCGGGCTCGGCCGCTCAACCCAAGCCGGAATGCCGTTTGAAGACGCGGGCCTGCTGTATCCTGCCGAACAGTGGGATGCGCAAACCAGCTACAACGTCATGTTTGGGCAGGGTGTTTCCAGCACTATTGTGCAAACCGCTGCTATCTATCAGACGATTGCTAACAACGGAGTCTACGTCCCACCGACTCTTATCAAAAACTGCACCGCATCTGACGGTGAAATAATCACCCACGATGCGGGAGAATCCCATCGCGTAATTAGTGAGGGAGCAGCACAGCAACTGCAAAACATGCTTGAGAACGTTGCTAACGCTGACTGGCCTGGCAAAGAAATCAGCATCGATGGTTACCGCCTCGCCGGAAAAACAGGCACAGCAGAGCAGTCAGACGGGCAGGGCGGGCTGCGCAGCGACTTCGTCCACTCGTTTGCAGGTTACTTCCCCGCGGATAACCCGCAATACGTGCTGGTGACCTCGGTCGCCTTCCCGAAGAATGGCCACGGTGGTGTTGCTGCGGTTGGCACCTGGAAACAGAGCGCAGAAGCTGCGATCCGGCATTTTAAAATCGAGCCCTCCACAGGGAGCTTCCAAGATATTCCGGAGGAGTACTAGTGCGGATCGCGGTCACCGGAAGACACTATGCGGCTGAGACCGCACACTTACTGTCGACATATCTACGCCTGCTGGGTCGTGATATCGAAGTTGGAGTGCTTTCAGAGCAGGAGATAGCTAACGCCCTTGTGAACGGCACTGCACTACCCGCAATTGAGACACTGGTTTTTAGCGGATTTAAAACGCTTGGCCAACCGGCAAATGAGGCAGAAAAGAACAGCTTTAAAACATTCGCACAGTTTTTTGCAGCTGCGACTGCGGCACAAGCGGTGATTAACGTCAACGACAGCAGCGGGGCGCATCTAGCGAAGCGAGCCCAGGGTGAAGTGGTGCGCTATTCCTCTGAATACGGGCAGACCGCCGACTGGTATCTCGCGGTTACAAACCACAACATAAACGCTGTGAGCTTTGCGATGCAGGGGCCTGAAGACGGCTATCTTCGAGGGCGGCTCGCCACCTTCTCGACCGATTTGGCCACAGCTGCTGGGCTTGCGCTTGCGACTTTGGCGACCGTTGGCGTGCCGATAGCTGAGATCGCCGCGATGTTGAAAAATGTTGGTTCACTAGAGGTGGATTGCGGCGCACGCTTGTCGGCAGCGCAGACAGCACCGCTCTTGGTTGAGCACAACATTGTCGGCCTCGTGTATCTGCGCGATCTGCTTGACGCGCTAACCGATGTGGCACCCGGAGAGGTGCGGATCGTGCTCGACGCCGAAACAGTTGCAGCCCGCTGCGATGCTAAAGAGTCTGCCATGATCGGAGCTCAAGCTGCGCACTCCGGGCATCTGCTGTATGTTGCCTGCGAAACCGCGCAGAATGTTAGAGAGGGGATCGCTGCCAGCGGTGGCCGAGCTCAGGTCTCTTATTACACTTCGGTATCTGAAGCTAAAGTTGCGACCGGTGCAAACTGCGATGCGAGTACAGTAGTTCTTTATGCGGGTGAGATTACAAACGCGCCGCTGACAGCATAAAGAACCAGAAAATCTTAAGGGGGCAGCCTTGATCGCACTGACTTTGCAAGAAATTGCCGATGCGGTTTCTGGGAACCTTAAGCTTGCGGCGGGATACTCTGCAACAAGTATTGTGAGCGGCGACGCCAAGACGGATTCGCGCGAGGTTAAACCGGGAGAAATTTATTTTGCGCGCCGCGGGCAGGTGACAGACGGGCATCGTTTCATTGGAAACGCGGTAGAGGCCGGTGCGGCGCTAATTATCGGTGAGGATCCGCAAGATAATCTGAGCGTGCCGCAGATAATTGTTGACAGTGCTGACACAGCGCTCGGCAGCTTAGCGAAATACGTCGTCACAAAAGCGAAGCGAGAGCACGGTCTGAAAGTAGTTGCGATAACCGGCTCCAACGGCAAAACTACCACCAAGAATTTGCTTGCCAAGATGCTCGGCCGGCTTGGAAACACAGTCGCATCAGAAAAATCGTTTAACAACGAAGTTGGTGGCCCGCTGACAATGCTGCGCGTCTGTCAGGAAACCGAATACTTAGTTGTTGAAATGGGCGCAAGCGCTCGTGGTGAGATTGCGCTGCTCACCAGTATGGCGCAGCCTGACTACGGCGTTGTTTTGATGGTTGGAAAAGCGCACGCCGGCGGGTTTGGCGGGATCCAGACAACCGCGGCAACCAAGGGTGAAATGGTTGAGGCCCTAACGGCAGAGGGGGTTGCGGTGCTGAACGCAAACGATCCTCTCGTTGCAGCGATGCAGCAGCAGGCGCGCGGCCGTGTGCGCTGGTTCGATGCAACAGGAACAGTGAGTGCCGCAGAAGTGAGCGCCGCAGAGATTACCGTCAGCGCCGCAGGAACTAGCTTCATCCTCACGGTTGATGGAGTCTCAAAACCCGTGAATTTCCCGGTGCTTGGTGAGCACCACGTTGCAAATGCGCTCGCTGCGGCAGCTGTTGCAAGTGATCTTGGTCTAGATCTTCAGAACATTGTGGAAGTGTTGGAAGCTACTGTGCGCCCCGCAAAGTGGCGCATGGAGGTTTCCCAGCTGCCTAACGAAGTAACCCTGATTAACGACGCCTACAACGCGAGCCCTGAGTCTATGGCCGCTGCCCTAAAAACGCTGACACAAATTGCAGATCCCGCGGGGCGGAGCATCGCAGTGCTGGGTGCAATGAGTGAGCTGGGAGATGAATCCGGCCCAGAACACGACCGTATCGGTTTGCTTGCGGTGCGGTTGCGCATCGGGCAGGTTGTTGTCGTTGGTGAAAACAATCGCCGGATGTATATTTCAGCCATCAACGAGGGCGCCTGGAGCGAGTCGGAAGCAAAATATTTCCCCTCTAGCGCAGAGGCTCTCACCTATCTGCGGGATGAAATTAAACCGCACGACACAGTGCTCATCAAATCATCCAACGCTGCCGGACTAAGATTTTTAGGTGACGACCTGAAGGAGGCACTGAGTTGATCGCCGTAGTGCTTGCTGGCATTATCGCGCTGGCTCTGTCGCTGTTTTTCACACCACTGTTTGTGCGAGTGCTGACGAGATTGAGCTGGGGGCAGTTCATTCGTGAAGACGGGCCTGAAAGTCACCACTCAAAGCGCGGCACTCCGACAATGGGGGGCCTCTGGTTTGTGACCGCCGCAGTTTTTGCCTACTTTGTGGCAAAACTAATTGCGGGGGAGACCCCGACTCTGTCAGCCCTGCTCATCTTCTGGCTCTCTCTCGGGTGCGGTCTTGTCGGCTTCATTGATGACTACCTGAAGGTTAAAAAAGAGCAGTCATTGGGCCTTGGCGGCTGGGCTAAGATTATCGGCCAGGTTCTGGTTGGGGGCGTTTTTGCTCTTGTTGCAATTAACTTCCCGAATGATGCCGGCGTTACACCGGCGTCTACAGCGATATCACTGTTTCGTGATACGTCAATCGATTTTTTTGTGATGGGCACAGTTGTCGGCGTGATCCTGTTTGTGCTCTGGATCCTGCTTATTACAACAGCGACCTCCAACGCAGTGAATCTGACAGATGGTCTTGACGGCTTGGCGGCAGGCACCTCAATTCTGGTTTTCTTTGCGTACCTCATTATTAGCTTTTGGCAGTTCTCCCAAAGCTGTGTCTATAAACCAGAAGTGACTGGCTGCTACCAGGTGCGTGACCCGCTCGACCTAGCTGTAGTGGCCGCAGCCTTCGCCGGCGCTTTGGTTGGATTCCTGTGGTGGAACACCTCACCAGCGCTGCTTTATATGGGTGATACCGGTTCGATGGCAATCGGTGGTGCGGTAGCGGGATTTGCGATCCTCACCCGCACTGAACTGCTGCTGATCGTGCTCGGGGGGCTCTTCCTGATGGAAGCCGGATCCGTGATTTTGCAGCGGCTCTACTTTAAAGCAACCGGCGGTAAGCGCATCTTCCTAATGAGCCCGATCCATCACCACTTCGAACTGAAGGGCTGGAAGGAAGTGACAATCGTTGTGCGCTTTTGGATTATCGCTGGCGCGCTGGTGCTGGTTGGTGTTGCGCTCTTCTACGCTGAATGGGTGGTGCTAAGTGGCTAATCTAAGCGCTGACCGGTTAGCCGGTCTCAACAGCTGGTATGCAGATTGGAGAGGTTTGCGGGTGGCCGTGCTCGGGCTCGGCGTCACCGGGTTTTCAGTCGCTGATACACTCGCAGAACTCGGCTCTGAAGTGCGGGTGGTTGCCGGTTCTAACGACCCCGACCGTGAACGCTTATTAGAGGTGATTGGCGCAGATTTTTTTGCCGGCGATGAAGAGGCGATGCTGCGTTCACTGATTGAGTTTGATCCGCATCTGATGGTTATCTCACCAGGTTTCTACCCGGGAAACCCCTTCGACGCCTGGGCCGTAGAAAACGATGTTGCGGTGTGGGGCGATATTGATCTCGCGTGGCGGGTGCGCGACAAAGTGCACGCTGCTGAATGGTTGTGCGTCACCGGAACCAACGGGAAAACCACCACCACCCAGCTCGCTGCGCACATGCTGCTCGCTGCGGGAAAGCGTGTTGCCCCGGTCGGTAACATCGGTGTTCCGGTGCTGGATGCGGTGCGGGACCCTGCGGGCTTTGACGTGTTGGTTGTAGAGCTCTCTAGTTTTCAGCTCGCTCGGGTGCGCGACATAGAGCCACACGCGAGCGTTTGCCTAAATATTGCTGCGGATCATATTGACTGGCACGGAAGCTTTGAACAATACATTGCCGATAAGGCAAATGTATTTGAGCGCACCAAAGCAGCGTGCATCTACAACCGCGCAGACGATAATACTTTGCGCATGGTGGAAAACGCGGATGTGCGCGAGGGGGCGCGGGCGGTTAGTTTCGGCCTAGATGTGCCCCCGGTCTCCGGCTTCGGCGTTGTTGAGGGCTTGCTTGCGGATCGCGGCTACCACCAGGAACGCAAAACCTCAGCGCTTGAAATTGTGACACTGACTGAACTGCAGGAGCGGGGGCTTTTGCAGCCGCACACGATCGAGAATATTTTAGCTGCGACCGCGCTGGTGCGCTCTCTCGATATCGACCCGGCTGCCATACGTGAAGCAATTTTAGGCTTTACACCAGACAGGCACCGCTGCGAGTTAGTGGCGGTCGCTGATGATGTGCGTTGGGTGAACGATTCAAAAGCAACAAATGCGCACGCAGCGAGAGCCAGTCTTGCCACAAGCGAGAGCATTGTGTGGATCGTCGGTGGCCTTTTGAAGGGCGTCGATATTTCTGAGCTTATTGCCAAACATGCGAATCGTCTGCGCGCTGCGATTGTAATTGGGGCAGAGCAGACAGCGGTCACAGAAGCCTTTGCTCAGATGGCACCCGATGTTGCTGTTTATCCGATAGCCGCGCGTGCAGGCCTGCCGGTGATGTTGGAAGCTGTCGCAAAAGCGCAGCAGCTTGCGAAGGCCGGTGATACGGTGCTGCTGGCGCCTGCTGCTGCCTCCATGGATCAGTTTGCCAGTTACGCAGACCGGGGCGAGCAGTTTGTCGCCGCGGTGCGAGAGATTGTTGCAGGTTAGCTATGGCTGAGACGGGCGGGCTCGAAAACAACCTCCGCGGCGTGGTGAGCTGGGTGCGTAAACCACGCGCTAACAGTATTGAATACTGGTTGTGGGTTGTTGTCTGTGGGCTGGTCGGATTCGGCACCCTGATGGTTGCTTCCGCATCGTCGATCACCTCATTCGAGGCGAACCGCAGCCCCTGGGGTGATGGTTTTAGGCACCTTGGATTCGCTATTGCCGGTGTGCTGTTAATGATCGCTGCTGCACGGATTCCGCTGCGCTATTATGAGCGGTTTGCGCCCTTTCTATTTCTGGGTGCCTTTGGTGTGCAACTGTTGGTGTTTACACCCCTGGGCGTTGAGGTTTGGGGCAACCGAAATTGGCTAAGAATCGGCGGCTTCTCTCTGCAACCATCGGAATTTATGAAAATTGCGATGCTGCTCATGGTTGCCTCCTTCGCGGCTGTTCACTTTAAGAAACGGCTGGCCGTGGGGGCAGAGATTATTCGCTATTTGGCTTTAGCAGGTGTCGCGATCGGCCCGGTGATCCTAGGTCACGATCTTGGCACAGCAAGTGTTATGGGATTGGCCTTTGGTGGTGCGCTATTTTTTGGCGGCACACGGTGGAAAACCATCCTCTCGTTCGGGGGTATTCTTGCAGCTTTTGCATTCTTTTTTGTGATTACCAGCCCGAACCGACTGCGGCGCATCATGAGCCTTAGTGGCGGTGGTGATGATTATGTGGGTCTCGACTGGCAACCACTGCACGGCGTGTGGGCACTGGCCAGCGGCGGGCTGGTTGGCGCAGGATTGGGCAACTCAAAAGCTAAATGGCAGTGGCTGCCGGCGGCGGAAAACGACTATATTTTTTCAATCATCGGTGAAGAGCTCGGACTAATTGGCACTGTGTCCGTGATTCTCGCGTACATTGTGCTGTCTGTCTTGCTGGTGCGTGTGATTAGGATCGCCCCGACAGTTTTCGGAAAATCGCTTGTGGGCGGCATTATGGTGTGGATCATCGGCCAGGCGCTGGTGAATATTGCTGTTGTTTTGCGTCTGATGCCGGTGCTCGGTGTGCCGCTGCCGCTGATTTCGATGGGTGGCACCGCGCTTATCTCGTGTCTATCGGCTATGGGAATTGTGATTGCTGTGTTGCGCGATGCAAATAAGCAAAACAGCGGTGATAGTTTAAGCAAATTTGAAGCGTAGGTGGGAAGAAAGAAAACAATGACCGTTTATCTGTTAGCCGGCGGAGGCACCGCAGGCCACGTAAATCCGCTGCTTGCGCTCGCCGAAGTTATTCGAGAGCGCGATCCGCACGCTGAAATTATTGCTTTAGGAACTCTCGAAGGGCTTGAGTCGCGCCTTGTGCCGGAGCGCGGATTTGAGTTGGTGGTGATTCCGCGTCTCCCGTTTCCGCGCCGCCCAAACGCAGCTGCGCTGAAGTTCCCTGCGAAATATCGTTCGGCCGTGCAGCAGGTGCGCCAGTTGATCCGGCACCGCGGTGTTGATGTTGTTGTCGGGTTTGGTGGATATGCCGCCTCTCCCGCTTACAGCGCCGCACGCAAGGAGGGTGTGCCGATTGTTATTCACGAAGCAAACGCAAAGCCCGGTCTGGCAAATAAATTGGGGGCTCGATACACCGATTTTGTTGCTGTGACTTTTGCGAACACACCGCTTAAAAACGCCCGCGTGACCGGAATGCCGTTGCGCCGTGAGATTGAGGCGCTCGACCGCAGAGCCTTACGAAAAGAAGCGTGCGCGCACTTTGGCCTCGATGCAGAGAAGCCAACGCTGCTTGTGACCGGTGGCTCGCTTGGCGCGAAGGGCATAAATGAGGGTGTTTCGCAAAATGCGCAGGAGATTATCGATAGCGGAGCCCAGGTTTTACATATTTGGGGAGGGCTGACTGAGGTCAAAGATCCGAATGTGCCCGGCTATCAGGTGCTGTCCTACTGCGATCGTATGGATCTTGCCTTCAGCGCTGCACACCTGATTGTGTCACGTGCCGGCTCCACCACCGTTAGCGAAATAGCCGGCCTTGGTATTCCCGCAATCTTTGCGCCCTATCGGCACGGTAACGGTGAGCAAGCGCTGAACTGTCAGGTGGTTGTGCAGGCCGGGGGAGCGCTGATGGTTGAGGATCAGGATCTCACAACCGAATTTGTGCGGCACACTTTGATCCCGCTGTTGCACGATAGTGAGAGTCTTGAGGCAATGTCGCAAGCGGCGAAAACGGTCGGGGTGCTTGATGGCGCAGAGCAACTGTTTGCCTTGGTTAGCGAAGCGCTAGCGGCGCGTAATCAGTAACTCTTACGGCAGTCCGCGGTACGCTAGCTAGCATGATTTACCCCGATCTTGACCTAGAGATCCCAGACGATCTCGGTCGCGTCCATTTTGTTGGAATTGGCGGCTCCGGGATGCACGGTATCGCGCGCATGTTGCACGCCCGTGGGGTTTTCGTGACCGGCTCAGATCGTAGCGAAAACGCGGCCACAAAAGCTCTTAAGGAGCTTGGGGTAACCGTGCACATAGGGCATGCTGCTGAGCACGTTGCGGGCGCCGATACGCTGGTTGTTACGGGAGCGCTGTGGCAGGATAATCCGGAATACCAGTACGCCTTGCAAAACAACATTCCCGTGCTGCACCGCTCACAGGCGCTTGCGTGGCTCACCCGTAACCGTCGGCTGGTGGCTGTTGCTGGGGCGCACGGTAAAACAACCTCGACCGGCATGGTTGTTACCGGTCTTCTTGGGGTTGGTGCCGATCCGTCATTTGTGAACGGCGGAGTTATTGAAAGCTTGCGTGTGAGCGCGCGTGACGGAGTTGATGACACCTTCATCATTGAAGCGGATGAGTCGGATCGCTCATTCCTGCTTTATGACACTGCGATTGCGGTGATTACCAACGTTGATCCCGAGCACCTTGATTTTTACGGGTCGCGCGAAAACTTCATGCAGGCCTTTGTTGATTTTGCGCGTGCCGCTTCTGAGGTTGTCATTGCCTCAAGTGACGATCCCGGCACGCAGGAGGTGCTGGCAGCTCTGCCGGAGGCAACCAGGGTTGTGACCTTTGGGCTCGCAGAAACTGCCGATGTGCGAGTCTCCGAGATTGATGTGACCGGTCCGGTTGCTTTTACTGTTACCGCGAACGGCGAGAGTGTTCGCACTCAGCTGCAGGTCTTTGGTGCGCACAATGCGGTTAACGCTGCCGGTGCTGTCGCCACTCTTTTACACCTCGGCTATACCCTGCGAGAGGCTGCGGCAGCGGTTGCAAACTTTGCGGGCACCAAGCGGCGCTTTGAATTTCACGCGGAGATTGGTGGTGTGCGTATTTATGACGACTATGCACACCACCCCACGGAGGTTGCGGCTCTGCTTGCCGCTGCGCGACCTGTCGCGCAGCCGGGCCGGTTGATTGCTGTGCATCAGCCACACCTTTTCTCTCGCACACAACACTTCCATAAAGAGTTTGCCGAGGTGTTAGAGAACGGCGCTGATTACACAATCGTGCTCCCAGTTGACGGCGCACGCGAAGACCCGGTGCCAGGAGTAACCGGCGCGCTTGTGTCGAATGATTTTAATAATCAGGACAGAGTGCGTTATATCGATAACTGGGCTGATGCTGCTGCGCACGTCGCTGAAATAGCTAAGCCTGGAGATCTCTTCGTCACAATGAGCTGCGGATCGGTCTATCAAATAATTCCGCAGCTTGTCGAAGAATTGATTGCTGCAAACCCCGCTGCAGACACGAGGTTAGCGCCGGGCTTTTAAGCGGAAAGTAAACTGATTAGGTGAAGCGACCAAGCGGTTTTGATCGCCCACAGCGCCAAGATTCAGCGTTGTGGGAGAGGAAAGCTGCCCAAACACCTAAAGAAAACGAGACAGAATCGCACGCAAACCCAGTGCCTGATTCTGAATCAGAAACATTAATCATCTCGCCGGCAGAGACCGATTCTGATGAGGCGCGTCTTTTTCGACGCCCTAAAAAGCGGGATGAAGCGCTGCTATTGGCTGTCGAGCGCGCTCACCACCAGCAGCGTGAAGCTTCAGTGTGGGATGCCGATCACCTTGATCCGACTGAAAAAGAGAGCGTAGCAGGCGATGACAGCGAGCGGGGTGGGGTAGCAGCTGCCTCCGCTAAGCTGCGCGAACAGTTTACGGCTCTATGGAACGGCGGTAAAGAGCGCTTACGCGGGCCAGAGAATGTGCGATCCGCAAAACAGGAATTGAAAACGGTGCGGCGGAAGCTTAAGAAGCGCCGCCTGCTAAGCAATTTACGCATAGTCGCGGGCAGACGCAAGCAGTTGCTGCGCGCTGCGATAGTTGGTGGCGCAGTTTTTCTGGTTGCGGGAACTGTTGCGGTTGGTGTGTATACGCCGTTAATGTCAGTGCAGGAATTTGAAATTACCGGCAACAGTGCCATTGAATCGAGTGTGCTTGAAGAGGCACTGCGGCCGCTGCAGGGCAAACCTATTGCGCTTGTGAGCAGCGAGGATGTTGCTGCGGCGCTAGAGCCTTTTGGGCTGGTGCAGCGATACACATACGAGACTGTGCCCCCGCACACCCTGGTTGTCAGAATTCAGGAGCGGCAGGCGGTGCTGGCGCTGGAGAGTGCGGGAAACTTCACCTATGTTGACGCTGCCGGGGTGACGCTGTTTGAGAATGCGGATCCACCAACGGTGCCCGTTGCAAAAGAACAGGCCGCTGTGCCCGGCTCGAAAGGGTTTTTTGCCGCCGCTGAAGTGTTGCGCGATATTGCTCCGGAGTTGCGGGCAGAGATTGCTGAGGTGAGCGCGACCACTTCACAAGATGTGGTGTTCAGGATGCGCGATGGGCTCACTCTGCGGTGGGGCAGCGCCGAAGATACCGCCTTAAAATCAGTGATTTATGCACGGATGCGTGGCGCGCTTGCTGACCGCAGCATTTCAGTTATTGATGTGAGCTCTACTGAATCTCCTGTTTTTGGATAATTTAGATAGTTTTGTCACGCGTCTCGGTGTGTCTGCGCCGACCTAAGTGTGTCTGCAAATAGTTTTTACTTAAAGAACTACTCAGTATATAGTTTAAGGTTCAACCTGAACCTTAAAGTTGTAGCGAAGGGCGCGGAAGTTATGCACAGCATTTCACCGGCGGTGATCAAGGTTGTAGGTGTCGGTGGCGGCGGCGTAAATGCCGTTGACAGGATGATCGCTCGTAACCTGCGTGGCGTCGAGTTTATTGCGATTAACACCGATCAGCAGGCGCTTGATTCAAGCGAAGCAGACGTTAAACTCGATATCGGCCGCGAAAAGACCCGCGGTCTCGGTGCGGGAGCAGACCCAGAAGTTGGGCGTCAGGCAGCTGAAGATCATATTGAAGAGATTGAAGCGGCGGTTTCTGGCGCGGATATGGTGTTTATCACCGCCGGTGAGGGTGGTGGCACAGGCACCGGTGCTGCGCCAGTTGTCGCAAAGGTTGCTAAGTCAATCGGGGCGCTAACAATCGGTGTTGTAACCCGTCCATTCTCGTTTGAGGGGAAGCGCCGCAGCGCACAGGCTGATCTGGGTATTCACCGCTTACGTGAAGAGGTTGACACTCTGATCGTTGTGCCAAACGATCGCCTGCTCGATATTTCAGAGCCTGGAATTAGCATGCTTGATGCGTTTGCTGAGGCAGACCAGGTGCTGTTGGCCGGTGTGCAGGGCATCACCGACCTGATCACAACCCCTGGCGTTATTAACCTAGACTTTGCAGACGTGAAGTCGGTTATGCAGGGCGCTGGAACTGCGCTTATGGGTATTGGTGTTGCGCGCGGCGCAGATCGCGCGATCAAAGCTGCTGAGCACGCGATTAACTCACCTCTCTTGGAAACCGCAATTGAGGGAGCGCACGGTGTGCTCTTCTCGATCCAGGGCTCCTCAAACCTGAGCTTGAGCGAAATTACCGAAGCGTCTTCGCTTGTGCAGGCGGTTGTGCACGAAGAAGCTAACATCATCATCGGTACCATTGTTGATGAGTCCCTTGGTGATGACGTGCGCATCACTGTAATTGCTGCCGGCTTTGACGACCAGGCTGCAAAGCGTAGCGCGCCGCGGCCGGCTGTGCAGCGCGCTGCAGCCCCAGTAGTGGCGGCAGAAGCTGTGAATGAAACCGGCCCGGTTGTTGCGCCAGGCGCTAATGCTACCGGCGGTGTGCCAGATTTTGCTGCCCACCCTGCGCCTTTGGAGCAGCAAATATCAGATCCTGCGTTTGATGCAGATGATGACGATCTAGACATCCCAGATTTCCTGAAGTAATTAGGTATCCGAAAGATTTAATAGGAGCAGAAAATGGCAAATCCAATGAAGAAGGCCATGGTTTACCTTGGGTTAGCTGAGGAAGAACTGGCGCCCAGCGAGAACGAGACTGAGGTTGTTGAGGCCCCTGCAGGTCGCGGTCAGAAGCACCTAACCGAACAGCCTGTCGGAGCCGGAAACGTGACTCCGCTGCACGCGGTCACTCCAACATATAGCGCGCAGGCGCAACCGCTCAGCGAGATCCTGACCGTGCATCCGGCGCACTATGCAGAAGCTCCTGTGATTGCAGAAAATTTCCGCGAGGGCGTTCCCGTCATCATCAATCTGTCGCGCATGAGCGACGTTGACAGCAAGCGTCTAATTGACTTCGCTTCAGGTCTTGTGATGGGTTTGAACGGTCATTTTGAGCGCGTTACTGGAAAGGTTTTCTTGCTCACCCCGGCACATATTGCCGTAGGAGAGCCAGCAGACGAAGAAAACTCAAATGACAGCGGCTCATTCTTTATAGCGCCCGCTGCCCAGTAAATAGCTGTCTCAGATGGGGATACTGGCCGTTGTTATCAGCATCGCGTTCCTTGCGCTGCGCATCTATTTGTATGTGCTCTGGGCGCGCCTGATAATTGACTGGGTGCTGGTCTTAAACCGACGTTTTCGCCCCCGCGGCATAGTATTGGTGCTGTTTGAAATAATTTTTACGGTTACCGATCCGCCGCTAAAGCTGATACGACGCTGGGTAAAACCAGTGCGAGTCGGGGAAGTCATGCTAGACCTGTCCCTGATGATCCTGATGTTCGCAATTATTGTCCTTATGAATGTGCTGACATTTGTTGTGCTGCGCTAGCTATATTTTCTTTAACAGCGGGTAGCGCATAGAATGTTTGCAGACGGTCACAGACCACCACCTGACCAAGAGTAGAAAGATTTAACATGGCCCTCACACCAGAATCAGTTGATTTGAAGAGTTTTTCGATCACGAAATTCCGCGATGGATACGAGATGGATCAGGTCGAGGCTTTTCTTGACGAGGTTGCTGAAGAGCTGAAGAATCGTGATGCTGAAAAGGCAGAGCTGCAGCAGCAAATCGAAGAGCTGACTGCTGAGCTTGAGGCTGCACGTGGTGCTGCTCCTGATCCTGCTGCTGCTCAAGAAGAAACCGCCCCAACCGGCAACGCACGCGCCGCAGAGGCAGAGAAATCAAGCGCAATGCTGCAGATGGCTCTTGAGCTGCACGACAAATATGTGCACGAGGGTGAAACTCAGCGCTCAACCCTTATCGCTGAGGGTGAAGAGACCGCGCAGCGTTTGGTTGACGAGGCGAAGACTGAGCGTGAAGATGTGCTCAACCAGCTCGGTGTCGAGCGCACCAAGCTCGTCGATAAAATTACCGAACTGCGTGAGTACGAAGCAGAGTACCGCTCAACCCTGCGCTCATACATTCAACAGCAGCTGCGCGGCCTGGACGAGGGCGCAGAGCCAGCCGGTGCTCCTGAAGCAGAGTAATTTTCCGCGATGCCTTCTGTAGATTCTCAGCAGGCACCGCCAGTACGACGCCGATCGAAGGCTTTGTTTTCGGTCGGCGTCGCGGCTTTAGTGGTATTAGCTGATCAACTCACAAAACTGATTGCGCTCGACCGGCTGCAACCTGGAAAAGCGGTTCACATTCTCGGTGAGGCCCTGCAGTTTGTGCTGGTGTTTAACCCGGGTGCAGCATTCTCATTTCTCGAGAATGCAACATGGGTCTTCACTCTGCTTTCGACGGTGGTTGTTGTGGTGATTTGCACACAATTAACGAAGATCGTGCGCACAAGTTGGGCTGTCGCTGTTGGGTTGCTGCTTGGTGGTGCTCTAGGGAACCTAATAGACCGTCTATTCCGTGCACCAGGGTTTCCTGAGGGGCATGTGGTTGACTTCGTGTACACCCCGTGGCTGGTGCCTGCGGTCTACAATTTCGCCGACATCGCTCTGACCTTTGCAGTTGTGCTGTTAGTGCTGTTGTCGGTGTTACTGCCGCGTGAGAAGGAACAGGGGTAGCAGTGCAACAAAAACTCACTATTCCTGAGACTCTAGACGGTGTTCGTGCTGACACCGCTGTCGCGGAGCTCACCGGTGTGAGCCGCGCCTGGGCGAGTGAAATAGTTAAGGCTGGAAACCTGACCCGTGCCGGTCATGTCTTGAAGAAGAGCGACAGGCTTTACGTGGGGGAAGTGATAGAGCTTGACTGGTCGGAAAAACCCGATCCGGAAATTGTGCCGCTGGACGTGCCCGAGCTCGCAGTAATTCACGAAGATGACGATATCGTTGTCGTATCCAAACCTGCTGGGGTGGCCGCTCATCCATCATTGGGTTGGGCCGGGCCTACGGTGTTGGGCGTGCTGGCGTTTCGTGGTTTTCAGATAGCGACATCCGGGGCGCACGAGCGACAGGGAATTGTGCATCGATTGGATCAGGGCACAAGCGGTGTTATGACTGTTGCGAAGAGTGAGTATGCCTATTCTGAGTTGAAACGGCAGTTTAAAGCGCGCGAAGTGCACAAAATTTATCACACAGTTGTGCACGGTCATATCGATCCTTTCCGCGGCACGATTGACGCGCCAATCGGTCGGGACAACAGATCAGAGTGGAAGTTTGCGGTAACCGCTGATGGGCGTCACGCCGTGACCCACTACGAGATGTTAGAGATGTTTCCCCATGCGACCCTGCTGGAGGTCGGGTTAGAAACCGGGCGCACTCATCAGATTAGGGTGCACATGTCGTCACTTCGGCACCCCTGTGTTGGTGATATCACTTACGGTGCGGATCCAACTTTGGCTAAAAAACTTGGTCTTGAGCGGCAGTGGCTGCACGCGGTCGAACTTGAATTTACGCACCCGGGATCAGGAGAGCGAGTGACCTTCAAAAGCGATTATTCTCCGGATCTTGCGGCAGCGCTAAAAATATTAGCAACTTAGCAAGTAACATCTCTGCCACTAACACTCAAACAGTTTCTGATTTTCAAAACGGGTAGGCGAAAATGAACGGCGATAATTTTGCGCACCTCCACGTGCACACCGAATATTCAATGCTTGACGGTGCGGCGCGGATTGGTGAGTTGGTGCAAGCGGCGGCCGCACAAAATATGCCTGCGATTGCCGTCACCGACCACGGCAATATGTTCGGGGCGTTTGACTTTTGGCGGCAGGCAAAAGACGCTGGTATTAAGCCGATAATCGGTATCGAAGCATACCTGACACCGGGCACACCCCGCAGTGTTCGCGAGCCAAACTTTTTCGGTAATGGCGGCCCCGACGATGTCTCCGGTAAGGGTGCCTACACACACATGACGATGCTGGCAGAGACAACTCAGGGAATGCACAACCTGTTTCGCCTCTCAACCTATTCATCGCTTGAGGGTCAATACTTCAAACCGCGGATGGATGTTGAGCTGTTAGAGCGTTATGCGAAAGGAATTATCGCCACCACAGGGTGCCCATCGGGGGAGATTCAAACCCGACTGCGATTAGGGCAGTACGAAGAAGCCCGTGCAGCAGCGGCGCGTTTCCAAGACATTTTCGGGAAGGATAATTTCTTTGCCGAAATTATGGATCACGGTCTCGAAATCGAAAGGCGGGTCACAAAAGACCTGCTCAGACTGGCGAAAGAATTAAACATTCCGCTCGTCGGCACTAATGACCTGCACTACACGCATCAGCACGATGCAACCAGCCATGAGGCGCTATTGTGCGTGCAGTCGGGATCCACGATCGATGATCCAAACCGATTTAAATTTGACGGTGACGGCTACTACCTGAAGTCTGCCGCCGAGATGCGACACCTCTTACGCGATTTTCCTGCAGCCTGCGACAACACTCTGTTAATCGCTGAACGGTGTAACGCTGAATTTAATCAGAGCGCAAACTTTATGCCGCACTTTCCTGTGCCGGATGGCGAGAGCGAAGAAAGCTGGTTCATTAAAGAGGTTGAACGCGGCCTTAAGTATCGGTATCCGCAAGGGATCTCAGACGAGGTGCGCAAACAGGCCGAGTATGAGACCGAAGTTATCACCCAAATGGGTTTTCCCGGCTATTTCTTGGTGGTTGCCGACTTTATCAACTGGGCGAAGGACAACGGTATCCGGGTCGGCCCCGGCCGTGGTTCGGGGGCTGGCTCAATGGCGGCGTATGCGATGCGCATCACCGACCTCGATCCGCTAGAACACGGGTTGATATTTGAGCGATTCCTAAACCCCGATCGTGTCAGCATGCCAGACTTCGACGTGGATTTCGACGATCGTAGACGTGGGGAAGTGATCCAATACGTCACAGAAAAATACGGTGATGAGCGGGTGGCGCAGATCGTCACATACGGCACGATCAAGTCAAAACAGGCGCTGAAAGACGCCGGCCGTGTGCTGGGATACCCATTCTCCGTTGGTGAGAAACTGACAAAGGCGATGCCGCCGGCGGTAATGGGTAAAGATATTCCACTCTCCGGTATTTTTGATGGCTCGCATCCGCGACACAAAGAAGCCGCTGAGATCAGAGATTTGATTCAGACCGACCCGGACTATCAACGAGTGTTTGAGACAGCCACGGGGCTTGAAGGGCTGAAACGGCAGTGGGGCGTGCACGCGGCCGGTGTGATTATGTCGAGCGATCCGCTAGTCGACATTATTCCGCTCATGAAGCGCGAAGCTGACGGTCAAATTATTACGCAGTTTGACTACCCGACGTGTGAGGGTCTCGGGCTTATTAAGATGGACTTCTTAGGGCTGAGAAACCTCACAATCATCTCGGATGCGATCGAGAATATTAAGTTGAATCGAGGTTTTGATCTCGATCTAGAAGCCCTCGAATTAGACGATCGCGCCTCCTACGAGCTGCTGGCGCGTGGTGACACACTAGGGGTTTTCCAATTGGACGGTGGGCCAATGCGATCCCTTTTGCGCCTTATGAAGCCGGACAACTTTGAAGATATTTCTGCTGTGCTGGCGCTCTATCGACCCGGCCCGATGGGCGCTGATTCACACACCAACTACGCGCTAAGAAAAAACGGCAAGCAGGAGATTGTGCCGATCCACCCGGAGCTTGCTGAGCCGCTCGCGGACATTCTCGACACAACCTACGGTCTGATTATTTATCAAGAGCAGGTTATGGCGATCGCGCAAAGAGTTGCTGGATACTCGCTCGGTCAGGCTGATATTTTACGCCGCGCGATGGGTAAGAAAAAGAAAGCTGAGCTGGATAAACAGTTCACAGGGTTTGCTGCTGGTATGCAGGAACGCGGCTACTCAATGCAGGCGGTGCAGACACTGTGGGATATTTTGCTGCCGTTTTCAGATTACGCATTCAATAAAGCTCACTCTGCTGCATACGGTGTGATTAGCTACTGGACCGCGTACCTGAAAGCGCACTACCCGGCGGAGTATATGGCTGCGCTGCTGACGAGCGTTGGCAACAAAGATAAAGATAAGCTAGCCCTGTATTTGAATGAGTGCCGCCGGATGGGCATCTCAGTGCTGGCCCCCGACGTGAATGAATCTGTGCAGAACTTTTCAGCGGTCGGCGAGGAAATCCGGTTCGGGCTGGGTGCTGTTAGAAACGTTGGTCACAACGTAGTGCAGGGAATTATTGACGGGCGCAAGCAGGCAAAATATGACACCTTTAGTAGTTTTGTGAAAGCAGTGCCCGTGCACGTCTTGAACAAGCGCACAGTAGAGTCGCTGATTAAGGCGGGGGCGTTTGACAGCCTTGGCAAAACACGTCGCTCTCTTGTGGAAGCTCATGAGGGGCTGATTGAGCAGGGCATTCGAGATAAAAAGGATGCCGCAAGTGGCAACATCGGTTTCGATTTTGATTCACTGTTTGCAGAAGCGAATGCGGCCGATGATGACAGCCCTGCGAGCGTCGATCAGATTGTGGATCTGCCGGAATATTCAAAGCGCGACAAACTAGCTTTTGAGCGTGAGATGATAGGCCTCTATGTGTCGGATCACCCGCTCAGCGGTCTTGACGATGTGCTGGCGCGCGAGTGCACCCACCAGGTTTTGCAGGTTATCGGTGAAGAGTCGGATATGGACGGTGAAACCGTAACGCTTGCCGGTCTGCTTACAAGCGTGGAGCTGCGCACCGCGAAGAGCGGCAAAATGTACGGTATGGCGGCGCTGGAAGACTACTCCGGTGAAATTGAAGTGCTCTTTATGGGGAACACATTTCAGGAGTATCGAGCCAAGCTGATTGCAGACTCAGTCGTATCGATCCGCGGGCGCCTTAATAAGCGAGACGATAAAGTCAGTATGCACGCTTACAGCATCACTAATGTGAATGTCGCAAACGCTGGCACAGTGCAACCAGTGACAGTGCGCATTCCTGATGCAAAAGCCACAGAGCGCGCGATTCAGGAACTGCAGCGCATTGTGCAGCGGCATCGCGGATCTAGCGATGTTTTTCTGGAACTGGAATTACCCAACGGTCAACTGCGGCGCTTCCAACTGCGTGAGCGGGTGCGGGCAGCAACAGATTTATTCGGTGAGCTGAAAGCGCTTTTCGGTAAATCTTGTATTGTGAGCGATAGTGTTGGTAATGGGTGACCCACAAGCCGCTAGATCGAAGATGGTGCACAGATGAGCAAAACAAAGCAGTTAGAAATAGGTCGCGCTTTGCATGTTTCGAGCCGCATTGATCCGGCCGCTGAGGTGCAGCGTCGCATCGACTTTATGGTTGACTATTTGCGTGCGGCAGGGCCTGCAAAGGGTTTTGTGCTCGGCATTTCTGGTGGCCAAGATTCAACGCTTGCCGGGCGACTTGCGCAACTGGCTGTCAATAAACTGCGAGAAGCGGGTGAGGAGGCAACATTTGTTGCTGTCCGCCTACCCTATGGTGTGCAGCGTGACGAGGAAGATGCACAGGCAGCGCTCAGCTTTATTGAGCCGGATACCGTTCTTACGGTAGATATAAAACCGAGCGTGGATGCCCTGGTGCAGGCGATTGAAACTGCTGCCGCCGCTGTTGGTGACGGTGCACGAATGACAGATTTCAATAAAGGTAACCTGAAGGCACGGGCGCGGATGCTGGTGCAGTATGCCATCGCGGGGGATCGGGGCTTGCTGGTGATCGGCACCGATCATGCGGCTGAAGCGATCACAGGATTCTATACGAAACACGGCGACGGTGCTGCGGATCTAGTTCCTCTGCAGGGGCTGACTAAGGCCCAGGGTGCAGAACTATTGGCAGCTCTTGGAGCAGATGCGCGTTTCTGGCAGAAAAAGCCGACCGCTGATCTGTTAGACAGCGATCCCGGTCAGACAGACGAAGACGCCCTAGGCGTTAGCTACACCGAAATTGACCGCTATCTCACAGGTGAGCAGGTGGCTGATAGGGTGCGTGAGAATTTAGAGCGACGCTATGCGATAAGCGAACATAAGCGGCAGCTGCCGCCGGGGCCAAATGACACTTGGTGGCGTGAAAATTAGGAGGAAAAATGACGGTAGAAAGCGCTAAAGCAGAGCAAACTTTCATTCTTGGCGGCGGTTGTTTCTGGTGTCTGGACGCCGCCTATCGTGCGCTTAAAGGTGTAACGCAGGTGGTGTCCGGCTATGCGGGTGGTGTAACCGAAAACCCGAGCTATAAAGAGGTTTGCACGGGCAATACGGGACACGCAGAAGTTGTTGCGGTAACCTTCGACCCTGAGGTAATTCCAGCTGAGGTGATTTTGGACGCGTACTTTACAATGCACGATCCGCGGCAGTTGAACCGTCAGGGTAATGATGTCGGCACCCAATATCGGTCTGAAATGTTCTTTGCTGATGATGAACAGCGTGAGCTGTTTACCGCAGCTAGAGAGCGCGCAGCCGAATTCTGGGGTGGGGGGATCGTTACTGTGATCAGTAAGGCCGAGAATTTTTATGCAGCGGAAGAGTATCATCAAGATTTCTTCGCTAAAAACCCCGGTCAGGGATACTGCCTCGCAGTTGCTGTTCCAAAGGTTAACAAGGTGCGGGCGCGGTTCGCAGAGTATCAAAAATAGTCACCGCAATTTTCTTACAGGTTAGCACCCGAAACAGGCGCTGTTAGTGCTGGGCTGCAGTGGGCACGACATGGATTAGTCACTCTGTTTGTAACCGATCCGGTTTGAGACTGTTGTCCACAGATTTTGGCTGCGGCCGCAGTTTTTTCACTTCTGCTGCGAGACTTCTGCTTACGCGGGAGGAGACAAGGGCACGGCGCCTCCCGCGCCCTAAACAGATTCTCGATGCCCAGAAGTGAAGGTAAATCATGAGCGCGCACGTGACAGTGGTTGGTACGGTTGCAAACATTCCACGGGTGTTTAAATTTGCAAACGGTAGTTCTAAAACAAGTTTCCGCATCGCTGAAAGCGAGAGACGTTGGAATAGGGCAACCGCGAAGTGGGTCGAAACAGAGACGAACTGGTACACGGTAAATGTGCCGGGAAATTTTGGAATAAATGTCTCTGAGTCAATCTCAAAAGGAAATCGCATTATTGTCACCGGCAAACTGCGCACACGGCAGTGGGAAACCGAACAGGGCCAGCGCGGGATCAGCGTAGAAATAGATGCAGACGGTTTTGGCCTCGACTTAAGATTCGGGATCAGCAGATTTACAAGAGTTGTGCGCAGTGAACACTTAGATGCGGGCAGTGAAGCGCATGACAACCATGCGGCTGAGCAACCTGGTAGCAGCGAAAATTTTGCTTCGCACCCCCTAGAAGCGCAGAGCGAAGAAACAGTAACGGAACAGGCAGAGCCGATAGCAGCCTGAATGATTCAGCTAGCTCCGGGTAGCGCCACCGAGGGCCCACTTAGAATAAGAGTATGCATGTAGCTTCAAATCGTTCATCTCTCGGGATCCTCGGTGGTGCTGTCTTAGCGTTTACAGCTTTCGGGCTGACGGGATGCTCTGCCGTTGAGACACTTTACGGTTCTGGGGCAGAGCCTAGGCAACACGAGGTTGACTCAAACGCTGAATTTGTTGCGGGAGGCAGCGCCGAAGAGAATCTCGCCTACTTCACGAAGCAGGCTGACGATTACTCTAAATCGAGTTCACCAATTGACGGGCGAAGCATAGTAGACCACTTTGTTGCCGCGGGTTTTGACAAAACTGCAATGCAGGTAAGTCTCGATAAAACAGCCCTCTCTGATAATGCAGATTCAATATTTGCCTCTGTGCGCATAAACTCCCAGTGTCTGATCGCGCAATTTGAGGTTAGTGACCGGACATATCAGGTTGATATTGCGCCAGTGCTGTTAGCTGGGGAGAGCGGCTACTGCCTGATTGGTGAAACCCGCCCAATCGACTGGTAGATTAAGTGCCCTACACTTGTAAATGACCATTTTTCCAAGACATAAAAGGTAGAGCCCAAGAATATGGCTGAATATATTTACCAGATGGTGCGAGCTCGTAAGGCGCACGGTGACAAGGTAATTCTTGATGATGTTTCGATGTCGTTTTTCCCCGGCGCGAAGATCGGTATGGTTGGCCCGAACGGCGCGGGTAAGTCAACGATTTTGAAAATTATGGCCGGACGCGACACCCCGTCTAACGGAGAGGCCAAACTGACACCGGGGTACACCGTCGGTATTCTGATGCAGGAGCCAGAGCTTGATGAAGAGCTCACCGTGCTTGAAAACGTGCAGCAGGGCGTTGGAGAGATTAAGGCAAAGATCGACCGCTTTAATGAGATCAGCGCCGAAATGGCTAATCCAGACGCAGACTATGATGCGCTACTGCCAGAAATGGGTGAGCTGCAGGAGGCAATCGACGCACTAGATGCGTGGGATCTCGATAACCAGCTCGAGCAGGCAATGGATGCGCTGCGCTGCCCGCCGTCTGACGCGATTGTTGCAAATCTTTCTGGTGGTGAGAAACGTCGTGTGGCGCTGTGCAAGCTGCTCTTGGAAAAACCTGATCTGCTGCTTCTTGATGAGCCAACCAACCACCTCGACGCTGAAAGCGTGCTGTGGCTGGAACAGCACCTGCAAAAGTACCCTGGCGCGGTAATCGCGATTACCCACGACCGCTACTTCCTCGACCACGTAGCAGAGTGGATCGCAGAAGTAGACCGCGGTCACCTGCACCCTTATGAGGGTAACTACTCTACCTATCTTGAAAAGAAGGCAGAAAGACTGCAGGTGCAGGGGAAGAAAGACGCAAAACTCCAGAAGCGCCTCAAAGAGGAACTAGAGTGGGTGCGCTCGAACACCAAGGGGCGTCAGGCAAAGTCGAAAGCCCGTTTGGCACGCTACGAAGAAATGGCTGCGGAAGCCGAGCGCACACGGAAGCTTGACTTTGAAGAAATTCAAATTCCGCCAGGGCCGCGCCTGGGCAACCTCGTGCTTGAAGCAAAAGACCTGAAAAAGGGTTTCGGGGAGCGTGTGCTCATCGAAAATTTGAGCTTCTCACTGCCGCGCAACGGCATCGTCGGCATTATCGGCCCGAACGGTGTTGGTAAGTCGACGCTCTTTAAAACCATCGTTGGTCTTGAAGAGCTTGACGGTGGCGACCTGAAAATCGGCGAGACTGTGAAGCTGAGCTACGTTGACCAGAATCGTGCAGGAATTGATGCAAAGAAATCTGTTTGGGAGGTTGTGTCAGACGGCCGCGACTTTATCCAAGTGGGTCAGGTTGAGATCCCGTCACGCGCATACGTTTCAAGTTTCGGTTTTAAAGGCCCGGATCAACAGAAGCAGGCAGGGGTGCTTTCCGGTGGTGAGCGCAACCGCTTGAATCTGGCGCTCACCTTGAAGCAGGGAGGCAATGTCCTGCTGCTCGACGAGCCGACCAACGACCTTGATGTGGAAACTCTTGCGAGTCTTGAAAACGCACTCCTAGAGTTCCCCGGCTGTGCAGTAGTGATTACACACGATCGCTGGTTCCTCGACCGTGTTGCAACGCACATTCTGGCATATGAGGGCACCGCAGAGGATCCGGCAAACTGGTATTGGTATGAAGGCAACTTCGAAGGTTACGAGAAGAACAAGATTGATCGTCTCGGCCCTGAGGCTGCAAAACCATCCCGTGTGACCTATCGCAAGCTGTCACGCGATTAAAAGCCGCCAAAATTGCAGCAGTGTGGCCCCGTCGAGCCTCTCGTTGGGGCCACCCCTATTAGGGAGGACGCATGCCCAAAGCACACGTTGACATCGAATTACGCTGGGGCGACCAAGACGCCTACGGTCACATCAACAATGTCGCTTTTGCACGCTACTTAGAGGAAGCGCGCGTGCGTCTTTTCTGGATGGGCACCGCACGTGAAGATACCGGTCTTGACGGTCATTTTCGCGGCAGTAAACCCGAAGATCCGAAAATGCTTGTAGCTGCGCAGCAGATTGAGTTCGTGCGTGTGCTCGAGTATTCAGCATCTCCGATTACCGTTGCGATGTGGATCGGGAAACTCGGCGGGTCAAGCCTTGAAGTGCACTACGAAATAATCGACAACTCTGAAGCGCAGCAGCAGATCGTTGCGCGTGCCATCACCACAGTAGTGATTGTCGACGGCCTGACAATGCGCCCAACGCGTTTGACCGGCCAAGGGCGCGCGGCGGCTGAGCGGTGGCGTGACGAACCCCTGAAACTGGGGCGTTAATTACGAGCGTTAGTGCTCTGCGGTTATGAACTCACGAAGCAGAGCTGTGAACTTTTCGGGTTGCTCAGAGTGCACCCAGTGCCCGGCATCTGCAACAGTAACCGGCACCACATCTGGAAACAGTTCCTGCATCCGCGGTAAATGCCGCGGCTGAATATAGTTTGAGTCTGCGCCAGCAACCCATAGCACCGGCCCCTCATACTGTTTCCCGGCGGGAGCATCGAAAGCGCCAATCGCAGAAAGCTCGCGAAGCAGCATTTGAAGATTTGGCTGCCATTTGAAACCGTCCACCTCGCGCTGCAAATTCTGGAGCAGAAAAGCGCGCGTGCCGTAGTTTGGGATTGCTTCTGTAAGAGCCCTGTCGGCATCTGCGCGGCTCTTGATAGACAGTAAATCGAGCTCAGCCAGCGCACCAAGAAGATGCTTAAACTCTGACATATCTGACTGACTAACAGGGGAGATATCGACAACGGTTAATGACTGCACAATTTCTGGATATTCGAGGGCAATAAGCATTGCCACTTTGCCGCCCATCGAATGCCCAACCAGATGAAACTTCCCGTGTGCGGCGAAGGCCTCATGCTGCCGTACAGCGGAAACCACCGCCTGCGCCATCTCGCCGTAGTTAAAACTATTAGTCCACTCAGACTCACCATGATTTGGTTGATCAACCAGCAGCGATGAAGTCACATCTTTTACCGACTTAGCCGTCTGTGCGAGGTTTTTCCCGCGCCCCATCAGCCCGTGCAGGAATACGGTAAGCGCGGATCCGCCCGGGATGAACTCCATGTGAATTGCCATGTTCACATCCTATCCGGGCAGGTTAAACTGGTGCGGTGGCTGAGTCTCTGCGTTTTCCAGATATGCGATATGTGCGAGATTTTGAGTTATTCTTGCGCAGATTTGTCGCGTTAGACGGGGCGGGTGCGCTGCGACTGACCACAAAGCGTGTGCATAAGCAGCTTGTTTTGGGGGTGACCGGCTGTGTGTTGGCGCCGCACTCGCTGCTCGACGATACACCTGTTATTCTCGGCGTGCGCGGATTCAAGCTTGCTGCTGGCGTGGAAGATCTGGACGCGGTGTATCAGTTGCGTGCGCTAAGCGAACGACTGCCGCGTCTTGCAGAACCGCAGCTGCCGCTTCCACCAACAGAAACCACGTCCGTGTGGGCGGGTATCGCCCCGCCGCAGACGGGCTGGCGTGCGCAGGGGGTTGTCTCAGCAGCTTCCCTCAGCGAGGTGGCGAAAACAGGTGCGCAGCAGATTGCAAACGCGCTCCCTGAAAATCCAGGAGAGCTTTTGGTGCAGAAACTGCGAGAAGAGGTGTGGGCCCGCGAAATTTTGCCGCAGGTGCCGGCCGGAGCGGCATTCGCGCTAGACACACTCGGGTTTTTGCACGGGAGCTCAGACGTCAAACTGCTCAGCGCTAATGGCTGGTTGCGTTTGGAGGCAAAGGGCGGATCGGTGCTAGTGCGGCTTTGAGTTAATCGCGGCAATAAACTAGAATGAGTGGGTTATTAAAACTTTTTAGGAGCTAGCATGTCTGCCAACAAAGGCATTATTGAGCCGCCGATTGACGAGTTGCTGAAACAGGTTGAGTCAAAGTATTCACTTGTCGCTTTCTCTGCACAGCGTGCGCGTCAGATCAACGACTATTACGCAGATCTGCAGGAGGGGCAGCTTGGCGATAACATTGGCCCGCTCGTTGATCATGGAATCGACGACAAGCCTTTAACTATTGCACTGCGTGAGATTGCTGAGGGCAAGCTCGAACTCAACACTCGCGAAGCAAACTAAAACCGTAAAAGTAATAGAGGCGCCGGGTAACCTTTGGTTGTACCCGGCGTTTTGGTTTTAGAGAGGGAGGTGTGGCAGCTTGCGCAGCGAGATGGCGAATCTTGTTCCTGCTGGCCAAGTGCCAACAGTTGCTGCGGTGCTGTTGGATTCACGGCTGCCGCAGCTCGATCAGCTCTTTGATTATGCCGTGACACCTGAGATGGCGGCTCAGATAAAGGTCGGGCAGCGCGTGAAAGTTCCGCTCAGATCGCAGAGCAGAAGCAGCTTTGGCTGGGTTATTCGCCTGGCAACGAACACTGCATATGACGGCATTCTGCAGCCGGTGACGCAGATTCTAGGAGAACCAGCGGTTTTAACCGCAGAGGTGTGGGATCTCGTAAACCACTGCGCTGATCGGGCGGCGGGAAACGCCAGTGATCTATTGCGCTTTGCAATTCCGTCACGCCACGTGCGAGCCGAAAAAGCGTTTTTAAAAGAAGTATCTGCCGCGCCAAGCGATGATGACAGCCCGCCCGCGCTGAGAGGCGTGTGGGAGAGCGCTGTAACCCCAACCTCGGTAATAGACGAGATTACAGCAAAGCTTCAAGCTGGCAGCTGTTTGAGCTTCGAAATGAATCACGGTATGGATCAACTGCCCAACTCTCTGTGGGTGCAGGGATGGGCGGCAACCCTAGCCTTGCTCGCTGAAAGAGAAATACGTGAGGGGCGCTCAATTATTATTTGTGTGCCCGACTATCGTGATCTGAATCAGCTCGCAGCGGCCTTGCGCGCGCTGGTTGCAGCGCGGGTGACGCGCGTAGACGCAAAACAGTCAAAGGAAGATAGATATCGCGCCCACCTTGAATGCTTAACAGAGGTGCCGCGTGTAATTATTGGAAACAGAGCAGCTGTGCTTGCGCCCGCGCACAACCTTGGAACTATTGTGATTTGGGATGAAGCCGATCCGCTCCTGCAATTTCCCAAAGCGCCCTATATGCACAGCAGAGATATCGCATTGGTGCGGCAGAGCCAAACAGGCTGCGCAGTGCTGAGCGCCGGCTACAGTCGTTCAGTTGCGATACAGAGGCTGGTTGAGATCGGGATCTTTGAGACGGCAGCTAATCCGCCGAAACGCACCACTGTGCGGGCGCTTGAATCTTTGCCGGCAGAGCGCACAGGCGGGCGCATCTCGAGCGGGGTTGTGGTCGCAATCCGTGCGGGTCTTGAAACAGGCCCGGTGCTGATACAGGTTTCTAAACCCGGTTACGCACTCGCCGGCAGCTGCGCGCGCTGTAAAACTCCTGCCCGCTGTGCAAACTGCACCGGCCCCCTAAGCAAAACTTCGTTAACCGCTGAGATCAGCTGCCTGTGGTGTCTGGAAACTTTCACACACTGGCGCTGCACGGAGTGTCGTGGCACACAGCTCCAGCTGCGAGGAGCGGGGAGTGAACGCACTGTTGAGCAGCTGAGCGTTACCTTCCCTGGTGTGCCGCTCGTACTGTCTGACGGCACCCACCCTGTGCAACTGGTGAGCGGTGATCCCGCCATTGTTGTTGCAACACCTGGTGCTGAACCGGTTGCTGCAGCAGGATATGCGGCTGTGGTGTTGTTGGATGCAGAAAACATGCTGCAGATACCGACGCTCAGCATCTCTGAAGACTGTTTACGCTGGTGGGAGAATGCTGCTGCAAAGGCTCGCGGTGATGGGATATGCTACATCTCCCGCGAACTCGGTGGAGTGACTGAGGTTTTTCTTAGAGGCACGCTGATTGCTTGGCTGCGCTCCGAGCTGGCGCTGCGCAACTCTTTGCGCTTTCCTCCTGCGGTGCGTGTTGCCTCAGTTGAGGGGACTCACACAGAGGTTGAAACTGCGCTCGCAAAACTTACCGAATTTACTGCATACGATGTGCTGCCGCCGGTAAAAATGTCGAATGGTGCATGGCGCGCAATCGTTCGGTTTAGCTATGCCATCGGCGCAGAAGTCGCTAGAACACTGCGCGCTGCGGTGGTTGCAGCAGCCGCTGGCCGGCAGGGAAGCCGGGCCAGACCGCGCACCCGCGCCCCAGAACTGTTAAGAGTGCGGATGGACGATCAGACAGTTTTCGATGCATACACCCGCACTGTCACAGAGGCACCGGAAGAATTAGGCTAGAAGTATGGCGAAGCTGAAAATAGTTTTTGCAGGCACTCCAGATGTTGCGGTGCCGGTGCTGAAAACCCTAACCGAGAGCGCACACGAAGTGGTCGGGGTGGTTACTCGTGAAGATGCGCCCTTGGGGCGCAAACGTGTGTTGACGGCTTCGCCTGTTGCTTCTTTTGCGCAAGAAGCAGGATTAAAAACCATAAAAGCGAACCGATTAGACGCAGACACTACCGAACAAATAGCAGAGCTTGGCGCAGACATCGGAGTTGTTGTCGCTTACGGTGGTCTCTTAAAAACAGATCTGCTGACAGCCCCGCGATTGGGGTGGATCAACTTGCATTTTTCTGCCCTCCCGAAATGGCGCGGGGCAGCTCCCGTGCAGCGCGCTTTGATGGCCGGTGAAACCGAGATTGGCGGAACAATCTTCAGACTCGTTGAAGAGCTTGATGCCGGCTCTGTTGTGCACAGCTTCACATACAGCGTCACCCCAGGGGAGAGCGCTGGTGAGGTGCTGACTGCGATGGCGCTGCGTGGCGGGACCGAGATGCTTGCCGCGCTGGAGCAGCTGGCAGAAAATCCCAACGCGGGCGATCCGCAAGACGGAGAAGTGACCTATGCACACAAACTAACGCGAGAAGACGGGCGCTTAGACCTCACAAAATCTGCTGCACAAGTGTTAGCGCAGTGGGCGGGGGTGACGCCGGAGCCCGGTGCTTTTGTGCAAACAGCCGAACAGCCGTTAAAAATTATTCGTATCGCCCCGGTTGAAAACTCTGATATCGAGCCCCCCGTAGGGGAGTTTGCGCTGCTTGGAAAGAAAGTGTTCCTTGGCGTGAGCGCGGGTGTTTTAGAGGTGCTTGAAGTGCAGCCGGCGGGTAAAACAAAAATGTTGGCGGCAGACTGGCTGCGGGGCAAAGGCGGGAGGCTGACAGCCGATGGCTAAGCGGGTTTCAGCAGCGAGACTGGTCGCCTACGATGTGCTGCGGGACGTGGAGGATCGTGACGCCTACGCGAATTTAATGCTGCCGAGCAAGATTCGTGCGGCGCGGCTGAATCAGCAGGACGCTGGTTTAGCTACTGAACTTACTGCTGGCACACTGCGCCTGCAGGGCTTGTACGACGCAATTATCGCGCACGCTGCTAAGCGCCCAGCTGAGAAAATTGATGCGCGCACGCTGAGAGTGCTGAGACTCGGTGTGCATCAGTTGCTCTCAATGCGTGTTGCCACTCACGCTGCAATATATGAAACAGTTGAATTGCAAAGACTTGTCGCAAACAAAAAAGCGACTGGTTTTGTTAACGGTGTGTTGCGCACAGTCAGCCGGCAGTCAATTGCTGAATGGCGCACAGTCGTCACAGAGGAGCTTGCCTCCGCAACAGTGAAAATGGCGGTAGCAGAATCCCACCCCCAGTGGGTTGTGCGAGCCATGGCGGATGCGCTCAAATCTGACGGTCGTGCCGAAGAATTAGCAGACTTGCTCGCAGCTGATAACACCTCCCCAAGGGTGAACATAGTGTTTCTGCCCGGCCCAGAACAGTCACTGACAGCTGTTATAGAGCGGGCGCAGGCTGTTTTGGGAGACAAAATCAGCTTTACGGGTGTCAGCCCATTTGGCGCAGAAATAGCGGGTGTGAGCCCAGCTCAAGCGCTCACCGAGCTGGCAGCGGCGGGTATCACAGCGCGTGTGCAAGATCAGGGCTCACAACTTGCCGCGCTAGCTTTATTGCGCGCAAAACCGGTTGCAGAAAAAGAAGCATGGCTCGACCTGTGCGCAGGTCCCGGAGGGAAAACCGCAGTGCTAGCTAATGCGGCTGTTGCCGAGCGCGCAGCTGGCAAAGAAATTAGTTTGCGAGCAAACGAGGTTTCAGAGCACCGCAGCCGTCTCGTGCGCGAAGCAGTTGCAGACAATAGTGAGCCGGTTTCCTTCGTTACCGCAGACGGTCGTAGCGATACTGCATACGGGTCGCCCGACACTAAATATGATCGTATTCTGCTCGATGCTCCGTGCTCCGGTCTCGGCGCCTTGCGCCGCCGCCCCGAAGCACGCTGGCGCAAACAACCGAGCGATATTCCAGAGCTTGTGCAGCTGCAGGAGCAACTGCTGGAGAAAGCTTATGCGCACCTTGCGCCGAACGGGGTTATTGCGTATGTCACCTGTTCGCCGCATCTGGCAGAAACTAAGGGAGTTGTTGAGCGCTTTTTACGCAATCATGATGCAGCGGCAGCGCTTGATGTGACCGCACAGTTGGGGCTGCAAGAATTGCAGACCCTGCGATCCGAAAAACATGCGTCGCAGCGCGCCCTGCAACTCTGGCCGCACGCCCACGGCAGTGACGCAATGTTTATCGCGTTAATTATGCGGCAGAGCACAACCGAACAGGAGCTCGGAAACTAAACTAAAATGGGCAGAGTGAATAGTGATACCACACACCAGCGGATACACCCGAGCATTCTTTCTGCAGATTTTGTGAATCTGCAGAGCGAGCTAGAGCGCATTGCAAATGCCGATTTTGTTCACGTGGATGTGATGGATAACCACTTTGTGCCAAATCTGACCTTTGGTCCGCCTGTTGTTGAACGCATTCAAGCGGTCTCCCCGATCCCGCTCGATATGCACCTGATGATTAGCAACGCTGACAAATGGGCGCCAGGGTACGCCGAAATGGGTGCTGCCTCTGTCACCTTTCACGCCGAAGCTACTGACAATCCGGTTGCGTTAGCACGGCGTATTCGTGAGATCGGAGCGCGTGCCGGTATTGCGTTAAAGCCGGGCACTGACGCTGATCCCTACCTTGAGCTGCTTCCGGAGTTTGACATGGTTTTGGTGATGACTGTTGAGCCGGGTTTTGGCGGCCAGAAATTCATGGCTGACATGATGCCGAAGGTGAAGCAGGTTGCTCAGGCGCGCAAACGCCACGGGATCGACATGTGGCTGCAGGTTGATGGCGGTATTAGCGTTGACACCATTGGGATTGCCGCGGAAGCTGGCGCTGATACCTTTGTAGCGGGCAGCGCCGTGTATAAGGGTGACCCGAGCGCGCGGATTGCTGAACTTCGTGCCGCTGCTTTAGCCCACACGTGTGCCGCTTAAACAACTTATAACGCGCTACTGGAATCCGAGAGATCATGAAAACTTTTGAAGAACTGTTTGCTGAAGTGAGCGAAAAAGCTCTAACCAGACCGGCCGGCAGCGGCACAGTCGCGCGACTTGACGCCGGAGTGCATCAGATTGGAAAGAAAATTGTTGAAGAAGCGGCCGAAGTGTGGATGGCAGCTGAGTATGAGAGTGATGCAGAATTGGCGGAAGAAATAAGTCAGTTACTGTATCACCTGCAGGTGCTTATGGTGGCTAAAGGCCTAACCCTAGACGATGTATATAAGGAGCTGTAACTCTTGACCGAGAATAAAATGCTGAGAATCGCAGTTCCAAACAAAGGCTCTCTCTCAGAGACAGCGGCACAAATGCTTACTGAAGCTGGATACCGCGGGCGTCGCGACAGTCGCACCCTAATCTCGGTTGATGAGCGCAACGGGGTTGAGTTTTTCTATCTGCGCCCCCGCGATATTGCCACCTATGTTGGTTCTGGCGCGGTTGATGTTGGTATCACCGGGCGCGATCTGCTGCTTGATTCAAACACTGAGGCGACAGAAATAAGGTCGCTAGACTTTGCTGACTCAACTTTCAGATTTGCCGCCCCGGCAACTGAAATCACCGAACTCGCGCAGCTCGAAAGTAAACGTGTTGCAACAAGCTACCCAAAGCTTGTCGGTGATTTTCTTGCGGCGCGCGGCATCAGCGCAAAACTTGTAAAGCTTGAGGGGGCGGTGGAATCTGCTGTGCGGCTTGGTGTTGCCGATGCGGTTGCCGACGTGGTTTCAACCGGCGCAACACTGCGCGCAGCAGGGCTTACAATTTTCGGGCCGATAATCCTCGAATCAACAGCGATCCTTATCGGAACAGAGCCGTCTCTGCCGCAGAATAACTCGGCAACCAACCGGCTGCTGCAGCGCCTTGAGGGCGTTCTTGTTGCGCGCAAGTACGTCATGCTGGAGTACGATCTCGAAGCTGAAAAATTGGAGGCGGCCACCGCTATTAGCCCGGGCATGGAAGCGCCAACAGTCTCCCCGCTATCCACCGCCGGTTGGGTGGCGGTGCGCGTCATGGTGCCCAGCGATGAGACCGCACCAATTATGGACAGACTGCATGAGCTCGGGGCAAAAGCCATTATCGTCACCTCAATTCACGCGGCAAGAATTTAAGCTAATGTCAGTTACCGCTCGTGTGATCCCCTGTCTCGACGTTGCCGCTGGCCGCGTCGTGAAGGGTGTGAATTTTCTAAATCTTAAAGATGCCGGTGATCCGGTTGAGTTAGGCGCAAAATACGCTGCTGCGGGCGCCGACGAAATAACGTTTCTGGATGTGACAGCAACGGTTGATGAGCGTGCGACAACCTATGACATCGTGCAGCGCACCGCTGAGAGTGTGTTTATCCCGCTCACGGTCGGCGGGGGTGTGCGCAGCGCTGAAGATGTTGCACGTCTGTTGGGTGTGGGAGCAGATAAAGTTGGTGTGAATTCAGCGGCAATTGCCCGGCCGGAGCTGCTGAATGAGATAGCCGACAGGTTTGGCAATCAGGTGCTTGTGCTTTCCCTGGATATTAAACGTTCTGACCGTGCGCCGTCAGGTTTTATTGTAACCACGCACGGTGGCAAAAAAGAGACAGATTTGGACGCCCTCGTTTGGGCGCGAGAAGCGATCACACGCGGGGCTGGCGAGTTATTAGTGAACTCAATGGACGCCGACGGCACCAAAGCCGGGTTCGATATTGAGCTCATCGAAAAGATTGCCGACTTCTCGACAGTCCCTGTAATTGCGTCAGGAGGTGCCGGCAGGGCTGCTGACTTCGCCCCTGCGATCACCGCCGGTGCCGATGCGGTGCTGGCTGCATCGGTGTTTCACCACGGGATCCTCACCATCGAAGAGGTAAAAGAAGCGATGCGCGAAAGCGGTATCAGCGTGCGACAGAGCAGGGTTTAACTTATGGATATCGCAAAAATTCAGTTTAACGAACACGGCCTTGTGCCAGCTATCGTGCAAGATCACGAATCTCGTGAAGTGCTAATGATGGCCTGGATGAACAAAACAGCGCTGAGCAGAACTCTCGCCGAAGGGCGGGTTACCTACTGGTCACGTTCACGTGGCGAGCTGTGGCGGAAGGGAGACACCTCCGGTCATAAGCAGTTCGTTAAAGAGATTCGATACGACTGCGACGGAGATACACTTTTGCTGCTGGTTGAACAGCTGGGCGCAGCTTGCCACCTAGGCACTCGCTCCTGTTTTGAAACCGGGAGCCTGCCGGTGCTCTTGTGCGCAGAAACCGAGGGAGAGTAGACAAAGATGCGGCTCACAACTTCTTACGCTGATTTTGCGGCGGATCGAGTGACACAAAAAATAGTCCCGGTTTGTCGCGAGCTGTTTGCTGATGCTGACACCCCTGTTAGCATTTACCGCAAACTAACCGGCGGCCGATCAGGAACCTTCCTGCTGGAGTCAGCGGCGCAGGGTATTTTTGACCGCTACAGTTTTGTCGGTGTGCAGTCTTTCGGCGTGCTCACAGAACGGCAGGGGAAAGCGCACTGGGAGCCCAATCTAGCGCTTCCCAATCCGGTAGATGAAAACAGGCTGCTGCCTGGTGGTGTGTCTCATCTCGATCCGGTTGCAGCTGTTGCAGCGGTTTATAACCATTGGGAAGGATCAACCCACCCCGAGCTGCCGCCGCTGGTCAGCGGCTTTGTTGGCTATCTTGGCTGGGAGAGTGTTGTCGAGTTTGAAAACATTCAACCGCAGTCTGACGACGAACCGCTTGTGCCGCGGCAGTACCTTGGTTTTGTTGCAGATCTTGCTGTAATAGACCATCGCGAGGGAACTGTTACACTGGTCGCCAATGTGCTGACAGATAATGATTTAAGCGAGGCAGAAGCAGAATCTCAGTGGCAGCTAGCGCAGCAGCGTCTTGACGTCATGCAGGAAGCCCTTAGAGAGGCAGCAGCAACCCCGGTGGGTGTGATTGACAAAGAAATCGTTGCTGAAGCTGTGCGACGCACAAGCCAGGAAGAGTTTTTTGCGGGTGTTGCGCGCACAAAACAGCACATAATTGACGGTGATGCCTTCCAGGTGGTGCTGTCTCAGCGCTTTGAGCTTGAAAACCATGCTGATCCGCTCGATGTTTACCGCGTTTTACGCCATCTGAACCCGAGCCCTTATCTTTATTTGCTGAGCGCGAGTGATGCCTCCGGCGCGCCCTTCGCAGTTGTTGGATCAAGCCCTGAAGCGCTTATCACCGTGCAGGGGGAGCAGGTGCTCACCCATCCGATTGCGGGCAGCAGACCACGTGGTGCGAATCCCGATGAGGATGCAGCCCTCGCAGCAGAGCTGCTCGCCGATCAGAAGGAGCGTTCTGAACACCTCATGCTCGTAGATCTGTCGCGAAACGATCTATCACGCGTGTGTGAGCCGGGCTCAGTCGCAGTGACTGAATTTATGGAGATTGAGCGTTTCAGCCATGTTACCCACATCTCCTCAACCGTCGAGGGTAAACTGCGCGCTGACTGTTCGCCGGTGGATGCACTGGTTGCAACATTCCCTGCGGGAACGCTCTCGGGCGCGCCAAAACCGTGGGCGCTCCGGATCATAAATGATCTCGAGCCGGTGCGCCGCGGGGTTTACGGCGGTGTCGTAGGCTATTTCGGCCTGGGGGGTAACGCTGATTTAGCGATCGCTATTCGCACTGCGACACTTAAGGGGGATACCGCCTATGTGCAGGCAGGCGCCGGTCTCGTCGCAGATTCAGATCCTGTCAGCGAAGATGCTGAGTGTCGAAACAAAGCGGCTGCGCCGCTCAGAGCGGTTGCCATCGCAAATACTTTGCGTGCAGCTTAGACTGTTAGATTTATACTGTCATGCGGAAAATAACCGAGCTGAAAACAGTGGTGATTGTAGCGCTCTTTGGTGCGGCGCTGCTGTTAGTAAGCCTCAGCCAGGTGTGGTTTAATTTCAAGCTACAGCCGGGTGTTGCCGTCGTAGATGAGTTCACCGTGACAGGCGCTGAAACAACCGCGAGTTTGATTGCGGCAACGCTTGCCGCTATCGCCGCAACCCTGGCATTACCGGCTTTGAATCGAGTGCTGCGCTATCTGTGCCTGACAGTGACCGGTTTAGCAGCTATTGCCTGCCTATATATCGTAACTACGTTTGTAATTATGCCGGTTACTGCCGGTGGTAAACAGCTTGCAGAACTGACAGGCATTACCGGTGAAGGTGCCACATACGCCGTTACTGAAATTGCAACATCCGGTGTTGTCGCGCTCACATACGTTGGCGCAGCTTTGCTGGTTCTCGCCACTGTTTTAGGGCTTGCTGGAAATCGTCGCTGGCAGTCTGGACGCTCAAAATATGACACCGTCGCAGACTCTAAAAAGAGGCGGGAAGCAGCTACTGTGCAGAGCGAAAAACGGGGTAGAAGTGACAATCCTGTAAGCTCTGACGACCGTATTTCAGATTGGGATGCAATCAGCGACGGCCACGATCCTTCCCTTTGATAGCAGCTGTTTGAGACGACACGCCTCCTCAGTCGGCGCGGTTAACGAGCGCGGTTGCCGCCCGTGTAACGTAGTCGCGGATGGCTGTATCGTGCATCGGGGGTAGTTTTACAACATCTAAAGCAGCATTCATGTGTAACAGCCAGCGGTCGCGGGCGACAGCGTTGATAGGGTAGGCGGCATGCCGCATACGCAGCCGTGGATGGCCTCTCTGCTCAGAGTAGGTGGTGGGCCCACCCCAGTATTGTTCGAGAAACTTTTGGAGACGCCAGATAGCGCCCTCCCAATCGTTATCGGGATACATCGGAGCTAAAATTTCATCATTTTGCACCCTGCGATAGAATTCCCGCACAATTTTTTCGAAAGTTTCACTGCCACCAACATGTGACCACACCGTATCTAAGACAGCATCGCCCGTCGCGCTAGAGCGCAGTGTTAGCTGTGGTTTTGGTGTGTTAGGCATTCCCGGGCCTTAAAATGTTTACCGTCTGTGGTGCGAGTTCCAAACCCTGCTCTTGGAAGTACTTCTGAATCTGCAGGCGTACAGCGCGCGAAACAGCGCCCTGCACCTCAGGGCGAGTGCGGATGGTCAGCCGTATTGTCGCTCTATCACCCGCGAGTGCCTGCACACCCCACATCTCTGGTGTGCCGGTTACCTTCCGGCGGATTTCTGGAATTTGGATCGCCTGTTTGGCTGACTCCAGGGCTGCAGTCTGGGCTCGTTCAAGGTCGGTGTTTGCTGCAACGGTGATGTCAATCACAGCCTGACCGTAACCCTGCGACATATTACCCAGAGTTAGAATCTCACCGTTTCGCACAAACCATAATGTGCCGTCGAGTGCGCGCACCTGCGTTATTCGGACGCCCACATCTTCAACAGTGCCTGAGACCTCACCCACTGTAATGTAATCGCCGACACCAATTTGGTCTTCAAAAACCATAAATATGCCGTTTAAGACATCTTTTACAATAGATTGCGCACCAAATGCGAGGCCGGCGCCGATGAAGCCTGCTGAGGCCAAAATAGCGGTTAGGTCTATTCCGAACTCGTGCAGCACAAGCACGAGTGTGACGGCCACAATAATCCATGTGATAACACTGCGCCCAACAGCGCCGAGGGTGCGGGTGCGCTGAATTGCGCGCTCCCGCACCAGCCCTGAGGTGGAGATTTCGGCTGTTGAATCGGTTGCCTGAGCTTTCTTTACGCCGTGCACAAAACGATCAACCGCCTGCTTAATTCCGAAACGCAAACCCCACCAGAGGAAGAAAGCGAGTACGAGAATAAACAGAATGCGCCACGCTGTTTCATTGTCGGTAAAGAAATCTCTGATTGCGAGCCAGATTGCTTCCACGGGTCACTCCAAACGGTTTCCTACGAAACCTCTAAGAAGGGTTAGACGTCAGCGCGCTGCACGAGCAGTGCCCGCTCAACATCAGCGAGCTCTTCCGTGATAAGACGGCGCAGAGTTGGGGCTGCATCTGCGTTTGCAGTAAGCCATGCCGCAGTAGCATCGCGCAGCTCTTCGTCAGCCAACGGCAGCGGGAAGAAACCTGTGATGAGTTCCTCCGCAATTTGGTAACTACGCGTCTCCCACACAGTATTTAGGCCGTCGAAGAACTTAGCAACGAATGGGCGGAGCACCTCAACATCGCTTGCACGCTTAAAGCCAGTGCCGCTCGAGCGAATTATCAGGTTAGCAACCCCCGCAGTTTCAAAGATGTCGTGCCACACCTTCTCCTTACCTGCGGTGGTTGGTGCAGCAGCACGAGAGGCTGCAGCCGCCTGTTCGCCGTTTGCGGTCTTATCGGAGACGAGCATTTCTGCAATCTCAGCCTCACCCGCACGGCCGCCAGCTACGAGCGCCTGCAATAGATTCCACTTCATATCGGTATCCAGCGGCATTCCTGCAAGCTCAATTTCACCCGCAAGCAACGCCTCAACAGTATCCAGATGCGCAGCCGAAACTGCCGCACCTGCAAAAGCGGTGAAGAACTGGAACTGGCGATCCGAACCAGCTGGAGCCTCTTTGGCAAGCACCCACAGGCGATCAGCTACACGCTCAGCAACGCTAGCGCGGTTTTCTGGTTTCACATAAAGTGTTGCTGCGGTGCGCAGCTGACTCAGCACAACACGCAGCGTGCTCGACTGATCCTCACCGCCAATGTGCTCGAGCACAGCGTCGATAAAGAGCTGCGGGGCTAGTTCACCGTCACGCGTGGTGTCCCAAAGCGCCCCCCAAATAACAGCTCGCGCGAGAGAATCATCGAGAGTGCTGACTGCTTTAAGCGCCGTCTGTAGCGAACGCTCATCAAAACGGAGTTTCGCGTATGTGAGATCGTCATCGTTTAGCAGCAACAGGTCAGGTTGCTGCTTGCCAACAAGCTCAGCAATTTCAACACGTTCACTAACAACATCTGCAGCCACGCTATCGGTGCGGGTTAGTTTGCCGTCTACTAGATTGTAGAAACCGATCACAATGCTGTGTGGGCGAATTGTTGGGTAGTCTTCGGTCGCGCTCTGTGTGACTGCGAATGAGGTGTAGTTTCCGTCACTGTCAAGCTCAAAATCAGCTCGCAGAGTGTTCACGCCGGCAGTCTCCAACCAGGCTTTCGACCAAGCCTTCAAATCACGACCGCTCTCAGCCTCAAGCTCCGTCAGCAAATCAACCAGTTCGGTGTTCTTGTAGGCGTGCTTCTTAAAGTATCGTGCAACACCGCGGCGGAAGTTATCGCGGCCAACATAGGCCACCAGCGCTTTTAGAACCGAAGCACCCTTAGCGTAAGTGATGCCATCAAAGTTTGCCAGCACATCTTCCAGGTCGCGAATTTCCGCCACAATTGGGTGGGTTGAAGGCAGCTGATCCTGCCGGTAAGCCCAGCTTTTCTCGAGAGAAGCGAAGGTCGTCCAAGCATCCTGCCACTCTGTTGCCTCGGCGGTGCACACCGTTGAGGTGTATTCGGCAAATGACTCATTGAGCCACAGATCATTCCACCAGCGCATTGTGACAAGATCGCCGAACCACATGTGCGCAAGCTCATGCTCGATTGTGACAACGCGACGTTCGCGCATTGCATCGGTCACTTTTGAACGGAACACATAAGCCTCAGTGTGTGTTACCGCGCCGATGTTCTCCATCGCGCCCATGTTGAACTCAGGGCAGAAAACCTGATCATATTTAGCAAACGGGTACGGGTAGTCAAATTCTTTCTCGAAGAACTCAAAACCCTGCCGAGTCTTTTCCATGATGTAATCAGCGTCAAGGTATTCCACCAAGGATTTGCGCGCAAACACACCCAAAGGAATCTCACGACCGTCGCTGCTTGTGAGCGACCCGCGTTCACCCTCGTAAGGGCCTGCGATAATCGCAGTGATGTAGCTAGACATGATCGGAGTTGGCTCAAACACCCAGCGTGCGATCGCTTCGCCGGGCTTGTGCGACTGTGCGCCCGCGACACCGATTGCCTCAGGCTCAGGGGTCGGCTGATTGCTAACCACGAGCCAGTGGGCGGGAGCTTCAACCGTAAAAAAGAAACGTGCCTTTAAATCAGGCTGCTCAAACACTGGAAACACGCGACGTGAATCCGGCACCTCAAATTGGGTGTAGAGATAAACCTCATCATCAGCCGGATCAACAAAACGGTGCAGCCCCTCACCGGTGTTGGTATACGCCTGGCGGCTCACAATGTGCAGTTCATTCTCGGCAGCAAGCTCAGGTAGGCGGATCCGCGAATCAGCAAACACTTCATTAGCGTTAAGCGCAACCCCGTTTAAAGTGATTTCCTCGACAGAATCTGCAATCAAATCAATGAAGCTTTCCGCACCAACCTTGCTAGCGCTAAACAGCACCTTAGTGTCAGAGATAAACTGCTTTGCACCCTGATTTAAATCAAGTTTGATGTGATACTCCGAAACGCTGATTAAACCGGCGCGCTCGCGGGCTTCTTCACGGGTGAGATTGGTTCCTGGCACGGGTTAGTCTCCTTTGATAGGTGCGTGCAAATACCCCTTAAGCCTATCCCACACTCACTGATAGAATCGAGGGTATGACAGTCGCAAACCCCGAGTCGGTTGAGTTTTGGTTTGACCCCTCTTGCCCGTGGTGCTGGATGACCAGCCGCTGGATCACAGAGGTTAGTGAAGTGCGCGGTTTCACAGTGAACTGGCGTCCATTTAGCCTCAAAATCCTAAACGAGGGGCGCGACAAAATTAGCGACCGCCATAAGACTATGCACGCCGGCGGTCTGCAGACGCTACGGGTTATTGAGGCCGCGCGACAGGCGCACGGAGCAGAAGTGGTTGGTGCGCTGTACACCGAAATAGGTGAGCGCATTCACCCGGGTGGGCGCACCGATTATGACGCAATTATCGCTGAGGCGCTCGACGCTCTCGATCTGCCGAGTGAGCTGGCTGCTTACGCAGATGCGGAAACCTCGTTTACGCCCGGTGATTCGGGCGTTGATGCGGCGCTGCGTGACAGCACAGCTGCTGGGCTAAAGCTAGTTGGTAAAGACGTTGGGATCCCGATTGTTGCCGTCAACGGTAAGGGGCTATTCGGGCCTGTTGTAACTCCCGCACCGCAGGGGCAGGCGGCACTCGACCTCTTTGACGCACTCGTGCTTGCGACCGGGGTCGAAGGTTTCTATGAGTTAAAGCGCACCCGCACCGCGCGCCCACAGTTCTAGTCTCGTCGTGCAAACGGCGCAAACATTTTAGGGAGTAAGAAATGCGAATTCACGTAGCAACCGACCACGCGGGGCTCGAATTCAGCCAGCTAGTGCAGCAGCATCTTTCTGCCCAGGGGCATGAGGTGATTGACCACGGTCCGCAGGAATACGATGCGCTCGACGACTACCCAGCCTTTTGCATTAACGCTGCACTGGGTGTAGCAGCTGATGCGGCTGCCGGAGTTGAAGCGCTTGGTGTTGTGTTTGGTGGCTCAGGCAACGGTGAGCAAATGGCCGCAAATAAGGTGCGGGGGATTCGGGCTGCTTTGGTCTGGAACCTCTCCACCGCAGAATTGGCTCGGGAGCACAATAATGCAAATGTGATCTCGATCGGTGCCCGGCAACACACCGCCGAAGAGGCCATCGCCTTGATTGACAGGTTTATTGCTACGCCTTTCTCAGGTGACGAGCGGCACGTGCGCCGCATTGGCCAGCTCGGCGAGTACGAAACCACCGGTGATATTGCCGGTAAGGGCGTCAACAAGCCTGCGGCTGAGTAGGTTTTTCTGTGCCTGAGGGGCATTCAGTACACCGTATCGCCCGCCAGTTTGAGGCGAATTTTGTGGGTCGGGTGACAGAAGTCACAAGCCCGCAGGGGCGTTTTGCTGACGGCGCTGCGCTCATCAGCGGAACGCGAATGGTGCGTGCGACAGCCGTCGGGAAACAAATGTTTCTACAGTTTGAGAATCAACTGTGGTTGCGCGTGCACTTGGGAATCTACGGGGCCTGGGATTTCAGCGGTGAGGTGCTTGTGCACCCGTCTATTCAGGTGCACGGGGTGACCGCTGCCAGCGGCCAGCAGGCGGCAAGTGGGGCACGCCGTTTCGGGCAGACCCAAATGGCCGGCGTTGTTGCGCCAATAGACGGCGAGGCAGAAGATTCGGTGACCAGTATCGGAGCCCCAAGACGCGCTAGAGTGCGCATGGCTGAAAATGACAAAACTGGAGATGTTGGCAGCTTATGGCCGCCACCCCCGGTGGGCCAAGTGCGGGCGCGGCTGTTAACCGAGACAGTCTGCGCGGATCTGCGGGGGCCTACGGCCTGTGAAGTGTTGACAGAGGCTGAGCTGCAGGGAGTTTTGAACCGTCTCGGCCCGGATCCTGCAAACGATGCTTCCCAGGCTGCAGCAGAGCGTTTCATTAAGCGCGCCGCAAAAAAACCGACCCCTATCGGGTTGGTTTTGATGGATCAGGCGATTATTGCGGGTATCGGTAATGTTTACCGTGCCGAAATGCTGTTTCGTGCAGCGCTTGATCCGCACACTCCAGCAAATCAGCTGCCGCGTGAAACGCTGCAGAACCTGTGGGACGATTGGGTGCATCTGTTAGAAACAGGAATTAGCGTCGGGCAGATGATCACCAAAGACGGTTTGACCGGTTCCGCGTACGCTCTGGCGTTACGAGACCGAGACGCTAGACACTGGGTTTACAAAAAGGAGGGCACTGCGTGCGAGCGCTGCGGCGCTGAGATCCAGCTCGAAGAGTTCGGCAAGCGAAAACTCTACTGGTGCCCCGGGTGCCAACATTAGAATAACTTTATGCGTCATTTGCTCTCTACCTTTGTCGGTCGGATCGTGCGCGCTGCTGCACGGCTGCGCGGGGGAGGGTCTGCGCTGCCTGGCTTAGTGGTTGAGCGTTTCGATCCGCAATATTTGCCGCGCCTGATGGCGCAGTTACCGTTCGGTGTTGTGGCAATTAGCGGCACGAACGGTAAAACAACCACAACGAAAATGGTGGTGGAGCTGCTGTCAGCGCAGGGGCTTAAGGTTTTCACTAACAAAACCGGCTCTAACTTTGCGCGCGGTATTGTTGCTGCGGCGTTGGGCGAGGTGAATTGGAAGGGTGAACTGAAGGCCGATATTGCGGTGCTGGAGCTTGATGAAGCGCATGCGATGCACGTTATAGATAGGGTGCGGCCGCGTCACACCCTGCTGCTAAATGTGCTCCGTGATCAGCTTGATCGGTTCGGTGAGCTCGACTACACCGCTAGCCTGTTAAAGAAACTCGCTGACGCCACGCAGGATACTGTGGTCGTAAATTGTGAAGACCCGCTGCTGCATGAGATCGGGGTGCAACTTAGCGCAGCCGGACGAGTTAGGGTGCTTGAGTTCGGGCTGTCTGAGTCGCTTAGGGAGCTTTTTCCAAACGACCAGGATCTTTATGGGGCTGCGACTGAGATAGCTGTAAAGGCCGGGCATAAACAGCCTGACGTTATGCTCACAGCGGTTGGGGAGCAGCGGGCTAAGTATCTCATCGACGGGGCAGAGTTTGAAACAACCCTGCGGCTTGAAGGGCTCTACAATCTCTTTAACGCGGCTGCTGCGATGACGCTAGTGCGTGCGATTTTGGCGCACAATGCGACTCCGGTTGCATCCGATAAACTGCTGCATGATCTGGCAGAGATCCGCCCGGCCTTTGGCAGAGGCGAGCAGCTGGAGCTGGACGGTGAAAAACTTGAGCTTGTGTTGGTGAAAAATCCGGCCGGATTCCGGCTCGGCCTGGCTTCATTTGCGCCCGAGAATGTTGCTGTCATGATTGCGATCAACGATCAATACGCCGATGGCCGTGACATGTCATGGTTGTGGGATGTCGATTTTTCAACACTGCAAGCTGGTGGGGTTGATACTGTGTCGGGTGTGCGCGCTTGGGACATGACTCTAAGACTGCAGCATGATGAGGTAGCGGTGGGGCAGACAATCGAAGATCTGCGCACAGCGGTGGCCAGTTTTCGGGAGCGCACAGCCGGGGTGCCGCGGCGTATTTACTGCAGCTACACCGCGATGCTCGAGATTCGCAAATATCTTGCCGAGCTCACTGATGTGGAGGACGTATGGTAGACGCCGGTAAAGAGCTGGTAATAGTCTCGCTGTATCCGCGCGAGATGAATATGTACGGCGATCAGGGCAATGTGATCGCACTACAGCGGCGCATCCGGTTGCAGGGCTACCAGCCGAAAACAGTTGTTGTGAACCCGGGGGATCCGCTTCCCGCTGATGCTGATATTTTCCTCGGCGGTGGCGGCCAAGATTCTGGGCAGTTGAAGGTTGCGGCAGATCTGCAATTGAAATCGGAAGTTTTGCGCGGCTTAGCTGACGATGGGGTGCCGATGTTGATGATCTGCGGCCTCTACCAGCTTTTTGGTCATCGCTTTCTCACCGTCGGAGGTGACGATATGCGGGGCATCGGTGTGTTAGACGTTGAGACTCGCGGCGGAGATACGCGCATGATCGGCAATATCGTCCTTGAAAGTGATGAGTTTGGTGAGATTATTGGCTATGAAAATCACAGTGGTAACACTGTTTTGGGGGACGGCTGCGAGCCCTTCGGCAGGGTAAAACAGGGGGCTGGGAATAATCCAGATGATGGGCACGAAGGTGCGCGTTTTAAGAATGTGATCGGCACATATTTGCACGGTGCGCTGCTCCCAAAAAATCCTGCGGTTAGTGACTTTCTTATTGCAACCGCTGCGAAGCGCAAATACGGTGAGTTTGAGCCGCGGGAAATAGATGACTCTGTGATTGCAGCAGCCAGACAGAGCGCTAGAAACCGCCCGCGATAAGCCGAGCTGCTAAGGCTTCAAGTTTCCTGAGAGCTTAATATAAACAGGAATAGCTTGTGTTTTCAGTCGTTGCACTGTTATGACACGCATTCGTGCGAAGAGTAACAATACAACGAGAAGGAGACTAGCATGGCAGTAACCGCAGAGCAGATCGAAAACTACGAGGCGGGAACATGGGAGATTGATCCTGTTCACTCAGAAGTAGCTTTTACTGTGCGCCACCTCGGTATTAGCAAAGTCCGGGGCAACTTTAATGAGTTTGGCGGGGAAATTGTCACCGGCGAAGATCCTAAAGATTCAACTGTGACCGCAACAGTGCAGGTAAAATCTGTGAGCACGGGTGAGACGAACCGTGACGCGCACCTGCTCAACAGCGACTTTTTCGCAGCTGATGAGCACCCAACCTTTGAGTTTGTTGGGCGAGAGTTCCAGTTGCGTGATGCAGAGCACGGTGAAATAACCGGTGACCTGACCATGCGCGGTGTTACTAAGGAGGTAACCTTCGAGGTTGAGCTTACCGGGATCGGCGCCGATGCATACGGTGGCACCCGCATTGGTTTGAGCGCACACACAAACATTGACCGCACCGATTTCGGGATCAGCTTCGGCGGAGCTGTTGAGAAAACCGGGCAGCTTGTAGTGGGTAATAAGGTGACAATTTCACTAGAACTGCAAGCGCTAAAGAAGTAAGTTACTAGCAGTCGCCAACAATACTGTTAGAGCCTATTTCGCGACCTTCTAGAGCCGCGAAAGTTTGACGCAGACTCTAGAAGGTCGTGAAATATTTTTAATGACGCTATCTCGGGCTTTAGAGGATATTAATCTGCTTCAGCTGGTGATAGAGGCTGCCGCCATCGCCGCCGTACACCCAAGGCACACCGCTGACCGCATGGTGTTTTTCGGCTTTGGAGCGCCCACCCGCGAGCATCGCCTCACCAGGTGTTAGCTGACGAATCGCCACCGCTGCAACAGATTCGGGGTGCTCCTGCGTGAAGGCCAAATATATTTCTTCATCGTGTTGGCCATCATCGCCGATCAGCAGCCATTTAACATCAGGAAACTCCTGCGCTAGTCGCCGCAGCTCAGTTTCCTTGTGTTTGCGGCCGGAGCGGAAGAAGCGATCATGCGTGGGCCCCCAATCCGTTAAAAGCAGCGGACCGCGCGGGCACAGATGGCGATGCATAAAGCGGATCAGAGCCGGTGCAACATTCCATGCACCCGTTGAGAGGTAAATAATTGGTGAGGCGAGGTGTGCACGGCGAATACGATCCAGCAAGCCGGGCATGCCCGGGGTGGCCAAACGTGCGTATTCACTGCGCACAAAACTGTTCCAAGCGGCAACAAACGGCTGCGGCAGCACCGTGTTCAAAATAGTGTCATCGACGTCGCTTACAACGCCGAAAGTTTCAGCTGCGTCAACAATGAATACCGGGCTTTCTGCGCGGTCACCGCTGCTTGTTTCGAGGGTAATGTGATGCCAACCGGCGGGCAGATCAATACTGATATGCGCATCTAACACACCGCCGGTATCGGTGGCTATCCTAGCTACCTCAGTGCCTTCGTTATACACCGTAACAGTTTCTTTTGGGGCGGAAACGCTTGTAAAGGAGCGCCAGCCGCGCACCTGTCCAGCTGCAAATGGTGCGGGGTCTTGCGAGCTAAATTTACGGTCGGTCGGTGACATTAAAAGTGTGCGCCCGAGCAGCCGCACCCAGCCTTTCCCCCCGTAGCTGATAGAGGGGACGATGACAGGAACCTTGCCGTGTTTCCGTGCCCGCCGCTCCCTGCGTGCGTTGACCCAGAGATCGAGCCGCATTAGGCGGTGTGGGCGGGTGTTGTTAGTAGAGCTCGACATTGCTATAAGTCTAACGGCGTTATTTTGTTCGATATCAAAGCTAATTCGCAGGAAATTCTCAGTTTAGTTTAAGATTAGAGTGTCCGGTCGACGGCCGGAGCTTTCGAGCACTGCGTCTCGGGAGCGATACACAGTGGCGTGCGCAGCACGTTTACAGTGTGCGCACCCGCTCCCTAACCGGAGGTAGAAGTGTTCGCAACACTAGATGCTGTTGACCTAGCCAGATGGCAGTTTGGGTTGACGACGGCATACCACTTCATTTTTGTTCCACTCACCATCGGTCTGAGCTTCCTGGTTGCCATCATGCAAACCATATGGGTGCGCACCGGGAAAGCTAAATGGCTGCAACTCACACGACTCTTCGGCAAGATCTTCCTGATCAACTTTGCCATGGGCGTCGTGACAGGTATTGTGCAGGAGTTTCAGTTCGGCATGAACTGGTCGAACTACTCACGCTTTAATGGTGATATTTTTGGCGCACCACTCGCTATGGAGGGTTTGATTGCTTTCTTCCTGGAGGCAACCTTCATCGGCGTTTGGATCTTTGGCTGGGATAAACTGCCGAAGAAAGTGCACTTGGTGTCTATCTGGGCAACAGCAATCGCCACATGGATTAGCGCCTACTTTATTCTCGCGGCAAACGCTTTCATGCAAAACCCGCAGGGTTTCGTTATTAACGAAGAGCGCGGTCGTGCTGAGCTAGAAAGCTTCATCGCCGTTCTCACAAACCCGGTTGCTCTGCTGCAGTTCCCGCACACTATTTTCTCTTCAATTATGTTTGCGGGCACCGCAATTATCGCCACCGCAGCTTGGCACCTAAAGCGCAACCAGCACCATGCGCAAATGCTTAGCGCTTTGCGTTTCGGCATCTGGGCTAACCTGCTGGCGTTTGTTGGTGTTGGTGTAACCGGGCACGAATTGGGCATTGTTATGACCGCAACCCAGCCAATGAAAATGGCTGCCGCAGAAGCAATGTACGAGAGCGCCTCGGGGGCTGATGCGAGCTTCTCGCTGTTTAGCCTGGGCACCCCAGACGGCTCAGCAGAGATTTTTTCGGTGCGGATTCCGTACCTGCTCTCATTCCTCGCGAACGGCAACTTTGACGGTTCGGTTGAAGGTATCCGCGATTTGCAGGCTGACTATCAGGCGCTGTACTGCGGTGCTGATTCGGCACTAACCTGCCCATCAGACGGCAACTTTGCGCCAGTTATCTGGATCACCTACTGGGCTTTCCGCTGGATGATCGGCCTTGGAGTTATCGCAGCACTGGTATCTATTGTTGGCCTGTGGTTGACCCGCGGTGGTCGCACAGCACCAAAATGGGCTTATACAGTCGCCATCTGGGCGGCTGCAACCCCGATGCTCGCAAGCATCATCGGTTGGGTTTTCACCGAAATGGGGCGCCAACCGTGGCTCGTATTTGGGGTAATGACAACCGAACAGGGTGTTTCCCCTGGGGTGCCAGCTTGGGCGGTGCTTATCAGCCTGATTGTCTTCACACTCGTTTACGGCGCGCTCGCGGTTGTTGAGTTCAAACTCATAACCAAAGCGGCAAAGGCGGGGCCTGAAGAAATTACCGAGGATGACGCAGCTGCGGCGCACGATGATACAACCGACAACACCCGTTACGCAACGGTTTACTAGGAGGCTAGAACAATGGAACTCACAACAGTTTGGTTCTTAATCGTTGGCGTCCTGCTCATCGGCTACTTTGTGCTCGACGGCTTTGACTTCGGTGTCGGTATGGCGCTGCCGTTTGTCGGCAAAGATGACACCGATCGCCGTGTTGTTATCAACACAATCGGCCCTGTCTGGGATCTCAACGAAACCTGGCTAATTGTCGCCGGTGCCTGCCTTTTCGCTGCCTTCCCTGAATGGTATGCAACAATGTTCTCCGGCTTCTACCTCGCGCTACTGCTTATATTGGTTGCGCTGATTTTGCGCGGTGTTTCCTTTGAGTACCGGCACCAGGGCAAGAGCGAAAAATGGAAAGCCTGGTTCGATCGCTTCATTATGATCGGATCGTTCCTCCCGCCACTTCTGTGGGGCACCGCTTTTGCGAACCTCATTCAGGGTCTCCCGATTAGCAAGATGGACAACGGCGGCTGGCTCTATGAGGGCACGCTTTTAACGCTGCTCAACCCATACGGTTTGCTCGGCGGTGTTGTGGTGATGCTGCTCTGCTTCACTCACGGCCTGGTTTACTTGGCACTGAAATCAACCGGTGCGGTGAAAGAGCGCTCACAGGCGCTCGCAGTAAAGGTTGGTGCGGGAACCATCGTGGCAGCAGCGCTGTTCCTGGTGTGGACGATCCTCCAGCACCTTAGCAATCCAATGCTGCCGGCTATTATCGCCTGCGCTGCGCTGGCCGCGGTCGCCGCTATCGTGGCTTGGGTGTTAAACCTGAAAGGCCGGGAGGGTTGGGCGTTCACGTTCAACACAGCAACTATTGCGTTCGCACTGTTGACAATTTTTGCAGCCCTCTTCCCGAACCTGATGATCTCAAGCATCGATCCGGCGCAGTCAATGACTATTGTTGGCGCTGCGAGCTCGCAGAAAACACTGGAATTGATGACCTGGGTTGCAGTGTTCACCCTCCCGTTTGTGCTCGCCTACCAGGCGTGGACATTCTGGGTGTTCCGCAAGCGCATTAGCAGAGACACTGTCACCGCTAGCGCACACTGAGTAAAAATTTAGTGGCGGGGCGCTGATCCCAAAACAAGGAAAGACCGATCCGAAAAATTTTGGATCGGTCTTTCTACGTTACCCGCTGGAAGAAAATTAAAATTTACAGCGAGGAGTGGCCGGATTTGGTTAGCGGCCGGGTGTATCGGCTGCTACCGCTCCAACAGCTGCTGCCCCAGCTGCCTTACGCCGATTGACGGTCACAAAAAAGCTCTTGATGAGCACCGCCGCAAAAAAGATGAACAGCACAGCGATAATGGCGCATGCGACAACCACAATTGGTGTCCAAACAGTGCTTAAAATTGCGGGTTCGTGTGCGACCGCTTCTAAGTAATGCATTTTGCCTCCGAAAAGTTGTGTGGCACTTGTCTCCTTCAATCATATGCTGAAAATGTTGGAATTCCGGCACTGGAATATCGCCGAAAGAAGTAGCAGTAATTGCAGTTGCCGTCTGCGCTCTACCGGTTCGGCGGCAAAATCACCGACGTGCTTGTTAACCGGTTTCTGCTGTCTAATACAGCTAGACTGTTAGTGACTTCATCAGATCTTTCTAGGAGTGCTTTGAAACCGCTGGATCCCCGCCTACTGCGCTATGCAGGCGCTACCAGGGGCATCCTGTTACAGGGGGTGATCCTCGGTTTTTTTCGCACCGTCGCCATCATAGTTTGGAGTTGGTGCGTCGCAATGCTGCTCGCCCAAGCGGTCGCCCCGGTGCTTGGCGGGCCGCGCTTTGGGCTGGTATTAGACGCTCTGCAACCGGCTTCTCAAACGCCTTTATTTGTGGTGTGTGCGTTAGCAGCGGTAATTGTTAGAGCTTGCACAACATGGGCCATGGAGACAGTCTCAGCCCGCGGTGCTGTGCGGGTCAAAAACGAGCTGCGCAGATCCGCCCTCAACACGCTAGAAAAGCAATCACCGCTTCGATTTTCTGCGGCAGAGGAGGGCAGCGCACACCTCCCAACAACACTCGGGCGCGGGCTTGATGCGCTCGACAACTATTTTTCAAATTACATTCCGCAGCTGCTATTAACAGCGGTTGCAACCCCCATCCTGATCGCAGTTCTGCTGTGGGCGGATTGGCTGAGCGCAACGATCGTAATTGTGGTTTTTCCGGTGATCCCCCTGTTCATGGTGCTGATTGGTATTGCCACACGCTTCGTGCAAAATAAGCAATGGGAGGAACTAAACCGACTCTCAAACAGTTTTCTCGACACAATTTCTGGGCTTGGAACGCTGAAAATTTTCGGGCGTGAGGGGAAGCAGCGACAGAATATTGAAGATGCAACTGAGGGCTATCGCAAACGCACAATGCAGGTTTTGCGAGTCACATTCCTGTCTGGTTTCGTGCTCGATTTGGCGGGCACTTTTTCTGTCGCCCTGGTTGCGGTAACTGTTGGCACCCGCCTGGTAGATGGCCTGTTTCCACTAGGGATCGGTTTGTTTGTGCTGCTCTTGCTCCCTGAAGTGTTCATCCCGATCCGACAGGTTGGTGTTGCATATCATGCCTCAGCTGAGGGTCTGGCCGCGGCGAATAACGTTTTCGCCTTAATTGATAGCGACGCAGTGTACGAAGCCGAGCCGCACCCTGCGACAGAGGCAGAGCACCTCGAACTTAATGGTGTGAGCGTCGATTATGGTCATGGTGCGGGGCCGCTTCTCAACCTTAGTGTTGCCCCCGGGGAGTATGTTGCACTCACCGGCCCGAGCGGGAGCGGCAAAACAAGCGCGTTAAATGTTTTGATGGGCTTTGTGCCAGCTGTTAACGGAAAAGTGCAGCGCACCGCGCAGCTGGCTTGGGTTGGCCAGAAACCAGGTTTGCTGCAGGGTAGCGTGTTTGAAAACCTCAGCCTCGGCGGTGCTGTGCTTGAATCTGACGCCCGCGCTGTGTTGGAAGAGCTCGGTTTGGCGACGCTGCCGTTAGAAAAACAGCTGGGTGCTCTCGATCACGGTGTTTCGGGCGGGCAGGCGCAACGTATTGCGATCGCGCGCGCACTCCTTTTTGCTAAGCGTTTTCCCGGTTGCGGAATTGTCATGGACGAACCGAGCAGTGCCCTTGACGCTGCGAGTGAAAAACTTGTTGCGCTAGCTCTCAGACGGCGTGCTGCTGTGGGGCATCCTGTGCTGATTGTTTCGCATCGCGAGGCGCTGATTGAAAGCGCTGACCGTGCAGTGCGAATTGCGGAGGTTGCGCATGGTTAAGGATCTGCGCGCGGCCGCCGTGCCGAGTTTTGTTGCGCGCGCCCCCGGAGTGCTGCTCGGGGTGCTCGCAGATGCCTGCGTTGTGGGGCTCTTAGCGCTCTCAATGTGGCTTATCGTGCGGGCGGCGGAGCAGCCGCCGATCCTGTACCTCAACTTTGCAATTGTGGGTGTGCGCGCTATCGCTATCGGTCGTGCAGCATTTCGATATGTTGAAAGATTGGCGAGTCACGATGCTGCATTTGCGCAGCTTGCTGTGCTGCGCGGAGTGACATTTCAGCGGTTGCTGCCGCGCATTCCCGGCGGTGTTGAAACTAATCGACGCGGCGAAGTGCTTGCGGCCTTTGTCGATGACGTTGATCAGCTGCAAGATGAGGCACTCAGGGTGCGCCAGCCGCTCATTGTCAGCTCGGTAGTAGTGTTGCTGTCGCTGATATTGGTCGCTTTAATCTCACCGCTGGCTGCGCTCATGACAGCAGTTTCTATCGGGGGAGCAGCGGTTATCGCGGTGTGGCTCACAGATCGGATCGCCGGAAGATCACAGTCTGCGCTTTCTGCGGCGCGGGCTAAGCTACAGGATGCGATACTCGAGCGAGCTGAAGCAGCTGAGGTACTTGCAGCTTTCGGCGCAACCCAGAATGCAGATGCGAAGGTGTTTGCGGCAGCTGAGCAGCTCTCTAAAATACAGCGCAAACAAGCGACGACTGCCGGGCTGACAGCAGGGCTGATGCTACTCGGTGCTGGTTTAGCAACAGTAATGATCCTGCTGTTTGTGCAACCGGATATGGGAGCCGGCCTGTTTGGCTTAACTGTTATAGTGCCGGCGGCGATCGCGGAAGTGTTTTTAGCGGTGCCGCTTGCGTTAAACGCTAGACGACGAGTGCAATCAAGCGCTGCCCGGGTTGCGCGGCTCACAACCTCTGAACTGCCTGCCGAGCTGCCACAGACCGCGCAAGATTTAGAGATTTCAGACCCCGATGACAGCGGAGAAAAGCGTCATTCGGCTGCGGTGACCCTCCGCGCACAACTGCCGCAGGGAGAGCCACTCATCGCCGCATCCAACCTCACGATTAAACATCCCGGCAGTGGCGATCCGCAAATTAAGGATCTAACTTTTGAGCTGCACGCTGGTGAGACTCTGTTGATTACAGGGGAGAGCGGCAGCGGAAAATCTACGCTCGCTGCGGCGCTGGTGAGATTTCTTGACTATGCGGGATCTTTGCAAGTGTTTGGAGTGGCAGCTCGTGATCTCGGTGGCCCCACAGTTAGGCAACTGATCGGGCTGTGCGAACAGCGGCCGCACCTTTTTGACACAAACCTGAGGCAAAACCTGTTGTTTGCTAAACCCAGCGCAAGTGATGCTGAGTTAATGTCGATGCTTAAGCGGGTGGGCTTGCACGAGTGGGTTGCTGCACGCGGTGGCTTAGAGATGCGTATCGGCAATCGCGGCGCCCTCGTATCAGGCGGGCAGGCGCAACGGATAGCTTTGGCGCGTGTGCTTTTGGCGGAGTTTCCCATCGTTGTATTGGACGAACCGACCGCCAGCGTTGATCGTGACCGGGCTGACACCCTGCTGCAAGAGCTTGTTGCTGCTGTGCCGCAAGACAGAGCACTGCTGCTGATTAGTCACACCGTGCCACCTGCGGTTAGGGCTCGCGCTGCCGGTGAAATCGTGCTGTAGCTAGTAACATTGGATTATTACGACGACGCAGCGTAAACCGAGCAGGGGCGTGCTGCGTTTTTCTATCTGTATATGAGGAACACCGTGAACGAAGCAGCAGAAGCTTACGATTTTCGCCAGATCCAAAAACGCTGGCAGCCGTACTGGGAAGATAATAAAACCTTCGAAGTATCAAACGAAGAATCTGAGCGGCCGCGTAAATACGTGCTAGATATGTTCCCGTATCCTTCCGGTGACCTGCACATGGGGCATGCCGAGGCCTTCAGCATGGGAGACGTGATGGCTCGCTATTGGCGCGGCCAGGGTTACGCTGTGCTGCATCCGATCGGGTGGGACTCATTCGGTCTCCCCGCTGAAAACGCTGCGATTAAGCGCGGTGTTGATCCACGTGCTTGGACTTACGACAATATCGCGCAGCAAAAAGCGAGTTTTAAGGAGTATGCGCCCAGCTTTGACTGGTCTCGTGTGCTGCACACCAGCGACCCTGAATACTATCGCTGGAATCAATGGATTTTCTTGCAGATGTATAAGCGTGGCCTCGCATATCGGAAGGCGAGTTGGGTTAACTGGGATCCGGTAGATCAGACAGTGCTTGCAAACGAGCAGGTGCTAGCAGATGGCACCTCAGAGCGCTCAGGTGCTGTTGTTGTAAAGAAAAAGCTGACGCAGTGGTATTTCAAAATCACAGACTATGCAGACCGACTGCTCGATGATCTCGACAAGCTTGAGGGTGCTTGGCCGGCTAAGGTGCTGCAGATGCAGCGTAACTGGATAGGCCGGTCGCGCGGTGCTGAGGTTGAGTTTGAAATTGAGGGTCGTGATGAGCCGGTAACTGTTTTCACAACCCGTCCCGACACTCTGCACGGGGCAACCTTTATGGTTGTGGCGCCTGACAGTGATTTAGCCGCTGAACTTGCTGCCGGAGCATCTGCAGAAGTGCAGAGCAGCTTTGCCGAATATTTGGCTAAGACGCAGAGCCAAACGGAGATTGAGCGGCAGGCAACGGACAAAGAAAAGACAGGGGTTTTCCTGGAGCGCTGGGCAATCAACCCAGCTAACGGTGAGCGGATCCCGGTTTGGGCCGGTGATTTTGTGCTCGCCGACTACGGTCACGGCATGGTTATGAGCGTGCCGGCACACGATGAGCGCGACATGGCCTTCGCAAATAAGTTTGACCTGCCGGTGCGCACAGTTGTTGAGGTGCACGACGAAGATGGCAATGTTTTGAACCCGGAGGAAACTCGCGAGGCAGTGGCCGGGGACGGCATCATCATCAACTCTGGTGAGCTCAACGGTCTTAACAAAGCTGAGGCGATTGCGAAGCAGATTGAGCTGCTCGAGACGTCTGGCAAAGGACGCGCAGCCACCACCTACCGTTTGCGTGATTGGCTGATCAGCAGGCAGCGCTACTGGGGCACCCCAATTCCGATCCTGCACAATGCTGCCGGTGAAATGCGTGCGGTTGACGAGAGTGCGCTGCCGGTCAAGCTGCCGGTTGCTGAGGGGCTTGATTTGAAGCCGAAGGGCACTTCACCGCTCGGTGCTGCCACCGAGTGGGCAACCGTTGAAATCGACGGTGAAAGCTGGACCCGCGACCCCGACACCATGGACACTTTTGTGGACAGCTCATGGTACTTCCTGCGATTCTTGAGCGCCCAAGATAACACGCAGCCGTTTGATTCTGCCGCTGTGAATGCATGGGGGCCAATCGATCACTATGTTGGCGGTGTTGAACACGCAATTCTGCATCTGCTTTATGCGCGGTTTATCACTAAAGTGCTCTACGACCTTGGTCAGCTAGAGTTTGATGAACCATTCACAAAGCTTCTGAATCAGGGCATGGTGCTGCTTGACGGCGCAAAAATGTCGAAGTCAAAAGGCAATCTGGTTGAGTTTGCTGAGCAGCTACGCGACCACGGTGCTGACGCGCTGCGTGTGTCACTCGTATTTGCCGGCCCGCCAGAAGATGATATCGACTGGAAAGATATTTCCGTGCAGGGCTCAGCCAAGTTTTTGGCGCGGGCGTGGCGTCTGTCACGCGAAGTGTCAGCGCCGGTAGATGCTGATGCGGCAGCGGGTGACAAAGAGCTGCGGCGTCACACGCACAAGCTGCTCAAAGAAGTGCCGGGTCTGGTTGAAAGCTACAAGTTTAACGTTGTAATTGCCCGTCTTATGGAGCAGGTCAACGTTACTCGTAAAGCGGTTGATGGGGCTGCTGGCCCAGCAGACCCTGCGGTGCGTGAATCGGTTGAGACAATCGCGCTCATGCTGAATATGTTTGCGCCATACTGCGCAGAAGACATGTGGGTAAATCTCGGTCACGAACCATCAGTTGCGCTCGCACTGTGGCCGCAGGCTGATGAGAGTTTGTTAGTTGCTGACACTGTTAAACTCGCTATCCAAGTTAACGGAAAAGTGCGCGACACTGTTGAGGTTGCGGCCGATATTAGCGAGGCTGATGCAGTTGCAGCAGCACTAGCTTCTGCAAAAGTGCAGCGCCAGCTTGAAGGGATGGATGTAGTAAAGACAATCGTCCGCCTGCCAAAGATTGTGAGCATCGCAGCAAAACCGATCAGCTAGCGCGCAGATCTAGTTCACGCTCTGAATGCGAGGCCCCCAGCTCTGTTTGTAACAGGCTGGGGGTGATTGCTTTATTAGAGGGTTATCCCCAAATTCATATTTGCAAGTCATCGTGGCTGTGTAACTCAATACCCTCATGTTATGAATCGCAACGAGCTATATCTAAAACAATTTGCGAAAATGGCTGATCTGCCAATAAAAACAGAAACATCTAACAGGTCTGAGCCTGAGCAGAAGCCAGAGCAGATTTTGCGGGAGCAGCAAACTGAGTTGCCGACGCTAAGTTTGCGTGAGCGAGTTAAGCCACTGTTAAGAGTGCCCAACACCGCTGTTGTTGGGGTGGCAGTTCTCGTTGCCATCGTCACAGTATTTTTGGTTTGGAACGGCACTCGCGGCACCGAAATAGCACCCTCTGCAGAAACAGTGAAATTTGCCAGCTCCGCAACTCAAGCAAACGAGAGTTTCACGGCGCAGTCTGAAGCCGCAACAGACAAAGCCCAGTCGCAGAACACGGTTACTGTGCACATTGTCGGGGCTGTTGCAAAGCCGGGAGTCTATGAGATAAACGCCGAGCAGAGACTGCAAGAAGCTCTGAAAGCAGCCGGGGGAGCCACCCCTGATGCTGCGCTCGCAGCGGTTAATCTAGCGCGTCAGCTTGTCGACGGCGAGCAGATACTAATCCCCACCGAGCAGGAAGTAGCAAACGGTAACGCTGCGGTTGCAACTGGCCCCACACAGTCACAGGGCAAAATAAGTATCAACTTAAGCACTCCACAACAGTTAGAAGCGCTGCCGAAGATTGGCCCCGCACTCGCAGAACGAATAGTTGAATGGCGGGAAACAAACGGTGGTTTCAAAAAAATTGAAGACCTGTTGCAGGTTAAAGGGATCGGAGGGTCAACTTTTGAGCTGCTCGCAGAAGTGGTTACCTTATGACCCTGACTCCAAACAAGCGCAACAGCTATTTTCTGCTGCTGGCTGGATTGGGTTTGTGGGCGGTTACCGCAGCGACACTGCTGACTGAAAAACACTGGGTGTTTGTTGCGGGCGCAATCTGTCTAGTATTGGTTTGCTTGACAGCGCGAAACATTCGTGCGGCCAGTGTGGTGGCGCTTTTAAGCGCTTTTCTAGGAGCGCAACTGATGCTGCAAATTCAGGCTAGAGATATCGCCGCACTGAGCATGGACTCACAGCAGCAAACCCTAACCTTAAAAATTATCGAATATCCAAAATCTAAACTCCAAGGAGCTACTAAAAGCCAGTGGACAACCGGACGACTTAGCAATACGCCCTACGCGCCAGCCGTTAGAGTCTGGCTGCCAGAAGACACTGATACCGCCGGGTTCGCACCGGGCACAACGGTCAGCGTGACAGGGCTGGTTAAACGGAAGCTGCTTGACTCCCCAGAAGCTTTTGAACTAAACACCAACACAGCGCCCTTGATCACAGCGCCGGCAACAAAACTTGAACAAACACTGCACAAGGCGCGCAGTGCCTTAAGCACACACAGCAAAAACTTTGCAACCCAAAAAAGCGTATTTTCTGCATTCATTAATAGCGGTGCAAAATATGTGCCGGGTTTCGCTGTCGGAGACACCGCACTGTTAGATGAGCAAGACTTCTCTGTGCTGCGTGCATCAGGGCTCCTGCACCTGACAGCCGTATCAGGCGGTAACTGTGCGCTGGTGCTTGCCGGAGTTTCCTGGGCTGCAGGCCTCCTCGGATGCCGGAAAACAGCAAGACTGCTGCTGCAAGCAGGTGGGCTGGCGCTCTTCGCGCTCGCAGTGGGGTCGGACTCATCACTGCAGCGCGCCGCCGTTATGTCGGGTGTTATTCTTATCGGCAATTTCGGTGGTGTTAAACACAGCAGTTTTGCATCTCTCGGCGCTGCCGCCCTTGTTCTAATAAGCTGTGACCCATGGCAGGCCGTGCGGGCAGGTTTTGCGCTGTCGATTGCGGCCACCGGCGGCATTCTTTTGCTTGCGCAGCCGTTAAAACGTCGCCTCACTCGCTGGGGTTTACCTGAATTTTTAGCGCTTGCACTGGCCGTCACCTGTGCGGCACAAATCGGGTGTGCGCCGCTACTGCTGCTGTTGCAGGGAGATCTGCCGCTTGCCGGGATTCTCGCCAACCTACTGGCTGCGCCACTTGCGCCATTTGCGACAGGTTTGGGGTTATTAGCTTTTATCCAGTTGGGGCTTAATTTCGGCTTCGGGGATTTTTGTTTTTTCCTCGCTAGTAGCGCGTGCGCACTAATTGAACAAATCGCAAGGTTTAGCGTGCAGCTGCCTGTTACAGCACTTGCATGGCCAGAGGGGGCGGGCGGTGCCATACAGTTAGTGTTCTGTTACGCGCTCATTTTCGCATCCCACAATGTTGCAAAGCACGGTTTGCGTTTGCATCGGGTGCTCAGGAAACGCAAACAGCCCTGGCAGCTCATAAGCACGCAAACGCCGCTCGCCAAGCTGCTGGTTTTGACCCCGCTATTTGTGGCGACAGCAGTAGTGTTCGCAAACACTGTTTTTCGCCCTGTGTTAGCTACTCAGGTAGTTCCAACAGATTGGGTGATTGCAGGGTGTGATGTCGGGCAGGGCGACGCATTTGTGGTCAGAGATCCAGTCGAGGCAGAAACTGTGATGTTAATTGACACGGGTGACAATAAAGATAAGCTGCGCAGCTGTTTGACCAAGCTCGGGGTAAAAAGCATTCAAATGTTAGTTTTAACCCACGACGACAGAGATCATGTTGGGGCTTTGGAAGAGGTTTCCGGGGTTGTGAGGGCGGCTCTCATATCGCCCCCAACCTTAGAACCAGAGCGACCGCTTTTGTATGAGTTAGATCGTGCGGGCATCGCAGCTGCAATTGCTACAGCTGGAGATCACGGCACACTAGGGGGAGTTGAGTGGGAGGTGCTTGCTCCGCGCCGCGACAAAATTAGTCTCGATAGCAACTCGATGAGCTTGGTGGTGCGCATCAAGTACCGCGATCTGACCGCAATGTTTATGGCTGATACGGGAGAAGCGGAACAGCAGGAACTCATTGAGACATTAGATTCTGCCGTTTTGGATGTTGACATCGTTAAGGTTGCGCATCACGGGTCAAAAAACTTCTTACCAGAACTTTTGCAAGCGCAGTCTCCTAAATGGGCACTGATCGGTGTCGGGGCAGATAATAGCTACGGTCATCCCAGCAGGCAGGTGCTTGACGAACTAGATCAGCTTGGGGCGATTACACTGCGCACAGACAAACACGGTTTATTTGTGCTGACAGCAGCGGGTAAAGCGTGGGTTAGTCAGACTCTTGACCAGAGCCACTCGGGGGCTGCAATAGCGGAGATAAAATACGCGCGCCGCACTCCCATCAGGGGGAAGGAAGAGCTAGGGTAGAGAGAGTGAAAACCCGCCCAAAACTTCCGCAGCGCATCACCAATTCTGTGATGGCTTATCAGTGGGGTGTTTTTGACGGCATAAGTAAGCGCTTGAATCTTGCGCCTTCCGGAGCTGCAGAGGCAGAAATTTGGATCGGATCGCACCCCAAAGCGCCCAGCCGTTTTAACGACGGGCAGACTCTGCTGGATTATGAACTGGCAAGCGGCGAAAAGCTGCCCTTCCTGTTAAAAATGTTGGCCGTTAATGAGGCTCTCTCGATTCAAGCGCACCCCACGAAAGAGTGTGCGCGGGCTGGGTTTGCATCTGAGGAAGCCGCCGGGGTTAAAATAACTGCCGAGAGTCGCAACTACCGGGATTGCAACGCAAAACCTGAGTTAATCGTCGCGCTCGAAACCGGGTTTGAAGCACTCTGCGGGTTTCGCGATCCGCAAGCTTCGGCTGCGCTTCTGACAGAACTTGCGGGAGATGCTCACAACAGTGTGCGGCAGTTTGCTGACCGGATTGTTACTCAGGGCGTAGAGGAAGTTGTGCGTTGGGCACTTAGCGCAGACAGTGCTGGCGTTAGCGAGACAATCGAGCATTTATATGTGGCTGCTCTGGCAGCGCAAAAAAACTTTACGGCAGACACCCCCGGCCTGAAGCGTCTGTGTGCTCTCATCGCTGATCTGACAGAAAAGTATCCCGGCGACCCCGGAATACTAGTGGCTGTGCTCTTGAATATTGTTTGCTTAAAGCACGGTGAGGCTTTGTGGCTGCCGCCGGGCACGCCACACGCCTACTTAAGAGGCTACGGTATTGAAATTATGGGGCCGAGCGACAATGTGCTGCGCGGCGGTCTCACTCCAAAACACATTGATACAGCTGAACTGCTTCAGGTGTTGAATTTTGACCCCCGATCCGCTGATCCCATTGCCGCTGTGGCAGCAGAAGCAGCGGCGCAGCGTTTTAACCCTGATGCGGCGGGGGAGCACAGCACACCGTTTGAATTGGTGCGGGTGCTCAAAAATGTTGAACTTGTAACTTCGGGAGTCTCTTGCATTCTGGTTGTTTCAGGGTCTTTCACTGTTGAAATAACCGATGCGGCTGGGGCACATAAAACGCTGCAAATTAAGACAGGGCAGACTTTTGCTCTGCCAGAGGGCGCTATTAAGCTGACAGGATCGGGTGAGGCATTTCTTGCAAGCGGTGCGTTGCGTGGGTGTGACGCCCCGGCAGCGCAAATTTAGGAGACATGATGGTTGCTGGCAAACGGGGTGGGCGATCAGCTCACACTGTGCTTAGCGTGTGGCAGATACGCCCGGCTCCGCTTATTTTGCTCAGCGGTAAAGAGGGTGCGATCGCTGACCTTGCCCAACAGACGGTGCGGCGCGGCATGCGCTCCCAGCATCCAGAGCTTGAGATACACGATATAGACGCAAAGCTAGCCGCAGCCGGAGAGCTTATGACTCTTGCAAGCCCCTCGCTGTTTGGTGAAGCGAGGTTGATTCGGATCGCAAACCTGAATGCCCCGAGTGCTGCGTTTATGGCAGACCTTGAGGCGGTAATTCCTCTGCTCGATGAGGCAACCACCCTGCTGCTGCGTCATTCTGGCGGTAACGGCGGTAAAGCTGCGCTGGCACTAATTCGGAGTCAAACTACTGCTATTGAAGTGGTGTGTGATGTGCTTAAAGACAGTGAGCGCAGCCGGTTTGTGACGGATTTTCTCGCGAGCAGATCACAGCGCATAGAACCTGAGGCGCTGCGCAGTTTAATCACAGCGTACGCTGAAGATCTTGCCGAACTTATTGCGATCGCAGAGCAGTTGTCACGCGATGCGAGTGGCACAATCTCTTTGCGGCAGGTCGACCAGCTGACAGCCGGACGCGTTGAAACCAACTCGATGAAGATTGCTGACGCGGCGGCGAGCGGTAACGGTGCCCTTGCCCTCACCCTGTTAAGACACGGCCTGCACACAGGTCAAGAGCCGATCGCAATTTGTTCTCTGCTGACAAACAAGTTGCGTCTGATGGCGAAGGTTTACGGGCTTGGTGACTCCGATGCTGAGCTTGCGAAACGTCTGAAACAGCACCCGTATTCGGTGAAACTTGCGCGTCGTGATGCGCGTAATTGGCGCGAAGGTGATCTAGCAAAGATGCTGGATTACGCTGCTGAGACGGAGTGGCAGCTGAAGGGTGGCGCGCGAAACAAAGAGTTTGTGATCGAAAGATTTGTTTTAGCGGTTGCCAAACGCGGCAGAATTTAGCCATCAGCGAAACTTGCCTCCGAGCTTTAAACGGAGGGGTAGAGTATCCGCGTGCAATCAATTAGACAGCTGTTTCGTTTTACAAAAGAACTTAATAGGTTCTATTTCATAATTATCGTTTGCACGCTGCTGACGAGTGCGGCAACTATTGCCGTTCCGTTTCTGATCGGTCGTGCAACCGACACGATAGTGGGGCTTTTGAACGGCTCTATCAGCCGTGATTCCGGGATTACAACTATTCTCATACTGGTTGGTGCTTACCTGCTGGTGGAGCTTACTTCTGTGGTGCTGGGCGCAGTTAGCGGCCGTGCGGGCGACACAATGAGTATGAAAATGCGGCATCTGCTGTCGTCTCGCTACTACGATAAACTGTTGCAGCTGCCCCAACGCTATTTTGATAACGAGCTGACTGGTGCGATTGTGTCGCGTTTGGATCGCACGATTACTGAGGTCACCAACTTCGCGCGCATGTTCGCGAACAATATTTTTTCAATGCTGCTGACAACCTTTGCGGTGCTTGCCGTAATGGCTTTCTACGCTTGGCCGCTGGCAGTTTTGATCGCTCTGATGATCCCGCTTTATGTCTGGTTAACAGCCCTGACATCCAAACGCTGGCAAGCCTATGAGCATCAAAAGAACGATCACATCGACGTGTCTCGTGGTCGGTTCACCGAAGTGGTTGGGCAGCTTGCAACGGTGCGCTCTTTCGCGCGTGAACGCACAGAATGGCAGAGTTTTGATGAGCATCTGCAGAGCACCGTTAGTATAACTCGCGCACAGTCCCGCTGGTGGCACAGTATGGATGTGCTGCGCCGCAGTGCGTTAACGATCATTTTTGGCATTGTTTATACGGTGCTGTTTCTGCAGACAGCGAACGGCTCCCACACGATTGGTGAACTTGTTTTGTTAATTCAGCTGGTGGGCATGGTGCGAAACCCTGTCAGCATGATGAGCTGGATCGTTGACACCTCACAAAAAGTGATCGCAGGATCGCGCGACTATTTTTCTGTTATCAATTTGAGGTCGGATCAGCGGGAGGGCATAGCTCTGCGCAATCCACGTGCCGCGGCAGAACCAAAGCCGGTTGATACGAGTCGCACACCGGTTAGGTTCACTGATGTGACATTTGAATACAATCCGGGAAATCCTGTTTTGCAAGATATCAACTTCACAATTGAACCCGGCGAAAAGCTGGCCCTTGTGTCAACCTCCGGCGGTGGCAAGTCAACGATTGTGAACACACTGCTCGGTTTCTACAGTTTGCATAAGGGCAAAATCGAACTCTTTGGGCAGGATATTGCGAATTTGCAGATGCCTGAGCTCAGGGCGCAGATTGGTGTTGTTTTTCAAGACCCATCACTTTTTAGTGGATCTATTCGTGAGAACATCGCATACGGTCGCCCGGATGCGACCGAAGCTGAGATTATTGCCGCAGCTAAGCGTGCAAAGGCTTGGAACTTTATTGATGCTTTCCCCGACGGGCTCGACACCGTTATTGGCGAGCGTGGTTTGAAGCTCTCTGGAGGGCAAAAACAGCGTGTCGCAGTGGCGCGCGCAATGTTGAAGGATGCACCTGTGCTGATCCTCGATGAGGCTACGAGCGCTCTTGATACGAAGAGTGAGCGTCAGGTGCAGCGCAGTCTTGAAGCTTTGATGGAGGGCAGATCCAGCCTGATTATTGCGCACCGTCTATCAACCATCGAGAATGTTGATCGCATTATCACACTGGAAAATGGGCGTATTGCAGAAGTTGGAACTCCGCAAGAGCTAGCCGCGAGCGGCGGCATATATGCTGAATTATTAACACTGCAAACCGAGGGCTCAGCGCGCAGTAAGGAGCTGCTGCGCGAGAAATTCGGAATCCATGAATAGGTGCCGGCAAATCGCTTGAGATTCTGCTAAAGTTATCTATTGGCTTGCGTGTGAGTTTTTAATAACCACACCTACCGTGTTGGCAGCCCTCTCCCGCCACGCGGAACAAGAAGTTCGACACCAAATTTTTAAGGGACACAAACGTGGCAAATATTAAGTCGCAGATTAAGCGCATTCGCACAAACCGTAAGGCACAGGAACGCAACCGTGCTTACAAGAGCGAGTTGAAGACTTTTGTTCGCAAGACCCGTGAAGCAATTGCTGCAGGAGACAAGAACGCAGCTGTTGCTGCTCTCGCAGTTGCTAGCCGGAAGCTCGACAAGGCTGTGAGCAAGGGTGTAATCCACAAGAACCAGGCTGCTAACCGCAAGTCAAAGCTTGCTAAGAAGGTTGCAGCTCTCTAAAGCTTTACCGCATATGCGGTACCCTGCGCACGCACGCTCACATTTTTGGGGCGTGCGTGCGTTGTTTATGCAAGCGCCTGAGCTCGGCGCATTCTAACCTCTGGAATAATTAACAGCACTATGGCACCACGCGCTTCGAATCCACCGATCCCGGCGAGCACCGATCCGGAAATTATCCGTAATTTTTGTATCATCGCGCATATCGATCACGGTAAATCAACTCTTGCTGACCGGATGCTCCAAATCACGGGCACGGTGCCGGAGCGTGAGATGCGCGCACAGTACCTTGACCGCATGGATATTGAGCGCGAGCGCGGGATCACTATTAAGTCACAGGCTGTGCGCATGCACTGGGAGGTGGACGGGCAGGCCTATGCACTAAACATGATCGACACCCCCGGCCACGTCGACTTTAGCTATGAGGTGTCTCGTTCGCTTGCGGCGTGCGAGGGGGCGATCCTGCTGGTGGATGCGGCACAGGGAATTGAGGCGCAGACACTCGCCAACCTCTACCTGGCGATGGAACACGATCTTGAAATTATCCCGGTGCTCAACAAAATTGACCTGCCCGCCGCAGATCCGGAAGCCCGGGCGCAAGAAATCTCTGAACTAATCGGCATAGACCCTTTAGAGATCCTTGCCGTCTCAGGGAAGACGGGCGCCGGTGTTGCAGAACTGCTTGATCGTGTTGTGCGCAAGGTGCCACCTCCGGTGGGTGACACTGAAGCACCTGCTCGGGCAATGATTTTTGATTCTGTTTATGATCCATACCGGGGCGTTGTCACCTATGTCCGTATGGTAGACGGCAAGCTCACCCCGCGTGAGCGTATTCAGATGATGTCCACTGGCGCCGAGCACGAAGCTTTGGAGATTGGTGTTTCCGCTCCAGAACCTAAGCTCACCAAGGGTCTCGCAGTGGGTGAGGTGGGCTATCTAATTACCGGTGTGAAAGATGTGCGCCAATCAAAGGTTGGTGACACGGTGACCACGAAACGCGCCCCAGCTGCTGAACCGCTTGCCGGATACACCGATCCAAAACCGATGGTGTTCTCTGGTCTTTATCCGATTGACGGCAGTGATTACCCGGTGCTGCGCGAAGCGCTCGACAAGCTGAAACTGTCGGATGCTGCGCTACAGTATGAGCCGGAGACATCAGTCGCTTTGGGCTTTGGTTTCCGATGCGGTTTCCTGGGGCTGTTGCACCTAGAAATTATTAGTGAGCGTCTGCGCCGTGAGTTTGATCTTGATCTTATAGCTACCGCGCCGAGTGTTATATATCGCGTTGTAAAAGAAGATGGCGGCGAGGTCGTTGTGACCAACCCGAGCGAATATCCAGAGGGAAAAATTCGCGACGTTTACGAGCCTATGGTGAAGGCGGCAATTCTTGCTCCGAAGGGCTATGTCGGTGCGATCATGGAGCTGTGCCAGGGGCGGCGCGGCAACCTGCTCGGGATGGAGTATCTCGGCACCGACCGCGTTGAACTGCGCTATCGTATTCCGCTGGGTGAAATTGTGTTTGACTTCTTTGATCAGCTGAAGAGTCGCACGCAGGGTTATGCCTCCCTCGACTACGAACCAGATGGTGAGCAGACCGCAGATCTGGTGAAGGTGGATATCCTCCTGCAGGGCGATAAGGTGGACGCCTTCAGCGCCATTGTGCACCGAGACAGTGCCTACAGCTACGGCACGATGATGGCTGAACGACTGCGTAAGTTGATTCCGCGGCAGCAGTTTGAGGTGCCTATTCAAGCGGCGATCGGGGCTCGAGTAATTGCACGAGAGACTATTCGTGCGATTCGGAAAGATGTGCTCGCTAAATGTTACGGCGGCGATATTAGCCGCAAGCGCAAACTGCTGGAAAAGCAGAAAGAAGGCAAGAAGCGCATGAAGATGGTAGGCCGGGTCGAGGTGCCGCAGGAAGCATTCATCGCAGCGCTGTCAGGAGATGTTGAGGGTAAGGAAGCTAAAAAGTGAGCGGCGTTGAGCAGGCAGCGAGGCGCGATAGTTTCCAGCCGGCAAGACTGTCATACATCGAAGTTGGTGTTAGTCAGGCGCCAGATCTGCTTCAGTTCCCGCCGAATGATGCGGTGCCCTTTTTCGAGCAGGTGCAAATAGGGCAGGGTGTGGATCGCTTCAACTCAGCGTTAGAGCAGTTGATGACTTGGGAAGCGCACCGTGCAGCAGGCTATGTGGTAACAGAAGAGTCTGCCGGTGAGAGCCCGAGTGTCAGAGGCGGGGAAGCGGTGTATTCAGCGCAGGGCGAATCGTTTCTCAGACGCGGGGCACGGGTGCTGTTGACACCGGACGATAATAATTCGGCGCGCCGATTTGAAGTTGTGCGTGTGCTTGAGGGCGCGCAATTGGAGCAGCTCGAACAGGAGCGTCAGGTTGTTGAGCGCGGTGGGATGATCTTGGGCACCGCAGATGAGGGCGATACAACCGGCGAAGTCGCGCTATCTGTTGAGCTGCGTGAAGATGAAACCGTCTGGGCACTAACCCGCGGATTTTGGCATGTGCACGCCACAGGTTTTCTTGGGCTCGGTAAGCAGCAGACAGCCGACCGGGCGACAACCGCGTTAAAGCGCGTGCTTAAAACACTGCAGCCGACCGGGGAGTGAGACAGTGCCAAGCGCTCTGCTGCCGGGTGACCCGGTGCCCGCAGACGGCAGACTGCCACAACAGGCTGCCGTAGCGCAGGGCACACGCAATTTTGGTGCATACGTGCACGTCCCGTACTGTCGTGTGCGCTGCGGCTATTGCGATTTCAATACCTATACAGCTAAGGAACTCGGGAACACCAGTCGCAGTCACTATGCGAGTGAGGTGTGCGATGAAATTAGCTTCTCTGCCAGGGCGTTGGATGACAGCGGCATCAAACCGCGGCAGCTCAGCACCGTTTTCTTTGGGGGTGGCACCCCGACAATTCTGCCGGCAACAGATTTAGCGCAGATGCTGGCGAAACTTCGTGAAACATTCGGAATTGTTGCGGGAGCTGAAGTAACCACCGAAGCTAACCCTGATTCGGTTGATAGGGAGTATCTGCAGACGCTTAAAGATGCCGGATTTACCAGGGTGAGTTTCGGGATGCAGTCTGCTGTGCCCGAAGTGCTTCAGGTGCTCGATCGCACGCACACACCGGAGCGAGTGCCGCAGGTTGTCGCGTGGGCGAAAGAAGCGGGGCTTGAGACGAGTGTTGATCTTATTTACGGAGCTCCGGGCGAGACTTTAGAGCAGTGGCGCCGTTCTGTTAAAGCGGCGTTAGCCTGCGATCCGCACCATATTTCTGCGTATGCTTTGATCGTTGAACCCGGCACCAAGCTAGCTGCTCAAATAGCGCGGGGGGAGTATCAGCAGCCCGACGATGACTTGCACGCTGAAATGTATGAGCTGGCCGATCAAGAGTTTGCGGCTGCTGGATACTCCTGGTATGAAATTTCAAACTGGAGCAAAACTTTAGACACCAGGTCGCGCCACAACCTCGCATACTGGCAGGGGCACGATTGGTGGGGTTACGGGCCGGGCGCACACAGTCATGTTGGCGGAGTGCGCTGGTGGAATGTGAAACACCCCCGCGCTTACGCCGATCGCATTGCACAGGGTATTAGCCCCGGGTTTGCCAGAGAGGTGTTAGACGCTGAAACTAGGCGGGTAGAGCAGGTGCTGTTGGAGACACGCATCGCAGACGGTCTGCCGCAGTCACGACTTACTGCAAGCGAATCGCGGCGGGTTGCGGAGCTGATTGCAAACGGGCTTGTGGATCCTGTCAGCGCGCTGCAGCACAAGCGCATTGTGCCGACTCTGCGCGGGCGTTTATTGGCCGATACCGTGGTTGCTACGCTGTTAGCGAGTTGAGAGGAAGCACCCATATTCATCGACTAAACTGGCACTCTATCAACTAGAGTGCTAAGCGGTATTGGAGGTGGACTTGTGGTTTCAGAGCGTGGACTAAAAATCTTGCACGCTATCGTGACAGACTATGTCGCAGCAGGTGAACCCGTGGGCTCTAAAACCCTCGCTACCAGATACTCCTTCGGCGTGAGCGCCGCCACCATCCGCAACGATATGGTGGCGCTTGAAGAGGCTGAACTAATTGCAGCGCCCTACACTTCGAGCGGCCGGGTGCCGACGGATAAAGGTTTTCGCCTGTATGTCGACACCCTCTCAAAACTGCAACCCTTGGGAGGCGCAAGACGCGCTGCTATCGAGCGTTTTCTAGGGGAGGCGCAAGACCTGGATGAGGTGCTGGGGCGCACTGTGCGACTTCTGGCGCAGCTGACAAAACAGGTTGCGCTCGTGCAGTATCCGTCAGAGCAGAATGTTTTCGTGCACCATCTTGATTTGGTGGCGCTCACAGACAACAAAGTTTTGTGCGTTGTGATCACCGGCTCTGGCGCAGTAGAGCAGCAGCTGCTTGTTTTGCCACACGCTGTGAGCGAGGAGTTCGTTGCGGGGGTAAAGGGGCGGATCGCGGCAGCTGTTGTCGGAAAAGATACTGACACCGCACTTCTGGCAGTTCAGAAACTGCGAGCAGAGTTAGAAAAGCAGTCATCGCTTAAGGAGTGGGAGTCTCTTGCCCCGCTGCTTGATGGCGCTGCACAGCAGATGCGGCAAAATCGTAGTGCAAAGTTGGCGATTGCTGGCACTGCCAACCTCTCGCGGCAGCAGTTGCCGGGAGAGAACGCCGCCGCGGTGCTTGATGCGCTTGAAGAGCAGGTTGTGCTGCTGCAGCTCTTCAACGAGTTGGCGGCTGAGCAGGGAACTGTGCGCGCATCTATCGGATCTGAGAACGAACCCTACGGTCTTGCCGGGACGGCGATTGTTGCGACTAAATTTGGGGTTGGTGAGAACGCCGACTCTAGACTTGGAGTTTTAGGGCCGGTAAATATGGACTATGCCGGAAACATGGTGGCGGTGCGCGCAGTCGCCCGCTATCTGAGCAAGATTTTGGGCACCTAGTTAGACGGTGTAGCGCAAGTTTTTATTTTGAATCCAAGGAGATTATTAGGTGGCTGACCACTACGAAACACTCGGTGTGGGCCGGGATGCAACTGAGCAGGAGATCAAGAAGGCGTATCGCAAACTCGCGATGCAGCTGCACCCGGATCGCAACCCGAGCCCGGAAGCGGCTGAACAGTTTAAGCTGGTGACGCACGCCTATGATGTTTTGAGCGATCCTGAGGCGCGCCGCAACTACGACATGGGCGGTTCGGAGAACGGCTTTGGTGGGGGAGACTTCACAGATCTAGGTGACTTCCTGGGCAACATGTTCGGCGGCGGTTTTGGCTTTGGCGGCGGTCAGGGACGGCCGAAGAGTCGCACCCAGCGCGGTGAGGATGCCCTGATCCAGTTGCGTGTCTCCCTTGACGAGATTATTTTTGGCACCCAAAAAGAGGTTTCAATAAACACAGCTGCGGTTTGTCCGACCTGTAACGGCAGCTGCAGTCAGCCCGGCACCTCGCCGCGCACCTGCGAGCACTGCGGTGGCAGTGGCCATCAGCAGCGCCAGGTGCGGTCAATCCTCGGCACCGTTGTCACCAACCACCCCTGCGCAAACTGTCACGGATACGGCGATGTCATTGACAGCCCCTGCCACGATTGCGGCGGTCGCGGTCGGGTGCGTGAGAAGCGTTCAATAACCGTTGATGTTCCTTCCGGAGTTGAAGACGGCATGCGTATGCAGATGCGGGGCGCCGGTGAGGTGGGCCCTGGCGCAGGCCCAAATGGTGATCTCTTTATTGAGTTCAGTGTGAAACACCACGATGTTTTTAGCCGGAACGGTAACGATCTTCTGGCAACGCTCGACCTCGGGGTGGCAGACGCTGTGTTTGGCACCGAGGTGACGCTTAACGCCTTGGACGGCGAGGTGCTCGTTACCGTGCCAGAGGGTGCCCAATCGGGTGAAATAATTACTGTGCGCGACCGCGGAATCACTGAGCTGCACGGAAACCGTCGCGGAGACCTGAAGATAGCCCTGCAAGTGCTCACCCCAACTAAACTCTCGAAGCGTGAGCGGGAGCTCTATAAGGAGCTGCGTGAGCTTAACACCGGCACACAGCCACAACTTGGTGAGTTCAAACAGGGCTTCTTTGATAAGCTGCGCAATCGTTTCTTCGGTAACGGCTAACCGGTATGGCCCACCTCTACTACGACCCTGCGGTAGCTGGTGCACAAGTCGGTGACACACTGATTGTGCGTGGCACTGAGGCACACCACGCCGTGACCGTGTCGCGCCTGCGTCAGGGTGAAGAAATAATGCTCGGTGACGGCGTGAGCACGCTTGTTACTGCAACAGTCACGGCCATTACAACAGGCCGCGAGGCGAGTTTCACCGCAACCGTTTCTGAGGTAAGAAACCAGCAAGGGTTAGAAGTGGAGCTGGTGCTCGTACAAGCGCTCGCAAAACAGGGGCGCGATGAGCGCGCGGTCGAGCAGAGCACCGAGTTTGGCGTCTCAACGGTAATCCCATGGCAGGCTGAGCGTTCGGTGAGCCGCTGGGAGGGATCACAAAAGATTCAGCGAGGGGTTGAGAAATGGCAGAAAATCGCTCGAGAAGCTGCGAAACAGTCACTGCGCAGCCGCATCCCTGCGGTGCAGCAGCCGGTTGACGCTAAAGCAATTGCGGCTTGGGCGGCTGATTCGCAGAATCTGGTGCTGATCTTGCATCCCTGGGCGAGTGAGAAGTTGAGCACTGTTGTTCGGGAGGTTGCAGAAGATTCTTTAGCGCTGGGTGAGCTGCAGCGCATCTACTTAATCGTTGGCCCTGAGGGCGGAATTAGCGATTTTGAAATTGACCTGCTGCTAGGATCCGGCGCAACCTCCGTCAGGCTGGGGGAAGAGGTTTTGCGCACCTCGAGCGCGGGTGCTGCCGCGCTAGCTGTGATTCAGACCAGTCTCGGCCGATGGTAGGTCGCTAACATAGACGTATGGCGCAAGAAACTGTATTCAGCAAGATCGTGTCGGGTGAAATTCCTGTGGAGAAGCTCGCTGAGACCGAGCGTGTGCTCGCGTTTCCCGATATGAACCCACAAGCAAAAGTGCATATTCTGGTTATTCCAAAGACTAGTGAGTATGAGAATGTCACTGAGTTAGCGGCGGGAGATGCCAGTTTGCTCTCTGAAATTGTTGCGACAGCAAAAGAACTGGCTGACAAATACGCAGACGGTGACTATCGCCTGATCTTCAATAACGGCGCAAATGCTGGGCAAACTGTTTTTCACGTGCACGCGCATGTGCTAGCCGGTGATCTTGGGGAGAGTTCGCTTGTCGGGTAGCGATGCCGCGCTGAGCAAACGTTCGGTTCTTTTAACGGGTGTGCACCTCCCCGATTTTTTGGGCCCCAATGAAAAACTGATTCGGCAGCTCGAAACTGAGCATCCGGCGGTCAGTTTTCACCTCAGGGATTATCTGCTGACCCTTGAGGGGTCTCAGGAGGCTGTTGCTGCTGCTGAGAGAGTGATACTTGAGCTGTTGGAGATTGCTCGGTTGCGGGCGCAGCCTGGCAGCCGCGATGTTGCGCACCTTAGTCGTTTGGGTGCGGCAGCGGGAGAGGGGCGTAAGCTTGCCGAACCCATTCTGACCGTGCGCGGCAGGGCTATTCGTCCACAAACAGCTGGGCAGCGTGAGTATGTGCGTGCAATCGAAGAGCACGCCGTCACATTTGGGACGGGGCCTGCGGGCACCGGGAAGACGTATCTGGCAGTTGCGCTGGCGGTGCGTGCCCTGCAGCGTCGCGAAGTTTCAAAGATTGTGCTGACGCGCCCCGCGGTTGAAGCGGGTGAGCGTCTTGGCTACCTGCCGGGCTCTCTTGAAGAAAAAATTGATCCCTATCTGCGCCCGCTGTTTGATGCTCTCACAACAATGCTCGACGCTGAAACCGTTCCCCGCCTGTTAGAAACCGGCACCGTTGAGGTTGCGCCGCTGGCTTACATGCGTGGGCGAACCTTAAACGAGTCTTTTATCATCCTTGATGAGGCCCAAAACACAACTCCTGAGCAGATGAAAATGTTTTTAACTAGGCTCGGTTTTGACTCCCACATGGTGATTACCGGTGACAGCAGTCAGGTGGATCTTCCTAGCAAGCGGAGCGGCTTAGCGCACGCGCAGCAGGTGCTGCAGGGTGTTGAAGGGATCGGCTTTGCCCGTCTCACCTCTGACGATGTTGTGCGCAACGAACTTGTTAGTCGGATCGTTGATGCATACGGGGTGGGTGAATAATTTTTGGCTGTTGAATTTTCTCTCAGCGCTAAAGAACTGTCACAAAATGGTTTAAGCGAAAAATCTTTGACAGCTTTGGTAGAGCTTGTATTCCGTGAGATGCATGTGCACAGTGACAGCGAGGTTAGCATTAGTTTTGTTGACGAAACAGAGATGGAACGCCTCCATTTAGAGTGGATGGATCTTCCTGGTGCAACCGATGTGATGAGTTTTCCGATGGATGAGCTGACACCCGGCAGCCCGGCGCAGCCGGCGGGGCCAGGAGTATTGGGAGACGTTGTTGTGTGTCTGCCGGTTGCAGCAGAACAGGCTGATGCGGCCGGTCACAGTCTCGCCTCTGAGGTTGCAATGCTTGTCACACACAGTCTGCTGCATCTGCTCGGGTTCGATCATCACACTCCCCTAGAGGAGGCGGAAATGTTTAAGCTGCAACGGTCACTGCTGGAGAGTTTTGCAGCATGAGTCTGGGGTTAGCGTTAGCGTTTATTGGTGCGGCGATTGTGCTGCTGTCGGTGGGGGCGCTGCTCGCTGCAGCTGATGCTGCGCTGACGGCCAGGTCGCGCGCCGATATTTTTAAACTCGCTGTCGGTTCGTCTCGTGTGGATCGTGCGCTGCGCAAAATTGCCGAAGACGAGGCCGCACACCAAACGGCTATGTCGTTTGCGCGCATCAGCGCCGAAAGCCTTGCAGCGGTGTTAATCACACTGGTGATTTTTGAATTCACAGACAGTCTTTGGCTGTCACTGGCCACAGCCACGCTGTTCCTCATTATTTCGACATTTATTTTGGTTGGCGCAAGCCCACGCCTCTACGGCATAAACCGCGCCGACAAGGTGCTGCGTTTTGCAACCCCGTTGATGCGTGCCGTGCGCATACTGGTGGGGCCAGTAGCAATTGGGATGTTGCGAATCAATACGGCTGTCGGTGAGCGCGCACAGCAGACAGAGCAGGAATTGGATGCGGATCGCGCGCTGCTCTCACTTGTTGATCGTGCCGCTGAGCGCGATGTTTTGGAAGAGGAAGACCGAGACTATATTCACTCGCTGTTACGCTTCGGTGATACCCGCGTGCGCGAACTGATGGTGCCGCGCACCGACATGATGACTGTCGACGCTGAGACTTCGATGGCGGCGGCCTTAGAGATGCTGCTTGCAAGTCGTCGCAGCCGGATGCCGGTCATAAACGAAGACGCGGATGATGTGCTCGGAGTGATCCATTTGCGTGACGCAAGCGGATTTGTGCTGCGTCACAGCGATGAAGCATTAACGGCGCCGGTAACGCGAATGATGAAACCAGCGCTGTTTGTGCCGGATCTGATGCGTGCTGATGCACTGCTGCAGCAGATGCAGTTAGAAAACAACCATTTGGCTCTGACAGTGGATGAATACGGCGGTGTTTCCGGTCTGGTCACGCTAGAAGATCTGATTGAGGAGCTTGTGGGTGACATCTACGATGAACACGACCGTGAGCTGCAGGAAGTCGCTGAGCAGCACGACGGTAGCTTTATGATTAATCCGCGTCTCACCGTGCAGGAGCTTGGTGAACTCTTTGAAATTGAACTCGAAGATGAGGACGTTGATACCGTTGCTGGCCTCATGGTGAAAGAGTTGGACCGCCTCGCCGAGGATGGTGACACCGCTACAGTTGCCGGCATTGAACTGACAGTAACCCAGGTTGATCGCCGCAATCGTATTCTGCAAATGAGCGCTGTCTGGGTGGGCGAGCCGGAAGTGGATGAGGAAACTGAGGAATCTAATGACGACTGAATTTAGAGCCGGGTTTGTAAGTTTTGTTGGCCGCCCCAACGTCGGTAAATCAACTTTAACCAATGCGCTTGTGGGGCAGAAGATTGCCATTACCAGCCCAAAGCCACAAACGACGCGACGGGCAATTCGCGGCATCGTGCATCGGCAGTCTGGCCAGCTAATCATTGTTGACACCCCCGGCATACACCGGCCGCGGAAGTTGCTCGGCAAACGTCTTAACGCTCTTGTTGAGAGCACTCTCGGAGAGGTGGATGTAATCGCGCAGTGCTTCCCGGCGGGCGAAAAAATTGGTCCGGGCGATAAATTTATCTATGATCAGGTGCAACGCTTCACACAGGCAAAGAAAATCGCGATCATCACAAAAATTGATGAAACCAATCCGAACACGGTAATTGAACGATTGGCAGAGGTTGATGCGCTCGGTGATTGGGAGGCGGTAATTCCCACAAGCGCTGTGGCCGGCACCCAGGTCGACGAGCTCGCAGATCTCCTGATAGAGCAGATGCCGCTGTCGTCGCAGCTCTATGAAGAGACGCACCTGACAGATGAATCACAAGACGATCGGATCGCGGAGCTCATTCGTGAAGCTGCCATCTACGGTGCGCGTGAAGAACTGCCGCACTCGCTGGCGGCCACAGTTGACGATTATGAAGAAGACGAAGAGACGGGTAAATTGCGAATTTATGCGAGTTTGATCGTCGAACGTGACAGTCAAAAAGGGATCGTGATTGGCCGGGGAGGCCAGCAGCTCAAAAATATTGGGCAGGCTGCCCGGAAACAGATTGAACAGCTCCTCGGGCGTAAAGTGTACCTGTCGCTGCGGGTAAAAGTTCTTAAAGAGTGGCAGAGCGATCCGAAGCATTTGAACCGTCTTGGGTTCTAAATTTCGCCTCAGTATCTGCTGTTTGTGACCTGCGGAGCGATCCGTAAACAGCACGCGCCGGGTGCCTGCCTGTTGCTTACGGGCTGATCCTGAAGCAAATTCTGTTAGGCTAGAGGCGTGCATAAATTTCTTCTGCTTAGTCGCCGCGACGAGTCTTAGACAATAAGACCTCCCTCGTCGCGGAGTTTCTCATTTCCGGTCTGACTTTCTTTGTAGATATCAGGAGAAAACAGTGCAAAACACGCAAAACCCTTCAGGCATGCCGATTCATCGCTACCGCCCGTTTCATGAGCAGATCAAAGTAGAGCTGCCGGATCGCACCTGGCCGACAAAACGTATCGAGAAGGCACCCCTGTGGTGCGCGGTTGACCTCAGAGACGGCAACCAGGCGCTGATCGACCCGATGAGCCCTGAGCGCAAACGAAAGATGTTTGAGCTGCTGGTGAAGATGGGATACAAGCAGATCGAGGTTGGGTTTCCGTCTGCGAGCCAAACAGACTTTGACTTTGTGCGTCAGCTTATTGAAGAGGATCTGATCCCGGATGATGTCACGATCCAGGTGCTAACCCAGGCGCGTGAGCATCTTATTAAACGCACCTACGAGTCGTTGATAGGTGCCAAGCAGGCAATTGTGCACATCTACAACTCAACAAGTGTGCTGCAGCGCGATGTTGTGTTTAACAAAGATAAAGAGGGCATAAAAGAGATCGCTGTTGCCGGCGCCAAACTCTGCAAGCAGTTTGAATCAATCTGCCCAGATACCGAGATCTACTACGAGTACTCACCAGAGTCTTACACCGGCACCGAGCTTGAGTATGCTGTTGAAGTCTGCAACGCCGTGCTTGAGGTTTTTTGCCCAACACCTGAGCGCAAGGTGATTATCAACCTGCCAGCAACAGTTGAGATGGCAACCCCGAATGTCTACGCCGACTCAATCGAGTGGATGGGGCGTCATTTAAATCACCGCGAGAACGTCATTCTGTCGCTGCATCCGCACAACGATCGCGGCACCGCTGTGGCTGCGGCAGAGCTCGGTTACATGGCCGGCGCTGACCGCATCGAAGGCTGCCTTTTCGGTAACGGGGAACGCACCGGCAACGTTGACCTGGTTGCACTGGGTGTAAATCTTTTCTCGCAGGGCATAGACCCTGAAATCGACTTTTCAGACCTTGACGAGATTCGCCGCATCGCGGAGTACTGCAACCAGATGAAGGTGCACGAGCGCAGCCCTTGGGCGGGAGACCTTGTTTACACAGCATTCTCCGGTTCCCACCAGGATGCTATCAAGAAGGGCTTCGAGCGCATGGAGCGGAACGCTCTGGCCGCCGGTAAGACTGTGGACGAGATCGAGTGGGCGGTGCCGTATCTCCCGATCGATCCGAAGGATCTGGGGCGCAACTACGAAGCCGTTATTCGTGTGAACTCACAGTCTGGCAAGGGTGGGGTGGCCTATCTTTTGAAGGCCGACCATCAGCTCGATCTACCGCGGCAACTGCAGATCGAGTTTAGCCAGGTCGTGCAGGCTCGCACCGATGCTGAGGGTGGCGAGTTCACCAGCGAGCAGATTTGGCAGATTTTCCAGGATGAATATCTGCCGAGCACGGTTGCTACCGAGCGCTGGGGCCGTTATGAGCTGCTGCAGCAGAGCACTACCAGCGTTGACGAGGGAGACACCCAACTCATCGCAAAAATGCGCGTCGGTGCTGAAGAAGTGGAACTAAGCGGAATTGGTAACGGCCCAGTAGATGCTTTCCTGCATGCGCTAAACGCCCTCGATTCGAGCTTAGAAGCAACCGTCTTCGACTATGCAGAGCACGCTCTCGGGCAGGGATCCGATGCGGTAGCGGCTGCGTACGTTGATCTTAAAGTCGCAGGGCAGCGCATCTGGGGTGTGGGGCTTGACTCATCAACAACACGGTCTACGTTAAAGGCGATTATTAGCGCAGTGAATCGCGCAGTGCGTGCGGGTGAATAACAGCTGTGATTGCATCAATTAGGGGAGAGGTCACCCACCGCGCTGCAGATCATGCTGTGGTAGACACCGGCGCGCTCGGCTATCGAGTTGAGCTGCCGGCTCCCCTTGCTGCAACCACGCACACAGGCGACAAAGTGTTTTGGCACACGCAGCTTATTGTGCGGGAGGATGCGCAAACACTGTTCGGGTTTGCGGATCGAGAGCAGCTCGAGGTGTTTAACCTGCTGTTGAGTGTGAACGGTGTGGGGCCGCGGAGCGCACTCGGGGTGCTCTCAGCCCTGACCCCGCAGCAGATCGCCACAGCGGTCGCGCACGAGGATCCGAAACCGTTTCAAGCAGTTAGCGGAATCGGGCCGAAATCAGCAAAAATGATCATGGTATCGCTCGCCGGTAAAGTCGCTTCCTTTGCGAGCGCTGCGGCCGATCCGCAAACATCTGGTGTGGCTGAAAACGGCTTAACGCCAGCTATGCGCGATCAGGTGGTCGCCGCGCTCACTGGAATGGGCTTTAATGAAACCGCCGCCCTAACCGCTGTTGACGACGCTTTACAAACCGGTGTAGCGAAAGATACCGCTGCAGTGTTAAAAGCGGCTCTGGTGCTGTTGCAGAACCGATAGGTGGTCGCAATGTCGAACGAACTTTCTCCACAGGCAAGCAGCGCTGAACTAGCGATCGAGGGTGCGCTGCGCCCCGGTAACCTTGATGAGTTTGTCGGGCAAACAAAAGTGCGAGAGCAGTTGCGCTTACTTTTGCAGGCGGCACAGATACAGGGGAGAGCACCCGACCATATTTTGCTTGCCGGGCCGCCGGGATTGGGTAAAACCACACTGTCTATGATTGTGGCGCAGGAACTTAATAAACCACTGCACCAAACCTCAGGGCCGGCAATTCAGCACGCGGGTGATTTGGCGGCAGTGTTGTCTGCGCTCACGCCGGGCGAGGTGCTTTTTATTGATGAAATACATCGCATGGCACGCTCGGCGGAGGAGATGCTGTACCTCGCGATGGAGGATTTCCGCATCGACATTATGGTCGGAAAGGGCGCCGGCGCAACATCGATTCCTTTAGAAATTGCTCCGTTCACTCTCGTTGGTGCAACAACTCGAGCCGGGCTGCTGCCGAACCCCCTGCGTGATCGCTTTGGTTTTACTGCTCACCTGGAGTTTTATGATGACAGCGAATTAGAGCAGGTGGTTGCGCGCGCGGCTAACCTCCTAAACTTCCCGATCACTGCGGAAGCGGTAGCTGAAATTGCCTCGCGGTCGCGTGGCACACCGCGTATCGCTAACCGACTATTACGCCGGGCCCGCGACTATGCGCTCGTGCATGATAAACCCGCTGATGAACAGAGCGTGCGTGCAGCGTTAGCGCTCTACGATGTTGACGCACTCGGGCTTGATCGCCTCGATCGCGAAGTCTTGCGCGCTGTTGTTGAACGCTTTAACGGTGGCCCTGTAGGCCTGCAGACACTTGCGGTCTCAGTTGGTGAAGAAGCGGAAACCGTTGAATCAGTTGTGGAACCGTTTCTCGTCCGGGCAGGGCTTATGACACGGAGCTCTCGCGGGCGCATCGCAACCGCTAAAGCATACACAATCTTAGGGCTTCCACAGCCCGATGCCGTATAGTCGAATAGTTAAGTATTATCTGTAAAGCCGTCAGGAGAACCAATGCCATTTGATCCAGTTATGATAATCATGCTCGGCCTGTTAGCCCTGATGGTGTTCATGATGTTTCGCAACAGTCGACGTGTTAAAGCACAGCGTGAACAGATGAACAGCGGTTTGCAGCCGGGTGTGGAAATCATGACCACATCGGGTATCTACGGCCGAATCATAACTGTAGACCGTGACAGCAATCGCGCGACTATTGCAAGCGGTGATGCTGCGATCGAGATTCATATTCAAGCAATCCGCGAGATTGTTCCTGAGGCCGCCCCCGCTGATATTCCTGCGGCAGAGCGTCTGACAGAGACAGAAGCTAGCGATCCTGCTGTGACAGACGACATCAATCCAAGCGACGAAAACGGTAATCGACAGATTTAGCAACTTAAATCAGCAAACGCCCCACACCTTTGTGTCGGGCGTTTGTTGCGTCCAGAAGAAAGCGAAACAACGTTGGCTGCAACCCCAATTATTAAGAATGCGCGACGGTCATTAATCGGTCTGCTCGTGATCTTAGTTGCGCTAGCCGGACTATTAGGTCTTGGCCTGACACGCAGTGATGCGACCATTACCCCCAAGCTAGCGCTCGACTTGCAGGGCGGAACACAAATTCTACTCGCACCGCGCACCGACGATGGCGGCACTGTGTCTGCCGAACAGGTGCAGCAGGCAGTTGCAATTATCCGGCAGCGAGTCGATGCCTCAGGTGTTTCAGAAGCCGAGGTTAGCACCATGGGTGGCACCAATATTCTGGTGTCGATTCCAGGGCGTGTAGATGAGGCAACACTAGCGCGTATCGAAGCCTCTGCCCGCCTAGATCTGCGCCCTGTGTTGATGGAGGGCAACGGGCTTACTGAAGCGGTTGTGAATGAGCTGCGATCCGAAACTGCGCCTGAGCTACCGGAGGAAGCCGGGCAAAACCCAGCTCAGGATGCAGCACTTTTGCCCTCGCCGCAGCCACCCGAGCCCGGCTCAACTGACTGGGTCTCTCAAGAACTGCTCGCTGCCTTCGAAAAATTTGATTGCACCGCGGCTAACCTTGCAACCGTTAGCGCAGCTAAACCAGAACTGCCTGTGTTTACCTGTGACGACCTGCGCCGCACCAAGTTCATCCTCGGCCCTGTTGAGCTAACAGGCGATTCCATTAGTGATGCTAGCGCCGGGCTTATTGCAACCTCTTCCGGTGCGAGCACCGGTAAATGGGGTGTAAACATCAGGTTCAATGAAGAGGGAACTCGCATTTTTGGTGAGGTCAGTCAGCGTCTTCTAAACAAGCAGGCGCCGTTGAACATGTTTGCCTTTGTTGTTGACGGTCAGGTGATTTCAGCGCCCGCAATGAACGGCCTAATTCTTGACGGTCGCCCGCAGATCTCGGGTTCATTCACTCAGGAATCAGCGCAGACTCTGGCAGACCAGCTGAAGTATGGCGCTCTGCCAATCAGTTTTACTGTGCAGAGTCAGGAAGATATTTCAGCAACCCTCGGTAGCAGCCAGCTAGCCGCCGGTCTGATCGCCGGTCTCATCGGTCTTGCTATAGTCGTCATCTACTCAATCTTCCAGTACCGCGCGCTTGGTCTGCTCACCGTCGCTTCGTTGCTGGTAGCAGGCCTTCTGACCTACCTGCTCTTAACCTACCTCTCGTGGCGACAGGGTTACCGGCTCTCACTCGCCGGTGTGACGGGTATTATCGTGGCAATTGGTATCACCGCAGACTCATTTATCGTGTACTTCGAACGAGTGCGTGATGCGCTACGTGACGGCCTGCAACTGCAGGAGGCTGTGGCATCCGGTTGGCGCAAGGCGTTTAGAACCATTCTGGCCTCAGACACGATCAACTTCTTAGCGGCTGCGATCCTCTTCGCTCTCGCCGTTGGTAACGTGCGCGGTTTTGCTTTCACCCTGGGGCTTACAACCCTTATCGACCTGGTTGTTGTTTCACTCTTCACTCACCCTGTGCTGACCCTGCTTGCACGCACTAGATTCTTCGGTGATGGGCATCCGGCTTCCGGTCTTGATCCGCGCAGGCACGGAGCCAGCTATCGCGGTCGCGGCCGTTTTGCTGAGAAGGCGGTTGCAGCGGAGTCTGCAGAGACACCCGAAGAGACAGAGAAACAACCTCGCTCACTGGCGGATGCGCCGGGGCGGCGCGTTGCGAAGCGCGGTCGCGGCCGCTCGCGCGTGAAAAATCAAATGACTATTGCCGAACGGAAAGCTCTTGCGGCTGCTGCTAAGGAGGAGAACTAATCATGGCGAAACAATCCTTAAGTCAGCTCGGCAATGATCTGTACAGCGGTAAAAAATCGTTCAACATTGTTGGCCGCCGGAAGCTGTGGTATCTCATTGCTCTCGGTCTCATCGTTGTTGCGCTGGTCGGTCCGTTCATCCGCGGTGGCTACCAGCTCGGTATCGAATTTACGGGCGGCAGCCAGTTCCAGGTGCATTTGCCTGAGGGAGCGGATCGTGATCCAGCGGTAGCAACTGAGGTTGTGCAGCAGCAGCTGCCGGGCACCGAACCACGGGTGCTCCTCGTTGGTGCCTCTGATATTCAGGTGCAGACTGAACAGCTTGAGCCCTCGCAGTCAATCGCCTTGGCTGACGAACTTGCAGCAGCCTACGGAGTTACAAATGACGAAGTAACCTCCTCATTTATTGGCGCTGTTTGGGGTCAGGATGTGACTAGGCAGGCGCTGATTGCGCTTGTTGTTTTCCTTATCTTCGCCGCAATTGTGATGGCGGTTTACTTCCGCACCTGGAAGATGTCATTGGCAGCTCTTATTGCGCTGGGTCACGACCTCGTGCTTACCGCGGGAGTTTACGGCCTGTCAGGCTTCGAAATTACACCGGCAGCGGTGATCGGGTTCTTGACAATCTTGGGCTACTCACTCTACGACACCGTCGTGGTGTTCGACAAAATCCGTGAAAACACCGCACCCGAAGAGATGAACGGGCGTCGCACTTTTGCTGAGGCTGTGAATCTTGGGGTTAACCAGACCCTAGTGCGCTCTATAAACACCTCAGTTGTGGCTCTTTTGCCGGTTGCATCTATCCTTTTCATTGGTGCTGCTGTGCTCGGCGCGGGCACGCTACGTGATATCGCATTGGCGCTTTTCATCGGCATTCTCGTCGGTGCATACTCCACAATCTTTATAGCCGCTCCCGTCTACTCGCACCTGCGTGAACGGGAGAGCGCAATCGTAGAAAACGATGACGAGGTGCGTAAGGCGCGTGCGAGGGGTGTTGATACTCTCGCACGCAAACCACGGCGGGTGGTTAAAAAGAAGGCTGATACCTCTGTTGATCCATACGCAAACGTCGGCTAGCGTGTAACCCGGTTGTGCGGGTGTATCGTAGGGCTATTAGAAAGGTGGTTCTGTGATGAATAACACTCAGCAGCATTCTGGTAACTCGCTGCGCCGTTTTGTGCCGCGGGTTTTCGCGCGTTCGCAGACCCCCGACGGTCTCGATCAGCTGATTAAAACCGTAAAATCGCAACATCCGCGTGCTGATGTGAGCGTGATCCAACGCGCCTATAAAGTCGGTGAGAAAGCGCATGAGGGGCAGACGCGCAGAAGCGGGGAGCCGTATTTCACGCATCCAGTTGCGGTCGCCCAGATTCTCGCAGATCTTGGTGTTGCGCCCACCGTTGTTGCAGCCGCACTGCTGCATGACACAGTAGAAGATACTGATTACAGTCTTGAACAGCTGACGGCCGATTTTGGCGATCGGATCGCTCTTCTTGTTGATGGCGTGACGAAGTTAGATAAGGTGAAGTACGGGGAGGCCGCACAGGCAGAAACCGTGCGAAAAATGATTGTCGCTATGACCCGCGATATTCGCGTGCTCTTAATAAAGCTCGCTGACCGCTTGCACAACGCGCGCACATGGGGTTTTATGCCCGTTGAGAAGGCGCGTGCAAAAGCAACCGAAACACTTGAGATTTACGCACCGCTTGCGCACCGTCTCGGTATTCAAGGCTTGAAGACTGAGCTTGAAGACCTGTCTTTCGCAACCCTAAAACCAAAGCTTTACAACGAGATTGAGAATCTTGTTACGCAGCGCAACCCGAAGCGTGAAGAGTTGGTGAAAAAGGTGACTGATGCGATTCAGCAGGATCTGCGTGAATCGCGTATCCGCGGTAAGGTAGCCGGGCGCCCGAAAGAGCTCTATTCGATCTACCAGAAAATGGTTGTGCGCGGTCGAGATTTCGACGACATTTACGACCTGGTGGGAATTCGAGTCATCGTTGAAACTATCCGTGACTGCTATGCCGTGCTCGGTGCGGTGCATGCACGGTGGACGCCAATTCCGGGGCGCTTTAAAGACTACATCGCCACGCCAAAATTCAATCTCTATCAGTCACTGCACACAACGGTTATTGGCCCTGACGGTCGTGCCGTTGAGATTCAGGTGCGCACAGTAGACATGCACCACCGTGCCGAATACGGTGTTGCTGCGCACTGGAAGTATAAGGCCGGGCAGAGTGCTGCTGACGTTGAAAAGGGCACCGCTACCGAAGAGATGGCGTGGCTCTCGCACATTAACGATTGGCAGGCCGAGACCGAAGATCCGAGTGAGTTTCTTGACGCCTTACGTTTTGAAATCGGCGCTAAGGAAGTTTATGTGTTCACCCCAAAGGGGCGAGTGATCGGTCTGCCCGCTGGTGGCACCCCGGTTGATTTTGCTTATGCAGTGCACACTGAGATCGGTCACCGCACCATGGGAGCTCGTGTAAACGGGCGAATGGTGGCTTTGGAAACAGAGCTGAAGAACGGTGACGTGGTTGAGGTGCTCACCTCAAACGATCAATCTGCCGGCCCGAAACAGGGGTGGTTGAGCTTTGTTAAGAGTAAGCGCGCGCAGAATAAAATCCGCCAGTGGTTCACGAAGGAACGCCGCGCCGACGCTGAAGAACAGGGCAAAGAAGATCTTGTTAAGGAAATGCGTCGGAGGCAGCTGCCAATTCATAAGCTGATGCAGTCTGAGGCGCTGCAGCAGGTTGTGCTGCAGCTGCACTATGAGGATATCGCAGGGCTTTATGTCGGGATCGGCGAGGGTCATGTTTCCGCCCACTCTGTGGTGGAAAAGATTGTTGCTGCAATCGCCCGAGAAGAGCAATCGGATGTTGACAGTCCGATAGCGGAATCGCTTTACACTGCGCGCTCTCTTAACGCTAAAGCATCATCTGAGTGCGGTGTGCTTGTCAGGGGTGCTGGCGATGTTCTGGTGAAACTGGCGAAGTGCTGCACGCCGGTGCCGGGAGATGAGATTTGCGGGTTTATTACGAAAGGTTCGGGAGTCTCTGTGCATCGTGCAGACTGTTCGAACTATGCTGCACTAAAATCTCAGTCAGAGCGTCTGATTGAAGTTGAGTGGGCGGCAAATCCGCGTAATGTGTTCCTCGTTAATATTCAGGTTGAGGCGCTTGATCGCTCGCGACTGCTGTCTGATGTGACTCGCACGCTCTCTGAGCATCATGTGAATATTCTGCAGGCATCTGTGCAAACGAGCAGTTCACGGTTGGCGATTAGTCGCTTCTCTTTTGAAATGGTCAATACCACCCACTTGGAGCGGGTGCTTAATGCTGTGCGCCGTCTAGAAGGAGTGTACGACGTTTATCGCGTCAACATGGTTTAAGACTGTTTAAACACCTGCTGTGCGAGGCGTAGTGCGTGCTGTTTGCGCGGATGTTGGCGTGTTAATAGGCTTTCGAGAATATCATCGGGAGTAAGCTGCGAGAGCCGCATGAGCCCCAGCAGCATTAACTGTAAGGGTGCTGTATTTGCCGCTTCGTAGAAGTATAGAAGATCAAAAACAGTGCGCCTGGTGGTGGTGACCCTAACACCGCCTAACGAGACGACCTCATCAGCTGTGATGCGTGCGTGTCTGATTACAGTGCGATTGTGCACCCCTGCAGGAATGCGACAGGAGCCACCAAAATTGTTCACTTCAATCGGACTGCGAAATTTGCCTATGGCTCCCCAAACCCAAGCTGCTGTTACACCACAAATAACTGTGTGCGGCGGTAGAAATGAAGCAAGTGAGCGAGCTCTAATCTCCGCTGATTCTTTTACGCAGGTCGGCCTGTAGCCAAGGCCGCAGTGTTCAAGTGCGCCGTGCATTCGATGCGCGCTAAGCAGTGTTGCAGGAAGCCGCTCAATTGCCTCCTGCAACTGTGCAATCGGGATATTTGGAAGGGGGATAGCGTTTCGCATACACACATTATTCCCGCTGCAAGAAACAAAAAATTACGGGAGCTTTCAATCTGTGGAAAACTCCCGTAATTTTGTTGGATCGTGCTGTTAGCCGAGCGCGGTAAGCCAAGCCTTCTGCGTTGCGAGCTTTTCTTCGATCGCAACTTTTTGGCTTGGGTTAGCTGTAGTAAGCTCCGCCTCTAGCTGGGCTATCGACTGCTCAAGCTGCTCTCGCAAACCAGACGCACGCGCCTCCGGCTCTGGATCCGTCTCTTCCCAGTGCTTTGCCTCGAGATCTGCAACATGATCCTGTAGCTGACGCAGTTGATCCTCGATTTTGCGCTTTTGATCGCGCGGAACGCGGCCAATTTCCGCCCACTGCTCTTGTAAGTTTGCCAGCAGCTTGCGTGCTTCTTGATAGTTTGGTTCAGACTTTATTTGGCTGCCCAGATCTGCGAGCAACGCTTCCTTCTTTTCCTGGTTTGCCTTGTACTCCTCATCAACCGCGGCCAGCTCTTCTGCGCGAGCTGCAAAAAGTGTATCGCCAGCGGCCTTAAACCTGGCCCACAGACTGTCTTCAAGCTTTCGGCTGGCGCGCTTGACTGTCTTCCACTCATCGAGCAGTAGCCGGTATTCGTCAACACCCTCTGCACCCTTTGGAGCGAGCGCCTCAGCCTTTGTGATTAGCTTCTCTTTTATTTGGCGCACTTCTTTATTTTCTGCGTCAATCTTCAGAAAATACTGACGGCGGGTGGTTTCAAACGTGCTGCGCGCTGCACGGAAGCGACGCCACTGGGCATCAGACTGTGATTTTGAGATTGGCGCAGAGTTGCGCTGCGAGTGCTGCCATTTTGCAAACAGCTCTTCAAACTGTGCGGCTGTTTTCTTCCAATTGGTGTTGCCGGCCGGCTGGGCAGCGAGTCTTTCAGCCTCAGTTGCGATTGCGTCACGCTCGGCGAGCGTTGCCTTACGCGCTGCTTCTTTGCGCGCCTTTTCTGCGGCGGCGAAATCGTTAGCCTTTTGCTTTAGAGTGGCAACACGGTCGCGTAACGCTTGCAGATCTCCCACAGCGTGCGGCTCTGCCACCTGCTGCTCGAGTTTTTCAACAGACTGGGTGACGTTGGCGTTAGCCGTGCCGCGCGCAATGCGCGCCTCCAAAAGAGTTACCTGGTAAGCGAGATCATCGTATTTACGGGTAAAGTACGCCAGTGCCTCTTCTGAGGTGCCGTCTTGGAACTGGCCGACAAGGCGTTCGCTGTCACTGTCCTTTACGAATACATTTCCGGTTTCGTCTACGCGGCCCCAGGTGTTTTCTGCAGTCACCGTTTCGATCTTTCGCTCGGGGTGCGCACGATCCTTGTGCGCACGTGTTTGACAATACTCTTCAAGCTTACATTAGGAGTATGAGCGCTACTATGGAGGCCTATGCTCTCTTCCAAATATCAAGATCGGCGCGGGCCTATGCAGCAGCCACTTGCTGTGCGTATGCGCCCACGCACCCTTGATGAAGTGGTCGGGCAGCAGCATCTTTTGCACCCCGGTTCACCGCTGCGTCAGTTGGCCGCTGAGGAGAGCGGCGCTGTGTCGGTCATTCTCTGGGGGCCACCCGGCGTTGGCAAAACCACTATCGCGCAGGCCCTTGCGCAGTCGAGTGGCCGCCGCTTCGTAGAGCTGTCAGCTGTCACAGCGGGTATTAAAGATGTGCGTGCGGTGATGGATAAAGCGCTTAATGATCGCGACCTGTATGGTGTGCAAACAGTGCTCTTTTTAGACGAAATCCACCGTTTCTCGAAGGCGCAGCAGGATGCGCTGCTGCCGGGTGTTGAAAACGGCTGGGTGACACTGGTGGCGGCAACCACGGAAAATCCGTCATTCTCGGTGATTAGTCCGCTGCTATCTCGTTCCCTGCTACTGACCCTGCAGCCGCTAACAGATGCAGACCTGCAACAGCTTGTTACGCGCGCTATCGCCGCACCGCAGGGTCTTAACGCGAGTGTGGAACTGACGCCCGAAGCCCTGCAGGCAATCATCCAATTGGCCAGCGGAGATGCGCGGCGGGCACTGACAACTCTGGAAGCTGTTGCAGCAACTGCGCTGACAGCTGCAGACCAGAATGACACCCCTGAAATCACCGCTGAATTGGTCTCACAAGCCGTGGATCGGGCAATTTTGCGCTATGACAAAAATGGGGATCAGCACTATGACGTGATCAGTGCTTTTATTAAATCCATCCGCGGTTCGAACCCAGATGCAGCACTGCACTACTTAGCGCGCATGATTGAGGCGGGGGAGGATCCGCGATTTATTGCACGACGATTGATGGTGCACGCCGCAGAAGATATCGGACTTGCGGATCCGCAGGCGCTTGTTATTGCAACTGCTGCGGCGCAGGCAACTCAACTAATTGGCCTGCCGGAGGCGCGCATACCGCTTGCTGAAGCCACTATTTACTTGGCGACCGCACCTAAATCAAATGCTGTTATTACTGCCATTGACGCTGCGATAGCAGATGTTAAGACCGGTCGTGGTGGGGTTGTGCCGCCGCACCTGCGTGATGCGCACTATCCGGGCGCAAAAGCTTTGGGGCATGGCAAAGGTTATAAATATCCGCACAGTGATGCGCGCGGAGTGCTAAAACAGCAGTATTTACCAGAGACGCTCAGAGGAAAGCGCTATTACAACCCATCTGCGCACGGCTTCGAGGGGCAGATTGGCGCAAATTTAGATGCAATCCGCGAAATTACAGGCGAATAACTGCTAAGCTTGCTTCTGGCTATCTTATGCTGGCTTGCCAGCGCAGTGGCAGAGCTTTTCAAAGTTTCTGCAACTGGTCGTTTCCTTACCACTTAGGTGGTTCGGTTCTGTTGCGTGCACGATAGCTCGTGCGGACAGGGCTAAAGGCCGAGGAGACAGGGGCGCGACACCCTAACGCGCATCGAAATGCAGAAACAATAGAAAGGAATGCGATGTCAAAGACCACTCGCAGCCGTGCAAAGGTACGTCAGTCACGTGCCCTCGGTATTGCACTCACACCAAAGGCAGCTAAGTACCTCGAGAAGCGTCCATACGCGCCAGGGCAGCACGGCCGCACCAAGCGTAAGAGCGACAGCGACTACGCTGTTCGTCTGCGTGAGAAGCAGCGTCTGCGCGCACAGTACGGTATCCGCGAGAAGCAGCTGCGGATTGTTTTCGCTGAGGCTCGCCGCCAGGCAGGCCTAACAGGTGAAAACCTCGTAGAGCTGCTCGAAATGCGTCTTGATGCACTGGTGCTGCGCGCAGGTTTCGCACGCACCCAGGCTCAGGCACGTCAGCTCGTTGTGCACCGTCACATTCTTGTAGACGGCAAGATTGTTGACCGCCCTTCATTCCGTGTGAAGCCGGGTCAACTCGTGCACGTCAAGCCACGCTCAGAGGCTCTTGAGCCATTCCAGGTTGCGGCAACCGGTGCACACGCTGAGGTTCTGCCTCCGACCCCGGGCTACCTTGAGGTTGAGCTGGATAAGCTCCAGGCAAAGCTCGTGCGTCGTCCGAAGCGCGCTGAGGTTCCAATCATCTGCGAAGAGCAGCTGGTTGTTGAGTACTACTCAGGTCGCTAAGACTTCCCGGCGTGCTTAGACACGCCTACAGAAACGGCGCCCGCCCCGGTTTGGGGTGGGCGCCGTTTTTCGTGCAAATATTTTTCGCGCTGGCAGCGCGGGATATAACTAGACCGCGTTTTCTAACACAAAATCGCGCAGTGCATCGATATCTACACCCATATCCACAGTCTTTTGTGGTTTGGTGAGCATTTCTTCCATAGCGGCGGTGAGCTCGGCGGGCTTTCCAACTGCCTCGATCACGGTCTCTGCGAATTTCTGCGGTTTAGCTGTCTCCAGAACGTACATAATTTCATCGTCGTCCCGATGCGCGAGTGCGGCGTTTACCCCATCAGCGGTGTGCGGATCAATGATGACTCCGGTATTTTCAAACACCTCTTTAATAGTGCGCAAGCGATCCGCGTGCGTTGAGGTAGCTGAATAAATGCCGAACTCATCTTTAAAACGTGACACCTCGTGAGAGAGGTCTATCACACCTGTTTCATCGAGCTCTTTAAACGCAGCCAAGAGTTTTTCTGGATCGCGCCCGAGCACGTCATAAATTAACCGTTCCACGTTGGAAGCTTTTGATATATCCATCGAGGGGCTGGATGTGATGTGCGTGTCGGCAGCGCTGCGGGGGCGGTAAACGCCGGTTGAGAAGAACTCGTGGAGCACGTTGTTTTCGTTCGTCGCAACCACAAGTTTGTTAATCGGAACGCCCATCTGCTTTGCAACTAAGCCTGAGAGCACGTTGCCGAAGTTGCCGCTCGGCACAGCAAACGACACCTTTGTTTGTGCACGCTTCTGCTCTGTCATTTTGTCGGTGATGCGCAGCCACGCCCAGAAGTAGTAAACGCTTTGGGCTACTACACGACCGAGATTAACTGAGTTGACTGCACCAAGTGCAACCTGCTTCTTGAAATCAAGGTCGGCATTGAGTTGCTTCATCAGATTCTGGCAGTCGTCAAAAACACCGTCAATGACAATGTTATGAATATTGTCATCATCGAGTGAATACATCTGCGCACGCTGAAAATCGCTCATGCGCCCCTTTGGAGAGAGCATGATAACGGACACATTCGGCTTCGAGCGGAAGGCGTATTCAGCTGCTGATCCGGTATCGCCAGATGTTGCGCCGACAATATTGAGGCGGCTATTGGTCTGCTTCAGAACGTAGGGGATAGCCTCACCGAGAAACTGCATGGCCATATCTTTAAAGGCAAGAGTCGGGCCTTCTGAGAGACCGACAAGACCGAAACCGCTTGTCAGCTCTGTGACCGGCACCACCTCAGGTGAGTTAAAACTATTGCGGTAGGCGTTGTAGGTTATTTCCTCGAGGTCGCCCGGGTCTATATCCGTCCAGAACTTCATTATTACCTGGGCTGCAAGCTCAGAATAGGAAAGACCGCGCCAAGCTTCAATATCCCAGAGCGCAATTCGTGGCAGATCAACAGGCACCGTTAAACCGCCATCGGGAGCTAAGCCCTCAATTAAAATCTCACCAAAACTTGCCGGTTGCATACCGCCGCGGGTTGAAACAAAATCCATGGTTCTATTCTGCCATCAAGGTGTCTAACGGTAGGCTATAAAACAAGAAACTCTGAGAGGGGAATAGCTGTGGCAAAAATTCGTGCGCTACTTAGTGGAATTGTTCTAGGCTTTGTTCTGGCTCACCTGGTGAACAAAAATCCGACCGGCCGGCGTTTCTTTGAACGCGTTAACCAGGCGGTAGATGAGCTGGTCGATGCCGCGGTTAATGGTTATAAAGAAGCAGAAGAAACTCGCGACTAAGCACATTCAAAATAAGCAATAAAGGATCGGAATGAAGACCGCAGAAATTCAGCGCCGTTGGCTTAACTTCTTCGAGAAGAAGGGGCACACAGTGGTGCCTTCGGCTTCGCTTGTGAGCGACGACCCGGCGTTGATGTTCACCGTGGCGGGTATGGTGCCGTTTATCCCATACTTCACGGGGATTGTGCCTGCACCGTTTCCGAGTGCTGTGAGCGTGCAAAAGTGTATTCGCACAAACGATATTGAAGAAGTTGGAAAAACCCCACGGCACGGGACTTTCTTCCAAATGTGCGGTAACTTCTCGTTCGGCGACTACTTCAAAGAGGAAGCTATTCAGATGGCGTGGGAGCTGCTCACGACCTCTGAAGATGAGGGCGGTTTAGGTTTCAAAGCAGAAGATCTGTGGGTTACCGTCTATGAAGAGGACGACGAAGCTCGAAACTTCTGGCTCAAGCACTCAACTCTTCCAGAAGAGCGCATACAAAAACTAGGAAAAGACACCAACTTCTGGTCAACCGGGCAGCCAGGCCCAGCAGGGCCCTGCTCTGAGATCTTTTATGACATGGGGCCTGAATACGGTGTTGACGGTGGCCCGGCAACCGATGACGACCGCTACGTCGAAATCTGGAACCTTGTCTTCATGCAGTACCAGATTAAAGATGTGAAGTCGAAAACTGACTTTGAAATTTCTGGCGAGCTACCCAGAAAAAATATCGACACAGGTCTCGGCATTGAGCGTGTTGCTTTTATTAAGCAGGGCGTTAATAACATGTATGAAACCGATCAGGTGCGCCCAGTCCTTGATGCTGCAGCCGCGCTCGTAGGGATTACTTACGGTGCGGATCCGGTTGCCGATGTGCGTCTCAGGGTTATCGCCGATCATGTGCGCTCAGGTTTAATGCTGATTTCAGACGGTGTCACCCCCGGCAAAGACGGCAGAGGCTATATTCTGCGCCGCCTTTTGCGCCGTGTGATTCTCTCTATGCGTCTGCTCGGCTATGACAAGCCGTGCTTCCCGGAACTGTTCCCGGTCTCGCGCGACGCAATGCAGGAGGGGTATCCAGAGGTGCGAGAGAAGTTTGACTTCATCTCACGCACCGCCTACGCAGAGGAGCAAACCTTCTTGCGCACGCTCAACAGCGGCATGCAAATTCTTGATGAAGCTGTTGGCATTGCAAAGCAGAGCGGCGAAGCTATCGCCGGTGACGCAGCTTTTATGCTGCACGATACGCACGGATTCCCGATTGAGCTGACAAGTGAAATAGCTGAAGAAGCGGGGCTGAAGGTTGATCAGCAGGTTTTCCAGAAACTTCTGCAGGAGCAGCGTGAGCGCGCAAAAGCAGACGCGAAGCAAAAGAAGGGACAGCGCGCAGACCTTTCGATCTATCAAGAGTTGCGTGCGCAGGGTGAGACGGTCTTTCTAGGGTATGACGAGCTTGAAACCGAAACCCGTGTGCTTGGCATCCTGATAGACGGTAAGCCTGTTTCTACCGCTTCTGAAGGGCAGACTGTTGAGATCGTAACCCGTGAAACAACGCTCTGGGCCGAATCAGGCGGTCAGGATGCCGATCAGGGCTTCATTACAGGTAGCGGCTTTAGCGCTGAGGTGCTTGATGTGCAGAAGACGGTTCCGGGTCTAATTGTGCACACTGTGCGCGTTAACACCGGCACCATTGCTGTTGATGATCGTGTTGTTACTAAGGTTGATGCGGAGTATCGGTTTGGAGCGCAGCAGGCGCACTCAGCCACCCATATTGTGCACGCAGCTCTGCGGCAGGTGCTTGGGGAGCAGGCGCATCAGAGCGGTTCCTACAATAAAGCGGGATATATGCGTTTAGATTTTGCGCACCCCGAGGCGCTAAGTCTTGAAACGCGCACCGAGATCGAAGATATCGCCAACCGCGCAATTCGCAACTCCTTTGAAGTCGTGACACGCGAAATGTCGCTAGACGCCGCTAAAGAACTTGGCGCAATGGCGCTGTTTGGTGAGAAATACGGTGACAGGGTGCGCGTTGTCGACATCGGCGGCCCCTGGTCGCGTGAGCTGTGCGCCGGCACCCACGTTGGCAACTCCGCACAGGTGGGTGTTATCAACCTTATTTCTGAAAGCTCGATTGGATCGACCAACCGTCGTGTTGAGTCGGTTGTCGGGTTTGAGGGCTTTAAACAGTTTGCGGCTGAGCGGGCGCTGGTTTCTGAGCTTGCGGCGAGCTTGAAAGCCCCGCGTGGTGAGATTGTGCAGAAGGTGCAAGAGCTCAGCGCAAATCTGCGTGCCGCAGAAAAGAATATTCAGCAGTTGCAGGCCGCAAAACTACAGGAAAAAATTCCGGCCCTGGTTGCTGCCGCTGAGGATCTCAACGGTGTTAGCGCGGTGCTCACAAACATCGGTGAGGCCGCAAGCGCTGACGATGTGCGTTCGCTTGCAATTCAGATACGTGATCGTTTTGCGGATCGCCCAGCAGTTGCGGTTCTTTTCGCAACGCTCTCTGGGAAGCCTGTGGTTGTTGCGGCAACCACCCAAAATGCTCGCGATTTGGGTGTTGCTGCTGGTGCTCTCGTGCGCGCTGCCGCCCAAACTCTCGGCGGCGGTGGCGGCGGTAAACCGGATATCGCACAGGGCGGCGGGCAAGACGCCAGTCGCATCGACGAGGCTATCTCTGTCTTGCGGCAGCAGATAAGTCAGCGATAATCGCTCGGCGGTATTGAAAATGCTGGGAGCGCGACTCGGTATTGATGTGGGCAGAGCCAGAATTGGCGTTGCCCGCTGTGATGCGCTGCGCATGCTCGCCGTGCCCGTCGAGACTGTTGCGCGTATTTACGACGCTGACACACATCCGGATATTGCCGCAGCACAGACCGAGTTAAGCGATCTTGAGCGCATTAGAACACTCGCCGAAGAATATAGCGCAGTTGATATTGTTGTTGGATTACCGCTTAATTTGCAGGGGGAGCGCACCCCCTCAACCGATGACGCTGAAAAGTTCGCCTCGGCCCTGCAGCAACATCTCAAAAACCTTGGGGCAGAAATTCCGGTGCGGTTGGTTGATGAGAGATTATCAACTGTGACAGCTCAGGCACACCTGCATCAATCCGGCAAAAACGTAAAAAATTCCCGTAAAGTAATTGACCAGGCGGCGGCTGTTGTGATCTTGCAGCAGGCGCTTGACTCAGATCGCTTCGCCGGTAAACCGGTGGGAACAGTGGTGAACTAATTTCACTCCTGAAATTCACGAAGGCCGAAAGATATTGAACGCAACACCGACACCCCAACTGACGCCACGCCAGGTGCGTGCAGCGCAGCGCAAAAAAAAGCAGAAACGTCGTCGCATAATTATTGCGATAACCGTTAGTCTTGCAATTTTTTTGGCTATCGGTGGCACAGCAACGGCACTGTTTGGGCACTACGGTGCGCCTCTCGCAAACATTTTCGGTTTCGGGCAGGAACCGCAAGACTATGAGGGGGAGGGGCACGACGAAGCCCAAATTTTGGTGCAGCCCGGTGACACGGGAGCTGCGATCGGTGTCAAACTCGAAGAGGCCGGCGTGATTAAGAGCGCTGAATTCTTTACTCAGATGCTCGTGCAGCGCTACCCGGAAGCTGTTTTTGATGTTGGAACATATAAGTTGCGGCTCGAAATGAGCTCAGAGGCTGCGTATGAGGCGCTGCAGGATCACAGTAATAAACTAACTGGGCGGGTGACCATCCCAGAGGGTTACACCTACCAGACGGTTTTGGAGCTGCTTTCAGGGGCGACGGAGATTCCGCTTGCCGAGTTTGAGACTGCGGCAGCTGATCCGCAAGCTTTGGGTATTCCAGCGGAATTTCCAACTGTTGAAGGCTTCCTATTCCCAGCAACTTATGAATTTGAGCCGAACGATACCGCCGAAACCATCCTTCGGAAAATGGTTGAGCGAATGCGGGTCGCGCTAAACGAGCATGGGGTCTCTGAGCAGGATACCTTCCGGATTCTTACTATGGCCGCGCTTGTGCAGCGTGAGGCTGGCGCAAATGCCGACGACTACCCGAAGATTGCCCGTGTGTTCTACAACCGGCTGGAGAGCGGTATGCTTCTGCAGTCTGATGCGACGGTGGCCTATGGCACAGGCCGTTTGGATACCGTCTGGACAACTCCAGAAGAGCGTGCGGACGCTTCGAATAAGTACAACACCTATGCAAACCCTGGGCTGCCTATCGGCCCAATCGGGATGCCCGGCGATGTTGCAATAGACGCTGCTGTTAACCCTGCTGAGGGTGATTGGCTCTTCTTCGTGCCGATCAACCTGGAAACCGGTGAGACCCGGTTCGCTGCGACACAGGAAGAACATGACGCGAATGCGCGTCTCTTAGCTGAGTGGTGTGAAGCGCACCGGGCTGAGGGCGGGAAACGCTGTGACTAAGCGATTTGCGGTGCTTGGCTCGCCGATCGCGCACTCACAGTCACCCGTGATTCATACTGCAATTTACCGGGAGCTTGGGCTTGATTGGGGATATCAGCGAGCCGAGGTTGCCGCGGGTCAGCTCGCTTCTTACCTAACTGAAGCGGGATCTGATTTTAACGGTTTTTCTGTCACCATGCCGCTGAAATATGAGGCCGCTGCGATCGCTACAAAAAAGTCTTTACTGGTTGCGACAACAGGCATTGCTAACACGCTGTTACGGTTAGAATCGGGCGAGTTTGCTGCTTGGAACACTGACATTCCCGGCCTCTCACGGGCCTTGCAGAAAGCCGCTTTTAACGCGCGTGAGACGGTTATCTTAGGAGCCGGTGCAACCGCAGTCTCTGCTGCGCTAGCGGCTACTGATTTAGGGATCAACAATTTGACTGTGCTTGCGCGCCGCGAGGCTGCGGCTGCCGAGAGCGCTGCGGTTATCAGTCAACACTTCAAAAAACTGCATCTTGATATCAACGTCAGTCACGGAAAACTCGCCTCCGAGACCGTAATTGCAGATGATCCAACTCTCGTTATAAGTGCGCTGCCAGGCACAGCTGCGCCGGATTTTCCAAGTGCGCTGCTTGCAGCAGACCTCTTTGATGTTGCTTATGATCCACGTCCAACCCGGCTTGAAAAGATTTTTAGCGAGGCGGGGCGGCAGGTTGAAACTGGCCTTGCGATGCTGTTAGAGCAGGCGCTGTTGCAGGTGCGTATCTTCGTTGCAGGCGATATTTCTCAACCATTACCGAATGAGGCGGAACTTCTTTCTGCAGCACGTGCGGCGCTAGCATAAGATAGTTCTTATGCTGCGTTGGCTTACATCTGGAGAATCTCACGGCCCCGAACTAGTTGCTGTGCTTGAAGGCTTACCCGCTGGGGTGCCTGTGACACTGCAGACACTGCGAGACGATCTCGCTCGTCGCAAGCTTGGCTACGGTCGCGGTTCGCGCATGAAGTTTGAGCAGGACGAACTTAATTTTGCCGGTGGTGTTGTGCAGGGTTACACCATCGGAAGCCCGATAGCGGTGCGCGTTGGCAACACCGAATGGCCAAAGTGGCAAGAGGTGATGGCTGCTGAGGCGACAGAACTGACTGATAAATCCCGCGGGCGGGGGGCTCCTCTGACACGTCCGCGCCCCGGGCACGCCGATCTTGCGGGGATGCAAAAATATGGTTTTGATCAGGCTCGCCCGGTGCTAGAGCGGGCGAGTGCGCGCGAGACAGCCGCTCGTGTGGCGCTGGGGGCAATCGCAAAAGCCTTTCTGTTAGAGCTGGGTATCGAGCTGGTCAGTCACACTGTGAGTATCGGCCCGGTAGCAGTGCCGGAAAACAGCGCACTGCCACGGCTTAGCGATCTGGACTACCTCGATGCTGATCCGCTGCGCTGCTTTGATGCTGAAACCAGCGAAAAAATGGTTGCAGAGGTAGACGACACTAAAAAAGCGGGTGACACCGTCGGCGGTGTTGTAGAGGTGCTCGCCTATGGTGTGCCCGCAGGGCTCGGCAGTTATGTGCACTGGGATCGTCGCCTCGACTCGCGGCTGGCTGGCGCTCTTATGGGTATTCAAGCGATCAAAGGCGTTGAAGTGGGAGACGGTTTTGAAACCGCGCGACGGCGTGGCTCAGTTGCTCACGATCCGCTGACGGTGAATCCAGACGCCAGCACGCCGCTGCAGCGCGAAACCGGTCGTGCCGGCGGTATTGAGGGCGGCATGAGCACCGGCCAGGTGCTGCGAGTGCGTGCAGCTATGAAACCTATTGCTACTGTGCCGAAAGCACTGCCGACTGTTGACGTTGCGACCGGCGAGGCTGCAACCGCCCACCATCAGCGCAGCGACGTGTGTGCGGTTCCGGCTGCCGGTGTTGTTGCAGAAGCGATGGTGGCATTGGTGCTCGCAGATGCGGTAAGCGAGAAGTTCGGCGGCGATAGTGTGGCAGAAGTGCGCCGCAATATGGAAGCATATCTTGCCTCGATCCCGGAGAATCTTCGAACTGAGATAGAGCGCTGATGAATAAGCGTTCGCTGATGCCTCGGCGGGTGCATCGGCCGAGCGGTCCGCCGCCAACGCGCCCGATTCCGATGCCTCCAAAGACCAATGCGGCAGGCACAAAACTACCGCGCAGAGCGATTGTTTTTGTGGGCCCTATGGCAGCTGGTAAAACAAGCATCGGGAAGCGAGTGGCCAAAGCCTTGGGGATTCCGTTTATTGACACTGATTCGCGGATTGTGCAGCGCTATGGTGAGATCACGAAGATTTTTGAGACGCGCGGCGAAGCAGAGTTTCGGCGGATCGAAGCAGAAGTGGTTGCCAGAGAGGTTGCAGAGCCGGGGGCGAGAGTTGTGTCGTTAGGCGGCGGTGCGCTTTTAAACGCGCAGACACGAGAAATTCTGAAACACCACCCGGTGATTCTGCTAATGACAACTGAAAAAGCAGTTATGCGCACTGTGAACCTGTCAAAGCGGCCGCTCTTGCGAGACGATCCCGGGGCTTGGACACGAATTCTTGAAGAGAGGCGCCCACTTTATGAGGGTGCTGCGAAGATCACTTTCAGAACAGACCAACACTCTAAAGAAGGCATTACGAACCTGATTGTGTGTTGGCTGCAGCGTGACGGCATGTTAGCGAGCGCAGCAGATTATCGAGATGAGCGTTGGGGAGACTACGACTAATGGGTAATGAAAACACCGTTATTGAAGTGACCGGTGAAGCCGCCTCAAAAATAATTCTTGGCCGTTCGATAGCAAACGAAGTGCCTGCGGCGCTGGGGGATCGCGTTGCCAAGATTCTCATCATTCACACCCCCACGGTTGGGCGGATCGCAAATGAGCTGCGCGAGATCCTGCTTGATAGCGGATACCAGGCACTCTTAGCGGAGGTGCCTGATGCGGAGAGTGCAAAGCGCGTTGAGGTTGCGGCATTTTGCTGGCAGATTATGGGGCAGGCAGACTTTACCCGCACTGATGCGGTCATCGGTCTTGGTGGCGGCGCTGTCACCGACCTCGCTGGCTTCGTTGCGGCAACCTGGTTGCGCGGTGTCAAGCTTGTGCAGATCCCGACAACTGTGCTCGGCATGGTGGACGCTGCTGTGGGAGGGAAAACAGGAATTAACACCGCCGAGGGTAAAAACCTCGTTGGCGCATTCTATGCCCCGGAAGCTGTGATCGCTGATCTTGCGCACTTAGATACGCTGCCGCTTAACGAGATTCGCACCGGTTTTGCTGAGGTTGTGAAGTGCGGGTTTATCGCTGAGCCTGAGATCCTCGACACAATTGAGGCGGGTGTCGAAACCGCAACCAACACTGAAAGCGCAGAGTTTAGAAGACTCCTGGAGCTGGCTATCGGAGTAAAAGCCCGGGTCGTTAGCGAAGACTTTAAAGAGGGCGGCTTGCGCGAGATTCTCAATTACGGCCACACGCTCGGGCACGCGGTGGAGCACGCTGAACGTTACCAGTGGCGGCACGGTGCCGCAATCTCAATCGGCATGGTTTATGCCGCTGAACTGGGTCGCTTAGCCGGGCACCTCAGCGATGCGGTTGTGGATCGCCATCGCAGTATTCTCGGCGCGCTTGAGCTGCCTCTGACATACCCTGCTGGGCGTTGGGAGGGGCTGCTCGCAACAATGCAGCGGGACAAAAAAGCACGTGCGGGCATGCTGCGTTTTATTGTGCTTGACGATATTGCTAAGCCCCGGGTGCTTGCCGGGGTGGATCAGTCGCTGCTGCGCTTTGCCTACGATGAGATTGCAGCTTAACGCAATAATTCTCCGTTAGGCTCTAAGAGCTGTTAGCTCTGTGCGCAGGAGGCGCTGGGCTAATCCCAGATGCTTGGCGCGGGTGTGCGAGTGGAGGGTAAGCGCACAGCGTTTGCCCATGCGGCAAGCTCTTTTGGAATTGGATGCGCGGTAACATCAAAGTTGCCCACCTCGCCTAGTTCCTGCATTGAAACTGTGCCGCCGCTCTTTCTTAAGATGCGTGCCTGGATGTATGCGCGCGCATAGATCTCGCCCTTCCTAAGAAATCGCTGCTCAATGTAGCAAGCGCGTTCATCAAAACCAATTACTCGCGTTTCGATCGAGAATTTTTGAAAGGGATCTAATGATTTGCGATACGAAATCGTCTGGGCTCCAACAACTGTGTACCAGCCCTGCTGCTTAAAAATATCCCAGAAACCCGATCGAATAGTGTATTCGATGCGGGCGCTATCCAGCACGGAGAGGTATTTACCGTTGTTCATGTGGACAAGAATGTCAAGGTCGGTTGGCCACACACGAAATCGTGCTTTGGCAACGTCGAACAAGCCGAGCTTAGATTTTGTGCGTCCACGGAAGATATGAAATAGAATTCTGGGAAGCATATGCATAGGCATAATCCTAGCGAGCTGCGGCTGTCGAATCTTCGGGTGACACTCGGTTTTATCTGTCATGAATCCGTTAGAATGGACAGGTTAAGTCTCAAATCTAGGCAGCAAGGAGCCGCGCAATGGCAACCACTAATGACATTAAGAACGGCACCGTTATTAAAGAAAACGGTCAGCTGTGGAGTGTAGTTGAATTTCAGCATGTGAAGCCCGGTAAGGGTGGTGCGTTTGTGCGCACCAAACAGAAGAACGTTGTTAGCGGCAAAGTGGTTGACAAGACCTATAACGCTGGCGCAAAAATCGAGACTGCACTGGTTGATCGTCGCGACTACCAGTATCTTTACCGTGATGGCGCAGATTTCGTGTTCATGGATCTGGCTGACTACGACCAGATTAACGTTAGCTCCAACATTGTGGGCGATGCAGAAAACTACATGCTGGAAAATCAGCAGGTAACCATCGCAATGCATGAGGGAGCACCGCTCTACATCGACCTGCCGGCATCTGTTGTGCTTGAGATTACATACACCGAGCCTGGGCTGCAGGGTGACCGCTCAACAGGTGGCAGCAAGCCAGCGACAGTTGAGACGGGGGCTGAAATTCAAGTGCCGTTATTTTTGGAGACCGGCACCAAAGTTAAAGTTGATACCCGCACCGGCGAGTACCTCGGCCGCGCAACCGACTAAGCTTTAACGTGGGAGCGAGAACTAAAGCACGCAATCGTGCTTTAAACATGATTTTTCAAGCCGATGTGCTGCGGCAGCCGCTGTCAGAAGTGCTTGCGACTGAAGGAATGCGCGCGGTGCACGAACCAGAGCGGCGTGCATCATGGCTGTATGCGGAACAGATTGTCCAGGGTGTGCTTGCACACCAGGAAGAGATCGACGAAAAGATCACTAGCAGCGCAAACGGTTGGACGCTAGACCGCATGCCGCATGTGGATCGTGCGATTCTGCGCGTTGCAGCCTGGGAGATTCTGTTTAATGAAGAGGTGCCAACGCCGGTCGCGATCGACGAAGCGGTGGATCTTGCAAAAGAGCTCTCGACAGAAGACTCGGGCAAGTTTGTCAACGGTGTCTTGGGGCGCATAGCGCTGCTCGCTGAGCTGTAACAGAGCCTGCTTTCGGAGGGCCTCTAGTAGCTGCTTCATGCCAGCCATCCAGCGTGGGCTAAAACATTTTACAGCACGCTATTTTCGTGTTTGACCGGGGAAAAACATCAGCTAAACTGAATATTAGATCTTCTTTAACTACTGTCCTGTGAGGCAGAGAAGGGGCCTATTTTGCGTAGGGTGCTTGAAAGTGCCGAGATGCAGCGTGCTCTGACGCGCATCTCGCACGAAATTATTGAATCAAACAAGGGTGCCGCTGATCTTATCTTGGTGGGTATCCCGACCCGAGGTGCCTATTTAGCGCACCGCATTGCAGGGGTTATCTCGCGCATCGAAGGTGTAGATGTGCCGGTCGGAGTGCTGGACGTCACGATGTATCGCGATGACCTGGCCAAGCATCGCACGCTCACCCCGAAACCAACAGAGATGCCCAATGTGGCACTTGACGGTAAGACTGTTGTGCTGGTTGATGATGTGCTCTACTCAGGGCGCACAGTGCGCGCAGCGCTCGACGCCTTGAACGATCACGGTCGTCCCGCCGTGGTAAGGCTTGCAGCGCTGGTTGATCGGGGGCATCGTGAGCTGCCGATCCGCGCCGAATTTATTGGAAAAAATCTGCCGAGCGCGAAGACTGAGCGCATTCGGGTGCGCCTTATGGAAACTGACGGCGTTGACGAAGTGCTTATCGGTGAGCAGGAGGTGGCAGACTAATGCGACACCTTTTGCACACCGCTGAGCTCAGCCGTGAAGAAGCTATTACGCTGCTCGATATCGCAGAAGATATGGCGGACACACAGCAGCGTGAAGTGAAGAAGCTCCCAACTTTGCGTGGCAAAACTGTTGTGAATCTGTTTTTTGAAGATTCAACCCGCACCAGGATCTCGTTTGAAGCAGCGGCAAAACGGTTGAGTGCTGACGTTATTAACTTCAGTGCCAAAGGCTCTTCAGTGTCTAAAGGAGAGTCTCTGAAGGATACCGCGCAGACACTGCAAGCTATCGGCGCAGACGGTGTGGTCATTCGCCACTGGGCATCGGGGGCGCCGGCCAGACTTGCAACTAGCGGTTGGATAGACGCCGGTGTTATGAACGCCGGAGATGGCACACACGAGCACCCCACCCAGGCGCTGCTTGATGCGTTCACAATGCGCAGACGGCTGCACGGCGCTGGTGCCCGCGGCAAAGGTTTGGACGGCGTTACCGTCACAATCGTTGGAGACATTCTGCACTCGCGCGTCGCTCGCTCAAATCTGTGGCTGTTAAACACCCTCGGCGCTGCGGTAACTTTTGTGGCGCCCAAAACACTGCTTCCCTATGGTGCTGAGAAGTGGCCTGTTGCGCTAGAGACCTCACTTGATCGTGCGCTTGCAGCCAAGCCGGATGTTGTGATGATGCTGCGTATCCAGGGGGAGCGCATGCACGATGCGTTTTTCCCGAGCGTCCGCGAATATTCCAGGCAGTGGGGGCTGGATGACAGCCGCTTCGCCAAACTTAAAGACAGCGCGCTGGTGATGCATCCGGGGCCGATGAACCGGGGCCTGGAGATCTCGTCTGCCCCAGCAGATTCAGCCAAATCAACCGTGCTCGAACAGGTAGCAAACGGTGTGAGTGTGCGGATGGCCGCGCTCTACATGCTGCTCGCAGGAAAGGAAGCATAATGTCGGAGACAAACGCCACAAAGATTTTAATTAAAAACGCGCACCTGGCCAGCGAGCTGACCGAGAAGGGCGAGCAACCGCTAACAGGGAACGGCGTTGATCTGCGGATCGCTGACGGCAGAATTACTGAGGTAGCTGCTGGGCTTGAGGCAGCAGAAAACGAGCGTGTCATTGATGCAAGCGGTTTGATCGCTTTTACCGGTTTTGTCGATCTGCACACTCATTTACGTGAACCCGGTTTTGAACAGTCAGAAACCGTCTACACGGGCACCCGCGCCGCAGCTGCCGGAGGTTTCACAACAGTCTTCGCAATGGCCAACACCTCACCTGTGCAAGACACTGCCGGAGTTGTTGAGCAGGTGCAGGCGCTCGGTGAGCGCGCAGGATACGCAACTGTGCGACCAATTGGCGCGGTAACCGAAGATCTTGCCGGTGAGAAACTCTCTGAAATCGGTGCGATGGCTGAGTCTCGCGCCAAAGTGCGTGTGTTTAGTGACGACGGCAAGTGTGTGCACGACTCTCTCCTGATGCGGCGTGCAATGGAGTATGTGCGCACCTTTGACGGTGTGATTGCGCAACATGCGCAGGATCCGCGCCTGACAGAGGGCGCACAGATGAACGAAGGCGAGCTGTCGAGCGAGCTGGGGCTTGCAGGCTGGCCAGCGGTCGCCGAAGAATCAATCATTGCGCGCGATGCTTTACTTGCTGAGCACCTTGATGCGCGTCTGCACGTCTGCCACCTCTCGACAGCGGGCTCGGTTGAGGTGGTGCGCCAGGCAAAAGAGCGTGGTGTGAAGATTAGCGCCGAGGTGACTCCGCACCATCTAATTTTGACTGAGGATCTTGTGCGCTCATATGATCCGCGTTATAAGGTGAATCCGCCACTGCGTCGTGAAGAGGATGTGCAGGCGCTACGGCGTGCTGTAGCCGCTGGGGTGATCGACATTATCGCAACCGATCATGCCCCACACCCGGCAGAAGCAAAAGAGTGCGAGTGGGACACAGCCGCTTTCGGCATGGTTGGTTTGGAGTCGGCACTGCCTATCTCGGTGCTTTCGCTGATCAAACCGGGGCACATCAGCTGGGCAAAGCTGGAGCAGCTATTGAGTCAGAAACCAGCAGAAATCGGTTCTTACGACGAGCATCCAAAGCAGCTTGCGGCTGGCGAAATAGCTGATCTTGTGCTTGTGGATCCGGCCGGCACACGCTCATTTGGGGAACAGGATCTGCGCGGCCGCAGTGTGAACAGTCCATACCTTGGCATGGAGCTTCCAGCCAGGATTCACACAACAATCCGGCACGGTGTTATCACCTGCGATAACGGTGAGGTCGTAGACCTCTAATGAACGGCTACAGCATTAATGTGATTGTGTGCGCTGGCATTGTGGTGCTGGCGCTTACAGGCATGTGGTTTGGGTGGCGCAAACGCAGCATCAGCGGCGAGGCGCTACCGCGGTTTACCGGAACAATCGGTGAGCCGGTAAAAATTTTTGAGCGAGTTTTCTACGTCGTGACCACAGATGCAGCAGACCGTCGTGAACGAGTGCTGCCACCCGGTCTTAAATATCGAGGCTGGGCGAGGTTCGTAATCGCCGAATCGGGTGCGGTGCTCCAGGTCGCTGGCGAAGATCCGACCACTCTCGCACCGATTACTGGTGTATCGCTCACAGGAACATCTATCGCAAAAGCGGTGGAGGCCGCAGGTCTGGTGGTTATTTCCTGGGGTGAGCCAGACAAGAGAGTCGAAACTCATATTAGGTTTACAACAACTGAAGAGCAGGAAACAGCTGTTGCCCTGCTCGAAAACATCATAAAGAAGAAGGAAACCGTAGCGTGTTAGAAACATTTGCTCCTCCGGCTGAAACAGTTCCAAACGGAAAAGCCGTGCTAGTGCTAGCGGACGGAACCCGCTATGAGGGTCGTGCATACGGTGCTACGGGGCGCACTCTCGGCGAGTTAGTGTTCACAACCGGGATGACCGGATACCAGGAAACCCTCACCGATCCGTCATACGCTGGCCAAATTGTGCTCATGACTGCGCCGCACATCGGTAACACCGGTGCTAACAAAACAGATATGGAGTCGCGCAAAATTTGGGTTGCGGGTTTTGTTGTGCGTGACCCCGCGCGCCGGGTGTCAAACTATCGCGCTGAAAAGTCACTCGATGAGGAGCTAGTAGAAAACGGTATCGTTGGTATTTCTGGTGTTGATACGCGCGCAATAACCAGACACATTCGCTCTGTCGGATCGATGAAAGCCGGTGTGTTTTCCGGTGCTGATTATGATCTAGATGCGGCCGAGCAGCTCGATATTGTGGTGGATCAGGAGCCAATGGCGGGCAAGAATCTATCTGCGGTTGTGACAACGCCGGAGCGCTACGAGGTAGCTGCCGCAGCTGAGGTCGAAAAAATTGGCACTATCGCCGTGCTCGATCTTGGTGTGAAGAGCGCTACTATCAACTATCTTGCCGCACACGGATTCGATGTTGTGGTGCTCCCGGCGAGCACTACGGTGGAAGAAATAAAAGAGCTTGCTCCTGACGCGCTCTTTTATTCAAACGGGCCGGGAGATCCTGCCGCGAGCGACGCACAGGTTGAGTTGCTGAAAGAGATGCTAAAGACCGGAATCCCATATTTTGGTATCTGCTTTGGTAATCAGCTGCTCGGCCGCGCGCTCGGCTTTGACACCTACAAGCTGCCGTTCGGGCACCGGGGTATTAATCAGCCGGTGCTTGATACGAAGACAGGTAAGGTGGAAATTACAGCGCAGAACCACGGTTTTGCGGTAGCTCTGACAGCCGACGGTGAGCACAACTCGCCAGCGGGTTTTGGTCGGGTGCGCGTCAGCCACGTCAGCCTTAACGATGATGTTGTAGAGGGCATTGAGTGCCTCGATATTCCTGCCTTCAGCGTGCAGTACCACCCAGAGGCGGCGAGCGGCCCACGCGATGCCTTCTACCTCTTTGACCGTTTCCGTCAGCTGGTGCTCGCCCGGCAGGGTCGTGCAGCAGATCCTGACACAGAATTCAAGCCAAACGTGAGTGTTCCAGCCGCAACCGAAAGCGAGAGCAAATAATGCCAAAGCGTCCCGACATTAATTCAGTTCTTGTTATCGGTTCTGGCCCGATCGTAATTGGCCAAGCGTGTGAGTTTGACTATTCAGGCACCCAGGCATGTCGTGTGCTGCGCAGCGAGGGCGTGCGAGTTATCCTCATTAACTCAAACCCCGCAACGATTATGACCGACCCGGATTTTGCCGATGCGACCTACGTTGAACCGATCACCCCAGAGGTTATCGAGTCAATCATTATTAAGGAAAAGCCGGATGCGATTCTGCCGACACTCGGTGGGCAGACCGCGCTGAACGCTGCAATCGAGCTGCACGAACGCGGCATTCTTGATAAACACGGTGTAGAGCTCATCGGAGCTAATGTTGAGGCAATTCAGCGTGGCGAAGATCGCCAGCTGTTTAAGGATCTTGTGCTCGCGGCCGGTGCTGATGTTGCGCGCTCAGCTATTGTGCACACACTTGAAGAAGCAAAAGAGGTGGCTAAAGATCTTGGCTACCCGCTTGTTGTGCGGCCCTCATTCACAATGGGTGGCCTGGGCTCTGGTTTCGCATACACTGAGGAAGATCTCGTGCGTATCGCAGGTGACGGACTGCACTACAGCCCAACCAGCGAAGTGCTGCTCGAGGAATCAATTCTCGGTTGGAAAGAGTACGAGCTCGAACTGATGCGAGACCAGGCTGATAACACCGTTGTTGTGTGTTCAATTGAGAACGTAGATGCGGTTGGTGTGCACACAGGTGATTCAATTACCGTTGCACCAGCACTGACTCTCACCGACCGTGAGTTCCAAAACCTGCGCGATATCGGTATCGACATTATTCGTCGGGTTGGTGTTGACACCGGCGGGTGCAACATTCAGTTCGCAATCGATCCGCAGACCGGGCGCGTTATCGTCATTGAAATGAATCCGCGCGTCTCGCGCTCTTCAGCATTGGCATCGAAAGCAACCGGGTTCCCGATCGCTAAGATCGCTGCAAAGCTCGCAATCGGTTACCGTCTGGATGAGATTCCAAACGATATTACCCAAAAAACTCCGGCAAGCTTCGAGCCAACAATCGACTACATCGTTGTGAAGACGCCGCGCTTTGCCTTTGAGAAATTCCCGGCCGCTGACGACACCCTCACAACCACTATGAAGTCTGTCGGTGAGGCGATGGCTATCGGGCGCAACTTCACAACCGCGCTGCAGAAATCGCTACGCTCACTCGAAAAGCGTGGTTCATCATTCCACTGGGGCGCAGAGACTCGCTCAGTTGCAGAGCTTTTAGAGGAGATCAAACGCCCAACCGATGGTCGAATCATCGCAGTGCAGCAGGCGCTGCGTCTTGGCGCAAGCATCGCTGATGTTTATGCTGCCTGCGACATTGATCCGTGGTTCCTTGACCAGATACAACTTATTAACGAAGTAGCAGAGCTGGTTAAGAGCGCACCGAAACTTGATGAAGAGGTGCTGCGTGAGGCGAAGAATCACGGTTTTAGTGACGCACAGATAGCGCAGCTGCGCGGCTCAACTGAGGCTGAGATCCGCGGCCTTAGGCACGGTCTCGGCTTGCGTCCGGTGTTTAAAACCGTTGATACCTGTGCCGGTGAGTTTCCGGCGCTGACCCCATACCACTACAGCTCATATGATTTTGAGACTGAGGTTGCGCCGAGCGATCGCAAGAAAGTCATTATTCTAGGCTCCGGCCCCAACCGTATCGGGCAGGGCGTCGAGTTTGACTATTCGTGTGTGCACTCCTCGTTCGCGCTGAGTGAGGCGGGCTATGAGACTGTGATGGTCAACTGCAACCCGGAGACCGTCTCAACCGACTACGACACTTCAGACAGGCTCTACTTTGAGCCGCTAACCCTTGAAGACGTGCTCGAAGTGATCCATGCCGAGCAGCAGTCTGGCGAGGTGCTCGGGGTTGTTGTGCAGCTCGGCGGCCAGACCGCTCTGGGCCTTGCGCAGCCGCTGAAAGACGCTGGTGTTCCGATTCTTGGCACCACTCCGGAGGCAATTGATCTTGCTGAGGAGCGCGGGGCGTTTGGTGAGATCCTTGAGCAGGCGGGGCTTCTCGCGCCACGCCACGGCACCGCCACAACTGAGGCGGGGGCAATTAAGGTTGCTGAAGAAATCGGATACCCTGTGCTGGTGCGGCCGTCATTCGTGCTCGGCGGGCGCGGCATGGAAATTATTTACTCAACCGCGGGGCTGCAAGACTACTTTGCGCGCATTAAAGAACACGCTCTGGTGGGCCCTGGGCATCCACTGCTGGTTGATCACTTCCTTGATGACGCTACCGAAATTGACGTTGATGCGCTCTTTGACGGTGAAACCCTTTACATGGGTGGTGTGATGGAGCACATCGAAGAGGCGGGTGTGCACTCAGGCGACTCAAGCTGCACCCTGCCGCCGGTCACCCTCGGACACGGTCAGATTCAGGAGGTGCGTCGGGCAACGGAAGCAATCGCACGCGGTATTGGTGTGCGCGGTCTTTTGAATGTGCAGTTTGCGATCGCACAGGGTCAGCTGTTTGTGATTGAGGCAAACCCGCGTGCCAGCCGCACAGTGCCGTTTGTTTCTAAGGCGCTGGGTATTCCACTGGCGAAGGCGGCTGCACGCATTATGGCGGGGGAGAGCATCGCTGATCTCATAGCCTGCGGATTGCTGCCGGAGAAGGACGGCGCTAACGCTCCGATTGATGCGCCTGTCGCGGTGAAAGAAGCGGTGCTACCGTTTAAGCGCTTCCGGCGCGCCGATGGGAAGAGCGTTGACTCCCTGCTCGGCCCAGAAATGCGCTCAACTGGTGAGGTTATGGGGATGGATCGCGATTTCCCGACCGCGTTTGCAAAAGCGCAGACTGCAGCAGGAAGCGCGCTCCCAATGAGCGGCACAGTGTTTATCTCTGTTGCGGATCGCGATAAACGGGAGATCGTGCTGAGTGCCCGCTGCCTGCACGAAATGGGATTCAAGATTTTGGCTACCCAAGGCACCCAGGTTGTGCTTGCGCGAAACGGGGTGCCCGCCCAGACAGTGCGGAAGGTTTCTCAGAGTAAATCTGATGCGCCTGATATCGTGCAGTTAATAGAGCGTAACGAGGTTGATATGGTGATCAACACCCCAAGCGGCCAGGCAGAACGCGCAGACGGCTACGAGATTCGTGCTGCGACAGTAACCGCCGATAAGCCGATCTTCACAACAGCGTCTGAGCTGTCTGCTGCGGTGTCAGCCCTTGGAGCGCAGCAGAAACCGTTCGACGTGATGTCCCTGCAGGAATACGAAGCAGAACGCCAAGCGAAACGAGGCGCCTAAAGTGACGTTTGTGCAAGCGCTAGCTGCCGGGCTTAAGCAGGGCAAGCATCTTTGTGTCGGCATCGATCCGCACCGTTTTCTCTTACAAGAGTGGGGGCTTAACGATACCGCACAGGGTGCCTGCGACTTCGGGCTTCGGGTGGTTGAGGCAGCCGCTGGAGCTGCTGTCGCAGTGAAACCACAAATTGCTTTCTTTGAGCGGTTTGGCAGCGCTGGCTATCGCGCACTCGAACAGGTATTTGCTGCCGCGCGAGAAGCGGGTTTACCGATTATCGCCGATGTTAAGCGCGGGGATATCGGATCAACATTCGCAGCATATGCGGAAGCATGGCTGCTGCCGGGCAGCCCGCTCGAAGCAGATGCAATGACCGCTGTTGCTTATCAGGGGTTCGGATCGCTTAACGGCGGGCTGGAACTTGTGCGAGAGCACGGCAAGGGGCTTTTTGTGCTGGCCGCAACCAGCAACCCTGAAGCACGAACCCTGCAACAGGCGCGCCGTGCTGACAATTTAACCGTTGCGTCGAGTATTGTGCGTGAGGCGCAGCAGTTTAATGCCGCTGATGAGCTTGCTCTAACAGCCGGTGTGGGTGCGGTTGGTGTTGTGTTGGGTGCCACACTGCAGCTGGCGGATTTTGAGATTGATACCGCGCTGTCACGTGGAGAGCATCCCATCCTACCTATTTTGGCGCCGGGATTTGGGGCCCAAGGTGCAAAACTCGAGCGAGCAAAAGATATTTTTGGCTCTCTTGCGGAGGGGCTTATTTCAAACGAGTCACGTGGTGTGCTCGCGGGAGATCCCGACAGACTGGCCGAGCGGGTGCGGGTGCGTGCAGCTGAGGTAGGGGAGGCGCTGAGTTAAAATGCAGATGCCAGAAGTTGATCGGAAAGCTGCGAGCAGAGCGGCGGTTGCAGCGCGTCAAGCGCGTGCTGAATTGAAACAGCAGATGGTGACCGGTGAGATAAGCGAGTTGCGCGTGCTGCAGCTGGCTGGGCAGGGAAATGCTGCGGCTGCAAGTCTGCGCGTTACCGAATTTTTGATGGCCCTGCCCGCAATCGGCAGAGTCAAAGCTGAGCGTGTGCTCAACCAGCTGCAAATTTCACCGCGCAAACGCCTTGGTGGGCTTGGCAGACTGCAGCAGCAGCGGCTGACTGCGTGGCTGTCTGAGCGCGCTGGGATCCGCAAAGCACCACCCCTAACCGTGCTTGCCGGGCCAACCGCCGTGGGTAAGGGCACAGTTGTTTCCTACATCAAAGAAAACTACCCTGAGGTAAAGCTGTCGGTCTCCGCAACAACCAGACCTGCGCGCCCGGGTGAAATACACGGTGAACACTATTTCTTTGTTAGTAACGAAGATTTTGACCGGATGCTGGCCAATAATGAGCTGTTGGAATGGGCGACAGTGCACGGCACACATCGTTATGGCACGCCGCGCAAACCGATTGAAGAGGCAGCTGCAGCAGGATTTCTCGTGCTGCTTGAGATCGATCTGCAGGGAGCGCGGCAGGTGCGCAAAGCAGAACCAGCGGCACGATTGGTGTTTCTAAAACCGCCCAGCTGGGAAGAGCTCGTGCGGCGTCTTACAGGTCGCGGCACAGAGGGTAAAGAGGAGCAGGAGCGGCGGCTAGCTACAGCTCGTGTAGAGCTTGCAGCAGCACAAGAATTTGACGTAGAGATAGTAAACGATGAGGTTGCACGCGCGGCTGAAGAGCTTGTGCGTGTGATGCGTGGTTAGGCTCGATTTTGGAATCAACGCTTGCATTCAGCGGTCTACAGTTACTGGGTATTCCCATTGCGCTTGCCGGTGCAGTGCTGATGTCTATTGGCACCCAGTATCAGTCGATAGGTCTTAATAAAGTAGAGCGGATTACCCGCAAAAGCGCTTCCTCTGGCCTGTCAGGCGCACACTTAGGGCAGCTGCTGCGCAGACCGAGCTGGCTTTTCGGAACAGGAGCGCTTGGGCTTGCTGTGGGTCTGCAAATGGTTGCTCTTGCGCTGTCTCCGCTGATCGTGGTGCAACCGCTTGGCGTTGTTGCGCTGGTTGTGACGGCGGTCTTGAACGCAAAATTTACGGGTGTGGTTATTCCCAAACGCGTCAGAGTTGCTATTTCCTTTTGTGTGCTGGGGATTTTTGTGTTCGTTGCGACGGCGGCGATGACCGCTCACGACGTGCAGGTCTCTGAGATGCAGCTCATTATCATTTTGGTGATTTTTGCGGTTGTTGTAGCCTCCCTTGTGTCAGCATTCATTGCGCTGAGACACCGGCCGAACGCACTGCTCTATATTGTCGGGGCCGGTATTCTCTACGGTTTTGTTGCAACTTTTGCGAAGACCGTGATTTCTCGAATTCAACAGGGAGAGTTTGGTTTTCTCACGTGGCTTGCCTTGGGAGCGCTTATCTTGGGGGCTGTTTTAGGCATGATCTATGTGCAGAATGCGCACTCATCCGGGCCGCCCGATCTGGTTATTGCAGGTCTTACCGTGATAGACCCGATTGTCGCTGTGCTAATCGGGATTATTGTGCTCGGCGAGGCGCAGCATGCGCCAATCTGGGCGGCACTAATTTTTTCCATATCGGGGCTTATCGCAATGCTCGGAGTTTTTGGCATAGCAAAGTTCCATCCCCAGGTTGGTAAGGATGCACTGCAGGACGATTAGAGAGCTCGAATATGCTCGGCTGCTGCAACCAAAAACACCCGACATGGAATTTAGGTGCACCACATAAAGCTGCTGTTTGTAGGGCGTGCGGGGCTTGAACCCGCGACCCAAGGATTATGAGTCCTTTGCTCTGACCAACTGAGCTAACGCCCCAACCGGAACGTTTTGAAAAACGCACCTCGATAATAGTAGCGCAAAATTAATATTACGCAGCGTCAGGCTAGTGGGGTTTCAATAAATAAAGTAAATTAATTGTTGATCGTGTCACTGGAGTTTCAAAGGAGAGCAGGATTGAAAATATTGGTAGTGGAACACCAAGAAAACTGTCGTGTTCACATGCTGGGCAAGGCTTTGAGAAGCGCCGGTGCCGAGCTTAAGACAGTTGGTCCTGGTGCTGGTAGAGAGCTACCGGAAACTCTTGCCGAGTGTGACGCGCTGATTGTGATGGGTGGCACCCCAGGGCCGAGCGAATTTGATAAAGCGCCGTGGTTAAAACAAACACACAAACTGGTTAAGGAAGCACTCGAGAAGAATATTCCATACCTGGGAGTTTGTCTTGGTGGGCAGATCCTGGCCGAAGCCGCAGGCGGCAAAGTTAACGAGGCTAAGACACCCGAGATCGGTATTCATGAAGTTCGTGTGAATAGTGCCGGCGCAAACGATCCGCTCATTTCAGTGCTTAACACCCGCAAAGAACCTCTAGAAGCTATGCAGTGGCATTTTCTTGAGGTGACAGAACTACCCCCAAACGCTGTCACTCTAATGGAGAGCGATAACTGTGAGGTTGAAGCATTCCGAGTGGGTGAGAGCGCATGGGGCCTCCAATTTCACCCAGAAGCTAACAGCGAATCAGCTGCAGCTTGGGCTGCTGAACCGGGTGCTGACGAAGATCTCAAACAGCACACCCAGCAAACCCCAGAGCAGCTGGTGCAGGAAGTGACTGAGAAAGACACTGAGCTCGAAGAACGCTGGAACACCCTTGCCTTAAAATGGCTAGAGATCGCTAAAGAAAACTAAAATCTCAATAACGCCGACAGCGAACCCACAAAATATTAAGGTCAGCCGCCAATAAGATAGCAGTTATGAAATCAGCCCGCACACTCAACGCGCAGCGCCGCATTGAGTCTACTGTTGGCTACACATTTCTAGCACCGAGCCTAATTGCGCTGTTTCTGTTTCTGATTGCCCCAATCTTTCTGATTATCTGGCTCAGCTTTCACGAATGGAACCTGTTAGGGCCTATCACTTTTGTCGGCTTCGACAACTATGAGTGGCTGTTTAGCAACAGCACCCTGTGGCGCTCACTCGGGATCACGATCCTGTTTGTGGCATTGGTGATCCCGATCCAAACCTGTCTTGGCCTGCTTGTCGCGTTCGCAATGCGACGCAACCTGCCGGGCACAGTGTGGCTGCGGGTGTTGATCTTAATGCCCTGGGTGAGTGCTCCGCTTGCTGTCGGTGTTATTTGGCGCTGGATTCTCGGTTACTCTGACGGCATTCTAAATCAGCTGCTGGGGCAGCGGATTGACTGGCTCAACGACCCCTCACTTGCGCTTCCTGCGGTGGCCACTGTCGCTGTGTGGCAGTCAGTAGGATACGTTGCGCTATTTTTCTACGCCGGGCTGGAGGCTATAGATCCGCAGGTTTATGATGCAGCGATGCTTGATGGGGCAGGCCCGATACGCACCCTGTGGTCGGTGACGCTGCCGCTTTTGCGCCCGACTATGTTCTTTGTGCTCGCCACAGGAGTAATCTCTAGCTTTCAAGTTTTCGACATAGCTTATGCGCTCACCCCGAACGGTGGCCCCCGCGGAACGACTGATGTTATCGCAGGCCGTATTTATTACGAAGCGTTCGAAAAATTCTCAGTGGGTCACGCATCCGTGATGGCTCTGATTCTGATGTTGATTCTGGTGCTGATAACGGTAGGGCAGCAGCAGTATTTTGCGCGGAGGACGAGCTATGCAAACTAAGAGCGCAAAACGGTTTGGTGCAAATACACTGGCATACGCGCTGCTATTGGTATCCGCTGTGTTGGCGGTATCGCCCTTTCTAATTGCACTTAGCGGATCGCTGAAAACCCAATCACAGTTTGTTACCGGCCAGCCGCTTGACCTGCCAAGCCCTGTCACGTTTGAAAACTACGTGCGGCTTTTTACCACAACAGATTTTACGAACGCGCTTTTGGTTACCAGCGGTGTGGTTTTAGTGACAGCAACGGGCCAAATATTTACGAGTATTCTTGCAGCCTATGCTTTTGCGCGTTTGCGATTTAAAGGTCGCGATGTTTTATTCTGGCTCTACCTTGCGACAATGATGATCCCCGCTGCGGTGGTTTTTATCCCCCTCTTTTTGATGATGGCGCAACTTGGTTTGCGCAATTCTTTCTGGGGTATCGTGCTGCCGTTTGCGTTCGTTAGCCCCTACGCGGTTTTTTTGCTGCGACAGTTTTTCCAAGAAATTCCGAAAGAGATTACTGACGCAGCTATGCTAGACGGTGCTGGGCACTGGCGGATTTTGTGGCAGATAATTGTGCCGAACGCGAAACCTATAATTGCAACTCTGGCCGTTATCACCTTTGTGAGCCACTGGAATAACTTTTTGTGGCCGCTCATGATTTCGCCATTGAGCGGATCTCGCACAGTTACGGTAGCCACGATTGCTTTGCAGTCTGAACATAATTCCCAGTGGTGGCTGGTGATGGCAGCCTCTGTTGTTGCAGTGCTGCCGCTTATTGTGCTGCTGCTGCTTTTTCACCGACAGCTTGTGCGCTCGGTTACCGTCGGGCGTGTTGCGCCCTAGTTGAAACGACTGATTTGCTGACCCGCTGCTGATACTGCGAAAAAAGTTTTAAAGCGGGGAATAAGAGATGATGCTGCGTTGTTTCACCGTATGTGATCTTTCGCGAAAGGAATTTCAATGACTAACAAACGTCGATTGGCTGTGGGCGCTGTCGCCGCCTCTGCAGCCCTAGTGCTTGCCGGTTGCGCAAATGGCGGTAACAGTGCGAGCGACTCTCAAACTGTGACTTTACGACTGTGGGATGAAAATGCGGCAGCTGTCTATAAGACGATTGCTGAAGAGTTTGAGGCACAAAACAGCGGCATCGATGTTGAGGTTGAAACAGTTCCGTGGGCTGACTACTTCTCAGGTTTGCGTCAGGAGGTTGCCGCCGGTCAGGGGCCGGATATTTTCTGGCTTAATGGTGCTAACTTTGCCGCCTATGTTGATGCCGGTCAGGTTGCTCCTGTAAAAGATGTGATCGGAGAGGATGCTGCGGCACGCTTCGTGCCTGCAGTGGTGGATCAGTACTCTTCCAAGGGAGAGCTCTACGGCATCCCACAAATTTTTGACGGTGGCATTGGGCTGTTCTACAATGCGGATCTGCTGAAGGAGGCTGGAGTTGATCCGGCTGAGCTACAAAATCTGAAGTGGAGTGCGACCGGTGGTGAAGACACTCTGCTGCCGCTGCTGCAGAAACTAACCAAAGATAGCGCCGGCCGTAACGCGCTAGATCCTGAATTCGATGCGAATAATGTTGTGCAGTACGGTTTTAACTCTGCCTGGGATATACAGGCGATCCTGCTGCCATTTATCGGTTCAAACGGTGGCACCTTCCAAAACGGTGAACAGTTCACCTTCTCAACACCTGAGACCGAAGCAGCGTTTAAATATATCGTAGATTTGGTAGACACCTATCATGTTGCGCCGCCTGCTGCTGACACCAACAACAACGGTGATTTTTCACGCGACGCCTTCCTGCAGGGGCGCATGGCGCTGTTCCAGTCTGGCACCTACAACCTGACAAACGTGAACGACAGTGTGAGCTTCGAATGGGGGATCGCACCACTTCCAGCAGGTGATGCTGGGGCGGTTACTGTAGCCCCAGGAGTGTCAGCTCTGATTAATGCGGCAAGCGCAAATGATGAAGCAGTAAAGGCTTTTGCAAAGTATCTAAGCACTGCAGCTGGTAACCGTCCGTTCGGTGAGGCTGGCGTCGCATTCCCAGCGGTGAGTGAAGCAGGCGATGCGTTCCAGTCATTCTGGAGTGCGGCTGGTGTTGACATCTCTGCTCTAGTGGTGGGGGCTGATCAAACAGTAATTGAGCCGGTGACCGGCACCAAATTTAATGAAGCTGCTGAGGTGTTTATGCCGATTATGCGTGAAATGTTCTTAGGTCAGCGGCCGGTTAGCGAAGCGGTGGCTGAAGCGGATCGGGTGGCTAATGAGGTTGTGAACGGCTAATAGTTAGCAGGAAGCGGCCGCTTAAGTTTATGTAAAACTTGGCGGCCGCTTTTTTGTGCTTGGACGGCCGCGTTTAGGGCGTTCGGCGTTTAATGGTAGCGGCGCAGCCCCGATTTTTTCAGCGTGTGACAGCCATGCAAAAGCTGCGCCTGCCAGAAGAGTTGTTGCTTCTTCCGTAAACACCTGATGCGGATAATTATTGCCGTGCTGCAATTCAAAACTGTTGTCTTTAGCTACCCAGTAATCTCGCTGCACCCGCACAGCGGTAGCAAACAGCTGGGCGTCGACAGTAGCCAGCAGGCTAACTTTTGCAACCATGTCTGTATACGACTCTGCGGGAGTTTTTGCCCAGTTGTGTACTGCTTGAGCTCCAGCCTCAGTCACGCTAAGCAGCTGCAAACCGTCGGCTGTTGCGCCAGTTGTTGTTACAAGGCCTTCGCTCTGGAGACGGTCGAGTGTTGAATAAATCTGACCGGTGTTTAGCTTGTGCCCGCTGCGACACAAAATCTCGCTTCCAAGCTGTGACCCATAGGCGTCACCGAGAGTTAGAAGCGAGATCAGAGCGTGCTTTACAAAGGACATTAGACGCTGCGGAACGCAACCACCGCATTGTGCCCACCGAACCCGAAACTGTTGCTAATCGCAAGCTGTGGGCCATCTCCCAGCGGCAGCCGCTGATCGCTGATGGTGAGCGGGATTTCTGGATCCTGCGTGCCTGTATTGATAGTTGGCGGGGCCTGACGGTCGCCGAGGGCGAGCACTGTAAACACTGCTTCAAGTGCGCCGGTGCCGCCCAACAGGTGCCCGGTTGCGCCTTTAGTGGCAGAGACCGGAATATCGTTCACACGCTCACCAAATACCCGCTTTAACGCAGTGTATTCAGCAATATCGCCCACTGGTGTGCTGGTTGCGTGAGCGTTGATGTGAGTGACATCATCTGCCGTTGCGTCAGCCTGCTGCAGTGCGAGTGCGACAGCGCGTGCAGCGCCACGGCCTTCAGGGTCGTTTGCGGTGATGTGGTAAGAGTCAGCTGTTACACCGCCGCCAGCAAGTTCAGCGTAAATTTTTGCGCCGCGCGCTTTTGCGTGTTCTTCTGTTTCGAGTACGAGAGCGGCAGCGCCCTCACCCATCACGAAGCCGTCACGGTCAATCGCGTACGGGCGTGACGCTGTTGCCGGGTCATCATTGCGGGTTGAAAGCGCGCGCATCGAGGCAAATGAGGCGACTGTGATTGGGTGAATTGCGCTCTCGGTGCCGCCGGCAATCACAATATCGGCTTTACCCGCGCGCAGATTTTGCAGTGCGTTAGCGATAGATTCAGTGCTCGAAGCGCAGGCGGAAGCGACTGTGTGCGCGTATGCACGAGCTTCGAAGTGCATAGAGATTGCTGCGGATGCTGCATTGGGCATCAGCATGGGCACAGTCATTGGCATAACACGACGGGGGCCGCTCTCGCGCAGCGTATCCCACGCATTGAGCAGACTCCAGACACCGCCGATACCGGTTGCGAAGTCAACTCCGAAACGTTCAGGGGCGACCTCTGGGCTTCCCGCATCTGCGAATGCCTCCATAGCTGCTATGAGGGCAAACTGGCTTGCAGGGTCGAGACGTTTTGCGACGGGCCGCTCGAGCACCTCTTCCGGGCGCACAAGTGCCTCAGCCGCAAATCGCACAGGGAGATTGTATTGCTCAACCCACGGATGGGTGAGTGTTTGCACACCAGACTTTCCAGCATTCAAGGCTGCCCAGGTATCCCTAACATTGCCTCCGAGTGGGGTGGTCGCACCGATACCTGTAACTACTATCTTGGTCAATTTTTTCTCCAGCTGTGCAGTAAAAGTTATGGGAAGGTGTGCAATAAAAGTCTTAAATATGTGCGCCGTGGCAGTCACTAATCAAGTGACTGCCACTTCGGCACATCAATTAGATTGAACTGTATTTAAGATGCGTTAACGATGTAGTTAACCGCATCGCCAACAGTCTTGAGGTTCTTAACCTCATCGTCTGGGATGCTAACGCCAAACTTGCCCTCAGCGTTAACGACGATGGTCATCATTGAGATTGAGTCGATGTCAAGGTCATCCTGGAATGATTTTTCGAGAGCCACAACCTCTGGCGCGATGCCAGTTTCGTCGTTGATCAGCTCTGCGAGGCCAGCAAGTACCTCTTCGTTGCTAAGTGCCATTTGATTTCTCCTTTAATTTATTGAGTCTGAGCTTTCTCAAACCCAAGCTTTTTAATTTTACGGTAGACGTACTACCTGTGCCGCGTATGCAAGTCCTGCACCAAAACCGATCTGCAGTGCGAGCCCGCCGGAAGCTTCTGGATGCTCCTCAAGGAGGCGGTGCATTGCCAGCGGAACTGATGCAGCGGAAGTGTTGCCGGTTTCTGCAATATCGCGCGCAATAAGAACATGGTCTGGCAGACCAAGCTGCTTTGCAAATTCGTCGATAATACGCATATTCGCTTGGTGGGGAACGAACGCCGTTAGATCTTCTGCGGTAACACCGGCGGTTTCGAGAGCCTCCCTGGCCACTTTTGCCATCTCCCACACTGCCCAGCGGAAGACGCTCGGGCCGTCTTGGCGGAGGGTTGGCCATTCAGCAACACCATCACGGAACTCCGTGAGCGTTGCGTTCATGCCCACTGCACCCGCACGCCCCCCGTCGGAACCCCAAACACTCGCGCTAATACCTGGATTGTCTGTCGGGCCAAGCACTGCTGCGCCAGCGCCATCACCCAATAGGAATGAAATAGTGCGGTCGGTGGGATCAACAAGGTCAGACAGTTTTTCTGCGCCAACAACAAGGGCGTATGTTGCCTGCCCCGCACGAATTAAAGAGTCAGCCTGCCCGATCGCGTAGCAGTAGCCGGCGCATGCAGCGTTGGCGTCAATTGCCGCGGCCGGAGTTGCGCCAACTCGATCGGCGAGCACAGTTGCTATTGAAGGGGTTTGCTGCACGTTACTAATGGTTGCGACAATTACCAGGTCGATTTTGCTCGGGTCGATACCTGATTTTGCAATCGCCTCCTGTGCCGCAGCGGTCGCAAGATCGACTGCAAGAACATCTTTACCTGCGCGTTTGCGGGTGACGATTCCGGTGCGCTGCCGAATCCACTCATCTGAAGAGTCGATTGCAGCAACCAGATCATCATTGGCGACCGTGTTTTCCCCGCGGGCGGCGCCCATAGCAAGGATCTCGGAACCCTTAGGTCCGTTTGTTTGCTTCAGTGTTAGTGTCATGCTACTTCTCTCTAACTCGATCACCGTGTTTAAGCTGCGGCTGTGCTTGCTAGTTCTGCTACAAACGCGGTTACATCGTCAGGACTGTTAATTTTTTCGGTTTGCACTCCGTTTAAGCCGCGGCGTGCAAGACCCGCGAGTGCACCGCTTGGTGCGCACTCGACAAACAGTTTTGCGCCCTGCTCGGCGAGTGTCTTCATGCACAGATCCCAGCGCACCGGCGCAGCAACCTGGTGTACTAGCAGATCAAGATATTCTTTTCCGCTGGTAACTGCTGATCCGTCCTTGTTTGTGAGAATTGGATACACCGGATCGTTAGCGGCAAACTGATTGCGGTTTGCAGAAAGTGTTTCACGCGCGCCGCTCATCACCTCTGTGTGAAAAGCGCCGGCCACCTGAAGTGGGATCACACGTGCTTTTTCAGGAGGATCAGCTGTAAGAGCCTTAACACCGGTAACCAGCCCCGCAGCAACAATCTGACCGCCGCCGTTGTAGTTAGCCGGAGCCAGACCGTGTTCGGTGAGCTTTTCGAGCACTGTATTTTCTTCTCCGCCTAAAACAGCAGCCATCCCTGTTTCGGCGACAGCAGCGCACTTCTGCATTTCGTTTGCGCGTAGCGAAACAAAACGGACGGCGGTTTCCGCGTCGAATATTCCGGCACCGTAGGCCGCGGTAATTTCGCCCACAGAATGGCCTGCAAAAACAAGCTGCTCTTTGATTTTCTGTGCGAGAGTCGGATCAAGCCTGTCAAGCTCTGAGTTGAGCTTATTGATTGTGAGCACGCCGGCAGCGACAATCAGTGGTTGCGCAATGTTCGTGGCGCGAATGGTTTCTGCGTCGCTTTCGGTGCCGTGCTGCACTAGGTCTATGCCGATCTGTTCTGAAACCTCACGCAGCCAAGCAGCCGAAGACGCATCTTTTAGCCACTCGCTGAGGAAACCTGGTGTTTGAGACCCCTGACCGGGGCATGCAATGACAATCACATAACTAGTTTTACAGATACTCCCTGAAAAACTTAGCAATTTAAGGCTAAAGATTTTAGAAATTGTTAGAGGTTATCTACAATGTATGACGGTTGTTTGCGCTGCTCATCTTTTTGCGCGGCATCTGGCTGATCTCCCCAAGCACCAGCGCAGTGTGCAGCGTGAATGCGTCGCGAGCTTCGGTGGGCTGCCACCCGATAAGTTCGTAGATTCGTTTCAAACGGTAGCGCACCGTATTAGTGTGCACGTATAGCACCCGCGCGGTTGCTTCTAGTGAGCGACCCTGCGCGAGATATGTGCGCAGTGTTGGCAGCAGCTCGCCTGAGGCTTCTGAAAGTGGCTTGTATGCGCGCAAGAGCAGAGTTTGTTTTGCGAGCGGATCGCCGGCGATTACCCGTTCTGGGAGTAGATCATCGGCGTGTATGGGGTAGTGCACTTCGGATCTTGCGGCGGCTACGGTTATGCCGTTGAGTGCTGCGCGAGCGCTGATGTGCGCCTTTACAAGTGATTCTACGGTGGGGCCGAGCACAATCGGATCATCGGTAAAGAACTGTTTGAGATCGTTTGTGAGTGACTTAAATCGCTGCGATGCTGTGGGTTCATCCTGTTTTTCAAGCACTCCGAGCACAAGCACCAATCGCGTGCCCTGCAGCCCTATCAAAACGTCACAGTGGTGTTTGCGCACTTCGCGCCGTAACTCATCAATATCAAGACTGCGATCGGCTGAGCCAACCACAACTGCAGCCTCACCCTGACCGTTCCAGCCGAGTGCTGCAATGCGACTCGGCAGCTCATCATCTGAGGTGCCGGTGATAATGGAATCTACTATAAGTGCCTCAAGACGTGCATCCCACAAGCCGCGCACTTCTGCGGCACGCGCATAAACTTGCGCAGCAGCAAAAGCAACTTCGCGGCTGAATAGCAGTGTCGTCTCGCGCAGAGCGGGGCTCTTTTTGGCAACACGTTCTTCAATCACAGTGACAACGATCTGGGTCATTTGGAGGGTTTGCTGGAGGCTCACTGATTGCAGCAACTCTCGCGGTGCGTTACCAAAAATTAGGCCCGTTACCTGCTTAAAGTCGTTTGGATTCTCGTACCAGTGAATAAAAGAGTCGATACCTGATTGCACTACGACTGTTAGTAGTTGGCGGCGCCGGGATGGCGTGCCGGCAAACCAGGGCAGCTCTGTCTGCATACGCCGCACAGAAAGCTGTGCCATCTCGCCAGCCACTTGACGCAACCACTTCAGTTCGGAGAGCTTTGTTTGCTCGAGCTGAGTGGACATAGCTACCTCCTGCGACAGCGTTGTGTTTAAAGGTCGAACCGGTAGAGCAAAGGGTGGCTACTGTCTCGCAATCTGAGATGCGTGACGAACCGTATATTCGGTTGGTTTTACCGCGTAGCGATAAGGGCGATACGGGGGAGACGCACCTCGCCTCTCCTTTGATCTGCCGGTAGCGTTGCCTCATAATTCTACACCGTCTATGACTGCAACACTGGCGCAGGCTGGTGAGTATTGTATTCAGCTTGGGTTGCGTCTGCCCCGCAGGGTAATCGGGGGTCGGCGTCGGTGTCGGGTCGCCCTGTTCAGCCGGTGCCGGTTGATGATTTGGAGCGTGTTGTGGCGGTTTATGAGTTGAAAGGAGGAAAAATGGCTAAAAAAGACAAAAAGAAAGACCAGAGCGCGCTAATCTCAGCAGTCGGAACATTGCTCATCGGACTAGCCGCCCTGGTCTCGGCCATCGGGGATCTAATTAGATAACCGATACGTGTGGGAGGGGGAAACCCTCCCACACACCTAAAACTATACTCTAGCCATTAAAACAAAAATGAAAACACTATCACCAATTCTCGCAGCTTTTGCAGGCATTCTTGCGTTAACTGGCTCTGAGCCGGGAATCGTGGCTGCTTGGTGTTTTATCGCCGCTTGTTTAGGTATCTCAGTAAAAGACAAGGAAAAATAATAATGATCCGCTATCTATCAACAACCGATATAGCAGACCGCCTAGGCATTACAGCTGGCGCTATACGACATTACAAGCTACCTGAACCTGACGCAATGATAGGGCGCGTGCGCGGGTGGCTACCCGAAACAGTGGACGACTGGAACGAGAATCGGCCGGGGCGCGGCAACTGGCGCAACCAACAAGCCGAGACACAAGAATAATTTTCTCACTGCCTATGTTAGGTAGTGTGCCCGTCTAGGGTTGGCTGTAGGGCCTTCTCTAGGCGGGGCTGTCTACTTTGATTTGTTGTTTTGCGGCGAGGGTTTCTAGTTGTTCTAGGTGCATTGTGTATCCCCGGTTGGTGGTGTGGTTTTTTCGGGGTTTAGTTTATTTGGGGGGTGTATGGGTTTATAACGGGGTTAAGTTTTGGGTGGGGTTGCTTGTTTTTAGTTAAAACTTAATTCCGTGCGCAAAATGGCGGGGGTTATTCTGCGTGTTGGTCCCATTGTTGGGTGAGGGCGTGGTCGTGGTCTGTCATTGTTTGTGCGGCGAGGGCGTATTCTTCGCCGGTTTGGTTTCGTTAGCTTCGTGTGCTGTAGTTGTTTCCGCGCCTTTGGGCGTGGTGTTTTGGGCGTCCCGCAATACTTGCCAGTCTTTTAGGCCGAGGGGTGCGCAAAGTGCGGGCAGTTCGTCAATCATTAGGGGCCGGTTTTTGCGCATCACGTGAGAAAGTCTGGTTAGGGAGATGCCGGAAGCGGCGGCTAGTGCCCTTAGTGACATGTCTTTATCGTGTTTTGTGTCGTTGATTATGTCTATTAGTGCTGAGTTGAGGTGTCCCACCCCTAGCTGTTGTTTGCCCATAATCAAAGCGTACCTATAATGCAACACGCCGAGCAAGTTTAGAGAATTTGCGTTTCGTTTAAAGAACGGTAGGGTTATATTAAATGATCCGCTATAGGAACACTAGGGAGAATAAATGAGTTTAGCTGCAGAGGTTAAAGTATTGGCGCTCCGCTCAGGGAAAACGCTTAAAGAAGCTGCAGAACATATGGGTATAGCGCGAGTAACGCTTTATAAAAAGCTTCGTGGGCTGTCGCCGCTCACGGTAGACGACTTGCAGGAGCTCGGGGCATTTTTTGAGACTGAGCCGCTGGAACTTTACCGGCACAGACTAGAAGAAAAGAAAACGCCCGCAGCGTTAGCCACGGGCGACGGCAACTAGAAAGAAAGAAAAAAGATGCCAAACAACATCATACCGTCCACACCAAACGAAACAACAAACAAAGGTGCCGGACTAGTTATCAAACTACCAAAAGAATTACCGACAATGCTAACCCCTAAACAAGTAGCGCAAGAGACAGGCATATCAGTCTCAGTGCTCTACAGATGGCGGGAAACATCACGCAATGGCCGGCTTAAAGGTATTCCTTTTATTCAGACTGGCTACGGTGGGAGAAGTTAGAAAACTTGGGGAAGTGTTTAACATCCCGGCAGTAGTCTCCGCAGCACGGTTAGTAAGCGAACTAGACATGTCGGTAGCGACATTACGTAAATATTTAGATTTACCCGTTATACGCGTAGGGGCTAAGCCCCGTTATAGGCGCGTTCTGATGTGGTCGCATGCTTGCGAGTAAAACCATAAAACGGCTAAAGCAATGCAACAAAAATGTGAAAATCCCCGGAAAAGCTATTGATTTTCCGGGGATTTTCACACACTTCCAAAGGCTTAGTGCCTAAACCCTAAAGGGTTTAGGACGCCGCCCCTGTTCGTTAGCGACAAATAATGCAAGCTAAGCGTTGCTGACCAAAGCTTAAGCGTCACCACCAGCGCTACCGGTTGTGCCGGCCTTGACATCTTTCAGCCTGTACTTATCGAATGCTTCGCGTGGCACAGCTCGATCGATCTTGCCCTGCGCGGCCAAACGCTGCAGCACCTTCACAACAACAGACTCACGGTCAATGCCGAAATAGCGTCGCGCTGCCGCGCGAGTATCAGAGAAGCCGAAACCGTCAGCACCCAACACAGAGTAATCGTTTGGAACAAACTTGCGGATCTGCTCAGGCACCGCGGTCTCAAAGTCACTAACCGCAACTACAGGCCCCTCAGCGTCAGCAAGCTTCTGCGTCAGATACGCCTTAGGCGCTGGTTGATCTGGGTTCATAAACTCTTGCTTCTCGGCGCGCAAACCGTCGCGGTAAAGCTCAGACCAGCTGGTAACGCTCCAGACATCTGCGCTCACACCCCAGTCTTTCGCGAGTAGTTTAGACGCCTCAATCGCCCAATGCACCGCAACACCAGAAGCAAATATCTGCGCCTTTTCACCGCTTGCGTCAGAAGTGTGCACTCGGTGAATACCCTTCACAATGCCCTCAACATCAACATCTGCAGGCTCAGCCGGTTGCGAAACAGGTTCATTGTAAACAGTGAGATAGTACATAACGTTCGGATCCGGGTGCTTACCGCCATACATACGCTCAATACCGGATTGCACAATATGTGCGATCTCATAGCCGTAGGCGGGGTCGTATGTGACCACAGCCGGGTTGGTTGACGCTAAGAGAGGTGAGTGCCCGTCAGCGTGCTGCAGACCTTCGCCGGTCAGTGTGGTGCGCCCGGCGGTTGCACCAATAACAAAACCACGCGCCATCTGATCACCGGCAGCCCAGAACGCATCTCCGGTGCGCTGGAAGCCAAACATCGAGTAGAAGATATACACAGGGATCATCGGCTGACCGTGTGTGGCATAGGAGGTGCCAACCGCTGTAAAGGCGGCGAGACCGCCGGCCTCGTTAATGCCAACGTGCAGGATCTTCCCCTGCGGGCTCTCTTTATATGCGAGCAGCAGATCGCGGTCTACAGAAACGTAGTTCTGACCCTGCGGGTTGTAGATCTTCGCACTCGGGAAATATGAGTCCATGCCGAAAGTACGAGCCTCATCAGGAATCACAGGCACGATCCGCTCACCCCAAACAGGATCACGCATCAAATCTTTCAGCATGCGCACAAAGGCCATCGTGGTCGCAGCCTTCTGTGTGCCAGAACCCTTCTTCGCAATCGCATAACCCTTCTTATCGGGCATCGCCAAATCGATGTGGCTTGCGCTGCGGCTGGGCAGGTAGCCGCCGAGCGCCCGACGCCGCTCGTGAATGTACTTAATGACTTCACTGTCAGCATCTGGACGGTAGTACGGCGGCAGGTATGGGTTTTCCTCTAGCTGTGCATCGCTGACCGGAATATGCATGGTGTCGCGGAAGAGTTTTAGATCGTCCAGCGTCATCTTCTTCATCTGGTGGGTTGCGTTGCGACCCTCAAAGTGCGGGCCGAGACCGTAACCCTTAATAGTGTGCGCAAGGATCACAGTTGGGCGGCCCTTGTGCTCGACAGCAGCCTTGTATGCCGCATAAACCTTGCGATAGTCGTGACCACCACGACGCAAACCCCAAATCTGGTCGTCAGTGTAATCTTCAACCAGTTTCAGTGCGCGCTCATCACGACCGAAGAAGTTCTGCCGGACGAAGAGACCAGACTCAGCCTTGTAAGTTTGGAAGTCGCCGTCAGGGGTGGTGTTCATGAGGTTCAGCAGCGCTCCCTCGGTGTCGCGCTTCAGCAGATCGTCCCATTCGCGACCCCAGATAACCTTGATAACGTTCCAACCCGCACCCCGGAAGAACATCTCAAGTTCCTGAATGATTTTGCCGTTACCGCGCACAGGGCCGTCAAGCCGCTGCAGGTTACAGTTGATCACAAAAGTGAGATTGTCAAGACCTTCGTTCGCAGCAACCTGCAGCTGACCACGGCTCTCAACCTCGTCGAGCTCACCGTCGCCCAAGAAAGCCCACACATGCTGATCGCTGGTGTCTTTAATGCCGCGGTTCGTTAAATACTTATTAAACTGCGCCTGATAGATCGCATTGATTGGGCCGAGACCCATAGACACTGTCGGGAACTGCCAGAAGTCGGGCATCAAGCGTGGGTGCGGGTAGCTTGGCATGCCGCCACTGTGATGCGACACCTCTTGACGGAAACCGTCAAGCTGATCCGCCGAGAGACGCCCCTCAAGGAATGCGCGAGAGTACATGCCCGGAGATGCGTGACCCTGCATAAAGATCTGATCGCCGCCGCCTGGGTGCTCAGCGCCGCGGAAGAAGTGGTTAAACCCAACCTCGTAAAGAGACGCTGCTGAGCCGTAAGTTGAGATGTGCCCGCCAACTTCGATACCAGGACGCTGCGCACGGTGCACAAGCATTGCTGCGTTCCAACGGATATATGAGCGGTATTCGCGTTCCAGCTGCTCATCGCCCGGGAACTCTGGCTCATTTTCAGTGGCGATGGTGTTGATGTAGTCAGTGGTAGGAATCTGTGGCACATTTAGATGCAGCTCACGTGACCGAGCCAACATGCTGCTCATAATTTCACGAGCTCGACCCGGGCCGCGCTGCGCTACCAGATCATCAAGGGATTCACGCCATTCCGCTGTTTCTTCTGGATCCTGATCGGGGGTAGCCGGTGCATAAGGATCTTCAGTGTTAATAGGCATTGTGCTCCTAAGTTCAACGTTGGAAAGTTAAGTTTGTGACTGCCCATTTGGGTAACAAACCAACTCTTTAAGCCTACTACCTGTTTCAGTGGATAGCCTGGGGTTGTTCAACAATAGTTTGACCTTTAGCCAGTTGGTTTTATACAAAAGTAGGTTGTGTTTGTTTCGACAAAAATTTGCGGGACGGATCGGCGAGCATCTGCCGCGTTTCACACTGCCAAGCGCCACAGGTGCGCCAAGCCCTCTAGGAACCTCGCGTAACGGTGCAGAGGTGGGCGATGATCCTAAAGCCGTTTTTCTAGTGTTTATTCCGCGCGCTTTCACACCGGTTTGTGCGCAAGAACTGCAGGAGCTGACAGCGCACCAGCCAGAATTTTTAGAGCGTGGCGTCCGGCTGCAGGTTGTCACCTGCGATGAGATCGAGGTGCTGGCCTCATGGGCAGCGCAGCATGGTGTGCGTGACAGTGTCGACTTTGAGCTGCTCTCAGACGCGAAGCCGCGGGGGAGGGTGGCGCGGAAGTTTGCTGCATACAATCCGGTTGCTAAACATGCGACCCGCACCACTGTGCTTGTTGTGGGTGACGGAGAGATCATCGATCGTTTTAGCTCAGCGCCGAGCCGCGCGCGAGAGATTACGCGCTACTTCAAAGCGTTAGAGCTTTTATCGACACGCCGAAAATAGCTTGCTTGCATTGGTTTTTAAAACCGTGTTATAGTTTTCGAGTTGTCAAAAACAACAAGCGCCTGTAGCTCAGTTGGTTAGAGCACTTGGTTTACACCCAGGGGGTCGGGAGTTCGAGTCTCTCCGGGCGCACTGAAACTAAAAAGAAAAGTCCGGCTGAGCCGGACTTTTCTTTTTATCCCGTTTTAAGCGCGGGTGACAATAACAGTGGTCGGGAGCTGCTGTAGCACTCCGTGGCTGACGCTACCGAGCAGCAAACGAGATAGTGCGTTGCGGCCGCGGCTTCCAACAACGACCGCGGCGGCGTCCTGACCGGCCTCAACAAGCGCGCTGACAGGCGGTGCCTGCACCACCTCACGCACAATCTCAAGATCGGGGAAGCGTTCTTTAACACCCGCGGTGCCGATAGCGAGGGCCTCTTGCGCTTTTTCTTCCTGCTCCTGAATCAGCTCTGGACTCCACAGAAATTCAATACCGGGAGTAAGCGGCGTCATCCAAGCATAGATAGCGTGCAGCGGCACACCGAGTGTGGCGGCCTCTGCTGCGGCCTTCTCAACAGCCTTAACAGATGCGTCAGAGCCATCAACACCAACAACAACACCCTTAGTTGGGCGTACCGGCTTCTCAAGCGGAATTACAGCGACGGGGCAGTGTGCAGCCGCTGCGATCTTCACCGCCCGTGTGCCAAAGAACGTGCCTGCGAGTCTGCTGCCGTGGTGTGCGCCGAGAATGATTAAGTCTGCACGCTTTGAAGCCTTCTCTAGCTCACCAACAGGGTTGCCAACGATCGCATTGCCGGTAATTGTGCCTTCGAATCCAAGTGTGCGTGCGTGCTCGGCCTCTGCTTTAAGCAGTTTCTCACCAGCTGCCTGCGCGTCGGAGACGAAAACAGGTGTCTCAGAAAGGAAGGAGTCGTCGGCGACGTAGAGCAGCTCGACATCCGCCTTATGCGCTGCTGCCCGTTCAAGCCCCCACGCAAGAGCGCGATGGCTCTCTTCTGATCCGTCTACGCCGATAATATATTTCTCTGCCATTGTCATCTAATTTCTTGATTAATCTGTTGTTGGTCAGCAGGTGCCAGAATCTGGCTACTTCGCTGGGATATGCGCCGGGTGATTACCGGCCATTTTTTCAATGACGCGCACAACCTGTGAGCTGTATCCGAACTCATTGTCGTACCACACGTAGAGGATCGCGGTTTTACCGCTCACCTGAGTTGCCAGACCGTCAACGATTCCTGCGCGGCGCTCACCAACAAAGTCGGTAGAGACAATCTCTGGTGATTCCACATAGTTAATTTGTGAACGGAGCTCACCGGTCAGTGAAACTTCCTGCAGCAGACTGTTAATTTCTTCGCGAGTGATATCTTTTTCAAGCTGCAGATTGAGAATTGCGAGGGAGACGTCAGGGGTTGGCACACGAATCGCGCTACCGCTGAGCTTGCCAGCAAACTCGGGCAGTGCCTTCGCGACCGCTTTTGCTGCGCCCGTCTCAGTGATGACCATGTTTAGCGCCGCACCGCGACCACGCCTATCGCCCTTGTGGAAGTTGTCGATGAGGTTCTGATCATTGGTGTAGCTGTGCACTGTTTCAACATGACCCTGAGTGACTCCGTAGGCGTCATTAACAATCTTTAATACTGGAGTGATCGCATTGGTTGTGCAGCTTGCTGCAGAGATAATCTTGTCGTCATCGGTAATGACATCGTGGTTGATGCCGTACACAACATTCTTGAGGTCGCCCTTGCCGGGTGCGGTTAGAAGCACGCGCGCAACACCTTTTGACTGCAGGTGCTGGCTTAGGCCTTCCGCATCACGCCAGCGGCCTGTGTTATCAACCACAATTGCGTCTTTAATGCCGTACTGTTCGTAGTCTACGGTTGCTGGATCGTTAGAGTAGATGACCTGAATGCGCACACCGTTGGCAATAATTACGTCATTTTCAGCATCGATAGAGATAACACCGTTGAAGGGGCCGTGCACTGAGTCGCGCCGCAACAGATTGGCGCGTTTTTCGAGATCGTTCTCACTAGCTTTGCGCACCACAACAGCGCGGAGATTGAGACCGCGCCCGCTGCCGGTGTGATCAATCAGAATGCGGGCGAGTAGCCGGCCGATCCGCCCAAAACCGTAGAGCACAACATCTGTGCCGTTGCCAGTTGCTGCGTTGGCATTAGAAATCTCTTTGCGCAGATACTCGGTAACATCCCCCGTGCCAACCTCGCGCAGCACCTTTGCAATATCTAAGGAGACAGGTGCGGGGTTTAATTCTGTCAGAGCTTTAACGACGGCAGCGGTCTGCGCAAGCGGTAGCTCAGCGTCTTCAATGTGTCGCACAGCGCGGTGACTGCGCACTATTTCAATCGGGCTCTGACCCACTAAAGAAGCGCCGTAAACCGAGAGCACAACATCATTCTCGCGGTACAGTTTGCCAATCTGAGGCACCAGCTCTTCAGCAAGCGCAATTTTTGTGTTCCAGCTTTCGAGATGATCTTTTGCAGTGGTAGTCATGAAGTTACTTTCCTAGCATCGAAGGTGAAACCGGCCTGCCCGCCGCAGCCAGCTTTGGCTGTATTAAGTATCCCAAATTTCTCTGTGTTTCGCGCTCAGACAGGCTAAAGTTTAGGTACTGCTTCAAAATTGAAAGAGGGTCATATGAAAGCCAGCAGAGAACAGCAGTTGGCGCTGCTTGAGCTAGCCAAACTCGACACCGAAGTTGCTAGACACAATCGCAGCCTGAAGCAGCTACCTCAAATTGCCAAATTGCGGGAGTTAGAGACGCAGGCAGCTACGGCACGCGCGCACTATCTTGAGGCCCAGCGCGCTTTGGAAGCTGCTGAGGTGCAAGAAAAACGCACCAGCGATGACATTGAAACTGTGCTGAAACGCCTTACACAAGACGAGAAGCGGCTCACAGCAGCTAGCGACGCGAAGCTTGCACAGAATCTGCAGCACGAGATCGCCACTCTATTAACGCGGAAAGAAAACTTAGAGCTGCAAGAGCTCGAGCTTGGCGAGATTACTGCAGACGCTCAAAAAAACCTTGCAGAAACTAAAGCGGTGCTCGATGCCATTGCAACGCAGGGGAAAGAGACGCAGCAGGAGGCTAAGGCGGCTGCGGCTGAAATTCGCGCGCAGCTAGAGGCAACACAGGAAGAGCGGCTGAATAAAGAAACGCGTATTCCAAAAGAGCTGCTGACAGAGTATGAAGAAATGCGTGGCCGCACAGGCATTGGAGCGGCGGCACTTCGCAACGGTGTTTCTGAGGCGAGCAATATGAAACTGTCACCGGGTGAGCTTGCTGAAATCAATGCGATACCTGAAGACGAGATCATTTATGATCCACAAACCGGTGTCATCCTGGTGCGCATCTAAATTCTTAACGCTAAGCTAGAGCGTGGAACGGGTTGGTGAGACAATCGCGTCGCAGTTAAACGCAAGTGAGACTGCGCCGAGGAACGTCCGGGCTCCACAGGGGAGAGCGGTGGGTAACGCCCACCCGGGGTGACCCGCGAGAAAGTGCAACAGAGAGTAGACCGCCAGTGTTTTGCTGGTAAGGGTGAAAGGGTGGTGTAAGAGACCACCAGCGATTGCGGTGACGCAGTCGGCTAGGTAAACCTCGCTCGGAGCAAGACCATGCAGAAAACGCTAACAGACTCCCCGTCGAGTTTTCGGGTAGGTTGCTAGAGCCTGCTGGCAACAGTAGGCCGAGATAGATGATTGTCACGACGTCTAGCGCGTCGCACAGAACCCGGCGTATGATCCGACCCGTTCCGTACTAGTCTTAGTAGTGTCTAAATTTCATCTGGAGGGCACGCTAATGACAGCAGAAGACTGGGGTGTAGAGACCGGCGAAGAGTACTGGTACAACACACAGACCGGTGAGGTTGAAAAAGGGAAACTCTCCCCGTCTGTGTATCGCGTTGGGCCTTTTCCAACCGCTGCTGAAGCGCAGGCCGCGCCTGACAAGCTGCAGCAGCGAGCAGATGCTTGGAAAGCCGAAGAAGCTGAAGAAGACGACTGGGGCCGGGCATGACAAAACAGCGTGACTTTGTTTTACGCACGATAGAAGAACGCGGAGTTCGCTTTGTCAGGCTCTGGTTTACTGATATCGGCGGCGGTCTAAAATCCGTTGCGCTCGCACCCACCGAAGTGGAGAGCGCGTTTACTGAGGGAATCGGTTTTGATGGCTCAGCGATTGAGGGGCGCACACGCGCTTTTGAATCTGACTTCCTCGCCGTTCCCGATCCTTCCACCTTCCAACTACTGCCGTGGCGCGGTGAAATTGAACCAACCGGCCGCATGTTTTGCGATCTGCTCACACCGAACGGCGAAGCGGCGGTGTCAGATCCGCGGCAGGTTTTAAAGCGACAGTTAGAACGGGCGAGCGAAAAAGGGTTCACGCTATACGCACACCCTGAGATCGAGTTCTACCTGTTAGAGAAAGAGCTTGACGCAAACGGTGTGCCGATTCCGGTAGACGGCGCAGGCTTCTTCGACAATGTTCCCGGTGGCTTGGCGCATGACTTTCGACGCGCAAGCGTTGCAATGCTCGAAGATCTCGGGATAGCTGTCGAGTTTAGTCACCATGAGGGCGGCCCGGGGCAGAACGAAATTGATCTTCGCTACACCGATGCGCTGACAATGGCAGACAACATTATGACGTTTAGAACCGTCATCAAAGAGGTGGCTATTGCGCAGGGGGTGCGCGCAACCTTTATGCCCAAGCCTTTCCGCGACCAACCCGGCAGCGGTATGCACACCCATCTCTCGCTATTTGAGGGCGATCAGAATGCATTTTTTGATCCGGGTGCAAAGTATCAGCTATCGATTATCGGTCGGCGTTTCATGGCTGGGATTCTGGAGCACGCTGCTGAAATTACCGCGGTCACCAATCAGTTTGTGAACTCTTACAAGCGACTGTGGGGTGGTGGCGAAGCTCCGCCATATATCTCCTGGGGGCACCTCAACCATTCCGCGCTCATTCGTGTGCCGATGTATAAACCAGGCAAAGGCGGATCCGCGCGTATTGAGTATCGTGCGCTGGATCCCGCCGCGAACCCGTATCTTGCGTATGCTGTGCTGCTTGCGGCAGGTTTGAAGGGCATCGAAGAAGAATACGAACTGCCGCCGGAAGCTGAAGAGAATGTCTGGGATCTCTCACGAGCTGAACGCCGCGCACTCGGCCTGACACCGCTGCCCGGGTCGTTAGGTGAAGCGCTGCAGGTGATGGAGCGGTCTGAGCTTGTCGCTGAAACACTGGGTGAGCAGGCTTTTGCTTATTTCCTGCGTGAAAAACGTCGCGAAAATGAAGAGTACCGCAGTCAGGTTACGAAATGGGAGCTAGAACAGAACCTTGACCGTCTCTGAACAGGTAACGCTGTCTGAACTCGCGCGAGCTGGTTTCGCCGAGTTGAGCAGTGCGCGTGAGGCGCTTGCAGAGTTAAGCAACCTGACGAGCACTGATATTAGAAACCTACTAACGGCTTTCGCACGAGCTGGCGATCCAGACTCCGCGCTCCGGCTTGTGCGGGAGCATCTCGAACGCCACCCCGGCAGGTTTAGTGAGCTATCCGGTCTCGAATGGGAGCGACTTGCGCTGCTGTACGGGGCATCAGAAGGTCTGGCGCAGTTTTGGCAGCGGAACCCGGCAAGTCTGCTGCCGCTGCTGTCACGCGGCGGCGCAATTAGGTCAGCCCAAACCTACCGAGATGAGTTGCTCAGCGCCGTTGAGAGCGGTGAAACAGCTGCAATCCCGGTGCTCACCCCGGAACTGCAGCAGCGTTTGCGCGACAATCCGGAAGCTTGGGAAGAGCCTATCGATCGTAAAGTTAGGGCCGGTGAGGCGGGCTGGTCGGCTCTGCGTATCAGGTATCGCCAGTTGCTCGCCGAAATTACCCTCGCAGATCTTGAAGCTGCGGATCCCACTCTGCTGTTTTCTGAGGTGTCACGCGCACTGTCCGACCTTGCCGATGCTGCTTTAGAAGCTGCAATGTTGGTCGCTCGCGCAACACTAGCCGCCGGTGGTGGTTCCGGCATCCCGATACCTGCTGAGCACGCGCGCAAAGCACCCCTCGCAGTGATAGCGATGGGTAAGTGCGGTGCCCGAGAACTAAACATAGTTTCTGATGTTGATGTGCTGTTTGTGACCGATAGCGCAGCAAGTGATATCGGAACCGATGATTTATTGCGCGCCACAACGCGAATAGCGGGTGAAACCATGCGCGCGATCGGCGCTCCGAGCTTTGAGCCGCCGCTGTGGGAGGTTGATCCCAATTTACGCCCGGAGGGTAAAGACGGTGCACTTGTGCGCACAGTTGATTCCTATCTCAATTATTACGATCGGTGGGCGCAGTCGTGGGAGTTTCAAGCGCTCTTAAAGGCGCGCTATTCTGTTGGCGATGAGCGGATCGGAACACAGTTTATTGCAGCGGTTACTCCGCTCATCTGGGCAACAAAGGATCGCCCCGATTTCGTGGGCAGTGTGCGACGAATGCGTGAGCGCGTCACCGAAAACATAGATATCGCAGATATTGATTACCAGATCAAGTTGGGGCCTGGGGGCCTGCGTGACGTTGAGTTTAGTGTGCAACTGTTGCAGTTGGTGCACGGCGCACACGATGAGTCGCTGCGTCTGAGATCGACATTAGACGCGCTAACAGCACTCGTGCAGGGCGGCTATATCGCACGCGCAGACGGCGAAGAGTTGAGCAACTCATACCGGCAACTGCGTGTGTGGGAGCATCGGCTGCAGCTTCGCCACCTGCGGCGCACAGCACTCATGCCTAGAGAGCATGAACCGCAGCGTGTGCTTGCGCGCACCAGCGGCTACGGAAATGCTGAGGCGCTGGTTACCGCCTGGGAAAAAATCAAACAGCGGGTGCGCAGTCTGCACATCAAAATTTTCTATGCACCGTTGCTCAGCGCAGTAGCCCAGTTGCAGGGTGAGGATCTCCTCTTAACCGCCGATGCCGCCCGCGATCGCCTACAGAGTATTGGATTTAAGGATCCGCAAGGCGCGTTACGCCATCTCCAAACACTCACCGCAGGAACCAGCAGAAGGGCGCAGATCCAACGCAATCTGCTCCCGGTATTGCTGCAGTGGCTGGGGGAGGGCGTAAACCCTGATGCGGGGCTGCTAGCGTTTAGAAGAATTAGTGAAGCAAACGCTGAACAGCCCTGGTATTTACGCCTATTGCGTGATGGCACAGAAGCGGCTGAACGGTTAACGCGTGTGCTCTCCGGCTCACGCTTCGGGGCTGATCTGCTCGAAAAAATGCCAGAGTGTGTCGCCTGGCTGGAAGACGACAGTCGGTTACAGCCTCTTGCAAGCAGCGCGATCACAGAGGAAATGAACGCGCTCGCCACCCGCAGAGAAACTATTGAAGCCGTTGTTGAGGCGGTGAAGCGTGTGCACAGACGCGAGATATTACGTCTTGTGCTGTCTCGTTTGGTGGGAGTGACAGACGAAAAACAGAGCGCCGCAGGGCTTGACGCCGCACACACCGCGCTGTTGAGTGTGCTGCTCACCCAGATTCAAAGATTTACCCCCGGCGCCGACAGTTTAAGGATCGCACTAATTGCTATGGGGCGCTACGGCGGTGGTGAACTCGGTTTTGCAAGCGACCTAGATGTTATAGCGGTGTATGGGGCACCAGAAGGGGTCGAGGGTGCGGCGAGTATCGCACAGACAGTTGTAGCAACTTTGCGGCAGCTGGTATCTGATCCGCTCACCGGCACAGAACTCGATCTAGATTTACGCCCGGAAGGGAAAAACGGATCGCTTGTGCGCAATCTTACGGGTTACCGCAACTACTATGAAAAATGGTCGCTCACCTGGGAAGCGCAAGCGCTATTACGGGCCCGCTTCGTTGCCGGTGATAAAACTTTGGCGGCAGAATTCTTCGAAATCGCAGATGCTGTGCGCTACCGTGACTCCTTCGGCAGTGAACAGTTGCGGGAAGTGCGAAAGCTAAAGGCCCGCATGGAGACCGAACGCCTGCCACGCGGGGCACAACCCCGCAGGCATTTAAAACTTGGGCCAGGTGGAGTCTCGGACACCGAATGGTTGGTGCAGCTGTGGCAGATGCAGCACGGGCTAAAAGTGCCGGCTCTGCGCACTGTGGAAACACTTGCGGCTTTGGAAGCGGCTGTGCAAGCGGGGATTTGTTCGGCTGCTGACGCTAGAGTTTTGCGCACCGCTTGGGAGCTGGCGAGTCAATTGCGATCCGCAATTATGCTGTGGGAGGGGCGCGCATCTGACACGCTACCGACTGATCGACACGCATTAGCCGGTATCAGTTGCATCCTCGGGTTTGATCCCGCTCACACCACTGAGTTAGAGGAAGCCTGGTTTAGCGCTTCACGTCGCGCCAGGCAGGTGTTTGAAGAACAATTCTTTGGTGCTCGCTTATAGATTAAAGTCCCGCCAGCGTCTTAGTTTCCAGCTGGCGGGACTTTAATCTAGTGCATTAGATGGAGTAGTAGAGCTCGAACTCTCCCGGTGTTGGCAGAGCAGCTAAGCGCTTTAGCTCTTCCTCTCGTTTGTAATCGATCCAAGTCTGAATTAGCTCTTCGGTGAAGACCCCACCCTCAAGCAGGAAGTCGTGGTCGTTCTCAAGCTCCACGAGTGCCTCCTCCAGAGAGCCCGGTAGCTGTGGAATAGCTTTTGCTTCCTCTGGTGGCAGTTCGTACAGATCCTTATCAATTGGTGCCAGCGGCTCAATACGATTACGGATTCCATCGATACCGGCCATCAGCTGGGCGGCGAAGCTGAGGTAGGGGTTAGAAGCACCGTCGGGAGCTCTAAACTCTATCCGCTTTGCTTTCGGGTTGGATCCGGTGATCGGGATGCGCACACAAGCTGAGCGGTTGCCGGCAGAGTATGCAAGGTTTACCGGCGCCTCAAAGCCTTTAACAAGACGGCGATAGCTGTTTGCGGTTGGGTTAGTAAAGGCAGCCAAGGCTTTCGCGTGCTTTAGAATGCCGCCAATGTACCACCGTGCGGTGTCGCTCAGGCCTGCGTAACCGTTCTCATCGTAGAAAAGTGGTTCGCCGCCCTTCCAGAGTGACATGTGCACGTGCATGCCGGAGCCGTTGTCGCCGGCAACTGGTTTTGGCATGAATGTAGCGCTCTTGCCCCAGAGTTCTGCAGTATTTTTTACCACATATTTAAACTTTAGAACGTCATCTGCTGAGCGCACTAGCGTGTTAAAACGGTAGTTAATCTCAGCCTGGCCCGGTGCCCCAACCTCGTGATGTGAGCGCTCAACAGTAAGACCGGCCTCCATGAGACGCACCGAAATGTCGTCACGCAGATCCGCCTGCTTGTCTACCGGTGCTACTGGGAAGTAGCCACCCTTAAGCGGTGTGTAGTGCCCCTGATTATTGCCGTTTTGATGCTCGTAGCTGTTCCAGATTGCCTCATCTGAATCAATCTCATACCCGGATGCGTTTGGGAGGTTTCTAACCCGTACCGAGTCAAAAATATAAAACTCCGCCTCTGGTGCGAAGTATGCGGTATCTCCGATGCCGGTAGAGAGGAGATACTGTTCTGCCTTTTTAGCGACCTGACGCGGATCTTTGTGATAAATTTCGCCGGTGCGTGGATTGTAAATATCGCACACAACAATCAGTGTTTTTTCGTCACGGAACTGGTCTACATAGGCAGACGTGGGGTCTGGAATTAACTGCAGATCTGAGTTTGCAATGCCCTCGAAACCCGCGATCGAAGAACCGTCAAAAAGCTGGCCTGTTGTAAAAAAATCTTCGTCAAGATCCTGCGCCGGAACGTTGAAATGCTGCTGCACGCCGGGGAGATTGACGAAACGAATATCAACGAAGACAACATCGTTTTCTTTGATGTAGCTGAGCATTTCGGTCGAGGTTTTAAACATTGATTACTCTCCTATGAATTGAAGGGGCCGGCTAACTCGAGTAGCGGAATAAACCAGACTCAGCGTGGTTTTTGCCCAGCGAGCGAATGCATCCGGCACGTGTTTTAGATTACTCCGTTTTGACCGCGTCTGCTGACGACGAGCGGGGAAGCTTGAAATCACTGGAGCCTCGTATACTTGAGGGCATGGCAAGCAAGCAACAAGGGGTCAAGTTTGGTGATGTGTCACCGAGTAAATATCCCGGTGAGCGTTTAGGGTTGAACGAGTCTGGTGCGCGCTCTATCGGGCGGATCGGGCGCCGTTTGGGGGCAATTTTTGTTGATTGGGGTCTTGCGACTGCAATTGTCTACTGGCAGAGTGGTGGCCGAATTGAACCGCTGAACCAGTTAATCGTTTTTGCCCTAATGCAGATGGTTATGCTGCTGACTGTGCGCGGCTCAGTAGGACACTATATTTTTGGTCTCCGGCTGGCTTCAATCTATGCAGAAAAAGACGGCTATTTACAGTGGCTGTGGCGCCCGATTGTGCGCACACTGCTGCTGTGCCTTGTGGTGCCAGCTCTGGTCTGGGATAGTGACCAGCGCGGTTTTCACGACAAGATTGCCGGAACCGTGCTGATCCGCCCCTAATTTTTAGTGCCGCGCTGCAAGCTCGCGCAAATTTTAGCCCAGCAGTTAAAAGGCTTAGCGTGGTTTGCTTGGACGGCGCACCCGGTTGGGGTCGACACCCTTCGGAATACCAACTGGTGCGCCCTGCAGCGCCTGCAGCCGGTTGTGCACAACGGTTACTTCGTTGCGACGCAGTGCGCCCTTAAAGCGATAGATGGTCTTCGGCAGCTGGTGCAGTGGCACTTGCTCGGGGGTCTCGTTTCCAACGTACACGCGGTGCACCGGCACACTTGGCAGCGCACGTTTTACTTTCCGTTCTTCGTCACCCATGAGTCGCCCAAGCCGGTCGGGCCGCCCCTCACCGACGAGAACAACACCGGCCTTACCAACCGCACGGTAGACAGCGTCTTTTGTGCGCGCTGAAACAGCTGCCGGCACCTCTGAACCACGGTAGCTGCGACGCAGACCGTTCGCGAGCACCGCTCCAACAGCGCCAGGCTGCCCCTCAATCTGTGTGTAGATGACGCGCTCAGCTCGGCGCCCCAGCACAATCATCGCGGCGAGAATACCGGCCATAATGCCGGTTAGAGGCCACAGAATCCAAGAGACAATGCCCGCCCCTGGCAGGAGGATCGGCAGCGCGATTGCGATCAGAATCGGCGCGAGGAACCAGAACAGCAAAACAAAAGGCAGATTTTTGTCGTGCTGTTTGGTGGTCTTGTAGACCTGAATCATCTGTTTGATGCGACCCGGTTCGCGCTGCGTCTTTTCTTTAGCCATAACTTCTAGGATAGCTGAGCCAGCCCACATCAAGTGCTTTAGTTGGCAGACGTGGCGTGAGATAGTTCTCAAATTCTGCGGTTAAAATTTCTGACACCGACCATCTGGGATACTTGCCCTCAGAAAACTCTTCCGATATCGCAATTCGGCTTATCTTCGCAATATGCTCTATAAGGCGCGCCCCAGACACTTTGAGAGATTTTACGAGCCGAATAACGTCACTAACTGAGTATCCAGCGTGAGTGCACAGCTCGTCATGTTTGTGGCGCTTTTCGTCAGACCATTGGGCGATTTTGAGCGGCTGTTTTGGTAGTTTGCGATATGACAGGCACCCGTCACCGATACGCAGCTGCGCTGCAGTTAAGCCGCCATGACATGTTTGAACCTGCCCCGCCTCGATATGTTTGGTGACAGAGATTAGTATTCCGGCGAGATCAGCCGCATTTAAGAAACTTGTGGGGGAGCGCCGTTTTCTTTTCATAACACTCAGATTAAAAAACTGCAGCTGCACGGACTGTGCGCGAGCAATTTATGGTGGAAAACTCTCACCAACAGAGGTTGTTACAAACAAAAAGGTTGCGATCCCAAACGGTTAAAGTTTGGTTCGCAACCTTTTTGTTTAGTTACGTTGAAACGCTCCTACTAGATGCCGAGATTGCCCTCGAAGTTACCCTCTTCCAGACGCTTCTTAATCTGTGTTAAGAACCTGGCAGCGTCAGCGCCGTCGATTGTGCGGTGATCGTAAGACAGCGCGAGGTAGACGTATGAGCGCACTCCGATTGCATCACCCTCAGGGGTGCTGAATACGCCAGGCTCCTTGACAACTGCACCGGTGCCGAGAATTGCAGACTGCGGCAGGAACACTAGCGGTGTATCGAACAGCGCACCGCGTGAGCCAGTGTTGGTGAGGGTGAATGTGCCGCCCGACAGCTCGTCTGGTTTGATCTTGTTGTCGCGGGTGCGAGCAGCGAGATCTGCAACACTGTTGGCAAGCTCAGCAATATTCTTGCCGGCTGCGTCTTTAATAACAGGGGTGAGCAGCCCACGTTCTGTATCAACTGCGATGCTCAAGTTTTCCTGAGCTGGGTAAACGATGTTCTCACCGTCAACGTAAGAGTTGATAATTGGGTAGGTCTGCAGCGCCTCAACCGCGGCTAACGCAAAGAAAGGCAAGAATGACAGTTTGTTGCCGGTCTTCTGCAGGAACTCATCTTTCTTTGCGTTGCGTAGGTTTGCCACCTTGGTGACGTCAACCTTAACAACTGTTGTCAGCTGTGCTGTCTGCTGCAGCGACTCAACCGCACGTGAGGCTACAACCTTGCGCAGGCGGCTCATTGCCTGTGTGGTGCCGCGCAGCTCTGAAACCTCAAACTTCGCTGGTGCCGGTGTGCTTGTTGCTGCGTCGTTAGCGTTAGCGGTGTTTGCCGCAGCGTTTTTCACGTCTTCCTTGCGGATCCGACCACCGATACCGGTGCCTTTAACCTGTGAGAGGTCTACACCGAGCTGCTGTGCGAGCTTGCGCACAATAGGAGTGACGTAGCCGCCAACGGGAGTATCAGCTGGTGGGGTATCGAACCCTTGAGCTGGTGCTGCGGAAGCAGCAGTTGCTGCTTGCTTTTCAGCAGGTTCAGCAGCCGGTTTTGAAGTTTCTGCAGCTGCAGGCTCTGCTGCTTTTTCAGGTGCTTCTTCAGCAGGGGCAGATTCTGCAGCCGCTGTCTCTGCGGCGGTAGGCTCTTCTGCAGGCGCTGATTCCTCTGCAGCGGCAGCTCCTGAGCCGTCACCGACACGTGCAAGCACTGCGCCAACCTCAACGGTCTCATCTTCGGCGACGAGGATTTCTTCGATGACACCGGCGATAGGCGAAGGCACCTCGGTGTCTACCTTGTCTGTCGAGACCTCGAGCAGCGGCTCGTCAACCTCAACGCTGTCACCAACCTGTTTCAGCCACTGGGTGACTGTGCCCTCGGTTACGCTCTCACCGAGTGCGGGAAGAACAACTTCCTGACTCATCTCAAATTCTCCGTTCTTTAAAACTTTCTTCGCAGCTTAGATTGCGTGCAGTGGCTTGCCGGCGAGCTTAAGCATCGCCTCGCCAATGGTTTCATTTTGGGTTGGGTGACCGTGAATAAACGGTGCGACATCTTCTGGGTAGGCATCCCAGTTCACAATCAGCTGTGCCTCGCCGACGAGCTCACCTACACGGGCACCAATCATGTGCACGCCAAGCACCGGGCCGTCAACTTCGCGAACAACCTTAACTGAGCCGGCGGTGCCGAGAATTGAACTTTTCGCGTTACCCGCGAGATTGTATTCGTAGGCTGTCACCTTTTCTTTGCCAAGCTTTTCAACCGCTTTTGCTTCGGTGAGACCGACAGAGGCAATTTCTGGGTCGCAGTAGGTCACCTTCGGAATATTTACGTCTTCGACGATCTGTGGATTCAAGCCCGCGATTTCTTCGGCAACGAAAATGCCCTGCTGATAACCGCGGTGCGCAAGCTGCAGACCTGGCACGATATCGCCAACCGCCCACACGCCAGGCACGTTAGTCTGCAGGCGTTCATTCGTGGTTACAAAGCCGCGATCACGGTTTACGCCAACCTCATCGAGACCAATGTTGTCTGTTGCCGGTCCGCGACCAACCGCAACAAGGAGGTAATCGCCGGTGAGCGTGGTGCCGTTTTCGAGGGTTACTGTTACCTCATCTTCGGTCTGTGATACTGACTTGAATCGCACACCAAGCTGGTAACCGATACCGCGCTTCTTGAAAGCGCGTTCCAGCTGCTTAGAGATTGACTCTTCCTCGTTTGGCACCAGGTGCGGCAGGCCCTCAACAATGGTGACCTCCGCCCCGAACGAGCGCCAAACACTCGCAAACTCTACACCGATAACGCCACCGCCGAGAATGATCGCGCGCTCCGGTACTTCGTCAAGCTGTAGCGCCTGCTCACTGGTAATTACGCGACCTGCAATTTCAAGACCCGGCAGGGTGCGTGAGTATGAGCCTGTTGCGAGCACAACATTTTCACCAACAATCGATTCGCCGTTGACTGTAACGGTGTTTGGTGCGGTGAGCTTACCCTCGCCAGCAATCACAGTAACGCCAACAGCCTTCAGCAGACCCTGTAAGCCCTTGAACTTAGAATTCACAATTGCTTCGCGGTGGGCTGAAACAGCCTCGATATCGATACCGGTGAGCAAAGCCTGAATGCCATAGGTGTCTGCGCCGCGCACAACATCTACAATTTCAGCGGCGTGCAACAGTGCTTTTGTTGGAACGCAACCGCGATGCAAACAGGTGCCGCCAAGCTTATCTTTCTCGATCACGGCTGCGGTTTTGCCCAGCTGTGTCGCGCGAATTGCAGCCGCATAGCCTGCGCTGCCGCCACCAAGTACTACTAAGTCAAACTGCTGATCTGCCAACAGAATCTCCTCGTTGTTGCGAGTTTTCTCTTGTGGTCGTATGGTTACGACACTCCCTTAGTATCCTACTCCCTTTCAGCTACTGAATCCGTAGTGATACTCATAATTCTCCCAGCTCGGGTGCAGGCGCCAACTCAGGCGGGGGCGTATGATTGTTTGAATGAGTGAGTCACTTTTTCAGCTTCATCGCGAGAACCTTGCCGATGTTCCGCGCAACTTACCGCTGATTATTCTCACTCGCCCTGTGGCTGATGTGGGGCAGATCGTCGAAGGCTTGCAAACTTTCATGTTTAATGAGGCAATCGAGGAAACCCTAGTTTCGTTTAAAGCCGATCTATTGCTCGATTATCGCGCGCACCGCCCTGAGATGGGTTTTGAACGCGATCACTTCACTTCATATCAGCCAGAAGAGTTAACCCTGTCTCTGGGGTCTGATTCACTCGGCAATCAGTTTCTGCTGCTCGCAGGATTTGAGCCAGACTATCGGTGGGAGCGTTTTGCAGACAGCGTTTTGCTGTTGATCGCTGAGCTGCAGGTGAGCGTGACCTTTTGGGGTCAAGCGTTTCCGATGCCGGTGCCGCACACCAGGCCGATTGCAAAAACTATCAGTGGCACCCGTGAAGACGTCATCGCTGAGCTCACAGATTGGCAGCCGAGCAGTCGCATTGCTGCTTCAATTACGCAGATGCTCGAGTATCGGCTCACTTTGCTGGGTGAAGATGTTGTTGGCTGCACTCTCTTCTTACCCAACTACCTCGCTACGAACTATTACCCAACCGGAATGCTTGCGGCAATTTCTGTTATTTCACGCGTTACCGGTCTCGTTTTTTCAACTGAGAGGGTGATAGAAGAAGAAGCTCGCTTCGCCCATCAACTGGCAAATCAGCTGCAAGAAAACGAGGAATTTATTGAGTTGGTGGCAGCTCTCGAGGCGCGCTACGACAAATTTAAAGCCCGTGAGTCACGCACCGCAGATTTGCTCGGATCGCTTGACGATATGCCGTCTGCAGAAGAACTAGGCCATGAGTTTGAGCAGTTTCTAGCCCAGGGTGGCACATTAAAAAATCACTATCGTGCGGATCGTGCGTCTGGGCTAGACGGAATAAACCCCGGCGCAAAAGACGACCGGACAGATGGCGACGAGCGCGAAGAGCGGGATTAATCTTCATTACGAACCCAGTTTGACCTAAACCCTTATGACTCGTTAAAATAAGGTCAGTACCCCGTGGAAGTTCTGTTTTTTAAAGAAGAACTTGACACGGGTTTTACCAGGTTACGCGAAGATTCACAGGTGTAACAAAGTCGAGTAATGAAGGGTGTTGCGTGGCAACCTCAACCAAGAAGACCGTTGCAAAGAAAGCAGTTTCGGGCGACGATACACAAACTGAGCCTGGTGCTAAAAAGGCAACAGCTAAAAAGACCGCAGTTAAAAAGGCCGGCACAACAAAAACTGCGGCGGCAAAGAGCACTGCGAAAAAGACAGCTGCGGAGCAGGAAAGCACCGCTGTAACGAAGACAGCCGCTGCAAAGAAAACCACTGCCGCGAAAAAGACTACTGCAGCAAAGAAAACTACTACGGCAAAGAAAACTACCGCTGCCAAGGAAAGCACTGCTGCAAAGAAGACCACAACCCGGAAGAAAGCGGTTGCGGCACCAGCAGAGCCGGAAAGTGCAGTAGAAGAGATTGCAGAGGCTAAACCAGGGCGGCGCAAGACAAAAGCAGAAACGGATCTTGAAGAGCTACTCGAAGCTGCCGGTGGCGATTTTGATGAAACCGAAGACGACGTAGACGCAGACGAGAAGACGGATTCAGAACCGCTGGAGGCGCTCCCACAGGGGGCGATCGTGCTGAGCGGAAAAGAAGATGACGACGTGCCGCAGCGCAGCACTCAGATCGCTGGTGCAACCGCTGACCCGGTAAAGGACTACCTGAAACAGATCGGTAAGGTTGCGCTGCTCACAGCCGTTGAAGAGGTGGAGCTTGCAATGCGTATTGAAGCCGGTCTCTTCGCCGAAGATAAGCTTGCGACCACACCAGATCTGCCAAAAAAGCTTGCACGTGAATTACGCTGGGTGGCACGCGACGGGCGGCGAGCCAAAGCGCATTTGCTCGGCGCTAACCTCCGTCTCGTTGTGTCGCTAGCGAAGCGTTACACAGGTCGCGGTATGCAGTTCCTCGACCTCATTCAGGAGGGCAACCTGGGCCTGATTCGCGCTGTCGAAAAATTTGACTACACCAAGGGATTCAAGTTCTCAACCTATGCAACCTGGTGGATCCGACAGGCGATTACCCGTGCGATGGCCGACCAGGCGCGCACGATCCGCATTCCGGTGCACATGGTTGAGGTCATTAACAAACTCGCCAGAGTGCAGCGGCAGATGCTGCAGGATCTCGGCCGTGAGCCAACCCCAGAAGAGCTGGCACTTGAGCTTGATATGACACCTGAAAAGGTTGTCGAAGTGCAAAAATATGGCCGTGAGCCGATTTCACTGCACACCCCGCTCGGTGAAGACGGTGACTCTGAGTTTGGTGACCTCATCGAAGACACTGAAGCAGTTGTGCCGGCAGATGCTGTTGGTTACACCATGCTGCAGCAGCAGCTGACCCAGCTGCTTGACTCACTGTCAGAGCGTGAAGCCGGTGTTATCCGCATGCGTTTTGGCCTGGGTGACGGTCTGCCTAAGACACTCGATCAGATTGGTGAAGAGTTTGGCGTTACTCGTGAACGTATTCGCCAGATTGAGTCAAAGACTATGGCTAAACTGCGCCACCCATCCCGCTCGCAGCAGCTGCGTGACTACCTCGATTAGTAGATAAGAGGCGCCTTTGGCAAACCCCGACTACTCAGCTAAAAACCTTACAGTTCTTGAGGGGCTTGAGGCTGTCCGGAAGCGCCCCGGGATGTATATAGGCTCGAACGATTCACGCGGGCTGATGCACTGCCTGTGGGAAATCATTGATAACTCTGTCGATGAAGCGCTTGGTGGTTACGGCGACACGATTGATATTACGCTGAACGCAGACGGCAGTGTGCAGGTGGTCGACCACGGGCGTGGAGTGCCTGTAGACATTGAGCCAAAAAGCGGGCTTTCCGGTGTTGAGCTGGTGTTTACAAAGCTACACGCCGGCGGTAAATTTGGTGGATCCTCCTACGGTTCATCGGGTGGTCTGCACGGCGTTGGAGCTTCGGTTGTAAACGCACTTTCTGCTCGTCTCGACGTGGAAGTGGATCGTGCTGGCGCCACCTGGGGAATTTCATTTCGCCGCGGTGTGCCTGGTATTTTTGCTGGAGACGGGGTGGACGCACCTTTTACCCCCACAGCACCAGGGGAGGGGCTCACGAAATTAAAGCGTGTGGCGAAAGCTAAGACCGGAACCCGTGTGCGCTACTGGTCTGATCCACAATCATTTTTGCCAGATGCTGAGTTTGAGACCGCGGCCTTGCTTGCCAGAGCAAGGCAGACCGCCTTCTTGGTGCCCGGGCTTGCGCTTAATATTCACGATCTGCGCGGTGCTGAGCCAGCGGTGCACAGCTTTAAATTTGAAGGCGGGCTTTCTGAGTTTGTTGACTACCTTGCAAACGATGCGCCGGTTACAAACACCTGGCGCTTCCAGGGCAGCCACGACTTTACCGAAACCGTGCCGGTGCTCGACGAACAGAGCGGACGCCTCGAACAGGCTGAGGTGCAGCGCACCTGTGAGGTGGATATAGCGCTGCGCTGGGGCACCGGATACGACACTAAGGTGCAAAGCTTCGTAAATATTATTGCAACCCCCAAGGGCGGCACCCACGTCGCTGGTTTTGAAGCAGCTCTTCTGAAGGTTTTACGTAAACAAATCGAAGTAAACGCCCGCAAACTTAAGGCTGGCAGCGACCGCCCCGAAAAAGACGATGTGCTTGCCGGTCTCACGGCGGTGGTGACGGTGCGGCTGCCTGAGCCACAGTTTGAGGGGCAGACTAAAGAGGTGCTGGGCACATCAGCTGTGCGCAGCATCGTGTCCCGCACTGTCACAAATGCACTCAACGCACAGTTAGACTCAACCGCGAAAATTGATAAGCAGCAAAACACTATGCTGCTAGAAAAAGTTGTTGGCGAGATGAAATCGCGCATCGCCGCTCGCACCCAGCGCGATACCCAACGCCGTAAAAATGCGCTTGAGAATTCCTCACTGCCCGCAAAACTCGTTGATTGTCGCTCAAATGACGTCGCAAACTCAGAACTGTTTATTGTCGAGGGTGACTCTGCGTTAGGCACTGCAAAGCTTGCACGCGATAGTGAATATCAAGCTTTGCTTCCGATCCGCGGCAAAATCCTAAACGTCCAGCGCGCAAGCCTGGCCGATATGCTCGCAAATGCTGAGTGCGCAAATATTATTCAGGTTGTTGGCGGCGGATCCGGCAGATCCTTCGATCTCGAACAGGTGCGATACGGCAAAGTTGTGCTGATGACAGACGCTGACGTCGATGGTGCACACATTCGCACGCTGCTTTTGACACTCTTTTTCCGCTATATGCGCCCAATGATCGAAGAAGGGCGTGTTTATGCGGCTGTGTCACCACTGCATCGTGTTGTTGTAATCAATAACGGCGCCAAGAAGAACGAGACGATATACACATATTCAGAAGCAGAGCTTACAGCCTTACTGAAAAAACTTAAACGCGCTAATAAACGCTATAAGGAACCGATTCAGCGTTATAAAGGTCTCGGTGAGATGGACGCAAAACAGCTCGAAGAAACCACAATGGACCGTGGTGCAAGACTGCTCAGGCGCATTACCGTGACAGATGCCGAAGCAGCAGAGCGCGTTTTTTCCCTGCTCATGGGCACAGATGTTGCTCCCCGCAAAGAGTTTATCGTTGCCGGCAGCGCCGCGATTGACGCCGATAGTATTGACGCTTAACTAGCCGATAGCGTTGCCAAACAGCTCAAACGGCTGCTGGGTCTGAACTCCGGTTGCATCTCGCTTGCTGTGCTCCTGCGGCAGATTGCGCAGGCTGCCATCACGACCGATAGCTCGCGGAGAGAGGCCAACCCACGCGGCAGCCAAACTGTTTTCACCGCGTATAAATTTGTGTGCTCTGACACCGCCGGTTGCGCGCCCCTTGCCGGGGAAGTCATTAAGTTTTGAAACTTTCACACTGCCAACTGAACCGTCGGAGAAGAGCGCATCCGCATCTGCTTCACCCACCGCATAAGTGCAGACGAGGTTTTCGGATGCAGGATTAATAACGTTAAAAGATGTCACCGTCGCACCCTGACTGAGCTTGATACCGGCCATGCCGCCCGCGCCACGACCTTGGGGGCGCACTGCGGCGGCGCTGAAGCGCAACAGCTGGGCGTCGCTGCTAATAAACACCAGTTCGGCATCATCGTCGGCATAGCCAGCGCCGATAATTTCATCTTTTGGCTTTAACGCAATGATTTCAAAGCCGTCACCCTTTGGCCAATCGCCGGGGGCTAGACGTTTCACAACACCGCGAGATGTTCCGATGGCGAATGGTGTTTCTAATTTTTCGTGCAGCAGTGCGACGATGCGCTCATTTTTCGCTAGCATCTCCAGATACTGCGAGGCCCGCGCACCGGCAGCCAGCTGCACCGAGTTCGGTGCGGCAGAGGGCAAATCAACGGGGCTAAAACGCAGCACACGACCGGTGTTGGTGAGTGCCGCAATCTCACCGCGCACAGTTGTGTCTATGCTGCTCAGAATCGCATCATGCTTTGTGCGCCGGGCCGGTGGCACGATCTCCACATTTGCGCTGCCTGCCGCAGCATCCACCCGCAGCAAACGACCGCTTGCCGAGAGCAGAACTTTGCACGGGTTATCTGCTATTTGCAGACTCATCTGCCCCTGACGTTTGCCGCTTGCTGCTGTTGCGGGTGCGGCGTTGAGCAGGGTGGTGCGACGATCATCCGCAAAGCGATCCGCCACATCTTGCAGTTCCTCGCTAACGCGGGCGCGCAGCAGCTGTTCGTCAGATAAGAGCCGCTGCAACTCAGCAATTGCCTGCTCTAGTTCTTGGCGCTCTGTTTCGAGCTCAATACGTGAGAATTTAGTGAGGCGACGCAATCGTAGCTCGAGGATATATTCGGCCTGGGCTAGCGACAGATCAAAAACCTCGATCAGACGCTGCCGGGCTTCTTCACCATCTTCGCTTGAGCGAATAATTGCTATCACATCGTCGATATCTGCGATTGCGATAAGCAGGCCCTCAACCAGGTGTAGGCGTTGTTGGCGCTTATCTAAGCGATATTCACTGCGGCGGCGCACTACTGTTATGCGATGCGCAATATAAACGCGTAATAGATCCAGCAACCCCAGTGTTTGTGGCTGCCCGTCAACCAAACAAACATTATTGATTGCGAATGTCTCTTCAAGCGGTGTTAGTCTGTAAAGCTGCTCAAGCACGGCCTCAGGGGAGAAGCCGGTCTTGATTGTGATAACAAGTTTTAAGCCGTTTTTACGGTCGGTAAAGTCGTTTAGCTCAGCAACGCCCTGAATCTTTTTCGCCTGCACGCCCTGCTTGATTTTTTCAATAACTTTTTCCGGGCCAACCTGATAGGGGAGCTCGTTGATTACAAGCGCTTTGCGGCGAGCTGTAACGTTTTCGACACTAGCGCGGGCGCGCACCTTCAGTGAGCCACGCCCTGTCTCGTAGGCTTCCCGAACGCCCTCAAGCCCCGCGAGCACACCCCCAGAGGGAAAGTCTGGGCCTGGAATATACGCCATTACCTCTGCCAGGGTGGCGTCCGGTTTCTCCATCAGGAAACGAGCACCCGCGATAACCTCACCAAGGTTGTGCGGAGCCATGTTCGTAGCCATACCCACTGCGATACCGCTAGCGCCGTTAACAAGCAGGTTTGGGAAAGCGCTTGGCAGCACAACCGGCTGCTGATGTGAGTTGTCGTAGTTTGGGCCGAAGTCGACGACATCTTCATCAAGGTCGCGGATCATCTCAAGTGCAGCAGCAGCCAGACGCGCCTCGGTGTAGCGGGAAGCAGCAGGGCCGTCATCTAAGGAGCCGAAGTTGCCGTGCCCGTCAACAAGCGGCACGCGCACAGAAAAAGGTTGCGCAAGGCGCACCAGTGCTTCATAAATAGGGCTATCACCGTGGGGGTGCAGTTTTCCCATCACTTCACCGACAACACGCGCGCTTTTTACATGCCCGCGATCTGGGCGCAAACCCATTTCGCCCATCATATATAGGATGCGGCGCTGCACAGGCTTCAGACCGTCTCGAGCATCAGGCAGAGCGCGTGAATAGATCACCGAGTAGGCGTATTCAAGAAAGGAGCTTTCCATTTCTTGCGACACATCAATGTGCTCGATGCGCTCGACAATCTCGTTCGTGCTTGCAGTCACAGCTCGGCCAACCTTCCACCCGCACCCGTGTGCGGAGATTAGTATTGAAAATATGTTACCGAGTGGGGGAGATTACGGCGCGAGGCTAGCCGCGCTGCTGCCAACAATCTCTGCCGCGCTAAAGGCCGGTAAAGTGTCGGGCGCACTGTTTGTTGTTGTTGATGGGCTCGGCTGGGCCAACCTGCGCAGCCGAGCTGCAACGGTATCTGGATTGGTGCCCGCCGCCTGTGCGCAGAATCTGCACGATCTGACCGCTAAACGCATAGAAACAGTAGCTCCGAGCACAACCGCCGCCGCACTCACATCTATCACAACGGGAAAGCTGCCCGGTGAGCACGGCCTTCTCGGATATCGCATGCTTGATCCGGATACGCGCCAGATTAAAACAACTCTTTCTGACTGGCAGCACGTCACCAATTTTAGAGACTGGCAACGCTCCCAAACCGTTTTTGATCAGCTGTCTGCGGCGGGGATTGTCGCTCGAGTATACGGTCGAAAAGCGCACGCACACTCCGATTTCACGCAGGCTGTTCTGACGGGTGCCGAGTATGTTGCGACTGCAACAATCGAGGATCGTCTCTTAGCCGCGCTGGCGCAGTTGCGTGACGTAGGCGGCTTAGCATACGTCTACATCGATGAGTTGGATAAGGCGGGGCATGAAGCAGGCTGGGGGACAGACCTCTGGTTGCACCGGCTGGGCCAGCTTGATACGGCGATCGGTGATGTTCTGGCAGGGCTGTCAAACAAGTATGGGTTTGCGCTGACAGCCGACCACGGCATGGTGAATATTCCAAAAACTGGGCAGCGGCAGATTGAAGAGTTGGGGTGTATCCCCGAGGGCACCCTGATTGGCGGCGAACCGCGTTTTCGGTCGCTGTATCTGCCCGATCCTGAACAGGCTGAGCACGTTGTGGCAGAGCTGAAAGCTGTAGAGGGTGGATCCTTGCTGGTTGGCACAAAAGCGCAGTGGTTGCATGCGGGTGTGTTTGGTGCGGTAGACCCAAAAAATGCCGATCGGATCGGTGATGTGCTTTTTAGTTCACGAAAGCGAGTGGCCTACTACACAGAAAATGAGAAACCTGAAGTGCGGCTGATGGTGGGGCAGCACGGTGGATTCGACGACGATGAACGCGGGGTGCCGTTGCTAACCGCAGGGGCATGGCGTGCGCGGTTTCCATTCGCGTAAAGATTTTAAGAGGGATCTTCTTCGCTGCGGGTGCCAAACAGGATTTCATCCCAAGAGGGGATGCCGAGTCTGCTCTTCTTCTTTTTTGCATCACCGTCGTTAGCCGCTGTGGCAGCAGCGTTTGGTGTGTCGGGCGAGGTTTTTTCTGTCGCGTCGTTGCCGTCACCAAAACCAGCTGGCTCCCAAGAGTCATCGAGATCAGCTTCGTTAATCAGCTCTGGTGTTGCGCTAGTGTTTGCAGTCTGCGGCTGCTGCTCTATAGAGCTTGGAGTTGCTTCCCAGTCGTGAGCTGTCTCAGAAACTGTTTCGCGCTGTTTCTTGCGTGCCTGTTCACGCTCTCCGCGCCGTTTACGCAGTGCTTCGAGCAGATCCTGTGTTTCGCCGAGATCGGGTGCTGCACCAGCCTGAAAGTCTGGCACATCTTCCTGCTGCGCAGTATCGCTTGCGATAGTTGCATCTGTGTGCTGGTCGGCAGGTTCTAGAGTTTCTTGTTTGGGCGCAGCAGTGTTTTGTGTTGTGCTTGTATCTACGGCGCGCAGTTTCGGGATGAGTCCCTCGGTGACACGCCCCTGCTTCGACAGATTGACAGCTTCTGGAGTGTCCGGGTGCAGTAGCTTACTGCGGTTATCGAAGGTCCACACCGCTCGCTGCTCACCCACACTAGCGGTAAAAGAAACCGCAACCAGCCAACCTTTTTCAGCATCCTTCCAGCTCTTCCAAACAATATTGCTGGCGTTCAGGCTTGCGAGCCGCTCATCAATAACCTCGCCAAACTGCTCGGTTGTATCGCCGGCTGCACCGGTGCGAACAGGAACCTCCCGAGCAACTGTGAGTATGTGACGCAACTCGTTTTCGACTGGCGGTGAAAATCGTTCAACATCGGTCAGCAGGAAACCGGTAATCTCTGACACTTCACTCGGGGTATGACCCTGCCGGATCAGCTTTTGGATTTGTGCTGGGTTTACCTTTGAAATGCCGCGCTGCTGCTGCACGATAACGCGCACCTCATTTAGAAGATCCTCATTTACCTGCAGCGTGAACTCGTCGCCCTGCTCATCAGTGAGCACAAGCTTGTCGTCTTCACGACGCTCATAGCGAAGTTCAGTCATCAGGTTTCCTCCTAAAAGAGATTGTAGTCCCCCTTAGAATGGCACGACACGCTGAAATTACTTGTATAGACGCGCATTTTTAGCCCAGTTTTCTGGGATGACGCGCCGTGTGTTTGTGTTTAGGCAAAATGTGAGACATAATATGCGGCTATATGGGTCAAATTTCACGACCACAACCGTTCAAACATTGAGGTGACACTTTGGCGACAGACTACGACGCACCGCGCAAATCAGCTGAGGACGAAAACGAGTCACTTGAGGCTCTAAAAGAGCGTCCTGAAGCTGGGGCGTCAACTATGAATGACGTTGATGCTGACAATCTCGGTTTCGAGATGACCGGTGGCGATGATATTTCAGACGTTGAGCTTGATGTTGTGGTGCTGCCGCAGCAAGATGATGAGTTTACCTGCACCAACTGCTTCCTTGTGCGCCATCGCTCACAGTTTGACCACGATGGTCAGTTTGGGCCGGTGTGCGCTGAATGCTCAGCCTAGCAGCTCACTCCTGCTGTTTCTAACAGCGTTACAGCAGCATTAGAGACAGCCTGGGTGGCTTAACCCTTTGCGCGGGCTTTTGCTGCCTCAAGTGCCTTCCGCAGCTCTTCTGGGGTGCGGGTTGTGACGATCCAAAATGGAGCTGGATCTGTCGGATCTGTGTTGTGCACCTTCACAGCCTGGTGGATCCACCCGCGGATCAGCAGATAAGCGCGAGCATCACCGTGTATGCCTATCGCCAGCGTCAGTTCGTCACTGTTGAGAGTTTCAACCTCGCCGATGAAGCGAGCTGGGATATTTGCCCTGCCAGCGATGAACTCCTCATCTTCGACTGCCACTCGTGGGCTGGTGAGAACTAGGAAAGCCACCACTAGAACATAAATAACCGGCCCCAACACCAAGCCGAGGGTGATGTTGAGCGGCATAAATAAGAGGCCAACCGCCGGCAGAATGAGCAGCAGAATGATGTAGAGCCACGGGGTCGGTAGCAAGCGTTCTTTGTAGTAGACAGTCACCATCTAATTATGGGTCCTGATTCTGAGAGCTGGTTTCAGGTCACGCCTGCCTAGAGGATGTTTAAGCGAACACAAAACTGTGGTCGCTAACATAAATACTGTGACTGACAAACTAGAGGTTCCATTTGTTGCTTCCGAGCCCCCGCGCTACGCACTGCCGGGGGACGCCGGTGCTGACCTACGCGCAAGCAGCGCAGTAACTATTGCGCCAGGGGAGAGGGCGCTAGTACCGACCGGTGTGCGAGTCGCGCTGCCAGACGGCTATGCGCTTTTCGTGATGCCGCGTTCAGGTCTCGCGGCAAAGCACGGGGTGACGGTTTTGAACGCCCCAGGAGTTGTTGACTCTGGGTATCGCGGTGAGATCTTTGTGCCGCTTATCAATCACGATCCGCGCACACCTTTTGAGATTGCGCCGGGCGATCGCATCGCACAAGCTGTGATTATGCCGGTCACACACGCAGAGTTTGTGCCGGTTGAGACGCTTGAAGAGAGTGCGCGTGGCGAGGGCGGGTTTGGATCAACCGGTGTGCGCGACGCAGTTTAATTAGGCGAATCTAGAGGGCAACTAGACTTAATGCAGTAGCGGATGTCCCGCTGATGGATACAATCGAGGCTTATTCAATGTTTGGTAAGAAACGTAAAACTCAGAAAAATGAAAAGATAGAGGCTGCGGTGGCCAAGGATGGTGACACTACGGTTGCTGACGCTGCTGTTGCCGATGCAGCTGTTGCCGAGGCTGCGCCGACTGATGTGCAGGGAGGTAAAGACGCCCCGGTTGATCGTGCCGTGAACGGCCCGTTTGATGTTACTGAGGTGCCGAGCATTCGCCCGTACATCGACATGGGCGGAATTAAGGTTGCTCCGCGCGAGGGGCTGAAGGTTCGTCTGGACGTTGATCAGGCTTCCAAGCGGATTGTTGCAATTTCGATGGACTACGCTGGTTCTACTATGCAGGTGCAGGCCTTTTCAGCGCCGAAAAGCACTGGCATCTGGTCTGAGGTGCGCGCTGAGATTAAACAGGGTTTGGAACAGCAGGGCGCAACAGTAATCGAACAGGTCGGCAGATTCGGTGGCGAGCTGATTATTAGTCCACGCCCGGATGCGCCTGAGAACGCCAAGCCAATTCGCTTCATTGGGGTTGACGGCCCACGCTGGATGCTGCGCGGCGTCATCGTCGGAGATGCCGCTGCCGGTGGGGAGGGCGTCGAGCAGATTGAAAGCGTGTTCCGTGAGCTTGTTGTGGTGCGTGGGCAAGCTCCCATGCCGCCGCGTGAGTTGCTGCCGTTGCGGGTGCCTGCTGGGGCAGCTCAGGAGCAAGCAACCCCAAATAGTGTCACCGGCAACATCGAAGCTTAGCGCGGGTTTAACTAGTGGCTTTTTTGGGGAAAAACGCTGGCGGCGGAATGGTGACCGCTGTGCGCCGTGCCGCCCGCGGAGAAGAAGCTACCGCCAACTCGGTTGTGACGAGCATGGGTGGTGTGCGCGGGCTTATTGAGAGCGCCGCGCCAGGAATTATTTTTCTAATTATTTTCACGCTGACTCAGAAGGCTGTTTGGGCGGCGCTTATTTCCCTTGCACTGTCATTCGCGCTTGTTTTAGTGCGGGCGTTCAGGCGTGAAAATCCGCTGCCCGCACTGTACGGTGCAGCAGCTGTTGGTATCTGCACACTGTTGGTGTTGTTCACCGGTAAAGGAACCACATACTACGTTCCGGGGTTCTGGATAAACACGCTGTGGGCGATAGTAATCATTGTGTCTCTGGCTGTTAGATGGCCGTTATTAGGAATTATCACCGGCGCTCTTACCGGCAGCCTGACTGCGTGGCGCGACTCGAAACCGCTGCGTCGCACCGCATGGGTGTTTACCTTTGCCTGGCTGGGGTTGTTCATTGCGCGTCTAGCGGTGCAGCTGCCGCTTTATTTTGCAGGTCATGTTGAGGCTCTGGGCGTCTCGCGCATAGTGATGGGGTTACCCCTCTACGGTTTGCTGCTGTTTCTTACTTGGCGCGGTTTTGCTGCGGCGTTTGCGGTAGAAAAGCAGCGCTCGAAAAAACTGATTATCGAATAGCCGGGGATCAGCGCGCGCGATTGCTTTAGCGGTGTTTTGCGCTGCGATCCGCAAGAAAATTATTAGCAAATTACGCCTTGCCTACATCTGATGAATAGGCTTTTGCGCCGCATAAACACGGCGATCTGAGGTGTATTCTGGGTGGTAAGAAGTGCTATAGAATTATCTTGACATCAAACTATTTGCGGCAGTGTCGCGGATTGGAGAAAACGTGAGCAACGTAAACAGCTTTAATGCAAAAGACACGCTCGCTGTCGGTGACAAGAGCTACGAAATCTACCGGCTTGACGCAGTTGAGGGTTACGAGAAGCTCCCATTTAGCTTGAAGGTTTTGCTTGAGAACTTGCTGCGCACAGAAGACGGCGCAAATATTACCGCCGATCACATTAAGGCGCTTGCTAACTGGGATCCCGCGGCGGAGCCAAACACTGAAATTCAGTTCACCCCCGCACGTGTGATCATGCAGGATTTCACCGGTGTTCCTTGTGTGGTAGACCTCGCAACTATGCGTGAAGCGGTTGCAGAGCTCGGCGGTGACCCAAAACGTATTAACCCGCTCGCACCCGCTGAGATGGTTATCGACCACTCAGTTCAGATCGATGTTTTCGGCTCTGAAAACGCAGTTGAGCGCAACATGGATATCGAATACCAGCGCAACGGTGAACGCTACCAGTTCTTGCGCTGGGGGCAGACCGCTTTTGACGACTTTAAGGTTGTGCCGCCTGGTATGGGCATTGTGCACCAGGTGAATATTGAGCATCTCGCCCGTATCACCATGACCCGCGAGGTTGATGGTGTGCTGCGCGCCTACCCAGACACCTGTGTTGGCACCGACTCACACACCACCATGGTGAACGGCCTTGGCGTGCTCGGCTGGGGTGTCGGTGGCATCGAGGCAGAGGCAGCGATGCTCGGTCAGCCTGTTTCAATGCTGATCCCACGTGTTGTTGGGTTTAAACTCTCGGGTAAAATCCCTGCCGGCGCAACCGCAACCGATGTTGTGCTCACCATCACCGAAATGCTGCGTAAACACGGGGTAGTTGGAAAATTCGTGGAGTTCTACGGCGAGGGCGTGTCTGCTGTGCCGCTTGCTAACCGTGCGACGATCGGTAACATGAGCCCGGAGTTTGGCTCAACCGCGGCAATCTTCCCGATTGACGACGTGACCCTCGATTACCTGCGCCTGACCGGTCGTTCAGAAGAGCAGATCGACCTCGTGCGCGAGTACACAAAACTGCAGGGGCTGTGGCACAACCCTGAGATTGAACCAGCATTCTCTGAGTATCTTGAACTCGATCTGTCGACCGTTGTGCCGTCAATCGCCGGCCCGAAACGCCCGCAGGATCGCATCGCGCTGACAGCCTCAAAGCAGCAGTTCCGTTCGGATCTAACAAACTATGTTGCAGATGATGTCGCCGTTGATGCTGAGCTCGGCCGGCAGAGCACACCGGTTCAGGTTAAGACCGAGGCCGGTGAGTTCACCCTTGACCACGGCGCGGTATCAATCGCTTCGATCACCTCTTGCACCAACACCTCAAACCCATCAGTTATGGTGGCAGCCGGTGTGCTGGCACGCAACGCTGTGCGCAAGGGCTTGACATCGAAACCGTGGGTGAAGACCTCACTCGCACCAGGCTCTAAGGTCGTTACCGACTACTACGAGAAGTCGGGTCTGCTGCAAGATCTTGAAGCAATTAACTTCTACGTTGTTGGTTACGGCTGCGCAACCTGCATCGGTAACTCTGGCCCGCTCGCAAGTGAAATCTCACAGGCGATCCAGGAAAACGATCTTTCAGTCACGGCTGTGCTGTCAGGAAACCGCAACTTTGAGGGTCGCATCAATCCAGATGTGAAGATGAACTACCTTGCATCACCGCCGCTCGTTATTGCTTACGCACTTGCCGGGTCAATGGATTTTGATTTTGAGACCCAGCCACTCGGTCAGGATGCAGACGGGCAGGATGTTTTCTTGCGGGATATCTGGCCAGACCCTGCAGAAGTGCAGCAGATCATTGATGAGTCGATCGACACAGAAATGTTCAACAGCAAGTACGACACCATTTTTGATGGTGACGAGCGTTGGCAGAACCTGGACACCCCGGTTGGCGACACCTTCGAGTGGGCGGAAGATTCAACCTACGTGCGCAAACCGCCTTATTTCGAGGGCATGGAGCTCACTCCAGCACCGGTAACCGACATTGACGGTGCCCGAGTGCTTTTGAAGCTGGGCGACTCGGTCACCACCGACCACATTTCCCCGGCCGGTTCATTCCGCGCTGACACCCCAGCTGGTCGCTACCTGACCGAGAACGGTGTTGCTCCGAAGGACTTCAACAGCTACGGGTCACGTCGTGGCAACCACGAGGTTATGATCCGCGGCACCTTCGCAAATATTCGTATTAAGAACCAGCTGCTCGACGGTGTTGAAGGTGGATTCACCCGCGACTTCACTAACGGCGGAGAGCAAGCAGCAGTTTATGACGCTGCGATGAACTACAAGGAAGCTGGCGTGCCGCTGGTTGTCCTTGGTGGTAAAGAGTACGGCTCCGGGTCTTCACGTGACTGGGCTGCAAAGGGCACCGCGCTGCTCGGTGTGCGTGCAGTGATCACTGAATCCTACGAGCGTATTCACCGCTCAAACTTGATCGGTATGGGTGTGTTACCGCTGCAATTCCCAGCCGGTCAGAACGCGGACTCTTTGGGTCTTGACGGCACTGAGGTGTTTAGCATTTCTGGTATCACCGAGCTTAATGAGGGGCGCACCCCAGAAACAGTTAAGGTTAAAGCGCAGCACGATGACGGCCGTGTCACTGAGTTTGACGCGGTGGTGCGTATCGACACCCCCGGTGAGGCTGACTACTACCGCAATGGTGGCATTCTGCAGTACGTATTGCGGTCACTCGTCTAAACACACCTAGGTACTGTCAGCTACTCATTTACTAGCGGGGGTAGGGGCTAAAAGCTTCTGCCCCCGCAGTTTTTCCCCACGTATTGAATAGGAATAATTTAGTGACTTACGCCGCAAAAGCAGTGAATCTCGTTAAAACTTATGGCAGCGGCGACACAGCTGTGCACGCCCTAGCTGGAGTTTCAGTCGAATTTAAGAAACAGCAGTTCACAGCGATCATGGGCCCCTCAGGCTCTGGAAAATCAACGCTCATGCACTGCATGGCCGGTCTCGACACTGCTACTGCGGGGGAGAGCTATATTGGTGAAACCGAAATCACCAAACTGAAAGATAAAGAGATAACCAACCTTCGCCGCGACCGGCTGGGCTTTATTTTTCAGTCTTTTAACCTTGTGCCAACTCTAACCGCGGCAGAAAACATAACTCTGCCGTTGGATATAGCTGGGCGCTCTGTTGATAAAGAGTGGTTTCAAGAGGTAACTAAGCGCCTCGGGCTGAGCTCTCGCCTTGGTCACCGGCCCAGTGAACTCTCCGGCGGTCAGCAGCAGCGTGTTGCCTGCGCCCGCGCCCTGGTTGCGAAACCAGAAATTATCTTCGGTGATGAACCAACAGGAAACCTAGACTCCAACAGCTCAAAAGAGGTGCTGCAGATTCTGCGCACCGCTGTTGATACTGACAAACAGACTGTGGTTATAGTCACTCACGATCCCAGAGCGGCGTCCTACGCTGACAGGGTGGTTTTTCTTGCAGACGGCAAGATTGTGACAGAGATTGAGAATCCCACAACCGATGAAATTTTGGCCACTATGACTGAGTTTGAAGGGCGCTAATGTCCGCAGCACTCAGAAAAGTATCAATCCGCAATCTGCTCGCGCACAAAGTGCGGTTGCTCTTAACCGTGCTCGCTGTTGTGCTCGGAACAGCGTTTGTTGCCGGCAGTTTTATATTCACTAACACCCTAAAGGGTGCATTTGACGAGATCGTCAGCTCCAATTTTGATGGTATCGACGCGGTCGTCTCAAGCAGCGACGCTGGCGTGCCGCTTGACGCTGCATGGCGAGAGAAGATAGCGGCAGATCCTGAAGTAAAACGCGCCGCGATTTTGAGCACCACTCCGGTAGTGATCGCCAATTCAGACCGTGAGCAGCTGCGCACTAGTGGAGCGCCCGTGCACGTCGCACCGTATTATGATGCGACAGATGCTGTGTCACACGTTGCCACGGTTGTTACAGGGGCAGCGCCGCACGGCACCCAAGAGGTTGCGGTGCATGAGGCTGATAGCGATCGTTTCAACATTAAAATCGGCGATGAACTGATTCTGATTGACTCAGATGCGCGACGAGACGTTACGGTGTCGGCTATCGTTACCACTGAGGTGCGCCCGGGTGGGGCATTCACCGTCTATATGGACGCCCCCGCATATATTGAGTCTTATCTGCCAAATGGCGTTGCCGGACAGCTCGGGGTGAGCGGCAAACACGCTGACTCTCTTGTTGAGCATCTAACTGAGACTTACCCACAGTTCACTGTGCGCTCTGGCGCAGACCTCGCCGCTGAAACAACAGACCGGGTCACCACAGCTTTAAGCTTTATAAACTACTTCCTGCTCGCATTTGGTCTAATCGCACTGTTTGTTGGCACCTTTATTATTGCCAATACTTTCGCTATGATCGTCGCCCAGCGACAGCGGGAGTTTGCGCTATTGCGCTCGATCGGCACCTCACAGCGGCAACTCACACGCGGTATCGTTTTTGAGGCAATTTTGGTGGGTGTGTTCGGATCGATCCTCGGTGTCGCTGCGGGGTTTGGGCTGGTCCGCCTGATTCTTGCCGGAATGGCGGCAGCCGGTATGGAACTGCCAAATACCGGCATGCAACTATCTGTTGAAACAGTTCTCGTGCCCCTTATCGTGGGCACGGTGGTAACCGTATTAAGCGCTTGGGCACCGGCACGCCGCGCAGGGCAGGTGCGTCCGGTTGCTGCGATGCGCCAGCAAGACGGGGGAGGCCTGAAGGCGCGCACAATTAGTGGCTTGATTGTGCTGCTGCTCGGTGTTGCAGCCGTTGTCGCGGGAGGCTGGTTGCTCGCAGAGCAGAGCACCGAGTCGCGTGCGAGTGTTGTCGCTGTTGGTGCTGTTTGCTTGATTACCGGTGTGGCACTGTTTTCACCAGCTATTGTGCGAGTTGTTGTGCCCGCTTTGGGCACATTTATCGGGCTGCCTTTCAGAGCGGTGGGTAAACTTGCCGCCACCAATTCACAGCGCAATCCGCGACGCACCGCTACAACAGCTTTTGCCCTTGCCCTGGGCATCGGACTTGTGACAGCGTTCAGTATGCTCGGCACGACAATGAAAGCATCACTAACTGATTTCACCGATAACGCCTTAAAAGCAGACCTGGTGGTGTCGGGGCCAACCGGCGGGGCAAACGGACAGTTTTCTGTGCCAGAGCAGGTTGTGGAAGCGCTTAGTGAACTTGATGAGGTAGAGACAGTAACCGCAATCGGCTTTGCGCCGCTGTCTCTTCTGGAAAATTCCGATGCTTCGGCAACAGAAACCGGGTTTGCTGCTGTTACGGTCGTTTCGGGAGACCCCACAGACGGGATCGAAATAGAATCTGTTGCCGGAGATGTGACCCTTAAGCAAAAGGGTGTGCTTGTTAGCCGCAAGTATGCTGCAAATCACAACCTCAGCGCGGGCGATACTGCAACGATAGGGTTTAACGGCCTTGCGCTAAAAACAGCGCAGATTGTGGGTGTATACGCTGAGAATGATCTGCTTGGCGACGTGGTTGTCAGCAGCTCTCTAGCAGCAGACGCGCTAGAGATGATGCAGACTGCGGGCGTGCCGAATGTGCCTAAGGTTTCGCTAGCATTTGTGCCGTTGCAAGCGGCTGACGGGGTGGATGTAAAACAGCTGAAACAGGCTGTTGAAAGCGTTATTGACGACTATATTGTGCTGTCGGCAAACACTAAGACCGAGTTTGCTGGAGCGCAGGCGGCGCTCATCGATCAGATGCTTAATGTGCTTTACGGGCTTTTGGCCTTGGCACTGATAGTGGCTGTGCTAGGTATTGTGAACACCCTCGCACTGAACGTGATCGAAAGGCGCCAGGAGATTGGCATGCTGCGCGCCGTTGGCACTCATCGCCGTCAGGTGCGCACCATGATTACTTTGGAAGCGGTGCAGATTGCAGTTTACGGTGCGCTGCTGGGTGTTGGGCTCGGGCTAACGCTTGGGTGGGCGTTTATTCGCACCCTCGACGAGCAGGGGCTCGGTGATCCGGTGATTAACTGGCAGCAACTAGGTTTGCTGGTACTCTTCTCGGCTGTCGTGGGTGTTATAGCCGCTGTGCTACCAGCACGTAATGCTGCACGCACGCCACCGCTTGAAGCGATCACAGACTAAATTTTCTTACACAAAAAACTAGCGGATCAGCGCCAAACAACTTCTTGGCTGACGCTGATCCGCTAGAAAAACCTAAGATTTTAGGGTTTAGGCGTGAAACTTCTTACCGTTCACGCGCTCTGACGCACCCACTCTATCCAGGTACTTCGTGATGCCGCCGGCTTGGAACGGGAAGCCAGCGCCGAAGATAAGACAGAGATCGATATCTTCAGCAGCGGTCACAACACCCTCTTCGAGCATGATGTGAATTTCTTTTGCGAGCTCGTCTTCAACGGTGCGCAGAATTTCTGCAGCGGTGCTCGGACTCTTGCCCCCCGCCAGGAGTTTGGCAGCCTGCTTTGAAAAACCGGTTGGTTTTCCGGCTTTATTTTTCTCTAGCGGGCTTTCAACATCTGAGAGTTTGTGCAGAGTATCGGTTGCGTAGAACCGCTCAGGGAAGGCTGTTGCCATAGTGTCTTGCACGTGCGCAGCAACCTTGTACCCAACTAGATCGATCAGCTCAAACGGCCCCATCGGCAAACCGATTGGATCGAGCGAACGTTCAACAACCGCAAGGTCGGTGCCGTTGTCAATCGCGCGAGCTGGCTCACCCATAATCTTTGCAAGGAGGCGGTTAACCACGAAACCGGGACGATCCGCGGTGATAACCGCGCTCTTGCCGAGTTTCTTAGCGGTGGCCATCGCGGTTGCGAGTGCCTCATCGTTGGTTTGCTCGATGCGCACAACTTCAATCAGCGGCATAACCGCCACTGGGTTAAAGAAGTGGAAACCAACGAGACGTTCAGGATGCTTTAGCACACTGCCGATTTCAGCCACTGAAAGTGATGAAGTGTTTGTTGCGATGATCGCGGTGTCGCTGATGATTGGTTCAATCTCTTTGAAGACAGCGTGTTTAACACCGAGTTCTTCGAACACTGCCTCAATCACCCAGTCGCAGTCTGCGTAGAGTGATTTATCTGTTGTGCCGGTGACGAGTGCCTTAATTTGGTTGGCATCATCGCTTGAGAGACGCCCCTTTTCGTGCATCTTATCAACTTCGCCATAGATGTAACTAAGGCCCTTGTCAACGCGCTCTTGATCTAAGTCGGTGATGAGCACAGGCACTCGCAGCTTGCGAGCGAAAAGCAGCGCAAATTGGCTTGCCATAAGGCCAGCACCAATGACTCCAACCTTGTTAACGGGTTGCGCAAGCTCTTTTGCTGGAGCGCCAGCAGGTTTCTTAGCGCGCTTCTGCACAAGGTTGAAGGCATAGATGGAAGCCTGGAACTGGTCATCAGAAATCAGGTCGGTGAGCGCCTGATCTTCACGTTCAAAGCCCTTTGCGCGGTCGTTGTCTTTTGCAGCATCGAGCAGCTCAAGTGCCCGATAGGGTGCTTTTGCCGCGGTGCCAATTTTTGACTCAAGAGTCTTTCTGGCAATTTTAATGGCAACCGGCCATTTGGTCAGGCGTTCAAGCTTGCCGGGCTCATTCGGGCGCTGCACTTTAGTGTCACCACTAAGAACGCTGTCTGCCCAACGCAGAGAGTTTTCAAGGAAGCTAGCTGAGCCGAACATTGCGTCAAAAAGACCCAACTCGAAGGCTTGTTTTGGCTTCATCATGCGGTTCTGCTTGAGCGGGTTGCTGATGATGATGTCAATTGCAGCTTCGATGCCGATCAGGTTTGGCACGAGTGTTGCGCCACCCCAGCCCGGAATAATTCCCAGGAATACTTCTGGGAATGCCAGTGCGGCGGCGTTTTCATCGAGTGTGCGGTAGTCGCAGTGGAGTGCGATTTCCATTGCCCCGCCGAGCGCGAGACCGTTGACAAACGCAAAAGACGGAACACCAAGATCGCTAAATTTGCCCAGCACATAGTGACCCATCTGTGCCATCAGCAGCGCATTTTCACGGGTTGCAAGAGACCCAACCTTTGACAGGTCAGCACCGGCAGCAAAAATCCACGGCTTGCCAGTAACCGCGACACCGTCAATAGCGCCGGCGGCAGCACGGGCACGCAGTTCGTCTAGTGTGCTGCCCAGCCCCGCTAGCGTGCGCGGGCCGAGAGTGTTTGGGCGAGAGTGGTCGTGCCCATTATCGAGTGTGATGAGCGCTAAAGTTTTCCCGGAATTAAGTTTCACATCACGCACATACGCTTCGGTAACTACCTCGTCTGCCGATGCCTCGATAAGCGGCGAGAAATCAATTTTTGTGTAATCAGTCATTATTACTTTCCTTTCTTGCCGTTGTAGTGTGGGTTTTCCCAGATAATTGAGCCGCCCTGGCCGAGCCCAACACACATTGCTGTGATGCCGTAACGCACATCTGGTCGCTGCTCGAATTGGCGTGCCAGCTGGATCATGAGACGCACACCAGAAGATGCAAGCGGATGCCCAACAGCGATTGCGCCACCCCATGGGTTGATGCGCGGATCATCGTCTGCAATGTCGAAGTGATCGGTGAACGACAGCACCTGTACGGCAAAAGCCTCATTTAATTCAAACAGGCCAATATCGTCAATTGTCAGCCCGGCACGTTTGAGTGCTTTTTCGGTTGCGGGCACCGGCCCCAAGCCCATAACCTCTGGGGCAACTCCCGCAAATGCGTAGTTAACCAAAGTCATTTTTACATTAAGGCCGAGCTCTTTAGCGGTATCGGCGCCAGCGAGTAGTGACATAGTTGCGCCGTCTGTGAGCGGTGAAGCGTTACCCGCGGTAACACGGCCGTGCGGGCGGAACGGTGTCTTCAACCCGGCAAGGCTTTCGAGATTAGTCTCTGGGCGTCGACCCTCATCTTCGGTTGCAAGCCCCCACCCTTGCGCAGAGCGAATCGCCACAGGCACAAGATCCGCCTGAATATCTCCGCGGCCGTAAGCCGCCTCCACCTTATGCTGGCTGCGCATTGCGAATTCGTCTGCACGCTGTTTTGTGAGATGTGGGAAACGGTCGTGCAGCCGCTCAGCGGTAATACCCATATTCAGCGAGTCTGGCGACACGATTTTTTCCGCGAGAAAACGCGGGTTTGGATCTGCATCAAACCCCATTGGGTGGCGACCCATGTGCTCCACACCACCAGCGAGGGCGACATCGATGTGCCCCGCCCCGATTGCGCTGGTCAGCAGAGTTGTGGTTGTCATTGCGCCGGCACACATGCGGTCAAGCGCAAAACCAGGCACGGACTGCGGCAGACCGGCAAGAATTCCGACAGTGCGCCCCAGGGTGAGCCCCTGATCACCCTGCTGGGTGGTTGCTGCGATGCCGACGTCGTCTATTCGGTCTAGCGGTAACTCAGGGTTGCGCTCTAAGAGTCCCTGAGTTGCTTTGACAGCGAGATCGTCGGCACGGGTGTTCCAATACATTCCCTTTTCGCCGGCGCGCCCAAATGGTGTGCGCACGCCGTCAACAAACGCGATTTGCCTTGCAGTGGCCACATTGCCTCCCAATAAAATAATGGAATTACTTTTAGTTTGAGTCTACAAAAATAAGCCTGAGTTTTTGAGATATTGCTTCAACCTGCCAATTACGCGCACCAAGCTCGCGCAGGGCACTGTTGAGACTCTCCAAATCTGGGGTTTCAGGCGGCCTAACAATAAGTCGTTTTAAAACAGCCGGTTCGAGCAGATTTTCTGGTTGTATCGCCATCTCATCTGCTATTTCTGCGATGATTTCACGCCCGCGTGTGAGGCGTTTTCGCAACACCGGATCCGCATCACGGCCGGTTAGTAGCCTGCGTAGACTGGCTTCAGAATCTCCCCGTTCTGGTGGGTGCTTCAATATCTCAGTGCTCTGTTTACCCTTTCGGATCGCCCGCCACCAGCGCCCGGCTTCTGTGCGTGCAGCGGTGCCGCGAAAGTCACGCATACGAACGAGATCATTTTCAGAGCGTGGCCGTTTTTCAGCGGCCGCAATAATCGCACTATCGCGCAATAGCAGCGTCGGCTCAACATCCATCTCACGTGCGAGCGCATCGCGGGCGAGCCACAACTCTTTGACAATCGCAAGTGCCCGATTATCACCGTTTACCTTCGTAATGTGTGAAGTGCGGCGCCACTGATCGGCACGTTTAGGTTTCGGCTGCCACTCTAAGAGCGCCGCAAACTCTTCAGCAAAAATTTCGGTCTTGTTTTGTTTCTTTGCTGCAGCAATAAAATTTTCGCGTATGTCGGCGAGAAACTCTACATCGATTGCCGCATACTCAAGCCATTCGTGGTGCAGCGGGCGCAGCGACCAGTCAACATCAGAAAACTTCTTTTCAAGCTGCACATGCAGAACTTCTGCAACAAGTTTTCCAAGCGCGGTGCGCTTTTTCCCAAGCAGGCGACCGGCAAGCTCGGTGTCAAACAGTTTTTTCGGGCGCAACCCCAGTTCAGCCAGGCAGGGAAGATCATGCGGCGCAGAGTGCAAAATCCACTCAGATTGGTTTAGCAGTTCACGCAGTGGCTCAAGATCAAGAATTTCTATCGGATCAATCAGAAAGATCGCCGAATCGCCTCTTTTTATTTGGATCAAATAGGCTCTGCTGAAGTATCTGTATCCTGATGCTCGCTCGGTGTCTAACGCAAACGGTCCGTCGTGCGCTGCCAACTCAGTAACAGCTCTTTTAAGACCGAGATCGTCATCAATGAGCTCCCAACTCAGACGCAGTGAGCTCTGCGGCAGCAAAGCTTTCTCTGACGTCATTGTTAAACGCGTTCCTTGCGTGCGCGGTGCGCGCTCAACGAAACGACGCCCTCACTGTCTGGTAGGCCGGCCATCATGCACAAAAGCTGGGCCCAAGCCTCGGCGTGCGCCGCAAAGTTGTCATCGCACGGCGTCCATGAGGCACGAATTTGCAGCTGCGCACCCGTGCCCGCTGCTGCTAACCCACCGTAGCCGGAGGAGATAGTTTTTGTTGCGGATCCGGATATTGCTGTGTAGTCCGCGCCGTGCTTGTTGAGCGCATCAAGCAACCACGACCATGTGACATCTGCAATAAAAGGGTCGTCTCCCATTTCGAGCTCTAGGGGAGCCTGGGCGTAGCACACAAAACGAAAATCACTGCCCCAGCTATCAACGCTGTTACTGTCGTGTAAAAGTATCAGACGCCCGGCGCCTTCGGCTGAATCAAGATCCGGCTCGGCGTTTCTGTCTTGTAGGTGTGATACTCCGCCACCGATAGCGTGTGTGAACTGCGCGGTTGTGCGCGGTGCTGCAATTTCTGCCCACTGCAATTCAGCGCGAAAATTTGCCGCCCGAATTTGCGATACCGCCGCCTCGAAACTGGGCGGGGCAGTTGTTAAAGTTGCGCTCACACTGATAATTTATGAGTGCCTCTCATATCCACCCCTGAGGCGCGCCGCAATTCTGGCTGTAAGCTGAGCGGTCTAAAATTAACGGGTGCTAGCAAACGAAAATTCTGCATTCAATCACCTGACGCACAGGACCCCACGGGTTACCGGCATGGAGCTTGTGGCGACTCTGACACCGCCACCGCAGTTTGCCACGGCTACTTTTGATTCTTATAAACCGGATCCTGCGCACTCCTCACAGTCTGAGGCGAGGCAGCTGTTGCGCAATTTTGTTGCCGGTGTCGGATCACAGCCGCTGCAGGAAAAGCGCGGAGGATTTTTCGGCTTTGGGCGTAAGAAAAAGCAGGGGGTAGCAGAAGAGGCAGCACAGCTTGCGCCTGCTGTAACTGTGCCCGCCGGCAAAATGGGTGTCTATCTCGACGGCGGTTTCGGTGTTGGAAAAACCCACCTGTTGGCGGCCGCATGGCACGCGCAGGCCGGGCGCAAATATTTTGGCACCTTTATTGAATATACGGCGCTTGTTGGAGCATTGGGTTACGACGGTGCGGTGAAAGTGCTCAGCGGCGCAAAACTTATCTGTATCGATGAGTTTGAGCTTGATGATCCGGGTGACACGATGCTGATGACGCGCCTGATTAAAGATCTCACCGCAACCGGTTCAAAGTTCATTGCAACCAGTAATACTCCGCCGAATGCACTGGGTGAGGGGCGTTTCGCCGCTTCCGATTTTATGCGCGAGATTCAGTCTATGAGTGAAAAATTCGTGACCGTACGAATTGACGGCGAAGACTACCGACAGCGCAATATTGAGGGTGAAGCGGTTGTGCTGAGCAGTCAGCAGTACACCGAAAAACTTGCACGCGATAGCGCAGCTGGCAAGTTTGTGACCGACGATAGCTTTGTTGACCTGCTTAACCACTTGAGACATGTGCACCCTTCAAGCTATGCGGCGCTGGTCAGCGGCATAGACCGGATCGGCCTGCGTGACACCTTCGAGCTGACAGACCAGTCTGCCGCACTCCGGTTTGTGGCTTTCATTGACCGCGTTTACGATGCGCAGATTCCGATGCAAGCAACCGGTATCCCGCTAAACACTATTTTCGGCGGTGGCATGCTCGATGGCGGTTATCGCAAGAAGTATCTGCGCTGTATGTCGCGCGTAAACGCCCTGTGCTCAGGAGAAATTGCTGATTAGGGCGCGCATATGAACTGGGAACGGTTGATCCGAAAAACTTTAGAGTCGCTGTTTGCTGAGCTGTTTCGTGGAAAACGCACCCGGCGCGGCACCAGATCTGCTCGGGGCCGCAGCGCCTCTCAACACAAGCACGGTTATCAAGTATCTGGCGCGGAATCTCCCGGACGTTACGGCGCTGGCGCCACCTGTGACGCTAAAACAGCAGAAATTAAGTCGGCTGTGTTTGGTTATCAACCGAATCATGATGGCGATCCAGATCCGGGTGAGGTTGTTTGGACGTGGGTGCCGTATCAGGAGGCTGACGGGCGCGGCAAAGATCGTCCCGTGCTGATCCTTGGCCGCTGCGATCAAGAGACGGTAATTGGTTGCTATCTGTCAACTAAACAGCATCGCGGATTTATTAATATAGGGTCTGGGCCGTGGGATGCGGAACAGCGAAACAGCTATCTTAACCCACATCGTATTTTGCGCGTTAAGACCTCAGGAATGCGTCGCGAGGCTGCGCAAGTGAGCCGCAGCCAGTATGACGAGGTTGTTAAACAACTGCAGCACAGAGGTGTTCTCTAATGGAGCGGATCTAGGCTGCTGTCGAGTTTCCGGTTGAGGTCGACAGAGGTTTCAGATAACTCCAAGAGGCGTTGCCTCTTTGTTTCAAAATCAGATGCGAGCCCTTCTAGCTGGAGCCGCTCATTTTCTAAGCTGTCGCGGCGCTGTTTCAGTAGATCGCTTTCTCGGTAAAACGCTGCTGGGTCGTCCGCATAAAAATGTTCGTCATTGCGTTTTCTGAAAGCCTCTGCGTCTGCATTAAATGAGCGCACTGCATCTTCAAAGCTTGCCCTGCGAGACTCGTATTCAGACTTAATGCCGTCCATGTTTGCCTGTAGCTGCTCAGCTTCTGCCTGGAGGTCGCTGAACACAGAATGGTAACCGTTGAAATAGGAGAGGATCGCACCGCGGTCTTTGAAGTAGCTGCTGTAGTGCGTTTCCAGGGTCTTGGGCAAATCGCTAACTTCGGTGCCTAACACTGAGTGGAGTTCGTTAGCGAAACTTGTTTCTGAGAGGTGTTCATACACGCTCATCCGCTCAGCAAGTGCGGGATCTGCGGCTTTTCTTTCCTCATAAAAGCTGAGCAGTTGCTGCTGCAGGCTCTCGCGCTCACCGTTTTTAAGTTGCGCCCAGGCGGCGTGCAAAAGTTCGTGCGCAGCGGTGGTTTCGACGATTCCAGAAATGCGGGAATCATTGACGCGAAACAGATAAATTGCGTGCTTGTGCGAGTAGCAACCGACAACATGACCGCCCTCCCTGTGGTCAACACCGGCACACGCCTTATTAAACCGGTCGCGATCGATAATCTCTGGATGCGTTGATCTGAAGACGAGCGAGCCGGCGGTGGTTAGTTGGAGATGCTCTTCGAGAGTTGCAACCTCAGCAGATGGCTCAAACTGTTGCGTCTGAATCCAGTTTGAAATTGTGTAGCGCTGATCGTAGGCGTAGTAGCTGCCGGCGAGCACACAGGCACCAACTAACAGGGACGCCAGCACCCGCCCAGTGCGACGCCGCTGCGGCACAGGCGTGGGTTCGGACGAAATCGGATCTTGGAGCATTTTAATAAGTTCTTGACTGCCGGGTCAGTCTTATGTAAAAGCTTATTGCCACCTCGGGGCATATCGCGTAAATACGGGCGAGAGTTAACAAAATGAAACAGTGCAGAGTGCGTGCGACACGCTGAGCGCCGTGATTATTTGCAAAATGATAATGAGTTTATTAAAGTTAATCGAGTTGCACGGGAACGTGTAGCAAGCGGATGTAGCGCAGTTGGTAGCGCATCACCTTGCCAAGGTGAGGGTCGCGAGTTCGAGTCTCGTCATCCGCTCTGGTGGGCGGTTAACCGAACCACCCCCGGTAAGGTTTATTCCTTTCGGTGGCGTGGCCGAGAGGCGAGGCAGCGGCCTGCAAAGCCGTATACACGGGTTCGAATCCCGTCGCCACCTCCACTAAATGAGCGATTGGCGCAGCCTGGTTAGCGCGTTTCCTTGACACGGAAGAGGTCGCTGGTTCGAATCCAGTATCGCTCACAGATTACTTACTAATCACAGTAGTTTTCTCTGACTGCGAGAATCGCGTAATAGACTTTTATTATGGGTTCTGCACAGTATGATCAGCTCTTTACTGAAACTTTTGAAGCCTTAGCTTCCGGGTCTTATGCACCACTAGACCTGCTAACTAAGTGGTGGCAAACAGCTGAGAGCAGCGATATCATTGTTGATCACCGTGCAGCCGCACTTGCCACCTTCGATGCTGAGAGCGGATACCCAGACTCGCGAATCGTGTATGTGCGGCCGCCTAGGGAGTCTGGCTTTGAGTTTTATACTGACCGCAGCTCTGTTAAGGGGGTGCAACTGCAGAAACACCCGCAGGCAGCTATTACGATGCTGTGGCACAATGCGTGGATCCAAGTGCGTGTGCGCGGCGATGTGACGCTGACCTCACGCGACAGTGATCTGGCATACTGGCAGGCTCGCCCGGTAGAGAACAGGCTCGCAGGGTATTCTTCACAGCAGTCACAGGCTGTTGCGAGTGAGGCTGAGCGCGACGCTAATTTTGCAGCAGCCAAGGCGCTCTATCAGGAAGGTGATGTGCCGCTGCCGGAGCGCTGGGGTGGTTTCGTGTTGCTTCCGCGAGAAATTGAATTCTGGCGTGGCACCGATCACCGGATGCACCGGCGGGTACGTTTACAGTGGCAGGGGAGCGAGCAGCCGAATCTCAACACTGCAGACGGGTGGAGCCACACGCTTCTAAACCCCTAAACCGGTTTTTTAACGACAGCCCGGTAAATTAACCATCCGATGCTGCCAACTACAACCAGCCCCAGGGCGCCGGCAGCCAACTGCCAGGCAGCGCTTTCAGCCGCCGGCACTATGACACCGGCGATAGTTGCTGAGCAGAGCAGCAGCAGAAATGATGCGACGCTGGTCGCGCTACCTTTTGAATCAGGGAACATGTCAACCATTTCAAGCTGCGTCGGGCCCATCATTAGTGCCGCACCCAGCCCGGCCAACGCCGGCCCCACCATGAGCAACTGCGCGGGGAGGGCGTGGGTGTTGCCTGTGTCGATGATCAAATATGCCATCACCGTGCTGTAGCTGTGGGCTATGAGCAACACCGGAAGCGCAATACTGATGAACGTGCTGCGCCGCACCCTGAATGAGAGCCTCCCGACCAGCAGGTTGCCGATGGTCATACCGCCAATAATAGGCACAAATAAAAGCCAGTAGTCCTGTTCACTGAGCCCCAAGTAGTGCGGAATAATGACAGGCGCGGCACTGATGTAAACAAAGAAACCCTGGCTGGCTAATGTGACCAAGCCAAGCAGTAAGAAGCGCGGGTTGCGACCCACATGCACTAGCGCCTTCAGAATAGCGCCAGGCTTAAACGGCAGACGCTTGGTTTTAGGCAGTGTTTCAGGAATGCGAATGAGCGTTAAGACGAGAGTCACAGCGGCGTATACGAACATCGCAAAAAAGATATGACGCCAGGTGCCGATGAGCAGCACCCAGCCGCCGATAATTGGCGCTATAGCGGGAGCGAGCGCAAAAACCATCATCACATTACTGGTCAGTCGCTGCGCAATCGGGCCGCTGTAGAGATCGCGAATTATGACGCGAGAGATAACAGTTGCACCACCTGCTGACAGCCCTTGAACAGTGCGAAAAATCAGCAGCAGCTCGAACGACGGCGCAAGAGTCGTGCCCAGACTGGCGAGCAGATAGACGCTAAAGGCAAGCAGCATAACCCGTTTGCGCCCTATCGCATCAGAAATAGCGCCGTGAAATAAGCTCATTCCTGCGAAGGCAACAAGATAAATACTAGTAATTTGCTGCAGTTGTGCCGTGCTGACATTAAACTCCCTGCCGATATGCGGGAAACCGGGGAAGATCATGTCGATTGTGAACGGCCCCAACATCGCTAACATTGCCAGGCTAATGATTAATGCGAAGGGCGGCTTATCCGGAAAACCAGTTGATAAACGAATTGCAGAGGTTTCTGACACCCGATAAGTCTACGCCTCTAAGATAGAAGTAGAAATTTTTAGACTAGATGCAGCGTAGAGAAGTTAACAACAGATCTACCACTTAGGAGAGATTGTGGCAGACGGTTTTTCACTGTTTACCGACCGCAACGTCGTCGCGATGCGCGTCAACGGCGAATTGAAAGATTTAGCAGCTACAGTCTCTGACACGGATACAGTTGAGCCGGTCACGCTTGAGTCAGAAGACGGCTTAAACATTTTGCGCCACAGCACCGCGCACGTGCTTGCGCAGGCCGTGCAAGCGATCAACCCAGAAGTTAAATTGGGCATCGGGCCACCGGTAACCGACGGTTTCTACTACGATTTTGATCCTGCTGCGCCGTTCACACCTGAAGATCTCAAAGAGATCACCAAAAAAATGCAGCAGATTGTGAAGCAGGGGCAGCGGTTTGTGCGTCGCGTGGTGTCAGAGGACGAAGCGCGCAGAGAGCTCGCAAATGAGCCTTACAAGCTTGAACTAATCGGGATCAAGGGCAGCACCGGCGACGATAACGAGAACGTTGAGGTCGGTGGTGCAGAACTTACAATCTATGACAACGTTGATCCGAAAACCGGTGAGGTGCTTTGGAAGGATCTGTGCCGCGGCCCGCACCTGCCCAACACAAAGCTAATCGGCAACGGCTGGAGTTTAATGCGCACAGCCGCCGCTTACTGGCGGGGCAGTGAGAAGAATCCGCAGTTGCAGCGCATCTACGGCACCGCGTGGCCGAGCAAAGATGAGCTGCGCGCCTATCAGGTGCGGCTTGAAGAAGCCGCGAAACGCGACCATCGCAAGCTCGGAGTCGAGCTAGATCTGTTCAGCTTCCCTGATGAAATCGGTTCGGGTCTTGCCGTTTTCCACCCCAAGGGTGGCATCATCCGTAATGAAATTGAGCAGTACCTACGGGGGCAACTGCTTGCGGCCGGCTACGACCTTGTAAACACCCCGCACATTACGAAGGGGCACCTCTTTGAAACAAGCCAGCACCTGTCTTTCTATAAAGACGGCATGTTTCCGGCAATGCATCTTGACGAGGTGAGTGACAGCGAGGGCAACGTCATAAAACCCGGGCAGGATTACTACCTGAAACCGATGAACTGCCCCTTCCACAATCTCATTTATCGCGCTCGCGCACGCTCCTATCGTGAGCTGCCGCTGCGTCTTGCCGAGTTCGGCACGGTTTACCGCTACGAGAAGAGCGGCACACTCTCAGGCCTGACCCGTGTGCGCGGCCTGACCCAGGACGACGCGCACATTTATGTTACCGATGAGCAGGTGCGCGATGAGATTAAGAGTCAGCTGACACAGGTTTTTAATGTGCTGAATGGTTACGGCCTCAGCGACTACTATCTTGAGCTCTCAACCCGCGATCCGGAAAAATCGGTGGGCACAGATGAGCAGTGGGAAACCGCTGAAGCAACACTCCGTGAGGTGGCAGAAGAAACAGGTCTCGAGCTGGTTGCTGATCCGGGTGGTGCGGCTTTTTACGGCCCGAAAATATCGGTGCAGGCGCGTGATGCGATCGGCCGCACATGGCAGATGAGCACCGTGCAGCTCGATTTTAATCAACCGGAGCTGTTCGAGCTTGAATACGCTGCCGCTGACGGCACGCGTAAACGTCCGACCATGATTCACCGGGCGCTGCTCGGCTCGGTTGAGCGATTCTTCGCAATTTTGCTTGAACACTATGCTGGTGCATTCCCGGTTTGGTTGTCTCCTGTGCAGGTTGTCGGTATTCCGGTGGCCGCTGAATATGGCTCATACCTCGATGAGATTATTGAAAAACTGCGCGCGCACGGTGTGCGTGCTGAGGTGGATCACGACGATGATCGAATGCCAAAGAAGATCCGCACCCACACCAAAGCGAAGGTGCCTTTCCAGCTCATCGCCGGTGAAGAGGATCGCAGCGCTGGCGCGGTCAGTTTCCGCTTCCGTGACGGCTCACAGTTAAACGGTGTGCCGGTGGCTGAGGCTGTGGAGCGCATCGTGCAGGCGATTCAGCAGCACGAACAGGTGAACACCGCATGGGCCTAGAAGATGCGGACACAGTAGCGCAGGGGGTGGATCTGCCGGCCGACCTCTTCGGCGCAGAGCGTGAGACGGAGTTTGCCGCCGGCGCGCCTGATGGTTTCAGCAGGCTCTGGGTGCCGCATCGGATGGCGTATGTGGCAGACCACACCCAGCCGGGAGCAGCAGACTGTCCATTCTGTGCGGCGCCGGCAAAGAGCGACGCAGACGGTCTTATCGTTGCGCGTGGCGAGAGCGCTTTCGTCCTGATGAATCTGTTTCCATACAACGGCGGGCATGTGCTTGTGTGCCCCTACCGGCATATTTCGACCTATGACGAAGCTTCTGCCGCAGAGGTTGCAGAGATCGGTTTCTTAACGCAGCACGCGATGCGCGTTATCAAAGAGGTGAGTGGCTGTCACGGTTTTAATATCGGAATGAACCAGGGGGAGGTGGCTGGTGCTGGGATCGCAGCCCATCTGCATCAGCACATCGTGCCGCGTTGGAGATACGACTCTAATTTCTTTCCCATCATCGCGCGCACGAAGGCACTGCCGCAGCTGCTTGAAGAGGTTAGAGCACAGCTCGCATCGGCGTGGGACGTCACAAGTTAGCCGCGCGATCCGCAAGAAATATGGGGTAATCTGCCGATTACCTCTAAACTGAATCTGTTGACTTTTTCTGAAGACGGTAAGGAATATCGATGGCAGGTCACTCCAAGTGGGCAACAACCAAACACAAGAAAGCAGCGCTTGATGCGAAGCGTGCAAAAGCTTTTGCGAAGTTGACCAAGAATATCGAGGTTGCCGCACGAATTGGCGGCGCAGACTTAGAGGGCAACCCGGCTCTTGAAGTTGCTGTGCACAAAGCTAAAAAACAGTCTGTGCCGAACGACAACATTGAGCGCGCTATTAAGCGTGGCGCAGGTCTCACCGGTGATGCTGTTGACTACGAAACTATTATGTATGAGGCTTACGGCCCCAACGGTGTGGCGCTCCTGATTGAGTGTCTGACCGATAATCGCAACCGTGCAGCAACCGAAGTGCGTGTGGCGGTGACCCGCAACGGGGGCAACATGGCAGACCCGGGAAGCGTGTCTTTCAACTTCAACCGTAAAGGTGTGATTACCGTAGCGGCTGAGGGCGCAGATGAAGACTCAATTTTTGAGGCGGTGCTCGAAGCTGGTGCTGAAGAGGTAGAGAAAACCCCGAACGGTGAGGCGTTTGAGATTATCACCGAGCCAAACGATGTTGAGCCGGCTCGAAAGGCGCTGGCTGATGCTGGGATCGATTACGAATCAGCTGAGGTTGAGTTTGTGCCGAATCTGAAGGTTGATATTGATGCTGAGACGGCGCGGAAAATCTTTAAACTGATTGATGCGCTTGAAGACAGCGATGACGTGCAGAACGTTTACTCAAACTTTGGTCTCACCGCTGAGGTGCAGGCGGAGCTTGAGGCGGACGAATAAAATCACCTTATGACAAGGATTCTCGGCATCGACCCCGGGCTAACACGCTGTGGGGTCGGTGCCGTTACTCTTTTACCCGGTCGTAAACTGCAGTTCGATCATGTTGAGGTGCTGCAGAGCGCGGCGGATAGTGAACCGCAGCAGCGTCTAGCGAAGATCGGCGGGGCTATTGAGCGGATCCTGGACAGCGCTGAGAAGCCGAACGAGATTGCCTTAGAGCGTGTTTTTGCGCAGCAAAATTTGCCGTCTGTGATGGGGGTTGCGCAGATTTCAGGGGTGGTTCTTTATTTAGCGGCACAGCGCGGTATTCCGGTGACGCTCTACACTCCAAATGAAGTTAAGCTGCAGGTGACAGGTTACGGTGCGGCTGATAAATCGCAGGTGGCGACGATGGTGGCCCGGCATCTCGGGCTTGCGGCCCTGCCAAAGCCGGCCGATGCTGCCGACTCGCTCGCGATTGCGATAACCCATGCCTGGGCGCTGTCACGTGCGGGAGCGGCTGCGTTAGGTTCCAAAGCTAACGCCAGTGGCGGGCAGACCCCCGCACAGACGGCGTGGTTAGCGGCCGAACAAAAAGCGGGCAGACGCCGTAAAGGGATGCGCCGGTAGAAGGGAAACGCCGGTAGTGTTCGCGCCTATTAGGCGCGCGGCATTGGGTTTGGTCCTTCCGGTTCGATGTCTGGTAGCCCATCCGGTAAATGCGGTATCTGGATTGTGCGAGTGCGGATCGCTTCGATGGTCTCTTCGACCTGGCGCTGGCGACGACGACGGCGCCTATCGAGCGCACGCTGCTCAGGCAGGCTCCAGCCAAAACGCATCGCGAGCAGACGGATCGCAGCGGTTAACACAACACAGATAACACCCGCTATCGTGATGCTCAGCCCAAACTTGATTGCGAGCACCACGAACGTTGATCCAACAATCGCTGCAACCGCGTAAAACGACCCGACGTGCAGAGCTGCTATTGGCAGATTCAAAAAAACATCTCGCACAACACCACCGCCGACAGCGGTCACCGCGCCGCAAAAGATAGCGGGCACAAATGGCAGCCCAAAGGCGAGAGCTTTAGTTGTGCCGAGGGCTGCGAAAGCGCCGAGTGAGAGCGCGTCAAAAACGTTGATTAGCTTATCGACTTTCAACAGCACGCGCTGCAGGAGCATCCCGATCATACCGGCCACCACACACGTCACCATGTACCAGTTGGTGGTCATAGTTGCCGGTGTCACATTTAGAAAAAGATCTCGGATCAGACCGCCGCCAATGCCGCAGCAGATGGAGATTACCGCAACGCCAAGCAAATCAAGGCGTTTAAAGCCCGCTGCAAAAAGTGCGCCCTGCATACTTCCGAGAGCGACAGCTGAAATATCTAATGCGAGCGGAATGGTAAATATCTCGTTTTCCACAGATTAATTCTTGCAAATCGGCGTGCGCTAAGTAAATCTTGGGCGCGGCGCTAAATACTCTACTTATGCCAGTGTTTCGGGATCATGCGATTGTGCTGCGCACCCAAAAGTTGGGTGAGGCTGATCGCATTATTACAGCTCTCACCCGCGCACACGGGCAGCGCAGAATAGTTGCGCGCGGTGTGCGCAAGATCAATTCGAAAATAGGCGCCAGGCTTGAACCTTTTAATATCGTAGACCTGCTTGCGTTTGAGGGGCGAAGCGGTCTCGACTCACTGAATCAAGTTGACTCACTAGCCCTATTCGGTGCTGAAATCAGTTTGGATTTTGACCGCTACAGGGCTGCAAGCATCATGGCCGAAACAGCGATTCAGCTGACTGAAATGGACGCAAGCGTGCATCAGTTCAACCTTTTGAGCGCAGCGTTAAAAGCACTAGCCGGCAGAGAGCAGGCCCCTGAGCTGCTGCGCGATTCATACCTTTTGCGCAGTCTCGCACTGGCAGGCTGGACGGTTGAGTTGCGCTCTTGTGTGGTGTGCGGGTCGCGAGATAATCTCACCCACTTTAGTGTGCAGCACGGCGGGGTGGTTTGCGATAACTGCGCGACACCGGCTATGTCACGCATTAGTTTTGCAGAGTATGAGCTTTTGGCAGCGCTCTTGATTGGAGCCTGGGTGCGCGTAAACAACAGTGATGCCAGTAGCCGCCAGCATGTCAGTGACCTAATCGCGGCATTTGTGCGGTGGCAACTTGAGCGTGGCTTAAAGTCGCTTACAATCGATGAAATAGCCAGAAGGGCAGAACAGCAAAGGGGAAACCGTGGCGAAAGAGTCTGAGACGCTCGTGCCCGTTGACTGGACCGGGCAGACTCCGCCTGAATTTAGCGGACCGGTGCCAAAACATATAGCGATCGTGATGGACGGTAACGGCAGATGGGCAAACCAGCGGGGACTCACTCGCATTGAGGGGCATAGGCGTGGTGAGCAGACACTGTTAGACGTTGTGGCGGGCGCCGCACAAGCCGGGGTTAAATATCTCACCGTCTACGCATTTTCAACTGAAAACTGGCGCCGCTCACCAGAAGAAGTGCGCTTTCTCATGGGATACAACCGTGAAGTTTTAAGAAAACGGCGGGCACAGCTGCACGACTGGAACGTGCGTATGCGCTGGTCGGGTAGACGCCCTAGGCTGTGGTCTTCGGTTATTAAAGAGCTGCATGCAGCTGAAGCTCTCACCCGGCGCAACACAGGTTTAACACTCACTATGTGTGTTAACTATGGGGGGCGCACTGAAATCGTTGATGCGGTGCGGGCGCTTGCGGCAGATGCCAAAGACGGCAAACTGGATCCCAAACATATTACCGAGCGCTCACTAGCACGCCATCTTTACGTGCCGGAGCTACCCGATGTTGATCTTTTTCTGCGCACATCGGGAGAGATGCGCACGAGCAATTTTATGATGTGGCAGTCTGCCTATGCTGAAATGATGTTTGTTGAGAAGCTGTGGCCAGATTTTGATAGAACCGATCTCTGGCGGGCAATTCAAGATTTTCACGGCAGGAACCGCAGATTCGGTGGCGCAGTTGATTTGCCACTGAAGTAAATAGTGCGAGAATTATGACGCAATGAATCAAACAGTTGAACACCAACCGCTAAAAATAGGCAAGCTCAGTTTCGATATTCCGGTCGAGCTAGCTCCGATGGCCGGTATCACCAACACCGCCTACCGGAGACTGTGCAAAGAGTATGGTGACGGGGTTTTTGTTAGCGAGATGATTACCAGCCGTGCGCTGGTTGAAAAAACTCCCGCAACCATGCGATTAATTCAGTTTCATGAGAGCGAAACCCCGCGTTCAATGCAGCTTTATGGGGTTGATCCGAAAACTATCGCGGAAGCCGTGAAAATCGTGGTAGACGAGGATCTTGCCGATCATATCGACCTGAATTTTGGCTGCCCTGTGCCGAAGGTGACACGCAAAGGCGGGGGAGCGGCACTGCCGTGGAAAAAAGATCTGTTCGCAGCAATCGTTGAGCAGTCGGTGAAAGCGGCGGGCAGCATCCCCCTGACTATTAAAATGCGCAAGGGGATCGATGAGGATCACCTCACTTTCCAGGATTCTGCACGGGCTGCGGTTGATGCGGGTGTCAGCGCAATCGCATTGCACGGCCGCACCGCCGCGCAGCACTATTCCGGCAAAGCTGACTGGGATGCAATAGCGGAACTTGTTGAAATTGTGAAGGCGCGTGCGGATATTCCGGTGCTCGGCAACGGTGATATTTGGTCTGGGCAGGACGCTATTACGATGGTTGAACAGACCGGTTGTGACGGTGTTGTTGTTGGTCGGGGGTGTCTCGGCAGGCCGTGGCTGTTCGGTGATCTGCAGGCGATGTTTGAGGCTCGTGCCGGGCGCATCAGCTGGGAGGAAGCGCGCGCCCTGGCTGCAGCGCCAAAACTCGGCGCTGTTATGGATGCTGTGCGCCGCCACACCGAGCTGTTAATCGAGTTTTTTGGTGACGATGAGGCGCACGCATGTCGCGATATTCGCAAACATATGGCCTGGTATTTCAAAGGCTATAGCGTTGGCGGAGATGTGCGGCGGGCGCTTGCGGCGGTGATCTCACTCGAACATATGGATGAGATATTTGCAACCATGGATCGCGACATGGCGTATCCGGGTGAGGGAGCCGAAGGGCCGCGGGGCCGCGCCGGCAGACCAAAACGGCCGCACCTGCCGGAGGGCTGGCTCGATACACAGACAGTAGAAAATATCGACTTCACTGAGCTTGCTGCGGCAGAAATTGACGGTAACGGTGGTTAAGGGATATTCAGAAGCTGACTTTGAGCGTTTTCAGCCAGAGCAGCACACCAGTTCTCGCAGCGATTTTGCAAGAGATCGGGCACGTGTTTTGCACAGTTTTGGGTGGCGACGCTTAGCGTTAAAAACTCAAGTGCTCAGCCCCCGTGCCGGCATCGACTTTGCGCGCAACCGTCTCACACACTCGCTTGAGGTGGCGCAAATCGGTCGGGAGCTTGCGGCAAGTTTTAATGTCTCTGAAGATTTGGTTGACACCGCCTGCCTGACCCACGACCTCGGACACCCACCGTTTGGGCACAACGGTGAAGTCGCGCTGAATGAATGGGCTGATAAAGCCGGTGGCTTTGAAGGAAACGCGCAAACCCTGCGCATCCTGACGCGTCTTGAATCAAAACGTTTTGATGCTAACGGCAACTCGATAGGTTTGAACCTGACGCGCGCAACGCTCGATGCCTCGTGTAAGTATCCTTGGAGCCGCATCGATGCGACCGGTAATAAACGTCACAAGTTTGGCTACTTCGATTCAGATAGCGCTGTTTTTGACTGGCTGCGGCAGGGTGCGGTGCCGGGCCGTAAAAGCTTTGAAGCGCAGGTGATGGATCTCGCTGACGACATCGCCTATTCTGTGCACGATTTTGAAGACGCGATATTTAGTGAGCACATAACCCCGTTTATGCTCGCTGCAAAGAGCGGGCATCAGGCGACACTGCGCACTATCGCCGAGTGGTCTGGCAACGAATACACGATCGCTGAATTGGGTGAAGCATACGAGAATATTGCTGCATCGTCGCTGTGGTTGACTGATTGGACGGGCAGCCGTCAAGACGCAGCGCAGCTAAAAAATTTCACAAGCGATATGATCGGTCGCTTTGCGGGCGCCGCGATTACCGCAACGAAAGAAAGCTATGCTGCGGAACAGCTTGCGCGCTACGGGGGCAGTGTGATTGTGCCGCGCACGATCCGCGCAGAAATCGCTGTTTTGAAGGGGATTGTTGCAGCCTATGTCATGCGCGCAGACAGCAGGCAGGCGACTTACCGCAAACAGCGTGAACTGCTTACTGAGCTGCTCGATAAATTTTGGCAGCAACCGGGGTTGATGGATCCCGCATTCCAGAGCGATTTTAATAGTGCTGAGAGTGAGCACGCAGCGCAGCGTGCTGTTGTAGATCAGGTTGCGAGTCTGTCGGATCAAGCAGCGATTGAGCTTTATAACCGCTACTGCGCTATTCCGCTGGTTTAAGCGGCGCGCTAGACTTAACGGCATGGCAGGCCGCATACCCGAGAGTGACATTGCCGCGATTAAGCAGCGGGTCAATATTTTTGATGTGGTATCTGACTATGTGACCCTGAAGCGGGCTGGTGCCGGGTCATTTAAAGGGCTGTGCCCGTTTCATGATGAGAAAACACCGAGCTTTACCGTCAACGTAAATCAGGGCTATTTTAAGTGCTTTGGGTGTAACGAAAGCGGCGATACGATCGCGTTCTTACAAAAGCACGAACACCTCTCTTTCACAGAGTCGGTTGAGAGGCTCGCTGAGCGAGTCGGCTATCAAATCTCTTATGAGGATAGGCAGGGGGCGCCTAAAGGGCCGAGCAAAACCAGACTCTATGAGGCGCACAAGATCGCCACAGAGTTTTACGCCCGGCAGCTTGCAACTGAAAACGGTCAGGTTGCGGTTGAATTTCTGGCAAAGCGCGGCTTTGACAGTGGGGCGTTAAAAAAATTTGAGATTGGTTATGCACCAGACTCTTGGGATGGGCTGACAGGGCTATTAAGGCAGCGCGGGTTTAGCCAAGAAGAGCTCACTGCGAGCGGGCTGGCGTCGGCTGGCAGCCGTGGCATCTATGATCGCTTTCGCGGGCGTATTATGTGGCCAATAAAAAACATCACCGGCCAAACTATCGGTTTTGGTGCCAGAAAACTTTTAGAGAGCGACCAGGGGCCAAAATATCTGAACAGCCCTGAAACACCGATTTATCAAAAATCACAGGTGCTCTACGGCTTAGACAGCGCGAAAAAAACTATCGCTGAGCGACGCAGCGCAATCGTCGTTGAGGGGTACACAGACGTTATGGCGTGTCACCTTGCGGGTATCACCAACGCGGTAGCGACCTGCGGTACCGCGTTCGGATCAGATCACATTCGTCTCTTGCGCCGCATTCTGGGTGACGAGGCGGCGGCTGAAGTTATTTTCACCTTTGATCCGGACTCCGCCGGTGAGGCTGCAGCGTTGAAGGCTTTCGGGCAGGATCATCAGTTCAACGCCCACACCTATATTGCAACGAACCGCTACGGTTTAGATCCTAGCGATCTGCGACAGCAGCAGGGGGACAACGCGGTTATCGCAATGTTTAGCGAGAAGAAACCGCTGTTCGAGTTTGCCCTGCAACACGCTGTTAAGAACTATGATCTAAACACTATCGAGGGGCGCTACGGTGCGCTCCGGCGGGCTCTTCCGGTAATCGCCGCGATTAAAGACAGCAGTCTGCAGCCGGAATACATGCGTGAGCTGGGCAAAATGGTTGGTTTAGACTTTCCCGATGTGCAGCGAGAGTTTCGGGCACTGAAACAGCGCGGCAATCTTGCCCTACCAAAGGCGCACACCGCTCCGCGGGAGTTAGCGGCGGATACCGCAGAGGCAAATGGTCAAAATACGGTTGCTGCTACCACACCCCAGCAGGTGCCGCAGATCACACTCGGCATGCTCCCGCAAGATACGGGAACAGAGATAGAGGTGGATGCGCTCGCAGCGATGCTGCAGTATCCGCTGTTGGTCGGCGCGGATCGTCTCGCGCATGCGGCAACTGCGCGAGTTGATCTTGGGCCTTTAAAACAGGTGCGCGATGCTATTGCAGTTTCGCTTGAGAGTCTTGGTGACGGCGCCGGTTGGGTTGACCGTGTCAGCGCCGCAGCCCCTGCAGAGGTGCGTTCTCTGGTGCGGGAGATTGCGCTGCTGCCGCTGCCAAACTTAGAGACCCGGCAGTTTCAGAAATTCGTGGTGCAGTCTGTTGTGCGGCTGCAGCAACGTGATTTTGAAACCTTGCAGCAGGAGCTTACAAGACGTCTAAGGTTGGTTGCAGACCCCGGGAGCGATGAGGCGACAGAAATTCGCAAGCACATTTATACTGTTACCAAGCTGCGCCGTGAGTTCGACCAGCTGTTTGAATAGCGCAGGTGGTGTGACACTAACAACGTTTGTTAGGGCTCAGATAGCGCTGTAGATGTGCAGCTACAGCTCATACTTGACATTTCCAAAATAATGTTGTACGTTCCGATTAGAAGTAGAATCTGCTCACATTCAATGGTGAAGGGTGAAACGATGAATAAGAAAATCACAACATTAGTTCTCTCCATAATGCTTTCTCTGGGTGGCGTTGGCGTGGCTTATGCTCAATCGTGGGGTCACTCACGGTAAAAGGTACTGACCCAAGTATCGGTTAATTTAGGCGCCTAAACTCTTAACTACCTGGCTGTATTACCGTGATTATAGGGAGTTTCCTGAGAAAAGTTCCAATCAGGAAAATTATGCTATTTGAGCTGCTTGGACTTTATCTTGGATTCTTTTTCTTATCGTGGTTTTTCTCATATGTAGCACATGGATCTGCGTCTTCGTATGTGTTGATAAGATACCTGAAACCCCTTCTGGAGTATCAAACACAACTTTTATTAGGGCTCTCGCTAGTAGTTGCTGTGCACCATTATCAGTTCTTGCTAGCTGCCAAAACTGAGGTGAAATGCCGTGTTTTAGTTGGCGACAGAGTATGCACTATACGTTTCAGATACGCTCTTGCCTGTGTGACCATTCTTTTATTTAGTTTTTGTATATCCATTGCTGCGCACCTATCACTGAATTTGAATATTGATAATTCGGTCTATTTATTCACTTGCTTTGCGGCATATATCACCTTAACTGCTCTGTTATTGAGGTGAAAATGAAAGGATCCGCAATGAGTATCTTTAAGTTTTTCTTTTTGCGGGTTTTCTTGCGGAAACCCTTACTGAGTTTAACTGTGTTTTTACTGCTATTAGCAGGGAACTATATAGCCTTTACTACAGTGAGAACCATAGTTTCTACAATTGAAGGGGCGCAAGAGGCTTCACGTTTAACTTCCTCAGAAATAGTTGTATCCAATTTGGACCCAAATTCAAATTTAGACTTCGAAAAAATTACCGAAACTAGGTTGCAGGAAATATATAACTTCCTGAGCAGTAAATATGAATATGGACTGTTCACCGATGGGTACATCGTTGACTTACCAAATAGGTATGATGTTGAAATACCAGCAGTATATATGAACCAGACCTATAGTAATTTGAATGGTTTTGCTATCGCAAGTGGGGAAGGTATAACGTTCGAGAGCCGTGTAGAGAGTTCTGATTTAATACCGGTTTTAGTAGGGCGAGGTCTTACCGAAGATTACCCAGTGGGATCAACATTCACAATGGTTGACCCTGTTTTGCACATGCCGAAAGAATACGTTGTCAAAGGGATACTCGCTGAAAATACTGCGCATTCAAATTTGTATGCATTAGATTCTAAGCAATATTACAATTTCTCAATTGTTGTCCCGGTGACGGAAGACTTTATCGAAAAAACAGATCTCGCTTTCAAATTAAACGGTTTGATGGATCTAGTGCTAATTAATGCCACTGCGCAGGAGATTAAGGAGCTACAGTCTTACATTAAGCAGATAATCGCAGTAGATTTCAATTATTTTAGTGAACAACAAAATATTGATTTTTATAACCAATACTTTAAGTCTTCTATTAATTTTCTTGCTGTGGTGTCCGTAATTTTGCTCGTGGCGATAATTCTATTGTCAGTGTGGAGTTCGTTGATTAGCGTTCGTACAATGATTCGTGAATTTACGATAAATCTTCTTGTGGGGCTAAGCTACAAAAAATTTCGACGCATATTTTTTAGCTACTATGCCGGTTTATCTCTGCTCGCTTTGATCGTAATATTTGTTTTAGCCGCTTATTCTAGACAAAGTTTCTGGATAAAAAAAGACGCATATTTCATGACCTATGGATCATTTGGTGGTCTTATTTTTATGGATTGGGTAGGGATAACGGCAGCGCTTATCGTTGATGTCTTAATTGCAGTTGTCGTGTCAAAAATAGCTGTTTACCGTGTGAAGAGGATTCCTATTACTGTTGGAGTACTGCAATGAAAGACAACATTATTGAATTGCATGTTAAAAGTAAACTTTATCGTGGGAAGTCGTCTGTCGTAACAGCCCTAAATGATCTAACTCTCGCTGTATCGCAAGCTCAAACGCTTGCCATAGTAGGTGAATCAGGTATTGGGAAAAGCACCCTACTGAATATTCTAGGCTTGCTCGATAGAAAATTTATTGGCAGTTACAGCTTATTTGGGAAGGATGTTTTTAGATTAACTGATGCGGAACTGGCACAATGGCGAAACCAAAAAATAGGATTTGTGCTGCAAGAATCCGCTTTAATTAACTCTCTGTCTATTGCGGATAATATCGCTCTGCCGATGTTGTACGCTAAACAAAGGAAAAGCGAGGGACGGAAACGCTTGCTAGAGCTCACTCGCTCCCTTGGTATAGAGTCAATTCTCGACAAGAAACCGTTGGAATGCTCCGGCGGAGAGAAAGCGCGAGCTATATTTGCACGCGCAGTTATTCTAAAACCTCAATTGATTCTTGCGGATGAGCCTACCGCTTCGCTCGATGCAGAAAATGCTGAACGTATACTCGATCTGTTATTGGAACTAAACAAGCACCACGGCGCAACGGTTATTACGGTCACGCATGACTCAGAAATAGCTAGCCGACACGAGAGATTAGTTGAGTTAAAACGAGGTTAATCATGGGTTTTGCTGTAATGATTTTTTCTTTCATATTTGGTGTTGTATGTCTTATTGCAGGGTTTAAAAATGTGAAACTAAACCCCATCTGGCTGTTGTCCATAGTTATCGGTGTAGCCGGGATCGCTTTCGCAGTTTATTTAGGTTGGCCCAAATAAGGGGCAGTAATACATCTGGCGTCTCTTCACCTTGGCGTAACGGGGCGTAATATCATGTTATGGTGATAGCGCATACCTACTTGGACTAAGGAAGTCTTTATGGTTAATCACGGTATCTCATATGCGGTAGCCGGCAGTGAAATTAAAGGGACTATTGTCGCACTGCACGGGGTTACTGATAACGCGGCAGCGCTGTCTGATCTTGTGCAGCACTATCAAGATGACTGGCAGATTTATGCAGTTGACACCCTCGGGCACGGTCTGTCACGACGTTTTACTGATGCAGAGTTAGGCGATCCTTTCCGAGCCGCTGTTGCCGCGGCACGCACAATTGTTATCGCAGCTGCAAGACGCAGCATGAGCCGCAAAGTTGTGCTGCTGGGGCATTCGATGGGCGGTGCTATCGCAGGAGCAATAGCGCGTGAGCTGCCGGATCTTATCCAGGCGCTGATCCTTGAAGATCCCGCATTCTTAACCGAAGAGCAAACTAAACTGTACCGTGATACAGCCGCAGACAGGTTGCGCCGACAGGAGAGCGTGACCGAACACGTTGGTGCGGCGGTCACTGAACTGATGTCGCAGTATCCCGCGTGGCCTGCATCAGAGTATGGTGCGTGGGCGCAGGGAAAAACACAGGTGGATCGCAGGTTCATTGCCGATGGTGTTGTGGGTGTTAGCGGTCGCGAGATATTCAGTGAACTTGCTGTTCCAACGCTTTTAGTGACCGGCGATAAAGATGATGTGTTGTTTGGTCAAGCGGGCCTTGCTGAGGTTGCAAGTTTAGGAAATTCCCATATTGATGCAGTGCTCATTCCGGGCGCTTCACACACGGTGCGGCGAGATAAATCTGAAGAATTTTATAGGGCGCTTGATAGTTTCTTAGAGCGATGCGGTCAGCGTGAGGCGTTCCCGACGCCGTATATTGCCGCTGAGTTGCAGCCTATTATCGCAGGCACACCAGACCAAAACACCGATGATTATCTAAAAATGCGCCGCCGCGGTGAGAAACTGTTGGGCGATGTCAAGCCTGCCGCTGGTGTTGAGGTGTTTGAGGTGCGTTTGGATGGGGAAAGCGCAGCAGTTGATGACAGTTTTGTATTGAGGTGTTTGACACGTGGTGATGAGCCGCAGTGTGTTGTGCTGTCGATTCACGGTGGCGGGTATGTTGCCGGGGCAGCGCGCTATGATGACGCACGCAATAGTGACTTGATTGAGGTGTTTGGTGGGGCACTCGTTGCTAGCCCAGACTATCGTTTAGCGCCGGAGTTTCCGTGGCCTGCGGGCGCTACGGATTGCGTGCGTTCATTGCGCTATCTTGCTGAGATGTATCCAGATCTGCCGCTGTACATATACAGTGATTCTGCTGGGGCTGGGCTCGCGCAGCAGGCGCTGATGCTGCTTGCCGAGAGTGGTGATCCGGTTGCGGTTGAAAGGGCTGTCTTGCTTGAGCCCTGTCTTGAACCTGGTATGGTTACGGGGTCTTTTGACACCTACTGTGACGGCCCGATTTGGACGCGGGCCGCGTCAAAGGCTGCATGGGCGCACTACTTGGGAGACCCGTATGCTGTGCCGCCCTACGTTCCGGCACGGAAAGTGGCGGCTTTGATGCCGCCAACTCTAGTGATTGTTAACCCTGTTGATCCTTTGCGTGATGAGGGTGTGCGTTTTGCGCTGGATTTGGTTGACGCGGGTGTTGCGGTTGAGATGCACATGCTGCCTGGCACAATCCATGGTGCGCTATCGGTTGCCGAAACCGAGACCTGGCAACGCGTGAAAAACGAGATTCGCGCATTCCTTGATACTCCTGTATCTGCTTAACTTCGTTACTTGATGAATGTCTTTCTTATCTCACTGTTTATGTCGAATAGACCGGCTCACCACGAGTGTTGATACGGCACTTATCGCAATAAACAATGAAACTGAGGCACCTAGATTCTGCGATATCGGACTAAAAAACGGTATTGCAAAAGCCAACAGTGCGGATGAAAACATGAAGGACAGATCGCGATCTTTCTTGCCGTCATTTCTCACTGTGGTGCAGATTCTGGCGAACTGCACTCCAGAAAAACACGCTCCGATCAGGATTAGGCCAAGGCTCAGCCAGAAATACATAATCTACCTCCCCCTAATAAGGGAATAACAACTTCCGATACCTATCAAATCCCAGAAGTTATCTACTATGAAAGGCCAAGCGGCCGCGATGAAGATTTTATCCTTTGCCGTCAGAGTCGGGGAAGGAAGTTTAGAAGCTATTCCTTGTGGTAGTTTACTGCGCAATGTAATTACTGCATTTTTGATCGCGGCAACAGCAGCATTCTTAACTCCCCCTACCTTAGTTATAGCAGTGGCGATTTTTGGAGTCTTTGACAACTTATTAATGAAGGATATAAGTTTCGGCACACGTGCCGCTATTGCAGCTCCGCCCGTGACAAGAAGAGGAGCAATAGATACTGCGCACTTCCCAGCTGTAACTAACCACCACGACCAAGAAGGGTCTAAAACAATTGGAAGAGATGCGCCTTCAGTATTCACATGTTGCCTCAAGATACTGCCATCAACTAGTTCGAAACTGGTAGGCAGCTCTTTTCCATCCGCATCTATTGCCCACGGAGCGTCGATTTCTCCTTCTACGGTGCCAGATTCAGATAATAATGAAAACCCGCCATCACTGCGTGCCTCGAGTTGATACCCCTCGGGCAATGTGTACCCAAAATCCATGTATGAAGCATTGTGATCTTTGATAACACCAATAATTTGTCCAGATTCATCTTCTGTTACATGAGATACGGCGATTTCGGTATCTTGGACATCCGCGTCTTGGGTACGAACGACACCATTTGTTACTTCGGTAACTATATGCCCATTAACCCGTATGGAAAACATTTCTCTGGTCTCGGGATTAGGAATTGATACTTCGCCCGTCTCGCTATCAACGGTAGGCAAAGTATTAATAATTCGTGCTTCTTGCTCAGAAAGGCCAGAAAGAATGTCACCAGAAATTGATTGATTAGAACTATCCAGATTTAAACTAAGTGGAACTTTATCGGACACTAGATAATCTAGTGATTTTGCTGAAAGCCCAATCTCCTCTTTTATTAAGGCTTTAGCCGTAGCATCCGCATAGTCGAATTCCTCCAGCGTATCATCAGTATTCGCCAAGATAGTATCGGATGTCTGAGTCAGCTTCGCTGCTGAGAGACTGTGTTCAGTATCAGTAGCTAATGCAGAAGTAGTCCCACCTAGGCTCAGCGCATATGCTGTTGTAATGCCTACAAGCGACTTCCAAGCTCTGTGACGCATATTTTCTCCTCTATTTTCTCGTAAGTGACTTTAAGCTATCGATCTGGTTACTGGTGTAGATACCGACGAATGTTGGTCAGTTATACCGACATTCGTCGGTGTCGAAGCTTATGAGTGTTCCAATAGGATCGGAAACTCAAAGTGATTTTGTAGAGAGGTAGAGAAATGATTGCTACGCGTATCACCGCAGGAGTGTTTGCCGTGGCTTGCATGACTGCAATGGGAACTCCGATGGTATCTCAATATACAGTTACCGAACAGTTGACAATAACTCGGGCCGTTCAAATAGTTGAGAGTTCGTCTGCACACTGGTTGACACCACGAATCTGTAAATTGTTTCCCAATTTTCCTGGCTGCGAGAAGCATCGACCTCATAGATAGCTCGATATAGTGTCTGGTGATGTTTCACCTCATATTCCCTAGATACAGCCGTTCTACACTGGTGCAGCCACTGGTGTTCACACTTTCGGCTGTTTTCTTCCTTGTTTTCGACGCGGCTCAGCTGATATCTGGTCAGCAGAGCGCTTCAATACTGCGCGTGATATTCTCGCTCGCCCTTATCGTTTTGTTTGTGGCCGCGGGCTGGCTGCAGGTGTGCGAATACGTTTTCCTCGTGTGCTATTTCGTTTTTAACCTGTTTAATCTGATTGATGGTTTCGAGATGGTGAGCTTTGCTCTGAGCATCTTGATGATTTTCTGGCTAATTCGTTCCTGGATTGTGCCAGCCGTGCTCGTGTTCGTCCTCGACGGGGTCATTGCAACAGCGGTGAGTCTCACACCTGGTCTAGAGGCATTTAGCTCTGTTTTAACTACCGTGCTTGTGTTAGCTATCGGTTTGGTGCTACGTTGGCAAAATGGGCACAGGGTGCTTGCAGAACAGGAAAAAGAACGCACACATCGCGCTGCCTCCGACAACCGTAAGGAGTTGGCTCGTCAGCTGCATGATACGACGGCGAAAGACTTGGCGCACGTGGCCGTGCTTGCCCAAGACATGGCTGCCCGTCACCCTGAGCTCTCTAGTGAGCTCTCGCCCATAGTGGCGGCAGCCACCGAGGCGTCACGGCGAATCCGCCCAATGATCCTCTCAATCGATGCTGCGGCAAGCGATGTGCCCCTGTCTAAAGTGGTAGATCAAGTGATGCAGATGTTGAAAACACGTCATATTGAACTCGATATCGTGCTACCCGATGACCTTGACTGCGTGGTGACACGCCAACAACAACTCACAGGGGCACTCGCTATCCGAGAGTGTGGCTCGAATATGTTGAAATACGCGCCCGCCGATTCCGAGGCGCACCTTGTGATCGATATTGACGGCGAGTCAGGCGTGCTCACTATATCGTTGAGTAATGAGATTGCATCGGTGCCGGCAGCTCCGGACATGAGTAGTGGTTATGGGCTGGCAAACTTAGGTGCCAAAATTCGGGCAGAAGGTGGAAGTATGGAGGTCAGCGATCTTGGCAACCAGTGGCTGACCTACATCACGATTCCTTCTAATAGCCAAGACGAGTACCGAAGCGGCAGCTTACGCAGGAGTGACTCTGTGAAGGAGCAAGCTGATGACTGACGAGCGAGAAGTTCGTATCCTGATCGCGGACGATGACCAGATTATTCGTGAAGGTCTTGCTAACTTGTTGGACGCGCAAGAGGGGTTGCACGTGGTAGCCACTGCTATTAATGGCGCTCAGGTGTTCGAGCAACTGGCGCTACACCGGATAGACGTGGCGCTATTGGATGTGGATATGCCAGTGGTGAGCGGTATCGAAGCCGCACGCCGCCTGAGCCGTGAGCAGGCCGGCCTCACGATAATTATGCTTACCGTATTCGAGCATGAAGAATCTCTTGGACAAGCAATCGGGGCGGGCGTGCGAGGATTTCTCACCAAAGACATCCCAGCGCCCGAGCTCGCTCAGCTGATTCGCAAAGCCTATGCCGGCCAGCAGGTGATGGCACCCCGACCCATTGAAATCCTCACATCCTCCTATGCCCAGACCTATGAAAACCGGGAACAATATGCAGACTTCATTAATGCGGTCACCGCGCTGCCGGAGCATCTGCGCCCGACGTTCCGGCTACTGCTGAAAGCCTTCGCTAACAAAAATATTGCCCGGCAAACCAAGCTCACCGAAGCAACCGTGCGCTCTTATGTCTCCGACATTCTAGCCCGCACTGGCTGCGCCACTAGAGGTGAACTAGCTATCACCGCCATCAAAGCCGGAATCACAGAATAACCTCGCAAACGCGCAAGTATTTCTTAGAGGACACAGCCTGCCCACCAAAGATTGAGCGATATCGCTATTTTCTTAAAATAAGGCCTTTTATGACTGGATATAGTGCCAGGCCAGAGCTGTATATACATATCGAACACGAAGGGTCGCTGGGCGGGCATGCGTTTCGGCTAATAGACTGGCAAGAACGCATCGTGTTTGACTTGTTTGGCACCATCAAAGCTGACATGATCCGCCAACCCCCTCCAGTCTTATCGAAGCGAGTGAAGATTCTCAGCCGCTAAAGCTCATCATCTATATGTCGACAAATTCCTTGACCTATGGAGCGGGCGAGGCCGATTACTGGATAGATGAAGCGGTGTAGAGTTGGTGATACCTGTGAGAGGTAACGTAATCTAGATTCCCTCTCACATATGTACCACAATGTTGTGGCATTACCGAAAGGAAGCGCTAGTGTGAAGCTACACAGAAGCACAAGCAATAGAATTCGCAACAAAAAATAGCATAAGCAAATGCTGCACTGAAAAGTAGTATCACTACATCAGGAAAGTTCTCCATCACCGCAAGCGATGCGGAAACTCCATGACAAGTATTACTTTACCTCTGATGAAGTGAGATTGCTTCACAATTTCGCTGCTGAAGCTGGACCTGCGGCTGTTGTTGCTTTATGGTCGCTTTTAACACCTTCTACTCTGATTGGGCAATTCCACCAATCGATGTGAAAATCGAGGGCAAATAATTTGATGGGGGTTAGATTGGGATGGGTAGGAATAATATAGATGCCGTTGCAATACTTCCTGAGATTATTTGGGGTGGGATCCTATCTGTTCTTGCTAACAACTTGACCTACTCCGCATGGAATGACTTTGCAAATCTGGTAGAGATTGCAATTCTTATAGTTGCTGCAATATGGAGTCTTTACCGGCGTTTTCGAGAAAGTCTCTCTGAGGTTTTCTGGTCGGTACTGTATATGGCTTCGACAATTGGGTTGCTTGCTATTCAAAACTCCTCTTGGACACGTTTTGCAGTACTTATCATCATGGCTGCATACATTTATGGGCGAAACTTTCGCGAAAAGAAAAGAGATAAGCAGCAATAACCGAGGATAGCTAACCTAATCCTGAAATGACCAGCTTCGTTTTCCGAGAGACCTTGGTGGCGCATCTGTTTTTGTAGGGTAACATTTACGCCCAAGTCATCCGTAACGGGGCAACTCGCCAGTGCAGATTCAGCCTTATCAAGCCCGAGGTTCTAGTGGAGCGGGTGACGAGAATCGAACTCGCGTCGTTGGTTTGGAAGACCAAAGCTTTACCATTAAGCTACACCCGCGCTGTGCTAAACGCACTCCTAGAGTGTACATGGAACTTTGGGTTTGCACAACAGCGGCAGTGTGCAAACTTGTCTGCGACGAAATTAATAGATAGCGAAACGATCGACACGCCGAATAGTGTGATTTGCGCGATCCGAAAGTATCAACTATATTAAATCAAGTTGGTTAAACAACATTCCCCTGTAGCTCAGTTGGCAGAGCGAGCGGCTGTTAACCGCTAGGTCACTGGTTCGAGCCCAGTCGGGGGAGCCACTGTGTCACATCGAGAGCATTCTTGGTGTGCCTGTCTTCAACCCAGTGTTGAGGATGCGGTGTTGTGAGGCGCAAAGTCTGCAAATCAGTTATACTGGTTAAGTTGCTCTGCGCGGCTCATATAGACGCGCAGTGGGACTGTTTTTCGCCGGCTTGCCGGCAACTTCCGGGATGTAGCTCAGCTTGGCTAGAGCGCTCGGTTTGGGTCCGAGAGGCCGCAGGTTCGAATCCTGTCATCCCGACTGAAACAGTCTCACCAGAGCGCCGAACACGTATCCGACACGAGAGGCCGAAATTGGCGACTACTAAAGCTGAGAAGCTCACTCCAACCCGCGCAAAGCTTAGCGTTACTGTTACTCAGGAGGAGCTCGCTCCCTTCCTGAAAGACGCATATAAGACCATCTCAGAGCAGGTGCAGATCCCAGGTTTCCGTAAAGGGCACGTACCTGCTCCAATTATCGATCAGCGGGTTGGCCGCGAAGCGGTTATCCAAGAAGCGGTTAATAAGTCGCTCGATACATTCTTCCGCGCCGCAATTGACGAGTCTGGCGAGGTTCCAATGGGCCGCCCAACCGCCGATGTAGAGCAGTGGCCAGATGCAAAAGGCGACAAGAGCGATCTGGTGCTGGTCTTTGAAGTAGAGGTGCGCCCTGAGTTCAAGCTGCCACGCTACGGTCAGTACAAGATCACCGTTGATGATGCAGAAATCGGTGCAGATGCAGTAGATGCAGAGCTCGAGAAGCTGCGCGAGCGTTTTGGTGAGCTGAAAGATGTCGACCGCCCTGCCGCAAAAGACGACTACGTAACTATCGACCTTGTTGCAAGCATCGATGGTAAAGAGGTTGACCGTGCGACAGGTGTTTCATACCAGGTTGGTGCGGGAAACATGCTCGAGGGTATGGATGAAGCGATTGAAACCCTCACCGCTGGTGAATCAACCACCTTTAGCTCACAGTTGCTCGGCGGCGAGTACGAAGGCCAAGACGCAGAAGTTGAGGTAACCGTTAACGCGGTGCAAGAGCGTGAGCTTGCAGAGGCTAACGACGAGTTCGCGCAGCTCGCTTCAGAGTTTGATACTCTCGCAGAGCTGAAAGAGAATCTTGCTGAGACCGTGAAACAGCAGGCGGTATTCAAGCAGGGTGAGCAGGCGCGTGATATCTTCATCGAGAAGCTGCTTGAAAGCGCTCAGGTGCCCGTCTCTGAAGAGCTTGTTGCAGAAGAGGTGCACCGCCACCTTGAGCAGGAGGGGCGTCTTGAAGACGATGAGCACCGCGAAGAAGTCACCAGCGATGTGCAGAAGCAGATTGCACTGCAGCTAATTCTCGACGCAATTGTTGAGGCTGAAGAAGTGCAGCCGACCCAGAACGAACTCAGCCAGTACATCTTCCAGTCTGCACAGCGCTACGGCATGGAGCCTGGCCAGTTCATTCAGCTATTGAGCCAGGGTGGCCAGATGAACGCTATTGTCGGTGAGGTTACCCGCAATAAGGCAATGGCAATTGCGCTTGCCAAGGTTAACGTTGTTGACGCAAGCGGCAATGAGGTAGATCTCTCAGAATTCACCCGCATTGACACCGGTGAAGAAGAGGAAGCTGCTGAAAACACTGAGGAAAAACCAGCTAAAAAAGCAGGCAAGAAAGACTCAGACAAGAAGTAGTGCTTAACTGTTTGGATCGCCCCTGAGAGCAGTCGCTCCCAGGGGCTTTTCATTTAATTCCGCCGACGGCGAACAAGCCTGATTTTTCGTGAAATTGCGGCTAGTCTCATTACAGACAGTATGAATGGAGCAAAAAATGTCAGCTAAGACACACGAGGCGAATGTTTTTGATCGCCTGCTCAAAGATCGCATTGTATGGTTGGGCTCTGACGTGCGCGACGATAACGCGAATGAGATCTCGGCAAAAATGCTGCTGCTTGCGGCAGAAGACCCAGAGGCAGATATCTACTTATACATTAACTCACCCGGTGGTTCCATCACTGCGGGAATGGCGATATACGACACTATGCAGTTTGTCCCAAATGATATTGTGACGGTCGGCATCGGTATGGCTGCGTCGATGGGGCAGTTCCTGCTAACCGCTGGCACTCCCGGTAAACGCTACATCACCCCGAACGCACGTGTGCTGTTACATCAGCCGCACGGTGGATTCGGTGGCACAGCCAGCGACATACAGACTCAGGCGCAGCTTATCACCAGCATGAAACAGCGTCTTGCTGAAATCACAGCTGCGGCAACCGGCAAAACTGTTGAACAGATTCACGCAGACGGTGATCGCGATCGTTGGTTCACCGCCGAAGAAGCTCTCGAGTATGGTTTTGTGGATCACATTCGAGCTACCGCATCTGATGTTGTTGGCGGCGGCGGTACTAAGAAGTAAGGTTTATGAAAATGAGTGAAAACTTTCTTTTGCCAAACGCAGTGCGAAACATGCCTGAGAGTCGGTATGTGCTGCCGAGCTTTGAAGAGCGCACCGCATACGGCTTCAAACGGCAAGATCCGTATGCGAAACTGTTTGAAGACCGCATTATCTTTCTAGGTGTTCAGGTTGATGATGCGTCAGCAGACGACATCATGGCGCAGCTCCTGGTGCTTGAAAGCCAGGATCCAGAACGCGACATCATGATGTACATCAACTCACCCGGTGGCTCTTTCACCGCGATGACCGCGATCTACGACACAATGCAGTACATCAAACCTGATGTGCAAACAGTGTGCCTCGGGCAGGCTGCATCAGCTGCGGCAATGCTGCTGGCGGGCGGGGCTCCCGGGAAGCGACTGGCGCTGCCGAACGCACGTGTGCTGATCCACCAGCCCGCTACCGGCGGCGGTGGGCACGGTCAAGCAACCGATATCGAGATTCAGGCCAAGGAAATTTTGCGCATGCGCAGCTGGCTTGAAGAAACTCTCGCAAAACACACCGGCCAGTCTGTTGAGCAGGTGAACAAAGACATCGATCGCGATAAGATTCTGAGCGCGCAGGAAGCTGTTGAATACGGCATTATCGATCAGGTGCTTACGCGTCGCGAAAACGCATAATTGCTGCACTCAGTAGCCGCTCCGAGTTTTCTATCGGCGCGGCTACTGGCGTATTTAAATGAACCCCCTAAACTGGCTAGGCAGTGCTTATGAATGGAGCTTGAAATGGCATTGAAGAGCGACTCGAGCGAGGGCCTGAAGTGTTCTTTCTGCGGTAAGCCGCAGAGTCAAGTAAAGCAGCTCATCGCGGGCTCACACATCTACATCTGTGATGAGTGTGTGCAGCTGTGCAGCGAGATTATCGCGGAGCGTGAAGCGCAGGATAGCGCGCAGGATGAGACGAATTTCACGCTGCCAAAACCGAAGGAAATTGCAGCTTTCCTCGATGAGTATGTGATCGGGCAGAGCCGCGCAAAACAGGCGCTGTCTGTCGCTGTTTACAACCACTATAAGCGGATCCAGGCGCAGCAAAAACCATCTCTGGTTGACTCAGATAAAGAGCAAATTGAGCTGGCTAAATCAAATGTTATGTTGATTGGCCCCACCGGTGTTGGTAAAACCTATCTGGCGCAGGCTCTTGCGAAACAGCTCGGAGTGCCTTTTGCTGTTGCCGATGCCACCGCGCTCACAGAAGCCGGATACGTTGGCGAAGACGTCGAAAACATCCTTCTGACGCTTTTGCGTGCCGCAGACTTCAATGTTGAAAAAGCACAAAAAGGCATCATCTATATTGATGAGATTGATAAAATTTCGCGCAAAGGCGACAACCCATCGATAACCCGTGATGTCTCCGGTGAGGGAGTGCAGCAGGCGCTTTTGAAGATTCTTGAGGGGACGGTTGCATCCGTCCCGCCAGAGGGTGGCAGGAAACAGCCAAACTCTGAATACTTACAAATTGATACCTCAAATATCCTCTTTATTGTTGCCGGCGCTTTTGCCGGGCTCGAAGAAATTATCCAAAAGCGTCTCGGGCGCGGCGGGATCGGTTTCGGCGCAGATATTGGTGACAGGGTTTCAGCAAGCGACGCCTACTCGCTGGTGGAACCGGAAGACCTGCATAAGTTTGGCATCATTCCTGAATTTATTGGGCGTCTCCCGGTCATTGCAACCGTTGACGCTTTAGATGAAACAGCTTTGATCCGGATTCTGACTGAACCAAAGAATGCGCTCGTAAAACAGTACAGAGAATTGTTTAGAATAGACGGCATCGACCTAGAATTCACTAAGGACGCACTCGAGGCGGTGGCAAAGCAGGCAATGGCGCGCGGCACAGGCGCCCGCGGTTTGCGCTCAATTCTTGAAAAGGTGCTCGGCCCGGTAATGTTCCATGCACCGTCAGATTCGGACATCGTAAAAGTGCTGATTACCGCCGATGCTGTTAACGGCACTGACGCGCCGCGCGTGCTGCGCAACAAGAAAAACGCAAAACGCACAGCTTAAAACACACTCACGCTTTAGCGCACAGGTCTAGATGAAAATTCTAGATCCAATCATCATCTTCGTCTGCAGCATTGTGCTGCAGCGCTGTGGTGTTTGCCGCGTCTGGATCAAGCCGCTCTACTGTGCCGGTATCTGACAGCAGGAGTGTCACAGTGTTGCCGAGCGCAACCCGGGGCTGACCTTCCAGCGAGGTCAGCTTCCAGTAGTTGTTTTCCTCGCCCGTGAGTGAGCTTTCGATCGCTAAAATTTCACTGTGAAACGCCTGGGGCACCGCATCTGGAATGGGGGTGCCAAATCGCCATGAGGTGCCTATTTGCACAACTGCTTACCCTGCATCGTCAGCGCTGAGATCAAGCTCAACCTCGCGCACCTCGATAGCTGATCCGCTGCTGTCGATCTCAAGTGCTGTGATGCGACCCAGCGCTTTAATATCTGCAGCAACCTGCTCAAGTTTTTGGGCGGTTTCAGCGTTAGCCGAGATCACAGCGCGCAGCACACCGGTGCGCTGCGATACCTTAGCCTCGCTCTTCGCGCCGCGCACACCGATAATCGCCTCACCGGCAACCTGCAGTAGGGAAGCGTCGGCAGCAGAGCCGGCAACAGCAAGCACCTCGTCAGTGGTTGGCCAGGCGGCTTGATGCACAGAGCCGTCGTTGAACCAAGACCACACCTCTTCGGTGACATACGGCAGAGTTGGGGCGAGTAACCGCACAAGCACACTCAGGGCGGTGCGGAGTGTTGCAACGGCTGATGTTTGGCCAGCCCCCTCGCCGTAGGCGCGTGACTTGACCAACTCCAGGTAGTCGTCACAGAACGTCCAGAAGAAGGTTTCTGTCACATCTAGTGCGCGTGCGTGATCATAGGCCTCATAGGCGGCGGTGGCCTCAGTCACAACCTCCGACAGTGCTTTAAGCAGTGATCGGTCAAGCGGCTCGGTAACGCTTTCTGTCGCATCACTCACACCAGATGAGTCAAAACTAAGCACAAACTTCGCAGCGTTTAGCACCTTCATCGCTAGGCGCCTACCGATTTTAATTTGTGTTGGCCGCTGCGGATCAAAAGCAGCGTCAGTGCCAAGCTTAGAGCTGGCTGCCCAGTAACGCACGGCGTCCGCGCCGTGATCGGCAAGCATGCCAATTGGGGTTACAACATTGCCCTTTGACTTCGACATCTTTTTTCGGTCTGGATCAAGGATCCAACCTGAGATACCCGCGTTTTTCCAAGGTAGTTTGCCGCACTCAAGCTCTGACCGCAGCAGCGTGCTAAACAGCCAGGTGCGAATGATATCTTGCCCCTGCGGGCGAATATCGTACGGGTAAACCAGATCAAACAGCTCTGGGTCGTGCAGCCAACCGCCCGCAATCTGCGGTGTGAGAGAGGAAGTAGCCCACGTATCCATGACATCAACCTCGGCGGTAAAACCACCGGGCACGTCGCGCTGCTCGGCAGAGTATCCGTTTGGCACATCGCTTGATGGGTCAACAGGGAGCTGCTCAGCACTCGGCACGAGAACGCGATCGTAGTCAGTCTCACCGTTATCATCTACCGCATACCACACAGGGATTGGCACACCGAAGAAGCGTTGGCGGCTGATCAGCCAGTCGCCGCTGAGACCCTCAACCCAGTTTTCATAGCGCACCCGCATAAAGTCTGGATGCCAGGTGAGCGCTTTACCGTGTTCGAGCAAACGTGCGCGTAGCGCTTCGTCGGTTGCACCGTTTTTGATATACCACTGTCTGGTGGAAACAATCTCAAGCGGCTTATCGCCTTTTTCAAAGAATTTTACGGGGTGGGTGATTTTGCGAATCTCCCCAACCATGCCGCCGCACTCCTGCAGCAGTTTAACGATGGTCTCTTTTGCGCTAAATACTGTTTTTCCGGCAAGTTGCGCGAACGCAGCCAAGCCAGCCTCACTGGTAATCGCCTCAGGAGCATCAGCAACCACACGGCCGTCAAAGCCGAGAATATTGCGATTGGGCAGCTGCAGCTCGCGCCACCAGGTAACGTCTGTTGTGTCACCAAAGGTACAGATCATTGCGATACCGGTGCCTTTGTCAGGCTGCGCGAGAGGGTGGGCCACCACCGGCACCTCAACCTCAAAAAGCGGGGTGCGCACAGTCTGCCCAAACAGCGGCTGGTAGCGTTCGTCTTCCGGGTGCGCGACGAGCGCAACACAGGCCGGGAGCAGCTCTGGGCGTGTGGTGTCGATCTTAATTTCAGCACCGTCTGCCACATTGGTAAAAACCAGCGTGTGGTAGGCGCCCGGCATGTCACGATCCTCAAGCTCTGCCTGCGCTACCGCAGTGCGGAAGGTAACATCCCAGAGTGTTGGCGCTTGAGAAATATACGCTTGGCCCTTCTCGAGGTTGTTTAAGAAGGCTTGCTGTGCGACACGAATGGTTGCCGGTGAAATAGTGCGGTACTGGTGTGACCAGTCAACGCTGAGACCGAGTGTGCGCCACAGCTCCTCGAAGTGTTTTTCATCTTCCTCAGTTAGCGCTTCACACAGTTCGATGAAGTTACGCCGTGAGATCGGCAGCTGATTGGCAGCTTTGCTGCTCTTGTTGTCACCGCCGGTCTGCGGTGGTTCAAAATTTTCGATGTAAGGCAGCGAGGGATCACACCGCACACCGTAGTAGTTTTGCACGCGCCGTTCGGTGGGCAGACCGTTATCGTCCCAGCCGACGGGGTAGAAGATGCGCTTGCCTTGCATGCGCTGGTAGCGCGCAATGAGGTCGGTGTGCGTGTAGCTAAACACGTGACCGATGTGCAGAGCACCAGACGCGGTTGGCGGCGGGGTGTCAATAGAGTAGACACACTCACGCTCTGCGCCGTCGCGTTTAAAAGAGTAGGTGCCGTTTTGCTCCCAGACCTCGCCCCACTTTGTCTCAAGACCTTCAAGCGCTGGTTTTTCTGGGATATTACGCATATTTTAGATACTCCACGAGTTCACGGTCGTAGTCTTGGCAGAAAAAGGCCTGCCGAAAACATAAATACTTATGAATTTTAGCGGATTTTCTCGTCAAATAGGTGCGCAAGAGGTTGCAGCCGCTGTGTCAGATGGTGGTGAATGGATCCGCGATCCGGCCCTTTTTGCACCCACTCAAAAATTGCCGCCAAAAGGGCTCCGGTGAGTGTTGCAGCTGCTATCTCTGCAGTGAAATTTTTGTTTGCTGGAGTGCTAACTAAGTGCGTGCGGATTAGCGCAGCGATTTCATGCACACGACTGCCGGAGCTGTCTAGTGCGGCGACCGGGCTGCCGATAGCGGCAAAGTGACTCAATATCCAGGGGATCGCGCCAGCCTCCCACGGCTTTAAAGTATCGCTGACGGCGGCGATAAGCAGATCTATGCCGGTTTTATCGTGTGTTTGCAGCGCTAGTTTCAGGCGGGCAAGAGTTTTATCAATTTCCGGCCAAAACACATCGCTCTTTTCGGCGAAGTAGTTGAAGAATGTGGTGCGCCCGACGCCAGCGGTTGCCGTGATTTGTGCGATTGTGGTGCTGTCGTAACCCTGTGTGAGAAACAGATCATAGGCCGCCTCTTGCAGTGTCTCTGCATTGGTGGCTTTGGGTCGCCCGCGACCCGTATGTGCTTGAGCTGACGCCATACTGCTACACTAACACTCGGTATTAAATAAACACTGTTCAAGAATTCAAGAAAGGCTTTAAATGGCATCTTTCTCAGCAAAACTATCTCGCATAGCGGCGATCGCAGCGCTCGGCGCGGTTGTGATGTCGGGTTGCGCAACAGCGGGCGGCGATACAGCAGATCGAGCAACTGGCAACGAGAAGCTTGTGTGGGCGATCGCCGGTGGCAATCTCGAGAACAACCACATGGATCCGCACCGCAGCCAGTTGGATGTCAGCGCAATCGTTGGGCGCCTGGTGCTGGACTCGCTCACCTACCTCGACGAAAAAGGTGAGTTGCAGCCGTGGTTGGCAACCGACTGGTCCGTTTCTGAAGATGGGAAGAGCGTCAGCTTTGATCTGCGACACGACGTTACCTTCCACGACGGTGAAGCGTTTAACGCAGCAGCGGTGAAAGCTAACTTCGATCACATCATGGCCGAAGAAACCGAGTCTGCTGCGGCAAGCGATCTTTTGGGCGGTGACGTCTATAGCGAAACAGTGGTTATCGATGATGACACTGTTGAGGTGCGTTTTACACAGCCTTTCGCACCGTTTCTAATCAACACTTCAACCGCAAACCTGGGCATGTATTCACCGAAAGCGCTCGCTGCGAGCGCTGAAAAACTGCCGGTGGGCGGCCCTGGAGTATCTGTTGGCACAGGGCCGTGGGTTATGACAGAAATCACCCCCGGCGCAAGCATCAGCTATGAACGCAACGCCGACTACAACTGGTACCCAGAGGGAGTGAAGGCGGCTGATAAAACTGCAAGCAACCTTGAGGTGCAAATCGTGCCTGAGCAGCAGGTGCGTGTGCAGCGTGTTGAAAGCGGTGAGGCAGATGTTGCTTCTGAGCTGCAACCAAACGGTCTTGACGGTCTTACCTCAGAAGTTGTGCTGAATGAGAACCCGGGAATGCCGTATTCAGTGTTCCTGAACACCTCTAACCCGATTCTCGCTGATGTTAAGGTGCGGCAGGCACTGGCTCTCAGCGCAGATATTGATGCAATCGTTGCCTCAACCTTCCAGGGCAATTTGCAGCCGGCCACCGGTGTTTTGAGCCAGGCAACACCAGCAATCGGCGCAGCAGCAGATAAAGATTACACAAACTTTGATGAAACAAAGGCAGCTGCGCTCCTCGATGAAGCAGGCTGGGTGCAGAACAATCCGGGAGAGATCCGCGAAAAGAACGGCGAAAAACTGTCGCTCGATTGGTATCGCTGGACGGAGCAGCCGGTTGAGCGTGAAACCATCTCAACCTTCCTGGCAGACGGGTGGCGCAAGCTCGGCGTTGAAGTGAACATTCACGTGCTTGAGGGGGAGCAGTACAACAAGTTTTACGGCACCCCAGAGATGGCGCTAACCGACTGGGGTTATTCTTCTGCCGATCCAGACATTCTGCGCAACCACCTGCACAGCGCGGGCTTCCAAAATATCGTGTCTGTTGCTGACCCAGAACTGGATGCGAAGCTCACCGCTGCAACAGCAAATTTCGATGCTGAAAAGCGCGGAGAAATCTATAGCGAAGTGATTCGCACCGCAGCTGATGAGGCTTACATTATCCCAGTGTTCAACACCGCATTTATTAACGTCGTTGGTAAAAACACTGCGGGCTTTGCTGTGGACGGTTACGGTTTCCCGGTGTTTTTTAACACCAGCAAAGCGTAAGTAACAAACACCTAGAGGGTTAAATAACACAAAGTTGCAGGGTATGAGAGTAAAAGTGGGCTTAATATCGCGTGCGGTAATTCGCCCACTTTTACGCGCCCTGGTAACCGTTTGGTTAGCGGTCACGATCGCATTTTGGGCGGTCGCTGCACTGCCCGGTGACGCGGTGAGCGCCCGCTTTGGGCCGCTGTCACGCATCAGCGCCGAACGCCAGGCCGAAATTTTTGTTGAAATGGGGTTGGATCGGCCGCTCCCAATTCAATACTTAAACTACCTCGGCAACCTCATAACCGGCGACCTCGGTTTTTCTCTGCAGCGCAACCAGGCTGTGACAGCGATGCTCGCGCAGCAGTTTCAATACACGCTTGAAATTGCCGCACTGGGTTTGCTCTTCGCTGTGCTGCTCACGCTATTGGGGCAGATATTTAAACGCGGGCTCACACCGTGGGGTGCTTCCTCACGCGTGAGCGGCCTGCTTGATTTTGCGCACACGCTGGCAGCATCAACCCCAAGCTACTGGCTTGGATTCTTGCTGCTCAGCCTGTTTGCGTTCTCGCTCAAATGGTTACCATCCGGCGGTGTCGCTTCTCCCGGATCGAGTATTCTGCCAGCTCTCACCCTAGCGATTCCCGCTGCCGGCTATCTTGGGCAGGTGCTCGACCACGAACTGGATCGCATCGAACTGCTACCGTTTGCGCTCTCATCGCGAGCGCGCGGCATGTCTCGCCTGCGGTTTACGCTGACACACGGTTTAAAGCACAGCGTCTCCGCTGTGCTCGGGCTGCTGGTGAACCTGATCGGTGGGGTGCTGGGTGGTGCGGTGCTGGTTGAAACTGTTTTTGCCAGGCCGGGTTTGGGCAGTCTCACACTCGATGCGATTGTGATGCGCGATATGCCTGTTGTGCTCGGGGTGGTTGCCTTAGCCGCGACCCTCTTTTCGGCGCTTACTCTGCTTACTCAGGTGACGGTGCGTCTGCTGGATCCGCGGCTGCGGGGTGCTGTGCATGGGTAGGGTCAGGCAGGTCTTAACAGCTTTAGGCTTTATTTTGCTGCTGCTGTGTGTTGTCGCGCCGGGCATATTTACCCCGTATGATCCGCTCGCGACCGATCCGCACCTTGCGCTCGCCCCTCCCTCAGCGGCGCACCCTTTGGGCACCGATCAGACCGGCAGCGATATTTGGGCGCGTGTGGTGTATGGGGCGAGCTCGACCGTGCTCACCGGCTTGGGCGCTGTTGCTGTGGCGTTTGTGCTGGGTGTTGCGCTGGGCGCCGGTCTGGCTGTGGTGCCGAGAGTGGTGCGTGAAGCGGGTATGCGGGTTATTGATGCGCTGATGGCGCTGCCAGAATTTTTGCTCGCGCTTTTGTTGCTGGCTTTTTTCGGGAGCAGCCCGGTGGCGGTGATAGCGGCGGTAGCGCTGGCTATGGCTCCCGGTTATGCCCGTATCATGCTCTATAGCGCTGAGGCAAAGCGCGCAAGCGAAGCCTACACCGCCGCGCAGTTTAACGGTGTTGGGGTGCTGCGGCGCAATTGGCGTTACGTGCTTATGCCTGCTCTGCAACCGCTATTTTCACTCTTTACAATTGGCATCGGCACCGCCATCTTGATTGTGTCGGGGCTCACCTTCCTGGGGTTGGGTGTGCAGCCTCCAACACCCGACTGGGGTGTCATGCTCAGTCAGGGGCGCAGCTATGTTGCACGCAGCTGGTGGCCGGTGCTGTGGCCGGGGCTGGCGCTGCTTTTGACGATTATGCTGTTTACGTTTACCGGCAGAAGATTGCAGAGACGCGAGGTGCTTTCTAATGACGGTGGTTAGTGTTAAAAATCTTAAAGTTTCTGGCCCGCAGGGGCTGATTGTGGCAGCTGCTGATTTTCAGGTGCACGCTGGTGAGTGTGTCGCTCTCGTCGGGGAGTCTGGCGCGGGCAAAAGCCTCTTCGTGCGGGCACTTACAGCTCTTGCGCCCGCTGGGATTAAAACCACTGCAGATAAGCTGCGAGTGTGCGATCACGATGTGCTGTCTCTTGGAGCATGCGGGCGCAGCCAGTTTCTCAACACCCGCATCGGGTTTGTTAATCAGGATGCTTTGAGCGCGCTTGATCCGCTGCAGCGGGTGGGTTTAGCGGTCTCTGAATCACTTCGCCTCACCGGTGTGCGACACACTGGTGAGGCGGTAGCTAAGGCGTTGACGGGGGCGCAGCTGGCTGATGCTCGTGCGGTTATACGGCGCTACCCGCATGAGCTTTCGGGGGGTATGCGGCAGCGGGCACTGATTGCTGCAGCTACGGTGCACACGCCGCCACTGATAATTGCAGACGAACCAACCAGCGCACTGGATCAGCAGACAGCAACAGCCGTTTTAGCCACCCTGCGCGGGTATGTTGATGCGGGCGCAGCACTGATTTTAATTACGCACGATATGACCGCTGCAGCGCAGTTTGCGGATCGGGCATATATTGTGAAAGGCGGCAGTGTTGCCCCAGGGAATTTGACCGTGCAGACTGCTGGTGGGGTGAGCGCGCCGCAGCCAGCGCACAAAACTGCAACGCTGCTTGAGCTGTGTGATTTAAGTGTGCGTTACCCCGACGCTGAGAGAGCCGCCCTGAGCGGGGTGAGTTTCTCTTTGCGAGCGGGGGAGGCGGTTGCTGTTTTGGGGGAGAGCGGCTCAGGTAAGACCTCACTGCTGCAGGCTGTGTTGGGCGCAGTGCCTTACACAGGGGCTGTCACAAAAGCCGCCGGTGTGCACTTTGCATGGGTGCCGCAGGATCCGCGCAGCAGTTTGCTGCCAGAAATGCGAGTCGAAACGGTTTTGAAAGAAGCGGGTGCTGTTGCAAAACGGCGTGGCAAAACAGCGCAGACTGTCGACGAGCTGCTGCGGGCGGTTGGATTGCCAGGCAGTCTGGCGCGCCGCAGGATCCGCACCCTTTCTGGTGGGCAGGCACAGCGCGTTGCAATCGCCCGTGCGTTAGCGACCGGCGCGAATGTGCTGCTGTGTGACGAGCCGGTTGCGGCGTTGGATAAATCTGCGCGCATGGAAATTGCTAATCTGCTGCAGGATCTAATACAGCGGCTGCAGCTTGGCATCATTTTGGTGTCGCACGAGTTGGAGATTGTGCACAGCGTTGCCGCCACCGCGATTGTGCTGCAAAACGGTGTGGTTGTGGCACACGGTGAAACCCCTGCTGTGCTTGCAGAACAAGCCCGGCAACATGGGTTAGAATAGTAGTCTGACGAAGATCCGGCTATCACCGGGGAGTTCCTGGAAGAACAGCAGCCCATTACTGGGTCGCCTATTAGACCCGGGCGTTGTGGCGCGTAAAGCCAGCATGAAGTGGCCGCTCTTGCGGCAATGCGGGGTGGTACCGCGGGAGCAATCTCGTCCCAGCGTGTTAGTGAACAATGTGAGCTGGAGTAAACCGAGATGATCTTTCCGCGCAAACAGAACACGGGCAGCGGTGCTGCGTTTGGTGTCACCCCCGCACCTAATTTTCCCGCTATCGAACGCGAAATTTTAGCGTTTTGGAAGCAGGACGACACCTTTAAGCAGTCTATTGCGCAGCGTGATGGTGCGGCAGAGTGGGTTTTTAACGACGGCCCACCGTTCGCGAACGGTTTGCCACACTATGGGCACCTGCTCACCGGGTATGCGAAAGACATTTTCCCCCGTTTCCAGACCATGCGCGGCAAGAAGGTGGAGCGCCGCTTCGGGTGGGACACCCACGGGCTGCCGGCCGAGCTGGAGGCAATGAAGCAGCTGGGGCTGACCGAGAAGCAAGAGATTCTCGATATGGGGATCGATAAGTTCAACGCGAAAGCACGCGAGTCTGTGCTGCAGTACACACGCGAGTGGGAAGAGTATGTGACCCGCCAGGCGCGCTGGGTGGACTTTGAAAACGACTACAAGACCCTGAATATCGAATACATGGAGAGCGTCATTTGGGCTTTCGCAGAGCTCTATAAAAAGGGTCTGGCCTATGAGGGGCAGCGCATTCTGCCCTACTGCTGGCGCGACCAGACACCGCTGTCAAACCACGAGCTGCGCATGGACGATGACGTCTATCAGATGCGGCAGGATCCGTCTGTGACGGTAACATTCCCGCTTATTGGGGCGAAAGCTAGCGAGCTTGGCCTCGAGGGTGTGCGCGCCCTCGCCTGGACGACCACGCCATGGACGCTGCCAACCAACTTCTCGGTTGCGGTCGGCCCAGAGGTTGACTATGTCGTAGTGCCAGCGGGCGAAAACGGTGCTGCCGACGGGGGAGCAGCGGGCACCGCAAAATACCTGCTGGCGAAGGATCGAGTTGCCGCGCACGCAAAAGAGCTTGGTTATGCTGAGCCGGCTGCTGCGCTGGCTGCTGCGACCTGGGTTATTAAGGGATCACAGCTTGAATATGTAGAGTACCAGCCGCTGTGGGACACCTTTAGCGACGCTGCAACCTGGGGCACTGAAAACGCTTGGATCTTCACCGTTGCAGACTATGTCACAACCGAAGACGGCACCGGCATTGTGCATCAGGCAACCGCCTACGGTGAAGAAGATATGCTCGTCAACCAGCGGTATGGCATTCCAGTCATTCTGTCTGTTGATGACGCCGCTGAATTCCTGCCGCTGTTCCGGGGCGGGCCGCTGAACGATATCGCTGGTGTGCAGGCCTTTGAAGCAAACCGCACCATTATTAATGTTTTGAAAGCAGATCACCGACTGCTGCGTGAGGCCAGCTATGAGCACTCATACCCGCACTGCTGGCGCTGCCGCACGCCGCTTATGTATAAGGCTGTTTCAAGCTGGTTTGTGCGCGTTACCGATTTTAAGGATCGCCTGCTCGAAACCAATGAGGCAATTAACTGGGTGCCAGAAAATGTGAAGTACGGGCAGTTTGGGAAGTGGCTAGAGGGGGCGCGCGACTGGTCGATCAGTCGAAACCGCTTCTGGGGCACACCGATCCCGGTTTGGGTGAGTGACGATCCCGAATATCCGTGCGTTGAGGTCTACGGATCTGTTGCTGAGCTTGAAGCCGGCTTTGGCACTCTGCCACGCAACGAACAGGGCGAGGTTGATCTGCACCGACCGTATATTGACGAGCTTGTGAAACCCAACCCGAACGATCCGACGGGTAAGAGTAAACTGCGGCGGATCGAAGACGTGCTCGACGTGTGGTTTGACTCCGGTTCAATGCCGTTTGCGCAGGTGCACTATCCCTTCGAAAATCAAGACTGGTTCGAGACACACCAACCGGCAGATTTCATCGTTGAATATATCGGGCAAACTCGCGGTTGGTTCTATGTGCAGCACGTGTTAGCGACCGCACTGTTTGACCGCCCGGCATTTAAAAACTGCATCAGTCACGGCATTGTGCTCGGCAGTGACGGCAACAAAATGTCGAAGTCGCTGCGCAACTATCCCGATGTCAACGAGGTTTTTGAACGCGACGGTTCTGACGCTATGCGGTGGTTCCTGATGGCCTCACCGGTTGTGAGAGGCGGCAACCTGATCGTCACAGAAGCGGGGATCCGTGAGGGTGTGCGACAGTTTTTGCTGCCGCTCTGGAACACCTGGTATTTCTTCACCCTGTACGCAAATGCAGACGGGTTTGATCCGCAGTTTGACGCCGGCAGCACGAATGAGCTCGACCGCTATATTCTGGCAAAGCTTAGGGACGCTGTTGTTGCAACCGAAAACGCTCTTGAAAATCTTGACACAACAACCGCTGCAGCAGTTTTGCGCGACTTTGCCGAGGTGCTCACCAACTGGTATGTGCGCGGCTCGCGCGACCGCTTCTGGGAGGGTGTCAACGGTGAAAACGGCAAAGACAGTAACCGTGAAGCCTTTAACACCCTGTTTACGGTGCTCGAAGTGCTAACCCGCACAGCCGCACCACTAGCGCCGCTGGTTACTGAAGAGATTTGGCAGGGGCTGACAGGCGGTCGTTCTGTGCACCTCAGCGACTGGCCTGATGCTGCCTCTCTTCCATACGACGCGGAACTTGTGTCAGCTATGGACGAGGTGCGCCAGATAACTTCACAAGCGTTGAGCCTGCGCAAGGCTAAGCAGCTGCGCGTGCGCCTGCCGCTACAGAAGCTGACCGTGGTGAGCACCCAACCAGCAGCACTGGAGCCGTTTGCGGCGCTGCTGTGCGACGAATTAAACGTGCGTCAGGTTGAATTCTCACAGCTGACAGATGATGCGGCCGCAAAATACGGCATCACCTCAAACCTCACCGTTAACGCCCGCGCTGCCGGACCGCGCATCGGCAAAGCTGTGCAGCAAGCGATTAAGGGCGCGAAGAGTGGCGACTGGTCAGAGGTTGATGGTGTTGTCACCGCCGGTGGTGTTGAACTTCAAGAGGGGGAGTACGAGCTCACCCTGTCGGCGGGCGATGGTGAAGCTGCTGGTGTTGCGCTAGCGCTTTTGGCTGGCGGTGGTTTTGTGCTGCTAAACACCGAAACTACGCCGGAGCTTGAAGCTGAGGGGATTGCCCGTGACGCAGTGCGTGCGATTCAGGAGGCGCGCAAACAGGCGGGTCTTGATGTGAGTGATCGCATTGTGCTCGCCGTGAATGTTGCACCCGAATACGCTGCCGCCTTGGAAGAACACGCCGCACTCATCAGCGGCGAAACACTCGCTATCGCCTTCAACGTGCAGGCAACTGACGATGTTGCTGCGCTTGCAGACGCCGGCAACAAACAGATCAGCGAGAGGATCGCGCGTATCGCGATAGCTAAAGCGCTGGGCGTTGAAAAGGCTCCAATTGTGGTAACGGTGGATGCAGAGGGTGCAGCGCAGTAATGGCTCAAGAATTAGACCCGTGGGATGCCGCAAACCGTGAGGCCGGTATCACTGCTGACGCTGCGAAGGCAGAAGCAGTGGCAATGGCGAAAATGCTCAACCCGCTGCTTGACGATGACGACGCCACCGACGACGGCGCAGCCGTCGAACAGCTGAGCGCCGCAGCCTTAAAGGTGCACGCAGAAATTTACGGCACTGAGTCAAAGAGGGCTGCGCAGCTGGTGCTCGATGAGCTTATGACCCGCGTCGGTGAGGCCACACCGCGCCCACGCATTGAGCCGGTGAAACGACTGGCTGATTTGGTGGGGCGCCCGCAGGATCTCTACCCGGTGATTATGGTTGCCGGCACGAACGGAAAAACCTCAACCGCACGCATGATTGAGGCACTGCTCAGAGCGCACGGCATGCGCACCGGGCTCTTCACGAGCCCACACCTGGTGAGCTTCACCGAACGCTTTTGTATCGATGGTGAACCGGTAGACGGCGTGCAGTTGGCGACAGCTTGGGAGTCGATGCAGCTGGCGCTAGAAGTGGTTGACGCTGAGTTAGAAGCGCAGGGGCAGGGACGGATCACATTCTTTGAGGCGCTCGCTGTGCTCGGTTACGCACTTTTTGCGGACGCCCCGGTTGAAGTTGCGGTGATCGAAGTGGGTATGGGCGGTGAGTGGGATGCAACCAATATTGCGACTGCAGAGGTTGCTGTAGTGACCCCGGTGGCGCTCGATCACACAGGGGTTCTCGGCGACACTATTGCTGAAATTGCGGCAACTAAAGCGCGGATCATAAAACCTGAATCAAAAGCTGTTTTCGCATCGCAGCGCTCGGAAGCCCAGGCGGAACTGCAAGATTTTGCCAGCCAACAAAATGCAGAAGTTGTTGCGGCAGGAGCACAGTATGAGCTGTTGCAAAACCAGGTTGCCGTGGGCGGGCGATTGATCTCGGTGCGCCTGACCGACGGTCAGGGAGATTACACGCTCGAAGATCTTTTTGTGCCGCTCATGGGAGCGCATCAGGGCGAAAACGCCGCAACGGCGCTAGCCGCTGTTGCTGCTTTCTTTGCCCCACGCGCGCTCGATAGTGAAACTGTAGAGGCTGCTTTTGCTGCGGTTGTCTCACCCGGTCGCTTACAGGTGCTGACACAGAACCCAACTATCATTGTTGACGCGGCGCACAACCCGCACGGCACCGCCGCGCTGAGCCAAGCGTTCACCGAGAACTTCGCGTTTTCAGAAACCACGGTTGTTGCCGGTGTGCTCGCCGATAAAGACGCTACAGGGGTGCTGACGCAGCTCGCCCAATTGGGTGAGCAGGTGATTTTGGTGCCGGTTGATTCACCGCGCACCCTTGATGTCACGCAGCTGCACAGCCTCGTTGAGGCGAGTGAGCTTGCTGCGCACGATAATCTGTGGGTTGCTGAGTCAACATTTGACGGTCTAACCGCTGCTTACGACTGGGCGGCAGAGGATGCAGGCCGCGGTATACTCGTGGCCGGATCTGTGCTGCTCGCGGGATCCGCAATAGCGATTGCGAAAGAAGAGGGCTGGTAATGGCTGACGATCTTGAACTGTCGCCGTCTGAGCGCGCGGGAGTTAACTACGCAAACCGGCTCTCTGGCGGGCACCACGGCCGTGGCTCAACCCAGAAAGCCCTTGCGTCAATCGCGCTCGGGTTTGAAATTATTATCATTTTCCTGGTGGGCATGACGATGTACGGGCTTAACGTTTTTGATCCGCCACAAATTGGAATTTACGCAGGTCTTATTCTCTGTGCGCTGTGCGTTGTTGCGCTTCTCGTCATGCGCACACCGATTGGTATCACCGTCGGCTGGCTAGTGCAAATTATTCTTTTCGCTGCCGCTTTTTTCCTGCCAGCAACGCTGATTGTGGCAGTCCTGTTTGGCGGGCTGTGGGTCTTCGCGATGATTAAGGGCAAGCAGATTGACCGAATGCGCGCAGCATGGGCGGCAAACCCAGAAAAATTCCAGCGCTAAAGCATACAATTTAACCTAGCTCTAAGTTTTTAAATTATTGGGGGAGAGATGTCTCAAGAAACGCTCGTGCTTGTCAAGCCAGACGGGGTGAAACGTCAGCTGACAGGCGAAATTTTGCGTCGTATCGAGGCGAAGGGCTACGTTATTGCAGATTTGCGATTTGTGCAGCCAAACCGTGAACTTCTCGCAGAGCACTATGCTGAGCACGCGGGGAAGTCGTTTTATGAGCCGCTGCTGGAGTTTATGACAAGCGGCCCAACGGTTGCTATCCGCCTGACCGGCGACCGCGTCATTGAAGGGTTCCGTGCCCTGGCCGGTACCACCGATCCAACCACCGCCGCACCAGGCACCATCCGCGGTGATCTCGGCCGCGACTGGGGCTTAAAAGTGCAGCAGAATCTTGTGCACGGCAGCGATAGCGAAGAATCAGCCGCACGCGAAATAGCTCTCTGGTTCGCATAAAGTGGAGCTTACTCGCAGCGTTCGACCCTTTCAGGTTGTCTCGGAATACACCCCAAGCGGTGATCAGCCCAAGGCAATCGCTGAGCTTGCTGCCCGGATCAACGCGGGTGAAACCGATGTTGTGCTGCTCGGCGCGACCGGAACGGGAAAATCTGCAACCACCGCATGGCTGATCGAGCAGGTGCAGCGACCCACGCTCGTGCTCGCGCACAACAAAACACTTGCAGCGCAGCTCGCGAATGAGTTTCGGCAGCTGCTGCCAAACAACGCGGTCGAGTATTTCGTCAGCTACTACGACTACTATCAGCCTGAGGCGTATGTGCCGCAGACTGACACATTTATTGAGAAAGACTCCAGCGTTAACGCTGAGGTTGAGCGTCTGCGTCACTCAACCACTAATGCGCTCTTGAGCAGACGCGATGTTGTGGTGGTGTCAACCGTTTCCTGCATCTACGGCCTCGGTAAGCCTGAGGAATACTATGAGGCGATGCTCCCGCTTGCTGTTGGCGATGTTATCGACCGTGATGTGCTCACCAGACGCCTCGTCGATATGCAGTACCAGCGCAACGACATAGAGTTTGTGCGCGGCAACTTCCGTGTGCGCGGTGACACCATCGAAGTCATTCCAATGTATGAAGAGCTCGCCGTTAGAATCGAGCTTTTCGGTGACGAGATTGAAGCTTTGAGCTTCTTGCACCCGGTGACCGGAGATTTGATCCGTGAAGTTGAGACGGTCTCGATTTTTCCGGGATCACACTATGTCGCAAGTCACGATGTGATGCAAAGAGCGATGAAAGACATCGCAGCAGAGCTCGAAGAACGCAGCGCGCAGCTGAAAAAGCAGAACAAGCTTGTTGAAGAGCAGCGCCTACGTATGCGCACAACCTTTGACCTGGAGATGATGGAGCAGATCGGTTTCTGCTCGGGCATTGAAAACTATTCACGGCATATGGACGGGCGTGCACCGGGGGAGGCGCCGCACTGTCTGCTCGACTATTTTCCAGACGACCTGCTTGTTGTTATCGATGAGTCGCACGTGACTGTGCCGCAGATTGGTGCAATGTATGAGGGCGACGCATCGCGCAAGCGCACACTGGTTGAGCACGGTTTTCGCCTTCCGAGCGCGCTCGACAACCGGCCGCTGAAGTTTGCTGAGTTTCAAGAGCGTGTCGGGCAGGTTGTGTATCTGTCTGCAACACCCGGTAAATATGAGCTGGATCGCGCAGACGGTGTTGTGGAGCAGATTATTCGCCCAACAGGTTTGGTGGATCCCGAGATAATCGTGAAGCCATCGGCCGGGCAGATTGATGACCTCCTCGAGCAGGTGCGGGTGCGCACCGCACGTGATGAGCGCGTGCTGGTGACCACGCTGACCAAAAAAATGGCTGAGCAGCTAACCGCCTTTATGGAAGAAGCTGGCGTGCGGGTGCGCTATCTGCACTCGGATGTTGACACCCTGAAGCGCGTGGAGCTGCTCAGCGAGTTGCGCGCGGGCGTGTTTGACGTGCTTGTCGGAATTAACCTGCTGCGTGAGGGTCTCGACCTGCCTGAGGTGTCGCTGGTTGCGATCCTTGACGCAGACAAAGAGGGCTTCTTAAGGTCTCGCACTTCGCTTATTCAGACGATTGGTCGTGCGGCGCGCAACGTCAGCGGTGAAGTGCATATGTATGCAGACAATATTACGCACTCAATGCAAGAGGCGATTGACGAGACCAACCGCCGCCGTGAAATTCAGCAGGCATACAATCAGGAACACGGTATCGATCCGCAACCACTGCGCAAAAAAATCGGTGATATTACCGAGATGCTGGCGCGGGAAGCAGCTGACAGCGAAGAATTGCTTGCGGATCGCGCTCGGCCTGCGACAGCGCGTAAGTCGAGCGCAAAAACTAGCGCCCAGAGTGGTGACGGTGTTGAGCTTGAAGAGCTGATAGCTGAGCTCACTGCGCAGATGCTGGCTGCCTCTGATGAGCTGAAGTTTGAGTTGGCGGCGCGGCTGCGTGACGAAATTCAGGATTTGAAAAAGGAGTTGCGCCAGGTGCGGAAAGCGCACTAACGACGTGATTCAGCTTTCTCGAACGAATGTTCTATTTCTTCTTGCTGTTGCCATATAATTAATAGGTGACTAAAGCTAGGCAGAGTGTGAAAAAACCGGTTGTAAAGTCGTTGGCGCAAGCAAAAATTAAAGTGCAGGGTGCCAGAGTGCACAACCTGAAGAATGTTGATGTGAGCATTCCGCGCGACAGCCTGGTGGTTTTTACCGGCCTGAGCGGCAGCGGTAAATCGAGCCTTGCTTTCGACACTGTTTTTGCTGAGGGTCAGCGCCGCTACGTTGAGTCGCTCAGCGCATATGCGCGCCAGTTTTTGGGGCAGGTTGACAGGCCCGATGTTGATTTTATTGAGGGCTTGAGCCCGGCAGTTTCAATAGATCAGAAGTCAACCAACCGCAACCCGCGTTCAACGGTTGGCACGATTACCGAGATTTACGACTATATGCGTCTTTTATGGGCGCGCATCGGGATCCCGCACTGTCCGGTTTGTGGCGAGCTGATTCAATCACAAACCGTGCAGCAGATTGCCGACACACTCATGGAGATGCCAGAGGGCACACGCTTTCAGGTTTTGGCTCCCGTGGTTGAAAAGAAGAAGGGCGAATTTGTTGACTATTTTGCTGAATTAGCAGCTGACGGTTTCTCACGCATTATCGTTGACGGTCAGGCTCATCATTTGAGCGAACCACCGACCTTGAAAAAGAGTGACTGGCACTACATTTCTGTTGTTGTTGACCGGCTGGTGCGCAAAGATTCAATTCTTGGTCGCCTCACTGACGCGATTGAGACCTCGCTGCGACTAACCGGGGGAGTTGTTGAGGTGAGTTTCCCGGCTCGTGCGGGTGAGCCTGAGTTGCCTGTGCGCCGCTTTAGTGAGCATCGCAGCTGCCCGAACAACCACCCGGTGCAGATCAGCGAAATTGAGCCGCGCACCTTCTCGTTTAACGCACCTTTTGGCGCGTGTGAAACCTGCTCAGGGCTTGGCACCTCCCTGCAGGCAGACCCCGACCTTGTTTTGGCTGACACCACGCTGTCGCTCGCTGAGGGAGTGATTATTCCGTGGAGCACGCAGGGCAGCGGGCTTTATAGTTACTTCCAAAACCAGCTGCAGGCTTTAGCTGCTGAGCACGACTTCTCTCTTAAGACACCGTGGGAAGATCTGCCTGCACGTGTGCAAGAGATGCTGCTCTACGGCAAAAACTTTAAAGTGCAGGTCGCCTATCGCAACCGTCACGGCCGTGAGGTGAAGTATCGCTCTGGTTTTGAGGGCGCAATCTCCTATGTTGAACGCAAATATATGGAGGCAGAAAGCGATAATGTGCGCGCAAAGTGGGCTGAGCTGCTGCGCGCTGTGCCGTGCGCAAGCTGTAAGGGTGCGCGTCTCAAACCTGAGGTGCTTGCGGTGACGGTGAACGATCTTTCTATCTCTGAGGTTGCTGACCTCAGTCTCGGTGAGGCGCAGGTCTTTTTTGACGAGCTCACTCTGAGCGAGCGTGAGGCAAAGATTGCGGCACAGGTGCTGCGCGAGATTCGGGCGCGTTTTAGCTTCCTCATTGAAGTCGGGCTGAATTACCTTACTCTGGGTCGTGCTGCTGGCACACTCTCCGGCGGTGAGGCGCAGCGGATTCGACTGGCAACGCAAATCGGCTCTGGTCTGACCGGCGTGCTGTATGTGCTTGACGAACCCTCTATCGGTTTGCATCAGCGCGACAACCGCCGTCTGATAGACACTCTGATACGGCTGAGAGATCTCGGCAATACGCTAATCGTTGTTGAGCACGACGAAGAAACTATCGACGCTGCAGACTGGATCGTTGATATTGGGCCGGGCGCCGGTGTTGAGGGCGGCGAAGTTGTTCATTCCGGCACCGTCGCCGACTTACGCGCAAATAAACGGTCGATAACCGGTGCGTTTATCTCTGGCCGCGAGGTAATTGCGACGCCCGAGACACGTCGCAAGGTAGATAAGAAACGGCAGCTAGAGGTTGTTGGTGCGCGCTCAAACAACCTTAAAGAGCTGAGTGTGAAATTCCCGCTCGGTGTGTTTACTGCGGTGACGGGTGTGAGCGGATCCGGCAAATCTACGCTGGTTAACGATATCCTCTACCGGGTGCTCGCCAATAAACTAAACGGCGCACACCAGCTGCCGGGCAAGCATAAGCGGGTGCACGGGCTTGAGCATTTAGATAAGGTCGTGCACGTTGACCAGGCGCCAATTGGGCGCACTCCGCGCTCAAACCCGGCAACCTATACCGGTGTGTTTGACAAAATTCGTGCGCTGTTTGCTGAAACACAAGAGGCTAAGGTGCGCGGCTATCTTGCCGGTCGCTTCAGTTTCAACGTGAAGGGCGGGCGTTGTGAGGCTTGCTCGGGTGATGGCACGTTGAAGATCGAGATGAACTTCCTGCCCGATGTGTATGTGCCGTGTGAGGTGTGTGACGGCAAACGCTACAACCGTGAAACCCTGCAGATTAAATACAAGGGTAAGAACATCTCTGAAGTGCTAGAAATGCCGATCTCAGAGGCGGCGGAGTTCTTCCAGCCGATCAGCTCGATTTATCGCTACCTGCAAACTCTTGTTGATGTGGGGCTTGGTTATGTGCAGCTTGGGCAGGCGGCCACAACTTTGTCCGGTGGTGAGGCACAGCGGGTGAAGCTTGCAACTGAACTGCAGAAGCGTTCGACCGGCCGCACAGTCTATGTGCTTGATGAGCCGACCACGGGTCTGCATTTTGAAGATGTGCGCAAGCTCTTAAAGGTGCTCAACACTCTGGTTGATAAGGGCAACACAGTAATCACTATTGAGCACAATCTCGATATGATTCGCTCTGCAGACTGGGTAATTGACCTCGGCCCTGAGGGCGGCTCAGGCGGTGGCACGCTGGTTGCTGCGGGCACCCCTGAAGAGGTTGCGCAGGTAGCTGAAAGTCACACCGGTCGCTTCCTTAAAGAAGCGCTAGCAGCTCACCCAGCCGGTAAATAATGCGCACCGTCGATAACCGGAAGGCATTTAAACCGCAGTCGGGGGAGGTGCCAACAGGGCCGGGTGTTTATCGCTTTTCGGATCGCCACGGTCGTGTGCTGTATATCGGCAAAGCAAAAAACTTGCGCAACCGCTTGGCAAACTATTTTCAGCCGCTGCACACGCTGCAACCGCGCACACAATTAATGGTGCAGTTGGCGGCTAAGGTTGACTGGACGGTTGTTGCTAGCGACACTGAGTCTTTGGTGCTCGAGCACAGCTGGATCAACGAATTCCGGCCGCCTTTTAATGTCCAGTTTAAAGATGATAAAAGCTATCCCTATCTGGTTGTTTTAATGGGGGATGAAGCACCCCGCGCAATCATTTCTCGCAAAGAGGGCATTAAAAAAGCAAAGTATTTTGGCCCGTACCCGAAAGTTTGGGCGCTGCGTGAAACCCTTGATCTCGTGCAGCAGGCATTCCCGCTGCGCACCTGTAACGACGCAGACTACTCTCGCGCGATGCGCTCCGGCAGACCGTGTTTAGCCAGCCAAATAGGCCGCTGCCACGGGCCGTGTTCGATGCGGGTTTCGATTGCCGAGCATCGCGAACGCGCAAAAGAGATGGTGCGATTCTTGCGGTCACTCGACCGCCGGTTTGTGCGGCAGGTGGAGAGCCAAATGCGGGATGCAGCAGCCGCACAGCGTTTTGAAGAGGCCGCAAAACTGCGCGACCGGCTGCAGGCGCTCGAGCATATTCTCGAAAAGCAAGCAGTGGTGTTTGCTAGCGAGGTAAACGCAGACTTTTTTGGCTACTACGCCAACGAACTTTTGGGTGCTGTGCACCAGTTTAAAGTGCGAGCGGGCCGCATTCGCGGTGAACGCAGTTGGATCGTGGAAGTCGGGCCGGATGATTCAGCTGGCACGGTGCTCGAGCAGGTGCTGCAGAGTGTCTACGAGAGAGAAGCACCCCCGAAGCGGATTATTACTTCAGCGCTGCCAGAAAACGCTGCCGATCTGAGCGAAGTGCTCAAACAGCGGCACGGTCTGCGCTCTCTCCCACAAATTAAGGTTGCCGAACGCGGCGAGAAAGCCCGGCTATTAGAGAGTGCAGTAAAGAATGCGGGCGAGCACTTGCTGCGCAACAGTCTGCGTCGCACCAACGACATCACCGCACGCACAGACGCACTGGCAGAGTTGCAGCAGTATCTCGGGCTTGCAGAACCCCCGCTACGCATTGAGGCTATCGACGTATCGCATCTGCAGGGCACGAACGTGGTGGCCTCTCTTGTGGTGTTTGAAGACGGCCTGCCCGCGAAAGGCGCATACCGGAAATACAAGGTGGTTGAAGCAAACAACGACGTTGACTCAATTCGGCAGGTGGTGGCCCGTCGGGCTGCGGTGCTCGGCAAAGCAGATGAGCTGGCGCCTGAGGTGGGGTTGTATCGTGCCCGGCCGCAGCTGCTGTTGATCGACGGCGGTCAACCGCAGGTGGCCGCCGCAGCGGCTGCACTTGAGGAAGCCGGCATCACAGATATCGCTGTTGCGGGCATCGCGAAGCGACTTGAAGAGCTGTGGCTGCCAGAGGATGATTTTCCGGTGATTCTGCCGCGCAATTCAGAGGCGCTGTTTCTTGTGCAGCGGCTGCGTGATGAGGCGCACCGATTTGCAATCACCTTCCAAAAACAGCGCAGATCGAAAGCGTTAGCAACCGAGCTGTCAGAAATTCCCGGTGTCGGCCAAGCTCGAGTGAAGGCTCTGTTGCGCACTTTTGGATCGGTGAAAAGGGTGCGTTCGGCAAGCATCGCTGAGCTTGGCGCGGTGCCCGGTGTGGGAGAGAGCCTTGCCTCGGTTATTTACGAACATCTGCACACACCTAGCGCCAAGGCGAAGGGGTTAGATAGCATTGACACAGCGGGATCAGAGAACGATGAAGTTGGGCAGTAATGAGTGATACGCAGATAGCTAAGCGAGATATTTTAATCGTTGCCGGAATGTCTGGCGCCGGTCGGAGCACCGCTGCAAACACCCTCGAAGACATGGGGTGGTATGTCGTTGATAATCTGCCGCTAAAGCTTTTGACCACCGTGGCTGATATGGCTGAGCTCTCAGACGGGGCGATTAAAAAAATTGCTGCTGTTGTAGATGCGCGCGGCCGCGACCTCGATGAGACGCTGCGGGAAACGCTGGCTGAAATTTCTGAGAAAGGCGCCCCGCGCATTCTCTTCCTCGATGCGAGTGATGATGTGCTGGTGCGCCGCTATGAGGCTGTGCGCAGGCCACACCCGCTGATGGGTGCAGGTAGCCTGCTCGACGGGATCCAAAAAGAGCGTGACCGATTGCTTGAGCTGCGTGCGTTAAGCGATTTTGTTATCGATACTTCGCGCTATAACGTGCATGAGCTGACGAGTCGCATCCGTGAGCTCTTTTCTGAGGCTGATGCGCCAAAACTGCAGCTGGTTGTGCAGAGTTTCGGCTTCAAATACGGGGCGCCAAGTGATGCCGATCTGATGATCGATATGCGTTTTGTGCCAAACCCGTTCTGGTTACCTGAGCTGCGCCCGCTCACCGGTAACGATGCAGAGGTGAGCGAGTTTGTGCTCGCCCAAGAGGGGGTGCACGAGTTTATCGCAAACTATGTTGCGGCGTTAGAGCCGGTCTTTGCGGGATACCAACGCGAGAACAAACGGCACGTAATGCTGGCTGTCGGCTGCACCGGCGGTAAACATCGCTCTGTTGCGGTGACCAACGAAATTGCCGGCAGATTGGCTGATTTAGCCGGGGTGCAGGTGTCTGTGCGGCACCGCGACCTCGGGCGTGAGTAAGTGAGCGGCGCCTAAATTTAACCGAACATAATACATGTTTACGCGCGCCTAATTTCTGCCGTAAAATAACTATCTGCCGCAACGCCAAATTGAGTCGGAAGGATCGTTCAGTGTCTAACGCTATGCCTGCCTCGCAGACCTCTGTTGTTCGTGAAGAACTGCGTCAAATTGAGGTTTGTGATCAGGGGGTGCGCAATGCGGAGTTGATCACCGCGCTGCGCTTTGCCGGCGGGCTGCACAACATCTCCGGCCGGGTAGCGCTTGAGGCAGAATTTCACTCACCCTATATTCTGCAGCGCATGCGTAAGGCTCTGTTTGAAATGTACGGTGTTGTCACGGAGGCAAAGCAGCTGCCGGTTAACTCAACCAAACCGGGGCAGCCGATGTTTCTTTTCCGCACCAGTGATGGCGAAGCAATCGCACGTCGTCTCGGCTTGCTCGATAGCCGCAGACAGCAGGTGCGTGGCCTGCCAAATCGGGTGGCCACAGGCTCACCGGATGAGCTGGCCGCTGCCTGGCGCGGCGCATTTATGGCGCGCGGCATGCTAACCGCTCCCGGACGGTCAGCGAGCCTTGAGCTAACCAGCCCCACAAATGAAGCGGCGATGGCGCTGGTTGGCGCTGCCGGACGTTTGGGAATCCAGGCTAAAAGCCGCGAGATTCGTGGGCAGGTGAAGGTGTTAATCCGCGATCCTGAAGCAATTGCTGAGATGCTCTCGAAGATGGGAGCAACTAAGAGCGCTGAGTTTTGGAACAATCAGCGCCAGGATCGTGAAAAGCGGGCAACAGCAAACCGCCTTGTGAACTTTGATGACGCGAATCTCAGGCGGTCTGCGCAAGCCTCCGCTGCAGCTTGTGCGCGTGTTGAGCGTGCGCTGGAGATTCTCGGTGATGATGTGCCTGAGCATCTAAAAGTTGCCGGCCAGCTGCGTTTAACACATCGCGAAGCGAGCCTTGATGAGCTTGGCAGCAAGGCTGAGCCACCGCTTACGAAAGACGCGATCGCCGGGCGCATCAGGCGCCTGCTCGGCATGGCCGATAAGGTTGCGAAGCAGCTTGGCATTCCCGGCACTGAGGCAGCAATTCCGCGTGAATCATAAACCGCATAAGCGGTGTGCTCTAAAACCACTCTCAGAGTTTGTTTTTGCGTAAGCGCTAAAATTGAGCTTAGAAGCGTAGAAACAAAGGAGAATTAAATTGGTTTACTCACTTCCTGAGCTCAGCTACGACTACAGCGCACTTGAGCCTTCTATTAGCGCCCGCATTATGGAGCTGCACCACAGCAAGCACCATGCAGCATATGTGACCGGCGCAAATGCTGCTCTTGAGGCACTGGCTGAGGCGCGCGAAAACGGTAATTTTGCAAACGTTAGCAAACTGGAAAAAGATCTCGCGTTTAACCTCGGCGGCCACGTTAACCACTCAATTTTCTGGACGAATCTCTCGCCAAATGGTGGCGGCAAACCAGAGGGTGAGCTGGCGTCTGCGGTTGACGAATTTTTCGGCTCTTTCGATGGCTTCCAAAAGCACTTTAACGCTACCGCGCTCAGCATTCAGGGCTCGGGTTGGTCGGTGCTCACCTGGGATGCGCTCGGTCAGCGTCTGAACATTCAGCAGTTCTTCGATCAGCAGGCAAACTTCCCAGCAGGCAGCACCCCGCTGTTAATGCTGGATATGTGGGAGCACGCGTTCTATCTCGACTATGTGAACGTGAAGGCAGACTATGTTGACGCTTTCTGGAACATTGTGAACTGGGAGAATGTCGCTGAGCGCTTTGAGCGTGCGCGCACTCAGACCGCAGGTCTGATCTAAGACTTACACACCCTCTCGCCGGTGCGTTATGGCAACGCACTAGGCACTCTCAATTTAGAAAGGCACGTGAAATTGGGCACACGTATTGCTATTAATGGATTTGGCCGGATCGGTCGCAACTTTGTAAGGGCAGCAGTTGAGCGCGGTCTCGACTTTGACATTGTTGCAGTGAACGACCTCACCGATACTGCGACTCTCGCGCACCTGCTGCGTCGCGACACCGTCGCCGGTCGTTTTAACGCTGAGGTAACGCACGACGAAGACAGCATCACCGTAAACGGTGACCGCATTAAGGTGCTGAGCGAAAAAGAGCCAGCTAAACTGCCGTGGAGCGAGCTTGACGTTGATATCGTAATCGAATCAACCGGTCGCTTCACCGAATACGACGCTGCAAAACAGCACCTCGACGCGGGCGCTAAGAAGGTGGTTATTTCAGCACCGGGCAAGGCGGGCGTGCCAATGTTCGTTGTTGGCGTGAACGAAGAAGAGTATGACGCTGAGACCCAGCATGTTATCTCTGCTGCATCTTGCACAACCAACTGCCTGGCACCAATCGCCAAGGTGTTTAATGACGAGTTTGGCATCGAGCAGGGCTTCATGATGACCGCGCACGCATACACCGCTGATCAGCGTCTGCAGGACGCACCGCACAGTGATCTGCGTCGCGCCCGTGCTGCAGCTGAAAACATTGTGCCAACCTCAACCGGTGCGGCGAAAGCTATTGGCAAGGTTATTCCAGAGCTCGATGGCCGCCTGGACGGTTCTTCATACCGTGTTCCGGTGCCTGTGGCGTCAATCGTTGACCTCAACATTATTGCGAAGCGCGATGATCTCACCGTCGACGAGATTAACGCTGCGTTTCAGCGTGCTGCCAGTGAGGGGCGTTTAAAGGGTATCCTCGCCTACTCAGAAGAGCCGCTTGTGTCTAGCGACATTGTCGGTGATCCACATCCGTCAGTGTTTGACTCAGGGCTTACCGCAGTGTCGGGCAAGCTGGTAAAGATTTCTTCTTGGTATGACAACGAGTGGGGTTACACTAACCAGCTTGTGAGCTTCACCAAGCTCGTAGGCGAGAAACTTTAGGGTTTTCTGCGCAAAAACTAATGTGAGGGGCGGTACCATTAATCTGGTGCCGCCTTTTGCGGTTTAACTAACTCTATGGAGGGTGAGATGCGAGCTCTAGAAACACTCGGCAACCTGAGCGGCAAGACTGTTTTAGTGCGGTCTGATCTTAACGTTCCGCTGAAAGACGGTGTAATAACCGACGACGGCCGTGTGCGTGCGGCTGCTGCAACCATTGAGAAGCTCACGGCAGAAAATGCCCGGGTGATCGTTATCAGCCACCTTGGCCGCCCAAAGGGTGAGGTTGATAACAGCCTGTCACTTAAGCCTGTCGCGCAGCGACTCGGCGAGATAATTGATGCGCCTGTTAGTTTTGTTGCTGACACGGTCGGCGCAGAAGCTGCTGCAGCGGTGAAAGAGCTGAAAGACGGCGCTGTTTTAATGCTTGAAAACTTGCGTTTTAACTCGCAGGAAACATCTAAAGAGGCGGCGGAGCGCGGCCAGTTTGCAGCCCGCCTGGCCGAGTTTGCTGACGCTTTCGTGCTCGACGGTTTTGGTGTTGTGCATCGCAGTCAGGCGAGTGTGACTGAGCTTGCAAAAGCGCTTCCGAGTGCGGCGGGTTTGCTTGTCGCTGACGAGGTTGCGGTGTTAAAGCAGCTGACGGAAGACCTTAAGCGGCCATACACGGTTGTGCTCGGCGGCTCGAAAGTGTCAGATAAGCTTGGTGTTATCGATCATTTGATTGAGCGTGTGGATACCCTGATTATCGGCGGCGGAATGCTCTTTACGTTCCTGGCAGCTAAGGGGCATAAGGTTGGTGCGAGCCTGCTTGAAGAGGATCAGATCGAAACCGTGCGCGGCTATCTTAAGCGTGCAACTGAGTTGGGTGTTGAGCTGGTGCTGCCAAGCGACATTGTTGTTGCCGAAAAGTTTGATGCTGATGCAGCATACGAAGTGGTCGCAGCGGACGCTATCGAAGAAAGCTCATTCGGAGCAAGCGGGATCGGCCTTGATATCGGCCCTGAGTCTGCGAAACTGTTCGCCGAAAAAATTCGTGCCGCTAAAACTGTCTTTTGGAACGGCCCTATGGGTGTCTTTGAGATGGAAAACTTTGCCGCAGGCACGCGCGCAGTTGCCAAGGCTCTGACGGAAGTATCCGGTCTCGCTGTGGTTGGCGGTGGAGACAGCGCTGCCGCTGTGCGCGCCCTCGGTTTTGCAGATTCTGATTTTGGACACATTTCTACAGGCGGTGGTGCGAGCCTTGAGTTCCTTGAGGGCAAGCAGCTGCCAGGTTTGGAGGTGCTCGCATGAGCGCAACACGTTTACCGTTAATCGCAGGCAACTGGAAGATGAATCTTAATCATCTTGAGGCGACTGCATTCACACAGAAACTTGCCTGGAGCCTGAGAGACGCGAAATACGATCCGGCTGAGGTTGAGGTCGCAATCTTCCCGCCCTTTACCGATCTGCGTTCGGTGCAGGTTATTACTGAAGCGGAAAAGCTCTCACTAAAGACCGGCGCGCAAGATGTTTCTGAGCACGAGTCGGGTGCCTACACGGGAGATATCAGCGCCAAGTTTCTCACCAAGCTCGGCTGCAGTTACGCGATTGTAGGGCACTCTGAGCGTCGCGAGGGGCATCACGAGACCGACGAGATCGTTGGCCGGAAGGCAGCGGCTGCTGCAGCGGCCGGTTTGGTGCCGGTGCTCTGCATCGGAGAGACAGCAGAGGATCTTAAGCAGCACGGCGCTGCTGCGGTTCCTGTCTCTCAGCTCGAAAACGCCTTAGCTGAAATTCCCGCTGAGGCAGAGCTGGTGGTTGCTTATGAGCCGGTCTGGGCGATCGGATCAGGATCGGCAGCAACCCCTGAGCAGGCGCAGGAGGTGTGCAAGGCGCTGCGCGAGAAGCTGACGGAACTACGCGGTGCTGACTTTGCGGAAGCGACGCGCATCCTTTATGGCGGCTCGGTGAAGGCAGAGAACATCGCAGGTTTCATGGCAGAGCCAGATATAGACGGTGCGCTCGTTGGCGGTGCCAGCCTTAAGGTTGATGAGTTCACCAACATTGTGAAGTTCTAAACAATAAAGTTATGCTTTGCACTCAGGCTTTGTGAGCCGTAATAACTTTTGCGGTTATACTGGTGCATAGTGTTTATCGGCTGTTAGAAAGGCCATTGTGACAGTTATTCAGATTATTCTGATCGCTATTCTGGTTATCACCAGTCTTTTGCTGACCCTGTTTATCCTGCTGCACAAGGGTCGCGGTGGTGGCCTGTCAGATATGTTCGGTGGTGGAATTACCTCAAACTTGGGTAGCTCCGGTGTTGCTGAACGCAACCTCAACCGCATAACCATAATCATCGCGCTTGTGTGGTTCTTCAGCGTTGTTGCGCTGGGTATCCTGCAGCGTTTCGCCTTCTAGAAGGGGAGCATAGAACTTTGAGCGGAAATAATGCTATCCGTGGTGCCCGTGTTGGATCAGGCCCGATGGGCGAAATTGATCACGGGATGCGCTCGGCACGTATCGCTGTTTCATACTGGGATGCTGAGGGTAATGAAACAGTGCGCTATTTTTCTGCAGACGTAGATCCGGCAGAGATTCCCGACCAGATCGACTCGCCTAAGACCGGTCTGCCAGCGGGGCGTGACCGTGAAAACCCTCCGGTGGCGCAGAAGAATGAGCCTTACAAAACGCACTTAGCCTACGTGAAGGAGCGCCGCACTGAAGAAGAGGCAGAGCAGCTGCTCGAAGATGCGTTAAAGAAGCTGCGGCAGCGTCGCGGTGATCTAAAGAAAAATCAGGAACAGTAAACTTTTCTCGCGCGTGCTCACTGCAGCTAATGGCTGATTACCGCCGCGACCTGCGAAACGAGCTGCGCAAGATCTGCGCCGCTCAGCTCCAGCACCCGATGCCCGCGCTCTCTGAGCACCTTGGCGTCACCGCTTGCCTGCGCTGCAATAATTTTTGCATAGTCAGGCTCGGTGGTGTTCCGCTCGCCGCTTTGCGCGGCAGTCGCAGCTGTTACCGACCCAGCTGTTGTCGCTGAGTTTTCCGGTGCTGCTAGCGCAAGCAGCGAGATAAAGAAGCCGCGTTTCGCGCTGCCCTTATGGAATTGCCCTGTTGAGTGCAGGTAGCGTGGCCCGTAGTTTAGCGCTACCGGTGCTTGTGCGGTGGCCATTAACTGCGCGCGCAGCGGCTCTAGCAGTGCCCGGCTGTGCTCGTTTTGTGGTGCATATACGTTAAGCGCGACATAGTCAGCGGTTGCAATAGCCGTGCTAATATCGGCGGCGTTTAGGTTTTCAGAATCAGAACAGCTGATGGATGGCGGCTCTGTGCTCTCAATTATTTGCCGTGCAGCGCTCTTCGCCGCCTCAACATCGGGCTGGTTAAAGGGATTGATTTCTAACAGCCAGCCGAGTGCTGCGGTCGCAATCTCCCATGTCAGAAACTGCTCCGCGAGGTTTCCGCTCACCGCATAACCGCGAGTTTGCGCAGCATCCGGCTCTTCTGGCACATACACAGTTGTTGTGTGTGCGGCTTTTAAATCTAAGTCAGTGACCTGCTCAAACGGAATGCCGATGGGTAAGAAACCCTTACCGTGCTTACCGGTTGATTCTGCAACAAGCTGTTCGATCCAGTCACCAAGCTGGGTGGCCTCATCCGCTGTTGGAATAACGTACCCGGCAAACTCTGTTTTGATACGCGAGAATAGGGCAGCGGCAAGCTGCAGCGCTGGATTCTCAGCTGAGTCTGCGAAGAGCTTGGCGACTGCAGCATTAGCATCAACTAACAGCGGGCCGAGCTCTGCGCCGGCTAGCGTGGGTGGCACGAGGCCGAACGCGGTGAGCGCTGAAAAGCGACCCCCAACCTTGGGATCCGCATTAAATATGGTGTATCCGTGTTGGGTCGCGTGCGATTCTAGCGGGGTGGCGGGGTCTGTGATGACTGTGACCCGTTCCCGGGCACTGATACCAGCTGCGGCGTATGCCTGCTCAAAACTCTGAAGCTGTGCCTGAGTCTCTAGCGTGGTGCCTGATTTTGAGGCGATGATAACCGCGGTGTGGTGAAGATCGGCGGCGAGCACCTCAGCGACCTGCGCGGGATGGGTTGAGTCGAGCACCGTCAGCTCAACATTTTCCCAGTCTGCAATCAAAGCTGCCGCTAGTGAGGATCCGCCAACACCGCACAGCACGATCCGCTCACACCCAAGATCGCGCAATTTAGCGCGGTGTTCAGCTGCGCGTGCGAGGGTTTCGTCTGCGGCTTCTTGGAAAGCAACCCACCCCATGCGTTCGGCCGCCTCTGCGCGGTCCTGCGCTAGCCAGAGGGTGGCGTCCTGCTGCTGCAGCCGACCGGCAAAACCTTTATCTACTAAAAGCTGTAAAGCCGCCCGGTAGCTGCTGTCTTTGTCTGGGGTGAATACGCGAAATTTAGCCAAATTATTGCTCTTCTGCTAAGACATTTTGCCGGCGACGGTAGCGATGAGCTCGTTCCAAGCAATCTCGAATTTTTCGAGTCCATCGCGGGCGAGCTCTGCGGTCACAGCTGTATAGTCGACACCGAGCTGTGCGGCTGCGTTGAGCACGCGATGTGCGCCGTCAATGTTTGGGGTGATGGTGTCACTCTGCACGGTGCCCGATTCTGCGAAGGCTGCGAGAGTGGCGCGGGGGAGGGTTGTTACTGTGTCGGCGGCTATCAGCTCATCGACGTAGAGGGTGGCCGGCAGTGCCGGATCTTTCACACCTGTGGATGCCCACAGTGGACGCTGGGGTTGCGCACCCTGTGAGGCGAGCAGCTGCCAGCGTTCAGATGCAGACACCTGCTGAAACACCTCGTAGATAAGGCGCGCGTTTGCAACGCCGAGTTTGCCGTATAGCTCTGCGCCCGCAGCGTCTGCTGCTGCGAGTGTGTCGGCGGTGGCTGTGTCGAGGCGTGAAATGAAAACGGAGGCGACGCTGTGAATTTTCGAGATGTCTAGACCGGCATCAAGTGCCCGCTCGATGCCGACTAGGTAGGCGTTAATTACCTCACGGTATTGCGTAACACTGAAAATAAGCGTCACGTTAACGCTGATGCCCGAAGCAATCAGGTCGGCCACCGCGAGCATACCCGCAGGGGTTGCGGGCACTTTAATCATGAGGTTCTCGCGGTTGATGTTGCGCCACAGCTCCTTAGCTTGCGCAACTGTGGCGTCACGATCGTGCGCATGCTGCGGCTCAACTTCGATCGAAACCCGGCCATCGCGGCCCTGTGTCGCGTTATAGACGGGAAGCAGCAGATCGCAGGCTGCTGCAACATCAGCGCAAGCAGTCTGTAAAACAGTCTCGTTGGCGGTGAGCCCTTGCGCGGCAGCTGAGGCAATCGAGTCGCTGTAGCTGTCGTCTTTTCCAATAGCCGCCGCAAATATTGCGGGGTTGGTGGTCACACCCACAACATTCGTGTCGGCGATTAGCCGGGCGAGGGTGCCGTCAGCTAAGCTCGTGCGGCTGAGATCGTCGAGCCAGACACTAACACCCGCTGCGCTTAAAGCAGAAGTGTTGGGGTTAGGCATCAAGGCTCTCCTTCGCCTTTGCCACAACATTGTCAACGGTCAAGCCGTATTTTTCAAAGAGTGTGACATTGTCTGCTGACGCACCAAACTCTTCAACAGAGACCGCGCGCCCGCGCACACCGAGGTACTTATACCAGCTGAGCGCAAGACCGGCCTCAACAGAGACGCGAGCGGTGACGTCTTTAGGCAGCACACTCTCACGGTATGCGGCATCCTGCTCTTCAAACCATTCAAGGCACGGCGCTGACACAACGCGGGTTGGGATGCCTTCACTCTGCAGACGCTCACGCGCACCGAGCGCGATTTCTACCTCGGATCCGGTCGCTATCAGGATCAGCTCTGGTGTGCCGCCCTGCGCTTCAGCGAGCACGTATGCGCCGCGTCGCACGCCCTCAGCGGAAGCGAGTTCGGTGTCGCTTGCCTCTGTAGCACCACGCTCAAACACCGGCAGGTTTTGGCGGCTCAATGCGAGACCCACAGGCCCCGCATGCCGCAGCAGAGTTTCATGCCAGGCGATTGCAACCTCGTTGGCGTCTGCCGGGCGCACAATTGCTAGGTTCGGAATTGCGCGCAGCGCTGTGAGGTGCTCAACAGGTTGGTGGGTTGGGCCGTCTTCACCGAGTGCAAGCGAGTCGTGCGTCCAGACAAAGACGCTCGGAATGTTCATGAGGGCGGCAAGCCGCACAGCGGGGCGCATGTAGTCGGCGAACTGCAGGAAGGTGCCACCGTAGGCGCGGGTTTTGCCGTGCAGTTGAATGCCGTTGAGGATCGCCCCCATGGCGTGTTCGCGAATGCCGAAGTGCAGGGTGCGGCCGTACTCGTTACCCTGCCAGGTGCCGGTTGAGTGTTCTGCCGGAATGAACGAGGCTGCGCCTGCGATCGTGGTGTTGTTTGAGCCGGCGAGATCCGCCGATCCGCCCCACAACTCCGGCATAATTGCACCTAGTGCACCAAGCACTTTGCCGGATGCGGCGCGTGTCGCCACCGCAGTGCCAGCCTCAAATTTGGGCAGAGCTTCCAATGCGCCTGCAGGCAGCTCTCGCGCCTCAAGCCGTTTAAACAGCTGATAGCGCTCCGGGTTCTTAGCCGCCCACGCATCAAACTTTTCTTGCCAGACGGCAACATCCTCTGCGGCGCGCTCTGTCAGCGCACGGGTGTGTGCGATTGTGGCCTCTGACACCACAAAGGTCTGCTCGGGGTCAAACCCAACCGCGCGCTTCAAACCTGCAAGCTCATCACCGCCGAGTTTCGCGCCGTGAATGCCGCCGGTGTTTTGCTTGCTGGGGCTCGGCCACCCGATAATCGTGTGCAAAATAATTAGGGTCGGCTTGCTGGTTTCTGTCTGCGCTGCCGCAATCGCGTCATAGAGAGCGTGCACGTCTTCTTTGTATGCGCCGCCAGCACGCCAATCAACGTCGAGCACCTGCCAGCCGTAGGCCTCATAGCGTTTTGCAACGTCTTCGCTAAAGGCAACATCAATATCGTCTTCGATAGAGATCTGGTTTGCATCATAGATTGCGATGAGATTGCCAAGCTGCTGGTGACCGGCCAGCGAGGCTGCCTCGCTGGTGACACCCTCCTGAATGTCACCGTCACCGGCGAGCACATAGGTGTAGTGGTCGAAGGGGCTGTCGCCTGCGGCAGCATCCGGGTCGAAAAGGCCGCGCTCATACCGCTGCGCATAGGCAAAACCGGTCGCTGAGGCGAGCCCCTGCCCGAGCGGGCCGGTGGTGATTTCGACGCCAGCGGTGTGCCCGTATTCTGGGTGGCCGGGGGTTTTTGCGCCCCAGGTGCGCAGCGCTTTGAGATCTTCAAGCTCAAGCCCGAAACCGCCCAGATAGAGCTGCACATACTGGGTGAGCGATGAGTGACCGATCGACAGAATAAAGCGGTCGCGCCCCACCCAGTCAGTGTTTGTCGGATCGTGGCGCATGACCTTCTGATAGAGCAGATAGGCAACGGGCGCAAGGCTGATCGCGCTTCCCGGGTGGCCGTTACCGACCTTTTCTACTGCGTCTGCCGCGAGGATACGGGCGGTATCTACGGCGAGGTCGTCGGCTTCTGTCCACTCCAATGGCTGCATTACGAGTCTTTCTTGGATTTAGTGCTGAAAACTAAGCTGCTTGCTTCGTGTAGGGGGCACACGACAACTCTCTTAAGTTTAGTGCTTTCTGTCGCCGCACGGTTGTGACGGGCGATCCTTCCCAAAACCATCAGATGAAGGGCCTATAATTTAAGGTAATGTCTACTCAAATAGCGTCAGTTACTGCCGAGGCAACACCCGAAAGGCCGCGCACGCTAGGCTCAACGGTTCGTGCCTATTTTGCCCTCACAAAACCGCGGGTGATGGAGCTGCTGCTTGTTGTGACAGTGCCGGCGATGATCCTCGCTGAGCGGGGCCTACCGTCTTTCTGGCTTGTTATCGCAACGCTCATCGGCGGTGCTATGAGCGCGGGCAGTGCCGGTGCGTTCAACTGCTATATCGATCGCGACATGGATCGCAAGATGCGGCGCACCAAAAACCGGCCGCTGGTAACCGGTGAAATCTCTGACCGTAACGCCTTGATTTTCTCATGGGTGTTGGGTCTTATGTCAATCGTCTGGCTTTACATCACCACAAACTGGCTTGCAGCGCTGCTGTCGCTTGTGGCGATTTTCTTTTACGTTGTTATTTACACGCTGATTCTGAAGCGACACAGTGAGCAAAACATTATCTGGGGCGGCATCGCAGGGTGCTTCCCGGTGCTTATCGGCTGGGCTGCGGTGACAGAAAGTTTAAGCTGGGAGCCGTGGATCTTCTTCCTGGTTATTTTCCTCTGGACGCCGCCACACTATTGGCCGCTGTCGATCAAATATAAAGAGGATTACGCAGCCGCCAATGTTCCGATGCTCGGGGTTGTGCGCGCCCGCAGCACGGTTAGCCTGCAGATTATTCTCTATGCGTGGGCGACTGTTGCAGCGTCGCTGCTGCTGGTGCCGGTTGCCCCGATGGGTCTTATCTACACGATTACCGCAGTGGTTTCTGGCGCATACTTTATTATTGAGAGTCACGCGCTCTATAATCACGCGATTCGCGGCAAGGAGGGGCGCCCGATGCGCGTCTTCCACGGCTCAATTAGCTATCTGACGGTTATCTCGCTGGCAATGGCGCTCGATCCTATCTTCTATTTCGGCTTTATTGGCTAGCTGAGACGTTAAAACGCGAAGGGCGCGGTTATCGGGGAGAGCGCGGCGAAGCCGCTATCATAATTTTCAAATATGTCTGCTCAAACTATTGCCAAACACGATAACCGGCTTGACGCGCTGGATGGCCTGCGCACGGTCGCGGTTTTTCTCGTTATTCTGTTTCACGTCTCTGCGCCAACGATGGCCGCTGGCTACCTCGGTGTTGACATTTTCTTTGTGCTGTCGGGGTATTTCATCACCGGCGGTTTGATCCGCAGCATTCGCCGCGACGGCAAAATAAGTCTCGCTAATTTCTGGGTGCGCCGCATTAAACGGCTGATGCCGGCAGCTATTCTCGTGCTGCTCGCTGTGCTCGTGTGGGCGCAGTGGTTTGCGCCAATTTACCGACGCCAAGAGATTGGTGCCGACGCCTGGTGGACGGTTTTTTATCTCGCAAACTGGCGCTTTATCGGCTCCACCTCATATTTTGCGGCAGACGGCACCGAGTCACCGCTCCTGCATATGTGGTCGCTCGCGGTTGAAGAGCAGTTTTATGTTTTCTGGCCGCTGCTAGTGACGCTAATTGCGTGGGCTGTTTTGCGGCGCAAACGCGGCAGCACCAGCGGGGCGGATCGCGCACTCGGTGCACTCACCGTTGCTACCGGGGTTGGTGTCGTAGCGTCGGTGATACTCATGTGGCAGCTTGCCGCGCACGTTTCAACCGACCGCGCCTATATGGGCACCGATACTAAAGCTTTTGAGCTGCTGCTTGGCGCGCTTGCTGCACTGTTTGTGGCGCGTCCTGCTTTTGCGGCGTGGGTGGCCCGCTGGGCGCGCCCGCTCATTTGGGGTGGCGGCATAGTGATGCTTGCCTTATTTGCTGTGCTAGACGGCCCGGCACCGTTCTATTTTAAAGGCGGTGCTGCGCTCTTTAGCATCGCGACCGCGGCACTCTTGCTTGGTGTCGCGCACAAGCTTAACGGCTTTGAAGCCCGCATTCTCGCTTTTGCGCCGGTCAGCTATCTCGGCCGCATCTCTTACGGGCTGTATCTGTGGCACTGGCCGTGGGCGCAGTGGATCCTCGGTGATGTGAAAGAGTTTCAGCCGCTGAAAGCGCTGCTGGTTATTGTCATCACAGTTGTGTGCGCGGCGCTGTCATACCATCTTATTGAGATGCCGATTCGCCAGGGCGCGCTCTCGAAGTGGCTTTCAACACGCAAGACTCTGTTTGCCGCTGCGGGCACCATCATTGTTACTGCTCTGCTTGCCACACTGGTTGGTGGCACCCCGCTGAGTAAAACCGTGCGGCCGCTTATCGCCGGCTCTAGCCTGAACGAGAATGTGGTGATGCTGGTTGGTGATTCTGTGCCGAAGCGTCTCACACCTGAGCTGTCAAAGTATGTCGGCGACTATGGTTTTGAGCTGGTGAGTGCGGCGCGCGGCGGCTGCAGCCCGATGGCGTATCACATGGAGTTGGGGCCGGTTGACCAAACCGGCGCGCAGTGCCCGAGTGTGCGCCCGGTGCAGGATGAGACGCTGCAGCAGTATCAGCCGGGGGTTGTGCTGTGGTGGTCGCGCTATGAGGTGATCGATCGCTATACGGATTCGGGTAGGCTGATCAGCCCGGACTCTGAAGAGTTTTGGCGGGAGCAGGAAAAAGCGTTCAAATTAGCGGCGGATCGTTTCACCGCAGACGGTGCAACTCTGGCCGTTGTACTAACTGAGCGCCCGGGGCTTGGCATGCTGAGCCGCCCGGCAGAGACGCTCGAGCTGCCGCTGCTGCAAAACATGATCTATCACGATGAATACCGGCAGCGGTTTAACGAGATTGTGAAGCAGGTGGCTGCGCAACGCGACAGTGTTGTGGTGCTTGACGGTGACAGTCTGTTTTGTGCGCCGGGCCCAGGCCCCGGCCCCGGTGGTCTGTGCGATGACGCGGTCGGCGATCAGGGGTATATTCGCCCTGACGGGTCGCACGTCAATAATGAGCTGTTTGGTGCGCGCGTCTCTAAGGCGCTGCTTGAGCAGCTTAAGACGGCGCTCGGGCGATAGTCTTTTAATGAGTGTGTTTGCCCGAACTTATTTTGCATGACGGACGCAAACGGCTAATGAATGAAGGGATCGATCTTAGTGAGCGCTGAGAAACTAACCAGCCACGTCTCTTTGATCTGGAGCATCGCAGAGCTTCTGCGCGGTGACTACAAAGAGCACGAGTATGGCGACGTTGTGCTGCCTTTCACGGTGCTCACCCGTTTAGATTCAGTGCTGGTTGACACGAAGCAGGCTGTTTTAGATATTAAAGCCACCTCGCTGCCGTCTCAGGTGAAGGAGCTGCAGTATGCGAAGGCCACGGGCTACCCGTTTTGGAATACCTCAAACTTTACGCTCAAGACGCTGCTTAATGACCCAGACAACCTGGAACAAAACCTGTCTTACTATGTGCAGTCTTTTGCCCCGGCAGCACGTGAGGTGATGGAGTCTTATAACTTCTATAACGTGATCGAGCGTCTCGATAAGGCGGGCCTGCTTTACCAGGTGCTCGCTGAGTTTACCTCCGCGAATGTTAATCTGCACCCGGATGTAGTCAGTAACTCTCAGATGGGTTACATTTTCGAGGAGCTCATCCGCAGGTTTTCTGAGCTTTCTAACGAGACTGCTGGTGAGCACTTCACACCGCGTGAGGTTATCACGCTGATGGTCAATATTTTGTTTAACCCAGACGCAGATATTGACAGGATCTGCGCACCTGGTGCGATGGTTTCGCTCTATGATCCGGGTGTTGGCACCGGCGGCATGCTTTCGACCGCCGCGCAGCACGTTGCCGGGTTGAACAGCACCGCGCGTCTTGAGGTTTTCGGGCAGGAGCTCAACCCGCAAACCTATGCGGTCGCTAAGTCAGACATCATGATTAAGGGTGAGCGTCAGGAGCGCATCTATCAGGGTAATTCTCTAACCAACGACCAAACCGCAGGTAAGCGGTTTGACTATATGCTGTGTAACCCACCTTTTGGGGTGAATTGGAAGAAGTATGCCGACCCGATTCTTGATGAAGCGAAACGTAAGGGCTGGCAGGGCCGTTTTGGTGCGGGCACTCCGCGCGTCTCTGATGGGTCGTTTCTGTTTTTGCAGCATATGATCTCGAAGATGCGGCCCTATGACCCGAAAGATCCGGTGAACGCGCCGGGCACCCGGATCGCGATTGTTTTTAACGGCTCCCCGCTGTTTACGGGCGGTGCTGGGGGAGGTGAATCGGAGATTCGCCGCTGGATTCTCGAAAATGACTGGTTGGAAGCGATTATCGCGCTGCCAGATCAGATGTTTTATAACACGGGGATTCTCACCTATGTTTGGGTGCTGTCTAACCGTAAAGAGCGTAAGCGTCAGAACAGGGTGCAGCTGATTGATGCCACGAGTTATTTTCAGCGCATGCGCAAACCCCTCGGCGAGAAGCGGAAAGAGCTCACCCCAGAGCACATTAGTGCCATTACGAAGCTTTACGGGGCGTTTGCAGAGACTGAACACTCTAAAATTTTTGACACTGCAGATTTTGGCTACCACGAGATCACCGTTGAAAGCCCGCTGCGGTTAAGTTTTCAGGCCACTGCTGAGGCGCTTGACCGGCTGCAGCAGACTAGGGTTTTTGCCGATCTTGCTGTCTCGAAGAAGAAAACTGAGCCCGCCCGCAGTGAGCAGATTCAGGCGGGGGAGCAGTTGCAGCGGGCAATTCTTGAGACGCTAGCGGGGCTTAACCCTGAGCGGGTTTACCTCAACCGTGATGAGTTTACCGATCTGCTCAGCGAGGGTGTTAAAGCCCGGGGTGAGAAGATCAGCGTTGCCGCCTTGCGGAAGATTGTGGCTGAGCTTGGCACTAAAAACCCTGAGGCTGATATGTGCCGTGACGCGAAGGGCAACATTGAGGCCGACCCTGATCTGCGCGACACCGAGCAGATACCTTTGCGAGAAGATATCGACGCCTACTTTCAGCGGGAGGTTATCCCCTATGCACCGGACGCATGGATTGACCGTGCGAAAACCAAGGTCGGCTACGAGATTCCCTTCACCCGCTACTTCTATAAATATGAGGAGCTGGGTGACCCGGTAAAAACCCTCGCCGAAATTCAAGCTCTCTCAGCGAGCATTCAAGCTGACATCGCCAAACTCTTCAGTGAGCAGGTGAGATGATGCCTCATCTTGAAGATAAGGAGGTTTGGTTCGGTGAATTACCAGAGGGATGGAGTGCTATCAGAATTAAAAGGCTTGCTGATATTAATAATGGGTTAACATACTCTCCAGAAAACCTATCTGACCATGGGACTCCTGTGCTCAGGTCAAACAATATTCGCAACGGAAAATTAGACAAAACCGATCTGATTTACGTTGACTTAGATATTCCAGATAAGGCTAAAGCAGCCCGAGGAGACGTTTTAATATGCTCTGCTAACGGCAGTAAAAAACTGATTGGTAAAAGCGCTGTCATAGATGAAGATGGAATGGCTTTTGGAGCCTTCATGATGATCGCTAGGCCTTACTGCAACAGCAGGTATTTCTACTACTTGCTTAACTCCGACTTATTTAATTATTACCTACCAACCTACCTAACAACCACTATTAATCAGTTAACAGTGTCGAACTTCGGAAACATGATAGTTCCGTTCTCTGATGACGCAACAATGCAGCAGCTTATTGCCGATTATCTGGATGATAAGACTGGTGAGGTTGATGGGGTTGTTGGGAAGCTTAGGCGGCAGGTTGAGCTGCTGGAGCGGTATCGGCGTGAGCTGATCGCCCACACGGTGACCCGCGGCCTCGACCCCCACGCGCCGATGAAAGACAGTGGAATTGAATGGTTGCCTAGTGTTCCATCCCATTGGGAGGTAGCTCCGGGTAAGCGCGTTTTCATCAAGCTGCAAAGACCTGTTAAAGATGGCGCTGAGACTGTTACCTGTTTTAGAGACGGCACTGTTACGCTGCGACGAAACCGAAGAATTGACGGATTTACTGAGTCTCTGCAAGAAATCGGATATCAGGGTGTTGAAATAGGTGACCTAGTCATTCACGAGATGGACGCATTTGCTGGTGCGATCGGAGTGTCTGATTCTTCAGGGAAATCGACGCCCGTATATTCCGTTTGTAGCATGCAAGGTGAGGGAAGCCCGCATTTCTTTGCATATCTACTTAGATACATGGCACGTTCTGGATTTATTGAATCTCTTGCCCGCGGCATTAGACAACGCACTGTCGACTTCAGGTTTAAGACACTCGCTACTCTTTTGGTTGCAATCCCACCTTATGAAGAGCAGAGGCAAATTGCAGCTTATCTTGATCGAAAAACCCGTGACATCGATTCAGCTGTAGCTGGCATCAAACGGCAGATCGAGCTGCTGGGCGACTATCGCAAACAGGTTATTAACGATGCGGTGACGGGCAAAATTCGTGTGGGGGAGGTCGCGTGATGGATACTTCTGAGCGCAGGTTTGAAGAAGAAATAGAACACTGGCTGACTAACGTTGGCTCTTCCAAGTTTGACCGCTACGAGTCGAGGCCGTCGGCCGGCTACGACAAGCAGCTGGACTTGTATCCGCAGGATCTCCTCGAATTCGTGCAAGAAACCCAGCCGCAGCAGTGGGAGCGCCTAGAGCGCATCCACGGCACTAAAGCCGCAGAAAAATTCTGCAAACGTGTGGCGCGTGAACTTGATCAGCGCGGCGTGGTTGAGGTTTTGCGCCAGGGTGTGGAAGACCTCGGCGCCAGATTCAAGCTAGTGTATTTTGCGCCCGGCTCAGACCTAAACGAGATGCTGGCAGAAAAATACTGGGCCAACCGCATGACTCTCGTGCGCCAGCTGCGCTACACGACGAAAAACAACAACTCTGTTGATACAGTGCTGTTCGTCAACGGCATTCCTGTGGTGACCTTGGAGTTAAAAAACCAACTCACCGGCCAGACCTATCGTGATGCGATTGAGCAATACAAGCGCTCACGGCCTGCCTCAGAGGTGCTGTTCGGCCTGAACCGCCGCGCAGTAGTGCATTTTGCGCTCGATACTGACGAAGTGTGGATGACCACCAAACTGAACGGCTTAAACACAGTGTTCTTACCGTTTAACCGTGGTTTTAACAACGGTGCCGGCAACCCGCCCGTCCCCGAAAAATACAAAACTTCCTACCTGTGGGAGCAGGTGCTGGCAAGAGATTCACTGCTCGATATTCTGCACCGCTTCGTGCAATTCATCCCAAATAAAACTGATGCGCGGAAAAATAAACTGATCTTCCCGCGCTACCACCAGCTTGACGCCGTGCGCGCTCTAGTTGCCGACGCAAAAACGCATGGCGCGGGCACAAACTATCTGGTGCAGCACTCTGCCGGCTCCGGTAAATCAAACACGATAGCCTGGCTTGCGCACCATCTCTCCAACCTGCACGACAGTCAGCAGCGGGCAGTGTTTGATTCAATCATCGTCATCACCGACAGGCGGGTGCTAGACAAGCAACTCCAAGATACGATCTACGCAATGGATCACACAGCCGGTGTGGTAGTGCGGGTAGATAAAAGCGCCCGGCAGTTGACCGAAGCTTTAACCGACGGGGCGAAAATCATTATTTCCACCCTGCAAAAGTTTCCGTTTGTAGACGTGAGCGCTATCGCCACAGCCGGTAAACGATTTGCGGTGATCGTTGATGAGGCGCACTCCTCACAAACAGGTGAGACATCTGAACGGTTAAAGCAGGTGCTGGCAGATACGGCAACAGAGGGGAAAGACTCAGAAGAAGACCTCCTCGAGCGTTACGCGGCAGCTGAAGCGCAGGTCGAAGAAGAGCAGCTCGAAATTGATGAGCAGATCGCGCAAGAACTTCTAACCCAAGGCCGGCAAAAGAACCTATCCTTCTTCGCTTTCACAGCCACACCGAAGCAAAAAACGCTAGAAATGTTCGGCACCCCCGTGCCAGATAGCACACCAGAGCCCTTCCACGTCTACTCAATGCGGCAAGCGATCGAAGAGGGATTCATCCTCGATGTGCTGCAAAACTACACCACATATCAAACGTATTACAAAGTGGGTAAAACCACTGCCGAAGATCCAGAATATTCGACGAAACAAGCCAACAAAGCGCTGGGGAAATATTTAAGCCTGCACCCGTACAACCTGCGGCAAAAAGCAGAGATCATCATCGAGCACTTTCGTGCCAACGTCGCTCACAAGATTGGTGGAAACGCTAAAGCGATGCTGGTTACCGGCTCGCGTCTGCACGCGGTGCGCTATTTTTTTGCATTCCGTGACTACATCGAACGCATGGGCTACACCGACCTGGGTGTGCTGGTTGCCTTCTCTGGCACAGTAGACGATAAGGGCGCGGAATACACTGAGCAGCAGCTCAACCAGATCCCGGAAGAAGAGCTCCCGGAACGGTTCGCAACGGGGGAATATCAGCTGCTGCTGGTTGCAGAGAAATACCAGACCGGTTTCGATCAGCCGCTCCTGCACACAATGTATGTCGATAAAAAACTGCACGGCGTGAAAGCAGTGCAAACCCTGTCGCGGATCAACCGGATGCACCCGGGCAAAACCGACACATTCGTGCTCGATTTCGTCAACAGCGCAGAAGATATTCAAAAATCATTCCAAGACTATTACATTTCGACAGGCATCACAGCCGAAACCGACCCCAACATCGTCTACGATCTGTACCACTTCCTCGCGTCATACCATTTGTGGACAGACAAAGAGCTTGAAGGCTTTAATCGGGTGTTCTTCACCGCGCAGAAGAAACAAACAAACCTCGACTTCAGTAGGCTCAACGCCTACCTAGACCCGGCGGTGGGTCGATTCAATGAGCTTAGTGACGAAGACAAGCTCAAAGTGCGGGCGCGAATGAATAAGTTCACCCGCAACTATGATTTCTTGACCCACATCATCCGCTACGATGATGCGACCCTGCATCGTTTTGCCGCTTACGCAAAACTTTTGGTGCGCAAGCTCCGCATCGACGGCGACCCCGCCCCGAGCCTCGATGATGAAGTCACATTGCAGTATTACCGCCTGCAGCAGGTGTATGAAGGATCCATCGCCCTGGCAGATGAGCAAGGGCAACTGTCAAACAATCCCGACACTGGCGGCGTTAAGGAAGACGACAAAGACACACTGTCTAATATCATTTCTAAGCTCAACGACCGTTGGGGCACCGAGTTCACCCACATGGATAAGGTCATCGAACAGCTCACCGAAGATATGGTGGAAGATCCCGAGGTTAAATCGCGTGCGCACAACTCGATGGACATGTTCTCCATCGTTTACGCTGAGCGGATCCAAGATATCGTGCTCGACCGCATGAACCAGAATCAGGATTTTGCGATTAAATATCTTGCCGATCCACAGTTCAAAGCTGATATTGACCGCGTGCTCTTACCCCTGATTCACGAGCGCCTCAACCGCAAAGACTGAACCGGATCGGTGACAGTAACTCCATTCGGCACTTGTGCACTGCTACCCACCAGCCAGAAACTGCTGTCTCCGTCCAACTAATAAAGATTCGCAAGCAATATAATTATTGGAACCTCTGTAAGTTTGGCACTCGGGTTGGCAGGTAGCGGTGTAGCTGCTGCTAGCGTTGGTGAGAACGGAGAAGTGGCATGGATACTTCTTGGAAGCCTGTCTCGTTTTCATACGCCTGGTGGGGGCATCTAATCACTGGTTTTATTGTCGGTGTATGTGTTCTTATAGCCTCTGCCGTTGTGTTTTGGCTATTGCCATACAAGATGCCTGTGCATCTATTGATAATTATTGTGGGATTAAGCGTGGTTATTTGCGAAACACTATCGACCACGTTTGATCTGAATTATGCAAGAAAAAAGAAGCATAATTCTCCAGGTGGTTGGCTACCCATATTTGCAAAGCTTTTTCTGTTAGCAAGCATCTATTTTGCAGCGTCTTACGTGCTAACTGGTTCTCTGTCATCAGCAGGAATCATAGTGCTTATCGCAATAGCTGTGGAGCTGGTATTTGTTGTCTTACTGCGGGCTTGGAAACCGGGGATGAATGATGAGGAAGTGCGTCAAGCATGGCGAGATACCGCAGAGGCCGCTAAACGGGTGATGACGGAAAACTGAGGCGTGGACGACCCGGAAGGTGGTCATGTTTCACAACTCACAAGAGCTGATCACTCAATTGCCCGTAGAGTAATATAAAAAGCAGTATGGCAGCCGAAAGGCACTCTATCCACCATCCTTGGAAAGCGAGAGTTGAGGATGCGCGGCTACGCAGTTGTAGATATAGAAACGACCGGTTTTTCGTTTAACCACGGGCACCGGATTATAGAAATTGGTGTTGTCGAGCTGAGCCCTGCTGGCGAGATTGAAAGCTCATGGGAAACCCTGGTGAACCCGCAACGGCATGTGAGCGCTACAGAGGTGCATAAAATTACTGCCGCTGATGTGTGCGGTGCCCCTATTTTTTCAGATATCGCTGACAGGTTGTTGTCCTCGCTCGATGGGCGCATTCTCGTCGCACACAACGCACGGTTTGATAGCGGTTTTATTCATCACGAGCTGCGGCGATGCGGGCGCGGCCCCGCACAGGATCTGCCTGTGATTGACACGGTCAGGCTTGCGAAGAAATATTTAAATCTGCCGAGCGTAAAACTGGGTGCCTGCTGTGAGTATCTCGGCATCACTAATGAGCAGGCGCATGCGGCTGTTGCTGATGCCATCGCAACCGCAAAGCTTTTTCAGTACCTCTTAAAAAACACTCCCGCTTTTGACCACATGATTAGCGCTCTGTGCGCACAGGTTACAGATTTAACCGGTGTGCGATCGACACCCGGTCTTTCGTCACCGCAGCAGCCGGTGCTTTTGAGTCGAAAACTTGTTGCTGAGGCTCGTGCCGCTGCGCGTGATGGTGGCTGGTTTGCTGGGCTGGTTCGTGACCGTGCGCCTGTGGCGAGCGTGGCGTTTGAGGAATATTTCAAACTGTTAGATCTGGTGTTGTTGGATCAGCAGCTGTCGCTAACTGAGCAGACTCAGTTAGTATCTTTCGCTAATAATAATAGAGTGGGCCGTGACGGTCTGCGAGAGCTGCATGAGAGTTATGTTTCTCAGTTGATCGAACAAGCCTGGGCTGATGGAGTTATTACCGAGCAAGAGCGCAACATCGTGTTGACTGTTGCTAGCGCCTTAGGTGTTTCCGAAGCTGCTACGGAGGCTGCTCTCGCTTCTAACCGGTCTAGCCTATCTGCCGCAGCTCGGTCACAGTCGCAGGGGAGTGCTGCCGGCCGTCCTGTTTCTGAGCAAGTGGGCCCTTTGCAGGGAATTCTGTTGCACGCCGGTGATCGGGTGACCGTGACGGGTGAAAAGAAGTTTAGTAGAGCAGACTGGACTGCGTACCTGGCAGCACACGGTGTAGAGTTGGCCGGCATCGCGAAAAAGACCCGAGTGCTAATTGCGGGGGATCCAGACTCACAGTCATTAAAAGCTAAGAAGGCGCGTGTTTACGGGATCCCGATTATTGCCGAGGAAGTAGCGCGCGACATAATCCGCTTTGCCGACTAGCCGCGATTTCCTCCGGTACTCTGCTTAGAGATGTTTAAGACCGTCTTTCCCTTAGAGCGGCCGTTCGCCACCTTCTCAAGTGCCTGATTAATATCGGCAAGATCGTAAACCGCGTCAACAGCGGGGGAGATGCTGCGCTCGGCGAGCACGGCTGCGGCATCTTGCAGCTGAGCACCATTGGATTCTACAAAGAGGAAATCATAGGTGACCTTGTGACGTTTGGCTAGCGCATCAAACTTCCTGCCGGCCAGAGTGAATAGCATCTGCTTGAACAGAGGAAGGCCCATACGCTTTGCAAAAGCGCCGTTTGGCAGAGCGCGCAGAGAAACTATGTGCCCGCCGGGTTTTAAGATTCCCATCTGGCGCTCAGTCTCTTTGCCGCCTACACTGTCGAGCACATAATCTATATTTTCTAGCTCGGTGGCGTAGTCTTGGGTGCGATAGTCGAAGAAAAGGTCAGCACCCAGCTCTAGCACCCGCTCCCTGTTACTGGCAGAGCCGTTTGTGATGACTGTTAACCCTTTGGCTTTAGCTAGGGGGATGGCCATTGCACCCAGAGCGCCGGTGCCGCCTGAAATGAAGATTGTCTCGCCCGGTTGCGGATCCATCAGCTGCAGAGACTGCACGGCGGTCAGCGCCGTGAGCGGGATCGCGGCAGCCTCCACATCGTTGAAAACATCAGGCACATGCGCGAGCGCGTCAACATCTACGGCAACATATTCAGCAAAGGCACCTATGTTATCTAGCGGGAGTCTCGCAAAAACCCTGTCGCCCGGCTGAAACCTGGTGTGTGGTGTTGCTACTTCCTCGATGATGCCAACCACTTCATGGCCGGCAATAAGCGGCAGAGAGTATGGCGTGATGAGCTTTACTTCGCCCCGGGAGACCATGTTGTCAAGAGGGTTCACACCCGCTGTCAGCACACGCAGCAGAGCCTGGTGAGGGGCGGGTGTCGGCTTTGGAGCCTCCTCGAGTGAAAGCTGTATCGACTTCTTGTTGTACTTTAATAGCTGGGCGGTTTTCATTAGCCTTCTTTCCGGTCTTGTGGCTTGCGAAACGATGTTTAGGTATTCATCTTAACGACCGGTTGCGGTGTAAAGATCGATAAATGGTTTGAATCCGTGCAACAGAGATCTCTTCAGCTACGACAGCTCTGCCACAAAATCTAATTGATAAGGGTATCGCGAGATAGTTCTCCGTAGCGTGCCGGCTCGGCTATCCCTTTCGCTAGCAACGGATGCTTGTTTAATATGGGCTCGATAGTGTCTGTCAACCACGCGCTAGATATTCCAGAACGGGTAGCGACATCGTCAAGCGCGACAAAAATTTTGTATATTGAATGATCTGAAAAGGTGCGGTAATTCCGCTTGATTTGTCTGGCGGTCTTCGGTTGTAGACCGGGAACATCGAGCACCCGGTGGTTCCACAGCTGAGCGCAATGGGCTACTCGGTTACGTAAATATACGAATGATTTGACTTGACCGGGCAGTAATTTGCGCGACGTGCCCATCGATTCTGCGATATCATCAAGCACGCCGGAGGCACTGGAAGCTTCGATGAGACGAGACAGGCTGCCGAAAGAGAAGGCTTCCACTGCAACCCAGATTGGCATGCGGTCATAGGCTTCAGGCTTGTAGACACGGCCTTGCTTGACCTCACCACGGTAATGAGCGACGAAATCTTCTTTACTGCGGTCAAGATTGGAAAGCGCATGTTCTTCGACACGTATCGCATCCTGGTGGGGTGATTGGGTGAAACCCTCACCGCGTGCAAACTTCCCCGTTACCCCAACATGGCGACCATAGGCATAAGCGAACCGGGTGCGAAGAAGAACCTCCAGAGGGTGCAGCAGTTCATCGCAGACACTCACAAGTTCTTGCTCAGCGTTATAGAGTGCACAAATAGTTTCGAATGAGGTGCCGTCAAAGAATCGGTTGTTGCCGCCTGCTGGATCATGCTGCCAGTACCGGAAGTACCCTGAGAAGCGGTAGTAATTGACTCTCGCAAGGAACTTAATTGCAGCTGCTGTGTCATCAAAGCACATGCCGCGCTGGCCGAGCAGTTCTACTTGTTGCTCGTAGCTCAACCATTCTTTCGGCATTGGGTTTGCCTCCACGATATGAAAGGCCCCGGCCATTTGTGCATCACCCGCGATGGGTGAGAGGCCTGACCGGGGATCTATCGTTACCCATTTTATACCACTGCATGAATGATACACAACCAAGATTGCGCATACCGTGCGGATCAGGTAAAAGCCATGAAACAGTATGGGTGATAGCGGTGGTGGATTCGTGCCTGCGTTAGCCGGGAGAGATAACCCAACGGACTCGAAGAAGAATCCGCTAGTGGAACTAACCTAGGTCAGTCTGCAAGAGAGTGTGGCTTGCTCGAACGCACAATCATTGCGGTGGTGATCGATGCGAGGATCGCTGCCAGCACCATGTGTGCCCCAACCGCGATCGGTGGCAGCCCAAAGTTAGCCTGATAAATTCCGATAGCCACCTGCACAAGCTGCAGCACCAAAAGCGCGGCAAAAAACTTGCGGGTGCTAGCGTTCGTTGCATAGGCAAGAATCAAACCAATAACTGTGACGCTAAGCAGCGCATAACCCGGCCAAGCGTGCATGTGCGCGAGCAGCTGTGCATCAATGCCGGTGCGCTGCACGTTAGCATCACCAGAGTGGGGGCCAACCCCGGTGGTGATGATCCCAACGAAAATAGTCGCAACACTAAGCACTGCGATCAGGGTCGTGGTGAGCCAAATAGAGTCTTTCACAACCTTCACTCGCGGGCCGGGCGCTTGGGTCATGCGCATCACAAAAACCGTGCCGACAGTCACCATCAAAATGGAGGCAAAATAGTGGAACCCGACGATCAGCGGGTTGAGCCCGGTAATCACAATAATGCCACCCACAACCGCCTGCGCTAACACACCCGCGAGCATGACCCAGGCAAGCGCGAAAAGATCTGGGCGCTGCTTCCGGTAACGCCACACAAGAATCAGCACAGCAAGCGCTAACACACTGAGCACCCCGGTCATGAGACGGTTGCCAAACTCAACCGCTGAATGCCATGTGAGCTCTTCTGTCGGCAGCAGAGAGCCGGGAGTGCACAACGGCCAAGTCGGGCAGCCCAGCCCCGAACCGGTTAGGCGCACAGCACCACCGGTGCCGATAATCACGATATTGGCAAGCATTGAAGCCCAGGCCATGCGCCTCAGCCACGGGCTTTTGATGCCTTGATTGCCGTGATCCGCAAGAGAGGCAGGGGCGGTGGCAGGTGACATCGAAAAACTCCTTTAGGCGCGTGTCTGGCAAGGTAAGCCTAACCTGATTCAAGCCTACCTAAAATTCAGGCAGCGCTCGGTAGAGTAGAAGGCGTGGTCGCTAACAGTGCCTATTCTATGCGCAACCGCGACTAAAAGCCCGCAAGGAAGGTGTAATGACAGACGTATTAATTGATCGTCCCGAACTGCAAGAGCTAGGTAAGTACGAGTTTGGGTGGCACGACTCTGACGCAGCCGGGGCAAGCGCCAAGCGCGGCCTGAGCGAAGATGTTGTGCGCGATATTTCTCGTTTAAAGGGTGAACCTGAATGGATGCTTCAGCGTCGCCTCAAAGCACTGCAGCTGTTTGATCGCAAACCAATGCCGCAGTGGGGCGCAGATCTTTCAGAGATTGATTTTGACAACATCAAATACTTTGTGCGCTCGACAGAAGAGCAGGCGCAAACCTGGGAAGATCTGCCAGAAGATATTAAAAACACCTACGAGCGCCTCGGCATCCCAGAGGCTGAGCGTCAGCGTCTGGTTGCCGGTGTTGCAGCACAGTATGAGTCAGAGGTTGTCTACCATCAGATTCGTGAAGATCTCGAACAGCAGGGGGTTATCTTCCTCGACACTGACACCGCGCTAAAAGAACACCCAGAAATTTTCGAAGAGTATTTCGGCACCGTTATTCCTGCCGGAGACAACAAATTCGCTGCCCTAAATACCGCAGTGTGGTCTGGTGGATCCTTTGTTTATGTTCCGAAGGGCGTGCACGTTGAGATTCCGCTGCAGGCATACTTCCGCATTAATACTGAGAACATGGGGCAGTTTGAGCGCACCCTGATTATTGCCGATGAGGGTAGCTACGTGCACTACATCGAAGGCTGCACCGCACCAATCTATAAGACCGACTCACTGCACTCTGCTGTTGTTGAGATTATTGTGAAGAAAAACGCCCGTGTGCGTTACACCACAATTCAGAACTGGTCTACCAATGTGTACAACCTCGTCACGAAGCGTGCAATCGCTGAAGAGGGCGCAACTATGGAATGGGTTGACGGCAATATCGGCTCAAAAGTGACGATGAAGTATCCGTCAATCTTCTTAACCGGTGCGCACGCCAAGGGTGAGACTCTCTCAGTCGCCTTTGCAGGCCCCGGTCAGCACCAGGATGCTGGCGCAAAGATGATTCACTTAGCGCCGCACACGCAGTCATCAATCGTGTCAAAGTCGATTGCGCGTGGCGGTGGCCGGGCCGGCTATCGCGGTGAGGTCAAGATCGCTGAAAATGCGCACCATTCAGCAAACTCCGTTATCTGTGATGCGCTGCTGGTAGACCGTATTTCACGCTCAGACACCTATCCCGCAATCGATATTCGGGTTGATGACGTGCAGCTCGGCCATGAGGCAACCGTCACCAAGGTGAGCGAAGCGCAGCTGTTCTACCTGATGAGCCGGGGTCTTACCGAAACTGAAGCAATGTCGATGATTGTGCGCGGCTTTATTGAGCCGATCGCACGCGAACTGCCAATGGAGTACGCACTCGAGCTGAATAAACTTATCGAAATGAATATGGAAGGATCGGTCGGCTAAGTAATGGGTATTAACCACAACGACGAAAAGTTCGTACCAATCCAAACTCGCTCAGAGCGCCCCAGCTCAACCGACCTCGCTGATTTCCCGGAGGTTACCGGTCGTGAGGCTGAGTGGCGCTACACTCCCGTGAAAGAGCTCGACGCAATCTTGAACGGTGAGCTGGCAGCAGCTAAACCAACCGTAGACGCCGGAGAAACAGCCGGAATTGACGCTAAATTCGTAAGCCGCGACGATGCTCGCATCGCTTCGGTCTACAAACCAGAAGACCGTGCGGCAGTGCGCGCGCACAACGCTTTCGAAGAAGCACTCGTCATCGAGATCAGCGGCGAAGAAGAAAAACAGGGTGTTGTGCGGCTGTCTGATTACGGCACCGCAGCAAGCGGCGGCCATATTTTTATTGATGTGAAACCGCACGCACAGGCTGTGCTCACTCTCGTTTACAGCGGCAGCGCGAAACTCACCGAAACAGTTGAAGTGAAAGTGGGAGACGGCGCAAAACTCAACCTCATCACGATTGGTGAGTGGGATGAAGATGCGATTCATGTTTCAGCCCACCATGCTGAGGTTGGCCGTGATGCTTTCTTAAAGCACGTTGTTATCAACCTGAGTGGCAAGATCGTGCGCATCAACCCGTCGGCACACCTTGTGCACAAGGGCGCAGACGTCGAGCTGCACGGCCTCTACTTTGCCGATCCCGGCCAGCACCTCGAACACCAGGTTTGGGTGAACCACCAGGCGCCCAACTGTCGCTCACGCGTCAGCTATAAGGGTGCGCTGCAGGGGCGCGGATCGCACACAGTGTGGATCGGTGACGTGCTTATCGGCCCTGAAGCTGTTGGCACCGACTCATATGAAGAAAACCGGAACTTGGTGCTCGGAAGCGGCCCAATCGCCGACTCTGTTCCAAATCTTGAAATTGAGTGCGGCGATATTGAAGGTGCCGGTCACGCATCAGCAACCGGCCGTTTCGATGAGGAGCATCTGTTTTATCTGATGGCGCGTGGCATCGACGAACTAACAGCTCGTCGCCTGGTTGTGCACGGCTTCCTGAACGAGGTTGTGCAACAGATCGACAACGCTGAAATCGCTGCGCAAGTTGCTGAGCGACTCGACGCTGAACTTGCGCGTTCAGACGCTGCGATCGCTGCGAGCATGGAGCGCTAAGCATGAGCTTTGAAGCAGTGTGCGCAGCCGATGAGGTGCAGGTGAACACGCCCAAAAAAGTTGAGCTTTCCGGCCAGCACATCGCAGTTGTGCGCGACAGCGACGGCAACGTCTTCGCTATTGGTGACAGATGCACCCACGGTGATATCTCATTGAGCGAAGGTTTCGTAGAGGACGACACTCTCGAATGCTGGGCGCACGGCTCACAGTTTTCGTTGCGCACCGGCTGGCCGCAAAACCTGCCGGCCTATGAGCCGGTCCCGGTCTTTGATGTGAAGATCGAAAACAACCAAATTCTTATTGATCCAACTCCGATTTACAGGGAGAAAAACGACTAATGGCAACTCTTGAAATTAAAGACCTGCATGTTTCAATCGAAACTGACAACGGTGCGAAAGAAATTCTTAAGGGTGTGAATCTCACAATTAACTCGGGTGAGATCCACGCAATCATGGGGCCAAACGGCTCAGGCAAATCAACCCTTGCCTCCACCATCGCAGGTCACCCAGACTATGAGGTGACCAGCGGCTCAATCACCCTCGACGGTGAAGACGTGCTTGAAATGGAGGTTGACGAGCGCGCTAAAGCCGGTCTCTTCCTCGCAATGCAGTATCCGGTAGAAATTCCGGGCGTCACCATGTCAAACTTCCTGCGCACCGCGAAAACCGCTATCGACGGTAACGCACCGGCGATCCGCGACTGGATGAAAGACGTGAAGGGTGCGATGGAAAACCTGCGCATGGGTGGTGAATTCCTCGAGCGCAACGTGAACGAAGGATTCTCAGGCGGTGAAAAGAAGCGCGCTGAGATTCTGCAGCTCGAACTGCTAAAGCCAAAGTTTGCGCTGCTCGACGAAACCGACTCCGGCCTTGACGTTGATGCGCTGCGCATCGTGTCAGAGGGTGTGAACCGCGCGCACGAGAGCAACGACCTTGGCGTGCTGTTGATCACCCACTACACTCGCATCCTGCGCTACATTAAACCCGACTACGTGCACGTTTTTGTTGACGGCAAGATGGTAGAGCAGGGCGGCCCAGAGCTTGCAGAGCAGCTTGAAGAAGAGGGCTACGATCGCTACCTTAAGGCTGCTGCATAACCTGATTAAAGAAGCAGTGCTTCACAACTCGCTGGAGTCAGAGTAAAATCAGTCTCCAGCGAGTTCATTAAACAGAAAGGCATTTTTTTGACTCAGCCGCAGTTTGCCAATATGGATCCTGCCTTTAAAGAGCAGGCGCTTGAAGCGCTGAAAAATGTTTCTGACCCAGAACTCGGGGTAAACATCGTCGACCTCGGTCTCATTTACGACCTCGCCTACGATGAAGCAAATGACGCGCTTGTTGTGTCAATGACGCTGACGAGCGCCGGCTGCCCGCTCACTGACGTTATCGAAAACGATATTGCTGAAGCACTCGACGGCCTTGTTGCCGCATTCCGCATCAACTGGGTGTGGATGCCGCCGTGGACTCCGCAGCGCATCACCGATGACGGCCGCGACATGATGCGCGCCCTAGGTTTTTCAATCTAGTGATTTCAGTAGAGAGTCTGGCGATTGATGTTGGCGCCAGACGGTTAATGAGCGACGTCTCGTTCACGGTCAACCCCGGTGACAAAATCGGCTTGGTTGGCCGAAACGGTGCGGGCAAAACCACCCTCACTAAAGTTCTCGCCGGTGACAAACAGGCGAGCGAGGGGCGGGTGAGTGTGCGCGGCAAGCTCGGGTTTTTGCCGCAGGATCCGCGATCCGCAGACCCCGAACAGATAGCACGCAACCGCATTTTAGACGCGCGCGGTTTGGGCACACTGCACGAACAGCTCGCGGTAGCCACAGAGCAAATGTCGAGCAGCGATACGACGGTTGCCGAACGCGCGATGAAACGCTTCGGTCGGCTGCAGGATCAGCTGCACACACTCGGCGGTTATGCGGCAGAGAGCGAAGCGGCGACGATCGCCCACAATCTCGGGCTGCCTGATCGTGTGCTCGAACAACCACTGGGCGAGCTGTCGGGTGGGCAGCGGCGACGCATCGAATTAGCGCGGATCCTTTTTTCCGACGCCGACACGATGATCCTTGACGAGCCCACAAACCACCTCGACGCCGACTCTATTGCCTGGCTCAGGCAGTTTCTGCGCAGCTATAAAGGCGGGGTCATAATCATCAGCCACGACGTAGAGCTGGTAGACGAAACCGTAAACCGTGTCTTCTATCTTGACGCTAACCGGCAGGTTATCGACATCTACAACATGGGGTGGAAGCACTATCTGCGCCAGCGTGCCGCCGACGAGGAGCGACGCCGTAAAGAGCGGGCCAATGTTGAAAAGAAAGCCAGCGCGCTAAAAGAACAGGCTGCTCGCTTTGGGGCGAAAGCCTCAAAAGCTGCCGCAGCACACCAGATGGTCGCCAGAGCCGAGAAAATGCTCTCCGGGCTTGAGGCTGTGCGGCAGGTTGACCAAGTGGCAAAACTGCGTTTCCCCGATCCGCAACCCTGCGGGAAAACACCGCTCATGGCTGAGAGCATCTCAAAGTCTTACGGTTCGCTGGAGATTTTTGCCGGCGTTGATCTGGCTATCGATAAGGGCAGCAAAGTTGTTGTGCTCGGCTTTAACGGCGCGGGTAAAACCACACTGCTGCGCATCCTCGCCGGTGTTGATAAGCCAGACACCGGCAAACTGATAGCAGGGCACGGTTTAAAGGTTGGATACTATGCGCAAGAGCATGAAACACTCGATGTTAAGCGCTCTGTGCTTGAAAACATGGTGTCTGCCTCGCCGCATTTAACCGAAACAGAGGCGCGCAAAGTGCTCGGCTCGTTCCTCTTCACCGGCGATGACGTGCATAAGCCGGCTGGGGTGCTCTCAGGCGGTGAAAAAACTAGGCTTGCGCTTGCAACGCTGGTTGTTTCCAGTGCAAACGTGTTGCTGCTGGATGAGCCAACAAACAACCTGGATCCGGCCAGCCGCGAAGAGATCCTAAACGCGCTTGCGACATTCACCGGGGCAGTGGTGCTGGTCTCGCACGATCCGGGCGCGGTTGCAGCCCTCAACCCAGAGCGGGTGCTGATTATGCCCGAAGCTACCGAAGACATCTGGTCTGCAGACTATCTCGATCTGATCGAGCTTGCTTAACCGTCTAACAGTTCGTCTTCGATATCGGCGTCGCTCTTACCGCGTTTTGCCTCACGGGCACGCTGTTTGGCCTGCGCTTTTTCTTCCATCTGTTTAACCCTTGCGGATCCGCGGTTAAAGTTTTTAAACTCCTGCCGTGCCGCGTACCACACCCCGGATCCCGCGATCGCAATGAAAACTATCCACTGCAGTGCGTAAGACAGATGCGGCCCCTCATCTAGCGCGGGTTTGTCGGGCAGTGCGCCGTGCTCTACAGTCGGTTGAGCAGCAATAAACATGCCATACGCAGCGGTTATCAGTTGTTGCTCACTAATGGCAGGGCCCTTGCGGTTTGCCACCTCTAACATGTCAGAGACGTTGAGCGTGCCAACAGTTTCAGTGGTTGAAACCCGGTCTTTAATTTGCGGTTCACTCGCGCGCAGTCGAATTGTTAAATCGTGCGTTTTACCCGTTGGGGGAGTAGGCAGCGCGGCAAAATCGGCTGCGGTGTCACCGTCTAATGAATAGTCGACCCAACCGAGATCGACAAAAATAACTGTGCCGTCGGTCGCTTGAAAAGCGCGCACCACGTCAGAGCCAGAGCCGCCAGCGCCGGGGCGATTGCGTGCGAGCAGCGGCTCGCCAACAAATTCACCGGTCACAGTAACCGGCAACCACTTCATGTCATCGGTGTCGAAGCTGTCACCGGGGCGCAAAACCTCTGACAGGTTTTTTGCGGGTGCGTCATAGTTATTGACGATTCTGGCTATTTCAGCGCGCGCCTCTTCGCGACGGTTGAACTGCCAGTCACTGAGCAGCACACAGGCAACCGCGAAAATAACCAGCATCGCGTAATAGCCGATCCACCGTGGTGAATACAGAAAACGCCACCCGACATACTTATTTTGTTCGCGATTCACAGTTCTGTAATTTCCTCAATCTCGACTGGGAAATCTCTTGCCGCTAAAAAGTTAAACAGATACTCGCGGTGTTTAGGGCAGGCAAGCCATATTTTGGTTTTACCGTTGCTGTGAATTTTTGGATTGCGCCACAGGAGCTTTGCCGTTGCGTGCGCGAGGCAGTTCGTGCGCGAACAGGTGTAGCGCGGCAGACTCTCATCAAACAGATTGCGGATCACAGCGCTTAAGACTCCCCATAAATGCGTTCACCTGAGCTTTTCCGATCCGCAAAAGCATCAACAACAATAGTGTGCGGGGTGCTCGCTGCTGGGGCACTGGGTGCCTCCGGGGTGATCGCAGCTGGCGTCACCGTCTGAAATTTAGCATCATCGACTGTTGGCGCGACAGCGTTGGCGATCATAACCGCGAAATAGGGCAGCACAACCGCCCCCACAATTGCAAACCATGACAGCTGCAGCGGCAGAAAAAACAGCGACGCAACGCACACAAAGCGGATCGCCATCGAAAGCAGGTAAAAACGCTGGCGTCGTGCCCGATCTGCGGCAGGATCAACGCCCACACTCGTGATATTTACCGACTCCGACACGACCACCTCCCACATTCAGTGTACGCCTTCCTTGAACAGCTAGCATTAATGAAAATGGTTGATCCCACAAGAGGAGGAAATGTGGCTCAAGAGACTGGCCGAGTAGTTCTAATCACCGGTGGAAATCGCGGCATTGGGTGCGCTATTGCTGAGCGTCTGATCGCTGACGGTCATCGTGTTGCGGTTACCTCACGCTCCGGTGAGGGAGGGCCCGAGGGCGCATTTACCGTGCAAGCTGACGTTACTGACTCTGCAAGCGTTGACGCAGCATTTAAACAGGTTGAAGAAAAATGGGGGCCGGTTGAGGTGGTGGTGGCCAACGCCGGCATCACTAAAGACACTCTGCTGATGCGCATGAGCGAAGAAGAATTTACCGGTGTGATTGACACCAACCTAACCGGCGCTTTCCGTGTCGTGAAGCGCGCCTCAATGGGATTCTTGCGCGCAAAATTTGGCCGTGTGATCCTGATCTCAAGTGTTGTCGGTCTCTACGGATCGCCGGGGCAAACAAACTACGCCGCATCTAAGGCTGCGCTTGTCGGGTTTGCGCGCTCACTCACTCGCGAACTAGGCGGGCGCAACATTACCGCAAACGTGATCGCACCGGGCTTTATTGACACTGAAATGACTGCGGTGCTGCCAGAGGCGCAGCAGAAACAGTATCTAGCAAACATTCCTGCGGCTCGTTTTGGTGATGCCTCTGAAATCGCCGGTGTTGCATCATTCCTCGCAGGCCCCGACGCAGCCTACATTTCAGGCGCTGTCATCCCTGTCGACGGCGGTCTCGGGATGGGTCACTAGCTATTAGTAGCTGTGCGGTTAGCCGAGGCGATCAAGCAGCGGAATAATGTGTGCGAGAGTGTCGTCGAAACAGTAGTCGGCGACCTCGCGCACAGCTGGTTTTGCTTGATAGCCGACGCTAATTGCCGCGATCCGCATCATTTCAATATCGTTGGCGCCGTCACCAACCGCAATGGTGTGAGACAGGGGAGTGCCAAACTCTGCCGCCCATTTTTTCAGGTAGTCAGCCTTAGTTGCTGCGGTCACAATCTCCCCGCTGACAGTGCCGGTGAGTTTGCCGTCTGCAACCGTCAGCCGATTCGCATGCCAGACGTCGACCTTTTGCGCTGGCATAACGAGATCAAGCACCTCTAGAAACCCGCCAGAGACAACAGCAATATGCCCGTTACGCGCGTGCACTGCTTCGACAAGCTCGGTAAAACCGGGGTTGAAATTAAGCTGTTTTGCGGTCTGCTCGAAAACACTTTCTGGCACACCTTTAAGGGTTGCGACACGCGCTTTCAGGCTTTCAGCAAAATCGTACTCACCGCGCATTGCGGCATCGGTGATAGTTTTTACTTCCTCATAAGATCCCGCGGTCTTGGCGATAATCTCAATCACCTCTTCGCGGATCGAGGTTGAATCACAGTCGAGCACTACCAGTGGCGCGTTTTTGTTCATATCTAACATTGTATTTGCGTTCAACGCTAAGGCGTGCCGCACGGTTCTTTAAGAATGCCAGAGTAGGCTAAATTGCATGGTTAAAGTCATTAATTTTGACGACGTCCGTTACGTGCGCGGTGGCCGGGCGATTCTGAACGGTATTAATTGGACGGTAGACAGCTCACAGCGGTGGGTGATTCTCGGTCCAAACGGTGCGGGTAAATCTACGATGCTGAAGATTGCCGGTGTGAGCGACTACCCAACCTCAGGCACAGTAGATGTGCTTGGGGAGCGCTTGGGGCGGGTAGATATTTTTGAGCTGCGCACAGCTATCGGTATCGTGACCCGCGCACACGAGCGACGCATTCCGCTAGACGAGACCGTTTTTAATGTTGTTTTGACTGCGGCCTACAGCGTGGCTGGCCGTTGGCATGAACAGTATGACGAGCTTGATGAAAAGCGGGCACACCGTGTGCTCGCTGAGTGGCACCTGACCGATCTCGCAGAGCGCACTTTCGGCACCCTCAGTGACGGTGAGCGCAAACGTGTCATGCTCGCGCGCGCCGTAATGACCGATCCAGAGCTGCTGTTGCTCGATGAACCTGCCGCAAATATTGATCTGGGCGGGCGTGAGCAGCTGTTGCAGATGCTCTCCGGGTTTGCAAAGTCGCCCGACAGCCCAGCCATGATTATGGTGACGCATCACGTGGAAGAGATCCCGCCGGGCTTCACACACATGCTGCTCTTGGGTCGAGACGGCAAGCCCAAGGCGCAGGGAGCTATTTCTGAGGTGCTCACTTCAGAAAATCTGTCAGCCGCATTCGGGGTTGAGCTAAAAATTAGCAGCGAATCAGACCGTTATTTCGCTGTTGCTGCAGCATAACTCGAATTTAAATGCTATATTAATCTATTGGTGCGATTAGCTTCGCTATTTAGACTTTCGCGTAAACACGCGCAAACTCAAACTTTAGAAGGATCATCATGAAGAAAGAAACTCACCCTAGCTACGAAGCAATCGTATTTCGCGATCTGGCTTCAGGTGAAACCTTTTTGACTCGCTCAACCCTCACCAGCGACAAGACCATTGAGCTCGACGGTGAAACCTACCCGGTTATCGACGTTGAAATCTCAAGCGCATCACACCCGTTCTACACCGGTAAGCAGCGCATTCTTGACTCTGCAGGTCGTGTTGAGAAGTTCAACCAGCGTTTTGCTGGCTTCGGGCAGTAAGTCTTTTTGCTGACAGCAGTTTATTGCTGCTGTTGCAGGTGCGGCGCTCAAAGAGTTTGAGCGCCGCACCTTTTTATTTAACCGGCCAAGTGCCTGATATGACTGCGTCGGTTTTGCCTATGCGGTGCAGGTAGGCCTCAAAATCGGCTGCCTGCTCTACAGCCCACCGCACCTGTGCGGTATGGAGTTCAGCTGGTGTTTTAGGGAAGTCGTCTGCGTCACCGAACTTCTCCAGCATCGCCAGCATCAGCAGGCCCGCCGCGAGCGCATCAGCATCTGCTGTGTGAGCTGCACTGAGTGTAATCCCGTAGTGCTCGCAGGTGACCTCGAGTGTGCGTTTGCCTTTGCGATACTTCCAAAAGTGTTTATCGAGCACGAGCGGATCAAAAACTGTGCTGTTTTCTTTGACTGGTAAAAGGCCGTAGCGTTTTGTTTCGCTTTTAAGGATCGATAGATCAAACGGCGCATTGTAAGCCAGAATCGCATACCCCTTATCAGCGTGTGAGTTTAGGAGCGCCACAATCTCTGTGATTGCCTCAGCCGGGTGCTGCCCGTCACGCTCGGCAATTTCAGTTGTTATGCCGTGCACCCTGGATGCCTGCTCCGGGATTGGAACTCCTGGATTGATAAGCCAATCGTAGGTAGTTTGCGCCTCGCCCGCTGCAAAAACAGTTGCTGAGGCGCTCACAATTCGCGATGCGGCAGTGTCTATTCCGGTTGTCTCAGTATCGAATGCAATGAAATTTTTAAACGCTGTTAGGTCTTTTTGTGACATGTACTTATGGTAACGCGGGGGTGTATGACTTTATCTCGCTCTTAAAAGCTCTAAGCCGCACTTACTAGACTGAGAGGGTTATGGAAACTGAAGTTTTGTATGTGCCGATGGCAGGGGCTGGCGCCACTGCGGCCTGGGTAACCGGCCCTGATACTGGGGTGCCAATAGTGCTTGTGCACGGTTTCCGCGGTGATCACCACGGCCTTAATTTGATAGTCGACGGAATACTCAAAACACTCGGCTCACAGGCGAGTGAATACCGCATTATTGTTCCTGATCTGCCCGGGTTCGGTCAGACTCCAACTATGAACGCCACCCATGATATAGCTGGGTTTGCCGCTTGGTTGCAGCAGTTCTGTCACGCTGTGGCGCCCGCTGGCGCACACATAATTGCCCATTCGTTTGGCACACTGGTCTCTGCTGCAGCTGTTGGTGGGGGGTTGCAGCCACTGTCGCTGACCCTCATTAACCCGATTTCGGCGCCGGCGCTTGAAGGGCCGCGCGCCCTAGCAACCAAGCTCGCTATCGCCTATTACAGGGCTGGAGCTGTGCTACCGCAGAAAATTGCGCACAAACTTTTGAGCAATGGCATCATTGTGCGCGGTATGAGCGAAATTATGGCAAAAACTCGCGACCGGCAACTGCGCGGTTGGATACACCGGCAGCACAGCCTTTATTTCAGTAATTTCGCCGACACAAACTCGCTGCTTGAAGCCTTTCAAGCGAGCGTTAGCACCACCGTTGGAGAAGAGCTTGGCGCTACTGCGCTCCCAATACAGCTCATCGTCGGTGAAAAAGATGATATTACTGCACTGCCTGAGCAGCTAGCCTTGGCTAATAAACTGCCAAAAGCGCAAATTCATATTGTTGGGGGAGTCGGGCACCTGGTGCACTACGAAGCACCTCTGGAGGCCGCGCAGCTTGCGATTAAATTCATACAGAGTCTGAAATAATGACGATTCTGACATGGGAAGATGCGCCGCAGGCGGTGCTTGCAGATTTTGTGCACCTCACCGAAGTGCAGTTGCGCTCTAAATCAGAGGTCGCGCACGGTGTGTTTGTCGCTGAATCAGAAAAGATTATTAATCGTGCGCTGCAGGCTGGGCTGACACCGCGCGCTGCGCTGCTGCAGGAAAAACATCTAGATACTTTAACCCCTCTAATAAAGCAGTATCCTAAAGTTCCGATAGTGCTTGGAACGAGCGAGCAGCTTGCCGCTGTTACCGGTTATAACGTGCACAGGGGAGCATTGGCAACGTTTAATCGCCCCAGACCTGCTGAGATCACACCGCTGTTGCAAAATGCAAAGACTGTGGTTGTGCTGGATCAGCTTGTAGACCATGCAAATGTGGGGGCGATATTTCGAGCTGCTGCAGGTCTCGGCGCAGACGCAGTATTACTAACAGAGGGGTGTGCGGATCCGCTCTATCGACGCGCAATAAAAGTGAGTATGGGGAGCGTGTTTAACGTCGCATGGGCGCATCTGCCACGGTGGGAGGAGGCGGGTCCGCTGCTGCGGAAGATGGGATTTACGCTCGCCGGTCTCGCACTAAGAGAAAACGCAGTGGATCTTCTGGAGTTTGCAAGTAATCCGCCTGAGAAAGTGGCGTTTTTACTCGGCTCTGAGGGGCCGGGTCTATCTAGAAAGGCCCTTGGAGCCTCTGATGTGCTTGTCAAAATTCCGATGCAAAACGGTGTTGATTCACTCAATGTCGCACACGCCGCCAGCCTTAGCTTGTGGTCGTTGCGCGCAGTGTCGCAGTTAAATCAAAGCTAATCCGGCTAGTTTGGTAAGGGCGACGCCAGCAACAACGAAAGGCAATAGGATTTTGACGAATATGCTTAACAGGTCACGTTTAGCCGCTTCGTTCACCCTGTTGATCGCGGGTGTTGCGGGGTTTGCAGCTTACTATGTTGGCGTGCTCACAAGAACCGGACAGTTGGCCGAGGCGAGTGTGCTAGAAACGGCTAACTACAAGACCGATCCCGGTTTTCCGATAAATATGGTGTCACCCTTATCGGTTTTTCTAAGCCTTGGTGTGCTTGTTGTGCTCACACTAGCGGTGTGGAGTATCCGCCGTGCGCTGGTGGTGCTGCTGGCGTCACTCACAGCACTGTTTGGGTCACAGCTGTTAAAGAATGTGCTGCTAGACAGGCCGGTGTTAATAGACGCGGCGCTGACGCACAATTCCTTTCCAAGCGGGCATATGACGGCTATTGCGGTGCTCGGGATAGCGCTGATATTTGCTGTGCCGGCCGCGATTCGTGGTTTTATGTCAGCTTTAGTTGGTTTTGGTCTGAGCATAGTTGCGCTGCAGGTGATGACCGCCGGATGGCATCGTCCGAGTGACATGGTTGGCGCGCTGGCGCTCACAATCGGAAGCTACGCGCTCTGGAGCTTAATAATTGCGCACGGCGACAATAAAATTGCGCTGCTTGGCTCCTTGGTGCGTTTTCTGTTGCGCGTATTATTTGGCCTTGCCACATTGGTTGCGCTGATCTTTTTAATTTTTGCCGCCTTTACAAGAAGCGACGCGGCAATCATGGTCGGCGCATACACGGCGGTAATTGCAGCCTGCATCTGGGTTGCTAATCGCGCCACTCTGCTATTACGTTGATAATACATATTATGTCAGTTTAAGTATTCTGAGGAGCTGTTCGCTTATCACCGCGAGTGAAATCAACTCCCCTCGCGGTGACGCGGCAGATTACCGACTTAGAGCGCTTAATCGTTTTCCTGAGTTGCTTTCACCCAAGCGTCAACTGTGCTGAGTGCGGCGCCTGAATCAATTGCCTCATAGGCTCGCTGCAAATTCCTTGCTATACGCTCGTTGAAATCAGCGCTGCCCAGATTTTCATCTGTTGCAAGCTCATACGCTGTTAGCCCCGCAGCTGCATTGAGTGCAACTATTTCTCGCACAGGGCCCTGCGCGCCGTTGAAGGTGTCTCGCATGATTTGTGCATTTTCTGCTGGATCCCCACCTTGAAGCTCTGCAATTGTTGCACGCCCGATGCCAACATTTTGCGGATCAAACTCGAGAGATGTAATTTTGCCCCCCGCAACTTGATAAACAGTCGAGGTGGTTGTTGTCGTTAGTTCATCGAGCCCGTCACCGCCGTGGAACACCAAAGCCGTTTGCTTTCGCAGCGCAAACACCTCAGCTATTTTTGGTGCAAGTTCTGCATTTGCTACACCAATCGCAGATGCGATCGGTTTTGCCGGGTTGCAGAGCGGCCCTAAGTAGTTAAATACGGTTGGGATCCCTAACTCTTTGCGCACAGGCGCAACGTGCGCAAAACCTGGGTGCATATTGGGTGCATTTAAGAAGGCGATGTTTGCTGTTTTAAAAACACTAAGCTGCGCCTGGGCGCTTAAGCCGTGGCTGCCGCCGAGTGCTGCCAGCACATCTGACGCGCCCGATTTGCTCGATACTCCCCTAGCTCCGTGTTTGATAACCGGGACGCCCGCCGCAGCTATAACCATTGCAGCGCTTGTTGAAATATTGACAGTGCCAACCTTGTCACCACCGGTGCCCACAATATCTACAGCGTCACTGCCGAGCTTTGTTTGTGTCGCGTGCGCAAGAGCTGCGTCGCTGAATCCAAGCAGCTCACTAGCTGTCACGCCCTTACTTCGCAGAGCTACGAGAGTGCCGCCGATCTGTGCTGGAGTCGCCTCCCCCGTCACGAACTGGGACATTACCCACTCGGCCTGCGACACGCCAAGCTCGCGCCCCGCGAGGAGTGTTTCGAGAATGTTTGGCCATGATTCAACGGTGTTTGACATGCCTAAATTTTACAGAAAACCCGCTAATTAATGGTGTACTTCTAGGAGTTCTGCACCGCTAAACGGGGTCGCTTTACGCAAAATCTGAAATGTTTCATTAAAACCACCTGCAAATGCGCTGCACTCACGGCATTTATTCAGGTAAGATGGCAGAGACCGTTTAGTTGCGGTTGTGAGCGCTTGCTTTGGCTTGCGGGAACAGCAGCGACCAATATGAAAAGGTGAAAAGTTACAAGATGGCTACCAAATCAGCCGTGCAGGCAGTGAAGCGGCCTAATATCGTCGCCACTGGCACGATTATCTGGCTCGGCAGTGAAGTTATGTTCTTCGCTGGTCTTTTTGCAATTTACTTCTCTCTACGCGCTATGGCCCCTGAACAGTGGGCGGCAGAAACAGCGAAGCACAATTTCATTTTCGCGCTCATTAACACGCTGATCCTGGTGGCATCGTCTATCACCTGCCAGATGGGTGTGTGGGCGGCAGAGCGCAGCCAGCCATACCGTCTTGGCGGCCCGCTGCAGATCAGCCGCTGGGGCACCGTCGAATGGTTCTACCTGACCTACTTCATGGGCGCGATCTTCGTTGCCGGTCAGGTGTTTGAGTATGCAACATTTGTTTCCCACGGTGTGACACTTTCTAGCAACGCATACGGCGCTGCTTTCTATCTGACCACCGGGTTCCACGGTCTCCACGTTTCTTTGGGTCTTATTGCATTCCTGCTGGTAATCGGCCGTATTTACGCAGTAAAGAACTTCACCCACAAAGAAGCAACTAGCGCAGTCGTAGTTTCTTACTACTGGCACTTCGTTGACATCGTTTGGATCATCCTCTTCTGGATCATCTACATCGCTAAGTAAGCGCAGTTTAGATCGGGATATAGATTATGGCAAAGTCAAAAAAGCTTAAGAAAACAGGACGTCGGCATCCGCTTGCCACGTTGGCACTTCTCGGTATCGGTCTAATCATCACCGGTGGCGCATACGCTGGAATTAACCAGGTATCAGCAACCGCTGAAGTTGATATGACCTCTGCTAGCACTATTGAAGAGGGCCGCAAACTGTTTGCTGCAAACTGCGGCACATGCCACGGCATGAACGCTGAGGGCACTCCAAACGACGGCCCGTCACTTATCGGTGTTGGCGCTGCTTCTGTGCACTTCCAGGTTGGCACCGGCCGTATGCCACTGGCCTTCCAGGGTCCGCAGGGCATGGTGAAGCCAAAGCAGTTCACAGAAGAACAGACACTGCAGATGGCTGCTTACATCGCGTCACTCGCTCCAGGGCCTGAGATTCCAGACTCACGATTCCTGCAGGCAGACGGCGATGCAGCGCGCGGTAGCGAACTGTTCCGCATTAACTGCGCAATGTGCCACAACGTTGCTGCAGCCGGTGGTGCTCTGACACAGGGCAAGTTTGCACCAAGCCTGATGGGTGTTGACGCTGCTCACATTTACGAGGCAATGGCAACCGGCCCACAAAACATGCCGGTGTTCTCAGATGCAAACCTGACCGCTGAAGATAAAGCTGACATCATCAGCTACCTCAAGTACATCGAAAACGAGACTTCTGTTGGTGGCTTCAAGCTCGGCTCTCTCGGCCCTGTAGCCGAAGGTCTGTTTATCTGGGTGATTGGGCTTGGCGGGCTTGTCGCACTCACTGTGTGGGTGACCTCTAAGTCAAACTAACTCTCCCCTGTTGGAAAAATCTTTTAACCGAAATAATTAGGAGCTAAATTGGCAAAGGAAGCGAAAGACGGCATTAACGGCGCCGTTGTCGCCAGCCAGAGCCACGATGCCTACCCGCAAGATGGTGGCACCGCGGTGATTTCCTCTGACGCGGTAGAGAACCCTGGTCTGCCAGCGCATCGTAAGCGCGTGACCGATCTCGACCCTAAGAAGGCTAAGCGAGCTGAGCGCATTGTGTTCTCACTGTTCTACCTCTCAATTGCAGGTAGCCTCGGTGCAGTTCTCGCCTACATGTTCTTCCCAATCGAATCAGGTGAACTGTTTGACATACGTCTGCACACCCTGTTCGTTGGTTTGGGTATGGCACTCGGTCTGCTCGGCATTGGTATTGGTGCTGTGCACTGGGGCAAGGCCTTAATGCATGACGGTGAATCGATCGACTACCGCCATCCGGTAGCCACTAACGAGGAAGATCGCAAAACCGCTGCTGAGATTTTTGCACTCGCAGATGAAGAGTCTGGTTTCAGCCGCCGCACCCTGGTGCGCAACAGCCTGATTGGTGCTCTAATCGCTTTCCCGCTGCCCGGTATTACCCTGCTGCGCAGCTTGGCGCCACAGGAGTATGATCCGATCGATCTCTTGAAGCACACAATGTGGGACAAGGGTGTGCGTTTGGCTCGCGACCCGAGCGGTGTTCCAATCAAGGCATCAGAGGTAACCATTGGTTCTGCTTTCCATGTAATTCCAGAGAATCTGTACGAAGCAGAGCACCCGCTTGACGAGAAGGCAAAAGCAATCGTGCTGCTTATGCGCCTCAACAAGGACGAATTAAAAGAGCCTGAAGATCGCAAGTCTTGGTCATACGACGGTATCGTCGCCTACTCAAAGGTTTGCACCCACGTCGGTTGCCCTGTTGCACTCTACGAACAGCACACCCACCACCTCCTCTGCCCGTGCCACCAGTCACAGTTTGATGTTTCTGATCAGGCAAAGGTTGTGTTTGGTCCTGCAAAGCGTCCACTGCCACAGCTTCCTATCACTGTTGACGACGAGGGTTACCTCATCGCGCAGAGTGACTTCCAAGAACCTGTTGGCCCTAGCTACTGGGAGCGTCTGAAGTGAGTAACGTAACTCTCGAAAAAAAGGCTGGCCAGACCAGCTTTACAGCAAAAGCAGCAAACTATCTTGATGAGCGCACCAAGGTTGGCGTCGCCGTTAAGGAGTTCGGCCGCAAGGTATTCCCAGATCACTGGTCTTTCCTGCTCGGTGAGGTTGCGCTTTACAGCTTCGTTGTAATCTTGCTTTCAGGTACATTCCTGACGCTCTTCTTCCAGGCATCAATGGTTGAGACACACTGGGATGGTCCCTTTGCACCGATGAAGGGTATTGAGATGTCTGCCGCTATGGCGTCGACCCTCGATATCAGCTTCTCAGTGCGCGGTGGTTTGTTGGTGCGACAGCTCCACCACTGGGCCGCTCTAATGTTCGTAGCATCTATTGGTCTGCACATGCTGCGTATATTCTTCACCGGCGCATTCCGCAAGCCTCGTGAGCTTAACTGGGTGGTAGGCTTCGTGCTCTTTGTGCTTGCAATGGCTGAGGGCTTCACAGGCTACTCACTCCCTGACGATGTGCTGTCAGGTAACGGTCTGCGCATTATTGACGGCATTATGAAGGCAATTCCGGTTGTTGGTACCTGGCTCAGCTACCTCTTTTTTGGTGGCGAATTCCCGGGCATGGATATCATTGGTCGCCTCTACATGCTGCACATTATGGTGCTGCCTGCTCTGGTGATTCTGTTCATTGCACTGCACCTTACCTTCGTGGTAATTCACAAGCACACCCAGTTCCCTGGTGCCGGCCGCACTCAGGAAAACGTTGTAGGGTTCCCAGTGCTGCCTGTTTACGCAGCTAAAGCTGGTGGCTTCTTCTTCATCGTGTTTGGTGTTTTGGTGCTAATCTCTGCAACCTTTAGCATCAACCCGATCTGGAACTACGGCCCATACGATCCTTCACCGGTTTCCGCTGGTACCCAGCCTGACTGGTACATCGGATTCGCTGACGGTGCGCTACGTCTTGTGCCACCGGGCTGGGAAGCTGAATGGTTCGGTTACACCTGGTCATTCAACATGCTTGCACCGCTTATCGTTATCGGTATCTTCTTCATAATTGTGGCTCTCTACCCATTTATTGAAGCTTGGGTTACCGGTGATAAGCGCGAGCACCACCTCCTTGACCGTCCACGCAACGCACCTACCCGTACCGCAATCGGTGCAGCCGGTGTTACCTTCTACGCTGTGCTGTGGGCTGGTGCTAGCTCCGACCTGATGGCGACTCACTTCCAGCAGTCTCTGGAGTTTATGATTCACATGCTCCAGGTGTCACTGATTGTTGGCCCTATTCTCGCCTTCGTTGTCACCAAGCGCATCTGCCTCGGTTTGCAGAAGAAAGACCGTAGCATCGCGCTGCACGGTTACGAATCTGCACGCATCGTGCGTCTGCCGGGCGGTAAGTTCACTGAGGTGCACGAGCCTGTTTCTGACGCAGAGCGCTGGGAGCTTGTCAGCTACCACGACTACGCACCGCTGGTGCTGCGTCCTGACGCAAACGGCAAGATTCCGTTTGGGCGTCGTGTGCGTGCTGCTATTAGCCGGTTCTTCTTCGAGGATCGTATCGTCCCACCAACTAAGGGTGAGATCGAAGCTGCTAAGCACGATCACCACTAATAGGTAAAGATTTCGGGGGTGTGAGTTATCTCACACCCCCTTTTCTTTTATATAACTTATGCCGTATATCAGGTGCGAAGATCTGATTTTACACGTACAGAAAGAGGCTCCAGAGATTCACACCACTCCCCCGTGTTTCGCCACCGGTCACCATCTTTCGCAGTTTGGCGTTAGTGGCGCGGGTTGAGCAGCGACATCAGGTTGTCTTCATCATGGGTGCCACCGTGAGACAGGGGCGTCAAACGTCCATTGACATCGCAGCATTCGCAGAGCAGATGGCGGACGACATAGGCGGTACGGATCTTTCGCCAGGCTGCTGTAGAGTTTGTTGATCTCATGGTCACGCTCATACCGGCGATAGTTCCGGTCGGCCTCTCTTCACGTGTTCAGGGCAGTAGCGGGTGTCGGTGAGAGCTTGGCAGCCAAGCCACCGGCACGGAATAGCAGGTCGAGGCGGCATGATCCATCACCTCCCACGCTGCCGGGGATACTGAATCCCCCGAACTATAGTGACTGCGGGGGATTTCGACATATTTTCAACTGCTTACAGTGTAGACGACCTGCAAGCGCAAATGCGTTCGTGTTTTGTCCACCTAACTCTCAACACGGAGAATATTACGGAAGTAAGCCTGAATGAGGTCTTTAGGGATAATTTCGCTGGACCCCTTACCAACTTGTACCCCCTTCTCCTGTCGAATCCGCTGCCAAGGTGTCCCAACTGCATGTGTCATATCACTCAACTCGTCACCAGAGAGTGAGCCATAGTTCCGAAGAACAGCTCCGACTATGACAGATTCCGTGCGGTTAAGATTGGTGGCGTCTCCAAGCGGAAGATCAGAGTCAGTAATGCTGTACGCGCCACGATGGCGGCAATACAAGGAGCGAGACACAGGGCCAAACTGCCACGCTTCGAAGTCCTCCTCAAAAAGAGGCTTTCCAGTCAAGGCTAGCACCCATCCTTGAGAGAAATAAGCAAGCTTCTGGAGCTTGCGAGTGGAGATACCATAGGAATAGTGTTTAAGAATCTCCTTAGAGACATCGAAAATATCAGCCATGGTCGTCCTCCCTTCGTTCTTTCAGCTTACCCAGCCGCTCGGCAAGATGCCTTCGACACCCTGGAGCGAAGTTAACTCAGGGACAACATCACGGGCAGCACTTGGCAGCAAGTCAAGGCCGTGTGAGAGCAACGTCGCAACCGTTTGGCCGATCGCTTGATGTTCCTGTGTCCACAGCACGCGTTCACGAGAATCCACCATCAAGGCACCGAGATTTCGATGCTTACCGATTAGGGGAAACTCCATGTACGAGCACCAGACCGAGCCTTCGTAACGAGAGAAACGATCATCATCTTCTGGAACTAGCGAAAACGGCCTACTTGAGTGACCAAGTGCAATTTCAATCGCGTGGTTACTCGCTTTTTCACCCGGAATAAAGTACCTGCGTGGCACATCAAGTCGACCACGGGATCCGATAAGTTGCAAGTAGTGATCCGATCCTTCCAGGTTTTCACCTGGAGGCACATCGCTGATGTCTTCAAGCCGGTACAAGCACAGTCTCAGGCCATCCTCGGGAAACAAGTGAACACCTGCAGCTAGAACTGCATCCGTAAAAATTTCTGCAGTCTTCATGCCCCCATCGGAGGATGCGAGATTTAAAAGAGGCGTAATGATGCCGTCAAGGTGATCATTGAAGTTGGTGATGTGCTTATTGCGGCGTTTCTCGAGTTCTCTTGTGCGTCCATCAACCCACACTTGAAAACCCACAGCTGTTATAGCAGAAATGGTGATCAGGATTAATCCGAGTACCGATCGTGAAGTGAATACTGCAGCCACGTCCACTAAGAGTGTACCGAGTGCACCAAAAATGATCGCTATTACCTGAACGCAATATACGGCGTAACGCAACAGATCAGATTTGCCCTTGAAATCTGACCATTCTTCTACCGATGACTTAGGGCCTTTCCTTCGCCGCATACCTCCATTCTACCCCGAAGGTATGCGGCGAAGGAGACTGCCCCAAGAGAGATCTAGCGTCCATAGAGAAGGGCGGACAGATGCTCTAGCGCCTTAGCTCTACGCTTGTAGGCCATGGAGCGCTCAACGCGAAGCCGGTCGCAGATCGCAATGATGGCATCGGTTTGCATGGTGTCTTCACCTAGGTAAAAGGTCTCAACCATCCACCTCTCGTCACCGGACAGGGGTACCCAAGCGGGCAGGAACACTGGGCGGTTAAAAGGTCACAAGATTCTTCTCTCTAATCTTGAATATGAATCAATCAAGCGGCTAAATCGTAGTTTGCGCGCATTTGATCCGGCGTGGCATAAAGTCTCTGAGACATCAGGCAGCGTGCAGAGTATTTATAGGGCTGCAAAGAGGCAGCCCTACCTCACTCGAGACAGCTGCTGCTGGGCTCGCTAGCATGCTGCGTGCTGGATGGCATGCGAAGACACTGAGGCATGCTGTGGAAGATGCCCGCCTTAAGGGTGGTGCGTTTAGCCGAGCTCCAGAATTTTACGGTAGTGCTGCCCGATAGGCTCAAACCCGCGGTGATTGTAGAAGCGCCCGATGTGCGAAGTCATTGCAGACAGCTGACGCACGCCACGACCCATACAGTAGTGCTCATTAGCCGCTACAAGGCGATCTCCGATGCCGTGACCGCGCACAGATTCATCAACAATTAACTCCTGCAGATGCGCTGTGAGGCCCGGTGCGTGCAGCAGTCGGGAGACGGTCATCAGGGAGTATCCGGCAACCCTGCCTTCATACTCCGCCACAAAAAGAACGTTGGTTTCTTGTTCACGATAACGCAGCACATTATCAAGCGCCACCGTGAATTCGTCAATGGTGATTGGTTCACGGCCTGTTACATACTGCGAGGCCAGCCCGAAGAGCTGTTTAGCATCTTCAGACTGGCCTCTGCGAATAGTGATAGTCATACTGACATCTTAGCGCGCGAAGTTACCTCTGTAGTATTCGAAGATAAGACCGACAACGCCGAGCAGTGCAATAGGGCCGCCGTAGAATGCGAGCCAGTAGCCGTTAATGCACAGACCGAGAGTAACAACCGCGATACCGAATGCGAGAAGCAGCGGCCACCAGCTCCAAGGGCTGAATTCGCCGATCTCAGGATCTGCGTCATCGATATCTGCCTCAGCCTGATCCTCAAGAAGCTGACCGCCCTGCTTGCGGTAGTTGAGGGTCAGGTAGCCAACGTAGAACAGCGCGAGGAACCCTGAGCCGGCAACTGCGAGGCTACCAGCCCACTCAACCTCACCGTTGTAGGCGATCATATGCCACACGGTGTACAGGGTTGCAATCACGAAGAAGTAGACGGCAAGCACCGAATAAATTACGATGTTCGATTTCATTGTTTACCTACCTCTTAGTGTGATGCTGTGACAGCTGGTCGTGGAGCAGGCTGCTCTACCCCGCTCACTTCTGGGTGGTGCAGGTCGAAAGCAGGAGACTCGCTGCGGATACGTGGGATTGAGTTGAAGTTGTGACGTGGTGGAGGGCAGCTTGTTGCCCACTCGAGTGAACGCCCGTAACCCCATGGGTCGTCAACTTCGACCTTCTTACCATTGCGCCAGGTGATGTAAACGTTGAGCAGGAATGGCAGCATCGAAACTGCGATCAAAACTGATCCGACAGTTGACAGCTGGTTCATCCAGGTGACGCCGTCCTCTGGCAGGTAGCTGTAGTAACGACGTGGCAGAACCTTAACACCAATCCAGTGCTGCACGAGGAACGTAGCGTGGAAGCCGATGAACAGGATCCAGAACTGAATCTTGCCGAGGCGCTCATTCAAACGCTTACCGGTAAACTTTGGCCACCAGAAGTAGAACCCTGCGAACATTGCGAACACCACGGTGCCGAAAATCACGTAGTGGAAGTGCGCAACCACGAAGTATGAGTCTGACAGGTGGAAGTCGAGTGCCGGTGAGGCAAGGATAACACCGGTGAGACCACCGAAGATGAAGGTTACCAAGAACCCGAGAGCGTAGAGCATTGGGGTCTCGAAGGTGATGCTACCCCGCCACATGGTGCCGATCCAGTTGAAGATCTTCACACCGGTTGGCACCGCAATAAGCATTGTCATCAGCGCGAAGAACGGCAGCAATACCGAACCGGTTACGAACATGTGGTGCGCCCACACGGTCATAGACAGAGCAGAGATTGAGATTGTTGCGTAAATAAGTGTCTTGTAACCGAAGATAGGCTTGCGGCTAAAGGTTGGGAAAATCTCAGACACGATGCCGAAGAATGGCAGCGCGATAACGTAAACCTCTGGGTGCCCGAAGAACCAGAACAGGTGCTGCCAGAGAATTGCGCCGCCTGTTGCTGCGTCGTAAACGTGCGAACCGAAGATGCGGTCTGAGGCGAGTGCCAACATAGCTGCGGCAAGCACAGGGAAGATCAGAAGGATCAAGATTGAGGTGATGAGGGTGTTCCATGTGAACACCGACATGCGCCACATCGTCATGCCAGGAGCACGCATTGTCAGGATAGTGGTGATGAAGTTAACACCACCCATAATGGTGCCGAAACCACCGATGCCGAGGCCCAGCACCCACAGGTTTCCACCGATACCAGGTGAGAAGGTTTCGCTTGAGAGCGGTGCGTAGGCAAACCAACCGAATGAGGCCGCACCCTGCGGGGTGAAGAAACCACCAACAGCGATCAGTGAACCAAAGGTGTAGAGCCAGAACGCGAAAGCGTTAAGACGCGGGAAAGCCACATCAGGTGCGCCGATCTGCAGTGGCAGCAGCACATTTGCGAAGCCTGCAAACAGTGGTGTTGCAAACATCAGAAGCATGATTGTGCCGTGCATGGTGAACAGCTGGTTGAACTGTTCACGTGTGGCGACAACCTCGAGCCCCGGTGCCCACAGCTGTGCACGAATAACCAGAGCCATCAGGCCGCCGACTAGGAAGTACACGAAGGAGCTAATCAGGTACATGTACCCGATTGTTTTGTGGTCTGTTGACGTCAACCACGAAACGATTACGTTACCTTTTTTCATTTCAGTATTTCCTCTTATGCCTAGTGGCCCTCAGGAGCGCTGGTGCCGGGCAGGTTCTGATTAGGGTTGTAGTCGACACTGAGCAGACCCTGATTCTCAGGATTCGCTGCAAGGCTCGCGATGTATGCATCGTACTCGTCCTGCTCGACCACCTTCACCTGGAAAAGCATGTTTGAGTGATATTCACCACAGAGCTCTGCACACTTACCAACAAATGTACCGGTCTTAGTTGGAGTGAAGTACATGTAGTTGGTCTTACCAGGAATCATGTCCTTCTTGTAGAGATACTCAACAACCCAGAATGAGTGGATCACGTCGCGCGACTCGAGCTTTACCTCGGTGCTCTTATTTACCGGCAGGTAGAGAGTCGGCATCGTGTCAGCAGTTGGTGAGCCGTTCTGATCGGTCTGCACCTGCACACCGGAGAAGTGAACATTCTCATCGGTGTAGTTGAAATCCCAAGCCCAGCGCTTACCGATAACCTCGATGCGGTTATCTGGGTTTGCAATAGGCTCTTCAATTGCAGACTGGGTTTTTGCGGTAAAAGCAAAGAAGCCAATGATCAGAATCACCGGGATCACAGTGAAGAGTGTTTCGATCGGCATGTTGTAGCGCAGCTGCACAGGCACACCGGTCTCACCCTTGCGACGGCGATAAGCAATGGTAGCCCAAATCACGAGCGACCACGCAATGACACCAACAACAAGCAGCACGATCCATGAGGTGGTCCAGAGACCGATAATGCTGTCGGTGTGATTTGTCGCTCCCTCTGATCCTTCAGGAAGGAAGCCCCGGGTCTGGTTCGGTGTACAACCAGCAAGGAGAATGCCCGCACTGGCTACCGCAGCACCCGCTGCCCATTTCTTAAGACGTGTAGAACGCACTGCTTACCTTTCAAGATGTGAACAAGCTGAAAGATTCTTCAAACCTGATTACTCCCTGATAGCTTACCGCCTTTCAGGGGATTTTCAGGACAAGTTTACCCGTATTGGCGTGTTTAATGTTTATCTAGGGAGTTTTTTAACTAAAACTGTCGCCGCAGGCGCATGATCCCTGGGCGTTTGGATTGTCAATTGTGAAGCCCTGTTTCTCAATTGTGTCTTCAAAACTAATTGTTGCGCCGTTTAAATAAGGGGCCGACATTTTATCGACAATCACCTCAACGCCGTCGTAGTCTACGATTGCGTCGTCTTCAAGCAGGCGTTCATCAAAATAAAGCTGGTAAATAAGACCGGAACAACCGCCCGGCTGCACGGCGATGCGCAAGCGCAGATCTTCACGGCCCTCTTGCGCAAGCAAGCTGGAAACCTTCTCGCGGGCTGCGTCAGTCAGCGCAACCTGATGCCCTAATGTATTGCCACTCATGGTGTTAATTCTACGCAGCGAGCGCATTTAGCGCACTCATTTAGCGTCCTTTTATATAAACTGTTTTAGTCAGCAAGTCTGAAAATAGCTAAGCCAAAGGAGCGTGTTTTGAACGCCGCAGAACCGAAGCCAGAAAACGCAAAGAAACAGCAGGGGAAGGGCCGCCCCACCCCAACGCGCAAACAGGCTCAAGCTCTGAAGGCACGCCCCCTTGTTGGCGATCGCTCGAAAGCTGCTCGTGCTGCTAGACGTGAAGCGGTCAGCCTTGAGCGTGAAAAGGTGCGTGCGGGTGTTGCCGCTGGTGACGAACGCTACCTCACTCCGCGCGATAAAGGCCCGCAGCGTAAATTCGTTCGTGACTATGTTGATGCGCGGTGGACGGTTGGTGAGCTGTTACTACCGTTCATGCTGGTAGTGCTTGTGCTAACTTTCTTCCCCACTAACATCGCAACATACGGAATTCTTGCGCTCTGGATCATGATTGCGTTCTTTATTGTTGACGCTATTTTCTTGAGTATCCAAATAAAGCGCGCCCTAACCAAGAAATTTGGCGCCGAAAATCTAAAGCGCGGCTACCGCTGGTACGCAATCAGCCGTGCGATGCAAATGCGTATCATGCGACTGCCTAAGCCACAGGTAAAGCGCGGTCACTTCCCGCGCTAACCTAAATTAGACGTTACCGCGCCAGCCGCGCTTATACAGCTCTCGGTTAATTTTTGCGGCCCAGCGCGGGCCCTCGTAGATAAATGCGGTGTATCCTTGCACCAAATCTGCGCCCGCATTAAGACGCGCAATTACATCGTCTGCGGTTGTGACACCGCCGACCGAAATAATGACAAAATCATTTTCCGGTGCGGCTTTGCGCACACGTTTGAGCACTTCGAGAGAACGATCCGCAAGGGGTTTGCCAGACAGGCCACCCGCGCCGATACGCTCTATCTCTGCATCTGATGTCTTTAGGCCGGTGCGCGCGATAGTTGTGTTGTGGGTGATGATTCCGGCGAGCCCAATTTCGGCCGCAAGCGCAACGATCCCGTCAATCTGCTCGTCATCTAGATCCGGCGCAATTTTGACAAGCACCGGAACCGATTCTGCAGCGGCGTGCACTGCTTCGAGTAGCGGACGCAGCATGCTCTCCTCCTGCAGGCCGCGCAGCCCCGGAGTGTTTGGTGATGACACATTAACCGCGATGTAATCTGCAAGATGCTTAAGCCGTTGTGTTGAGTCGACATAGTCAGCAACCGCATCTGCAACCGGCGTGATGCGGCTCTTACCAATATTGACGCCAATTACCGGACGGTGCTTATTGCGTCGAGCTTTCGCAATCCGTGGCGCAGCGGCCGCCGCCCCGCCGTTGTTAAAACCCATCCTGTTTATCAGCGCACGATCTTCGACCAGACGGAATAGCCGCGGTTTTTCGTTGCCCTCCTGTGGGTGCTTGGTGAGGGTGCCCACCTCAACATGCCCGAAGCCCAAAGCTCCAAGACCAATAATCTCTTCAGCGTTTTTATCAAAGCCTGCGGCTAAGCCGAACGGTGACGGAAAAACAGTTCCGAGAGCACGCACGCGCAGTGCGGGATGCGGCTGTGTAAAACGCCGCAAAACAGGCGCAAACGGCGGCAGTGCTTTCAGCACACCAGAAACCAGTTTGTGAGCTGTTTCAGCGTCAATGCGGCGGAAGAAATTATTAAAAATGAACTGATACATAGTGCGACTCTAACTGTTATTTTCGGTCAGTTGATCCTCTGTATGACTGTTGCTGCTCTGAACGCCCTCTGCAGCCTCTTCAGCCCGTAGACCAGCGATTGCAGACTCAAAATCGCTTAAACTTTCAAAGTTTTCATAGACGCTCGCAAAGCGTAGGTAGGCGATCTGATCGAGTTTGCGGAGAAAAGGCAGGATCGCAAGCCCAACCTCTTTTGCTTCAACCTGCGCTGCACCGGTTGCACGCAGATTGTCTTCAACCTGCTGCGCTAAAAGTGACAGCTCAGCTTCAGTTACCGGGCGCCCCTGACAGGCCTTTTTAACACCTTCAATCACTTTAGAGCGCAAAAAAGGCACAACCGCTCCCCCACGTTTTAACACTGTGAGCGCAGCTGTTTCTGAAGTTGTAAACCGCTTCCCGCAGTTTGGACACTCGCGCCGGCGTCTGATTAGGGTGCCCTCGTCAGTTGTGCGGGTGTCTATCACACGCGAATCAGGGTTGCGGCAAAACGGGCAGTTCATTAGCTGGTGCCTCCAAAGCGAACGGCTGCGGCTGCTCCGTGGGCGGGCAAGCCCTCTGCGTCAGACATGGTCAACAGCGGATCGAGAACGTGCTGCAACCCTGCTTTAGAGTAGTTAATTACCTGTTGCGGGCGCAGAAATGTGTGTGCGCCAAGCCCAGAATTAAAGCGTGCTGTGCCGCCGGTCGGTAAAACATGGTTGGAGCCGGCCATGTAGTCACCCAAAGACACAGGAGCGTAAGGCCCGATGAAAATTGCGCCGGCGTTGCTGATTTCAGAAGCAAGTGCCTCAGCATCTGCGGTTTGGATCGAGAGATGCTCTGCCGCATAAGCGTCTGCTACTGCGATCATCTCTTGTCGGTCGCGCACCAGTATCACTCCGGACTGCGGCCCTTCGAGAGCGCGGGTGGCCCGCTCTCGATGCTCGGTTATCGCCAACTGCTGCTGCAGCTCGGCTGCACAGGCTGCAGCAAACTCTTGAGAGTCGGTCACCAGCACCGAAGCAGCAGCTTCGTCATGCTCTGCCTGGCTGAGCAGATCAGCCGCCACAAAACGCGCCTCTGATGTGCTGTCTGCGAGCACCATAATTTCAGTTGTGCCCGCCTCAGAGTCGATCCCCACAACGCCGTTAACAGCGCGTTTTGCCGCCGCAACAAAGATGTTTCCGGGGCCGGTGATAACATCGACAGACTCCAGGCCGATGTCAGGCACACCATACGCCATCGCCGCAATTGCACCGGCGCCGCCAATAGCGTAAACCTCATCGACACCGCAGAGCGCCGCCGCCGCCAGGATTGTCGGGTGCACAGAACCGTTTTCTGGCTGCACAGGTGAGCAGATAACCAGTGACTCAACCTTCGCGGCCTTCGCGGGCACCGCATTCATTATGACGCTAGACGGATAGACTGCTTTTCCGCCCGGCACATAGAGGCCGACACGCGAAACCGGCTGCCACCGCAGCGACACCTCAGCTCCAGTGCCAAAGTTTACTGTTTGTGCAGCAGGAATCTGCGCGAGAGAAGCAGCGTGCACGCGCTCCACCATCGTCTTTAAAGCATCCCGTAGTGCCGGATCGAGCGAGTCAAGCGCAGCGGTAATTTCACTTTCAGGCACTCTAAGAGCGTGACCTGCAACACCGTCAAACCGTTCCGCCTGTTCACGCAGGGCTTTTTCACCCTCGAGACGCACAGCATTTATCAAAGCAGTAACCTGCTCTTGCGCTTCAGTTGCACCCAGTGCAGCACGTGGTACGCTGTTGAGCAGTCGCTGCTTATCACCGGTTTTTCCGGTCAGATCTATAAATCGCATAATTAGCTAATTCTACCGCGCAAAATTAAGGCGCGACAGTAAAAAGACCGGTGTAGGCGAGCTCACGCACAACCGTGCAAAGCTCAGTTGCTAAAGCTTCGGGCTCTACCTCAAAAATATCGGCAAGCGCGCCAGCAATCTGCCCCACACTCAGCTCCCCGTCGCTCGCTCCAAGCATTGCTGCGGTTGCTGTGCCCGCTGGATACTGCTGTAGAAAAGGCAGCGTTGCCGCAAACCAGATTTCTTGCGGATCTGCCTCCCCCGGCTTGTGTAAACGCTGCTCTTTCACACCGGCGGCGAGCATCAGACGACTTTCGAGGATTTCTGAATCACTTAAGCCTGTAATGCGAGAACCGGTGCGAAACGCTGCATCAATAGCGCTCCCCAATTTCTGCGGATCCCCGTAGGGTGAGCGCACTTCTGCAACATGCAGAACGGGTTTCTGACCTCCGTTTTGCAGATGTAAGGAGCCAAAACTAACTGTCGATACTTCGCGTTTTTCAAAGTCGTCAAGGTAAGAGCGCTGCAGCTTTTCACTGGCTGCTGTGCCAAGCTGCACACCGCCATCGCGCGCCCACATTTTTGCGTAAGCAAGTGGGTTAACGCGATCCCTCTCAATAACCCATGCAGACCCGAACTGCTTAACACTCTGCTCAAGCCAAGCGGTTGGGCGATCCGCAAAATTCTTACCCCAGTAGTTTTCCCAACTCAAGAGGGCAACCGCTCGCCCCTCATTATTCAGATAACCCGGAAGCTGCTTGGTGAAGCGTGCAACCAGAGCATCTCCCGGTTCTTGCGTGCTGCGATAGCTGAGCGCGCTCTCCCCTGCGGGGTTGATAACAAACGGTGGATTGCTCGCCAGCAGGTCGAAGCGCTCTGCCCCGAGCGGCGCAAAAAGATCCCCCGCACGAAACTCGATATTTACTATCTCATTCAACTGTGCGTTTACCTGCGCAAAGTTGAGCGTACGTGAAGAAAGATCCGTTGCAACAACCTTTGCAGCGCGTTTTGCTAAGTGGAAAGCGACAACCCCGCACCCGGTTCCAATATCTGCGGCGGTGGCAACTTTAAGGGGTGGAAGCTGTGAAATGAGGGATCGAGTTGCGCCACCAACGCCCATAACATGGTCATCGGAAACAGCCTCTTTGCGCAGATGATCGTCTAAATCGCTGAATAACCACCAGCTGTAGGCGCCCGACTCGCGGTTGTGCCCGTCAGCGATAGTTACCGGGTTCAAAGATACTGCGGCAGAAAAATAACTGTTATTTGCCCGGAGCACCCCGGCCGCTGTGAGCTCCTCCGGGGTCAGCTGTGTGAAGGTTGTTTGCAGCTCATCACGAGTGACAGGTGCCCCGAGATAGAACAGTGCACAGAGCGTTTTGAGTGGTGAGGCAGGAAGTTTGGCGAAGCGATGCAGCGCACCGGCAAAAGATCCCGCACGCAACGACTCCAATACTTCTGCGCCAAGGAGCGCCGTCACACTGTCAAGCGTATAGTCGGCACTGTCAAGCGCTGCACGCAGTGCGGTTACTTGAGCAGGCGAGAGCGTCAGCGCAGCCGACATTACGCAGCGTTAAAATCAGATGTGTCACCAACAAGGCGTGTATTGTCGGCGGGCACCGGATCAACAGCCGCCGCCGCAACCTCTGCCGCAAATTCAGCAACGTTATAAAGTTTGCCCGCCCCCTCGCGACGCGCCTCGATTGCGCCAGGGTTTGCGCGCTCAAGCAGGGTTGCGGTGATTGTTCCTTCAATCATGTCACCCGACACAACAACAAACTCGATACCGTCTTTAGTGAGCGCCGGAATGCGTTCACGGAGGGCGTCTTCACCGGCACGCTTTGAGAGCGCGACCGGCTCATATTCAGGCATGGTGGGTGTGGTGCGAATAAAGTGCGCCTGATGGCTGGTCACAAAGACGACACGGCCACCCTCTGCAAGCAGCGGCTGCATTGATTCGAGCATGCGCACCTGCGAGTCGCGGTTTAGCACCATCGCATAGTCTTCGGCCATGCCGCGCTCCATGCCACCAGAGGCATTAAGCACGAGAATATCGAGACCGCCAAGCTCAGTTTTAATAGTGTTCGCAAGCTGTGCCACTGATTCAGCATCAGTGAGGTCGGCGCCAGCGGTAATAACCTTGCCACCGAATTTACTGAGTTCTTGAGCTAGTTTTTCAGCCCGCGCAGCCTTATTGCGGTAGTTAATCACGACATCGGCACCGGCCTCAGCAAAATAGCTGACGGTGTCAGCGCCAACTCCACGAGACGAGCCGGTAACCAAAACACGCTTTCCTTTAAGGCTGCCTGGTGCAAGCGGGTTCATATGTCCTCCTGACAGTGATAAATAATTAATAGTCTTACGATACTGCCTTCTTGATTCTCTTGAACAGTGCCCCACCGAAGACACCGCAGGGCAGCAAACAACTAAGGAGAGCAAACAACCCGCCGAAAATCATCGCCGGCGTTGCCCCGTCGTATAGCGGCACCTGCGCCGCCATACCACCAGCGGTGTGCGCAGGAACGTGAGCTAACACGCTGCCGTCTTTGTCGATAATCTCGCTATAGCCAACTGTTGAAACGTTAACCATTGCACGGCCGGCAGCAACAGCCTGGAGCCGCATAAGCGCGACCTGCTGCGCATTTTCATCCGTGTCTCCAAAATCAGCGTTGTTTGTGAGCGCGATAAAGACCTGCGCCTTTTCTTGGAGCATAGCCGTGCTGTGCCGGTCGAACACCATGTCAAAACAAATCGCGACGCCGAGTGCTGTGTTGGGGCTGTTTGGCAGCTTGAGAGCAGCCGGCAGATCTCCGTGTTTATAGTCCAGTTGCACAAGAGACACTAAATCTGGCACCAATAGATTAAAAAATTCTCTGTTGGGCATATATTCGCCGAAAGGAACAGGGTTCAGCTTGTCGTAACGCCCAATCTGCCAGCCTCTTTCGTTAAAGAGCACAGCCGAGTTTGTGACAGTTAAGTCAGCATCGGCTTCCTGCAAAATGCTTCCCACAAGCACAGGTGCTTCTATTTCAGAGGCGAGCTGAGCCAGAGCCGCTCTCACAGGGACGCGACGGGTTGCTTGAAACTCCGCCGCGTTTTCGGGCCACACCAAAAGGTCGAGGTCTTTCGGCTTAAGCCCGTCTGAAACACTGTTACGAAAATCTTTTGTGCCGGAGTTGCCACCAGTCATCTCAGCGATGAGGCCGTAGCTTGCAGCAAGATGATCTCGAAACACATCCCCGCTTTCGCGATCCTGAAAGATACCAGCGCGTGCATTACCCTGGGCGGCACCAATATTTAAAGAGCCTGTGCTAGAAAGCGGAAATACTGGGAGTAAGGCCAATATCAAGAAGCCGCAGAGTGCGCTTCCGAGCGAGAAAAAAGCTTTACGTCTGCGTCTACCGGAGAGGTAATACTCGCGCAGGCCGAGCGCCAGTAGCAGACTACAGAAAACGAGTATAAAGCCCGAACCGGCCACCCCAAACCAGCTGACTGCTTCGAACAGCGGGCTGCTCCCCTGCGTTGCGTAGATGCGCGCCCAAGAAAAACCACCGTAGGGGAAGGATCCCTCAACAAGCTCCTTAGCCACCCACAAACCAGCAACACCGGCAGCCTGCAACCCGATTGCGGAGGTGAGACGCACAAGACGGGAGGCAAAAAAACTAAAGAGTAAATGCCACAGCACCATAACGCCGGCTAGCGCAAGCCACGGAATCGGGCCGAGATAGAGAGTCAGCCAGTTAATGTGCAAAAGCCAGAAAGTTGCGGCCCCGCTAAACCCGCCTAACAGCACCGCGCCAATAGATTTTTGCCACAGCGGTAAGAGCAGCAGGCAGATTGCGACAGGGGTTAACCACCAAAGCGCAGTGCCCTCATGAGAGAGATCTAACAGCAGACCACCGACACCAGCGATGGCCGCCCAGATAACCGCTGGCAGCACAGTGCGCATAGCTTAGAGACCCGCGCTTTCGACTATGCCGTACAGCACAAGACCGCGCGCCTGTTTCGCCAGCACCTCCAGTGCATACATATCTGGGGCAGCTGGATCACTATCGACTGCCGCACAAGCACTAATTATCTGACCCAAGAGGTCTGCGGTCTGCTTCGCCCAACGCAAAAAGTCTCCGGGCGTAAGATTGCTGCGCTCAAGAATCTCTTCGAGCGGTTTTTTCTCTGCCCAGGCGTGCATCACCCAAGCTTTATACACTGCGGGGACTGACTGCTCTGGCAGGCCAGCTGCCTCTTCTAGTTTGTCGATCCGCACCCACAGACGCTCTGTGGCATCAGTTGCTGCATAAAAGGCGGGGCTTAGCGGGTAATTATCTCCCCAGTCGTTTGGGCGCGGCTCATAGGTGAGCGCACCCACTAGCGCTGCAAGCTCAGCGGGTTTCAGCTCATTCCAGATTCCGTTGCGGATCGCTTCGGCAACAAGCAGAGAGCGCTCACCATAAATATGAGTGAGAGCATGCCCCCACACGTTAGGCTGCAGATCATCCCTCTCTGATGCGGTGAGGTATCCCAGTTCGCTTAGCACGCGCACAACTTTTTTGAAGCGGCGCGGCACGCTGTTCACCCTGCCAGAGATGCGGTTTTGCTCGCGTGAGACGCGCCGTCTCAGCTTTTTCGCCCGGTCTCGCCAGCGGGCAGCTTCAGCCTCGGTCTTTGCCTTAGCGATCGCTGTTTCGTATGCGGTAAGCGACTGGCGCATTTTTTGTATTTCGGCTGCATTCCCGACCACTGCGCGATCCGCCTGAAACTGTGCGAAGGAACGCTCAAGAGTTTTATAAACCTCATCGGGGGTTCTCGTGCACAAAAGATTAACCGCCATGTTGTAGGTCGGCTTAAAGCTCGACTTCACCGGGTAGCTGCGGTTGCCCGCCAATCCCTGCAGCATTTCGAGATCGAGACCATCGTGCCAAACCACGACCGCGTGCCCCTCATCATCGATCCCCCTGCGCCCGGCACGGCCGGTGAGCTGCGTGTACTCGCCGCTGGTAAGCGGCACACGATCCTCACCGTTGAACTTCACAAGCTTTTCTAGCACAACCGCCTTAGCCGGCATGTTCAGCCCCAAAGCGAGTGTTTCGGTGGCAAAAACTATTTTCAGAAGGCGCTGTTGAAAAAGCAGCTCAACCACCGCTTTCAGCTGTGGCAGCAGACCCGCGTGATGCGCTGCGATCCCCCGCTCAAGACCCCTAATCCAGGTGCGAATGCGCAACACACGACGTTCGGCCTCAGAGAAGTCTGCGGTTGCAGCGAGTGCAACACGGCGTATTTCTTCTCGTTCTTGCCTGGTTGTTAGCGATACGCCCTCATACAAACAGTTTGTGACCGCTTGATCACAACCGCGGCGACTAAATATGAAAACGATTGCAGGGGTGAGCTTGGTTTCATCCAAGCCGCGCACAATATCTGCATGACGAATTGCGCGTATTTTTTTAGGCGCAGCTCCCCTGCTCCGTTTTCGTTTGGCAGGCAGCTTGTGCACGAGCGCACGATTAAACCTGCCGTGCACGTACAGCGGTTCGAAAGCGTCAGGAGTGAGCACATGCTGATAGAGCGGCACAGGTCGTCGCTCGGAAATAATTACTTCAGTATCACCGCGCACTGTGTTAATCCAGTCGCCCAACTCTTCAACATTAGACACTGTTGCAGAGAGTGCGACAATCTTAACGTGTAGCGGCAAATGCAGGATGATCTCTTCCCACACCGCACCACGAAACGGGTCTCCTAGATAGTGCACCTCATCAAGCACAACAAATGCAAGACGATTAAGGCTGTCAGCGTCAGCGTAAATAATATTGCGCAGCACCTCGGTTGTCATTACCTTAATTGGCGCCGCAGGGTTAACCGTCACATCGCCGGTTAACAGCGCAACCTGATCCTCACCGTATGTCACACACAGCTCGCGATATTTTTGATTAGAGAGAGCTTTTATCGGTGAGGTGTAAATTATCTCGAGATCGTGTTCTCGCCGCGATAGTGCAACTGCAAACTCAGCAACTGTTGTTTTTCCCGAGCCTGTGGGGGCGGCCACGAGCACTGATTTGCCACCCGCAAGACGCAAACACGCCTCTGTTTGAAAAGGATCGAGTTGATATCCCAGTCTCTGCTGAAAGGCAGCAACAGTATCTCGAGCGTCAGCGGTGGTTTCTGTGATCGCCACTCTTAAACACCCTCATACTCAGCGAACTCGGCGGCCGACCGCTTCGCCCTGCGGCGGTCAACCAGATACGCTATGAGCGCTGCAGTGAAATAGAGCAGTACCATCGGGATTGCGATCACAAACATGCTGACAACTTCGGCGGCGGGGGTTGTGATAGCGGCAAAAAGCACAATAGCCATAACCGCATAGCGCCAGCTTCCAATAATCGTTTTGAAGCTTAAGACACCAGCAAAATTCAGCAGGACGACGAACACCGGCAGCACAAAACCAACGCCGACCGAGAGCAGCAGTCTTGTTGCAAAATCTAGGTAGGTGCGCGCATCCAGCAGCAGCGCATCTTCGCTAGAGCTAAAGCTGGTGAGCAGTTTTACAATGTTTGGCAGCACGTACCAGCCGCACACAGCCCCGCTCAAGAACAGTGGGGTTGCGGCAGAGATAAAACCGATAGTTGTCGCTTTTTCTTTTTTGGTGAGGCCCGGAGCGAAAAACGCCCAGATTTGGTAGAGCCAAATAGGGGAACCGATAAAAATCGCGATAAAAATTGAGATGCGCAACTTCAGGTCAAAAGAGCCGGTCACATCACGAAATGTAATTGCTGTGAGACGCCCATTTTCGGCGGCTATTTGGTTGACCGGTTGGCGCAGAAAATCCCAAACCATATCGCTTAAAAACCAACCTGCGATAGCGGCAACAGCAACTGTTATTGCGCAGATGATGAGCCGTCGTCGAAACTCTGCAATGTGCTCCATCAGCCGCATTCGCGCTTCTGGATTGCTTCGCCGTTTCGATCTCGCCACGCCTAGATTGTAACGCAGGTTAGTCGCCGTCTCTAATAACGGTCTGCAGCAGTTGCGCTGCAACCATAGCAATCCGCTCACGCGAAGCCGCACTGCCGATCACTATTATCTGGCCGGGAGCGCTGAACACGAGTTTTTCAAGATTTTCTGGGCGCCACAAATCAACCGAGCAGTGGATCCAGTCAGCATAGCCGACAGGTTCTTGGCCTTTTACGGTTTTGTACTGCCGGGGTTGGAACTCTTTAATTAAAGTCAGGGCTTGGGGTGCCACCAAGATATCCACTGTGGCGTGTTTTCGTTGCCGTGTTGCGGCAAGAGAGGCTGCAATATCTGTTAAATCATCGTCGGATAGTATCTCACCGAAATGCGGATCACTCATTTTATGGAGATAAAAGTGACGCGTTTTACCGGCAGCTAAATCGTAGGCGTCTGCTAACCAGTCACCATCAATCAGTGACATCGAGTTAATAAGAGCCGTCCGGTCTTTAACCGCTGACCCATTATGGTATTTAAAATTGAGCCCGCGCTTTTCCACCAAAGCGGTTAATACGGTGTTGAGTTTTTTGGCATACTGCGGATCGCGGTTTAACGGCGACAGCTCGGGTGCAGTCTCGCGCGCGGACAGTGCAGTAAGACGCTTATTTTCTGACAGGCTGTATAGAAAATTGGCCCGCTCTGCTGCAGAGTATCTGCTGTCGTAGATAAGTCTAATTTTCTCAATCGCACTCTCACCCGCAGCTTTAAACTGTGCGGGAAGATGCATAAGCACGGTCTTAATACCGGTAATTAGCAGATCTAGTTCGGCAGCTGTAAATGTTAAAGAGGCGTCTAGCAACTCACCAGAAACGCGGACGATACCTCTCTCAGTGAGATCTGTTTCATCAAATAGTGGGTATCGTTCGCTCGACCAGGCGGTTGGTGTGTCTGCGTCAATCGCGTCGTAACTGATCGAGTTTACACCGAGTGCAATTTTTGTTACTGTTTCTTCGCTCAACTGCAAAAAATTTGCAAGCTGTGTAACAGAGATTTCCCCGCTCTGACCCACGATTTGCACAATCGATGTAGCAAGCGTCATGCGCTCAAACTCGTCAAGTCTTGAGGCGCGATGCGAAAATGCGCTGCCCCGGGTAGCCGGTGCGGCCGGCTCTGCTCCTGTGTGCTGTTGCACAACCTTTTCTAGTGCAGTCTGAACGGCGGTGGCTATTGGTGAGCCGCTGTCAACCCGTGCCGCGCCACGCGCTTTGATGATGAGTCTCGCGACCTCTGGCAGGTCGAACTGCGGCAGATTATCGTCCGTCCAGCCGTCAGAATTGGCGACGGGTCTTGCCTGACCGGTTAGGCCATACCATCTCTCAGTTAGTTCTCTGAGTGGCAGATGAGCAGAATCATGCCGATTCAAACTCAAGTGGATACGGTCCGCATTGATGAGGCGAGAGAGTTCACTCTGTTTAAACTGTGTCAGTTCGAGGTCTGTGACGCGCAGTTCTGCTGCCTGTGCACGATCGTTAGGTTCGATACCCTCCAATTCATGAACCGCCCAAATATCGAGCTTTGCAGAATCCTGATCCACTCCTATCAACCACCAACGCCCCAGTATTTCTACGAGCTCGAGCGGTGCGATAAGGGTCTTATTGCTATTTGTCGCAAGCAGCAGGCCGTGCTGCAGAGCGTCAAGTATGGGCTGTAATTTAGACGAATCTATCGCGCTATCCAGCCGCAACAGCTGTGCTCGCGGCTGATGTATGCCAATTAAAGTAGCGAGCTTAAACAGCAGAGTGCTGTTAATTTTGTCCCGTCTGCGCGCAGACCACATGTTGCCCGCAGCGTAGAGCACCATAGCTTCCACGTTTGTGAAAGATTGAGTTACCTCGCCCAGAAAGGCTGAATCTAGTTCTAAGCTGTAGCGATTATTTTTATCAAGTTTTAAAGCAATGCCGCTCTCTTTCAGCGCCCGCTTTGCAGCGCTAAATTTCTGTTCGGCTGATGATTTACCACCCTTTAGAAACTGGGTCGGAAAGGCTGTTATGATCTCCTCTTTAGTGCGCGGCCTGGGGTCACTCTTAAACGCAAACAGAATGGCGGCAGCGGGTGACTCTGCACCATTTGAGTGAGGTGGCGAGGGGCTCATCTTCTGCAGTCTAGCCTCAAACCTCTGGATCAGGGTTTATTTGACGCTGCTGGGCAAATCGTTCGGCGGCACGTGCTTTTTTACGCAAAACTTTATCGCTCTTCACCATCTGCCCAACCATGCCCGGTGTCCAGGCATCAACATCAGCATCACTAAATTCTGACTTTGATGCACGTCGCTTCAGCTCAGGCAGCACAGCACCCGGCGCAAGGCGTCTAGCCGTCACAAGAAAACCTGTGTGCCCCACCATACGGTGATCTGGGCGCACAGCAAGCCCCTCAACATGCCATGTCCGAACGAGAGTCTCAGATGACTGGGGGTGCGTGAAGGCGCCGCTTGCGCGCAGCGCCTCTACTGTGCGCGACAGCTGAGTCACAGTCGCTACGTATGCGATGAATACGCCGCCGCCAACCAGCGCGGTTGCAGCAGCGTCAACACACTCCCAGGGCGCAAGCATATCCAAAACCACACGATCAATCGATCCCGGCTCTGCGACCTTAGGCAAAACATCCTGGAAATCACCCACAGATAGCTCCCAATTCGGAGCTTTGCCGCCATAGAATGCTGTCACGTTTGCAGCAGCGATGTCGGCGAACTCTTGCCGACGTTCGATTGAGTGCAGCCTGCCGCTGCCTGCAAGAGCGCGCAAGAGATGCAGGGTGAGAGCACCAGAGCCGACACCGGCTTCAACAACATTAAGCCCTGGCGCAATATCGCACTGTGACACAATCTGGGCGGCGTCTTTTGGATACACAATTGCGGCACCGCGCGGCATCGCCATCACAAAATCGGCCAGCAGCGGGCGAATAGCTAAAAACTCCTGACCACCCTCCATCGTCAGAACACTCGCATCATCGCGCCCCACAATATCTTTGTGCGGGATCATTCCCCAGTGGGTGTGAAACTCCCCTTCGGGCACGAGTGTGATGCTGTATCGCTTATTGCGTGGACCGGTGAGCTGCACTCGGTCACCAAAAACGAAGGGGCCACGAACTGCGCTCATAATTTATACCTCTGAAAGACTGTGGCCGCCACGGGTTGGTGGCAGATGACGAAGTTTTGTGAAATATGTTGACACTGTTTCAATATCAACGTCTGCTAGCGTATCAAGCACCAAATGAGACTGATAGCCGCTTAAGTCTAGAAGGTGTTCGACGCCAATTGTGACGCACCCGGCGCTGGTGGCAGCAGCGAGCCCCGTGTCAGAATCTTCAAACACAACACAGTCTCCGGGGTCAGCGCTCACCGCAGCTGCACCAGCAAGGTATGGCGCAGGAAGCGGTTTTCCGCCGCCCGGAGGGAAATCATCACCGCCAAAAATAGCCGCAAATGTGCCTTCTGGAAGTTCGGCCGCAACAGCCTCTGCAACATTACGCAGTGCCATAGTCACCAACACGTTCGGAATCCCAGCCTCACGTGCGGCCAGCAACAGCTCGCGCGCTCCCGGCCGCCAAATTACGCCCGCAGTCTGATAAAGCTCAACCACACGATTTGCTTTACCCTGCACGATATCTGCGGCTGGCAGTGTCACCCCGTGTTCACGCAGCACTCGCGCTGATTCCCACAAACTTTTACCGATCAGCCCCTGCTTAGCTTCGGCAGACAGCGCAACACCGTACTGACTAACTATTTCATGACCGGCCCGCACCCAATACTGTTCGGAGTCGACAATCGTCCCGTCAAGATCCCACAGCAGCGCAGCTGGTTTTCTTTCTTTCTGCATTCACTCTCCTGAAGCGAGGTTGATTTCAATACCGAGCAAGTTTTGCACCGCAGCCACAACAGTCTGCGGATCATCTACGCCGGTAGCCGCAGCCGCATCGAGCACGGCGAGCATCACCGGAGTGTCTAGATCGTTGGCAAGTGCCTGGCGCAGCTGCAGTAAGACAGCGGCGGCAGAAGTTTGATCCGCCCGCTCTGTTGCAAATCCCTTTGCCCAGCGCGCTAGTCTGGCACGCGCCCTGTCGATTTCACCGTCCTGCCACTCCCACTCTGTGCGGTAGTGATGCGCGGCCAGCGCAAGCCGGATCTCTGAGCCGCTATACCCTGCTTGTAACAGCTTGTGCACAAACACCAGGTTGCCACGGGACTTACTCATTTTATGCCCCTGGTAGCTCACTAGTGCGGTGTGGGAGTAGAGATGCGCAAGCGGATTGCGATACAGGGCGGCTGCGGTAGCCGCAGAAAACTCATGGTGCGGGAAGGGAAGATCCGCTCCCCCGCCCTGCACGCTGAACGGAGTGCCCAACGCCTCAGCGGCAATAACAGCACACTCCACATGCCAGCCGGGTCGCCCGTAGCCAACCGGTGACTCCCAAGCAGGTTCACCCTCTCGCGCTGCCCGCCACAGTAGCGGATCGAGCGGATCACGCTTGCCTGCGCGGTCTGGATCGCCGCCGCGCTCAGCTGCCAGCGTTAAATACTCAGCAGGAAGCAGCTTCGTAATATCACCAAGTTGCCACACTCCCTGCTCAGTAACAGCCTTATAGTCAAAATAAATATCGTTTGCCGCAGCTTCTGGGGTGTCAACCTCATACGCGAATCCGTGCTTTAGCAGTTTTAAAACAGCGTAGGCAATTGGCTGCACCACCTCGGTAACTGCAACGTAGTGCTGAGGTGGCAGCATTTTTAGCTGGTACATATCTGAGCGGAAAAGCCCAATCTGTTCTGCTGCGAGCCCCTCCCAGTTTTTATGAGTTTGTGCGGCTCGCTCCAGCAGCGGATCATCAACGTCGGTGATGTTTTGTGCGTACTCGACAGCGTATCCCGCATCGAGCCACGCGCGCTGTAGCAGGTCATAGCTTAGGTAGGTGAAGGCGTGACCAAGGTGTGTGGCATCGTACGGGGTGATACCGCACACATAAAGGGTTGCTCTACCGTTTGGCAGCGTTGTATGTTCAAACCGGCCTGTAGCGGTATTAAAAAGACGCGGCAGATCACCCTTACCGGGCAGTTTGCTTAATGCTGGAGCTGTCCAAGTACGCATATCTTCCTAGAGAGTTGTGCCACCGGCCGGATCAAGCACCCCTGTTGCAACCAAAATCAACAGCACAACACCGAGAATTACTCGATAGATGACAAATGGCATAAATGACCGGGTCGAAATAAAGTGCATAAACCACTTAATAATAATGAGCGCCACAACAAAAGCAACAGCTGTTGCAATAAAGGTTTCAAGCGCTCCCACCGGGCTAGTTTCACTAAACGATTTAATTAACTTATAGCCGCCGGATCCGACGATTGCAGGGATCGCTAGAAGAAAAGAATATCTGGCAGCAGCAGCCCGACTGTAGCCCATTAAAAGCCCAGCTGTGATCGTGCCGCCTGAGCGTGAGACACCGGGGATCAGCGCGAGAGCCTGCGCAAAACCATATGTTAAACCGTGCGCGGCACTAAGATCCTTAAGCTCACGCCGTTTTTTCCCGATCCGGTCAGCGATTCCGAGAATGATGCCGAAGATAATCAGGTTTGCGCCAACAATCCAAAGCGACCGAAGCGTGGTGTCGATCTGCTCTTCAAAAAGGAGGCCGCAGATCACGATAGGAAGTGATCCAAAAATGATCCACCAACCGAGTTTCGCGTTTGCGTCGCCGCGCGGCACGCGACCGGTCAGCGAGCCAAACCAAGCTGCGATGATCTGTTTGATGTCACGCCAAAAAAAGAGGATCACCGCTAGCTCTGTTCCAAGCTGTGTGATTGCGGTAAACGCACTGCCGGTGTCGCCAAGACCCATAACCTGACCGGCAACCCGCAGGTGTGCGCTTGAGGAGATAGGCAAAAACTCTGTCAAACCCTGGATCAAACCGAGAATAATAGACTCAAATATGCTCATGGAACAGCCTCTAGAACTCGCGCAGCAGATCTACCAACACGCGGTGACCAAAGTCTAAAGCGGCAAGCGGCACACGCTCGTCGACGCCGTGGAACATAGCTGGAAAATCAAGCTCAGGTGGCAACAGGAGCGGAGCGAATCCGTAACCTGAGATCCCCAGCTCTGCTAGCGCCTTATTGTCGGTGCCACCGCTAAGTAGATACGGGAGCACAAGCGCATCCGGATCGTGCTTCTGCAGCGCGCTAATCATAGCGTCGACCGCCTCACCAGCGAACGGCACCTCAAGATCGATGCCGGAAAACTGCACATCCATTTCAATATCCGGCCCGAGAATCTCTTGAATCTCTGCCAGAGTTGCTTCCTTCTGTCCAGGTAGCGTGCGCACATCGATCACTGCTTCGGCCACATCTGGGACGACGTTGTGCATATAGCCAGCGTTGAGGCGAGTCACGTTGCAGGTGTTTTGCAGCGTCGCGTCAATGAAGGTGGCGGCTGCTCCGGTGCGTGCCACAAGCTCCTGTGGCGAGCCTGGCCCGGTTAGCTTTTCGATCTCAGCAAGCAGGTTAGAGGTGGTTTCACCGAGTGTGATCGGCCACTCTTTTTCGGCAAGTCGGCTGATTGCCGCAGCCAGTTTTGTGATCGGATTATCGACCGGCAGACGCGATCCGTGCTGCGCAACGCCGCGTGCGCGCAGCTTGATCCAGGCGTTTCCTTTTTCGCCTGTTTGCAATAGGTAGGCGCGCTTATCTCCAAGATATATTGAGTAGCCGCCAACCTCACTGATCGCATAGCCGTTGCCGGCAAACACCTCTGGGTGTTCGCGCACCATAAACTCCGAACCAAAAACACCGCCGTTTTCTTCGTCAGCGAAGAACGTGAGTGTAATATTTCGGCGCGGTTTTTCGCCAGCCCGCAAAAGTTCAGCCACCGCGGTCAGCATCATCGCATCCATTTGTTTCATATCGACGGCGCCACGCCCCCAGAGCATACCGTCGCGGATTTCACCGGCGAAAGGATCTACCGACCAGTTGGCTGGATCCGCGGGCACAACATCAAGATGGCCGTGCAAAACAAGCCCAGGCAGTTCGGGGTTGGCACCGGGGATCTGAGCTATCACATTTGCGCGACCCGGCGCAGCCTCATAAATCTCCGGCTGTAAACCAAGGTCAGTAAGGTATGCGGCAATAAACTGGGCTGCCGGTAGCTCGGGGTTGGCGTCTCCCCCGCCACGATTAGAAGTGTCAAACTGAATTAACCGCTGCGCGAGCCTGACGGTCTCTGAATACTGCTCATTCATTCTTTAAGCCTATCTAGGGAAACTGTGACGCGCCGGACAAACAAACTTTTTTCGCTCTAATGAAGAAATCATGCTATGTTTAAACCTGTTGTGTTCAACACATCCCAACTCGCGCGGGTGGCGGAATAGGTAGACGCGCTAGCTTGAGGTGCTAGTGCCCGCATTTAGGGCGTGGGGGTTCAAGTCCCCCCTCGCGCACGAGTTAAAACCCCTGGCGGTAAAAACTGCCAGGGGTTTTTGCACATACACCGGTTAAAGGAGTAGCCGATGGCAAAACAACGCAGACCCGAGCATCTCTCACAAGAAAAAATCTCTGCTGCACAAGATAACACCTTAAAAGTGGTCATGGTGAGCCAGCTAGTCTCCGGTGTCGGGCTGCCAACAACTATTTTGAGCGGTTCGCTGCTTTCAACTGAGCTGTTCGGCGCAGAGAGCGCACCTGGCATCCCCGCGGCGCTGTCACTGTTGGGTGCGGGAGTTGTCGCATATTTACTGGGACTGCTCGCTAAAGCGCGCGGCCGCAGGCTAAGTCTCGGGCTCGGTTACGCGCTCGGCGGGCTTGGCGCAATGCTGGTGCTCATCGCCGCCAAATTTGCCAGCACACCACTGCTTTTTATCGGCTTAATCGTTTACGGCTCCGGATTCGCGGCAAGCTTGCATTCCAGGTACGCCGGCAGCGACCTTGCGCACCCGACAAACCGTGGCAAAGCGATACGAGTTGCGTTTTTTGCGAGCACTATCGGTGCAGTTGCAGCCCCAAGCCTCTCTAAACTGATAGCTGAGCCGACCCAGTCGCTTGAGCTGCCATCGTACGCAGGGCCATTTATTTTAAGCGCGCTAGCCTATCTCTTCGCAGCAATTATTGTGCTGCTTCTGATGCGACCTGACCCTTACGTCTTAGCGCAGAACCTTGCTAGGTTTACGGGCGCAAAACGTTCCTCTGCAACATCACAGCTCTTTGACCGCAAGCTTGCGCTGTTTGGCGGCACAACAATGTTTGCAGTTATGTTTGTGCTGTCAGGGGTTATGGCGGTAACACCCTCTCATATGGCAGAGGCGGGAATGCATCCGGAAGCGGTGCAGATTCTGATCAGCCTGCACATCGCCGCAATGTACCTAACTTCTTTAGTCACGGGCCGCTGGGTAGACACATTTGGGGCGCAGAAAATCGCGTTTGCTGCAGCGAGTGTTTCGCTTATAAGCTGCATCATCATTTTCTTTACACCGGGCGATTCCGTATATCTGCTGCTGATCGCGCTCACACTTCTCGGCGTTGGGTGGAATTTCGGCCTAATCTCTGGCAGCGCCTCCACCCTTGCCGCAAACAATCTCGGAAAAAACCCACAGCTGCAAGCAAAGGGCGACGCAGCGCTCACTTTTGGAGGGGCTGTGGCTGGGTTGCTAGCGGGATGGCTCGTGACAGTCACCGGCTACTCGGCCGTAATGCTAGTTTTCTTAATTATTGCAGCGTGTCATCTGCTGTTCATTCTCTTTGTCGCTCGCAAAGGCATTGGGGCACAAGCGTAAAATTTAAAAAGTCAGTGATAGTGATTAGAAAGCGAAATCATGAGAGAGCATAAAATCGCTCTGTTACCGGGCGACGGCATCGGCCCAGAAGTTGTTAGCGCAGCGCTTACGGTGCTAGATGCTGCTGAAAAAGAGTTTGGATTTAAAACAGCACGACAGCACTATGACATCGGCGCAACAGAGTATCTAAATACCGGCAGACTCTTTCATGAATTTGAAGACGAACTACGCGGCTATGACGCAATATTTTTCGGAGCGATGGGAGACCCGAGGGTAGCTCCCGGAATTCTAGAGCGCGGAATTATTCTCGAAATGCGCCAGCGTTTTGATCAGGCGGCGAATGTGCGCCCGATCCGCCTCTACCCCGGCGTGCCAACCCCGATTGCTGACCTTAACCCGGAGCGCTGCGAGCTGGTGATCGTCCGCGAGAACACAGAAGGATCCTACGTCGCGGCGGGCTCTTCAGTGCACACTGGCACTAAGCAAGAAACCGCAATGCAAGAGTCGCTCAATACCTACGCAGGCACACGCAGAGTGGTTGAGTACGCGTTCAAACTGGCCAACAAGCGGCGTAAAAAACTAACCCTATGTCACAAAACTAATGTGCTTGTGACAGCAGGCAAGCTCTGGCAGCGGGTGGTAGATGAAGTCGCCCAAGAGTTTCCTGAGGTTGCAGTAGATTACGTGCATGTCGACGCGATGTGCTTCCACCTGCCCCTGACACCGGAACGTTTTGATGTGGTTGTAACAGACAACCTGTTCGGCGACATCATTACCGATCTTGGTGCGGTTGTGCAGGGCGGTCTCGGTGTTGCGACAAGCGCCAACCTGAACCTCGACGGCAGCGCGCCAAGCATGTTTGAGGCGATTCACGGTTCTGCACCGGATATTGCAGGGCAGCAGTTGGCTAACCCGTCGGCTGCGATCCTCGCGCTCGCACTAATGCTCGGGCATCTTGGTGAGGGGGCTGCCGCGGCCGCAATTGAGCGAGCAACCGCCGCTGTAATCGCTAAGCTACCGGCGTTAGCTGGCAAAGAGATGGGTCTTACCACTTCTGAAATTGGAGAGCGTATCGCCACAAAAATTGCGGACGGATCATACGCCGAACTGGAACTGGATAATCAGCTCGTGCAGACGCTCGCTGAAATTCGTGTGGGTGTTTAAGTGTCGCAGGTCACTATGCATTTCCTAGTGCTAGCTGCCCAGCACAGCGAGGGCGGCTGGTTGCAGCCGATTGTTGACTGGGTTGTAAACCTTATGAATCTCATAGGTGCCCCCGGGGTGGGAATCGGTATCGCGCTCGAAAATTTATTTCCCCCCATCCCAAGTGAGGTGCTGCTCCCTCTCGCCGGTTTTACTGCCAGCCAGCCTGGTGCCCTGTTCACTCCCCTAGAAGCAATTATTTGGGCTACCGCGGGATCGGTTATAGGTGCTTTAGCCCTCTATTGGATAGGCGCTGTTATTGGCCATAATCGCACCGTCGCAATTTTTGAAAAACTGCCCTTAGTCAGCGGTAACGACGTCGAGAAAACAGTGGCTTGGTTTAACCGCCACGGTTATAAAGCTGTTTTCTTTGGGCGCATGGTGCCCCTGTTTCGCAGTCTGATTTCTATTCCAGCAGGTATCGAGCGAATGCACCTGATGAAATTTACGCTGCTCACACTGCTCGGTTCACTCCTCTGGAACACTATTTGGATTCTCGCTGGCTTCTGGCTGGGCAATCAGTGGGAAACGGTTATTATCTGGGTGGATCGCTTTAAATACCTGGTTATAGCAGTTCTTGTGGTGCTGTTCATCATCTGGTTGGTGCAAAAGTTTAGGGCTCGCAGAGCATGAGTGGCGCAGCCGGAAAGCAGTGGCGGGTTGTGATGCACAACTGTCCTGTGCTCGTTTACGGCTATGTGTTCTCTGTGCTGCTAGAGCTAACGGAGTTTACCCGGAAAGAGATAACAGGTTTCGTTAATGAAGCTCACAATTTCGGAAGCTGTGAATTGTATACCGGCGATAAAGAGCAGGCGTGGCTGCTTGCAGAGAGATTGCACGGTTACGGCATCATCGCAACACTCCAGGAGCTCCCATAGTGCGCATGTATCGTGGCACCAGGCATGTGCTTTTGGGCTTTACACCGCAGGAGGTTGAGGCACTAACGAGCTTGACCACGCAGCTTGAGCTGCTGCTCGATCACTACTTAAATTCCCCCAGCGACCCGGATCCATTTTTTGCAAAATACGCTCTCGGCGGCAATGAGGAACCGCCGGAGGATCCCGCCCTGCTCCGACTATTTCCTGATGTCAGCACCTCCGATGCTGCTTTAGCCAGTAGCTTTCGCCAGCAGACAGAGCGCAGCCTTGTAACTCAGTTGGCGCAAGTGTCACACGAGGTGCAGCAGCAACTAACCGCTGCACAGCTCAGCGACAGTGCGCTTGCAGATCGCTTCCCCACTATCAGTGCTGACACTCTTGAACTCCAGTGCAGCAGCGACTTTGAAAAACCGACCGTGCGAGTCGATCCTGCGCTTTTAGATCTGGTCAATATGCCGCCGGAGCTAAGAGATGAGCTAGGCAACTTCGAGGAATGGTGCGCTGTGGGTGCGGTGCAGATCGCCCTCACGGATGCAGAGCTGCTCCAGTGGTCGCGGGTGCTCACCGCCCTCACTCTAACCCTGGCTGCACGACTTGATGTCACAACACCAGAAGAAATGCTAGAACTTCGCGAACAGGCAACTAATCAAGAGGTTGGAGATACGGTAATTGTTTTCCTCTGGCTGGTTGATTTAATCAGCAGTCTTTCGAATGTGCTGCGCACCCGAGCGCGGCGGCGCACTGAGTAACCGCGCTGATTGCACACCAAGATGCGCAAACTTTTCGTGCAGTTCATCAACTGTTTCATCCAGTTTCTGCCACCGATCCTGCTCGCTCTCAAAGAGTGCGGGTTGCGCTGTATGCGCCGGTGTTAAACTGCTCAGACGCACCCCGAGAAGCCTGAGCGCTAGGCTGCGACCAGCCCGCTCCTGTGTTTCTATAATCGAATGCGCGAGCTGCTTCGCCTCTTGGGCGATTAACATACCGCTGTTAATAGGGGTTTTTATTGAATGCGACTTCGAGTATGTGCTGAAATCACTCCAGCGTAGTTTCACCGTGATTGTGGTGCCCGTCACGCCCTGTCTGCGGGCACGGCGGCCCACCTTGGCGGAAAGCGCAATAAGGGCTCGCTCCACCTCACGCGTATCCGTTAAATCGCGCTCGAAAGTTTGCTCGGCAGAGACGGATTTCTCTACCCGTTCGGTTTGCACGGCACGCAAATCAATACCGTTAGCAAGATTCAAAAGATGCTGCGCTTGCGCCTTCCCTATGAGGTTTGCAAGGCTTTTTGGATCGGCCACCGCCAGCTCACCCACAGTGTGGATCGCACGATCGGCCAGCTTTTTACGGGTAACTTCACCCACTCCCCAGATTTTGGAGACGGGCAGCGGATGCAGAAACTCAAGGGTGCGGTCAGCGGGCACTTCGGTTATTCCGTTTGGCTTATTAATGCCGGAAGCTATCTTCGCAACAAATTTAGTTGCGGCGATTCCAACAGAGGCGGTTAATCCTGTCTCCCGGTATATATCAGCAAGGATTTTTTGTGCGACCTCGCGCGGGGTGCCAAACAGTTTCTGCGCCCCGGATACATCCAAAAACGCCTCATCTACGCTTAAAGGCTCAACCAAAGGTGTGTAGCGTTCAAAAATATGAAAAACTCTGCGGCTGAAGTCGCGATACTTCTTCATATCTGGCGGTATGAATATTAAATTAGGGCAGCGCTGTTTTGCAACAGCTACTGACATTGCTGAGCCAACCCCGTATTTACGGGCAGTGTAGTTTGCCGTTGAGATCACCGAACGAGCGGTGTCTGTTGCAACTGCAACCGGTTTGCTTCGCAGGTCTGGGCGGGAAAGCAATTCGACGGATACGAAAAAGGCGTCCATATCGATGTGCAGGATCGACGCCTTATCGGCCTGTTTTGACTTTGCCGGCGTCGATCCTGTCATCGCTCTAGCGAAACTACTGGTGCTGCGTTTAACCGGCGGCGCGTTCAAGCACAAGCTCACGCACGCGGGCAGCGTCGGCCTGGCCACGCATAGCCTTCATAACAGCACCGATAATTGCGCCGGCCGCTTGCACTTTACCGTCACGGATCTTCTGGAGCACATCCGGTTGCGCTGCAAGCGCCTCATCAACAGCCTTAATTAGTGCGCCATCATCAGAGACAATAGCCAGGTTGCGTTGTTGCACGATTTCTGCGGCGCTGCCCTCACCGTCGATAATCGCGGCAATAACCTGGCGCGCAAGTTTGTCGTTGAGGGTGCCAGCATCAACCAACTGCACAACATCGCCGAGCTGTGCGGCTGAAATGAGCTCGCCCGGAACGGCGTTGCGCTCGTTTGCAATGCGTGCAATTTCGCCGGTATACCACTTTCGTGCGGTCTGTGCGGGAACACCCGCTGCAACAGCGTCTTCAATAGTGTCAAGCAGCCCAGAGTTTAGAACGTCACGGAACTCTAGCGGGCTGAACGACCACTCTTGCTTCAGCCGACGACGACGCAGGGTTGGATGTTCCGGCAGCGCAGCTTTGAGTTCTGCAACCAGTTCCCGGCTGGGGGCAAGCGGCGCAAGATCCGGCTCTGGGAAGTAGCGATAATCATCAGCATCGCTCTTCGGGCGACCGGGTGAGGTCTCACCTGTGTCTTCGTGCCAGTGGCGCGTCTCTTGAACTATCGATCCGCCCTCAGACAGGATCTGTGCCTGACGCTGAATCTCGAAACGCACTGCGCGTTCGATAGAGCGTAGTGAGTTAACGTTTTTTGTTTCGGTGCGGGTTCCGAGCTGCTCGGTGCCGCGCGGCCGCAGTGAAACATTGGCATCGCACCGAATATTGCCGCGTTCCATACGCGCGTCGGAGATGCCGAGCGCTTTTACTATTTCGCGAATGGTTGCAACATACTCGGCAGCGATTTCAGGGGTATCTTTTTCCCCGCCGAAAATTGGCCGGGTCACAATCTCTACCAGCGGCACACCACCACGGTTGTAGTCAACCCCCGAGTGGGTGGCACCCTGAATGCGCCCGCTGTCTCCGCCGTGTGTTAATTTACCGGCGTCTTCTTCCATGTGAGCGCGCTCGATTGGCACATGCACTACGCGTCCATTTGCCAGTTCAATCTCGAGCGAACCGTCGTGTGCGATCGGATCATCATACTGCGAGATCTGATAGTTCTTCGCCATATCCGGGTAGAAGTAATTTTTGCGCGCAAAACCGGAGTGCTCTGCGATCTCGCACCCGAGTGCGAGGCCGAGACTGATTGAGTAGCGCACCGCCTCCTGATTGACTACCGGCAGAGTTCCGGGAAGCCCGAGACAAACAGGTGTGACGTTGGTGTTTGGTTCGCCACCGAAAAAGTTTGGGGCGGCCGAGAACATTTTAGTTTTCGTATTGAGCTCGACGTGCACCTCAAGACCGATAACAGGCTCAAAAAGTTCGAGTGCTCGATCAAAATCCATCAGTTTTGTTTTAGCCACTGTTACGCACCTGCCTTTGCGGTCTCAAACACCGGATTGTGCTGCCAAAACGGCTTTCCATCACGTTCGGTTATGAGCGATTCGATTGCAGCTCCCACACGGTACAGGCGATCATCGCCGTATTGCGGCGCCATTAGCTGCAGGCCAACCGGCAGACCGTCTTCCGCCGCGAGACCAACAGGTAGGCTGATGCCCGCAAGGCCGGCAAGGTTCGCTGGAATAGTGGTTGCATCGTTAAGGTAATTAAGCATCGGATCTGAAACGCGATCGCCAAGATTCCAAGCGGTGGTGTTAGAGGTTGGCGAGGCGAGCACATCAACCTTTTCAAAAGCCGCTTCAAAATCACGCTGCACAAGGGTGCGCACCTTTTGAGCTGAGCCGTAGTAGGCATCGTAGTAACCAGCCGACAGAGCGTAGGTGCCGAGAATAATGCGGCGCTTTACCTCTGTGCCAAAACCTGCAGCACGGGTTGCTCCCATAACGTCTTCGACAGTGCCACCGTTTTCAGGGGTCACACGCAGACCAAAACGAACTGAGTCATAGCGAGCGAGATTGCTTGAGACCTCAGCTGGCATGATCAGATAGTAGGCCGCCACAGCGTATTCAAGGTGTGGCGCACTAATCTCAATGATTTCTGCCCCCTCAGCTGCAGCGAGTGCGAGAGATGCTTCAAACTGCTGCCGCACACCCTCTTGTGTTGCGTCGCTGAGCAGTTCTTTCACAACGCCAATTCGCACGCCCTTTAAGCTCGTGGGGTCTGCGCCGGCACGAGCAGCGTCAGCCATCAGCGGCCAGTCGTGCTTGAGTGAGGTTGAATCGTGCCAGTCGTAACCTGCGATTACGTCGTGCAGAAGAGCGGCGTCAGCAACGGTGCGAGCACACGGACCAATCTGGTCGAGTGATGAGGCCATAGCGATTGCGCCGTACCGGCTCACAGCACCGTAGGTCGGTTTTACGCCGACAGTTCCGGTGAGTGCGGCTGGCTGGCGAATTGATCCACCTGTGTCACTGCCGAGCGCGAGCGGTGCCTGGAATGCGGCAACAGCAGCGGCTGAGCCACCACCAGAGCCGCCCGGAACTTTATCGATGTTCCAAGGGTTTTTTACTGGGCCGTAGGCTGAGTTTTCGTTGGCCGAACCCATCGCAAACTCATCCATATTGGTCTTTCCAAGCGGCACCAGCCCGGCAGTGCGTGACTTGGCAACCACAGTCGCATCAAATGGCGACATATAGCCTTCAAGAATTTTCGAGCCTGAGGTTGATGGCATATCTGTTGTGACCAGCACGTCTTTAACCGCGAGCGGCACACCGGCAAGCGCGGGCACGTTTTCACCACTAAGGCGCTGCTTGTCGATGTCTGCAGCAACCTGAAGTGCTAAATCATTGTGCGCAAGAAACGCATTGTAAGTGTCGTCACTTGCTGTGATTTGATCCAAATGCGCCTGGGTTACCTCAACGGCACTAACCTCTTTAGCTGCGAGTTTTGCGGCAAGCTCAGCTGCGGTGTTGGTTATTAAACTCATTACTGTTCCTCCCCCAAAATCGCAGTTACTTGGAACTTGCCCTCGGCCGATTCTGGCGCGTTTTTCAGCGCCTGCTCTTGGGTTAGCACGTCACGCACTTCGTCTTCCCGCATCACATTTACCAGTGGTACCGGGTGGCTTGTTGCTGGCACATCCTCGCCAGCAACCTCACTAACCTTGGCGATTGCGCCAAGGATCTGACCAAGCTGTGCGGTGAACATCTCGGTTTCATCATCGGTGAGCGTAATTCGCGAAAGGCTCGCAAGGTGCTCTACGGTTTCGCGGGTAATGCCCGGATCGTTTGCCATATTTCTCACTGTCTATTTGAGATTTATATTCTGAAAAATAACACTTAAAGTCTAACGTCGCTGTCTCTGAGTTCTTCGACAGTCAGCTGGAGTGCCGCAGGACCTTCTGTTACGAGAGTGTGAAACTGTTCAGCGTTAAGCACGGGAATACCAAGCTCCTCCGCTTTCGCAAGCTTCGAGCCCGCCCCAGGGCCGGCAGCAACAAAGTCGGTCTTTTTTGAGACACTGGAGCCGGCCTTCCCGCCGGCTGCAATGATTGCCTCCTGTGCGGTATCTCTTGTGTAGCCGGTCAGCGTCCCAGTTGCAACAACGGTCAGCCCTGCCAGCACACCAGTTAATTTCGTCTGCGTGCCAGGCCCCGGATGATCAGCGATTGCTGTTTGCACTCCGGCAGCCTCCCAAGCGGTCACTATCTCGCGATGCCAGTCGACCGCCCACCAGTTAATAATTGTCTGCGCAGTTTCAGCCGCGACACCATCCACCGCTGTCAGTTCTGCAGCAGTGGCCGAAAAAATCGCTGCAAACGAACCAAAATAGTCGCTAATATGCCGCGCTGTCACCGGCCCAACATGCCGGATTCCGAGCGCTGCCAATAAGCGCCACAATTCCTGCGTTTTTGCAGCTGCAAGCCCCTTTATTAATTTCTCGGCTGTCTTGTTAGGAACGAAAGTAGTCCCTGCTGCAGTGATGCTAATTTCGGGCTCTTCACCGCTACCGGCAATTCTCGCAAACGGCCTGCGCACTAGCTGCTCACCGGTTTCTTCATCCACTACCGGGGCACCGGTGTCAGCGTCTACAACACCGACCTCAAGCGGTAAGAGCTCAGCCGTGGTCAAACTAAAGAGGCGCTTTCCTGAGGTGAGCGGAGGTTTCCCGTTGAGCGGCCGCGTCAGCGCCTGAGCGGCTGCCTCACCGAGCGCATCAATATCTAAAATTTTGCGGCTGCCGATGTACTCAATACGACCGGCCAACTGCGCCGGGCAGGTTTCGTCGTTCGGGCACCGTAGATCAACATCACCGGCTTTCATCTGCGTCAGCGGGGTGTCACACTCTGGGCACTGCTGCGGCATCTGCCACTCACGCTCGTTCCCTGTGCGAGAGCTATAGACCGGCCCCAGAATTTCAGGGATCACATCACCGGCTTTCCGCAACACTACGGTGTCTCCAAGCAGCAGATCTTTCGCTTTTACCACGTCTTGATTGTGCAGTGTTGCCCTCGAAACTCTGGAGCCAGCCACCTCGACAGGGTCTAACACAGCATACGGGGTGACGCGACCGGTGCGCCCAACACCGACTCGAATATCGAGCAGTTTCGTGTGCACTTCTTCCGGCGGATACTTGTATGCAATCGCCCAGCGCGGCGCTCTGCTGGTCTGTCCCAGACGGCGCTGCACAGCAAAATCATTTACTTTAACGACTACACCGTCGATTTCATGCTCAATAGCGTGTCGATTTTCCCCGGTCTGGATAATAAACTCTGACACCTCAGCGATGCTTTCAAAAACACGGTTGTGCGGCGATACCGGGAAGCCCCATGCGTGCAGCAGCTCATATACCTGACTCTGCTCGGTGACCTCACCCTCCCACGCTCCAATGCCGTGCACGTAGATGCTGAGCGATGCAAGCCGCTCACGCATTAGGGCAAGCTCTGTTGCATTTTTGTTAGTCGTTAACTGTCTCAGCGTTCCGGCAGCGGTGTTGCGCGCATTAGCAAACTGTGGAAAGCGTGGTGCCTTCGGGATTTTTGCTCCCGGCTTTCGCTTAAGCTGCCACTCTTCTTCATAGGCCTTTTGCAGCTCTTCCTGTCTTTCGTTAATGTGCTTAAAATCTGCTGTGGTGAAGAAAACCTCGCCACGCACTTCAAAAAAATCCGGGATACTGTCACCGGTAAGTTTTTGCGGGATCGCAGAAATGTATCGCGCATTCTCGGTAATGTCTTCGCCAACGGTGCCGTCTCCGCGAGACGCGGCGGTTTCAAGCACCCCGTTTCGGTAGGTGAGGCTGATAGCGAGACCGTCAATTTTTAATTCGCTCAACCAGGCAATCGGCTCCCCAGCGGCAGCACTCGTTTTTTGCGCCCAGTTTTCAAACTCTGCGATGCTAAAAACATTGTCGAGGCTGTACATGCGTTCAGCGTGTTTGTGTGTTGCGAAGCCGCTGCCTGCGGGGCTCGCACCAACTGTTTCTGTCGGGCTGTCCTGACTTTTCAACACAGGCCATGTGTTTTCAAGGTCGCGTAATTGGGCAAGCTGTGCATCATATTCTGCGTCAGACAACTGCGATGAGCCGTCCGCGTAGTATGCCTTGCGTGCCGCATCAAGCAGTTTTGTTAGCTCCTCAACACGCGCTTTTGCCGCTGCAAACTCCTGATTTTCGACCACATCAAAATCCTACCCGGGATTACCCCTCTAAACGCTGGCGCAGCATATTTATACGATCCTGCAGCTGTGACACAGAGGCTTTAGACACCTGCGGGCCACCGCACACCCGCCTGAGCCAGGCGTGCACTGCGCCGTGCGGATCACCGGTTCTGCGCGCATACAACCCGACTAACTGGTGCAAAAGTTTCCGCTGCTCAGTAATTGTTCTGTGAATTGCCTCCGGGGCTTCAGCTCGCTCCGGCGCAAATTCGCTAATTCCCTGTTTACTTGCGGATCGGCGCGCTTGTCTCGCCTGTCGTTGCAGCAATAGCGCGCGCACCTCAGTCGGCTCCAAAATACCTGGCAGGCCGAGGAAGTCCAGCTCTTCCTCACTGCCGACTGTCGCATACCCGCCGAACTCTTGACCGTCAAAGACCGCCATATCAAAGTTCGCGTCTGATCCTAAGGCTTTATACACAAACTCGCCTGTTAGCGCTGCGCTGGCCTGCTCTTCACGGTTGGCTTCATCTATCAAAACCTGTTCCGCATCAAGCAGCTCCTCAGCCCCTTTGGCTAGATCAAGCACATGATTGCGTTCTTTTTCTAATTGACTTGCAAGCAGCATTAAATCTGGCACGTTTGGCAAAAACACAGTTGCCACTTCACCCCGGCGCCGACTGCGCACAAAACGCCCAATTGCCTGCGCAAAAAACAGTGGCGTAGCAGAATTTGTTGCATAGACACCGACCGCTAGCCGCGGCACATCCACCCCCTCTGACACCATCCGCACTGCGACCATCCACCGTGTGTTGGCTTTTGCAAAATCTGCGATCCGCTGCGATGCTCCCGCGTCGTCAGACAGAATTAGCGCCGGCTTTTCCCCGGTTATCTCCGCCAACAGTTTGGCGTATGCTTTTGCGGTTGCGTGATCCGCAGCTATTACAAGCCCCCCGGCGTCTTCAACATGGTGTCGCACTTCGGAAAGACGCTTATCGGCTGCTCGAAGCACGCTTAACATCCAATCCCCGTATGGATCTAGTGCGGTGCGCCAGGCCTGTTTTGTAATGTCTTTAGGGTTCCCCTCACCTAACCGTGCTTCCATCACCTCGCCAGCGCTTGACTGCCACTTCATTTTTCCGGCGTAGATCATGAAAATTACCGGGCGCACAACCCCGTCGTTCAGAGCTCGGCCGTAGCCGTAGTCATAATCTGTGTCAGATACTTTTGTGCCGTCGGGCATGCGCGCATAACGCAGGAACGGTATTTGTGCGTCATCGGATCTAAACGGAGTGCCCGTCAGCGCCAGTCGCCGTTTTGCTGCGGCGTAGGCGGTTATGATGCCCTCCCCCCAGCTCAGGGAATCACCGCCGTGATGCACCTCATCCATAATGACAAGAGTCTCGGCGGCTTCACAGATGATCTGATGCTGGATTGGCTTCATTGCAACCTGCGCGTAGGTCACAACAATGCCGTGATAGCCGCTTCCGTAATTTAAGCCATCACCATTGGAGTAGTGCGGGTTTAGTTTAATGCCGGCCCGGGCAGCCGCATCAGCCCACTGCACTTTTAGATGCTCTGTGGGGGCAACCACGATAACCTGATTAACTGTATTTTTCGCACGTAGGATCGCAGCCAGCCGCAGCGCAAAAGTAGTTTTACCGGCGCCGGGGGTCGCCGATACGAGGAAGTCACGCGGTTCAGAAGCTAGATACTTGCTGATTGCTTCTTCCTGCCAGGCTCTAAGAGTTCCCGCCGTACCCCAAGCGGCACGCTCCGGATAAGAGGGTGAAAGGTGCTCTGCGGCGCTGGTTCCAGGCAGATGCAGGCGGTCGATTGGATCAGACATACCCCTCTAGAATAATCGGGGAGCAATAAAACTGCACAAGCAGATCTTAAGTGCTTTTGGGAGGACGCTTTGTCGAATAATAAAACACAGTCAGCGACCGATTCGGTGCGGATCCCGAATCAGGAAGAACTGGACGCAGCAGCTTTGCGCGCCAGAGAAAAAGCTGCGGTTAACGAAGGTCTGCGTCTCCCCTGGAACCGTATGGTGGTTATCGGAGATTCATTTGCCGAGGGTGTGGGTGATCCTGACGACACCGCCCCGGGTGGTTTGCGCGGCTGGGCAGATCGCGTCGCAACCGTCCTCGCAAAGCACAATCCTGATCTGGCATACGCCAACCTCGCAGTGCGTGGCAAAGTGATTGATCAGGTCATCGCTGAACAGGTTGATAAAGCACTTGCTTTAAAGCCTGATCTTGTTTTCATTTCTGCCGGCGGTAATGATGTTTTGCGGCCGAAAGCAAACATTATCGAAATAATCGCAAAGCAAGAGAGCATCGTTAAACGTTTCACCGAAGCCGGAGCGACTGTTGTTCTGTTTAGCGCATTTGACAGCAGTGAGGGCGTTTTTAAAGCTATCTACAGTCGTGCCGCACTGTATTCTATGCATCAGCGCACCGTCGCTGAACGCTACGACGCAATAATAGTGAACCTGTGGGCGCGCACCGAACTTACCGACTCGCGCTACTGGGCAGAAGACCGTCTGCACCTCAACCCGCTCGGTCACCATGCCGTAGCTATCTGCATCCTTGACAGCCTTAACGTGCCCCACTCGCTTGAAGCACGCAAACCCGAACCCGCTCCCGTGCGCACCTGGCGGGAGGCGCGAAAAGAAGACGCCGTATGGGCGCGCGAGTATTTGCTGCCGTGGGTGATCCGTCGTATTCGCCGAGTTTCCTCAGGCGATAACGTGGAGCCAAAGCGACCGGAGCCTGGTCCAGTTGAATAACAGGAAAACAGTTTTACTCGCTATCATCGCGCTTGCGATAGGCAGTTTTGGTATAGGCGCTGCGGAATTTCTGCCGATGGGCATCCTGCCTGAGATCGCGAGTGATCTTTTAGAGACGCAATACATCACAAATCGCGATCTCGCGCTCGGTAATTCCAGCTGGTTTATTAGCGCATACGCAATGGGTGTAATTATCGGAGCGCCGGTTGTCACCATTCTGGCCGGTCGTTTTAACCCAAAACGTGTGCTGCTTATTTTTATGGTTAGCTTCGTGCTCACCACACTTGCTACCGTGCTCACTAATAACTTTGCGCTCGCTGTCGTTATGCGTTTTATCGCCGGTTTACCGCACGGCTCCTATTTCGGTCTTGCGCCGCTGGTTGCAGCACGTATGATGGGGCCGGGCCAGCGTGGCAGAGCCGTCAGCTACGTCATGCTCGGGCTCCCGCTCGCCTCCCTCGCTGGGGTGCCGGTGCTAACTCTTGTTGGCCAAACCTTCGGCTGGCGCATCGCGCTCGGCGTAATAGCCGGTGTTTTTCTGCTCGCGGTGATTGCTATCGCCGTTACTGTGCCAGCGCAGGAAACTCCGGCACATGCGCCGCTCACATCGCAATTCCGGGTGCTTACAAAACCGCTTTTGTGGCTTGCTTTTATCGCAGCGATGTTGGGCACCGCCGGGTTTTTTGCGGTGTACTCATATATTTCACCGCTGGTAACAGATGTCGCGCAGCTTGACGCGCACTTAGTTTCGGCAACCCTCGTATTGGTCGGCCTCGGTCAAACACTCGGCAGCCTGACCGGCGGCAGGTTAGCCGATATCAATAAACGCTTCTGGATGCGCATTGCACTGCTTGCTTTCCTCACCGGCTGCGCGATTGTTGCTTTTGGCGCACACAATCCACTCATCTTGGGCGCAGGTGTTTTCGTGATGGCGTTTTCTAGCGGCGCCTGCAGCCCGATGGTTGCAGTATGGATGATGGATATAACTCCTGAATCACCGGTGATCGGCAGCTCTCTGATGCATTCAGCATTCAACGCAGCGAACGCTCTCGGTGCCGCCGGCGGCGGTCTCATGGTCGGCCTCGGGTTCGGCTTTAACTCACCCGCATTCTTAGCGATTGGGTTTACCGCTTTAGGGTTATTGGCGCTGCTGTTAGCGCAGCGTGTGCAGCGTCACTTAGGTGTTGCAACAGCACCTATTCAAACTCTGAATCAAAGCTGATTCTTTTCGCTTATAACCCCGCAAAGATCCACGGCTTTTTCGGAAGTTTCGCATACTCGAAGCGTGAAATTAGTTGTGTGGCACTAACCACTTCACCGGGTTTACTAAGCCCCAAAGATTCTGCCATTTTAGAGAGCACCTCACTAGGGTTGATCCCCAACTCAAGCAGCTCTGCCAGGGTGACAGCGCCATCACGTTTAGCTAAGCGCTGACCCTGTTTGTTTAAAACCAGCGGCACGTGTGCATATTCAGGAGCTTTTAGACCGAGCAGATCATAAAGCACGAGCTGTCTCGGAGTGCTCAGCGCAAGATCCTCTCCCCGCACCACCTGATCCACTCCCGCTGCGGCATCATCAACCACGGTTGCAAGATTATAGGCGTAGGTGCCGTCACCACGTCGCAATACGAAATCATCAACAGAGCCTGTAACTCTGCCGAGCAGCGCGTCTGTAAACGAGCGCTCTTGGGCCGGTGCTGGTGTGCGCAGACGGAGTGCCGGGTTGCGCCCACCAAACTGCTCCTGCTTGTTCGCGATCTCTGCTGCACTCAGGTTGCGGCAGGTGCCCGGATACGCTCCCGGCGGTGCATGCGGCGCGGTGGGTGCTTGCAGAATATCCTTACGCGAGCAGAAACACTCAAACACTAATCCGGCTGCGGTAAGCTTCTCAACCGCTGCAGCATAGCTTGCGGATCGATCCGCCTGCCACACAGCAGGCTCATCCCAGTCAAGCCCAAGCAGTTTTAAATCCGACAGCTGTGCTGGCCCTGCGCCGGCATCTCTATCGCGATCGAGGTTATCGATCCGCACTAAAAATTTACGGCCGGTAGAGCGAGCAGCAAGCCACGCCACAAGAGCCGTGCTCAGATTACCGATGTGCAGGCGCCCGCTTGGACTCGGCGCATAACGCCCCGCACCTCGCCCAATAGTTTCCATAACTCCAGATTACGCGGCAGCCTGTTTTAACGCAGCTATTTTGGGGGTGTGCTCCCACGTGAACTCGGGCAGTTCTCTGCCAAAGTGACCGTATGCGGCTGTCTTTGCATAAATCGGGCGCTTCAGCTTTAGCTCATCAATCAGAGCAGCCGGCCGCAAATCGAATGTGCGCTGCAGGGCTTTCGCAATCTCTTCATCAGAGATAACACCGGTGCCAAAAGTGTCAACGTAAAGCCCAACCGGCCGCGCCTTACCGATCGCATACGCCACCTGCAGCTCTGCTCGCTCGGCAAGCCCCGCAGCAACAACATGTTTTGCAAGCCACCGCATCGCATACGCGCCTGAGCGATCAACCTTTGATGGATCTTTGCCGCTGAACGCACCGCCGCCGTGTCGTGCCGCTCCCCCGTAGGTATCAATGATGATTTTACGTCCCGTCAGACCGGCGTCTGCTTGCGGGCCACCAACAATAAACGAGCCTGAGGGGTTAACGTGTAATTTTAACTGCTCCAGATCTAGGCCGGTTTCGTGCAGGATCGGCGCAACTACGTGATGTGCAGCCGCTTCCCGGATCTCATCTTGGGAAACATGTTCAGCATGCTGGGTTGACAGCACAACAGTGTCAACCAGCTTTGGCACACCATTTTCAAGCCCTAAAGTCACCTGGGTTTTACCGTCTGGTCGCAGCCACTCTAGAACTCCAGTTTGACGCACCTCTTGCAGGCGCGCAGCAAGCGCGTGCGCGATAGTGAGTGCTGGCGGCATTAGTGTCGGGGTTTCGTTTGTTGCGTAACCGAACATTATCCCCTGGTCACCGGCCCCCTGCAGGTCGAAAGGATCCTCGGCTGTCGCACTGCGTTGTTCGGCAGAGACTGAGACGCCCTCGCCAATCTCAGGCGACTGCGGCGCAACAAAAATTTGCACCTCACAGTTTGCAGCATCAAGGCCGTATGCGGGATCCGTGTATCCGATCTCTCTAATAGTTTTCCGCGCGATTGCCTCAAGGTCGATACCTGCGTTAGAGCTCACCTCGCCGGCGATCACGATCCGACCGTTACCGGCCAGCGTTTCGACAGCGACACGGCTTGTGGGATCCGCACCCAAGTAGGCATCAAGTATGGCGTCACTGACCTGGTCACACAGTTTGTCAGGGTGACCGGCGGTGACAGATTCGGAGGTGAAGAGCTGCATTTCATCTCGCTTTCGTGGTTGTTCATTGCTTGCACGCACGAGATGAGCAGATATTCATTGTCTTGCTGCACCGTGTGCGCCGGTTCTTACCCTGGGACACCCGGAACAATGAGCTCGGGTTGTCGTGCAGCCAGCCAGGTACTGTAAGGCTGCAACTCTTGAACTGTTGAAAGCGTAACAGATTTTTACAAAAACCTCGACACGCCCCCCCTTACGCTGGAAGGCTTGTTGCGCTTATTCTTAAACAATGATCGAAGTTGAAAATCTAACTAAAACGTACGGCAGCAAGAAGGCGATTGCCGATCTCAGTTTTTCGGTTCCGGACGGGCAGGTAACTGGATTTCTCGGCCCAAACGGCTCCGGCAAGTCAACAACGATGCGTTGCATGCTTGGGCTGGATACCCCCAGCTCTGGTTCTGTCAGATTTACGGGCGCAGTTGACGGTAAAAGCTACGATTCTGATTTCTCGAAGTTGCCTAATAAATCGCGAGTTGCCGGCGCTATTCTCGACGCCAATTGGTTCACACCCAAACGCTCCGGGTATGGGCATCTGAGTGTACTGGCTGCGAGCGGCGGGATACCGCAGTCTCGGGTTGCTGAGTGCCTCGATCTCGTAGGCATGACAGCGGTCGCGAAAAAACCTATGAAAAGCTACTCGCTTGGCATGAAACAGCGCATCAACTTCGCTGCTGCACTGCTGGGAGACCCGCAGCATCTGCTCTTGGACGAACCTGTTAACGGCCTCGACCCCGAGGGTGTGCGCTGGCTGCGTGATACGATCCGCTTCCTCGCCTCCCAAGGGCGGGCTGTGCTGGTGTCTTCGCATCTTCTGAATGAGATGCAGCTCACCGCAGATCGACTGGTTGTAATCGGCCGCGGGCAGCTGCTTGGAGAATATTCCATGCAAGAATTCCTCGCCGGTAACGCTGCGGTTATTGTCGAGTGCCCAGAACACGTGCGGCTAACCGCCTTATTGCAAAATGCAGGATATCGAGTTAATACGAGCTCTAAAGCTGCTTCCCAAATTGAGGTTGAAATCTCTGAAGAGCAAAACGAAGCAGCAGCGCGTGCAGATATCGCCGGCCTCGCACTCGCAAATGGGCTTCCCATCACACAGCTCTACACACAAACGGTCGGACTTGAAGAAACATTCCTAAAACTAACCGGCGCCTCCCAAGAGTATTCAACTGCGCAGGTAGACGGAGGCCAAAACTAATGAACAATCTAATGAACGCAATTAAAGCTGAAGTTATTAAACTAGCGTCTCTGCGCTCCACCATTCTGTATACAGTTTTGCTAACTGGTAGCCTCTACGGGCCGCAGGTGCTTTCGGCGGTGTTTGCCGGAGAAGACAGTGTTGAAACATGGGGATCTATCTTCACCACATCATCTTTTATCTTCGCGATCATCGCAGCGGTGTTTTCTGCTTCTAGCGTTGGAGGCGATATTTCGTCCGGTCTTAACGCTCATGCATTCCTGACTCAGCAAAAACGTTGGCAGTGGTTGTGCGCCAAAGCTGTGACTGGATTTACGTTTCTGACACTGAATCTGCTGCTCGGAGTTGCCTTGAGCTTACTGGTTATTTGGATCGCCCCAAACGTTAGATTTGCTGATAGGGGTTATGGCGAAGCACTTGCCGCAATTTTGCCAATTGTTTTGATGTGGGCTGCAAGTTTCGGCTTTTCTGCCCTGTTCAGAAGTCTTGTTTCAGGCATGACGATTACGCTGGTCTACTACATGGTTATCGAGAGTCTGCTGTTCACGGCTGCGGTTTACATAGAAGCGCTGCACCCTCTTGCTAAGGTGCTGGCGATCCCACGAACGCAAGACATTGCTGCTTATGTGGACAACTTCGCTGCTGTAGAGCCTGGGTGGAGCGTCGACTCGCCTGCTCCGCTGTGGTACAACATTGTTGTTTTGGCCGCATATATTGTAATTCCGCTGGTGCTGGGCTTGATTAGAAACCAAAAGTCAGATGTTAAATAACAATTTGATTATTTGCGGTTATTTACGACGATTGCGGCTCTAGTATAGCTGTACGCACTTACATCCGTACAAAGGAGTAGACAGCAATGAGCTTCAAAAAGAGAGCGCTGCCAACAATCGCGATTCTCGCTTCATCACTATTGGTGCTCAGCGGTTGTGGTTCACAGAACAACGCTAGCAGCGCCGCCGATCTCGATTATGACAAGCTACCTTTAAACCAGTTTTTTAACGAGATCTACTCAGCCAACGATTACGATGCCGATAAGGCATACGAAACGCTGGTTAAGGCGGAGGAAAAAATTGCCTCATGTATGCAGGATCAGGGTTGGGATTACACACCGAACCCACCAAAGCGTGAGGATTTCAGTGACGATTACAGCTCTTCTGATGATGATTTATCGTACGACTCAAGAGAGTATGCGGAAAAACACGGTTACGGCATCACCGAAGTTCCGGGCGGCTTAAATGACGAAGATATTGACGGCGCCCAGCAGGTAGATCCCAATCAAGACTATGTAAACAGTCTGAGTGACTCAGAACGGGACGCATACTACGAGTCACTGCAGGGCCCTTCGCTTACTGAAGAGCAAATGGCTGCGATTGAAGCTGGCGAGGCAAGCTGGGATGATTACGACCAGGGCTGCTACGGCAGCATAAGGCATGATGAAATGTCACAGGATCCTATTGGTGCGCTGCAGGATGATCCTGAAATCAAAGACCTGCTTGAGAAAATAGGTGAACTAGCTAACTCTGAGTATGACAAAACACACGCTGACTACCCCTTCCACGATCTCGACCGAGAGCTGTCTGACTGTCTAGCAAAAGCGGATGTTGGGTTAGACAACTTAGGTGACCAAAGTGCGCAAGATATTCTCTGGGAGGAATACAACGAGCTAGCTGCTGCATCTGATGATTCTGGCGAGACCAGTTCTGCTTCGCCGGAAGAGTTAGAGGCCTTTAAAAAGCGCGAGCGAGAGGTTGCCGTTGCTGAGTGGGATTGCAAGGAAAAGATCGGGTATCACAAAAAACACTACGATATAACGTTTGAGCGGCAGACCCAATTCGTCAACGAGAATAAGGCGACTCTCAACCGTGTAACAGCTCTCGTCAACGAGAAGAACTCGAAAAGCAAGTAACGCGACAGGGTAGATTTCTGATGATTGATAACGAGCAAGCGCCTGAGCTGGATACCAACACCACTGACGAAGATACAAATACCACTGATGAGGATGCCAGCACAGAGCCCACCACGAAATCTAAAAAAGGTCTCAGCGGTTCAAAACTTGTTGCAGTAATTGCCGCCGTAGCTCTTGCCTCACTTCTGGCGGGTGTGCTCATAATGCAGTTTATTGTGTCACCTGCAGAGCTTGCTGCACGCAAAGAAGCCCCCGAGGCCGGCCCGATCAGCGCGCCTATCGAACTTCGGAAGATAGAGAACAAGATCATCACTCGCGGTGAAATATCATTCGCTGATGCGGTTGCTGTCGAGTTAGACACAGCCGGCAGCGAAGAACGCCCTATCATAACCGGAAATCTACCCAAAGTTGGTGATCTCTTAGAAGCAGGCACTCTCGCACTTGAGGTTGCGGGTCGGCCGGTCGTAGTGTTACCGGGCGAGCTGCCTGCTTACCGCACTCTCAAAGTCGGGATGCAGGGGCCTGATGTGCTGCAGCTGAAACAGGCTCTTGCATCGCTCGGGTATGGCGTTGGTGATGTTACTAGCAATCTGTTCGACGCTGCGACTTCTGAAGCGGTCGCCGCACTGTACCGCGATCTCGGTTATAAGGCACCGGACGGCGGGCTCGAGGGGCGCAAAACTATCCGCGATCTCGAACGGCAGTATTCAGAAGCACAGGACGTAGAGCCGGTTGACCAGGGGCTGCTGCGCGATATTGAGGAACAGTACCGCCTTGCTGTTGAAGCAAATATGGTCTACCTGCCGGCTTCGGAAGTTCTCTATCTAACTGATCTGCCGCGTCGTGTCGATGAGCTGCGAGTGAAGCGTGGCGATGTTTTGAGCGGTTCCCCCATGAGTGTCTCAGGCGCGACTCTGTCAATCACCGGCACAGTGAGCAAACAGGATGCAGAGTCAATCACCGTCGGCTCGACCGCAACTTTTGTGCATCGCGGTAAAGACTACACAGCCACTGTGAAGGAAGTGCGCAGGGGGTCTGCAAACACCGAGAATAAAGATGAGGGATCAGAGGGCGATAAGAACTCCAACAGCGGTGACTCTTCCGGCCGCTATCAGGTCGTGCTAGAGCCGCAAGGTTTGTCTGCTGAAGACGTAACCGAGCTGCGCGGTAACAACGTGCGCGTTACGATCCCCATCGCTGCCACAGAGTCTGAAGTGTTAGCAGTGCCTGTTGCGGCGGTGACAGCAGGATCAGGCGGTGAAGACCGCATCGAGCTGCTCATCTCGAAAGATAAAGGCGGGATGGAAACCGCTTTAGTCGAGGTCACCACCGGTCTCGCCGCTGAAGGATTTGTAGAAATTTCAAGCACAGACAAGCGCGTTAAAGAAGGCGCTAAGGTTGTGGTGGGCCGCTAATGAACACCGTGAGCACGGTTGGAAACCCCGACTACGATGGGCCAATCGCGATGCTTGACGATGTCACCCGACTGTTTGCCGGTTCACCGCAGGTGCTCGCGCTGCGCGGAGTTAATTTACGCATTGAGCGCGGTGACTATCTGGCAATAATCGGCCCTTCCGGGTCTGGCAAGTCTACGATGTTGAACACGCTCGGGCTGCTTGACCGCCCGAGCACCGGCACCTATTATTTCGAGGGGATTAACACCTCCGAGCTTGCCGACGATGATCGTGCGGCGCTGCGTGGTGAAGCAATTGGTTTCGTGTTTCAGTCTTTCCATCTGATGCCGAAAAGAACGGTGCTTGAAAATGTAATGCTGGCAGGCACCTATGCCGGGCGCAATCGTGCAGAGCGTGAAGAACGTGCCCGGCAGGCTTTGAAACGCGTCGGCTTACAGCACCGTGTAAATTTCTACCCGACAACACTCTCTGGCGGTGAGCGCCAGAGAGTGGCTATCGCCCGTGCGATTGCCAATGAGCCGCGCTTGCTGCTAGCCGATGAGCCAACAGGAAATCTCGACCGGCGAAATTCTGAACTCATCATGGAGCTGTTTGCAGAGCTCGGGGCATCCGGGCTCACAATAGTCATGATTACCCACGATTCTCATGTGGCTGAGGCCGCCCAAAAACAGGTTCGGATAGCCGATGGCCTGCTTACGGAGTTAACATGAAAAAAATTCGCCTCAAACGGGATCGTAAAGCCAAGACCCCTCGGCGTACTGTGCCGCGCATTAGTGCCCGTGATTTATTTCACGAGAGTTTTGAGGGTGTTGGTGCCCGCCCATCACGAATGTTTATAACTCTGCTCGGCACGGTTCTCGGTATTGCCTCATTAGTGGCAACAATCGGTTTTGCGCAAACAGCCAGCGGTCAGATTGCGCAGCAGTTTGATTCACTCGGCGCAACGCGCGTCACTATTGAGCCGAAGCGCTCTAACAGTAATTCTGCAGGCGGTAGCGGCACGAAGCAAGCAACTGCTGTAATTCCTTGGGATGCGCCGGCTAGAGTTGCGGATCTTGCCGGGGTAACCACATCTGCAATAATTACCGACGCGCCAGAAAACACTCCTGTAAAAGCTGTTGAAATTGCTGATCCCGCTGAACTTCAGCGTGTTCCACCACGCATTACAGCTGCCTCACCGTCACTTTTAGATGTGGTTGCCGGTGAAATAGAAACCGGTCGTTTTTTTGACGCCGGTCACGATGCACGCGGTGATCGTGTGGCTGTGCTCGGGGCAAAAGCGGCTGAACAGCTGGGTATCAACCGAGTTAACAATCAATCAGCGATTTTTCTTGACGGCAACGCCTACACTGTCATCGGAATTTTGAAGAGCGTAAAAGTGCGGGAAAATCTGCAGAACGCTGTTATTGTGCCGCTCACAACCGCTCGTCATGACTTCAATATGGGTGCCCCAAGCAACTTTGACATTCGCATAGATCTTGGTGCCGGCGAAGTGGTTGGTCGGCAAGCCCCTATTGCACTCAACCCGAACTCCCCCGACGGTTTCAAAGTTGGTGCGCCGCGTCTTGCAAACGCTGTGCAGGAGGGCATTGAATCAGATATCAATGTGCTCTTTGTCGCTATTGGTATTGTTGCGCTGATTGGTGGCGGAATAGGCATCGCGAACGTAACACTGCTGTCGGTTTCAGAACGGCGTGGTGAGATTGGTTTGCGCCGCGCTCTCGGCGCCAGGGCTCGTGATATCGCTGCGCAGTTCATGTTGGAGTCGCTCACCACCGGATTACTGGGCGGTCTGATCGGCGTTGTGGTTGGTATTCTTGCGTTAATCGGGGTGTGTGTGGTGCAGCAGTGGACACCAATTTTGGCCGCCTGGGCTGCGCCTATCGGAGTGCTTGTTGGTGCGCTGGTGGGTTTGATTGCTGGCACCTACCCAGCGCTGAAAGCAACAAAAATCGAACCGGTTGATGCGCTGCGCGACAATTAACTTATTTGCGGTTCTATGAAACTGATATAGGCAGAACCAACGATGATTGATACCGCTGCTATGCAATAGACGGCACTTATCCAAAACGCTGCTGTGAGGAACGGATCAATCGGGTTGTGCTCTCTCCGAGCGGTTCTTAGTTTCTTTATTGTCAAAAAAATTGTCACAAACCCAACCAAAAATGAGAGTACAAACAATACTACATTCTCTCTGCGATCATTTTCGATATCACGGCCTATATAACCCATTTCCTCTTCTCCATTCGTATCAAGGTAGGTTGTGTGAAAATTCTAATAGCCTTTAATTCACGCTTTTATCCACGCGTCCGGTGAATGGATTGCTCGAAATGGCAGAAACCTCTGTTGTAACAGTTGGAAATTCACTTCTTAGCATCTTTGCGAGCGACTCAAGATATATAAACTCACTCGCATAGTGTGGCAGATCCAACAGTGCTGGCACGGCAAGCGCATTAGCTCGCGACTCGATATGCTCGAGTGTCGGGTGGTGGCGCAGATCTGAGGTGATGTATGCGTCGACATCAAGCTGAGAGACAGTCTCGAGCAGTGAATCGCCAGCCCCCGGGCAGACCGCGATCCGCCCCACTTCACGGTCACCCGAGCCGGTATAAAGCACACCCTGCGCTGTTGCAGGAACAATATCTGCGATCTGCCTCGCAAGCCCAACAACCGTGGTTTTCGCGGGCAAATCTGCCACAACCCCCATTCCGAAAAGCTTGGAATCCCCCACCTGCTCGTTTGTCTGCGGCGCGACGAGCGGTGCAGCCTTTTTAAGCTGCAGGGCATCAATCCAGGCGCCAACCGTGCCCGCACGGGAGCGATCAGAGTTGGTGTGGCCACACCACAGCGCGCCCCCTGACTGTATGAGTTTGGTAATCACCGCACCCTTACCGGTTTCGGTTGTCAGAAAACTTACCGGTCGCAGCAGCAGTGGGTGGTGCGTGAGCAGCAGGGTTTCCGTATTTTGAGCCGCTGCGTTAGCTTCAGCAACTGTTGGATCCACCGCAAGGCGAATATGCGAAATTGTTTGATCCGGATCCCCAGCAACTAAACCAACTCGATCCCAGTCTTCAGCCCAGTCGAGCGGATAGAGCTCTTCAAGGAAAGCGCGAATAGTTGATAGTTTCACAGCCATGAAAACAGCTTATACGTTTTGAGAATTTTGTGGACCTAACGAGACTCGAACTCGTGACCCCCTGCATGCCATGCAGGTGCGCTACCAGCTGCGCCATAGGCCCTTTTGTTCTGTGTAGAACAACAAATATTTATATTAGTGCTTTTTGCAGGTTAAAACAAATTACACGGCCGGCAAATGCTTTGAGAGATCAATTTTAGCTCCGTCAGACCAGAGCCGCTCAAGCACATAATATTCACGCTCTTCTTCGTGAAAGACGTGCACAATCAGATCACCGAAATCAAGCAAGATCCAGCGCCCTAACTCGCGCCCCTCACGCCGCAGAGTTTTATAACCCGCAGCATTAAGCTCGTCTTCAATATCGCGCGCTATCGCCTGCACATTGCGTTCCACAGCTCCGGAGACGATCATAAAAATGTCAGCGTAGCCGAACACCTCAGAAACGTTAAGAGCGATCGGATCCTGCCCATCAGATTTGAGCGAGGCGGGAACAGCGATGTCTAACATCGCTAAAGCTGAACTGTTTTGCATTACTAGCTAAAGACTCCATTAAATGCGGCCACGACAGTGGCGATAGAAGCGAGGATGAGCACGCCGGTACCGATTGCAAACACCAGCGGCTTTTTGCTCGAATCTGCTTTGGTCTGCTCCACGGCCGGCATTGCCTGCGCGTGTCGTGAAGACACAGCAGATAGCGCGCTCTTCGGGCGCGAAGAGGTATCGCCTGCTGCTTCAATATCGAGCAGCGCATCAAAATCTTCGTCAACACCGTGCAGCGAATGGTGGGCACCTGTTTCGCCCAGCGCCTGCGGCAGGTCAATTGATCCGGATGCAAAAAGCTCCCCGGTTGAGTTGATTGACTCAACAAGATCACTGCCAGACGGCATGCTCGGCAGTATCAAAGCTGAGGTGCCGCTTGTGATGGTTGCTGAGCTCTCATCAGAAACAACTCTGGAGATCAGGGTGTCAAAACCGCTCGTCTCAGGAGCATCTGACATCTTGCGATCAGACTCAGGGTCAAAGACAGACTCTTCTTCAAACGGCACGATATCTGGGAAACTGTGGCCCCCGCCAACAATCGCAGATTTAGGTTGCGCTGTTGCACCAGCAGCAGTCTCTGCAGGCTCAACTGTGTCTGCAGCTTCCACTTCTGCTGCTGTCTCAAGCTCAGCAGCAGTTACATCGTCTAACTGTTCAATAGAAACGATCTCTGCATCATCAGCCGCTGCTGCGACCTCAGAATTTTCTACTGCAACCACCTCTACAGAATCAGTCTGCGCTGGTTCCGTCTCAGCAGCCTCTGCAGTTTCGTGAGACTCTTTTTTACCACCAAACGGCCAGAATGAGATTTTGCGTGACGCAGCACTATCCGCATCCACATCGACGGCGGATTCTTCTACAGCTGTTTCTTTTGCAGGCTGCGCAGCATCTTGCGGGTCAACAGTTGAGGTTGGATCCTCAGCTAGCATCTCTTGCAGGCTGAGAGCTTCTGTAGCTGGCAGTGCGTCTTCATCGAACTGTGCGTCACTTGCCGCAGCCTGCACACCGTATTCACGAATAGGCCCGTTTTCGGCTTCCCACTCGCTAATGATGCGATCCAACTCCTGCGTATGCAGTTCACGTCGCTGACGACGTGTCAGCGGGCTGCCATCTGGGTTGCTACTTGGAAGCTGCACGCTTGATTCAAGCTGCTCGAGAATCTCGAGCTGCTCAGGGGTTAACTCAGCGCCCTGCTCAAGCAGCACTGGAATTGATCCGGTCTCTGTAGCAGCTGGATTGAAAGCGTCACCTAATCCAACGTTGGGGGCATTAGACGCCCCACGGCCGTTTTGATTCTGCTCAGTCATCATCTGCCTTTTCATCTATATACAGTCGGTGTTTTGCAATGTACTGCACCACACCGTCGGGGACTAAGTACCACACAGGGTGCCCCTGTTTGACTCGGCTACGACAGTCTGTTGAGGAGATAGCCATAGCTGGTACTTCTAATAAACTAACATTGTCGCCGGATAATCCGCTCAAAGACAGTTCATGTCCGGGTCTTGAAACTGCGATAAAGTGGGCCAAACCCCAGATTTCTTCGACGTCTTTCCAATTCAATATCTGAGCTATTGCATCAGCTCCGGTAATAAAAAAGAGCTCATCATTGGGAAATTGTTTACGCAAATCGCGAAGAGTATCAACCGTGTATGTTGGGCCCGCACGATCGATGTCTACTCTGCTCACAGTGAACTGTGGGTTGCTGGCGGTTGCGATCACAGTCATTAGATAGCGATGCTCCCCAGGCGAGACCCCTGACTTTTGCCAGGGCCTGCCGGTGGGCACAAATATCACCTCATCCAGCCCGTAGCTGTGAGCAACCTCACTTGCTGCGACAAGGTGACCGTGGTGAATCGGGTCAAAGGTGCCACCCATGACACCGATGCGCCGCCTCGAGTGTGCCATCGTGCTTAACGGTGGTGCGGAGCCTGTCCACCAAACTTCTGCTTGTACTGCTCAGCCTTTTCTGCGTGGCGGTTAGCAACGTCGCGGAAGCTGAAAGTTACAACTGCGAGAGCGATAAAAGCAACAATAGCAATGAGCCCGAAAACAATAGCTGGCATCGGGAGTTCATTAACAACTGCAGCACCCTCGGCAGTAATGAAGCTAACTGCGTTCATAGTTATCACCTATCTGAAATCGGTAAATAGTAACTCCCCCATGTTATCAGGGAACCACCAGCTATCAGTGGCGAATATCGCCGTTTCCGCGCGTAATCCACTTCGTGCTGGTCAATTCGGTAATTCCCATCGGCCCGCGCGCGTGCAGTTTCTGTGTTGAAATGCCAACCTCTGCGCCAAAGCCAAACACACCGCCGTCTGTAAATCTGGAAGATGCGTTTACGATCACGCTTGCTGCATCAACTTCTGCGATAAATTTTTCAACGACAGAGTAGTCTTCTGCGAGCACAACTTCAGTGTGTCTCGTCGAATATCGGTCGATGTGGGCGATCGCCTCGTCAACATCAGAAACAACCCGAATACCAAGTCGCAACGCTAGGTGCTCTGTGCCCCAGATACTGTCATCGGCGGCAGACACTGTGCTGCCAAGGGCAACAGCTGCAGCATCGCCTAAGAGCTCAACACGGTCAGCGATTCTGCTCTCAATCGCAGCAATAACCTCAGGGGCAACCTGCTCATGCACTAAAACAGTGTCTACGGCGTTGCAGACGCCAGGGCGCTGCACTTTTGCGTTTTCAACTATCGCCGGAACTGTCTCCAGATTCGCACTCTTATCAATATAGATGTGCACAACTCCAGCGCCAGTCTCAATCACCGGCACCTTTGCCTCACGCACTACTGTTTCAATCAGGTTTGCGGATCCGCGGGGAATGAGCACATCAATATAACCGCGCGCCCGCATCATAGCTGTCGCACCTGCACGACCAAACTCATCAACGGTTTGCACCGCTGCACGTGGAAAACCTGAAATTTCTAAGGCGTCCTGAATGATGTCAATTAGAACCGCGTTTGTCTCTTCTGCAGCACTACCGCCACGCAGCACAACAGCATTACCGCTTTTTATTGCTAGCGAGGCGATATCAACTGTGACGTTGGGGCGTGCTTCATAAATCGCGCCAATCACGCCGAACGGCACGCGCACCTGGGTGAGCCGCAGGCCGTTTGGCAGGGTTGAGCCGCGCACAATTTCACCGATCGGATCACGCAGGCTAATTACTTCAGCAATAGCATCACTGAGCGCGGTTACCCGCTCAGCGTTGAGCATAAGACGATCCTGGATGCTCTGCGCCATACCGTTATCTTTAGCGCGAGCCAGATCTTTTTGGTTGGCTGCGATAATTTCATCGGTGTGTTTACGCAAGCCGAGCGCAATATTTTTCAGCGCCTCATTTTTAGAGTTTGTTGACGCAGTTGCAAATTTTTTCGCTGCCTCACGTCCGGCTGACAGCTTCTGATAGATGGCTTCCTCGCACATGCCCTAATCCTACTCAAATTTTACGTGGTTCAAACCAAGTGCCGTGTGACTCACCGTCTATAAGAGCGGCGAAAAGTTTTGTATCGGTGAGCACCACGCGCACACCGTGCGCTGCCGCGTATTTGGCTGCCGCAACCTTGGTTAGCGCTCCCCCGGTGCCCCACCCCGATTTAGCTTCACCAATCTGCACACCGCTTAAGTCGTCACCAAACGGCACAAACTGTATCGGTTGCGCTTCAGGGTTATTAGGCGGTGCTGTGTAAAGAGCAGCTACGTCACTCAGCAGCACAAGCTGATCCGCCTTTACCAATTTCGCAACTAGTGAAGCAAGACGGTCGTTGTCTCCGAAGCGAATTTCTGTCGTTGCAACCGAATCATTTTCGTTGATGATCGGAATAGCGCCAAGCTCAAGCATACGATTCAGTGTTGCTTGAGCGTTAGCAGAGCGTTCGGCTGAGTCGAAGTCTGAGGGGGTGAGCAAAATCTGTCCGATAACTATGTCATAAAAGCCGAAGGCCCGCTGGTAGCGGTTAATCAGAACGTTCTGCCCCACAGCGGCTGCCGCCTGCTGAGTTGCGAGATCTTCCGGTCTTGCAGACAGCTGCAGAAATGGCACACCGCTGGAGATCGCGCCTGAAGAGACGAGTATCACCTCACTGCCGGCAGCGTGCAGCCGCGCCAAGGATGCAGCTAGTTGCGGAATTTGCTGTTTGTTTTCGCCGCTGACCGACGACGAACCCACCTTTACTACAATGCGGTTTCCGTGTTGCAGCTTGCGGTTATCGGCCACAGCTAGTCTTCCTTCCACAGTCCGGCTTCGCGCTCCCGCTCTAGCTCTTCACGCATCGCGGCTTTAGCGTCCATCCACTCGTGATATTCTTTGCGGCGCTCCTTGTTTGTGCGGCGATCGCTCTGGTCAATGCGGCTGTCAGTGCCGCGGGCTCCCACAACCTGCACCTCTGCTGCTGAAGTTAGGGTTGGTTCCCAGTCGAAAACAACGCCCTCACCCTCGCCGATCACAACCGTAGAACCGGCGACAGCGCCCGCCTTTACAAGACCTTCCTCAATGCCTATCTTGTTCAGGCGGTCTGCGAGATACCCTATCGCTTCATCGTTGGTGAAGTCGCACTGTTTTACCCAGCGTTCCGGCTTCGCTCCAAGGATCCTGTAAACCGGGCCGTAGCTGCCCCCCTCCACAGTAATCGTGAATGAGGCTTCGCGAGATTTCGGCTGTGGGCGCAGCACGATCCGCTCAGACTGCTGCTCTTGTTTTGCAGCAAGTTTCGCTGCCCGATCGGTCTCAACAATCTCACCGAGCGCATAACCGAGCTCTTGCAGGCCTTCTCTGGTCACAGTCGAGATTAGGAACACACGATAACCGCGCTCCTCAAGCTCACCCTTCATGAACTCCGCCATATCGCGCCCGTCAGGAATATCGACCTTATTAAGGGCGACCAGCTGCGGTCGCTCCAACAGCGGCGTCTGCCCCTCAGGCACAGGATAGGCGGCAAGCTCGCGCAGAATTACATCAAGATCACTTACCGGGTCGCGTTCCGGCTCAAGCGCCGCCGCATCAAGCACATGCAGCAGCGCACTACAGCGCTCAACGTGACGGAGGAAGTCGAGACCAAGCCCCTTACCCTCACTGGCCCCCTCAATCAGACCGGGCACATCGGCGATTGTGAAGCGATGGCCGCCGTGCTCCACAACACCGAGGTTGGGGTGCAGTGTTGTAAATGGATAGTCAGCAATTTTCGGTTTCGCCGCACTCATTGCGGCAATAAGGCTTGATTTACCTGCAGACGGGTAACCAACCAGAGCAACATCCGCGATAGTTTTCAGCTCAAGAGTGAGCGTCACCTCTTCGCCCGCAATGCCCAGCAGCGCAAAGCCCGGAGCCTTACGTTTGGTGCTGGCGAGTGCTGCATTCCCTAAACCGCCCTGGCCTCCCTGTGCGACAACAAAGGTATCCCCAGGCTCCGTAAGATCAGCGAGCACCGCACCGGTTTCAGATTTCACAACAGTGCCTGGCGGAACCTCAAGCTGTAAGGATTCACCGTGCGCACCATTGCGCCAGTCTCCGGCGCCGTAAGCTCCGTTGGACGCAGCACGGTGTGGGCGTCTGTGAAAATCTAAGAGTGTGGTCACCTGCTCTGTGGCGGTGAGCACAATATCACCGCCGTTACCACCGTTCCCGCCGTCAGGGCCGGCAAGCGGTTTAAACTTCTCCCGCTTTACGGAGACACAACCGTTCCCGCCGTTGCCTGCGTTGAAAAAAACCTGGACTCGGTCAACGAAGGTAACCATCTTATCGTCTCCTGAAATTCTGCCTGCTGCGACTAAAAAGGACGAGCCGCAGCTCGTCCTTCTAGAGTATCGCTAGCTTCTTAAGCAGCGACTACGTTTACAACTTTGCGACCGCCCTTGGTGCCAAACTCAACGGCTCCAGCTGCGAGAGCAAAGAGAGTGTCGTCGCCACCGCGGCCAACGTTAGCGCCTGGGTGGAACTTGGTGCCGTGCTGACGCACCAGGATCTCACCTGCGTTTACCTGCTGGCCACCGAAACGCTTTACGCCGAGGTACTGTGGGTTTGAGTCACGGCCGTTACGGGTAGATGCCGCGCCTTTCTTATGTGCCATTATGAGCTCCTTAAAAACTAAACTTACTTGATGCCAGTAATCTTCAGACGGGTCAGATCCTGACGGTGACCCTGACGGCGCTTGTAGCCAGTCTTGTTCTTGTAACGCTGGATCACAATCTTCGGACCGCGCAGATCTTCAACAACCTCAGCAGTCACCTTTACCTTAGCGAGCTTGTCAGCGTCGGTGGTGATCTTGTCTCCGTCAACCAAAAGCACAGCTGGAAGCTCTACAATGCCCTTTTCATCACCGGCAATGCGGTTGGTGACGATGGTTGAGCCAACCTCGACCTTTTCCTGACGGCCGCCGGCGCGCACTACTGCGTAAACCATTTGATACCTATTTCTTAATACATGAACCAATCGAATTAAGTCTTCGACGGCCCTAGAACCAACACCCTTAATACCTACGTATTTTGGGAAACCACTAATCCACCGAATTAACGATAGAACCAAGTGTCAAGTTTAGTCTTAAACCCGACTTTTGGTCAAACATCGTGCAACGTGTGTCGCACTTAGTTACTCAGCGCTGTCAGCGGGGCGCGACAGACGACGCGAGACGCGGCGCGAGCGTGTGCCGGGCGCTGGAGGCTCTGGCAGGGCCTCAAAGATGGCATCCAGGGTTGCAAGATCAGCATCTGCTCGCACACTCTTGCGGCTGCTTTTATGCTCTTCGAGTTGCTGCACATCAGCGACAAGATCGTCGATCAGGTTGTCTGACTTCTCTACGCGCTTTGCCCGACGCTTCTTTTGCACAGGCTGGCTTGTTTCAGTTTGCTTCGCCTGCTCTTTGCCCTGCCCAGCAGCATCACTGCTCTGTTCTGCAGCAACCGCGTCCGTCTGTGCTTCTGCCTGATCTTGAGCATCACTGGTCTGCGAAATTGTTGATGCGGCGATTTGCGCAATCATCGTCTTCGCACCCTCGGTGAGGGCGTGTGCCTTTGTTTCTGAGGAATTCTGCGCTGACTTATTGTTACCGTTGCTGCCGTTACGCCGGCGAGCCTGATTATCCTGTTTTCTGTGCTGCACTGGGTCGTGTTGCACGATAACACCTCGGCCAGCGCAAACCTCACAGGGTTCGCTAAATGTTTCAAGCAGACCGAGTCCGAGCTTCTTTCGGGTCATCTGCACAAGGCCCAGGGAGGTAACCTCAGCAACCTGGTGTTTTGTGCGATCACGCCCAAGGCACTCAACTAGACGGCGCAGCACAAGATCACGGTTGGATTCAAGCACCATATCGATAAAGTCGATGACGACAATTCCGCCGATATCTCTAAGTCGCAACTGTCGCACAATCTCTTCAGCGGCTTCAAGATTGTTCTTTGTCACCGTCTCTTCGAGATTGCCGCCGGATCCAACGAATTTGCCGGTGTTCACATCGATAACAGTCATTGCCTCAGTACGGTCAATAACAAGCGACCCACCCGAGGGCAACCACACCTTACGCTCAAGCGCTTTTTGAATCTGCTCGGTGATCCGGTATTTATCGAAAACGTCACGTTCACCGTCGTAGAGTGTTACTCGAGACAGCAGATCTGGCGCGAGTTGCTCAAGATAGCCGGCGATTGTGCTGTGTGTTTCAGCGCCAGAGATGATGAGCTCTTCGAAGTCTTCGTTGAAGACATCGCGAATAATTTTGATGAGCATATCGGGCTCTGAGTGCAGCACGGCAGGGCCGCCACCCTTGGCAACACGTGCTTGGATCTCTTCCCACTGCTTAGTGAGATGCTGCACATCGCGGGTTAGCTGTTCTTCTGTCGCACCTTCAGCAGCGGTGCGCACAATCACGCCCGATCCGTCTGGCACGATCTCTTTTAGGATCTTCTTTAAGCGTGCGCGTTCGGTATCTGGGAGTTTGCGCGAGATACCGTTCATTGCTCCGCCTGGCACGTAAACGAGGAAACGACCGGGCAGAGATATTTGACTCGTCAGTCGCGCACCCTTATGCCCTACCGGATCCTTAGTAACCTGCACTAGGACGGTATCGCCGGGGTTGAGCACTTTCTCAATTTTGCGTGAGTTGTTGCTGCCACTGTAGTCAGACCAATCAACCTCGCCAGAGTAGAGCACAGCATTACGCCCACGGCCGATATCGACGAAAGCAGCCTCCATGCTCGGAAGCACATTCTGCACGCGACCGAGGTATACGTTTCCGATTATTGACGCTTCGCTCGAGCGTGCAACATAGTGCTCAACTAGAACTTTGTCCTCTAGCACGCCAATTTGAATACGATCCTGTTTTGTGTTGACGACCATTCGCCTGTCAACTGCTTCACGGCGCGCTAAAAATTCAGATTCGGTAACCACCAAACGGCGCCGACCCTGGTCGCGGTTTTCACGACGGCGCTGCTTCTTTGCCTCTAGGCGGGTTGAGCCCTTAACCTTTTGGGGCTCACTGACCTGTGTTTTCTCTTCGTTACGCTGGTCACGTGCGTCACCTCTGCGGTGCTTGCGACGATTACCGGTCTCGCTCTCTTCATCGTCGGCAGCCTGACTGTCTCCGCGATTACGGCTGCGCTCCTCATTACGCTCAAATTTCTTCTGCTCAAAATCTGCGTCCTGCGTTTTGGTCAGAATAGATCCGAGCACATCATCCAGCTTGCGGAAGCCAGAGCGTCTCGGCCGCGGTGGCACCGGCGGCACATCTGGTGCCACAAACAGCAGTCGTTTTGTCGCAGAAAACTTTTCTGCCGCGCTCATTTCTGCAAGTGGTAAATGGATCGGCTGCCCAAAGGCGTCAGTTGTTGGAACTGAAGTATTTTCTAAGCTCTCGCTCTTGACTTCAGTATCTAACTGCGAGTTAGTTGTTTCGGTTTCTTGTTCTGTTTTATTCACCACGTGGGTGCACTCCTCATACGGCTGAAATTTCTTCAGCGCACTTAAATCTTTGCCGGCGGCGCCTCTGCCCCACTTACTCAGTGTGAGAAACGGCCGCACTGTAGCAATTAGTAGATCACAGTAGATCAAAAATCTTACGGATTCACGCAAGTAGCGCAAGACCTGAAATCTATTATTGCACCTACTTAAGCCTTCTTTATGAAAATCATCAATAAACTTAAAATTATGAACCAGTTTCCGGCAACTCGCGAACGTGTCCGCACCCTTGCGGTTTTCAATATTATTGCTGGCGCAGTAGGTCTTTTCGCAGCATTTGAGCTGGCTACTGAATACATCAAGAAACTAAAAAATCCTGAATATGTGACCAACTGTGATCTGTCAATTTTGGTGACCTGTGGCCCAAATATGGAGTCATGGCAGGGCTCAGTTTTTGGTTTCTCAAATACTATTCTCGGGCTGATGATGTTTACAGCACCCATTTTTGTTGGTGCGGCTCTTTTAGCTGGCGCCCGCTTTAACCGGTTTTTCTGGCTGCTCTACCTTGCCGGCCTCACATTTGGCATTGGCTTTGTTTTCTGGCTCAGCTTTCAGTCTATTTTCATCATCGGCACTCTCTGCCCGTGGTGCATGGTGGTCTGGACCGCAACTATTCCGCTGTTCTGGATAAATCTCAGCTTCGCTTTAAAGCATGGAGTTTTTGGCAGAAAACTACCGGGACTAGCTTCCTGGTCGTGGGTTGCGATTCTTGCAAGCTACCTGCTTATTGCGGTGATGGCGCAAGCAAATCTAAATTGGATCGGCCAAATTTTTTAACTCTGCAAACACTCTAGCCACCTGCGCTGCAGTTTCTTCCTGTGTCACATCTGTTTGGATCACCCAGTCTGCGACAGCGAGACGCTCAGCTTCACTCGCCTGCGCGTCGATCCTGCGCTGCGCATCTGCAACGCTCATACCGCGGTTTTCTACCAGGCGAGAAAGCCGCACTCGCGGATCCGCACTGAGAATGATGTTACCAGCATAGTTCCCCGCTAATTGCGCTTCAACGAGCAGCGGCACCTGATACACGATTATTGCGTTCGGATCGTTTTTCTCAATCGCTTTGAAGCGTTCTCTGCCTAAACGCTGCACCTCGGGGTGCACAATTGCTTCAAGCTGTTTTAACTTTTTATCTGATGCAAAAACGATCTGCCCGAGGGCAGCGCGGTCTAACGATCCGTCGGGTAAAAGCAGATCGTCTCCAAACGCTTTGGCAATATTAGCTAACGCACGGGAGCCGGGGGCGACAGCCTCTCGTGCGAGTTCATCTGCATCAACACTGTATGCGCCGAGCTTAGTAAACATGTCAGCGACGGTGCTTTTTCCAGCGCCGATACCCCCGCTTAATGCAAATACAACCATAGTTTCTAGATTACTTGTAATAGAAAACCCCGCGACCAAAATTCATTAGTCGCGGGGAAATCTACTTACAGCTTAGGGAATTAGTTACCCTCTAGCTGCTCTTTAAGCGCTGCGAGTGCTTCGTCGTCAGCGAGAGTGCCTGCTGCGTCGGTGTCTGAAGTAAATTCAGCAGCCGGTGCGGCATCTCCTGCAGGTGCGACGTTTGCCTCAAGCTCATTAGCGGCAGCAACCTGTGCCTTGTGAGCTTCCCAACGTGCCTGTGCAGCAGCGTACTCCTGCTCCCAAGCCTCGCGCTCTGCCTCGAAGCCTTCCTTCCACTCCTGGGTCTCAGGGTCGAAGCCTTCTGGGTACTTGTATTCACCGTTCTCGTCGTATTCAGTGGTCATACCGTAGAGAGCTGGATCAAACTCGGTGCCCTCTGGGTCAACACCCTCGTTTGCCTGCTTCAGGCTGAGTGAGATACGGCGACGGTCAAGGTCGATGTCGATGATCTTAACGAATGCCTCTTGACCCACTGACACAACCTGCTCTGCCAGCTCAACGTGAGCAGCTGAGAGCTCTGAGATGTGCACGAGACCTTCGATGCCGTCGGCGACGCGTACGAATGCGCCGAATGGCACAAGCTTTGTAACCTTGCCCGGTGTGATCTGACCGATTGCGTGGGTGCGTGCAAACACCTGCCATGGATCTTCCTGAGTTGCCTTCAGTGAGAGAGATACGCGCTCACGATCCATCTCTACTGAAAGAACTTCAACAGTAACTTCCTGGCCAACTTCAACTACCTCTGAAGCGTGCTCAATGTGCTTCCAGCTGAGCTCTGAAACGTGCACGAGGCCGTCTACACCACCGAGGTCAACGAATGCACCGAAGTTGACGATAGATGAGATAACACCCTTGCGCACCTGACCTGGCTTGAGCTCCTGCAGGAATGATGAACGGCTTGCTGACTGTGTCTCTTCAAGCAGAGCACGACGTGACAGCACAACATTGTTGCGGTTCTTATCGAGTTCCAGAATCTTCGCTTCGATCTCCTGCCCGAGGTACGGGGTGAGGTCGCGCACACGACGAAGTTCGATCAGTGAAGCTGGGAGGAAGCCGCGCAGACCGATGTCTACAATCAGACCACCCTTAACAACTTCAATTACGGTGCCGGTAACAACACCGTCAACTTCCTTAATGCCTTCCACATCGCCCCATGCGCGCTCGTACTGTGCGCGCTTCTTTGAAAGGAGCAGGCGGCCTTCTTTGTCTTCCTTCTGGAGAACGAGTGCCTCAACGGTGTCGCCTACTTCGACGACCTCGCTCGGATCAACATCGTGCTTGATAGAAAGCTCACGTGAAGGGATTACACCCTCGGTCTTATAGCCAACGTCGAGGAGCACCTCGTCGTGGTCGATCTTAACAACGGTGCCTTCGATCATGTCACCGTCGTTAAAATGCTTCAGTGTCTGCTCGACGGCGGCGAGGAAATCCTCTGCAGAGCCGATATCGTTCACGGCTACCTGGTTGCTCGCCTTGGTCGTCTTGCTGGTCATGTAATTATTCTCCAGAATGGATACAAATCGGGTTCTAGGCGCGGACTGCGATTAGAACTAATGGACATAGTTAAACTGCCACAAACGTGACGGTTCAGTTTACCGCACTTTTATGCGTATTTTCAAGCATTTGCGCGTCTGTGTGTTGGCGGTTTAAGGTTTCGCCCTCAACGTCAAGATTTGGGAGCAACCTATCCAGCCACTTCGGCAACCACCAGGCTTTACTACCGACAAGGTGCACCAGTGCTGGCATCAGAACGAGTCGCACCACAAAGGCGTCGACAAGAACTCCGAATGCGAGGCCGAAACCAACGGCACGGATCATGGTTGTGGCACTGAAGATAAACCCGCCAAAAACACTCATCATAATCAGAGCTGCGGCGATCACAACCGAGCGTCCCAGACGCAAACCCTTCTGCACAGCAAGCCTTGCGGGTGTGCCGTGCACATAGGCTTCGCGCATACCGCTAGCGATAAAGAGCTGGTAATCCATCGCCAAACCAAACAGGATACCGATCACAATGATTGGCAGGAAGGCGATAATCGCACTTGGGTGATCCACCGCAAATACCTGAGCGAGAAAACCCTTCTGATAAATCGCGGTCATCGCGCCGAGGGTTGCAAGCAAAGAAAGCACGAAGCCTGCTGTGGCTATCAGCGGCACCAGAATCGAACGGAACACCAGAATCAGCACAATCAGCGAGAATCCGACAACCAGCGCAAGATATACGGGGAGCGCCGCCTGCAATTTATTGGATACGTCAATAGCAGCAGAGGCGTTGCCTGCAACACCGTATCCCTCATCACGCAGTTCTGACACGAGCGCACGGGTCGTATCTGCGTCTTGATCTCCCGAAGGCAACACTTGGAAGGCGTATGTGCCGGTCTTTATGTTATTAGCGATTGGGGCAACAGCAACAACCGCGTCGTGATCAGCCAGCTTTCCGGCAGTCTCAGCCTGATTCTTCAGCACAATTGCTTCAGCATCAGCAAAATCACTCTCGTTCAAAGGTTTGTGATTTGCAACAACAATAAGCGGCGCGTTTGCACCCTCACCAAACTCCTCAGCGATTGCAACATACGCCTTGTGCTGTGTGGTTTCTGCCGGCTCTGAAATTCCGGTTGGCAGCCCCAGCTTCATACCAAGCGCAGGTAACCCGATGAGCCCAAGCCCAACCACCGGCAGTAGCACCGAGGCGATTGCCCGGCCGCGAGACATCTCCCGCACCGGCTTTTCATCCCGGAACTGGCCCGCGGCAGCCTTGCGACGATCGGCACGACTAATAACACGCATTCCGATTAAACCGAGCAACGCTGGGGTGAGGGTGATTGAAACAAGCACCGCAATAGCGACACAGCCCGCTGCAACATAGCCCATCAGGCCGAGGAACGGAATTCCGGTGGTGCCCAAAGCTAGGAGGGCGATAATAACCGTAATACCGGCAAAAACTACTGCGTTACCGCTGGTTCCATTCGCCAATCCGATCGATTCCAAAAGCGGCACACGCTGTGCAAGCTGCTTGCGATGACGGTTAATAATGAAAAGTGAGTAGTCAATACCAACTGCAAGCCCAAGCATGATGCCCAGCACGGGGGTCACCGACATCATCTCGATGCTTCCTGAGAGCGACAGCGAGGCGGTTACACCAACGCCGACACCAACGATCGCGCTGAGCACTGGGATAACAGCCGGCAGCACCGCACGCATCAGCACAAGCAGCACAATAATCGCTACCGCAAGACCAACTATTTCACCAACACCGATAAGTTCTGGCACTGTCTGGGCCAGCTGTTGGCTGAAGTGCACGTCTACCCCATCGGGCACACCGTTTTCAAAAGCTGAAACAATGCCGTCCCGCTCAGTGTCTAACAGTTCATAGAACTGTTTCTCAAGCACAACGTTGACAAGCGCGGTGGTGCCACTGTCTGAAATAACCCGCGCGTCTGCGGCATAGTCAAGCAACTGCTTACCGAGTGTAAGTTTCTCTTCTGCGGCTTGAAGCTCTGCTTTCCGTGCCTCTAGCTCTGCTCTAGAACTATTAAGCTGCTCTTCTCCTGCTTTCAGCTGTTCTTCTGCGGCCTCAAGCTGTGCAGTTTGTGCGGCTATCTGCGGATTTGCTTGCGGATCGATACCAGCTGCCTGCAGTTGCGCGATGGCTCCTTCAAGCTGGCTGCGACCGGCGGCCGCCTGGTCACGACCAGCCTTTAGCTCAGTCTCAGCTGCAGTAAGCTGCTGCTCTCCGGCATTCAACTGTGTGCGGCCATCCGCAATCTGCGCTTCGCCTGCGGTCACCTGCTCTCGCTGCTGCATGAGATCAGCCTCGGTAGCGAAGGGATCAACCACGCGGTCAACACCTGGTAAATCAGAAACTTCACTGAAAAGAGCGGCAAGATCCGCCCGCTGATCGGCTGTAAATTCGCTCTTCGCCTTGAGCACAACAACTGCTGAACCACCGGCAGCTTCAGGGATCTCAGCAGCGATCTGATCCGCAACCTTCTCAGTTTCTGTTTCCGGAATGTTTACCGCATTCGTGAGAGTGCCAGAAAAGGCGAAGAAAGACCCAACGCCGGCAGCCAACACGACCGTCCAAATAAGAATGACAGCCCATGCTTTTTGTGCTGCAAACCGACCGAGTTTGTAAAGAAATTTAGCCATTAGTCCTACTTTATTTACCTAAAACGATTTGCGCGCAAAGGCACCACGCAAAAGATCAATTGCGACCGAGATCAGCTCTTGCCAATGAGCATCAGCTTCTGGTGAATCTCGGAAATTTGCAAGCCACAACAGTGCAGATTCAGCAAGATAGACATGCAGAGTAGCGGCAAAAAAGATCACTTCCAGTCGTTTGCTGGGAGAAACAACCTGGAATTTTTGATGCACTGCCTCCTGCACGAGCAACCGCACTGAGTCAGCAAACATTGCATTGCTCTGCCTATCAGAGCCCTCACGCCAGTCGAGCATCTGCGCCAGGGTCACCAGCAGATTCTGCAGTTTAGAGCTGCGCAGCAGTGCTTCAAGATCGGTAATTGCTTCAGAGTAGCTAGCGTAGGGCGTCGGATCTGATTCGCCGCGCGACTGCAAAAACGACGCTGTAAATTCACGCACATGCTCTAAGGCAACCGCAACTTTTACATCATCGAGTGAGGCGAAGTGATTAAATACGGTTCGTCGCGAGACACCCGCCGCCGAAGCCAATTCAGTAGCGGAGAATGCGTTGTTATCTGCGCGCATCAAACGATTAGCTGCGGCAACAATTAATAGCGCAGCATCAGTTTTTGATTTCGGCACACCGAGTGGTGACAACGATTCCATACATCCAGTGTAATCCTCAAATGCACTCAGTGCAAGGAGGAAATGCAGTTTATTTCCGCAGCAAGATGCTATTTCGTCCTATTATTAATTTTTATGCGCCCAGCTTCACACTCTCCAAAATTTGCCGCTTTAATGGCATCACTGTGCAGCATCCTCCTAGTGTCTGCCTGCTCGACACACACACCCGGTGTTGCCGCTGCTGCCGAAGTTGCTGCACTCGAAAAAGTATCTGAAACAGACCTGCCAGTGGCCGGCACTGCTTGGACGCTGGCAGAGCTTCCTGACACCACCGCCGAAGTTCCTGAGACTTGCAGCGATGTGCTGACGGTGACTGTGCGCGGCACGGCAGAACCGTACGGTGAAAAAAGTCTGGTCGTCAGCATTTCAAACATGCTGAAAAAGAAACTGGAGGCGTCAGAAGACAAAAAGAGCGATCCCTTCAAACCTGAGAGTGACTCTAAACGCTCTCAATCTGAAACTTCGCAGTCTGACAGTGATGCAAGCTCTGCATTTGATTCAGCAGCAAGCAAAGTCGGTTATGAGTTAATCGACGTTGACTACCCGGCCAGCTCTGAGTTTGGCGAGAGCGCACCCGAAGGCATGCGGAAGCTCATTGACATCCTTGAGATGCACAGCACAGAGTGCCCAAAACAAGAGATAGCTCTCATTGGCTACTCGCAGGGCGCCTATGTAATTGGTGAAGCGCTTACAGACCCTGACTCTCGTCTCTTAGGGCGGGGCGTCGGTGTCATCTCAGATGCCGCACTCGACCGGGTGAAAGCGATCATTTTTTACGGCGATCCCCGCTTCCTCGGGTCAGACTCTTTTGCTTACGGCACCTTCAAAGAGTCGGTTGATGGCGCTCTGCCGCGGCTTCCGGGCGCATTAGACAGGGCGGCGGATCGTATACGCTCTTTTTGTGTAGCCGAAGATATTGTCTGCCAAACTCGCGACTCATTTAATGAAGAAGGGCACATCGCCTACTTCGATAACGGTATGCGTGAAGAGGGAGTGGAGTTTATTCTCGATCACTTAGACGCTAAATAATCGCAGCATCTATTTGACTTTTGATGCCTCCCACTTATCAGCCTGCGGAGTCTCGCTAGTGTTCCGCCTGCTGCCAGTCTGGACCAAAGCCGACCGACACTTCCAGCGGCACAGCAAGTTTTGCGGCCGAGGCCATCTTGTCACGCACCAGCTTCTCCAAAACCTCGCGCTCTCCCGGCGCCACTTCAAACATTAGTTCGTCATGAATTTGGAGGAGCATTCGCGATTTAAGCCCAGCAGCCGCAATTTCACTTTCAACTTTCAGCATCGCGATTTTAATAATGTCAGCTGCGGTGCCTTGAATTGGAGCGTTTAAGGCGGCACGTTCTGCGGTTGCCCGCAGCACACGATTTGGTGAATTTAGCTCTGGGAATGGCCTGTGGCGCCCAAAAAGTGTTTCTGTGTAGCCGTCAGCCCGAGCTGTTTCCACTACCTGCATCAAATAGTCTCGAATTTTTCCAAATCGTGCGAAGTAGTCTGTCATCAGTTGTTTCGCTTCAGCTTGGCTGATCCCCAACTGCTTGGCGAGCCCAAACGGGCCCAAACCATAAGCGAGACCGTAAGACATCGCTTTCACTTTTGCGCGCATAACAGGAGTGACCTCCGCTGCTGTAACTCCGAAGACTCGTGCACCAACTGAACGGTGCAGATCCTCACCGTCATTGAACGCTTCGATGAGCGCCTGGTCTTCAGAGAGGTGCGCCATCACCCGCATTTCAATCTGGGAGTAGTCTGCGGTCAACAGACCAATGTATTCGGAACCGTGTGTGAAGGCTCCGCGAATCCTGTTACCCGCTTCGGAACGGGTTGGAATGTTTTGCAGATTTGGCGAGTTAGACGCTAAGCGCCCTGTTGCCGCCCCCACCTGGTAGAGCGTGGAGTGAATGCGACCGTCAGCTGCGACCGCTTCTTCAAGCGAGGTGATAATTTGTGAGAGCTTGGTTGTTTCACGGTGTGCTAGCAGCGCATCCAGAAACGGATGCGGGCTCTTTGCCTGCAGCTCATGCAGTGATGCCGCATCTGTAGAAAATCCGCTCTTAATCTTCCTGGTCTTTGGCATCTGTAGTTCGTCAAACAGCACCGTCTGCAGCTGCTTCGGCGATCCTAGATTAACCTCACGACCGATCACCTGATAGGCACGCTGTTCGTACTCTGCGATTGCATCGCGCAGCTCCGCCTGTTGCGCTGCAAGCAGCGGTGTATCTATCGCAACTCCCCTGTGTTCAAGGTTAAACAGCACCTTCACAAGTGGCAGTTCAGTGCTGTAATAGAGCTTCAGCCCCGCATCGTGGAGTGATTCAAGCGCTCGCTCGTGAATTTGACGTGTCAGCCAGGCGCGCTTCGCTGCACCGGTTGCAGCCTCAAGGTCTGGCACGAGCTGACTCATATCAGGCTCAACAACTTCAAACTGCAACAGCTTCTTTGCAAACCCCTTAAATGAACGGTCTGTGAAATCAGGGCGCCAAATAGAGGCCAGCAGCTGGGCATCGCTGAAATTTCCAAGCTCTGGGGTTGTTAATTTAGCAAGCAGGTGCAGCAACGCTTTAGCGTCGAATACGATTTTCTCTTGCTCGCTTTTCAGCCATGTTTCAAACTCACGGTAGTCAGCAGTGCCCGGTTTCCAGTCAAATTCAACTGTGCCGTTTGCCGCCGCAACGCCCACTCGAATTACACCGTCGCGATTAATATCCCAAAAATAGAGCGCAGGCCTGTCAGCCTTCTTTAACCATGTCACCAGCTCTTCGTCAATGAGGTGAATCGGTGGTGTAAAAACCTGCGGCGTAGGTGCCTGCGCGCTGTCATTACTAAACGCAACTTTAGAGGATCGCTGCCCCGCTGCACTATGTGCATCATCAGCTACGGCAGTACCATTACTATCGAGGCCGGCAAACTTTTTTACGCGGGTCAGCAGCGTTCTAAACTCCAGCTTGCCAAAAATTTCTGTTACAGCTGAAATATCAACAGGCTGTCGCTCTAACTGTGAAATCACGACGGGTAAATCTAAATCACGTCTCAGCTCGTTTAAGCGTCGGTTGCGCTCAGCGTTTTCGACGAAGGTGCGCAAATTTTCACCGGCTTTGCCTTTGATCTCATCACGATGGGCCAGAATTTCTGTGAGTGAGCCGTAGTGATTGATCCATTTAGCAGCTGTTTTTGGCCCCCAAAGCGGCACCCCCGGAAGATTATCGCTGGTCTCACCGACAAGCGCAGCTAAATCCTGATACTGGTGCGGGTAGACGTCATATTTTTCTTTCACCGCCTGAGCGTCATACTCCTTTAACTTTTTTACGCCCTGCGCTGCCGGATAAAGGAGGGTTACATCATCGTTGATTAGCTGGATAGTATCGCGGTCGCCAGAAACCACCAACACCCTATATCCGTTGTCGCGCCCAATTACAGACAGCGTCGCCAGAATATCGTCAGCTTCAAACCCCTCCTGCTCGAGTGTGATGATGCCGAGGGCGGCAAGCGCCTCTTTTAGAAGTGGCACCTGCCCTTTAAACTCCTCCGGAGTTTCACCGCGATTTCCTTTGTATTCCGGATATTCCTCAGTTCTAAATGAGTGCCTTGAAATATCAAAAGCCACCGCTAACGCATCTGGTTCGTACTGCTCTAGCAGGGCAAGCAGCATCGCGATAAAACCATGAATCGCATTGGTGTGCTGCCCCTCAGAGTTCTGAAAGCGCTCTACCGGCACCCCGTAGTAGGCTCTAAACGCGAGTGAGTGGCCGTCGATAATCATCAAGGTAGGCTTTGTATTAGACACACTTCAAGGCTACCGCTCCAGTGTGTGAGTTTATAATCACCTTCCGGTTAGAAAGGTCAGTAATGGCTGAGAATCAGCAGGTTAAAGACGGCATGTTATGGGCTGCGGAACGCACATTCGGCAGGTTGGCTGAGCGAATGGGTATTAAAGTCAAAGAGTTTAATTCTGAGCGCGCAGTGGCGACAATGCCTGTAGAGGGCAACACGCAACCGATCGGACTTTTGCACGGGGGTGCTTATGTTGTGCTCGGTGAGTCTCTCGGTTCAATGCACGCAAACTTCATCGCCCCTGAAGGCTACGTCGCGGTGGGCGTTGACATCAATGCAACTCACACTAATTCGGCTATTAGTGGCACGGTGACTGGTGTTTGCGTGCCGGTGCACGTTGGCCGCTCACTCACTGTGCATGAGATAGTTATAACCCGTGATAGTGATGGTAAACGCTGCTCAACAATTCGGATCACCAACTTTTATAAAAAGCTTGAGAGAAAACCTTAACTAAATAAGTGTGGCGCACCCCGAAGGACGCGCCACACTTATTTAGTTAAGAACTAGTCGTCTTTCTTAGCACCCAGTTGATCAATAATGGTTTTGGCAACATCCTGCATTGTCAGCCGGCGATCCATCGATGCCTTCTGAATCCAACGGAATGCTTCTGGCTCGCTCAACCCCATTTTGTCATTTAGGATACCCTTCGCACGATCCACAAGTTTGCGAGTTTCAAAGCGCTCTGCCAGATCCTGCACCTCGTTTTCAAGGGTTAGAATCTGCTGGAAACGGGAAACTGCGATTTCTATTGCAGGAAGCAAATCGTCTGGAGTGAATGGTTTTACAACATAGGCAAGCGCTCCCGCTTCAGCTGCACGCTCTACCAATTCCCGCTGGCTAAAGGCGGTCAGCAGCACCACCGGGGCGATGCGTTCCTTGTTTATTTTCTCGGCTGCTGAGATGCCGTCAAGCTTCGGCATCTTCACATCCATAACAACAACGTCGGGGTGCAGTTCCTCTACAAGGCGCACAGCTTCCTCACCGTCGCCGGCTTCGCCAACAACGTCGTAGCCGTTATCTTTTAGCGTCTCAACAATATCAAGACGAATCAATGATTCATCTTCTGCAACCACTACACGACGCTGCGCGCTCGTTTCACTCATGATTACCTTCCATCTAGTCGGGGACTCGAAACTACTGTGTTTATTAATTTCAAATACTAAAACAAAACATCATCTGGGCGCAGGCACGGTCCGCCAATGTTTTCAAGCTTGTCTATAGCCTGAATTTCTTCCACAGAAAGAACGAAATCAAATAGCTCAGTGTTTGACCTAATGCGAGCGGGGGTAACCGACTTCGGCAGTGGAATAAGCCCGTGTTGCAATGCCCAACGTAAGCTAACCTGTGCAGTTTCTTTACCGTGACGGTCTGCAATCTCCTGGAGCACCGGATGCGCTAGCACAGCCTGCTGCCCGAGCGGGCTCCAAGCCTCCACCACAATATCGTGATCTTGGCACCATTTTATGGCGTTTGCTTGATACCAACCCGGGTGCACCTCAATCTGATTCACCATCGGCCGCACTTTTGCGGTTTCTTCAAGCGCTTCTAGGTGGTGCGCCATAAAGTTTGAGACTCCGATAGCTTTTGCTCTGCCCTGCTCGTAAAGGTGCTCGAATGCCCGCCACGTATCAGCATTTAATGCTTTTGCTTCCGCGCCAAACTGCAGGTAGTTTGCTGGCCAGTGCACAAGCAGCAGGTCGACATAATCAAGACCTAGCTTCTCGAGTGAGCCTTCAGCTGCAGCGAGAGTTTTTTCAAAGCCGCGCTCGGTGTTCCAAACTTTTGTGGTGATAAAAAATTCGCCTCGGCCAACGCCGCTCTCACGCACCGCTTCACCCACACCAACCTCATTACCGTAAATTGCTGCGGTATCAATATGGCGGTAACCAGCTTTAATCGCCTCGGCAACGGCTGTTTTCGTTTCGTCAGGGGGTGTCTGAAAGGTTCCAAACCCCACGTTTGGAATAGTGTTGCCGTTTGCAAGGGAAACTGGATTATTGATACTCATAGCGTCAATTTATCAGGCAACTGCTTGCATTATCCTGGGTGTCGCACGCCTCACTCCCGTGCTGTGCAGGAATATACTCATACTCATGGTGAGTTTTAAGAAATCGGACGCACAGGGATACTTCGGAAACTACGGTGGGCGCTTCTTGCCGCCGCAGTTAGAACGCCCAATTGCTGAGGTTGCGGAGGCCTATGCTGAGGCGCTTAAAGATCCGGAATTCATAGCAGAGTGGGAGCGGTTACTCGCCGAATACGTCGGTCGTCCATCACCTCTTTATTTTGCTGAGAAACTTTCGAAACATGCCGGTGGCGCAAAGATTTATTTGAAGCGTGAAGATCTTAATCACACCGGTGCACACAAAATCAACCACTGTATCGGCGAGGCTCTGCTCGCAAAACGGATGGGCAAAAAGAAGGTTATTGCTGAAACAGGTGCCGGCCAGCACGGTGTCGCGCTCGCCACTGCTGCGGCGCTGGTTGGGCTCGAGTGCGAAATTCATATGGGTGCTATCGATGTTGCGAAGCAACGACCTAATGTGGTGCGCATGCAGCTGCTGGGTGCAAAAGTTGTGCCAGTTGGTGAAAATGTCGCTGGTGGGGGTGCGCTGAAAGAGGCAGTAGACTCTGCTTTCGATGTTTTTGCGCGCGACTATGAAGATACTATGTTTGCTATCGGATCGGTGGTTGGCCCTGATCCGTACCCAAATATGGTGCGTGACTTTCAGTCGATCGTCGGGCGCGAAGCTAAAGAGCAAATTCTTGCGCACGAGGGTCGTCTGCCAGACGCACTGGTTGCCGCAGTTGGGGGCGGATCAAACGCGCTTGGTTTGTTTACCGAATTTCTTGACGATGAGTCGGTCGCAATTTATGGGGTGGAGCCGGCCGGTAAAGATTTAAACACTGTCGGTGAGCACGCCGCGACTATAACCTTCGGCACAGACGGTGTGATTCACGGGATGCAGACACTGGTGTTGCAGGATGAGTCGGGCTCCCCCGCTCCGGTGCACTCTATCGCCTCTGGTCTCGACTATCCTGGCGTCGGCCCGCAACACGCTTTCTTGAAGCAGGAGGGGCGTGTGACTTATGAAACAGCGAGTGACGCTGAGACGCTCGAAGCGTTTAAGGCGCTGTGTAAATATGAGGGCATTATTCCCGCGCTTGAGTCTTGTCACGCCGTTGCCTACGCGCTAAAACTGGCTGCCACCCTTGATAAAGACAAGATTATTATTGTGAATCTGTCGGGTCGTGGTGATAAAGATATTGACTACGTTGCCGAAAAACTCGGTCTGTAGGCTCACTGTTTATCAAAAAGCAGTGCAGACTGCTGTCGGCACATTTTTCAGAAACTAATCACGACAGTTCAGCTGGATTGAAGGAACTGCTTCTGCTGTTTCGTGGTTTTCTGGGATCTCACCTGACCGGTGAGATCCCAATCCCAACTAGCTAATGACGGCATTTCTCCGTGTAATACTTGGAACTATGACTGTTGAAATGTCTCAGGGAGAAATTTTGCAGGAATTCTTCTCCCCTGTTTTGGCGAAGATTAAGGTTCCCGCACACAGAGCACAGGCGCTAGAGATTCTTCAGTGGATTCACCGCGAATTCCCAAACCTTAAGGCGCGGATCGCATGGAATCAGCCCATGTTTACGGACCATGACACATACATCATCGGTTTGTCTTTTGCTTCTAAACATCTGTCGGTGTCACCGGAGCAGGCTGGCATCGCGTATTGCGAAGAATCACTGAAGAAACTGAAATTATCCTATACGCCAAACTTGTTTCGGATCCCGTGGGGTGCTGAACCACCGTATGATCTGTTGCGAAGCGTAATTGAGTTCAATATTGAAGATAAGAAATCAGTGACAGGTTTCTGGCGTTAGTTACCAACGGCCTAGGAAATAAGAGCTCTTCAAAGTCAAGGATGCAGCCGGACTTAAAAACAGGTTTCCGTATACAGTTAATTTAATAAAATGGGCACACGCACATAAGTCTTATTTGACATTTAAACCAGAGTGTGATAGACACGGTGTATCTTTAGTTTTATATTTACTTAATGTCAACTGACAACATTAGGAGGTAAATTATGAAAATCAAGACACGCAAGGTTACAAAACCAAAGACTAATATGGCTGTCATGTACTGCTATAAGGCAAAGAAATAAAACTAATTATTATCTAATGCCAAAATAGGTTGGACTGGCCCGGGAATTACTATCCGGGTCAGTCCCCAGTCTAATCAAAGAAGATTCTAATGCTAGGGGAAACTTTCAACCTTAACTACAGTGGAACAGATTTGGCTGTTCCACTTTCGCTTATACGCACACTGATATTAGAGCTCGACGATCTTGTAGGGGCAAACTGGCAAAATTCCCCACTATCTAGAGCTGTGTTCCATCGTGCAGGCCGAGAAGGTGAAAACCTTAGTGATCGCCAAACACCCGATGACCAGTTGCGTTACTATACAAGCGAAAGAGTATTCCGAGGGTTAAGACAGATTGCCTATGACTATGCCTCTAGGCTCGATAAAAACATCGTTTTACGTCTTCCATCATTTCCTGCTGATCCAGATACCAGGTTCGTTGAGTGGCTAGGTGCGAAAGGTAAATTCAAGGTAGAAATTAGCTTTGAACTGGAAGCAAATGAGCTTAAATACGATCAGCAATCATCAAAATTTTACAGTGTAATCACCAGTATTAAAGACGGAACACTAACCTCAAACGACCTATCGAAGTACTTGAATTTACTCTTAAGTTACGGTGATTCGTGGACTGCCAAGCTTATAGCTGATGTCTACCTTAGTGTAGTCAGTGAAATTGAGACCGCCTTAGCAGACGCACTAGGAATCACATACGCTTTGCAGGGCGATACTGGGATGGCAAAACTAATCTGGGAGAAATGGCTCACAGCTTCAGCTATTGATGAAGCACGAGCTCGCTACTCTCTTGCAATGCTGCAAGCGCGACACAATCCGCGAGCTCTACTGGATCCGGTAGGTGCTGCAGAAAACCTTAACCGAGCCTGGAGCAGACTTAAAGGACTCCCGATAACCCCGCAGACAACATACGAGAGCGTTTTTAACCGCAACGGTATGGCTCTACTGCTATTCCGACAGGGGAAATATGCAGAGGCTAAAGCAGTACTCGAGGCGGGAATCGCTTCGCTTCAAGGGTCTGGGTATGCAGAAAAACTACATCATACGGTGCTGACATCGAACTTAGCTCGCGTTATAGCGTCGATGGGAGACTTCCGAAAGGCAGAGTGGTTGTTTCGCGAGGCGATTGCGATGGATCCTCTATTTGCCGAATACCACCAGGATCTCGCATCATTCTTGAGCGATATGGGTCGATTTGAGGAAGCTGCTGAAGAGGCCAGACGGACAATCGAAATCGATCCAAGCATGCCTGAGGCATATCGTCTCCTCGGATTCATTCTCATGCAGTTAGGGGATCCGCTTCGGGCTAGAGATGAATATGCAAAAGCAGCAAATATTGGAGATGATATGGCTGTGCTAGATATGTTGAGAGCATCATATGAGGCGGATACACCTGAATGGACTATTCAATTTAGAGACCGCGTCGCACAAGCGCAATTAGATGTGAAGTCTAGAGCTGAAGCAGAGTTACTACTCGCCCAGGCTAGGAGTGCTCTCGACCCAAGCCTGGATGTATATGTAGAACTAAAACATCTCCAAACGCGCTTCCCAAATGATGAGCTTATTGGTGAAGCTTTAGTCTTAAACAAAGCTGAATAACTAACGGTATGACGGTAAAAAAATTTGTTTCAGCAACAGTAAGTTATGTACTCAACATTTTCTAAATATAGGTGAGTAGCTATGAATATGATTTCAATGTTTGAGCGTTATCAGCGACTCGTGAAGACTTTACCAAAACGGTTGCGTTGGTTTGCTTTTGTTTTTGCCCCGGCAAGAACGAGTTTCATAGTCTTCGCAGCAGGCCTGTTGAGCGTTGCAGGTTCTCTAGCTATCACGATGAGCATCGGTAGAGTGTCATCGGATTCTGTCACTCCAGTCAGTGTTATCTGGTTGCTTGTTTTAGGGTTTCTAGCTGAAAGTTTTGGGTATTGGGTGAAAGAACGTCAGGAGAGTCTTCTGACGTTAGCAGTGCGCCAACTGACTTATCGGCGGTTTAGCGAAATTTTTAAGCGTTCAAATCCTCCTAAGCAAGCACACGAGCATGTACTAACGTACCCGGCGCAGATCAGTCAGTTTGCATATGTTGTTGACTTTACTGTTTCAACGGTTCAGATTGTTGCTTTCCTCGCTATTTCACTCGCGCTGTATGGTGCAGGCGGTGCGGTTGCTGCATTACTTATTGCTGGATTAGTTTTCATTAGTGTCAAACTCGTGAAGCTGGTTGGAAACCTGTGGGAGCAGTATGTATCTTTGGAGGGAGAGCGTAGACGCTGGATTCAACGGCTAGTTGATGCGTTACCCCGCGGGCGTGCTATCCCCAGTTGGACTGGCGCCCTGGGCAAGGTTTTAAGCATCAGAAAATCCGAAGAGCAGCTCCTGAAAAAGCGCGTACGGTTACAGGTTTTGAATGGATTCCTCGAGCAGGGAGCCTTGACCACTGTACTTGCTCTTGTTGCTATTCTCGGTGCGTGGCTTTTCCCTGCCGCAAGCTTCGGCATTGGAATTATTTTGGCGGCCCGTTACCTGTACGCGGCAGTGCAGAACAACATTGTTAATTATCGGGTTATTCGCTTGGCTAAGCCGATGATGCACGAACTTGACAGGCTAGAGAAGACTCTGGAAACTACCACTGATAGTCAGAATCTAGTGTCACCTCCTTCGAAAGGTGTAGAGGTGCTTGATTCTGCTTCTGATCGCGCTGATGCTTTACGCAAATCCGCAACCGGCAGCGATGCAGCTTTCGTACCTAGCAACCCGGAAATGCCCCAGACAGTGTTGCTAGCGTGGCAAAATTCTGCATCGAATGAAGAAATATCCCGGTTTACGAATTTTGCTTTAGACATGGGGGTGAAAAAAGACGCGATAGAACGGTTCTGGGTAGATGCAAAGACTCTATCTTCTGGCGAAAGACACCGCGCAGCTATCGCTCTGGTCTTGGTGGACGAACCAGAATGGTTGGTGCTAGACGACACGTTCACAGCTCTCGACCCGTTTACGCGTGAAATCGTCGCCAAAAAAATTCTGGAGCTTGTGCCCGCGTGTACGCTTTTAACTAGCTCCGAAGAATACGTTCCTAACTTGTTTACTTCCGACAGTGGAGAACAAAAAAATAAGGGGCTAGAGGGTGGCGTTCCGAGAGCTGTGGGAGCAGTAGAAGCTGGTTCTGCGGATACAAATGAGACAGTGGATCTTCCAGATCCGCAGCCGAAGCAGGCAACTTTCCGTAGATCAGTGAGGCTGTTGTTTGGCCCTCACGTGGTTTGGGTTTTAGTTGGCGCTCTGCTGCTGGCAGGTTCCGAAGTCGCTTTTGCCTTAACACTTGCTCAATCTGACGAGTTATCTACTCTGCTCGCTACTGTTTCAGCTGCGTGCGCGCTGGCAGCAGTAATCGGATCTGTGCTGTTCTTTGGCTCGCTCTACCGAGCCCCTATTGCGAGGTTAAGCAGCCTGCACAGCAGGGTTGTGCAAAGGATTGACCGTTTCGCTAGCCCTAGGACAAGTGGTTCGGTTGTGGGACGAATTGGTGAGGACTTTTCTGATCTCCAAATGTCAGTACCTAGCGCCCTAGGCGCAGTCTTCCTGGTAATCGTACAGACCGTTATGCTCATTGGCGGTGCAGTTGCTGGCGCCCCACTGTTTATTATTGTTGTGCTAGCGGTTGCTCCCCTAGCGGTTCTTGCTATGCGTCAAGGTTCAAAATGGATTCTTCCTGCTTCAACAGCGACCGCAAATAGTCGAGGAGAATTCATCGGAGCAGTTGGCGCACAGGCGGGTATGCACACTCTACCCGTGAGTGCCGGGCTCCGTCGGGCCGGGGAGGATGCCTATGCTAGTTCAGAAGCAGCATATGTCAGAACTTCTGTTCAGCTAGCTAACGCTTACGCGCTCCGTACAGGACTGATTCAGCTACTAGTGCTCTTGTTGAATATTTCTGCCGTGATACTAGTGCTGTTGTACGGTAATTCAAATTCGTTAGTTACTTCCGCTGCCGTAATCTACTTTGCTGTGACACTATCTTCTGGTATTCAATCCACGGTGGAAACGCTGCAGGAAGTTGGTGTAGTTAGTTTGACTGCAGAGCGTATCAGAATGCTTGAAGAGGTTCAGTCGTCTCGTGCGGTTCCAACAGTTAGACCCGCTGACCTGAAACGACTCGAGGACGCTCTTGATAAGAAATATCCGATGGTCGCGCTGATTGGGTCAACTGGCGTAGGGAAATCTGTCATACTTGATGCTTTATATCGTCAGCGTCCTGAGGGCGAAGTAGCTATTGTGCCTGATATAGACCCGTTTGCGTCTGAAGAATCAGGTTTGAGCGGTGTCGCGCTTGCCCGATCGGTCCTGCACGAAGGGACAAGCCAACTTATTCTGCTAGACGAGACTTTGAAGAAACTCACCCCTGCAGCAGAACGTGCTGAGCTTGAATCGCTAGCCTGCGCTCTCGAAAAAGCTGGGAAACAGGCTGTGGTCGTTCTTCATTCACGTTCTAACCTTGATTGTTTCAAGGCAGTGGTTAATCTGGATGAGTGAACTGACACAGATGGTACGCTTTTATCCAAAAACGATTAAGGATGAAGGCCGGATTTACAGGGCTACACCCGTTACGATAACCGATTCCTCGGCACTCCTTATAAACGAGTATGGTTTCTCTCTGTGTAAAACTGATCATGAAGCCATACCGTTGGATATTCCTGATGCTGACGAAGTTATATTAACCAGTGACGCCAGAATCTGCGCATGCTGGTTTGACGGAGGCTGCTTTCGTGTCCAGGAATATCGATTTGAGGCTGAGGCATTCCACCCTGATGGTGAGCCTTGCATCGTAGATATACAGGACTTGGATAGTGACGATCTTATAGTTCTTGGTGTCGACGGAGGTGTCGAACTGTGGTTAGACACGGCAAAACTGTGCCAGAGAATTTGGACTGTCTCTAACGGCAGCGGGAAAAAAGAAATTGCAACGGTCGCATCAAGGCCTGATGGCGAACTTCTGTTCAGTTCTGGGAAGATGGTAACGTTTGCGGAGGATCTAGGTGTCAGGGGTTCTTACCTGAATGTTGTGGATCTGGTAACTCAGATGACGTGGCGTGTTCGATCTACTTACTCCTTCGCTGCTTTAGGGCGTGTTTTTTCTATCACAGACAGTGATCCAACAGTTGATAATCATCAGCATGGTCTTTACGTATTTGCCGAGGGGAAGAAGTCATTCCTAGAGACTGACGGGCCTGTAATAGAGGCAGGAGGCAACTCCAACCGAGCTGTGCTATCAGTTTTCACGGGTAAAGACACAAAATTACGTGGTATTACTGAAGGTGAAAATGGCAGATTATCGGTGCATCATATAGATGCTCCCGAAGGGTATAAAGCACTGTCACCCGATGGTGAACTTTACATAGTTCGCGGATTCAAAGATGCACTTACAATTGCACCTACTCCTAGTATGCAAAGTCAACTGTCACAACCAACTCATCCATCCGCTACAAGTAGCACTTACTCAATAAGCGACGAATACGTGGTATCTCGTGCATTAGGAAAAACTATTGGCGCTGTAATTCATTTCCACGGCGGCCCTGAGGGATACGAAGTGCCAGAAAGCCGACTATTTGGACTTCCTCAATGGTGCAACTCGCACGGCTTAGACTGGATTGGGGTGAACTATCAGGGATCGCTCATGCCAGATCCTGCCTACACACGTTCAGCATGGCACAGATGGCAATCCACACTGCAAGAGGATTTTTCGGGAGCCCTCAAATTAACCTCTGGCCCCCTAGTGCTGGCGGGGTGGAGCTTCGGAGCTGCAATATCTCTGGCGCTCGGCGCATCCAGTGAACGAGTAAGAGGTCTGCTGCTCGGAGCGACTATGGGTGACTTGGTAAAACATGTTAATCATGCGATGACTATAGATTCTACGCACTATGACTGGTTTACACGACGGTTCGATTTAACGGGCAGCGACGCCAACTTCTTCAACGGCGTGAATGGGTTTACCACAAACGTACAGGTGCTGGAAATGCACGGCGTAGATGACATGAATTGCCCCGTTCAGCTGGCGAATGAATTAGCAGAACAGTGGGAGGAGCGGCAGAACCCTTGGGAGCGAGTGTGGCTGCCAGGAGGTGGACACTTTGCGACGATTCTTGAAGATATCGAGATCATCGCTGAGTCATCTCGCAAATTTTTAACTAACGTACTACTCGAGGCACTTTGATTAAAGTATGCACTGCTATTACAGCAAGCCATACATCATACTGAATGGAGTACTCCTACTCAGGTTTCTCAGAGCGTCTTTGTGGGGTGAACCACTGGAAATGAAAAGGACTACCATCGTGATTTGTATCACAAAAGTAGTCCTAATAGTGCCGGAAGTGGGACTCGAACCCACACACCTTGCGGCGCCGCATTTTGAGTGCGGTGCGTCTACCAATTCCGCCATTCCGGCTGGCGCTGCTGAAGCATAGGCCAAACAGTCTGCCTGCTCCAGCATAGCGCAAACTTTACTGTCTTGCAGCCTCCAACACGTGTTTCCGCGGCCCAGCTTCAGGCAGACGACCAGTCGCCTCGCCTATACGATGAATACGCATAGTGTTAGTGGTGCCAATTATTCCCGGAGGTGTGCCACAAATGACGATGCAGAGATCCCCCACCTGTGCGGAGCCGTCGCCGAGTAAGACATTATCGACCTGCTCAAACATCTCATCAGTGGTGCTAACACGCGGCTCCTGATAGCTCTTCGCACCCCAGGTAAGCTGCATACGGCGCACAATATCTAGTGATGGAGTGAAACCAAAAATTGGCACGGATCCGCGCAGGCGTGACATACGGCGCACGGTATCCCCCGACTCCGTAAACACACAAACAAACTTCGCTCCAACGAAGTCAGCAACCTCTCCCGCAGCAAGCGTCAGTGCACCGCCTTGAGTGCGCGGTTTAGTCGCAATAGGTTCGATGCGTCCGAGCGCTTTCTCCTCAGTCGCTTCGATAACCTTCGCCATAATCGACACTGCCTGCACAGGGTGCGCACCTACGCTGGTTTCGCCAGAGAGCATCACAGCGTCAGCACCGTTAATGATTGCGTTTGCGCAGTCAGATGCTTCCGCCCGTGTCGGGCGTGGGTTTTCTATCATCGACTCGAACACCTGCGTTGCAACAATAACAGGTTTCGCATTCTGTCGGGCAAGCTGAATCGCATCCATCTGCACCAGCGGCACCTCTTCGAGCGGTAGTTCAACACCAAGATCCCCGCGGGCAACCATAATGCCGTCAAAGGCTTGAATAATCTCCTCGAGATTTGTGACCGCTTGTGGCTTCTCGATCTTTGCAATTACCGGACGGTGAATACCCTCTTCCGCCATAATTTCGTGCACACGCTTGATGTCTGCAGCATTGCGCACAAAAGAGAGTGCGATGTAGTCAGCGCCAAGTTTTAGTGCAAACCGCAGATCTTCCTCGTCTTTTTCAGACAGTGCTGGCACATTAACAGCAACACCGGGCAGGTTGATTCCCTTGTTATTGCTCACCGCGCCGGGCACCTCAACCACAGCGTGCACGGTGTCGTCTGTCACTTCAGTAGCACGCAAAACAACTTTGCCATCGTCGATTAGGAGCGGATCCCCAACGCGCACATCTCCCGGCAGACCCTTGTGCGTTGTTCCGACAAGCTCACGCGTTCCAACTACGTCACGAGTTGTGATCGCGAAAGGATCACCGACCTCGAGTTCGTAGGGCCCACCGTCAAACTTCCCGAGTCGAATCTTCGGGCCCTGCAAATCTGCGAGCACCGCAACAGGCCTGCCAACCTGCTGTTCGGCTCTGCGAATATTCCGGTAGATCCCTTCATGCACAAGATGGGTGCCGTGCGACATGTTTAAACGAGCAACGTTCACTCCAGCAGTAATAAGCTCCAGCGTGTTTTCAAAGCTGGCAACCGCCGGCCCCCAAGTAGCAACAATTTTTGCGTGACGCATAATTTTTAAGCCTAAACTTTCTGATTCATCGAATCCATGGTTTCATGTGCACTGACATTAGAAACCTCTGGATGGTTAAGAATGTGGTGATATTTTTCACCATCGGCGGTGTCTTTCAGGGTTGATTTTCCGGGTCGGTCAACACCATCCCTGTAGACACTAATTTCCCTGCCTGTGTGGCGGCGTGATTGGATAAAGATAATCAAAACACCCAGCAAGATAGCTGCTAGCGCCGTTAATCCGTTGGTGCGCAGACCGAAAAACTCGTATGACGGATCCAAGCGAATTCCTTCAAGCGCCATGCGCCCCAGGCCATACCAGATCAGGTACATGCCAAAGAATTTACCCCACCGCGGCTGCAGTTTCTTTTCGAGCGTCAGCAGCACGGCTAAGCCGAGCAGGTTCCAGAGGATCTCATACAAAAACACCGGATGGAAATAGACACCGGCAGGTGCACCAACCGGCAGAGCAGGATTGCCCGGATCAATCTCAAGACCCCACGGGAGGGTAGTTGGTGATCCGAAAAGTTCTTGGTTGAAATAGTTACCGATACGGCCAATAGCTTGCGCCAAAAGCAGCCCGGGAACTAAAGCATCTGCCAGTGACCAAAACCTGACACCGGTCAGGCGTGATGCAAGAAAAACACCGAGTGCACCACCAAGCAGCGCGCCGAAGATAGCGATTCCGCCGTTCCAGATTGCAAACACCTCTAAAGGATTGGCGCCCTCATAAAAGAACTCATCCCAGTGAGTGATGACGTGATACAGGCGAGCCCCGACGATACCGAAAAAAACTGCGGAGACCAGGAAGTAAAACATCGCATCTTCATGACCGCCACGCTTCGTTAAACGTCGCGCGGTGTATACAGTCGCGACTACGATGGCAAGCAGCATAGTGACTGAATAAAATTTAATCTGCAACGGCCCAAGATTAAACGCGTTAATATCTGGGCTTGGAATATAAAAACTGTGCATCTCTTGCCTTTTTCGGTATCTTACGAGGCTACTTTTAACTTAGTTCGTCTGCATTACACTGTGCTAGTTTACGAGTCACGCAAACGCTTGGTTCCTGTTGCTAATTCTGCCGCAACAGAACTGAGCCTATCTATCCCACCGTCACGCAGTGCTTTTACGAGTGCGGTGCCAACGATCGCGCCGTCCGCGTAACCAGCAACAGCTTTCACATGCTCGGCGTTTGTGATTCCGATGCCGACACACACGTGTTTTGCACCTGCGGCACGTAAGCGCTGCACCAAACTTTCAGCAGCGGCATCAAGCTCTTCACGCGCTCCGGTAATGCCCATAGTTGAAACCGCGTAAACAAAACCGCGACTGTTTTCAGCGATCAACTTGAGCCGCTCATCGGTCGAGGTCTGTGCCGCAAGAAACACTCGATCAAGATCGTATTTCTCTGCAGCAGCGATCCATTCACCAGCGAACTCAGGAGTGATATCTGGGGTAATCAGCCCCGCGCCACCCGCATCCCGCAAATCTGCAGCAAAGCGATCCACCCCATACTGCAGAATCAGGTTCCAGTAGCTCATAACAAGAATTGGTGCTGCCACCCGCTCTGAGATTGCTTTAATCGCAGGAAAAATATCACGCACACGGAAACCGTTTTGCAAAGCAATAGTTGTTGCTTCTTGGATGACTGCGCCGTCCATAACCGGGTCAGAATAGGGCGGCCCAAGCTCAATAATATCGGCGCCAGACTCAACCAAAGTAACTGCAGCTGCAACGCTTGTTTCAATATCGGGGAAGCCAAGCGGCAGATACCCCACCAAAGCAGCGCGACCGGCAGCTTGTGCAGCCTCGATTGCAGCGGTTACCCGGCTCATCCCTCGGCTCCTTCGTCAATCAAGTTGAAATATTTAGCTGCGGTATGCATATCTTTGTCGCCACGGCCTGAGAGGCAGATAACGATAGTTTCTGATTCGTCCATATCGCGTGAAACTTCAATCGCTCCTGCAAGCGCGTGCGCCGACTCAATCGCCGGGATAATACCCTCGCAGCGAGTGAGCATGCGGAGTGCTTGCATCGCTTCGTCGTCGGTTGCACCGATGTAGCTCACTCGCCCAATATCATTGAGCCACGCGTGCTGCGGGCCAACGCCCGGATAGTCTAGACCGGCTGATATTGAGTGTGACTCGATTGTTTGACCGTCTTCGTCTTGCAGGATGTAAGTCTGCGCACCGTGCAAAACACCCGGCCGCCCACGTTCGATAGATGCCGCGGTTTCGGTGGTATCTAGACCCTTACCCGCAGCCTCAACTCCGTAAATAGCGACCTCAGCATCGTCAAGGAAAGCATTAAACATTCCGATTGCGTTGGATCCACCACCGATACAGGCAACAACTGCGTTCGGCAGGGCGCCGGTGCGCGAAATCATTTGTTCTCGCGCTTCTTCCCCAATAATTTTTTGAAAATCACGCACCAACGTTGGGAAGGGGTGAGGGCCGGCGGCCGTCCCGAAAATATAGTTTGTGGTTTCAACCGTGGCCACCCAATCACGAAACGCGTCGTTAATAGCGTCTTTAAGTGTGCGACTCCCAGAATTAACCGCAACAACCTCAGCACCCAAAAGACGCATTCTAGCGACGTTCAGAGCCTGCCGTTCAGTGTCGAGACCACCCATGTATATTGTGCAATCAAGGCCTAAAAGAGCCGCGGCTGTGGCGGTAGCAACACCGTGTTGGCCGGCGCCTGTTTCAGCAATTACACGAGTTTTCCCGAGCCGTTTGGTCAGCAGCGCCTGACCGAGCACGTTATTGATTTTGTGCGAGCCGGTGTGGTTGAGATCTTCGCGCTTCAGAAAAAAACGCGGCCCTTTGCCGCTTAAACCAAGCTTTTCACGCGCAGCTGCAGCAAAACGTGGCACCTCCGTTAGCTCAGATGGGCGCCCCGCATAGTGTGTCAGTAGCTCAGCTAGCTCAGCTTGGAAGTCTTTGTCATTAAGCGCGATCTCATGCTGTCTGCTCAGATCATCGATCGCCGCAATTAATGATTCAGGCATATAACGCCCGCCATATTCACCAAAGAACGGACCAGATGCTGTGCTCAATGACACGAAAAACTCCAGACTTTAAAGTGATGGACGTCGCGCTGTCGCGCGAACTACATTAATTTACCAAGTCTATCTAGGCTACCGCTGAAAATGCGGCTACAGCTGCTGCAGGATCACCGTCGCGCACAAGAGCCTCGCCAACCAGCACAACGTCAGCACCACCTGCCCGGTAGTGCGCGACATCTGCAACCGAGGCTACAGCTGATTCAGCAACACGAATAACCCCGGAAGGAATATGATCAGCGACTGAGGCAAATAGATCACGGTCGAGCTCAAAGGTTGAAAGATTGCGGGCGTTCACGCCAATGATCTCAGCACCAATGTCTACCGCTCGTGCAACCTCTTCAGCAGAGTGAGTTTCGACCAGCGGGGTGATTCCGAGCTGCATCGAGAAGTCATAAAGCCTCTGCAGCAAAGGCTGCTCTAAGCCGGCAACGATGAGCAGGGCCATATCCGCCCCAGCTGCCCGCGCCTCAAGAAGCTGAAACTCGGTAGCGATAAAGTCTTTGCGGAGCACCGGAATCGATACCCCACGCTTCACCTCGGCAAGATCTGCAAGCGAGCCTTTAAATTTGCGACTCTCTGTCAGCACCGATATCGCTGCCGCCCCGCCAGCTTCATACTGTTGCGCTAGCGACTGCGGGTCGCGAATATCAGCCAGCTCCCCCTTCGACGGAGAAGCGCGCTTCACTTCAGCAATGACCTTAATAGTTTCGTCTGGCGCGAGAGCGCTAAGCACGTCCAGCGGTTGCGGGCTCGCTGCAATCGCTGCTTCTAGCTCACTAATGGTGGTTGCTGCCTCACGGGCTTTAGCGTCTTCAAGAGCACCCGCGTATAAGTCACTAAGCACGGGAGATTAATGACCCTTTGGCGTGTACTTCGGGCCGTTTACTCCGTAGCCCGCCTTTGACAGTATGAAGCCCAAGAGCAAACCGAAAGCTGCTACGCCTGCACAGATAAACACAGCAACCGGCTTATCGAAAAAGAAGAAAAAAGCGCCGGCAACAAAAGCAAGCAGAATTATTATCACTGCAGTCCACGCTGCTGGTGAATCACCGTGACCTGGATCATTAATTGGGTTATTCAAGGAATCCTCCGAAGTAATACTCGAACTCCCCCAATCTTATCTAATACTGTGGCCCCGCGTGAGAGCAGACACACCTGGCAATAGGCTAAGATAGCCTCGAGCCTCCATAGCTCAGTGGATAGAGCAACAGCCTTCTAATCTGTTGGTCGCTGGTTCGAATCCAGCTGGGGGCGCGTGTGTGCATGCGAAACTAGTGAGAACGGCCTCTGTTGATGAAGCGCACAAAGTTTCCAAAAGAAGCGTGGGTTCTGCTCGGCGGCTCCTTCATGATCGCCTTGGGTTACGGCATCGTAGCTCCGGTCATGCCGCTGCTCGCAAACTCTTTTGGGGTTAGCTTTGCTGTTGCCGGGCTTGTGGTCAGTGTCTTTGCGGCGATGCGTTTTGTTGCTGGACCACTCGCAAGCTTCTTCACTACACGATTTGGTGGGCTGCCGGGTCTGCTAGTCGGCCTCTCTATAGTGACTGTCACAACAATTTTCTGCGCATACGCTGCAAGCATGACAGAGCTGCTGGTGTGGCGCGCACTCGGAGGCATAGGCTCAGTGACATTCTCGGTAGCCAGTAGTGTCATGCTTTTTGGGCTCGCCCCAGCAACCGCCCGCGCACAGATTGTCAGCTTAAACGCTGCAGCTTTTCTGTCGGGTAACATCATTGGCCCGCTGCTTGGCGCGCTGCTGGTTCCCTTTGGTATGCGCGCACCGTTTATTGTCTACGGCGTCATATTGGCTCTTACAGCGGCACTGATTGCCGTGCTCTTGCGCAGCAGCCGCGTTGGGCGCAAACCTGATAGCCGCGCCGCAAAAAATTCCGCGATGACGCTTGGCGAGGGGTTGCGCTTTCAAAGCTTTCGAGGTTCACTCATCGGCGGTTTTTCAAACGGCATTGTCTGGGGTATGCGCATGGCCATCCTGCCCCTGTTTATCGCATCGTATATTTCGAAGGATCCGGCCGCCGCTGGTTGGGCTATGGCCGCCTATGCGGCCGGAAATGCGCTACTCGTCGTGCCTGCGGGCAGGTTGAACGACCGGCTCGGCCGCAGGCCGCTAATTATTATTGGAACACTCGTCAGCGCTGTGGCACTGCTGCTGCTCCCGTTCAGCACAGAGATTATCTTGATGATTATCGTGGTCGCCATTATCGGTATGGCGGGCGCACTCGCCAACCCGGGAATCAACGCAACAGTAGCTGACGTTGCAGGTAAGCGCGGTTCAGCGAAACTGATAGCGAGCCTTTCTATGGTGACAGACCTTGGGGTGGTGATCGGCCCTGTTGCCGTCGGCGCGCTACTGGACGGAGTGAGCCCGCTCGCCGCGTTCTGGGCCTGTGCTCTGATGATGCTAATAACCTGCACGGTTTGGGTATTTAGCCCGGAACCGCTGCGACTTCACACCAAGCAGAGCTCTGAAGTGCTGCCAACAGTTAGCCCAGATATTGCTCCTGCAACCGGCGCTATCTCAATCGTTGAACTACCGGAGACAACGGGATCGATCCCGATTGCCGGTTTTGATCCGCAAGAAAAATCGGAAGAAGATTAGCCTTCGAGATTATCCTGCCCCGGAAGCCAGGTCAGCCCTGGTTTGCCCCACTTGCGTTTACGCTTAATTCGCATTGCTTCGCGGTAGTCAAAATCTCCGAGCCGATCGATATAGAGGTAGCCATTCAGGTGGTCGTATTCGTGCTGCATGATGCGCGCAAACCATCCGGTTGCATCTATTTGAAACTCTCTGCCGTCAATGTCCTGCGCGGTGAGCAGAGCACGCTCGGCTCGACGCAGCGCAAACCGCTCACCCGGGAACGACAGGCAACCCTCAACCTCAAGCTCTTGATCGGGATCCCCAGGCTGCGGGGGTGAAATTAGCAGCACGGGATTGATCGCAACCCCCTGCGCGGGTGCGACATCTTGGTCGGCATAATCCCACACGAAAATACGCTTTCCAATTCCAACTTGGGGAGCTGCGAGCCCAACTCCCGGGGCTGCAACGGTCGTTTCATACATGTCGTCAACAAGTTTGCGCAGCGCCGCATCGAACTCTGTCACAGGGCTTGCGGGGGTGTGCAAAACCGGTTCACCACAAATTGTTATTGGAAGAATAGCCATACCTCAAGAATAATCGCTCAGTAAGATGAGTAGATACCCCCTTACTCTCCCCTATTACGTTAGAGACAAATAATGACAAATTACCCCTCAGACAAAATAGTCTGGATCGACTGCGAGATGACAGGCTTAGACGTCAGCAAAGACGCACTTGTCGAAATTGCACTGATCATCACCGATTTTGACCTACAGCCGGTGGCTCCCGGGCTCGAAGTTGTGATTAATCCAGGCGCAGCAGCGCTTGAAAATATGAACGAATTTGTGCGTGACATGCACACAAAATCAGGGCTGCTTGAGTCAATACCGAGCGGAAAAACGCTTGCAGACGCTGAGGCTGAGGTCATTGCATATTTGAAGAAATACGTAAGCGGTAACAGGCGGCCACTGGTGGCGGGCAACACTATCGGAATGGATCGTCGTTTTATCAGCACATATCTGCCGAATTTTGATGCACTACTGCACTACCGCAGCATAGATGTGTCAACCGTTAAAGAGTTAGCAAGACGCTGGTTTCCCACAGCTTTCGACTATTCACCACCAAAGTTTGGCGGGCATCGTGCGCTTGCTGATATTGCTGAATCTATCCAGGAGCTTGCATACTTCCGTCGTGTGATCTTCCAAAATAGTGGTATCGACGCCGACACTGCGCAGTTGAAAGAAGCGCAGCTGCACACTCAAAAAGCGTTTAAAGAGTTGTTAGAAGACTCAGGAGTCTCGCTGCAAGACACGCGGCACGCCGAAACTGCCTAAACTTGGAACAAGAGATTTAGTTGCGCTATGCTGGCATAGTTGTCGGCGGCAACAGTTGTCGACACATGGTGGCTATAGCTCAGTTGGTAGAGCACCGGCTTGTGGTGCCGGTGGTCGCGGGTTCAAGTCCCGTTAGCCACCCCAGTTAAAGACCTACTCCGGTAGGTCTTTTTTATTTCACCGTTCAGCCAGCACAGCTCGCGCGCACTGCTCATCGACCACCAGTTCCGTAATTAACCCTGCCCGTAAAGCACCAAGCAGTGAATACCGTTTTGTGGGGCTCGCCACCACACACAGGCGGCTCGGAATGCTGCGGATCTGCTCGAAGCTCGGCCCGCTCGAACGCTGATTCAGCGCAATACCATCGGTGCTACCGTCTACACGATAGAAGGTTGTCGCACAATCACCCACAATCGCTTCGGTTTTAATCTGCTCCCGATCTGCACCATCAAGATACTCATCGGCGAAAACATGCGAGGGAAGGCCTGCTTTTGGTGAGCCGAGACCGAAGACAAAAAGACCGGCGCGCTGCTGCAGATCAAGCACACTGCGCACCGATCTCTCACGCCACATGGCCTCTTTTGTGCGCGGATCATCAAACAGCGCGGGCACAGGAAACTGATGCAGTGAGGCTCCGAAAGCTTGGGCGAACTTGCCAAAAATACTGCCCGTATAGGAGACCCCACTGGTGCGCACATTCGCAGCGCCGTTCATCTGCACCACGTTGACATCAAATACGTCTTTCGTGGGCAGGTGCCTAGTAATTGCTGACAGGGTTGCCCCCCAGGCAACACCGACGGTCAGTCTCGAGTCAATCGCTGCGGCAACAGCTTTTGCGGCAACACGCGCCGTTCTATCTAACCGTTCGAGCTCATTCACCCGGCTTGAAGCTGGCACAACTGTGGCAAGCACATCAAATTTTTTGTTTAACCGCTCTTCAAGACGGCTGCGATCCCCTGTGGGCGCGTGTATCTGTATCTCAACCAGCCCCTGCTCGCGCGCGTATGCCAACAGTCTCGAAACCGTTGAGCGCGAGGTTCCCAGCGCACGGGCAATAGCCGCCATTTTTTCGTTTTTCTCGTAGTAAAGTTTGGCCGCAAACAGTGCATCTTTAATGCGCAAATTTTCATTACCACGAACCATATTGCCGTCCTAGCATGTAACTCTAAGCTGTGATTTCAGTGTACATGCGAAAATTCTTGCACATATGTGCAATTCGTTTGCAAAAATATTCTCAAGGCGTAAGGCTGTAGGCAATGATTGGTTGTGGTGTACGCCAACGTGATCCACAAGATCTTCGAAGCTAACCTAAGGAGCTAGAGAGTGAACATCGAAGTTACCCGTAGCGCGGTAAAGTCGCTGCAGGATCGCCCGCACGCAGACGTTCTGATTATTGGCGGGGGCATCAACGGTCTCGCAACCTTCCGCGACCTATCTCTGCAGGGTGTCGATGTCGCCCTAGTCGAACGCCATGACTTCGTTTCGGGAGCCTCCTCCGCATCAAGCCATATGGTGCACGGCGGCATTCGCTACCTCGAAAACGGTGAATTCCGTCTCGTGCAGGAGGCTGTCGTTGAGCGCAACCGTCTCATTAAAAACGCGCCGCACTACGTCAAGCCGCTGCGCACCACGATCCCAATCTTTTCAACATTTTCAGGCATTTTAGCCGCGCCGTATCGACTGCTGGTCAGCCACGGCACCGGGAAGCCAAAAGAGCGTGGCGCAGCCCTCATTAAAACCGGCCTCACGCTGTATGATCTTTTCTCACGCGACGGCGGAGCAGTCCCCCGTCACCGGTTTGTGGGCGCGAAAAAGAGCCGCGCTGAATTCCCACAGATGCGCGACGATGTGAAATACACAGCCACCTACTACGACGCCTCTATGCACGATCCTGAGCGCATCGCACTTGATGTTTTGGCCGATGGTGAGTTGCTGGGTGGTGAGAAAGCGCGCGCCGCAAACTACGTTGAGGCAGTTGGCTTCGAAAACGGCGAGACTGTGCTTCGCGACAACCTGAGCGGAAAAGAGTTCAACTTTAAGGCAGACGTGGTGCTGAACGTCTCTGGCTCTTGGACTGACCTCACCAATGAGTCACTCGGCAATGACACACAGTTTATGGGCGGCACAAAGGGTTCACACATTGTGCTCGACAACCCAGAACTCTACGCCGCAACAAACGGTAACGAAATCTTCTTTGAGCATTCAGACGGTCGTATCGTGCTCATTTATCCTTTCAAGAATCGCGTGCTTGTGGGCACCACCGATATCGACGCGGATCCAGCAAAACTTACGGTTTGCACCGACAGTGAAATCGAATACTTCTTTGACCTGGTAAAGCACATCTTCCCGCGCATCAAGCTGGAGCGTGAGCAGATTGTTTACACCTTCTCAGGGATCCGCCCGCTGCCAAAACACGATGACACCGCTCCCGGCTTCGTCAGCCGCGACTACCGCATCGAACGCCAGCAGATGTTTGGTGTGCCAGTGCTCAGCCTGGTTGGTGGAAAGTGGACAACCTTCCGTGCCCTCTCAGAGCATCTGGCAGACGACACCCTCAAAGAGCTTGATGTGCGCCGCAAAGCAAACACCGTCGAAATGCCAATTGGTGGCGGCCGCAACTATCCAAAGGGTGATAAAGCACGCACCAAGTGGATCGCGAAGCATAAAGGAGATCACTCCGCCAATCGCGTGGAACAGCTGCTCGAACGCTACGGCACCCGCGCAAAAGACATCATCGCAAGCCTGCCAGAGACTGAAACTAAACTCAGCGCTGTGCCAGGCTACACAGCAGAAGAACTCGCCTACCTGGCCGAGCACGAGCAGGTTGTGCACCTTGACGATATGCTCCTGCGGCGCACCCATATCGCTTTCCGCGGCGGCATGACAGATGAGACTCTGCAGCAGGTTACCGATGCAATTGCAGCTGCGCTTGGGTGGGATGAAAACCGGCAGCAGGCTGAAATTGAGCGAACCACCGAAAAGCTAAGGATAGAACAGCGTGTCATCCTCGGCGAGCCAGGTGTAGCGCCTGAGCCGGAAGCGGCACAATAGGTCTAAGTAACGTTAGAAACCGCTGAATAATCAGCAATAAACCAAATAACAATAAAGAAAGGTCAATGTCGACATGGATACTAATCTCGGCTTGTACTTCCTGTCTGAGGCTGTTGGCACCGCCATGCTTATCCTGCTTGGCTGTGGCGTTGTCGCAAACGTAGTGCTGAAGGGCACTAAAGGCAACGGTGGCGGCACCCTCATGATCAACTGGGGCTGGGGCCTCGCGGTTTACGCGGGTGTGCTAGTGTCTGTTTACTCCGGCGCACAGCTCAACCCAGCAGTGTCTCTCGGCCTGCTCACCGCAGGTTCAATCACTGCTGCACAGTTCTTTACAGCTGTTGCCGCTCAGCTTGTTGGCGCCGTCATCGGTGCTGTGCTGTGCTGGCTCGCATACAAGGAGCACTTCGACCTCGAAGAAGACCCAGCAAACAAGCTGGGCGTATTCTCAACAGGCCCTGCAAACCGCTCATACGCTTGGAACTTCATCACCGAGGTTATCGCTACTTTCGTGCTCGTTTTCGTAATCTTCGCATTCGCTAACTCTGGTGTTGCAGAAATCGGTGTGCCAGGCGGTCTTGGTGCGCTCACCGCTCTGCCAGTAGCTCTGCTCGTTGTTGGTATCGGTGCATCACTCGGTGGCCCAACCGGTTACGCTATCAACCCTGCTCGTGACCTCGGTCCACGTATCGCACACGCAATCCTGCCAATTAAGGGCAAGGGTTCAAGCGACTGGGCATACTCATGGGTGCCTGTTGCAGGCCCACTCGTTGGTGGCCTACTTGCCGCACTCGCTGCGCCAGTTCTGCTCGCAGTAGCGGTTTAATTTAAGAGCCTAAAGAGGTACAAAAATGTCTAAATATGTAATTGCAATCGACCAGGGCACCACTTCAAGCCGTGCAATTGTTTTCGATAAGTCTGGCAGCGTAATTTCAGTCGGCCAGAAAGAGCATGAGCAGATCATGCCAAAAGCTGGCTGGGTTGAGCACGATCCGATCGAAATCTGGAAAAACACCCAGGAGGTGATCGGTGTAGCCCTCGCTAACGCCGACATCACTCGTCACGACGTGGCCGCCATCGGTATCACAAACCAGCGCGAGACCACCGTTGTTTGGGATAAGAACACCGGTCAGCCTGTTTACAATGCAATCGTGTGGCAGGACACCCGCACCCAGAAAATCGTAGACGAGCTCGCAGACGGCGACACCGACCGTTACAAGGATCGTGTGGGTCTGCCGCTGGCCACCTACTTCTCGGGCACAAAAATTAAATGGATTCTGGACAACGTCGAGGGTGCACGCGAAAAGGCAGAGGCTGGCGATCTCCTATTTGGAACCACCGACTGCTGGGTGCTCTGGAACCTGACCGGCGGCTCACAGGGCGGCGTGCACGCAACAGACGTTACAAATGCGTCGCGCACTCTCTTCATGGATCTGAAGACACTGAGCTGGGATGAAGAAATTCTCGCAGACTTCGGTGTGCCGCTATCAATGATGCCTGAGATTCGCTCTAGCTCTGAGGTTTACGGTCACGCACGTGACAACTCACTGCTGCGCGAGACTCCAATCGCAGGCATCCTCGGTGACCAGCAGGCAGCAACCTTCGGTCAGGCCGCATTCGAGGCTGGCGAAAGCAAGAACACCTACGGCACAGGCTGTTTCTTGATCTTCCAGACCGGTGAAGAAATCGTGCACTCAGATAATGGCCTGCTCACCACCGTTGGTTACAAGATCGGTGATGAGCCAGCACACTACGCTCTCGAGGGTTCGATTGCGGTGACCGGCTCACTGATTCAGTGGCTGCGCGACCAGCTCGGAATCATCAAGGATGCACCTGAGGTTGAGACCCTCGCCAAGGAAGTCGAAGACAACGGCGGCGTTTACATTGTGCCAGCGTTCTCAGGGCTTTTTGCCCCCTACTGGGATTCAACAGCGCGCGGCACGATTGCCGGTCTGACCCGCTACTCAAACAAGAACCACATCGCACGTGCGGCGCTGGAAGCAGTGGCCTACCAGACTCGCGACGTACTCGACGCTGTTAACGCAGACGCCGGTGTAGATCTGACCGAGCTGAAGGTAGACGGTGGCATGATTGCAAATGACACTCTCATGCAGTTCCAGGCTGATGTGCTTGGCGTGCCGGTTGTGCGCCCTGTTGTTGCAGAGACCACAGCTCTCGGCGCTGCATACGCAGCAGGTCTTGCGGTTGGTTTCTGGGCAGACAAAGATGAGCTTTCAGCCAACTGGCAGGAGGATCGTCGTTGGGAGCCACAGATGGAGGATGCCGAGCGCGACCGTCTGCTGCGCAACTGGAAGAAGGCAATCACCAAGTCACAGGCTTGGGTTGATGAGGATGTTGACTAACCCAACACCAGCTAACAGCTGCCTTTATTAATAAGTGTGAGCCCTGGGAAACTTTCTCAGGGCTCACACTTATTTAAAGAGAACTTAAGTAGCTGCAGCAGTGCTACACAACCTAGAAGACGCTAGGCCCTCGCAGAAATTGCGCGATCTATCGTGAACTGCCCAAGCACCCGCGTGCCAATATAGAGCACAGCTGACTGTCCTGGTGCCACTCCTGTCAGGGGCTCATCCACCGTCACAACAATCTCGTGTGTTGCCTCAGCGCGGTGATTCTCAGTGCGCTCTGCCTCGTTAATCTCTATCAGCTGCGCTGTTGCTGGCGCCGGGTCAGCGTGTGCGCGAATCTGCACCTCACACCTAAACGGGGAAGCAAGATCAAACCCCGGTTCACTGGTGAGAGAGTAGCGACCACCGGCAATCGTTGCGACATTTAACGCTTCTTTCGGCCCGACAACCACTTGGTTTGAAACCGGCCGGATAGAGAGCACATAGCGCGGTTTTCCGTCCGGCGCTGGGCGGCCTATTGCAAGACCGCGACGCTGCCCTACCGTGTATCCCTGTGCACCGTCATGCCCGCCAATAACGTTACCGTCCTGATCGACTATGTCACCTGGTTCACGATGCATATGCTCATCGAGCCAGGCGCGTGTGTCGCCCTCCGGGATAAAACAAATATCGTAGCTGTCAGGTTTTTGCGCAATCTGTATGCCGCGCTCAGCTGCTTCTTGCCGAACTAGAGTTTTTGACGGGGTGTCCCCCAGCGGGAAATAGCAGTGACGCAGCTGATTTTGTGTAAGCACACCCAAAACATACGACTGGTCTTTTGCTTCAGCGCTCGCCCGATGCAGCTCGATACCGTTTTCAGTCTCTAAAACATTGGCGTAGTGGCCGGTAGCAACCGCATCAAAGCCGAGCGCAATTGCTTTGTCCAGCAGCGCCTCAAACTTAATTTTTTCGTTGCAGCGCAAGCATGGGTTTGGGGTGCGACCGGCCTCATACTCTGCCACAAAATCATCAACCACATCGGCTTTAAAGCGTTCGGAAAAATCCCACACATAAAACGGGATATCTAGCAGGTTCGCTACCCGGCGCGCGTCCATCGCATCTTCCACCGTGCAACACCCACGACTGCCGGTGCGTAAGGTGCCGGGCATCCGGCTCAACGCCAAATGCACCCCGACAACATCATGCCCCGCTTCTTTTGCACGTGCCGCTGCAACGGCGCTGTCCACGCCTCCGCTCATTGCTGCCAAAATCTTCACTCGTGTAGTCTACCGGCTCACTAGCTGGGTAAATCGTTAAGAATCGCAGAGCTTTCTGTGCGGCTTAAACAGCGGTAATTCCGGCTCTGCGCGCTTGCAAGATTGCTTGTGGCAGGGCGGTTAGCAGCATCTCAATTTCTGCGTCGGTCGTATCGGCGCTAAAGGTAAAGCGAAGAGCTCCAGCTGCGCTCACATCATCAAGACCGATAGCTGTCATCACATGTGATACTTCGGCAACTCCTGCTGTGCAGGCAGAGCCGGTTGACACCGAGACCCCAGCCATATCTAACAGAAAGAGGAGCGAATCTCCCTGACAGCCGGGGAAGGTAAAGTGCACATTAGACGCTAGTCGCATCTCCCCCGGTTCCGGTCCGCGCAAAACAGCGGTACCGTCAGTCTCTCGGATCGCGGTTATCAACCGCTGCTGTATTTGTTGCAGGCGGGCGTGCTTTCGGTCTAAATCCTGGTATGCCAGCTCTAATGCGGTTGCAAAAGCGGTTGCCGCAGCCGCATCCTGGGTGCCAGAGCGTGCACGCTGCTGCGATCCACCGTGGATTAATGGCACAACCTGCCATTTGCGGCCGAGAATTAGTGCCCCGCTGGAGACTGGCCCACCAATTTTATGGGCAGAAAGACTCAGCGCGGCAGGGTGCACAGCAGAAATATCTATGTACCCGAGCGCAGACACCGCATCGATGTGCAGCGGAATTCCATGTCTCTCACAGATCTGATTGAGTGAGCTAACCGGTTGAATAGTGCCGATTTCATTGTTTGCCCAAAGCACCGTTGCAAGCGCAATTCTTTCAGCACCGTGTTTAGTGATAGCTGCTTCAAGCACTTCGGGCAGTAACACACCGTCACTGTTAAGCGGCAGCCACTCTGCTTCGGCACCGGTGTGTGCGACCAGCCACTCTACGGTATCGATTGTTGCATGATGCTCACCGTCTGCAACGAGAATAACCGGTCTGCTATCAGCCCCACTATTCCGTGCCCAAAACAGCCCCTTCAATGCCAAATTAATAGACTCTGTGCCGCCTGATGTAAACACAACTTCAGCGCTGGTGACATGCAGGGTGCGCGCAAGTATTTCACGCGCTGATTCGAGAACGTCTCGCGCTGCCTGCCCGTCAGCGTGCTGTGAGGCGGGGTTGCCGACCGTGCCTAAGGCATCAAAAAAAGCTTTGCGCACCACCAGTGGCATTGGACTGGTGGCTGCGTGGTCAAAATATGCGCGCACAAAACCCCCTCTAATAAAGGAGGTTTGCTAGCTTCCGGCGTGCTGCGCTCACGCGCGGATCTATGACACCAACCACTTCAAATAGTTTTAAGAGCCGTTCTTGAATGTGAGCACGATCATCTGGGGTGCTGTTTTCAAACAGATCAAGCAGACGCAAGAAACCGTCTTCTATATGCCCCCCGGCGATGTCGAGGTCGCTGACCGCCATCTGCTCGCTCAAACCGTGTGGTGAGTTTGCGGCGGCCTCGCGGATCTCCTGCGCTGATTTACCGCTCAAACGTTCAAGCAGTTCAACCTGGGCGAGTGCTGCGCTAGCTTCGTTATCGCGCGGATTGCGTGCCAACACGTTTTTATATTCAGCAATCGCAGTCTTATAGTCGCCCGCCTCAGCGGCATCTAACGCCTTTTGATGTTCTGGATTAACCGGATTCTGCGTCTCAGCTGGTGCGGTCTCGCCGAGGTCGGGTGCGTTAACTGTGCCGGTCATGCCCTGCGCAGCTGCGAGTGACACAATCTGCGGTAGCACGGTTACAACTGCGTTAGGATCCTGCTGCCCCTGGAACAGTAGTTCTGGCTGCCCCGCCAGCACAAGCGCCGCTGTCGGCACAGTCTGCACAGAGAAGGCCTGCACCAGGCTCGGGCTTGCGGTTGCGTCAATCACACCTAAGGTGAGTTTGCCGCCCGCCCCACGAACTCCCGTTGCAAGCGCATCGTGCAGCGCGACAGTCGCCTGATCTGCTGGGTTTACGAATAGCAGAATGACCGGCACCACCTGCGAGAGCTGCATTACACCCTGGAAGCTCTGCTCAGTAACAGTAAATACTGCAGCTGGAATATCTATTGTTTGGCCAGCAGCCTGCTGGCCACTATCTGGGGTCGCTGTTGCAGCTGCGGATTGGTTCTGGTTTGCAAGATAGCTGAGATCAAGCCCACGGCCAATATAGCGGTTATCTGCCATTTTATTTTGATGCTCCTACAAGCTCGCTCGTTGAACCTAGCAATAAGATCTTTTCTTCACTGCCCACGCGCGGCACATAGAACAGCAACTGGTGAGCCACGATTTGTGTAATGCTCCGCTGCGCACCCTCCAGATCTGAGATCGCTGCGATTGTGTCGCTGATCGGCAGCTCAGAGTCATCGTCTGCGGCTGTTGTGCGCAATTCGTTGACGGTCAGCACCACCAGGGCACCGCCTGTGCCTGTCGAGATTGCGGTAGGCTCACCTGCTTGCTCGGCCCGGACAGAAAATGTTGCCTTCCCCTGCGAGTCGCGGGTGCGTTCGTTTTCTGCGGCCACCCAAGCTGCACCGCCGCGAGTCAGGATAACGTCGTCAACAGTTTCAAAATTCGCCGCAGCTTCGCTCTCGACACCCTCGACCAGCGCGGCTGCGTAAAGCCCGCCAAGCTCGGCTGGCTTCACAGTCAACAGTTCGGTTTCGTTATCCAGGAGCGCTGTTCCCTCATCGGCTGGCGCGGCAGCAGGCATCTGCTGGCCACCGCGCAGGGAGACAATATTGCGCACTTTAAACGGTGCGTGTGCGTTCTCTTGCGTTAGCAGCAGGGCCAGTGATGGAGATGCGCTCTGCGGCGCTGTTTCGACGCTCTCAGAAGTATCTTCTGCGCTGTCTGATATTTGTGTTGCGTTCGGATCAGGAGCTGTGTCTGATGATGCAACGGTCATAAGGATTGAGCGCGGCCAGGTGCTGGTGTGCTGCACGAGCTCATACCCAAGCCGTTCGGTGGTAATAAAAGGCGGGCGCAGGTTATAGTCGGCGTTTGCATTGCGGATCGCATAGTTTGCACGCCGTTGATTTAGCGCATCACCTGAAAAACGTGCTTCAAGGCCGCCAGCATCAAGGCCCTCATCCGCTGCAGTGGCAACTGCACTAATGTCTTTTAGAATGCGTGCTATCTGTTCCTCTGCAACAGTCGGCGGCAGTGCTTCAGAAACTACATCAGCTTTTTCTTCCATACGCTGCGGCCAAAGCTCTGCGGAGCAGCCGGTTAGGGCCAAAGCTGATAAAACGCCTACTGCGGTAAATTTGCTCACACGCTGCATCGCTGACCCACCGCTATAGCGTGGGTTGACCGGTTTTTTACGTTTGAACATATTTCTGATGCCAACAAGCGGCCCCCGGCGACCGCGACGCGGACCGAGACCGCGTCGATCCCGATCCACAAATACTATGTAGAGCACGATCCCGAGCAGGAGAAAAAACCCGCCCGCGGTTAAGAAGGGGCCAACCCAGGGCGTGTAGCGCACCTGTTCCCATTTCAAATCTATCGGTGTAGCCGCTTTGTCTTCTGCTGTATCGCTGTAAACGATTGCGGCTTCATTCTCATCTGCAATGATCGTTGATTCAAAGGCTGTTGAACCGTCAAACCCGGCGTAGGAGCGCCAGAGATCACTGCTTTCAAAATTTGGATCGGGTTTTTCATCTGCAGCAGGAGCGACAGTTTCAGAGGTAAGACGATTCGATTCTGGATCAACAACAAGCTTTGTGTAGCCGTACGGCGCAGCCCATGCGGTGACATCGCTGAGCGACCCTGTTGCTATGGCGCCGACGTTGTGACCGGCAGACAGGTGCGGCTTGCCATTAATTTTTGCGAGTTCCTCACCGGGGATAACAACATACTCTGCCACCTTCACGGTTTCACTCTGCACTTCAATGTTTGCAGGCCCACCCAGAATTGCACGCTGCCCGGCAGCGATTACCAGCAGCACCGCACCGAAAATAATTGCGCTTAACGATAAAAGGTATCGCAATTCTTCTCCTACTAAGTTAAATATCTAACTGGTGTGAATAACAAAGTTAAACCGATGCGGGCACACCTCTATAAGGGTATAGCCTACCTGAAGCAGCGAAATAGAACTTGAGAGACCTTAGACGCAGTGAATTATCATTAAAATAGACAGCCACCCGAGGAGAGTAAGCAACGTGACTCAATTTGATAGCGCAATGCGCGGTTACAACCGGAAACAGGTTGACGCTACCGTCGCCGATCTGAACAAACAGATTGCTGATCTCAGTGAGCAGTCACACTCTCTGCAGGCCGCATTTGCTAAAACATCCAAAGAGTTAGATGAGCAGCGCGCCTTTGTTGTCGACCTGCAAACTCAGCTTGAAGCGCTCGGCGCAACAGGTTACGCAGGTTTGGGGTTGCGCGTTGAAAAAAGTCTGAAGGCCGCCGAAGAAACTGCGCACACACTAATGGCGCAGGCAGATGCAGACGCTGAAAAACTGCGGCGACAGACAGAGGCAGAAGCTGAACGACTGTTGCGTGATGCGCAGGAGCGTGCCGATCTAACTCTGCAGCACAGCATCGAAGAAGCAGACCGTCTGCGCGCCCGAGCTCGCACCGATACAGACGCACTAAATACGCAGGCAAAAATACAGCGTGAGCAGCTGGAGCGGGAATCAACTCGCGCTCTAGAGCTAGCCAAGCTGCAGCAGAAACGAGAGAGCGAAGCTGCGGTTAATAAGGCCCAGAACGAGGCTAAAAGCATCATCTCTGCAGCACAAGCTGAGGCTGCCAAAATCCTCGACGCCGCGCATGAGGAGGTTGCGGCGCTTGAAGCAAATGCGCAAGTGCTGGCAGCGGCAGTTGCCAAGCAGCAAGCTGATTTTGAGCGAGATACCGTTGAAATTCAGACTCGGCTGTTAGACGAGGCTGAGCAGAGTCGTGCAGCGTTTACAACTGCGCAAGCTCAGCGAGAGCACACTCTTGCGACAGAATACGCTGCAAAGCGGCTACAGCTGGAGACTGAATATAAAACGCTGCTTAACTCACTCGAGCAGCAAGAGCTTGAGTTGCGTGAAAAAATTTCTCGTGAAACAAGCGAGCACACCGCTAAACTTGCGCGTGAAACAGCCGAGCATGAGTCGCGTATCGCAGCAGAGTTGCGTGAGCATAATAAGCGGCTGCGCCTTGAAGAAGCGCGCGAGGCCGAAACAGCATCGCAGAGACGCGCTGATCTCGAGGTCGAACTGCAGGCCGCCCGGCAGACAGAACTGGACAGGCGCACAACAGAGCTTGCGACATTCACAGCTAATCTCGAAGAGCGTGAAGCAATGCAGCTTGAAGAGTTAGCGCTGGCAAAAGATGCGCACGATAAGCGTCTCGCAGAACAGGTGACCGCACACTTTGCACGTCTGAGCGCCGAGCTTGCCGATCACAATGCCCGCCTAAAAGCAGAGCGCGAGGCGCAAACAGCTGAGTTAGCGCGTGAGCTGAAAGAGCACAATGAGCGCTTACAGTATGAACGCGAGAACTTTGATCTGCAGCTGGCTGAAAAGCGCGAGCAGCAGACCGCAGAGCTAAATACGGAACGAGAAAATTTCCTGCAGCAGCTGCTTGCGGATCGACAGCTTCAGGAAGCACAGCTACTGCAAGCAGCGCAGGAGCAGCAAGAACAGTTCGCACGTAATAGAGCAGCGTTCACCGCTGAACAGCAGCGCAGCCAAGCAGCACACGAAGAAACACTGCAGGCGCTTACCGCTGCGACCGAACGCGAGCTGCTGCGCCAAAAAACAACCACCGAGGATCAGCTCGCCTCTCTCGCTGCCGAGCAGCATGCACAGCTCGCAGCGGAACGGGATCTAACAGCTTCATCATTGGCCTTAGCTAAAGAAGCTGCGGCTTTGCAGCTGCAAGCTGCGCAGATAGTTGCGAAAGAAGCCGCCGCCGCAAGGCGCAAAGCCCAGGAGCGAGAGCTAGCTGCAGCAAGAGCCACGCAGGAAGAAAACCTGAGCCGCGAACTGGCAGAGCATAAGCGTTCCCTGACTGAGGAGGCAGCGCTTGCAGCACAGAGTCTAAACAGTGATCTCGAACGGCGTCGCTCTGAGGTGTATGCCCAGCTCGAACTGGAAAAAAATCGCGTCGCGCAGGAGATTGCCGCCCTGCGTTTTGAGGCCGATGAGTATGCGCGCACAAGTCGTGAGCTGATAGAAGCTGAAAAACTCACCGCGCAAACCGAACTGGTTGAAAAACGCGCAGAATTTGATGCCGATATTAAAGCTCAAAATGAAGCTGCGCAGCAGCGAATCGACGAGGCTGTGAGGAACGCAAACGCGGATCTAGAACAGCTGCGGCAGGAAGCAGAAGCAAAGCGTGCTGAAATAACTGAATTGCACAGCAACGCAGTTGCGGAAGCTGATCGTCTGGTGACAGCGGCGAGCGAAGAATCTCAGCAGATCATCGCAGAGGCCAAGCGACGGGCGCACAACACCTTCACCGCTGCAGAAGAGCGGGCAGGACGTGTTGTCGCCGCTGCTGAGGATCGCATGAATCAGCTGAAGGTTGAGCGTGGCGCGGTTGCGAGATATTTTGAAAGTCTCGGCAGCATTCTGCCAGACACAAAGTTAGAGGATAAATGACATTACGGGCAGCGACCGATGGGTCAGCGCTAAACAATCCAGGGCCGGCAGGCTGGGCATGGGTTATTGATGCAGACAACTGGGCTGCCGGTGGGTGGCAGTCAGCAACCAATAATAAAGCCGAGCTCACCGCGATCCTTGAACTATTACACGCAACCGCGCACATCGATGAAGAGCTTGTAATTCTGACAGACAGCAAGTATGCGATCGATTCAATCACAAAGTGGATGGCCGGGTGGAAACGTCGCGGCTGGCGGAAGGCTGACGGCTCCCCCGTCCTCAATTTAGAAATTATGCAGGATCTCGATGCGGCCGTGCAGGGTCGAGATGTGCGTTTCGAATGGGTTAAGGGGCATGCCGGGCATCCGCTAAATGAAATGGCAGACAGGATCGCAAACGATGCGGCAAAGTCTTTTAAGACTAATCAGACTCTGCAGACCGGCCCTGGGCTTGCGGATACGACCGAAACAGCAGCACCAGCGGTAGCAGCAAAGACTGACGACACTTCTGATCTCCTCGCACGCCTTACAGCGCTCGAGGCACGTGTTGCAGAATTAGAAAATACGGTGCACAGTTCGGCGGCTAATAAACTGTTTTAAGCTAATCGCCAGCAGTGACTGTGCCAGTGACGCCGGTCGGCCACAGCGGCAGCCGATCCGAAAAATCCTTCTTTTTGCCAAACAACAACGTGTGCCTGACCTACCGGAATTAAATTATTGCACCCTGGGCATGTGTAGTTTTTTATCGCCCTGTCAGCAGGAATTTGTCGCACAAAATACTCTTCGCCGCGCCGGCTTTGAATTGCGGCGCCACCGTTAGCGAGAAAACTAACATCTCGGATCTTTGCTTGCGGCGCACGACGATTTCTGCGCCCCACTGTTAATACCAGCCGACCGACTCTGAGTGACCCCACGCGCCACACGGTGAGCCGTATCGGGCGACGATATAACCCAGACCCCAACGAATTTGAGTATCAGGGTTGGTGCGCCAGTCAGCGCCAGCTGAGGCCATTTTTTCACCGGGGAGTGCTTGCGGGATTCCGTATGCGCCAGAAGATGCATTCATTGCGCTCGGGTTCCAGTTTGACTCACGCTGCCAGAGTGAAACCAGGCAGGCAAATTCCTGATCGTTAGCTACATAGCCGCGAGCTATTTCTTGCGCAGAGCCTGGTGACACAGCAGGAGCTGGCGGAGCGAAGGCAGGCGCAGCACCCCCACCGCTTGCAGCATCAGACGTCGTGACAGCTTTTGGTTCAGGCTCCGGCTTTGGAATCTCAGCAATTTCAAGCGGCGGCAGCTCAAACTCAACCTGTGCTGTTGCGGCAGCCATAAGTTCCTGATTCAGCGTCTCGCCGGGGGCCAGCGGGATCACTTCAGCTGAGGCGTAGTTGAGGCCTGAAACAGGCGCAATTGCAAAAACACCCGCCACGGCGACAGCAGAAACAGCAGCCAAGAGACCGCGACCGGCTCGGCGTTGCTTCTTTCGTGGTGTTAGCTGTTTTAAATCAGTCACAATGTGTTTATATTACCATTTGATTACAACGGCTGCGATCGCGCTCTCTCAGTTAAGAGCGGGCGTATAGCAGCAGCTCAACCACACTATCGAGCAGCGCATCAACCTGTGCCTCGTCATAGCCGCGCCACTCTGAGAAAAATACCGCTTCGCGCACCTGGCTGATAGACAGCTTGCTCTCCCCCGCGAGACCTGCTGCCACACGTTCGAGAAAAGCATCAACCTGGCTGCGCCGGTAACCAAAAGTGAGCAGGTTGCGCCGACGGAATTTTTCGCCACGCGGGCGCATAAGCCGGTTTGCAACCTCACGCGCTAACTGATTTTTTTCGGCTTCAATCACAGCAGATTCAGAGTTTGCGTTTGAGTTGCGACCTGCTCGTGCAGCAAAAACATCCTCTAACCGCTCGAGGGCAGCATCAACATAGCGGGCCGCATAGCCGTTTTTTTGTAGTTTAAAAGACACCGTGCGCAAATCATCAGCGGTAACTGCACCGTCTTGCTCGCCCTCATAGGCTGCGCGTGCCTTCGCGAACAACTCATCGACCTGCGCTGTGTTGTATCCAAGCTCACCACCCACAGCAAGCGGAAGCGCTTCCTCATTACGGCTCATATCACTCCGATCAAAAAAGCGGCCATAAACACTGGAATCACAGAGGGAAGTATCGAGTCCAGCCGATCCAAAAGACCCCCGTGTCCCGGAATCAGGTTGCTCATATCCTTAACGTTCAAATTCCGTTTAATTAGTGACTCCACAAGATCGCCGGCTGTCGCTGTGATCAGCACAGCAAGCCCCAGAATTACGCCAAGCCACCAAGGCTGCTGCAGGAAAAAATGAGCTGCCAAAGCACCAGCTATAACCGCAGTTGCAGCGGCACCGGCAAAACCCTCCCAGGTTTTATTAGGGCTGATGCGCGGCGCCATCTTGTGTTTGCCAAATGAGACGCCCGCCGCCCACGCACCAATATCGCAGACAACAGGAAGCAGCACAAGCGTGAAAACCCACCATTCACCGTAGGGTTCAATCTTGACGAAGTTAACCGCGATACCGAGCAAAAACGGAATATAAACAAGCGTAAAAACACCGGATGCAAGATCAGCAATTAGAGTGCGCCAGGGCACTTTCCAACCGGGAATGATGCTTTCAACAGCACGCCAGAGCATCAAAAACAGTGCTGCTCCGAAGAGGGACCAGAGTAAGCCTTCAAGGCCCCAGAAATAGGCGCCGATTAGAATAGCAGCCCCGCCCAGTGAAACACCGATACGCGGCACACGCCGGCCGGCCTGGCGGAAAGCGGTTGCCAGTTCGATCATCGCCATGATCCCAAACAGCAGCGCCACAACAAGCAGCAGCGGTGTCCAGACAAAGACACTAATTAGAAAGATCGCCGCTAATAGCAGGCCGGAAGCAAGCGCAAAAACCAGGTTGCGGCCGACGCGTTCTGTGACCCGCGCATTAGCTGCATCAAATTTCTGCCGATTTGCTTCAAACTGAGCCCGCAGTTGGCGGCGATCCTTTTGTTGCATTAAGAGTTAAACCTCGAGAAGCTCAGCTTCTTTACCCGCGAGAGCGGCATCAATCTGATCGATAAATGACTTGGTCACGCTCTCCAGTTCTTTTTCGGCACGCGCAATCTCGTCTTCGCCGACTTCGCTCTTCAAAGCGTCGAGCTCGTCCTTCGCCTTGCGACGTGCGCCGCGCACCGCAACACGGCCTTCTTCAGCCCTGTTCTTTACCATCTTCACATAGTCGCGACGACGCTCTTCTGTTAGCTCTGGCAGGGTTACGCGCACAACATTGCCGTCGTTAGTCGGGTTTGCGCCGAGATTCGGCATGTCACGGATTGCCTTTTCGATTTCGGTCAGAGCGCCTTTATCGTAGGGGCTAATTAGGAGGCTGCGTGCGTCCTGATTCTGCACTGAGGCAAGCTGTGGCAGCGGGGTTGGAGTGCCGTAGTAGTCAACCATCACATTCTGCAGCAGCGCTGGGTTTGCGCGCCCGGTGCGCACTCCAGCAAAACCCTCTTTCACTGCTTCAACAGCTTTGGCCATGCGATCTTTCACATCTGTAAAGACTTCGTTAATCACCCTTAACTCCATTCCTATTGGATCAATGCTTAAAGCATACCCACTCGCCTACGTGAGACCGCGTTTGCCTCACGCAGGATTTAACTATTTAGAGTGCGCGCTATGCTCGCACCGAGGTGCCAATCTCTGCGCCAAGAATCGCACGAGTAATATTTCCCTCTGGTTGCATTCCGAAAACACGCATTGGCATCTTGTTGTCCATGCACAGGCTAAATGCGGTGGCGTCAACAACCTTCAGACCCTGCCGCAGTGCATCAGCATAGGTGATTTCATCGATCTTAGTCGCGTTTGGGTCTTTATTCGGATCAGCGGTATACACGCCATCAACACCGTTTTTCGCAACAAGCACCTCGTCTGCGCCAATTTCAAGCGCACGCTGTGCTGCAACTGTGTCGGTTGAGAAGTATGGCAGACCGGCCCCGGCCCCAAAGATCACCACCCTATCTTTTTCGAGGTGTCGAATAGCGCGCAGCGGAACATAGTTTTCTGCCACCTGCGTCATCGCGATCGCCGACTGCACCCGGCTCGGCACACCCGCCTGCTCGATAAAATCTTGCAGCGCGAGGGCGTTCATAACGGTGCCGAGCATACCCATATAGTCGGCGCGTGCACGGTCGATACCGCCCTGTGAGAGCTCAGCGCCGCGGAAAAAGTTGCCACCGCCAACAACGACAGCGATCTGCGCTTGTTTGCTTGCTTCTGCAATTTCAGCAGCTATTTGACTGACAACACTAGGGTTTACACCGAGTGCACCGGCGCCGAATGCCTCGCCTGAAAGCTTCAATAGAACCCGACGTTTTTGTTCTGACATCTTGCCGCCCTTCACCGTTTACCCATATTCTGCTTCTCCAATAATAATGGACGCGGGCCCCACTCGCAGAGGACTAATTTCATACGTGTTGGCCGCCGATCCGCAAGAAAATGGCCCCCGGGAAAACCCGGAGGCCATCTCTAATCTAAGCCGCTAGGCTTATGCGCCAACCTTCAGGCGCGCAAAGCCCTGGATGGTGATGCCAGCCTGATCAACAACCTGCTGCACGCTGAGCTTGTTGTCGCGTGCGTAAGGCTGCTCGAGCAGCGCAATGTTCTTGAAGAAACCGGTGAGGCGACCCTCGATGATCTTTGGCAGAGCAGCCTCTGGCTTGCCCTCACCCTTCGCGATCTCGGTCACGATCTCTTCTTCCTTCTTCACCTCTTCAGCCGGAACATCTTCACGGCTGAGGTAGACAGGATCAGCGAATGAAATGTGCTGTGCAATCGCGCGAGCAGTCTCATCATCGCTGCCTGAGTATGCAACGACTACGCCAACCTGTGGTGGCAGATCTTTTGAGGTGCGGTGCATGTAAACGGCAACCTTGTCGCCCTTTACAACTGCAACGCGACGCAGTTCAAGTTTTTCGCCGATAATCGCAGCGTCATCGTTGATGAGCTCTGCAACGGTCTGACCGTCAGCGTCTGCTGCAAGCGCAGACTCTAGGTCTTCTGCACCTGCGGCAACAACAGCGGCGAGCACCTTCTCGCCAAGCTCAACGAACTTAGCGTTCTTTGCAACGAAGTCGGTCTCGCAAGCAAGCTCGATCAGAGTTGCTGAGCCCTCGTTTTCTGAGACAGCAACGAGACCCTCGGTGGTTGCGCGACCCTCACGCTTTGCAACACCCTTGGCGCCCTGCAAGCGCAGGATCTCGATCGCCTTTTCGATATCGCCGTTAGCCTCTTCGAGTGCCTTCTTGCTGTCCATCATGCCAGCGCCGAGACGCTCGCGAAGTTCTTTCACAGCGGCCATAGTTACTGCAGCCATGTCACTCCTAAGTAGTTAGTGTTATAAAAATTACAAATTATTCAGCAGCTGGTGCTTCTGCCGCAGCTTCTTCGGTTGCAGCTGCAGCCTCTGGAGCATCCTGGCTCTCAGCGTTAAGCAGCTCAACTTCCCACTCTGCGAGCGGCTCTGCAGCTTCGCCGTCAACCGGCTTCTGGTGGCGCTCAAGCATGCCCTGAGCTGCTGCGTCAGCGATGATACGGGTGAGCAGGCCAACTGAACGGATAGAGTCGTCGTTACCTGGAATTGGGTAGGTTACGTCGTCTGGGTCGCAGTTGCTGTCGAGAATAGCGATAACCGGAATGCCCAGCTTCTTTGCCTCTTCAATAGCGAGGCTTTCTTTATTGGTGTCAACAACCCACAGAGCTGAAGGGGTCTTAGACATGTGGCGGATACCGCCCAGTGACTTCTGCAGCTTCTCAAGCTCGCGCTTCTTCAGCAGCAGCTCTTTCTTGGTAAAGCCGGTGGTGCCACCCTCATAGTCGAGTGCTTCAAGCTCTTTCATGCGCTCTAGGCGACCGGTAACGGTCTGGAAGTTGGTGAGCAAACCACCCAGCCAGCGGAAGTTAACATATGGCTGGTTTACGCGTGCTGCCTGCTCAACGATTGCGCCCTGCGCCTGCTTCTTGGTGCCGACGAAAAGAATCTGGCCACCGCGAGCAACTGTGTTCTTTACGAACTCGTATGCCTCGTCAATGTAACCGAGTGACTGCTGGAGGTCGATGATGTGGTTGCCTGAACGCTCAGCGAAGATAAAGTTCTTCATCTTTGGGTTCCAGCGGCGGGTCTGATGCCCGAAGTGCACACCAGCGTCAAGGAGCTGGCGAATGGTTACTACTGCCATTACAGATATTCCTTTGTGTTATGCGTGTTTTACACGCGCTTACGGTTTAAAACACCTGTGTTTACCACAGGCCCTGGTGCCTAATGCCCCACCACTTACCGTGTAAGACCGTTGGCCGGGCAGTTTTATTAGGCACGCGAAGTCACCTCTTACGAGGCGCTCTTTAAGGATACCAGTTTATTGCCACTGAAGTTGTTGCCAGCGATATTAAAACTCACCTAAGTTGCTGCCAGCGGAATTAAACCTCGCCGCCACGCCGTTTTGATAATCATTATCATTTCATATACGATTGTCTGCATGAAGAAATACAAAGCACTAATAGCCGCCAGCGCAGCAGCTCTGTTGCTAGCTGGTTGCGCAGGTAATAATTCCGCATCGATGGAAGAGGCGGATCACGACCACCACGATCATGAGCACGGGATCGAAGTTGAAGAGGGTCTGACTGAGGTATCGAAACTTGAACGGCGCGCCGTGCTTGCCGTTGAGGGCGGTCTCGTCACAGTAAATCTTGCAACCGGTGAAGTGGTTAACGAGGTTAAGCAAGACGGCTTCCTGCGCCTCAACCAGGCAGGCGATAACCGCCACCTTCTAGTCAGCAAGGGCAACGAATTTCAGCTCTTCGACACCGGCCTAGTTGCCGAAGCACACGGCGACCACTTCCACTACTTTGAAGGTGACCCAAAGCTCACCGACGTCAGATTCCCAGCAGAAAAAGCTGGCCACGTTACTGTGCATGACGGCTACACAACGCTCTTTGCTGACGGTGATGGCACATTCCAGGTTGTTCCAACCGAGCACATTAAGCACGGCACAGAAGATGCCGAACTGCATAAGACTGGTGACGCACACCACGGCGTTGCGGTGCGCTTAAGTGACGGCAGCATTTTCCACACTGAGGGTCACCCAGATGCGCGCTCAGTGCTGCGCGTAGTAAACGGTGAAAAAACCGTTGCAGTTACCGAAGACTGCCCGGGCAGCCACGGTGAGGCTACCGCTAAGCCGAACGCTAACGGCGACGTTGTGGTTATGGGTTGCCAGAACGGCCCATTCGTCTTTAAAGATGGCCAGTTCCACAAAGTTCCTGTAGCAGATGCTTACTCACGCTCTGGCAATCTTGCGGGCCACCCAGACTCACCAATCGTGCTTGGCGATTACAAGGTTGATCCTAACGCTGATCCGGTTGAGCGCCCGACTCGCGTTGCGCTGATCGACACCGAAGCTGTCAGCCTGAAGCTGGTTGAGTTGAATTCAGCGTACTGGTTCCGTTCACTGGGTCGCGGCCCCGCTGGTGAGGGTCTCGTGCTCACCTACGACGGCAATCTGAATGTAATTGATCAGAACACCGGTGAGGTGACAAACCGCGTGCCAGTAATTGGCGAATGGGAAGAGAAAGCAGACTGGCAGGAGCCGGGACCAATCCTGAAGGTTAACGGTAGCTGGGCTTACATCACCGACGCAGTTAAGAAAGAACTCGCCGTTGTTGACCTCACCTCATTTGAAGTAACGAAACGTATCTCGCTTGATAAGCCAGTTGTAGAAATGGAGATTGTAGCCGGAAAATAAACTAACCTAAATCTTCCTTGTTTATAGCGCCACAGGAATCGCTTGTCACAACTGTGCACAAGTCGGTTCCTGTGGCGTTTCTCCACATGTTTTGCTGAAGCGCATTCTCACCTCGCTCCCCTTGCAAAGCTAGTGGCATGTTTAAAACGCATCTTTTTGCTAGCCTCGCACTCCTAATCGCAGCTGCCATCGGCAGCGCAGACAGCTTTTTCACGCCCCAGTCAGAAACCGCGCATCAGGTGTCGCCGCAAACAGTGCAGAACGCAGATCTGTGGTGCACGCCTTTTGATGCCCCGCTTAACGTGACCCGCTATTTTGATTTACCTTTTTACTATGCTGCCGGGCATCGCGGGATAGACATCGCAAAACAACCCACCTCTGCTCCCGTGCGAGCCCCGGCCGGGGGCACCGTCTCGTTTGTTGGCAAAGTTGTTGACCGGCACGTTATTTCAGTGCAGGTGTCGCCAGAGTTGGTGTATTCAATCGAACCGGTAGCAACAGATTTACAGGTCGGTGACAAGGTTACAAGGTGTCAAGCCCTTGGCACAGTTGAAGGAGCCGGGCATACAGCAGATGCTGCAATTCATATTGGTGTGCGCAAAAATGACGACTATATTAATCCGATCAGATTTTTCCGCCGCAAGCCGGTTCTACTGCCTTTGCACTAACCTACGGTGCGCATAGTCACTCTCGGGAGGTAATCACGCTCGCGGGTGCGCCTGTTTAAAAGTTTGCGCAAGCCGCTCTGTCGACACATGCGTATATATTTGTGTGCTGGCAAGGTTAGAGTGCCCCAGCATCTCCTGCACAACACGCAACTCAGCTCCGCCATTTAAAAGGTGTGTCGCGGCAGAGTGGCGCAGCGTGTGCGGCCCCTGCGGGCCACCGCCGGACAGGCTTTTAAGATGCTTCGCCACGATGCGATAAACACCTGACGAGCTGAGCGCTCCCCCACGATTGCCAAGAAATATCTTGCTGCTTGCTAAGCCGGCTGAATTTTTAGAGGCTAACTGCAAACGCCCCGCTTCGAGATACAGTTTTAAGGCTGCGGCAGCGGGTTTGCCAAACGGCACTATCCGCTGCTTATTCCCTTTGCCTGTGACCCGCAGAGTATATTCCGCTAAGTTGATATCGCTGTCTGTTAGACCCACCAGCTCAGACACGCGAATAGCGCTAGCGTATAACAGTTCAAGGATCGCGTAATCACGTTGCGCAGCAGCCTCGCCTGCGAGCGCCGCCTGTCTCAGGTTTATAAGCAGGTTTTCTATCTGTTTTTCGCCTATGACTCGCGGCAGGGTGTGCTGTTTTTTTGGTGTGCTCAGTCTGGTGGCTGGGTTGATTTCGACTAGTTCTCGCTCTTCGAGCCATTTGCCGAATGACTTTAGTGTTGCGATGTTGCGACTGATGGTTGCGGTGCTTTTACCCTGTTCTTGTAGCTCCCAAAGCCAGTCTCGCATTATTTCTAGTGTGATGGTTGCAACGTTTTCGAGTGTCTGTGCGTGTTTTGTTTTAAGATGTGCCGCAAATCTGTCTAGGTCGTTTTGGTAGGCGCGCACTGTGTGGGCTGAGTAACCGTATTGGTGCTCGACGGTTTGCAAAAACTGGGATATCGCTTGAGTTAGGCGCATCTGCTTCCTCTCTTTGCAAGCGGTCTAACGCTATCCGGCTCTGCGTTTTATAGCCTACTCTCTGACTAGGCGCCAGCGTGGCGGCCATTTTCCGTGTTCTTGTGCGACTTTCCCAAGAAGTTCTAGCTCTGCGAGAATGCCGGTGCATTCTTTATGGCTGATTCCTGCCCTACTGGCAATCTGTTCCACTGCTGCGCTTTTTGTTAGGGGGAGGGCGTCGAGCACTAGGAGGTGGGCAATGTTTCTTGTGTTTTCTGTGCTGTCGGTTGTTTCTTGAAGGTGCAGCAGCTCATCGAGTTGTGCAGTGTTGGCAATCAACTCGGCTTTATGATCGCGTATTAGTTGGTGCGCCCCTGCGCTTGAGCCGAGCATAACGCTGCCGGGTATTGCGCCGAGTGGGATTCCGAGTTCTGCTGCATGGTTGGCTGTGTTGATTGATCCTGATCGCATTCCTGCTTCTGTTACCAACACTCCCTCACTGAGGGCGGCGATTAAGCGGTTTCGCAGTAGAAAGCGCCATCTTGTGGGGGCGGATCCGGGGGCTGCCTCGGTTACTATCAGGTTTCCTGTCTGCACAATTTTGCGGAAGAGTTCTGTGTGTCCGCTCGGGTACGGGCGGTCTATTCCGCCTGCTAGCACCGCTATTGTGGGTGTCTTATGATTGAGCGCTATGCGGTGTGCGAGGCCGTCTGCTCCGTATGCTCCGCCTGAAATAATGCCAAGGTTTTGTTTGCACAGATACTCGGTGAAATAGTTTGTAACTGTTTCACCGTAGGGTGTTAGTGCCCTAGCGCCAACTACTGCGATAAACCTGTGTTTGATGGTTTCAATGTCGCCTTTTGCCCATAACAGTATTGGTTGATTTTCGCCGAGTGCACTGAGTTTTTCCGGCCAGCCTGGCAGTTGCGGTGTGAGCACGCGCAGACCCGTTTTTACCGCTGTTTGTAGGGTGTCGCGCACAAGGTCTAAGAGGCTTCGATCCATTAGCCTGGCCTGCCATCTTTCAATAGCTTTCTGCGCTAGCTGCTGTGTCACAGTGATGCCTGCTGCGTCCAGGAGCTGATTAATTTCATGTGCGGTGTTGTCGCTCTGCAGCACTGTGAGTGCAGCGCTGCCGCTGTAGTTATCGATGAGTGTGCGGCTAATGTATTCATTGGGCTCAGTTAAGGCATTCCAGGCAATACGGCTCAGCACCTCTTGCTGTGTTTCGACCGGTATCGTTTTAGAGCTGGCAGCACCTGCCCCGGTTATCACTTGGTGCAATAGATCCTGCACTGCTGGAAGCATCTCTTTTAGCTGCGGCGGGCTGTTTGTCATCGCTGGTTTCCTCTCAGTAGCAGGGCTTGTGTGATTTCTTCACGTTCGGGTTTAGCTTTCTCAGCGAGATCTGCAATTGTCCAAGCGACTCTGAGCACACGGTCGTATCCCCGCAGACTGAGAGCCCCGTTCGCTAGCGACTGGTCGAGGATGGCTAGCGCCTGTCTGCTTGGTCTGTTTTCTGGGTCTCTAAGCCACACTCCGGGTGTTTCAGAGTTCAGGCTCCAAGCACAGTTTTGATATCTGTCTCGCTGTCGCTGTCGCGCTGTTTGCACTCGCTGTTTCGCGGTTTTTGTGCTCACTGCAAGGTTTTTATCGGCGACGGAGCTAATCACCGGGTTGAGCTTTACTGTCAGGTCTATCCGGTCGCGCAGCGGGCCGGATATTTTGTTTAAATATCTAATAACTTTTGCTGGCGGGCAGGTGCAAACCTGCTTTGGGTTGAGCGAATAAGCAAAACCGCACGGGCAGGGGTTTGCCGCTAACAAAAGTTGAAACTTTGCGGGGAACGCTGCGCTGCTGTGGGCGCGCTGCAGTTTAATTTCACCCTGTTCAAGTGGCTGCCGTAAAGCGTCAAGCACACCGCGATTAAACTCTGGTGCTTCATCTAGAAAAAGCACTCCGTTGTGCGCACGGGTGATAGCGCCGGGAACCAGCCTGCCGCTGCCCCCGCCCAAAATCGCTGCACTGGTTGCAGAGTGGTGTGGTGCTTCAAACGGAGGCAGTCGACACAACTGCACGATTGGAGTGTCCGCAAGTGATGCCACACAGCTTGTTTCTAAGGCAGCAATATCTTCAAGCTCTGGCAGAATTCCGGGCAGCGCCGAGGCAATCATTGTCTTCCCGACACCGGGTGGGCCGATCATCGCCATATTGTGTCTGCCTGCCGCCGCAATCTGCAAAGCCTCAACCGCTTCTGGCTGGCCAATAATTTCGGCTAGGTCTGGCAGTATTTCACTCTGTTGGTGTGGCGTCTCGCTGCTATCGGCGGGGCTCTGTATAAACCACCCTGCAGGTTTACCGTGGTGCCAGTTCACTGCCCCAGCCAGATTCTGCACAGCGATTACTGTGATGTTTGGCACTAAAGCAGCCTCAACTGCTCCCACCGCAGGAACCATCACCTGCTGATAGCCGTGCTCTCTAGCCGCCCGCACGGCACTGAGCAAACCGTTGGGGCGGCGCAGTTCACCGTCGAGGCTCAACTCTCCAATATACGCACAGGTTTTACCGGTTAGTTTTGGCAAATATTTACACGCACTCATACAGGCAATCGCGATACCCAAATCAAAAGCTGAGCCGTGCTTCGGTAGCGCTGCCGGCGATAAATTAACTGTTATGAACTGGTCTTTTAACGGGTAACCCGCCTGTGCGCAGGCCAGCTTCACCCGTAGTTTTGCTTCTGCAAGCGCGGTGTCCGGCAGGCCAATAATCGCAATTCCGGGCAGCTGGTTTGTGACTGCGGTTTCCACCGTGACCGGCGTGCCAGACACTCCTGAGAGTGCAATAGTTGTGACCCGGGCGACTCTATCCATGAGTTGCTGCTTTCAAATATTCGAGCGCAATCTTTTGACCGGGTCGCATAAGCACCGCTGCCGCATCAACGCGTGCACGATAATGCGCATAGCCGTTAACCTGCATCCACTGAAAAAGCAGACTCTGCAGTCTCTGCAGTTTGCGCGGAGTGATCGCATGAAACGGGCTCCCAAGCCCAACACCGGAACGTGTTTTTACTTCAACAGCGACAACTGTGCGACCGTCTTGAACAATTAAATCAATCTCGCCGTGCGCAGCTCGCCAGTTGCGTGCGAGCACGCGATACCCTTTTGCAACACAGTGGCGGGCAACATGCTCTTCACCCTGCGCCCCAAGACACTGCTTCAGCTGCCCTATCAGGTGTTTTTTCTCGTGGGTGCACCAGCTGCCGGAGCGCGACGCAGATGCAGGTTTTTCAGCCCGATCCGCAAGCTTTTCTGCGCTTGTAATCAACATTTTCTACCTCCACAACAAGCATCGATGTGGCAGGTTGTAGAAATTTAGATTACGTAAAAATCTGGGGATAACACTCCCCGGTCTCCCCTGTTACAAACGGGCTATTAAACACGCTCGTTAAAAAGGGCGTGTGCGCACGCTTTTGGCGATGCTAGTTATTCTTCAAAGGCGAGAGCGTCAGGCAGCTGCAGCTCTTGATGATTGAGCTCTTCAATGTTTAGATCACGGAATGTTAGCACGCGCGCATTTTTCACAAAGCGGTCAGGGCGATAAATATCCCACACCCAAACATCGCGCAGATTAAGCTCAAAATGCACCTGCGTGCCTCGCTCGTGCTCTATAACCTCAACTTCATTGGCGAGGTAGAAGCGGCGATCTGTCTCGACGGCGTATCTAAACTGCCCTACCACGTCACGGTATTCACGAAACAGCGCTTGCTCAGCTTCGCGCTCAAAATCTCCGCGTTCTTCGTCATCCACAAATTCAATCCTAATATGTGTCTTTTGCTTTATTTTTAGGTATTTCTATTTACTGCATCACATAAGTGGTGTAAAGTTTGTGGCGCGTAGCCAGTTAAACAAACTCAACGGCACCTCCGCAGGATTTAGGATTGTGGGTATGGACGATGTGCAGCTATATCAAACGGCTATGCGTCATGCGTTGGAGTTGCCTGGAGCACAGGAGCGAGAGTATGCTCCAGGCTGGACCGCAGTACGGGTAGCTGGCAAGTGGTTCATGGTCGCCACCGAACTACACGGTCGCCAGTTGATCAATGTCAAAGCAGACCCGAGTGATGTCATCGCATTGCGCGAGGCATATGCTTCGATTGGCCCGGGTTACCACATGAACAAGACCCACTGGATTACAATCACCGCCGGTGAAGACATTGACTCTCAGTTCCTCTCCGAGTTGATAACCGACTCCTATGCGCTGATCATCGCCGGATTACCGAAAGCGAAACGACCCTACCTGGTTGGCAATATGCGATCAAAAGTCGCGGGAGTTTAAGCGGGATTTAAGCGCGAGTTTACATAAGCGACACTAGACTTAGAACTGTGAGCAAATCGACAGCATTCCACACAGACCACTACGAACTCACAATGGTTGACGCCGCTCTGCGTTCAGGCACAGCGCACCGTAAAAGTGTTTTCGAACTCTTCACCCGCAGACTTTCGGGTGCACGAAAATACGGTGTGCTTGCGGGCACGGGCAGGCTCCTAGCAGCAATTGAAAACTTCCGCTACACCGATGCTGAGCTGAACTGGTTGCGTGACAGAAACTTTCTGCACAGTGAAACTCTCGACTGGCTCGCAAACTACCGATTTAACGGAAATATAACCGGGTATGCAGAGGGTGAGGTGTTCTTTCCTGGCTCACCACTTTTAACCGTAGAATCAACTTTTGCCGAGGGCGTTGTGCTTGAGACGCTCGCATTAAGCATTCTGAACTACGATTCAGCCGTCGCAACGGCAGCATCTCGTATGCACACAGCCGCAAAAGGTAAACCGCTGGCCGAAATGGGCTCACGTCGCACAAGTGAGATTAACGCCGTGTATGCCGCACGCGCAGCATATTTGGCGGGCTTCTCAGCAACCAGCAACCTTGAGGCAGGGCGCACCTACGGTCTGCCAACAATGGGCACAGCAGCCCACTCATTCACGCTTTTGCACGATAGCGAAGAAGAGGCTTTTCGGGCGCAGATTGCTGCTTTCGGGCCGCAAACCACGCTGCTAATAGACACCTACGATATAGAGCAGGGAGTAAAAAACGCAATCGAAATTGCAGGCCCTGAGCTTGGTGCGGTGCGCATCGACTCAGGTGATCTGCCGGTCGTTGTTGCCAGAGTGCGTGAACTACTAGACTCCCTCGGCGCAAAAAACACGAAAATCACAGTCACAAACGATCTGGATGAGCACACAATTGCCGCTCTCGCCGCTAGCCCGGTAGATAATTTCGGTGTTGGCACATCTGTTGTGACCGGCTCAGGTTCCCCCACAATGAATATGGTCTACAAGCTGGTTGCGCGCCAGGGAGACGACGGTCAGTGGGTTTCAGTTGCTAAAAAATCTGAAAATAAAGGATCGGTTGGCGGTAAGAAAATTGCCTACCGGGAGTTTAAAAACGGGCGCGCTATTGCAGAACTGTTTGAGGTGCAAGCGCAAGACGGCACCGACACCGCTGGCGTGCCGGGGCGTGAAAATCTTGAGCAGATCACCGTCCCCCTCATCACAGACGGAAACATTCATCAAGAGCACCTTGGTGCCGCAGGTCTCGAAGCAGCAAGAGAGCGTCACGCACAGCGCCTACAAGAGCTGCCTCTGATCGCGATGAGCTTGCAGCGCGGCGATCCTGCCCTGCAAATCGAATACATCGGCAACTAAGCTGCAGCACAGAGCAGGCGTCGCGCTAAGACAGCCCTCTGATTGGGCGCAGCCCTATCGTGCAGCAGACTATTCGACATCTCGCAAGACAGTGCCTAAGACGCGCACTCTGCCGCTAGCGACTGCCCAATAAAACAGTTACGGGTTAATCACAGTCTCGTAAATATGTTTGCATTCTGCGCAGACAGGAAATTTTTCAGGATCGCGGTTTGGCACCCACTTCTTGCCGCACAGCGCCCGCACAGGTTTCCCGGTGATAGCAGACTCGACGATCTTATCTTTTGGCACATAGTGCGAGAAACGGTCGTGATCGCCGTCTTCAAGCTGCTTTTCTTCGAGCAGCTCTGAAAGCTCTCGATCAAGCACGTCTGCGCCGCCTGCCGGGGCTAGTGTGCTGCTGTTGAAAGTCATGTCGTTAATAATACTTGGTTAAACCTCAAAAGAGCTCTTAAGCGGGAAACGCTCCGCGAGAAAGTCATGCATGATTGCGTTCACGTGCGCTATTTGTTCCGGTTCGGTGGCGGTGTCGTTCAGACAGAGAACGTCCAACTTCTGATGCTTAGAAAGGCTCGCAAGTTTCTCTTCCGCATCAGCGCTTGCAATATCTAAATAGCCGTATTTAATTGCGGTGCTGTTAATCGCTCTCCCCTGCGCATAGGCAATGTAGTGGTAGAGAGCTGATGGAATCGAGTAGTCTTCCGGATGCCGAAACTTCGAGGCTGAAACGGCTGCAAAAAGCTCAGGGTTTTCTGCTTCAAACTGCTCTAGCACCGACTTTAGTTGCGGATGCGGCGTGTGTTTGAACTTGTTGGTGACTGTGCGCCCGTATTTTTCTTCAAGCAGGCGTCTGTTTCGTTTTGCGGCTGACAGCACGGGCATATCCCGTGCGCTTGGCTCATCGATATCCAGCGAAGCATTGGAGGGGAAATACTTCGACAGCCCATTTGCTGTGAAAAACAGAGACGGCTCCACCGGTCGCATAAACACGATGTCGTCGTTCATATAGAGATACTGTTCGCTCAACCCTGCAATATGGTGCAGCTGCGATTCAATCGCGTGTGAGTTAAACACCGGCAGCTTGCTGCGATCCGAAAAAATATCTTTATGGTCGACAACCGTAATTTTTGGATGCTCTGTGTTTAACCAACTCGGTATCTGCTGGTCGGTAACAATGTAAATATGGTTGACCCAGCTCGCATAGTATTCCAGTGACCGCAGCGAGTAGCGCAGTTCGTCACGCGACTGGAAGCGCGACTGATTTAGGGCGGTTGAGTTAAAATTCTCGCTAGCGACACCACCAAGTGCTTCCTGTTTGCGGGCAGCCCAGGCAGGATCGTTGCCGTCAACCCACGTGTAAACCACATCAATCGGCTGGGTAATCTCATACATGTGCGGAAACTCATGCAACACACGATGCTCGGGGTGCTCTTGCGCCCGCTGCCAGGCTGCCGGGGTTAAGTATTCTAATAGGGTGTTTCGCAAAGGTATTTTGCGGATCAAAGTGCCAGGCAGGTGTGTGTTTCCGTCTGCACGAAACTCGCCGTCTGATGCGATGCGCCACGGCTCAACAATAATCTGTTCCGCAGCGGTAGAAAGCTGCCTGCCAGAGGGCGCAAAATGGTGACTGCGGCAGATAATAGACTGCACTTCTGCTAGTTTTAGCCTCTGGTTTGTGATGCTGACCTGAAAACCCTGCTTCAGCACAGCGCGAATGCTCCATGCGCCAGTTTCTGCGAGCGGCCGCACGGCTGTCACAAACTTTTCTAGGTCGCGATCAGCGATAACCAGATTCGTGCGCAGCAGTTTATCTGCCGGCAGCTCAGCCCACTCAATATCGTGCTTTTTTAGAGTGCCTCGCAAAAACTCTAGATCGGCGGCAATATTTTTGAACGCATCAAAACTGTGCACCGGGTGCTTTTTGCCAAATTCGGTAACAACTTTCGCGCGATCTGACAGAAATGCGAGACTCGTGATTTCTCTAATCTGTCGTTTCTGCTGTTCAGAAAGGTTGCGTGCCGCCCACATGCGCAAACGAGACTTGATGCTCAAAAAGAAACTCCTAACACTGTATCCCCTCAATGCTAGACCCTGGGCTTTTGAAATAACTTAGAGTGTTGTTTCGTGCCAAAATTGAGGGGTGACTCCTGCAGCCTCGCTGATGCTCCCGCCGGTTTCTTTTGTTATGCCGGTGTTAAACGAAGCAGCTTATATTGCTGAAGCTGTCGCAAGCATTTTTGCGCAAAACTATCCAAACGAGTTTGAGCTGCTGCTTGTGCTCGGCAACTCCACTGACGGAACAACCGCTTTGGCAGCAGAGCTGGCAGAAAAGCACCCGCAGATCCGCCTCATCAACAACCCCACTAACCATATTCCGGCCGCCCTAAATCTTGGGTTTAATGCTGCCAAACACAGTGTTATTGTCAGGGTTGACGCACACTCTAAACTAAATTCCGGCTATGTTGAGCGGGCGGTCACTGAGCTCCTACGCACCGGGGCTGCAAACATCGGCGGTGTTATGCGGGCTGCTGGCCGCACTAAAAAACAGCAGGCGATTGCAGACTGCTACAACAGCCCGTTCGGTCTCGGTGGCGGGGTGTATCACGGTGAGGCGCCGGCTGGGAAGGCAGAATCAGCCTATCTTGGAGTTTTTAACCGTGCAGCTGCTGTGCAGGCGGGCGGTTTTGACGAGACAATTCTGCGCGGCGAAGATTGGGAGCTTAATCGGCGCATTAGAAACTTGGGTGAAAAAGTTTGGTTTGATCCGCAGCTGAAAGTGACCTACTACCCGAGAGACAGTTTTCGTGCGCTGGCGAAGCAGTTTTGGGCGACCGGTGTGTGGCGTGCGGTGATTATGCGCCGCTATCTTTCTGAACACCCGGCCCGTTTCTTTGCGCCAGGTCTGCTGGTTGCGGCGCTCCTCTTTTCAGCGATTATCACTGTTATTGGCGGGGTCGGTTTTACTAATAACGGTAATCTGACACTGCTGTTTTTGGGTTTGGCTCTTCCTGTCAGCTATCTGCTCGGGCTGATTTTTGCTGTTTTCACAATGCGGCCGCAGAATATACGCGCGGCGCTGCTGCGTCTGAGTGCGCTGCCTGTTATGCATTTGAGCTGGGGTTTAGGGTTTTGGCGTGGTTTTCTGTTCGGGGGCGGATCCAGCGTTGACCGTTCCCGTTTGCGGTAGTGCGCTGCGCTGCTGCAATTCAGCCACCACCCTACTAGCTGCGGCGCCGTCATCCCACGGGTTAAACCGTGCCCGCCACGCTGTTAGCTGCGCTTCGTGCGCAACAATCCAGGCAGCCTTTTCACCTAAAACCGCATACTCTCTAAGTGCTGCAGCCACCTGGGAGGTTTTGGTTAGCTGCGGCCCTGGAGCGACAGCATCAAAGTCAAATGTGAACCCGCGCTCCTGCTGTAAATACGTGTTTTTATCGGGCACGAAGTAAATCTGCGGCAGCCCGGCAACGCTCGCATCAAACATGACGGATGAATAGTCGGTGATCACAATGTCAGAGGCGAGCAAAACATCGTTTAAGTCAGCGTGGTTAGAAGTATCTTGCACAATAGCTGCGGTATCTGAGTTTCCAGATGCAGCCGGTTGCATGCCTTTTGCAGATCTGGTGTGCCCGCGCAGTAGGATCGTCCACTCTTCGCCCAGTGACTGCGACAGCTCGTCAGCATCTAACAGCCGCACCGCAGCACCGTTTGCCCGCCAGGTTGGAATATATGAGACAACAAACCTGGTGCGCACACCGAGACGCTCCCGCGCGGCACGCCGCACCACCGGATTCACCTGCCGTTTTTGCCCCTGCAGCAAAACGGCATTCGCTAAGACATCAACCCGCGGATAACCGCTCGCAAGAATCTCACCACGATATGCGTAAGAGCTTCTAAATTGCTCGCTTGAGTGTGGGTTCTGTGACAGCAAAAGTGACCAGCGGCGCGATTCACGATGCACAGCAATTCGCGACCGTAGCGTTGTGTCGTCGCGCGCAAGAGCGAGTTTTTTCAGCATTGTGCCGTGCCAGGTTTGCAGCACTGTCTGCTGTTTGCCGCGCTTGAAATTAAACCGCAGCCAATCGTTCACTATTAAAAGTTTCGCGTGTTTGCGTGCTGCAACCCAGAGGCGGGATCCGATCATCACCGGGGTCGCGCCCGCGGGCACACTCACCGTCTCATCGGCAATCGCCCAGAAACGCGGCACCTGCGGCAGTGTTGCTGCGATCTCACGGTCTAACGCTAAGGGATTGTCTGAGGCCTGTTTGCCGTAGAAGCTCTCAAAATAGACTGCGTTTTCAGGCACCATATCTGCTAGCGGGGTGCGCAGCTCATAGATAGCTTGAATCACCCGCTCAGACGCACAGCCGTCACTGTATTTATGAAACCTTGAGCGCAGTCGCACAGTAGCCTGCGCAGCTAGCGAGCGTGCTTTGCGGTCGGTGAAAATCTGCTGCAGTGCTGCCGTGCACGCCTCCCAGCTGGTGACAAAGCGACCGTCTGTTGTGACCGAAAACGGCTCATAGAGCCCCCTTGTTTTCGAGTATCGCGCAACATCAGGCGCAAACCACACAATCGGGCGTTCGGTCAGTGAGAAGTCAAGCGCGACAGAAGAATAGTCTGTCACCACAGCAGCAAACTGCCCCAGCTGCGGGGTTAAATCTCGCACCCTGTCGGCTGTTAAAAGCACTATCTCTGGGTGCTCTGCAAGATGGCAATAGTCTCCCACAGCGAGTGGATGGGGCCTGACAAAAACGGTTACCCCGCACTGCTCGGCAAACGCGGCAAGCTGTTTTGCTTCTTCCTGGGTCGGCACTCCGGGGTCTGCCTCGCCGTCACGCCAAGTTGGCGCATACAGCACCCAGTCGGTTGCGGCCACGCGCCCTCGATCCGCACCCTCTAACGCAGCAAGCAACTGATTGCGCTGTTCTGCTAGCGTCGCAGCATCACGCAAAATTTTTATGAGCGGATCGTGCCGCGGGTCTCCAAGAATTTGCACCCTGCCCGGCAGCACGCGGAAGGCGGTGCGCAGCCTGGTTGCTGCGGTGTAGGATCCTGCAACATAGAGGTCAACGGTTGCCGCTCCGAAGCGATACATGCGGTTCAGGAGCTGTTTGAAGATGGCGGGGGCGCCGAGCTTAGTTGTTGCGCTGCTGTCCAGGTGGAGTTTTTTGAGAGGAGCTCCGTGCCAGAGTTGCACAACCCGCGCACCAAAAATTCCGTAGCGGTTTGCATCGCCCAACCCGTGGGTCACGATCACCTGCCCGGCGCGTGCGGTGGCCCAAAATCCAGCCCAGCTTTTTTGTAAAACCGCGCTAAAGCCGTGCTGCTCGATATCTTGTTGCACGGTTTTATCTGCTGCCAGCCAGGTGATTTTTGCTTCGGCGTGCTGCTCGCGCAGTTTTTCAGCTAACGGTCTTGCGCCCTCACCGAAACCGGCTGCGGAAGCAAAAACCCAGCGTTCTTTATCGCGGGGAATCAGTAAACAGAGCAGAAACCCGAAAAAATAGAGCGGGATCCGCAACAGTTTTAAGAAATTGCCAGTGGCAAAATCAAACTTTGTTGCAGACCCCGTCATACCGAGTAATTCTATCCCGAAAATCTTTGTGCTTAGAGTGTGCCGAGTGTTACTTTAACGTCTTGCGGCTTACCGTTTCTAAGCACTGTGAGATTGAGCTCAGCGCCACCGGGATGCATCCGCACCAAGGCGGATACCGCGGTGCCGTCTGCTGCCGGAATGCCCTCCACCGCTGTGATCACATCACCGGCGCGGATCCCTGCTTTTGCTGCAGCAGAATCTGGCACAACTTCAGCGACGTAACCGCCCGCGTGGGTGGCCCCCTGCGTCTGTGCAGCATCGCTAACGCTCGCACCCAACAGCCCATGGGTTGGTTTTTCGCCCGCGATCAGCCCGTCAACAACTCGCTTTACAAGGTTTGCGGGGATCGCAAAGCCCAAGCCAACCGAGCCCGCTGTTGTCTCGGAGGATCGCGTTGATGCGATTGCGACGTTTATGCCGATGAGTTCACCTTCTGTGTTTAACAGCGCACCGCCAGAGTTGCCGGGGTTGATCGAGGCATCGGTTTGGATAACGGGCAGGGTGACCCGGCTTGCGTCAGCTCGTGGGGTTTGCTGCTGCTCCGGTGGCGGCTGCAGATAGAAGTCGAACGGGCTGTTGCGTTCGCTATCACCGTTATCTTCCGGTGCGCGGCGGCCGTCTTCGACAAGTGAATTGGCGACAGAGATGCCGCGGTTAACAGCGCTGACAACGCCGCTGGTTACAGTGCTGTTGAGCTCCAAAGGCGCACCGATTGCAACGGTTACATCGCCGACGTTGGTGGCGTTTGAGTCTGCCAGCGGGATCGGTTTCAGGTTGTCAGCTTTCACCTTCACAACCGCTAAGTCAGCGAGCGGATCAACGCCAACAAGCTCACCCTTCAGCAGTTTGCCGTCGGCAAAGCGCACGGTGATATCGGGGCGCATGTTGCCAGGCTCTGCAAGCACCACATGCGCGTTTGTGACAATGTATCCATCGCGCGAATAGACAACACCCGAGCCGCTGCCGCCGGATCGTTGACCCCGCACCTGCAGTGTTACAACGCTTTCAACACGCTGTGCCGCAACGGCAGAAACGACGGTTGCGGTATCAGGGTTAGAGATCTTGACGGCGCTGACGCCGGTGCTCGCGCTGCCGGTGTTGTTTCCGACAACGTTTGCGGCCACAACGCCGCCGCTGACACCGCCAATCAGACCGCCAATCAGGAGGCCGGAAAGGAGCAGCACCCCTCCCCTATTTTTCGATTTCGGTTCTTTCGGTGCTTGCTGTTCTTGCAGCTCTTGCGGATCAGACGGCGGCGTCTCGTGCAGAACGGCAGTGTTTACCGGTGGTGCGTATATCGCTGTGGGTAACTCCTGCCGGTCACCCTGGCCCTGCTGCACTTGTTGATCCTGCTGGGTCTGCTGGCCATACTGCTCCAGCTGATTCTGCTGATCCTGCTGAGCTTCCTGGTCTTGCTGAGTCTGTTGCTCAAGCTGATTCTGCTGCTTGAAGCCCTCCACGGCTGCGTCTGCGCGCTCGTTGTGAGACAGACTGTCATTCAGTGCAACGCGATCTGCTTCAGTGTTTAGCTGCTCATCATCATTCACGATTCTTACGCTTTCTCGATAATTCGATTACTGCTGCTCTTATACTCCAACTCTTATCTATGAATTAGATTTGTATCTCCCAAAATTTTGCTTCACATCAAGAATTTGCGTTGCGTTAAAAACAAATGTATAGTTAATTCTTGTGCCGCGGGGTGGAGCAGTTCGGTAGCTCGCCGGGCTCATAACCCGGAGGTCGCAGGTTCAAATCCTGTCCCCGCAACTAAAACCCGGTATCTAGGCGAGTTGATACCGGGTTTTGTTTTACCCAAATGAGGCAATGGATGACTTCTGAAGGATCCCTCTTAGCTTTCGTGCTTATTTTTACCCTTGTTAACTCGTTTAGCTCCTTCAGTTACGAATGCGTAGACAAAGCCCAGGCTTAAGCCGACTATAAGCCAAAAATTGTGGTCGTCAGTAATGTACCCAAGCACTACGCCTGCGAGCGCGCCAATGCAGATGCCGATAGCCAGACGAGCGTAGAAGCCGGGCTGTGAAATTCTTTTTTCCCTCATACCCGGAGCTTATCTCACAAACTGGCCGCCGGCGCACTCCGTGTATGACGAGCGAGGACTATTGATCTATAGAGCACCGCTACAAGTTTTGCAAGACTGCTTTACCACGAGTAGGCTTGAGCGTGCAAGTTACGTCAAAGATCGACGTTAGCCGGTGTTTGACTGCCGCAGCGGATCAAGCGGAGGCGCCTATGGGAAGTGCTGTAGAACTAGGTAGAGAATCCTGCTCTATCTGTGTTTGAGATTTTTGATCTAATCTCATTCGTCCATGCTTACTATCCCAGATTCTGGAATCATGTGAAAGGAGAAAAGCATGACTATCCAGAAAATCGCCCTCCCACTGGTGGGTCTGACTGTTACGACTGCTCTGACGTTTGTGGGAATTACGCCTGCATCTGCTGCTGAAATTGAAGTTCCTAACAACCAGGTGGTGTGTACGGTTGAAACTCTCCATAACACATGGGCAGACAGTGAACTGCTGTGCAAGATCGTTGATATCAGCAGTTATCTGAAGTTCGGCTCCGATGGCCGGTCGTTGACCACCACACTCACCGACGCGCAGCTAGTTACCGATTATGGTTTCACTAGTGCGCAAGTCGCAGATTTTCGGGAGATCTTGGCTGGCACCTACAAGCCGCCAGCACCTCCAGTAGGTGTCTATGCTGAACGCTCCGCTCGTTTCTACATTTCGAATGAGGATCTGAAAGCAGGAGCGTTTGCTGCACTCGCAATAGCCGCAGAGGCAGGGCCTGAAGCTCTTGCGGCTGCGTTCGTAGGAGTTTCGTCACTGATGGGTGGCCCTGTCGGCAGTATTATCGGTGGCGGTGTAGCTCTTCTTGGTACTGGGTTCTTTATCGCCTTGGCACTGAAAATCACTGGAGCATTAGCCCAGGGCAAAGGTGTCGCCTTCTATCCGCAGTGGGACTTCCCACCTTTGACGGTTGCGATTGAGTAACTGTTCTTTTGTGAGAGGAGGCGATCACCATGAAGTTGAAACACAAGATTATAAGTTTCGCTATTATGTGTGGTTTTGCGTTGGCAGCTAGCACTGAGATGCGTGAACGGTTCGACTTGGAGTATCCCATTATTTTCTATGGGATTCACGGCTTGTTTATCATCGGCATGCTTACATACCTTCTCCTTGGCGTACGTCGCCAGAAGATTGCTGCTAGCACAGCATTGCGAGGAATTCTAGCTCTGCTTGCCTTGTATGCAGTGGGCGCCACTCGAGCCTCATTTGCTCCAGCTTTGATTGTGATTGTCGGTATTGCCACGATGACAATCTGGGTTCTGACTGAAAGAGCGCGTACTGCGTCGAAAGGTTCCGGTTACACCTAAAGCGCTGCAACACGCATTCGTCTCCTAGATTTCCCAACGATCAGGAGCACTCACCATGTAGCCCACACCGATAGCATCAAAGTGTTTCATCGCGGCCTTGATCTTCGCATTCTCGCTCGGACGACGCTTTGACGGATCTTGACTCGATTTCGTCTCACGCACCAAATACAAGTGTTCACTGCCATCTTCAATCTTGATGATCGCCCAGTCTGGGTTATAGTCCCCAACCGGAGTGGGAATACGGAACTTGTCGGGCAGTTTCATGAACAGCTTGATGTCCTCGCGCCCATCCAAATATTGGGCGAACTGCTTCTCCACCGCCGAGTCAAAGACCACGTAATCAAAATCTGTCTTCTCTTTATTGGTCACTCTGTACAACTGATCAATGAAACGGTCCTTCTCTTCGAGTCCGTCCGCTTGCAGTTCACGAAGCTCATAGATACTGCCGCCGATCGGCTCATACTGGATCCCATCGATCAGAGTGTGCGCAAGCTCAGTCTCAACACAGCCGGTGACCATCTTGATAAAGTCATTCGGGTTACTCAGAAACTCAGCCACACGCCCAGAGCCCAACAGGATGTCAATAATGGTCTTACGGGTCAGCGAGGTGGACTCCTGAAGCTGGCCGACAATGTCCGGCAGCGGATAAGCCTCTTTAAGCACTTCGTCACGAGACCCAAGAATCGAGCCCTTCGGGCCGCCACGGGTCAGCTCCAAGCCCGTACGGGTCACTTGAATACGGATCGGATCGATCTGCGGGGCGTCTTTGATACGCGCTACACAACGCTGCACCAAATCCGTGCGATCAAGGTTCACGCGATAGGTTGTGCGGGAGGTGATCCTCTCCCAAAACTCTTCAAATTCTGCAGTAGCATAGACCTGTTTGTTCAGGGACCGAACCACCCGCTGACGTTTCGGCTTAATAAGCATTTCGATCTTGCACCGCTCGACCAGATCAATGACCTCTGCTTCATAGGCTGCATACTCTTCAGGCAAACCAACAGTAAAGCCAAGGCGGTCAGGCACCCAAGTATCCAGGACCTCACCATCATCGTTGATATACCCGCGCTCGTGTAGGCACCTCCAAATCTGGGCTGATCGGCGAGTGCCAAGACGAGATTCTTTATCGCCCTCGACCACAGGTAGTTCAGCAAACTCGGTTTTGCGAACGTAACCAACCGCAACACCAGCGCGTTTATATTCGTCTTGCAACGCGGATGCAAACGCCGCATAAGATTCGTTCGCCACCACCGTCAACTGCGCAATACCCGCATCCTTGACCCGCTCACCAGCTTGGTTCACCGGCAGGCGCAGTCCGCGCCCAATCGTCTGACGACGCTCGGTCTCCGTGGACATGTCACGCAGCGTGCAGATCTGGAACACGTTTGGATTATCCCAGCCCTCACGCAGCGCAGAGTGCGAGAAAATGAATCGCACCGGCTCACCCATATCCAGCAAACGAGCCTTATCTTTCATGATTAACTCATAGGCATCATCATCAGCTTTGGTCTTACCCGAGGAATCTTTGAACGTTATCCGCGCAGTTTTGCCCTTACCGCTCTTCATCTGCGCGAAATACCCAGAACGGGCTGCAACTGGATCAGCAGGCAAAAACACGTGTGAAGCAGGATTCTTGTCTCGTTCCTCCCGGTAGGCGGTGTCAAACCATGCAGCGAAATCGCCATTCGCATCGAGGTTGTTCACTCCCTCACCCAGATAGGAGGCAACCTTGTCGATGAAGAACAATGACAATACTTTGATCCCTTGGGAGTGCACCTGCTCCTGTTTACGGATGTGCTCGCGCACAGTTTCACGAATCATTGCCTGAAAAACAGCATTCTGATTGCCGCCGATTTCTTCACCAACACGCAGGTAACCGTAGTTACTCAACTCGATCTGCTCGGGCGTCACGCTGATCTCATTGATTCGCCAGTTGCCTTCATAGGCCGGGTTACCACCGGAGATTCGCTCCAGGTCAGCACCCTGAGTAGCGCTGACCTTACGCTTTGTATAAGAACCATCCTTCTTACAACAGATCAGTTCCAAGCTAGCCTTAAAGCTCGGATCACGCTTGACCCCTAGCAGCTTCACATACGGTTTGGCCGCACTACCAAGCTCCTGGGCATCCGAAACAACAATCTTCTTCACCAGCTCCAACCGGTGAGCATCGAGCGGATCAAGCCGGTACACCACGTTACGGGTCGTGCGATGCGTGGCCGAATATCGCAGCGTACACATCGGATTCAGATCCGCCACGGCAGACTGAGCCAGCAAAGACTCCATGTTCTGCGGCTCATCCATAATCACCACAGGGTGTGTGGCCTGCAAAAAATCCAGTGGGCGTAAGCCAGAGAGCTTATCGCGCTGCTGATGAATAATACGGGTGTTCTTATCTCCCCTAATCGAATCGATCGTCATCACCATGAACTGCAAAGAGGTAGCCGTAGCAAAGTCACGCACTTCTTCAGCATGATCACCCGAATACACCGTGTAGTCCATATTGATCTGCGGGTATAGGTGACGGAAGTGCTCGCGCATCAATTCGATGCTGGTCTTCACGCCCTCACGGATCGCCACCGACGGCACCAGAATAATAAACTTGTTGAACCTATACTTCGTGGCCAGCTCGAACGCGGTCCGCAGATAGACATACGTCTTACCCGTACCGGTTTCCATCTCAATATCAAACTGCAGGCCGTCTACCAGGCTGTTGCCTATTTCTAAGCCGTTCCTATCCTGCACGCGTTGCAGGTTCTGTAGAATCGTGTCCTCGTTCAAAACGAGGTTGTTGCCATAAGCGCCAATCTCCTCAAAGACGTCAAAACCTATCGCATCACTTAAATCAGGAAGATCGGGGGCAGACTGCAGTAAAGACGGGGCATATTGAAATCTAGTCAACAGTTGAGCAGCGTCGACTGGTTGCCCATCGAACAAGTCGGTGACGGCCTCGATCGCGCTGGTCTGGTAGGGCTGGCGTGGGTCAAACTGGAATCGCATATTTCCGTCCTCGCCTTACGCCGTCCACAGATCAACATTGTGCGCACGGCATTCCTGAACCAGGTTCGTTTTCAACTCGTCATTGCCATGAAACGCATCATCAAGGATCACGAGCCGCTCAGGCTCCAGTGCTACAAGCGCACGCAACTGATCCAAGGTCGGCTGGGTCTGCTCATCGAGGTAGGCCATTACCAGGCCATATGCAACACTGAACACGCTCAAACCAGCAACTTCAATGGACTCGATCTTCTCCGTAAGCGAAAACCCGAGTTTCAACAGCACCTCAGTAAGTAAAGCCTCCGGGAGGGCGCCATCATTCGCAGAATCTTCAAAATTTGTAAACAAGCTCGTGAGCTCATCCTCGGATAGGTCAGAATCAACCTTCCACTTCGTGAAGTTGGTATCCACCAGCTTGTATGCTCGGAAACCAACATCTAGTGCCTGACCGTCCAGCTTGGCAGATTCTTCCTCGATGATCTTCATACCCGCTCGACGAATACGCTCCCGAGTAATCTCAGAGATAGTGGAGTACCCAGCCTTACGCGCCTCGGACTTCTCACTCGTTGGTTCTGGGAGCTGAACCGAAATACACCTGCGGCTCCCACCATCCTCCGCATTCAGTTGCATCACCGCATGCGCAGTGGTGCCAGAGCCAGCGAAGAAATCGAGGACGATGTCGTGGTTTTCAGTTGTCATTGCAAGGAGAGTCTGAAGAACGTACTCATCCTTTGGAAAGTCGAAAACTTTACTGCCCATCAGACTAGTCAAGCGTTTTGTTGCAGCACGCCCGTCTTGGTAAAAGACGCTATATGGAACTTCGAGTTCAGTATCTTTGAGATACCTCTTGAACGTCGGAACTGCGTCTTCAGTCGCACCAAACAGCACTCGATTATCTTCAATATGTTGATTCATTACATCCTTCTGGAACCTCCAACCTCTAGAAGGAACCTTCACTGGTTGACCGGTAACAGGGTGTAATACCTCGTACGTAGGTCCACCACCGCCCGGCCACGAAATATCACCTGGGAAGTAGACACCACGCTCATCTATCCGCGAGTAGTGCTTGTGCTTCTTAGAAGCATCTCCATCAGCAAGGCTCTTGTACCAAGCTTTAAGAGCCGCCGAGGAAACATCATAGTCACCACCAGATTCACGGACGAACTTTTCAACTGCCACGTAAATAGCGTCAAGCCCCTTCTTCCGCACCTTCCACGTGATGCCATTCTCTAATAGAACGCTCTTACTCCGTGCATAGCACAGAATGTACTCGTGTGAGGCCGAGATAAACTTGGAATCGTTCTTGCGTCCAGCAGCCCATATTATCGAACCAATCAGGTTATTTTCCCCGAAAACCTCATTACAAATCTGCTTCAAATTTCCGATTTCGGCTTCATCGATCGAAATGAAAACCGCACCATCAGGAGTAAGTAGATTCCTTGCGAGCTTCAGGCGCGGGTACATCATATTGAGCCAGCTGGAGTGGAAGCGTCCAGCTGACTCGGAGTTAGTGGAGAGTTTTCCATCGCCGTCGATTTGTCCAGTGAGTTCGAGGTAGGAGCCGATCGAGTCAGCGTAGTTATCGTTGTAAACGAAGTCGTTCCCCGTGTTGTATGGCGGGTCGATGTAGATCATTTTGATCTTGCCGTAGTAGTGCTTCTGCAAGATCTTGAGCACTTCGAGGTTGTCGCCCTCGATGAAAATGTTTTGGGCCTCGTCCCAATTTATGGAGTTTTCTTTATCTGGCGCGAGTGTAGCCGTGGTGGGTGTTTGCGCAGCGCGGATAGCTTGACGTTTACCCGGCCAAGTCAGGCCAAAACGCTCGGGGCCATCTTCGAGGTCCCCCCCCCCCGCAAGATAGTAGCAATTTCAGCTTATCCAGATTAATCTTGCCGTCTGCAACTATTTCCGGGAAAAGCTCGGCGAGTTTCTTCCCTGCTTCTGTGGTGAAGTCTGGTGTGGTTTTGGGAATTTGGTTGATCCTGTCAGACATTGATTGCTCCATTGCTCTAAGATAGGCCGACAGAGACCCGGTGGCCTTCTTTGGTCATAGCGTGTTGTTGATGATATGAATTAATCTGCATACTGCTCCAGAGCTACCAGTGTGGGTAAAGCACGGGAGGGATCGGCAGCCTGAGCTTAACGACTTCTAGTTGACACGTTTTGTGATAAGCGCGAGGGCTGCATTGAAATCTGGGAGTTCTGATGACTTGACCAGACCCGTCTCTACTGGAGTGAACAATGACTGAATGACCAGTACTCGTTCCTCTTCGGTAAGTTCGCCTTCATGCTTCCCGAGTGAGAGGTAGAAGTAAGTAAGTGCGGATTTCTGTTCATACGCCATCTGTAGGTGACGGCTCGACAAGGTGATCTTCACAAACACTCTTACCAAATAAACCATGAAGGTAATGAGCGCGATAGCGATAAAAGATGTTGAGAGGAACGGGATTTTAGGCATTTCGAAACTGTACAGGGTGACAATCGCTGCGGTTGAAAGCACTACTGCCAACCCTGTCACGATGGCCGTGCATTTCGCCCATTTTTTAGTGTTTTTGGCCTCTTGCTTGGCGCGAGAGTCCCAGTGTTCTTTGGGTTTAGCCAGAGCGAGTTTTTCGTTATACACTCTCTCGAGATTTTTTATGGAGTCCTCTTTTTGTGATATCCATTTATCGACGGAAGTTTTGTAGTCTTCCATTCGGTTTTCTTGGACTTGAATTTGCGACCAAAAGTCTCTGCTAGTCCCCTCGAGGAGCCTACGGGAAGATTCAACCTCCTTACGTAGTGGCGTTACAGCTTCAGCCACGTCCTTCCATTGGAAGTTCCTCTGCGCAAACTCCTCTTCTAGGGAGTAGAGAAGTGCTAGGTGTTCGGCTGCATCCAAGTTACTTGGGTGACTGTCCTGGAACAGGTACCTCGGCTCGTTCGAGTATTTGATGTAACGAGTCAAGGAATCCGCAAATTCAATCTCCCAACCTCGTCGTTCCTTCTCTTTGAGAAGATGATCAAGGAAGAATGAGATTTGCTCGTAGCCTTTGTCTGAGATGCAGGGACTTTCAATCCCGAGGCTCATACCGTCTTTTATTTTCTCATCGGTAGGCTCGTAGATAGTTCCTACGGGGCTGAATGTCTCCTTGATGATCCTCTTGAGCTCTATCCAGACTTGTTCCTCGTTTTGGTCTTCTTCTTCCGGTAGTTGAAATTCACGTGCAGCCTCGATTAGCTGTTTGATGCACTCGTTAATTTTTAGCCAGGATTCTATTACATAATCGGCTGAGGCATCCGCGTACTTCTGAAGCGCATCGATGTTCTGCCGGGTGATGGTTTTCAACTCAGAATAGGTGATTTCCATAGATGAGCAGTCGATCGAAAGCTCTTTGTCGATCTCCAAACGAAATCGGAACTTCCGTTGCATCAGACAGTTAAACCTACCCATATGCATCAGAAAGGCACCCTTTCGTTGAGCTTCAAAATCGAATCTGAATCATCGGTATCTGTGAGCACGTTGCTGTTCATTAGGTAACTACCGGCGTACATGATGTATTCGATGTTGGAGGCGGTATCTACTTCTGTGGCCGCTTTGGCTTTGGCCTTGACGATGCGGTCGTAGATCTTGTTGTCATCCTTGACCTCGATAAGCTGGTATGAACCGTCTGTCATCTTGGCCAGAAGGTCCGGGTAGTAGGAACGGATACGCTGGGAGTCGGGGTCGTAGTATTGCGAGAAGCATTCCCGCTCGGGCTTGGAATCTAAGCAGTAGGTGTCAGCGTGGAAAGTCTTGGATTTTTCATCTTTGCTAAGCGTAGAACTGTATTGAGTGATAACGAGCCCTGGTTTCGCACGGAACGTGTAGCAGTCGGCATCCTTGGGGGCTTTGAGGAGCACGACTTCGCGATCGTTAATTTCTTGGGTGGAACGCACTTCCCACAGGTGGTTAAACAGGCCAGGAATGATCACATCGTAGAAGACCTCGTTGTAGGTCGAGACTATCTCGATAATCTTCCCCATTCCATCAACCGACGCACCGAGATAGCGTTTAACGTCCAGCGCTTTCATGTTGAGATACCTTGCACCCTCAGCCACCAGGGTCAATTCACTGAACTGCCGTGAATCATTGAGAGAAGTATCCGTACGCGACTTAGCAGCCTGCTCACGCCGCAGCGTGGCGATCCCGTGAACCTTGACCAGGTATCTCTCAAGATCCAGGTGTTCGAGGTCGAATTTGACCGGCTCAGAAGGGTCTTTTTCAATCAACTCGTAGTGGTGCGTAATCTCTTTAGTTGCGAGCGTGCGCGGTGGCGGAACGACTCTGACCTCGTAGGCCACGCTATTAGAATCACCTTTACCCTTGAAATCATTGATGGTCATGTTGAAGTTTGGTGGTCAACCTGTTTCTTCACATCAAGCTGGCTCATGCATTCCCTTTCGAATCAGTTTCAGCAGGTGTTACCTCACAGATAGCATAGTGCGCGAGTTTAACGCCTACTCACTCAGCGTCAGTGCTTTTTCAAGCGCTGCCTTAAGCCGGGCATCAGCTGCGCCGTAAGCGCTCCAATCCCCCGCCTTCATGGCCGCGTCGCGATCCGAGAGCGCCTTTTGCATTTCAGCTAGCGCCTCAGCAAGCGAGTTAGCTTCCACCGTCGGGCTGCTGCCTGCCGCATCGGTAGTGCCGCTCTCACTTGCGCCAGCATCGCTGCCTGCCTCATCGGCAACAGGGTCGGTAGCTTCAGCTGCAACCGTTGCGTCCCCCGCTGCAACACCAGAGTTGCCGCCAAAGAGCTTATCGAGCGCCTCATCAAGCGTATTCTCGAAGGCAATTTTGTCACCAAATGACACCAGCACCTTTTGCAGCAGCGGGAAGCCGCGCGACTTACCCTGCACATAGACCGGCTGCACATACAGCAGGCCACCACCAACCGGCAGGGTCAGCAGGTTGCCGCTGATCACATCGGTTTCACCCTGCCGCAGAATGTTCAAAACACGTGACACTTCTGGGTCGGTGTTGAAGCTGTTCTGCACCTGACCCGGGCCGTTAATAGTCGATCCCTTCGGCAAAACCAAAAGTCGCAGTTTGCCGTAGTTTTCATTCACCACACCGTCTTGACCGGTGCCCGCGTTTGCATCAGCGGCAAGATAGCCGGTCAGAATATCGCGGGCATTAGCGCCCGTCTGATTCGGAATATAGGTCGAATAAATCGAGAAGCTCGGGTCAGCGTCAGGCCCCGCAGACAGCGTCAAATAGTAGGGCGGCTGTGCTGGAGTAGCAGCACGGCCCTGCACCGGCTCACCTGTTGCAGGATCAATCTCGGTAGCAGCTCCAGCCGCAGCAGCACGGCCCGGGTTTTCCGGTGTGCGCCACGCATCCTCCATAGAGTAGAACGCGCCAGGGTCTGTCACGTGGTATTCGCTTAAGACCTCACGCTGCACCTTAAACAGGTCATTCGGGTAGCGCACGTGGCTCAAAAGATCAGCGCTCATCTCTGACATGTTAGTCAGAGTGTTCGGGTAGATATTCTGCCATGCTTTCAGCACCGGATCTTCTGTATCCCAGGCATAAAGCTTGACACTGCCGTCATACGCGTCAACGGTCGCTTTCACCGCGTTGCGAATGTAGTTTACGGTCTGATTATTGCGCTGGTTCGGGTTGTCAGCGTCAACAAGAGTGCTGCCAAGATTTATCTGCTTTGCGTAAGGATAGTTAGCGCTTGTCGTGTAACCGTCGATGATCCACACCACACGGCCATCCACAACTGAGGCGTACGGATGCTGGTCAAGCGTGAGATACGGTGCCACAGCTGAGACGCGCTCCATCGGGTTGCGGTTATAGAGAATCTGCGATCCATCTACAACAGCTTCAGAAAGCAGCAGCTCCATTGACTGGAATTTGAGCGCGTAAATCAGCTTCTCAAAAATTCCATGCAGCACCGGGCCACCATCACCGTTAAAGATTGTGAGATTCTGGCGCTCCCCATCAGCGCTCTGCGCTTCTTCTGCAGCATCAGCCTGCACATCGTTTGATTCTGTAGCTTCGGCAACACTCGCTTCTGCAGCAGACTCAGCATCGGCAGGGAAATCCACCTCAATTGGGTGCTCGCGTTCACCGCCAACAATTGAGTATGGGGGTGAGTTCAAACCAAAGTAAATGCGTGGCTCAAACTCGCCAAGCTTACCGCTGGTTGGAATGCCGTTCTCAAGGAAAACCGGCTCCCCACCCGGTGACCGCTGATTACCGAAAGCTGCAACCAGACCGTAGCCGTGCGTGTAAACCAGCGTCCGGTTGTACCAACCGTCCTGCGCGCTGATATCGATTTCACGCGGCGCAGACACAGTGTCTTCGATACGGCCATCAATTTCGTAACGGTCAACGCTCAAAGAATTACCGAAACGGTAGTATTGCTTGCTCTGCTCCAGCTGCGCAAATGTTGGTGCAACAACAGCAGGATCCATGATCCTAATATTTGCTGCCGCGACAGCATCGTTGCGCAGCGCCCCCGCCTCAGCGTTGGTGACTGCCTCATACCGCTGCACTTCAACATTCTCAAGACCGAATGCTTTGCGGGTGGCGGCTATGTTGTGGGCAATAAACTCTGACTCCAGGCTCTTCTCGTCTGGCCCGACACGGAACTGCTGCACACCCCACGGCACTGCTGTTGTGAGCACCAACGACGACACAACAAAAAGCGCAGCACCGATCACCGATACCCGCCATTTACCGTTGCTAGCGGTAATGATAAAGAGGATCGCAACGACCACACCAATCCCTGCAAGAATCTGCAAACCTGGGATCAGCGCATTAGCGTCAGCAAAACCCGGGCCGGTAAAACGCCCGCTGCTATCCGACAGCAGAAGGTACTGCCCCATCCAGTGCTGCAGGCCGGTCAGCAGCACCCAAATTGCGGCGAGGATCAGAGCCTGGATCCGCACACTCTTTGAGATGCGGAAAACACGGCCGGTGATTTCGATACCGCCGTAAACATAAGACACTGCAAGAGAGGCAATTAAGCAGACAAGCACAACCAGCTGCAGGTAGGAGATTAGCGAGACGATAACGGGAGCTTGGAACATGAAGAACTGGGTGTCAAGACCAAACACCGCGTCAGTCTGCCCGGTAGGTTCACTGTTTATAAACAGCAGAATTTCACGCCAATTAGCCGCCACGTTAAAACCGGCAATAGCACCGAAGAATGCGGGGAAGAGCCAGCGCAGCAGTTTACGTAACGGCTCTACAATCTGCTGATACTGTGCAATCTGATTTGAGATCTTCGCGTAAACCGGGCGCTTTCTAAATGCAATCTCAAGCGATAAGAAAACCGGCACAAACATGCCAAGAAAACCGGCTATAAATGCGACAGCGGTTGCGATCCACTGCGTGAACAGCACGCTCTCAAAACCCAGCTGCGTAAACCATAAAATATCTGTGTAGAAGTTGGCAGCGGCGCTCAATAAGAGCACCAGGGCACCCACGATCAGCACCGAGATAAGTAGCGGTGAAGGTTTTCTTTTTCGAGCACTTACCGACGGTGCTGGATTAGCCATTGCTCCCCTTTAGGTGTTTCAATTCAAATGTTGCCCCTATCCTAGCGGGGCAAACACCTAATGTCTTGAGAGTTCAAACCTCACAGCCGAGTATTTCGCTGTCAGCATTCACACCGTTCGCAAAATCACGAATAGCGGTGAGCGCTTCATCAAGATTTTTCACCGCGCGCAGGGTGATTCCCGCTGGCAGATCCTGTGGCAGATCGCGACAGTTAGTCACCGGGAAAAGCATCAAGTCGCTCCCCTTTCGCTGCGCCGCATAAATTTTCTGCTTCAAACCGCCGATCGCGCCGATTGTTCCGGCGGTGTCAACTGTGCCGGTCACAGTTATATTGTGACCGTGCGTCAAATCTTCGGGCAGTTTCTTGTCAAGCACTGCGAGCGCGAAAACCGCTCCGGCGCTCGGCCCGCCAATATCTTCGATAGCGTAGGCGACCTCTTCAGGGGCGTCGAAATTTGTTTTGGTGAAGATTCCAATAAGTTTTCGACCCTCAACCTCTACGGTTTCTGCGGTGACGGAAAGTTTTTCGCCTGCGCGCAGCACCTCTACTTTGGTGTTTGCCTGCTTACTGCTGTTAATTATTTGACTAATCTGTTCCGCTGAAGTGACCGGTTTGCCGTTTACTGTGAGAATTTGATCGCCCTCTTTAAGAAGGTCGATGAATTTCGAGTTATCGAAAAAGCCTGCAACCTCGAATTTGACTGGAATGTTTGCGCCAAGATAGTTGAGTGCGGCGACCGCTGCTGTTTGCTGCGCTGAGGTCATTGCTGCCTGCTGCTGTTGCAGATAGTCGTCGAAGTTGGTGTTTTCTGGATAGATTTGACTCATCGGCACAATATCTTGTGCCGGATCCAGCAGGGCTGGAATAAGACTTGCCAGCGTCGGTTTTGAGCTGGGGTTGCCGAAGCTGTTGACCGCCACTAGGTTGAAGGCGCCAGTGTTTGCAGCATCTGCGGCGTCTTTTACCTGCACAAAATCCATATGTTTTGCGTTTGGTTCGCCTGAGTTGAGCTCACCGAGAGTGTTTAGCACTATGCCTGGGCGCTCCACAACATAGTCAACCGGTGTCACAGCAGCGAGCACGGCAAAAACTACGACCCCAGCAGCCCAATAGATTTTGCGGGATCGTTTGCGCGTCTTTTGCAGCGGCTGCTGGTTAGCGCTCGACTGCCCCCGCTGACCGTTCGCTGTTGGCGTGTCATCAATATTCACAAATGCAGACTATCAGCAGGATTCGCCGTGTTTCTGCTAGTAGTTTTAGATTAATACTTGATGAAGGGATTGCTTTGAGCGAGGGCAACAAATCTAATCCGTTTGGTTTTGATCCAGAAGAAATTCGCCGCATGTTAGAGCAGATGCTGGGCGGTCAGGGTGCTGGTGTGAACGCAGAGGGCGCGCAGTTCTTCGGTCAAATTTTTTCTGCTTTTCAGGGCGGATCGCACTCTGACGACGGGATAGACTGGTCTGTTGCCCGTAAAAGCGCATTAGAGACGCTCTCGCAGGCGACGAAGCCTTCAGCAGCCAGCAGTGAAGAGTATCGGGCTGCGCTGCTGCAGGCGATAACCCCTGCAATGCTCTGGCTTGATGAGGCGACCGCGATTGGATCCACCCCGCACGCACCCCGGGTTATTGATCGGGTGGAGTGGGTCACCGCAAGCGTTGACACTTGGGTGCAGTTTGCGGCCCCGGTTGCTGACTCGGTGGCCTTAGCGATGCGTGCCTCGTTGGCAGAGCAGATTCCGGAAGAAATGCGTGAGATGGTTGGTGGGGCAACTAAAATTCTTGAGCGTATTGCCGGCACGATATTTGCCTCCCAGCTCGGGAGCGTGATTGGTAGACTCGCGCAGGAGGTGCTTGCTGGCGGCGATATTGCGGTGCCGGTTGTGAGCGGTGAGGCTCACGCGGGCGGCACTTTTGTGTTAGAAAACATCACTTTTTTTGGCGCAGACTTAGATATTTCTACAACTGATATTGCGCTCTATTTAGCTGTGCGGGAGCTCGCGTTTGCCCGCCTCTTCCGTCATGCGAAGTGGTTGCGCCCGCACGTTCTATCAGCGATCACAGAATATGCGCAAGGAATCACCCTAGACACCTCTCAATTGCAGGATCTGGCGCACGATTTTGATCCTGCACACCCTGAGGGTGTTAATGAGCTATTGAGCTCGGGGGCGCTAATTCCGCCGCGCACAGAGCAGCAGGAGCAGGCGCTCGCGCGTCTCGGGCATATGCTGGCTCTCATCGGTGGTTGGGTTGATGCGGTAACAGATGCCGCCACCAAGAATTTGCCTGCGGCGCCAGCAATTGCTGAAATGATTCGGCGGAAGAGTGCTGTCGGTGGGCCTGCTGAACAGGTGTTTGGCACGCTAGTTGGTTTGGAGTTGCGGCCGCGCAAACTGCGTGAGGCTTGTGAGCTTTGGGCTCTGATTGCTGACCGCGGTGATATTCAGCTGCGTGACAGTCTGTGGGATCACCCGGATCTGCTGCCGACCATCGCTGAGGTGGAAAATCACGGGGCGCTGCTTGAACGGCTCGGCCTTGGTGGGGGTGCGGGTGCCGCCACAGCAGAAAACGATCTGGATGACGATCTACGCAAACTGTTACGCGGTGACTTTGACCGCTAGTTAACAGCTGTTAACAACCGTTAATTCGTAAAAATAGCACTGAATACTGTTATGCATGTATCTCAGCACAGACTTTTTACGGATCAGCCCACTGTTTGCCGCAGCTTGGCTTACGCCAAAATCGTTAAGATTTGGTTTCAGCTCCCCGCAGTTGATTATGGGCAACATGACAACGGCAATAGAAAGCGTTATATCTCTGCTTTTGCAGGGGGCAAGCCTCGCTACCATCGAACGTCACGCCGCTCGGCAGGGTGTGGGCAGGGAAGAGCTCACAGAGCTTCTGCAGCTGCTCTCCCCTGTGCTTGATAGATTGCCTGACCTGCCGGACACAAACCTCGAAGAGCTGCTACCGCACGGCTGCAGGGTTAGCATTGCAGCAGCGCCACTGTCGCACGCTGACGGCGCACAAACCGTCAAACTCTTACAGTCGGCTTTGGAGGGTCTCGGGCTGCGCGTTGTTAATGAGGATCCCCAGGTGTGCATTAAGCTCAGCAGATATCTGCTGACCAAAACAAATGCTGATGCCAAGGAACAGTTAGCAAGACCGGTTTTGCCGGTTATTTTCGCTGACTGTGACATCAGAATCGGCCCCACAATTAATAAACTCGGTTTCCCGTGTGTCAGCTGTCTAGAGCACAGTCGAGTTGCGGCAGATCCCGAAAAACCGCTTCTCGCAGCGCAGCTTATGAGCCGCAAACCGCTCACTGAATCTCCGCTGAGCATCGCCCTGATTGCCCCCACCGTTGCGCAGCTCTGTCAGGCCGCGCTTGGCGGCGCAGCCAGCACGGTTGGCAGCAAACAGTATGTTTTTGATTTCACCTCGCCGCCCCCACTTTTTGCCGAAGCGCAAGAGATTACAGCAAACCCTGATTGTTTGTGCAGTGACAGCCCACTAGAAGTAAGAGACGGGAATCTTTGCCTCACGCAGAAAACGTGACGGCTTTTCCTGCCCCTCTTGGGCGAGTGAAATTCTAAGCACATCTCTGGCTCTAGTTATTGCAACATAGGCTAGACGTCGCTCTTCCGCAACCGCCTGCTTGCTGTGCGCCCGCCGATTTGGCAGGCTGCTGTCTGTTGCGTTAACTAAATAAACGCGAGACCACTCTAGACCCTTCGCAGCGTGAATTGTGAGCAAACGCACCTGCTCCATCGCGGGGCTCAGACCCGCATTCTCTAACTCATTTAAATGTTTTCGAAACGCATTCAAAGAAACCCGGCTCTCACCCGCCAACCGCTCAAACTCTCCCAGAACGGCAGTAAGGCGAATAGACTCCGGCGTTTTGGTGCTGCCCGATACCGCATGCATTATTTCCGCAAGCAACCTCTCGGTGTGCGCCGGTGAATCCGCATGCGCATGACTGCTGTACTGCTGCAAAAGAGCGGTAAACTTCATAATCTCTTGGGCAGAGAAGAACGGTATATCAGTTTTTGTCTCGCACGCAATCCCGTTTGCCCTAAGCGCCGCCGCAAACTCTGTGAGATCAAAGCTGGTGCGCGCCAAGATCGCTATCTCGCTGGGTTTTATGCCGCTTTTAAGGTCAGCGCTGATCGCTGTCAAAACAGCCTGCACTTCCTCACTGCGAGTTTCAAACACCGCCCCACGCACCGGGTAGCCGCTGCGCCCGCGCACAGCACTGAGGGTGAGAGCGCCGGGCCGATCCGCAATTAGAGTGTTTGCGCTGGTAACAATTTCTGCTGCCGAGCGATAGTTTTGCTGCAGCAGAAACTCCTGGGCCAAGGGATGCTCCCTGCCAAAATCAAGCAGGAAACGCTGATTTGCGCCAGAGAACGAGTAGATAGTTTGGCTCGCGTCACCAACCACACAAATATTTTCCCTATCGCCAAGCCAGATATTAAGCAGCTCGTACTGCAGCGGAGAAATATCTTGAAACTCATCAACAGTAAAAAACCGATACTTCTTGTGCACCTCACCGAGCAGCTGCGGATCGTGCAACAGCATTCCAGCTGTCAAACTAAGCACATCATTCCAGTCCATTAACCGCTGTTCAAGTTTGCGATCTTCATAAGCCTGCATGACGCGCAACACATCAGCCACATCAAGATCTCCCCGCAACCGGTCGGTCGCGGTAGCGTGTGCCGCATATTCTTCGATGGTGAGCAGCGACACCTTCCGGTAGTCGACCTCTTCAGCCAATCTTTCAAGGCTTGTCTCATTAACCGCGAGCCCCTGCTCAACAGCAACCTCCTGAAGCAGCGGTTGATTGTTGAGAATCAGCTCGGGCAGCGAAGAGTTTGTCGTTTTGTGCCAGCCGGCAGCCAGCTGCTGCATAGCCTCCGCATGGATCGTATTCACAGTCACCCCGGTGATCCCCAAAGAGCGGAGACGGTGTTTCATCTCGAGCATCGCCTTGCGCGTGTATGTGATCGCTAAAACATGCTCTGCGGCATAGACTCCGGTCTGCACCCCATAGGCAATCCGGTGTGTTATCGCTCGTGTTTTACCGGATCCAGCACCCGCACGCACCACAACAGGCCCGATTAGCTGTTTCGCAACAGCACGCTGAGATTCATCGAGTGAGCGCAGAATGTCTTCGGGGTTTAATGTCACCCTGCCTCCTTAGGCTATCTAATTAAACAAAAGCCTGTTTTCAGGCTCTGCCATGGCGTGCCTAGATGGTCACTCAGGAAGGCAGTTTACGCTGGAAACTATGACAAGCACCCCTTTAATTTTAGCTGCTTTAGCAACCAGCGCAGTGGCGAATCTAAACGCAGTGGCTGCGCGCAAGCACACTCTTAATGAAGATGGTGAGTGCACCTCTGTTGTTGTCACAACAGATCACAATGAAGTGATTGTACGTGTCCCGATGAACGACACCGCAAACGCTGAGCTCTCGGCCGCTATTTTGGGGCAGAATGCGCTGACCGGTGGTGCACGCGCACAGCTGCCCTTCGCTGTGCCAGAGGTGTTAGGGGTTACCCGGTCGGGGGATTCACGCGCGGTGGTTTCAACCTTTATCAGCGGCGCAAAATTTGCGGTCGGCGATCTATCGCCTGACGCCCTTCTAGTGGCATCAATTGCCGCCTGCCTAGATGCTTTGCACAGCCTGCCCGGGCACCTGGTCTCTGATGCCGGGCTGCCGGTCAACAATAACGAACAGTGCCGAGCTAACGCTTTGCGTCTGGTTGAGCGGGCAAGCGCAAGCGGGTTGCTGCCTGTCGCAATCAGAGAATACTGGCTGGGCATTATCCGCGAGCAGGCGCTCTGGGATTTTGCGGCAACACCAATTCATGGCTCCTTAGACGCCTCACAGTTTTTAGTTCACGACAACGCTGTCACCGGAATTCTCGGTTTCGGCAGCCTCCAGGTTGGTGATCCCGCCCGTGATTTTGCTTGGTTGTACGGCGCACCCGCCGGTGTGCTTGAAGAGGTTGTGCGACGCTACTCTGAGCGCACCGATATGGCGCAGGAGTCTCTCGCACGTCGCGCCCTGCTCTACCACGAATTAGAACTGGCAAAATGGCTGCTGCACGGTATCGAGACCCACAATCAGGAGATTATCGATGATGCCGTTGAGCTGCTTGACGGTCTGGTAGAGAAAGTTACCACCTCAACAGTAGCGCCAGTGCGGCGGGTAACGAACGAGCAGCTTGCAAAAGATGTTATCTCCAGCACCCCAGCTGTTGCCGCAAGCACCGGCAGCGCAACTGACGATCTTGCAGCTCTTGACGGTCTTGACGATGATCGCGTTTTTAACCAAGACACTGACTTCATTGAGCCGCTGCCCGAAGAGTTAACTCCTGCACAACAGTCTGAAGAGCAGGAATCTTCTGAGCAGAATCAGGCTTAATTCATAACCTCGTCGAGTTTTCCAAGCGCCTTAGTCAGACGGTGCAGCTGCCGGCCGCTAGGTGCGCTGGCGGTAGAAATCTCTATCCCCTCTCTGACGTAGAACAGAGTTGCGCGCACCTGCTCTAGATTGAGCGCATTGTGGGCGGCGAATAGTTCACGATAGATTTCCACCTGTGTTAGGCTTCGTGCTTTCTCGCTGTCAGTAACCGGCGCTTTACCCGTTTTCCAGTCAACAATCTCATAGCGTTCTGGTTCTTCTGAAATCAGAAATACCGCGTCAATTTTTGCCTGCAGTGGCACGCCTGCTACCGAAGCTGCATAATCCTGCTCAACCTCAAGCGCTTTTAGACTCGTGAAGCGAGATGCTTCAAACTTTTGGATCAGTTCGTTAAGTTCCCTGCTTTCTGCAAGGGTTGCGCCCGGATGCGGGTCGGGAACGGTTTCAAACAGAGCCAGCTTTTGCGCACTCGCCCCCGCTGATGTGAGTCGACGCTCAACCCACTCATGAAACTGCGTGCCGAGAACCGTTGCGCTGAAAGGCCTTGCAGGTATCGGCCGCAGTTTGTTACGCAACAGTTTTTGTGGATCGTCTAGAAAATCAGCGACCTCGCTCGTGTTGAGGTATTCCGGCCGCGTCGGCTGCTTTAACTGGTGTGTCTCTCGCTCTAAGAGCAGTAATTTTTGCCAGTCACTTAAAACCTCAGCCCCGACTATCCCCGCAGTATCGCCTGTATCAAAGCGGGTCAGCTGCTCTCGCACCGCCGCAGCGCTCGCCTCTACCTGCTGTCTTCTCTCCCCCAATGCATCATGCGGCCAGGAGATAAACTGTCTCACAGTCTCAGCCTTAGGGTTCTCTTTTGGCACCTCGATGTCGCTCGTGTCAGCGTATTCTGGGAGCGCGTCGTCGCTGAGCTGAAACTCGGCGTGGGAGGCAAAACCGCGGCTGTCGTAGGCTGCGCACGCCGCACACGGCACACCGCTTTCGCGCACCCGAGAGGCATTCACAAGCTTAATCGCTGCAACACTGACGGGTGTTTGAGAGCTGCTGTTGTGATCCAAATGATTTTCAACGATATGCAGCGCCTCGGTTAAAAACACACTCGGCTTTTCAGCACGTTTCCCGTTGCCCCTAAAGTAACTGCTGGTGATATACAGCGTCTCTTTTGCTCTGGTGTACATCACATATGCAATTCGGCGCTCATCATTAATGTGTCTGAGAAAAACATCTGAAACATAGGGCGGCTTTCGCCATCTGAAGTGCTTCGCACGCTCTGCATCAAGTTTTTTTATGTCTTTTTCTGACACTTGCGCTTCATCTGCTGGAAAACTCTTAAGCAGTTTTTCGAGAGCTTCGCGCAGACTGTATGAGTCAACACGCCTATCAAGCTGTTTTCGCAACCGCTCACCGGGCAGGTCGCTTTTTTGCAGCACCTCACTGGGTGTTCCGTTTACATCTATTTGCGGCAGATCGTCAGAGTCTAGCCTAGAAGCGTAGTCTAAGCGACCTTCTGTCATCCAACCGAGCTTTGGTGTCACCTGTCCCGGGAACGCACTTTGGTATTGAAACGGCGCAAACACAACATCCCATTCAAGACCCTTTGCCGCGTGTCCGGTAATTATTTGCACCGTATCTAAACTGGGTTTAATCTCTGCCTGACTCTCCCGATCCTCCGCCTGTGATGCACGCAGCCAGCGCAGCAAACCGGTAATTGATGTGTCTCCGGTAGCGCTCTGGTAGCCAAGCAGATACTCGGTAAACGCATAAATATTGCCGTGTGTGTGAGGTTTCAGCGCGCCAGTGTGTTCCCGGTTTTTAGGGTGCGCCGCTAACTCAACCCACAGCCGCATCTCGCGAACTATCTGCTCGATGAGGGTTGTAATGTCGGAGTTAACGTACCCGTGCAGACGTTGAAAAACCGCTTGCGCTTCCTGCAGGCGAGCGTATCCGTGGTTAGAAAAATCACACCCCGCAGGTCGTTTTACCGGCAGCTCATAGAGCGCAGAAATGTTGCTAACAATGTCATCAACACTGTATTTAAGAGCCTCACTTCCCTCCGCCTGCGCTAGGGAGCTGTTTTCTCTGTTTGCTTTCGTAAGCTTCCGTGCGTATACACTGAGCGCCCTGATGTCTGTTAACGGCACCTCAAAGCGCGGCCCGGTCAGCACCCGCACCAGTGATTCGCCTGCGTCAGCGTCTCCCAGGCAGCGCAGCACCGCCTGAATTTCTGTAATCTCAGGTGTGCTCAAAAGCCCACCGCCGCCAACAATTTCTGATTTAATCCCGCGTCGCGTCAGCGCCTGCTCGACAGTCGGCATCACACCACGATTGCGGGTGATAACAGCAATAGTTTTTTGTTTATCTGCGCTGGCAGTGCTTCTAATGCGCAAGATTTCATCCGCAATAAACTCAACCTCATCACTGTCGTGTGCAAACAACCCAACCGTCACTCCTGCGGTGTTGGTTTCTGGTTCACTCTCAGCAGCCAGTCGGTTAGCGGATCTCTCAGCAAGAGCCTCGTCAGGGTGCCTCAGCGGTTGCACTCGAATATCAGCTCCCTTAAGAGATGCCCCTCTAACCTCTAGCTCCTTCCGCAGCGGTGACACTGTGTGGTTGGCGACCTCCAGTATCGGGGCGGCATTGCGCCAACTGATACTGAGATTAAGCACCTCAAAACTGCCAGGATCTTCAGCAAAATGCTCACCGAATTTTGTGAGAGCCGAGGCTGAGGCACCGCGCCAACCGTAGATTGACTGATGCGGATCACCAACCGCCATAATGTTTTTGCCTGCGAAAAGGTGCTGCAACATTTGCGTCTGACCGGCGGAAGTATCCTGCACCTCATCAAGCAGCACAAATTTAAAACTGTCTCTCAGCTCCGCTCGCGCGATTGAGTCAGGCTGCACCAAAATATCTATCGCCTGCGCAACCTGATCAGAGAACTGCATCATTCCCTTTTCTTGCTTCAGTTTGCGCAGTCTTGCAACGAATGGCAGCAGCGCATCGGTTTTATCCAGTTGCTTAATAAGATTTCTCACGAACAGCTGTCGCGCTGTCTCATTGCGTGCCACGGTGCTAAACCCGTCAGAGACAGCCGTCTCAAGCGCCTGCCGAAACTTTAATCTGTCGTCACTCCACCGTATAAAACCGTTGTCAACAATCTCATTTTCAAGGCGCAATAGAATCTGTGGCAGGTCTGAGCGTAAACCTTCAAGCGCTAGCAGCTCTTCTCTGCTGCCCTCTGCAAGCACTTGCTGCGCGAGGTTTAGAGCTATAGGCTCATCAATAATTGCGGCGACTTTACGGCCCGTGTAGTGCCCGTATTCGTGCACGATGCGGCTAGCAAAGGCGTTGTAGCTGGATATCTCCGGCCGTTCTATGTCAAAAGAAACCGCCTGCTGCAGTGACTCAGCATGCGCAATCTGTTCCTGCGTGAAGTGTGCAAAGTTAACAGGGTTTAGCACTGCATCAAAAAACTCAAGCACGTTTTTTGTGATCCGCGCCCGCAACTCGTTAGTTGCTTTATTTGTAAACGTGAGCCCTAAAATTTCACTGGGGCGCGCGTGCCCGTTCGCAATTAGCCAAACTACGCGTTGCGCAAGCGTCGCTGTTTTACCCGACCCCGCACCGGCTAACACCAACACCTGTCTACCGTGCTCGGAAGAAACAGGATGCTCAATAATTGCGGTCTGCTCTTCGGTGGGCCGAAAATAGTTGGTGAAATTTCCGAGCGCACGCGCTATCTCGAAGGCTGAAAACACTTGGTATTTATCGGTCAAGATCGTTTTCCTTTGCTTGAAAACTAACCGGCGGCACCACCATCTCAGCGCACGCGTGTGCAAAACCCCCTGGCAGGTGTCGTGAACAGTGCGACGCTGGTTCGGCTAGAAATGTGCTCCCTTTCAGATTTGCGATAATGTCTCGCACAGTATCTTCAAACTGTTTAATAAATGCTTCGCTGCTCGCTAAGTTAGCGTCTGAAACTTTTTGAAAATTATTTTTTTCAGCATACGGATGCGGTTGCAGAATACCGGCTGCATACTCGCCAGCAGGCGGCGCGCCCTGCGTCAGGAGCAAATATAAATAGGCCTCTAGCTGCAGTTTAGCGCGCGCTATTTCCGTCGCGCTTCTGCTCGTCTTAATGTCTATAACGCGCTGCATCGGCTCACCAGCGCCCGTCGCCTGTTGCAGCAAATCTGCGCGCCCCTGCAAAAGCACAGCTGCGCTCTCCCCATCGAGGTCGAGGTTTACAACCCCCGAAAGCTCCGCCTCAGCTTTTGTCTCATCACCCTCCCAATCAGAACTGTGCTTGAGCAGATTCTCAGCCATCTGCTTGGTTATCAGAAGCTCTGATTCTGGATGGGCAGCGTCTGCACCAACCGCCTCCCACGCTCTATCAATAAAATTTTTCAGCTTCTCTAAATTGGTTTCACCGGCGACAATCAGCTCAGCAATTTCATGCACCAACATGCCGCGGTGTGCAGCAAATTTGTTCCCCTGCTTGTCGCCCGTTAAATCACGCACCACTGCGTTAACCGCGCACTCTGCAGCAGTTTGCAGTTTTGAGGGGCTGAGTCGAAGCGCCTCTTGCGTCGCGTAGAGTGGATCGCTCTCTAATTTTTCACGCAGCCCGAACCAATTTTCTGGTCTTGCTGCAACAACCCCGTTAGCCGCCAGCGCAGCCAGCTGCGACGCAGCAACCGTGTCTGATGGATTTAACTCGAGGCGCGACCGCAAAAACGCAACCTGCCCCTCTAGAGAGTCGCTTCCAAGCTCTTTCCCAACAGCTAAGTAGGGTGCAAAGAAACTCCAAAACACACTCAGTGGCTCTGCCTCATTGTCGAGCCCGAAAGCCGCTATAGAACAGCTAGCACGCGATGCAGCAAGATACAGCAGCGCCAATTCCTCTGCAAAAAGTTGGTTTCTGCGCAGCGCCCGTAACACCGTCGGATCAGTCTCTGCCGGAGTGCCCCACCGCTGTGCTTCTAAACGGTCGAGGAGCTGCGGCAGCTCTAGCAGTGAACCGCGTAGTCTCAAGTTTGGCCAGAGGCCCTCCTGCAACCCGAGCAGCGCCACGTGTTTAAATTCTGTGCCAATAACAGCGTGCGGTGTTGCAACACGCACACCCTTACGATGCTGTGCTGTGGAGAGCACATCCTGCGGAACATCGCTAAAAAGAAGCTCAGCAACAAAGGCTGCAGGATCTTTTGTTTGCGACTGCTCTTCATAGCGTGTGATCACATTTTGCAGCGCCACAACCGCATCCAATATCTGGTTGGCGTGCATCTTTTCTAGGTGCCCACCCTCGATGGCCTGCGTCTGCAACTTATCAGCCAGGTTGAGACTATCCCACACCGCCCAAAACACTTGCGACGGAGAGGCGGTGCCCTGCTCTGTCGCATGACGTGCACGGCTCAGCGTTGTCAGAAGTTTACGAAACTGTGGCTCGATCGCGTCGGGTATTGCAGTATCGTCTGCGCCAGCGCTAGCGCGCGCAAGCAGCTCTTCAAGCACCGCTGTGACAGCAGGCTTCGAAGCACTTCCTTTGGCCGCACACCCTGCGACCAGCATCGCAGACCGGATCTTCCGAATCTCACTCTCACGCAGGTTAAACAACGGCCCACGCAGCCACTCGGCCGCCTCAGCCCAAGAGGCAGACCGCCCGCTATAGCACAGCAGCATCATCTCCAAGAGGTGTCTGCTCGCACTAATTTCTGACAGCACCACCCCACCACCGGTTGAGTGCGCGGGCACACGGCGCAAATTTAATGCAGCCACAGTGCGATCCACATGCTCACGATCCCGACAAACCACGAGCATTTCTTCCCATGCTACGTTTTGGCCCTCTGCAGCAAGAACTCGACGCTGACGCAAATCGAGCGCCAAGCTATCAAACAACTCTGAGCTTGAATCGCTCAGAAACGATTTAATTGGATAGTCGGGAGCAGCATAAACATCATGCTTTTCAGATGCTGTTTTGCGCAGTTCAGCAAGCGGCAGAAACAGATTAGAGATAAACTCACCTACTTCTACACTCTGCCTGTGCTGACCCCTGTCACACACAATTTCACGATACTCAACACCGGGGATTTGCGGCAGAGCCTCCCGAAAAAGCAGCAGTGCCTTCGCAGTGATACCGTTTGCCGGAGTGGTTTCTGCCGCCTCATCTCCGGCAAGCCACAATCGTTTACCCGCACGCACACAAGCCAGAAGAAAACGCACCATCGGAATTGTAAGCTGCTCTGCATTATCAACAATCATAAGCTCTGGAATCTCGCTGGAGTTTTGCTGTAGCACCCCTGCTGCAGCATTTACCAAGCTTTCAGCGGTGTAGGCGTTGTCGTTGGCTGCCCGCCTTTGCGCTTCCGCTATAACGGTGTGGCAGCTTTCCCATATTTTTGAATCGATTCTTTGCTTGCAAACTTCTCGCACGGCATCTGCGCCGTAAGTTTCAACAATGCCCCAAAAATCTCTCAGTTGTGAGTAGAGCAGCGCCGACTCTCGCAACACAGCCAGGGGGTGCACAGCATCTGCCGCGCTAATTTGAGCTTCAAGCACTAGCCGCAATAGATTTTCTTGCTCGCCCGCGTTTAATAACCGGGGTGGTGTTGCATCTAACCGCGCCGCATCTGAAGCGAGCACATGAAAAGCGAGTGAGTTGACGGCTCTAATATCAGACGGGCGCACACTGTCTGCAAAATATTTACCGGCACGATAGTTGTTTAAGTGCACAACAGCGGCCTGCCTGCTCGGGCTTAAAAAAGCTACAGAGTGTTGTGTCACAGCCGCTACCGAGCGCCAGAGAAAAGAGCTTTTACCCGTGCCAGCAGCACCCGAAATCAGCACGTTCTGCCGCGGCGATAGCACCGGGGTATCAGCCTCTAAAGCGAGGTGCACAGCTTTATGATTTCGCATGTCATCAAACTTACCTGTGGGGTATATAACTTTATAACGACCTTAAGTCACAGCCGGTGCGCTCTGAGCGAACTTCTGCTGTAATCACCTAAATTTCCAGCACAGCTGGCTAGGCTAGAGCCACAAAGGACAACTACAGAAAGTGTGCAAAAATTGGAGATTCGCGTAGGCATTCGCAACAACCCATCAGTTATCAGCTTTGAAAGCTCTGAATCAGCTGCTGCGATTAAGGATCAACTCACCAGCGCGCTAAACAGCGGTGAAAAAGTCGTATCTTTAAAGGACGATAAGGGCCGCGAAATAGTGATTGTTGTTGAAGCCATCACACACATTGAGATTGGTGCGGATCAGCCTCGTAAAGTGGGCTTTATCAACTAGTTTCCGCAGCCGACGCTACTGTCGATACAACAACACAGCCACCTCAGCGTGTGCGGTGTGGGCAAACATATCAAACAGTCGGGCGCTTTCGATCCGAAAATTTTTCAGACGCGCAATGTCTGCGGCGAGTGAGCGCGGATTGCAACTGGAGTAAACCACCCACTCTATTTCTGGGCTTTCTCTGATCCAGTCTGCAAGCTCTGTTCCAATTCCTCTGCGCGGCGGATTAACGACAAGCAGATCCGGTCGCTTCTCCGGCGGCAACTGCAGCGCGTATTTTGTTGCGTCTGCGGCCACAAAGCGGGCATTACTGTGCTGCCGTCGCGCCGCTTTGCGTGCAGCTTTTACCGCCGCCGCACTGATCTCAACTCCCTGCACCTCGCCCGCTTCCGGCGCAAGAAACAAACTAAAACCACCAACTCCGCAATATAAATCCAAAACGCGGCGCGGCCCCACCTGTTTTGCCCAGTTTTGCGCCTGCTGATAGAGCGCGATTGCGACCTCAGTGTTCGTCTGGAAAAAACTCTGCGGCAGCAGATAGAGGGTGACATCTTCAAGTTGCATTGCCAGCTCTGCGCCCCAAAGCACCAACTCTTCTTCACCCTCGAGCACTGCTTTGTGTTCGGGCAGCAGATTAACTGTGACAGTCACCGCTTCCGGAAGTGTCTCACGCAGCGTGCTAGCCCGTGCCGCAAGCTTTCGCACAGCGCGCAGTGACCGCACAACAAAACGCACAAGCAGCTGCCCTAAAGGCGACACCGTCACCAACACAAACTTTAGTTCACCACGTTTTTCTGTCACGCTGTATGGCGAAAGCCTGGTGCTGTTTAAAAACTCGCGCAAAATGCTGGCGGCGCTATTTATTCTGGGATCTTGAATTGGGCAGTCAGTTAGATCTACCGGCTCTCCATCTGGCCGCACAAGCCCGAGGGTCAAATCACCGCCTCTGCCACCCACAACAAACTTCGCTTTGTTGCGAAAACCTGCAAGTTCGCTTTTAGCAGGCGGCAACCATTCAAACCCCTGCTGCCCGGCCACCTCTGCGAGCAGCTGTGCGGCAGCCTGCTGTTTCAGAAGAATCTGCTCATGATACGGCACCTGGATTTGTGTGCATGAGGCGCACAGACCGGCGTCATATTTAACGCAGTTCAGCATCTCGCTGCTAAGTGCTGCAGAATTATCTGCAACAGTTAAACGCAAATCTCGCGCACTCAAGCGGTTAGACCCAGTGAATCCATGCGCCGCATATGTTCTGCGGTAATTTCGGTAAAAATAGGTTCCATACCGGCCGGATCGAATTCACGCCGCTCACTCAGTGTCAGCACCTCACTTGCGAGCAACAGAGTGTCACCGACAAGGCGCCGCCCCCACAGTGCGAGACGATCAGACAGACGCGGATCAGCCGCTATTTCCTGCCCAAGCAGCTGCTGCAGGCGGCCGCGTCCGGTTTCATCGTGCAGCACTCGGATCGCTTCTTTACGGTAGTTGTCATTTAGCCCTTCGGCGAGGGAGGCAAAGAAACCATCAAAGAGACCACCGACAAGCCACACGCTTAACACGTGCTGGTGCCAGTCGGGCACTGCCAGACGCGCGCGAAAACGGTTCACTGTGTTAGTAAATGGGCGCATCACCTGATGCGGTTCTTCACCGCGGCGACTCAGCTCAGTCACAAAAGCTTGATGTTTTGCGAGAGCATCGGCAGCAATTTCGGCAAGCGCCTCTTTCGCTTCCAGCTTTGATGCGCCAAGCACCGCCTGTGTTGCAGCCTCGTAGAGCGCAAGCTGCGCAATCGCAACCACCCCAAGATACGGGATTATGCCCGGCGCAAACTCTGCAACTTCAACACGAACGACCGGTTCAGTGCTATTTCCAAGCATTGAACGCGAAGATGCCGTAGGCTTCTTAAGGCGGCGCAACCAATCGAACACGCTGATAGTTTACCGGCTGCGATGCAAATTAATTGCATTCAATCACGGGAGCGGGCGAGTCAATTCTCGTGCAGAGCTCCTGCCGCCGCGACAGAAAAACCGGTGTCAAGACTGTTTTGACGCCACGCAGAACAGGAACAGAATCTTGACCACATTCACAGAACTCGGCATCGACAACGATCTCGCCAGTGCTTTAGCAGACACCGGAATCATAGAAGCCTTTCCGATTCAAGAACAGACTATCCCCCTTGCCATTTCGGGCCAGGACATTATCGGACAGGCAAAAACCGGCACCGGTAAAACATTCGGTTTCGGTCTCCCCCTGCTGCAGCGCCTCGGCGCAAACCCAGATCCGGGTGTGAAAGCTCTTGTCGTTGTACCAACCCGTGAGCTTGCAGTGCAGGTTTATGAAGATCTAGCAGTCGCTGCAAAAAAACGCAGCACCAAAATAGTGCCCATCTATGGCGGTAAGGCATACACAGAGCAGATAGCACAGCTGAAGGCGGGTGCACAGGTTGTTGTCGGCACCCCCGGTCGCCTGCTCGACCTTGCCGGGCAGCGTCTGCTCGACCTGAGCAAAATCAGCCAGATGGTGCTCGATGAAGCTGACAAGATGCTTGATTTAGGGTTTCTTGCAGACATCGAAAAACTTTTTTCGCTCACCCCACACGACCGCCACACAATGCTCTTTTCGGCAACAATGCCGGGCACCATCGTCGCGCTCGCGCGCCGCTTTATGCGCCGCCCGATCCACATTCGAGCGACCGATCCAGATGAGGGCGAAACCCAGGCAAACATTAAACACGTAATCTATCGCGCACACGCACTCGATAAAGACGAGATGATCGGCCGCATTCTGCAGGCTGAGGGACGCTGCAAGACTGTTATTTTCACACGCACCAAGCGTGCCGCCGCAAAACTGCAGGAAGAGCTGAAAGACAGAGGATTTCCGACTGCCGCGGTGCACGGTGATCTGCGCCAGGATCTAAGAGAGCGGCAGATGGCCGAGTTTAAATCCGGCAAGAAAGATATTCTTATCGCCACCGATGTCGCAGCGCGCGGCATCGACGTTAATGATGTGACGCATGTGATTAACCACACGGTTCCAGACGATGAAAAAACCTATCTGCACCGTGTTGGGCGCACCGGTCGCGCTGGCAACACAGGCATCGCTGTTACTTTTATTGACTGGGAAGATATGCACAAGTGGGCGCTTATTAACAGTGCGCTAAACTTCAATCTTCCCGAACCGCCAGAGACATACTCATCGAGCCCGCACTTTTTTGCCGATCTGAATATTCCTTCCGGCACCAAAGGTCGCTTAGCCTCCGCTGGGCGCGCTGGTAGCGCTGCTGGGCAGTCTTCAAAACGCTCTCACAAAAATCCTGCCGAGCAGCACGAGAAACGCGCACGTCAGCGCACGCGCCGCCGGCAACCAAGCGCCGAGACCGACACTAAAGCTGGTGCCGAGAAAACAGCACAGCCGGTGCGCACACGCCGCAGGACACGTCGCCGCAATCGCACTAATTCGGAAAGCGCATAGCCTCACGGAGTTTGTAAACCGTGGCCGCATCAGTGGTTTCATCGCCGATGCGGTTTGCTTTGCCTGCGCCGTGAAAGTCGCTGGAGCCGGTTATCAACAGATCCATATCTTTGGCAATCTGCCCTAAAGCCGGAATGTGCTGCGGATTGTTTTCCGGGTGTCTCAGCTCTATCCCTCGCAGTCCCGCATCGACGAGCAACGCAATTTCTCGCCGATCAAGCACCTCATCATTGCGGATCGCGGCCGGGTGCGCAACAACTGTAACCCCACCCGCCCCGGTCACAATCTCAACGGCTTCGACCGTATCGAACATATCGTTAGGCACGTAGTATTTGCTGGTGTGGCTGAGCAGCGTCGCAAACGCTGCGCCGCGATCTCTGACAATCCCCTGCCGCACAAGCGCATCAGCGATGTGTGGGCGCCCAATAGATTCAGAGGAGTTAGCGACAATCTCTTCCCAGTCAATTGGAAAATCTTGCGCCAGGCGCTGCACCATTTCCTCAGCGCGGTGCGAGCGCGCCTCTCTAATCTGCCTGAGCCTTAGGGTGAGCCGCGGATCCGCACTGTCAAAACCGTATCCCAGCAGGTGCACGCCGAGCGATCCCAGTCTGGTAGTGAGCTCCACTCCGGGAACAAAATCTAACTGCAGTTCGCTCGCAGCGCTGCGCCCCTCTTCCCAGCCGCGCATTGTGTCATGATCGGTGAGCGCGAAACCTTTAAGGCCCTGCGCTTTTACCAGTCGTGCAATTTCAGACACACTTGTTGTGCCGTCAGAGTATCTGGAGTGGGTGTGGAGGTCGTACTGCTCAAGGCTCACGGCTTTCAGTTTAATGTGCGTTATGAAGTTCGCTTTAATGCGCGTTATGAAGTTCCCTGCAATACTTGATTACATGACTGAAACTACCAAGAGCACTCCAAAAACCCACGAGGCTGAGATCAGCAATGAGGCTCGTGCAACGCTAACAAAAAGCGATGCCTTCACCGCATACATGAGCTCCCATTGGGAGAATCTTCCGGTTTCTGAACCAAGCGAGGCTGAGGTTGCACCGTACGCTGCAAAGCGTCGTGCTGTTTTAAGCGCGGCTTTTCCCGGGAAACGGCTTGTTATTCCAGCAGGGATCTTGAAACAGCGTGCAAACGACACTAACTATGTGTTCCGTGCTAACACCGCTTTTAGTCATCTCACCGGTTGGGGTTCAGATGCAGAACCGGGCGCAGTTTTGGTTTTTGATCCGATCGAAGAAGCTGCAAATGACGGTGCTAGTCACAGGGTGACGCTCTACTCACTGGCACCAGCAGGCCGCGGTTCAACAGAATTTTTCGACCGCGCAGATATTGGTGAATTCTGGGTTGGCCCGCGCCCATCGCTGCAGCACATTAGTAAGCATCTCGGCATTAACACTGCCGATTTGAGCGAGTTTGTAGCCGGCGATGACGACCTCGGGCTGGAAGATGCCGAACTCAGCCGCGTGCTTGCTGAAATGCGCTTAGTGAAAGATGAGTATGAGGTGCGCGAGATGCAGGCTGCTGTTGACGCCACTGCGCTCGGCTTTGACGATGTTGTGGAAAATCTACCGCGCGCAATCGCGCACGCGCGCGGCGAACGTATTGTTGACGGAGTGTTCCACGCCAGGGCGCGTCTTGAGGGTCACTGGGTGGGTTATGAAACCATCGCCGCCAGCGGAGCTCACGCCTGTGTGCTGCACTGGGGTGCAAACAACGGGCCGGTTAATGCTGGCGACCTGCTGCTGCTCGACGCAGGTGTTGAGGTTGACAGCCTGTACACCGCTGACATCACACGCACACTGCCTGTTTCTGGTGAGTTCTCACCGCTGCAGCGCAAGGTCTATCAAGCAGTTTACGACGCTGCTGAAGCCGCGTTTGCAGCTGCAAAGCCGGGCGTAAAGTTTCATGAGGTGCACGATGCCGCGCTCGCAGTTATTGAGGAGCGTGTGCGTGAGTGGGGTCTAATTCCTGCTGAGCCAGACCCTGATGTGCCGTTCCACAAGCGTTTTATGATTCACGGCACCTGCCACCACCTCGGTATCGATGTGCACGACTGCGCTGAAGCACGCCGTGAAATGTATTACGACGGCGTGCTGGAAGAGGGCATGGTGTTTACCATTGAGCCAGGCCTCTACTTCCACCCGGGCGATGCGACCGTGCCGGAAGAATACTGGGGTATCGGTGTGCGGATCGAGGACGACGTTGTTGTCACTAAGGACGGCGTGCGAAACCTCTCAGCTGATATTCCGCGCACAGCTGACGCGGTTGAGGCTTGGGTCAAGACGGGTAAACGCTAACGGTGTGAGTCGTAGGCGTGCTGGTTCAATATCGAGCGCGCCCGGTGCACATGCTGCGGCAGGGTTTGTAATTCAAAACGGTCCGGCCGCAGCTGTGTCGCCGCCACAAACCTGCTGGTGCGTCCGGTAGCAAAGCGCACAATCGCAAGCAGCGCACCGAGACCAAGCCCGAGTAAAACCGCTGGCAGGATCGCGGCAAGAGAAAATGCGCCGGTTGTGACAACCTCGGTGAAGGCCCAGATCATACCGATGCCCAAACCGAAATAGAGACCGGTAAAGGCTCCCTGGAGCACGACCTTACCGTATGTTAAACGCACGAGTGGGCGCTCAACCAGCTGCAGTCCGCTGCCCACAATCTGCATCTCAGTTGCGGGCACACTCCCGTTTTCAGAGAGCACATCAACCGCATGTTCTGCTGCACGAATATCATCGTAGGTTGAAACAACCTCGCTGTTTCTTAGCTCTGGGAGAGCTTCTAGTGGTTTACGTCGGTCGCGCACAATTGGAACATTCACCCTTCTATTGAAGCACCTGGCGGCTTTAGAAATCTTTGGAATACCCGTAAACGCGCTAAACCACAGCTGTAAACGCAAAAATACAAGCGAAACGGTAGGCTAGTTTCGTGTCAAACAATCGCGTCTTTATTACTCGTTTAGCCAGCCGCCCTGTCTTCGATCCATACGGTGATCGAATCGGCAAAGTGCGTGACGTTGTTGTTGTTGAGCGCAAAGATGATCCGCCCAGAGTGGTTGGTTTCGTGATTGAGATCCCCGGCCGTAAGCGCGTATTTGTGCCTATTTCTGACATTGTTTCAGTGGAGAGCGGGCAGGTTATCTCGAACGGTCTGATTAATGTGCGCCGTTTTGAGCAGCGCGGCGGCGAACACCGCGTTATCGCTGAAATCGTTGGCCGTGTGCGGCCGCTTGTCGCGGGTGCTGAGAGTGCTCGCATTGAAGACGCTGCTCTCGAGCAGACCCGCAGCGGTGAGTGGGTTATCTCAGAACTGTTTGTAAAAATTCCGAAAAACACGGGGCCTTTTGCGCGTCCGGTTAGTAAGGTCGTGACCTGGGGTGAGCTCCAGCATCGAGAGAATCAGACAGACCCCAACTCTGCTGAGCACCTCATTCAAGAGCTTGTCGACCTAAAACCGGCCGATCTTGCCGAAGCACTGCTGGAGCTGCCGTCTAGTCGCCGTAAAGAAGTCGTGTCTCAGCTGCCAGACGATATGGTCGCAGATGCGCTTGAGGAGATGGATGAGGCAGATCAGCTCGCAATTCTTGCCTGGTTAAATTCGGATCGTGCAGCTGGCGTGCTCGATCAGATGGAGCCGGATGACGCAGCCGACCTCATCAGTGCGTTGCCCGACCAGCACGGTGAAGAGCTTTTGGGGCTGATGGAGCCGGAAGAGGCTGAAGACGTGCGACGCCTGCTAGCCTACGAGCAGGATACCGCCGGCGGTTTGATGAACCCATCCCCCATTGTGCTCTCTGCTGAGTCAACAGTTGCTGAGGCGATGGCGCACATTCGCAACTCTGAAGTGCCGGCGGCTATGGCGGCTGCTGTTTATGTCACACTTCCCCCGTTTGAAACCCCAACGGGTGAGTTTAAAGGGATCGTTCACTTTCAGCGGATGCTGCGCTACCCGCCACACGAAACGCTGAGCACTCTGCTCGATGATGAGATTGAGCCGGTGCGCGTTGATCAGAGTGCAGCGGAGGTGGCGCGCAGGCTCGCCAGTTACGATCTTGTAGCTGTGCCGATTGTTGATCAGCACAACAATCTTCTCGGGGTTGTCACAATCGATGATGTGCTCGATCATTTGTTGCCTGATGACTGGCGTCACGCTGATGAAGATATGCGGGGAGGTAAGTAATGGCACGTAAAAATAATTCATTCAACGAACCCAGTGACGACAATCAGACGCCACAGCCCTCCCGCTCTGATCGTTTCGGGCAGTGGTCTGAAAGCATTGCCCGCGCAATGGGCACCCCGGCCTTTTTGGTGATCCTGACACTGTTCTGTGCAGCCTGGCTGCTGTGGAACACTTACGCACCGGAGAGCTGGCGTTTTGACTCCGCTGCTATCGGTTTTACGGCGCTGACCCTGATCCTCTCACTGCAGGCAAGCTATGCGGCACCTATGCTGCTGCTCGCGCAGAACCGGCAGGACGACCGTGACCGCGTGCAAATCGCGCAAGACAGGCGGCAGGCAGAGCGCAATCTTGCCGACACGGAGTTTATGGCCCGCGAGGTTGTTGCGCTGCGTATTGCTCTCCAGGATCTACCCGACCGCGACTGGATTCGCCAAGAACTGCGCACAATGCTGCAAGAGCTGGAGCAGGAACGGGAGGCGCAAAATACCACAGCAGATGACGATTCAACAGCAGCTGAGCCCGCTACAGAAGTCTTACCCGACTCAACCGCGGAGGATCAGCTCGTGAAACCCCAAGAGCAGACTCGGGCAATTAAGCTTGAACAAGATCCTTTAACCGGTCGCATTGATATTGTTCGCCCAGAAGACAGTTAGGCGTGCTGCGTGAGCCTAGAAAAGGCAATCTATCGTGCGCTTGAGACGGTTATCGATCCGGAAATTCGGCGCCCGCTAACTGAGCTAGACATGGTGCGCGAAGTGACTGTTACCGATAGCTTTGCAACAGTCAAAATTGATCTCACTATTCTTGGCTGTCCAGCGGCAAACCGGATTGAAAACGAGGTGTGTCAGGCGCTAGACACGGTCGCAGGGTTAACAGGCTATGAGCTCAAAATGGGTGTTATGGATCCTGCGCAGCGCAAAGCGTTGATCGAAAAATTGCGCGGCGGCAAGCGTGACCAGTTTGGCCCTGATTCTCTCACTCGGGTGATAGCCGTCACAAGCGGCAAGGGGGGCGTCGGCAAGTCTACGGTTACCGCAAATCTTGCGGTGGCGTTAGCGCAAATGGGTCGCAGTGTTGGAGTTGTCGATGCCGATGTCTTCGGCTTTTCAATTCCCCGTTTATTGGGTTTGCACGAAGAAAAACCTGAAAACAGGCCAACTAAAGTCGGTGACATGATTATGCCACCCGCCGCACACGGTGTGCGCGCAATCTCGATTGGCATGTTTCTCGGGCCAGAAAACGCCGGAAGGGCCGTGTCCTGGCGCGGGCCAATGCTGCATCGCACAATCGAACAGTTTTTACGCGATGTGTGGTTCGGAGATCTTGACTATCTGCTCTTAGACCTGCCGCCCGGCACAGGTGATATCGCAATTTCAGTTTCTCAGCTGCTGCCCCGCGCCGAAGTGCTGGTGGTAACCACACCACAGTTGCAGGCTGCAGAGGTTGCAATGCGCTCGGGCGAGCTAGCTAAAAACGCTGGCCAAAAACTGTTGGGGATCATCGAAACCATGAGTGGCTACACCGGCGCAGACGGCTCCGTGGTAGAAATTTTTGGCTCTGGCGGTGGGCAAACGGTTGCTAACTCATTGAGCGTTCCGCTGCTTGGAAAGCTGCCTCTCTCCCCCGCGTTCGGATCTGCGGGAGAGCGCGGCATCCCAGCGGTGTTAGCCGCACAAACCGACCCCGCAAGCCAGGCGCTCGTGCAAATTGCACAGGATATTGATGCGCGCGGGCGCAATTTGGCGGGTAAAAAACTCCCCCTCGGCGTCCTGTAGCCACTTAATTTAAAGCGGACTCACAAGCAACTATTTTTTAGGTTGCTTCAGAATCAAACGGCAGCGCACCTGCGCCGTTTTCAATCTGAGAGTTGAGAGCAGCTGCGGTTATTGCAGCACCGCTCACCCCCTCTGCTGTTTCACCAGAAGATGTCACCTGCACGGATCTTGGAGCTGCTGCCGCTCTCTTGCGAGCTATCGCGGCTGCATCCTCAAGATCGCCTTCAGCAAGCGCATCGCGAATTATACGGCGCGGATCATACTGCCTGGGATCAAGCTGTTTCCAGTCAACGCTGTTGAACTCCTCACCCATTTCTTCCTGCATGCGCTCTTTTGCGGTCATCGTCATGCGCCGCAGATTTTTCACAAACTCGGTGAAGCGCGCAGTTATCTCAGGCAGTCGCTCAGGGCCAATAATCACCACCGCAATAACTAGGATCACAATGATTTTGTCGAAGGAGAGGCCCATAAATTTCTATTTTACTCTTTAACTATCTGTCGCTCGTTTATTCGTGCCCTATGCTTATAACGTGAGCAAAATCGAGAGCAACTGGCAGTACACCGAGCAGTTCCCCGTAGAGACTGAGCATCTGGCGAAGGCACGACGGCTCTCTCTAGAGCTGGGTGTCACGCCTGTCAGTCGCTCCATTGCAGCAGCACTCAGCAACACTGTGCTCATCTCGCGGGCAAAACAGATTTGTGAGTTGGGAAGCGGCCTTGGTGTATCTGGCTTAGCGCTGCTGCGCTACGCTCCGCAGGCCCATCTGACCTCAATCGATATCGAACCCGAGTATCAGCGACAGTCTCGCCCGCTATTTGAGGAGGCTGGCGTCTCGGGCAGCCGGCTGCGCATGATCCAGGGGGATGCTATGGAGGTGCTCCCTCGGCTAAACACCGGTTCTTATGATCTGCTCGTTATCGACGCCGATCCGAAGAATCTGCTCGCCTATGTTGAGTTTGGTCTGCAGGTGATTCGCCCCGGTGGTTCGATCATTGTGCCAAATGCGTTTAACGAGGGTCACGTTTCTGACCCTGCTGCGCGCGATGAGGTGACACAAAACTTCCGTGATCTGCTTGAGATGATGGCCGATTCACCCGCCGTTTCAAGCCAGCTTTCCCCTATCGGGAACGGCCTGTTAACACTGACCAGACTGCCTTAAAGTTACCCAACCACGCGGGTCAGCACATCACGCATTTCGGTCGCTTCATCGTCATTGATTGAGACAACGAGGCGGCCGCCACCCTCAAGAGGCACTCGCAACACAATTACCCGACCTTCGCGTTCGGCTTCCATCGGCCCATCGCCGGTGCGTGGTTTCATTGCTGCCATTGTTCCTCCTTGTTGCAGATGAATACAGTCTCTATTTTAGCGCGCGCTCCGATTGCGTCGCTGGCGAAAGCCTGAGCGAGAGCACTCTTTAGCCTTCTGAAGTTAGCCCAATAGAAACTTGCGCAGAGAGTCATAGCAGTCGGTTATCTGCTGCACCGGCACCGCCTCCGCATCGGCGTGCGCAAGCAGCGGGTCGCCCGGGCCAAAGTTTATCGCGGGAATTCCCATTTCACTAAAGCGCGCAACATCTGTCCACCCAACTTTTGCCTGCGGCTCCTCCCCAACCGCTGCCACCAATGCCTGCGCTAACGCAGCATCAAGACCGGGGCGTGCACCCGAGGCAAGATCCACAATTTTAACCTCATCGGCTGCCGTATCTGCGAAAAAGTCTGTGACAAACGCCGCCGCATCATCCGCCGACTTATTCGGCGCGAATCTGTAGTTCACCTCCACTGTCACAAGATCTGGAATCACGTTTCCGGCAACACCGCCGTTGATCCGCACCGCGCTCAGACCTTCGCGATACACCAGACCGTCCACTTCTACAGCCGCAGCTTCAAAAGCTTCAAGCTTTGTTAGAGCCGCTGCCGCCTTGTGTATCGCGTTAACACCGCGCCACGCTCGTGCAGAGTGCGCACGCTTACCGGTGAAAATAACTTCAGCTCGCAGAGTGCCGTTACAGCCACCCTCAATCGTGCCGTTGGTTGGCTCACCCAGAATTGCAAGATCACCCGTGAATAGCTCTGGATTGTTCCGCAGCGTGCGGCCGAGCCCGTTCAGATCACTCGAGACTTCTTCATGGTCATACCACACCCAGGTGATGTCGAAAGCCGGTTCTGTGAGCTCGAGAGCTAACACTAACTGCACACCGACACCAGCTTTCATATCAACAGTGCCGCGGCCCCACAACATTTTTCTGCCAGTTGCGTCAGTTTCAAACCGGGTTGGCAAATTATTGTTCAACGGCACAGTATCGATATGCCCAGCGATAATAATTCTTTGGTCGCGACCAAGCTCTGTGCGGGCAACGATCGTGTCACCGTCACGCACCACCTTTAGGTGCAATGCTGTCTCAAGCAGCGCCTGAATATTATCTGCCAGAGTTTTTTCATTGCCCGACACCGATTCGATGTCACAAATCTCTTGCGTGAGGAAGACAGGATCTGTGCGCGCGGAAAGCTTACGGGGTGAAAAAGTGTTAGACATACTTTCAACTCTACATATTAAGCCCTATTCTTGAGGGTATGACTAACGCAACTATTGTCTCCGAAGAAACCGCCTGGGGTTGGGCCTTGGTCACTAGCACCAGCAGCGGAACAACGCTTGACGCGTGGTTTCCAGATCCGAAATTGGGTGCACCAAGCAGCGCCGATAAGGATCAGATAGCTCCAGAAGCAGTGCAGCCAAGCGAGGAACGCGATTCTCTGCGTGACGTAGTGTTCAGCACTGAACGTATAACCATAAATCTGCAGCAGCCTGTCGCAGACACGAAAGATGCATATCTGCGACTGCATCTTTTGTCTCATCGAGTTGTGCTGCCAAACAGCATTAACCTTGACGGTATTTTCGGTCACCTCCCTAACGTTGTCTGGACAAGCTCAGGGCCAATCGCTGCCGACTACTATGCTGCGAATCTACCCCGTTTAAAGCGTGCCGGGTTAACGGCGGTGGGGCTCGATAAATTTCCGCGGCTCACCGACTATGTTGCGCCGAGCGGGGTGCGCATCGCTGACACGTCTCGCATCCGTTTGGGCGCATACCTCGCTCCAGGCACCACCGTGATGCACGAAGGCTTCGTTAACTTTAATGCGGGCACGCTCGGCACTTCAATGGTTGAGGGTCGCATCTCGCAGGGTGTTGTTGTGGGTGACGGCAGTGACATTGGAGGTGGCGCATCAATTATGGGCACCCTCTCCGGTGGCGGAAAGCAGCGGGTCACAATTGGTGAGCGCGCCCTGCTCGGCGCGAACTCAGGCATCGGCATCTCTATCGGTGATGACAGCGTCGTTGAAGCGGGCCTCTACGTCACAGCGGGCACTAAGGTGCACCTTCCGAAGGGTCTTGGAGCAGAGCATCCAGAACCACTCACTGTGAAGGCGGTCGAGCTCTCAGGTGTTGCTAATCTGCTCTTCCGTCGCAATTCAACTACCGGATCAGTTGAGGCACTGCCCCGCACCGGCGCAGGTATCACGCTAAACAAGGATCTGCACGCTTAACCCTTAAGTAACCAGATGCATTTGCATGAAAAGGCTACCGAAATAAATTTTCGGTAGCCTTTTTCGCGCACTATAACAGCTTATTGATGCCTAACTAGCGCTCGAGGTGGCGCAGAGTCTCACCAATATAGACCTGCTGTGGTCGACCGATTTTGGTCAGGCTGTCTTGCTGGGCCTCACGCCAGTGCGCAATCCAACCCGGGAGACGACCGATCGCGAAGAGCACAGTAAACATGCGTGGATCAAAGCCCATAGCCCGGTAGATAACACCGGTGTAGAAATCCACGTTCGGGTAGAGGCGCCGCTCTTTGAAGTAGTCATCTTCAAGCGCAATCTGTTCAAGTTTCTTCGCGATATCAAGCAGCGGATCGTGGATACCGAGCAGATCGAGCACCTGATCCGCGCTTTCCTTCACAATACGCGCACGTGGATCATAGTTCTTGTAAACACGGTGCCCGAAGCCCATCAGCTTCACGCCCTCTTCTTTGCGCTTCACCTTTTCAACAAAGGCCTGAACACCCTCACCCGAGTCACGAATCTGTGCGAGCATAGTCAGCACAGCTTCATTAGCGCCGCCGTGGAGCGGGCCAGACAGCGCATTAATGCCGGCAGAAATCGAAGAGAACATATTTGCGCCGGTCGACCCGACAAGACGCACGGTCGAGGTTGAAGCGTTGAATTCATGGTCGGCGTGCAGAATCAGCAGGCGATCTAAGGCCTTCACCAGCACCGGGTTAATCTCGTATTCTTCAGAGCGTAAACCAAAGTTTAAGCGCAGGAAGTTCTCAACGTAGCTGAGCGAATTGTCTGGATACAGGAACGCCTGACCAACAGATTTTTTATGCGCATAAGCTGCGACCACCGGAAGCTTTGCAAGCAAGCGGATAGTGTTTACCTCAACAAGCTCAGGATCACTTGTGTTCAGCGATGACTCATAGAAGGTTGACAGCGCTTGAATACCGCCAGAGAGCACTGCCATCGGGTGTGCAGTGTGCGGCATTCCCTCAAAGTAATAGCGCATATCTTCGTGGAGCAGTGTGTGACGACGAATTTCAGCGTCAAAACTCGCCATCTGTTCAGCGGTTGGCAGTTCGCCGTAGATCAGCAGGTAAGCCACCTCAAGGAAGGTGCTCTTTTCTGCAAGCTCTGCGATCGGATAGCCGCGATAGCGCAGAATACCCTCATCACCGTCAATATAGGTGATAGCCGAACGTGATGGTGCGGTGTTTACAAACCCGTAGTCGACCGTTATATGCCCGGTATCTTTTGCAAGCGCGCTAATATCTAACGCAGACTTGCCGTCCGTAGCCTCAATAATCGGCAGTTCAGTGGTTACACCGTTAATCTCAAGCTTTGCTGAAGCACCTGATCCAGGTATATTCTTCGGGCTCACATTATCTCCTTGCTTTGGCGCGGAAGTGTTACTGCAAGCGAAAGGGTGTCATCGCTGGCACTTCTAAATAGCCTATCTGAAATTTGCTGAACGTAAGCGATCTGCCGCGGCTGCTATCTTTTCGTCGGTGGCGGTGAGCGCAAAACGGACGTGTTTAGCGCCTGCTGCGCCATAGAAGATACCCGGCCCAGCAATAATGCCACGCTCAGCCAGGAAACTGATCGAATCCCAACAGTCAACCCCCTGCGTCGCCCACAGGTAGAGGCCGGCCTCGCTGTGACTTATCTGCCAGCCACCTCTCTGCAAAGCTGGTAAGAGCACCTCTCGACGCGCCTGATATCGCTGTTTCTGCGCACTAACCGCGCTGTCGTCAGCAAGCGCCGCGACGGTTGCCGCCTGAATCGGAGCAGGCACCATTAAGCCTGCGTGCTTCCGCACAACGAGTAGCTGCGATATAAGTTCGGCATCCCCAGCCACAAAAGCGGCTCGATATCCGGCAAGATTAGATTGCTTGCTGAGTGAGTACGCAGCCAGCACGCCGGTCATCTCTTCCCCCACAACACGCGCGTCTAGCACAGATGGAATCGGTTCTAAATCCCAGGGGGCTTCCCAACCAAACTCGGCATAGCACTCATCAGAAACCAACACCGCCCCAAGTTCACGCGCGCGAGTGACAGCCTCCCGCAACTGCTCCAAACTCAATACTCGGCCGTGCGGGTTCGCGGGTGAGTTGACCCACACAAGTTTAGTTTTCTCCGGCCAGTTAGCGGGATCATCACACGGCACGGCCGCAGCGCCCACTAACGCGGCCCCCATTTCATAGCTCGGATATGCAATTTCCGGATACACTACGGCATCACCCGCACCAAGCCCGAGCAAAAACGGCAGCAGCGCCACCAGTTCTTTTGACCCGACGGTCGGCAGCACATTCGTTTCCGCCAGCTGCACCCCGCGGCGCCGCTGATACCAGGCGACTATCGCCTCACGCAGTTCAAGACTGCCCACCGTCGCCGGATACGCCTGCGCCGCACTCGCGTCTGCAAGTGCCGCACGGGCACTGTCGGGGGTGGCGTCAACCGGCGATCCGACAGAAAGATCGACTGCGCCCTCCGGGTGAGCCTTTGCCCTATCAACGTAAGGCTTAAGAGTATCCCAGGGGTATTCAGGCAGCTGTCGCATTACTCCCCCTGCGGTGGCAGCGCTGCTATGAGCGGGTGGTCAAAATCATAGGCGCCAACTTTTGCGGCTCCGCCAGGTGAGCCTATCTCGTCAAAAAACTCAACGTTGGCGTTGTAGTATTCCTGCCACTCATCAGGCAGGTCGTCTTCGTAGTAAATCGCTTCTACCGGGCACACAGGCTCGCAAGCACCGCAGTCGACACACTCATCGGGGTGAATATAGAGTGAGCGTTCGCCCTCATAAATACAGTCAACCGGGCACTCATCGACACATGCACGGTCTTTCACATCTACACACGGCAGGGCGATCACGTAAGTCATACGTCTATCCTAGACAGCTTTCAATAAGAGCGCGCTCAGAACTACCACCCAGTAGGAGAAAATTAGCGCGGGCCCTGCAGCAATAAATTTTCGAGCTTGCGGATCGCGCGATATCAACCGCCCATCCGCTGCTTTTACCGCGATCTTTAGCGTCACAAACAAAAACAGTGAAACCAACGCACAGTAAATAACTATTACAGCAGGCGCCACATATGTGAGCATTCCGAGCAGGAGGGACGGAAACAGTTTGACATCGCCCCAACCGATAGTCTGTGGCGCAAAAAGTTTCACAACAAGCAGCACAGCAGAAACACTTAGCGCCCACAGCAAATGTGCAGCAGAAGCACCTTCTGCAAACCACAGTAAAACACTGCAGACGGTAGCGCTTAATACCAGCGGGTTTGGCAGGCGACGCTCAGCAAAATCGATCCGCACCAAGCAAATATGTATAGCGAGCAGGGCTCCGTGCAACACCAGCTGCCACACAGAAAGCCCGGCAAACATCGCTGTTACCCTGTGATTACCGGGATAGAACTGGTTGCGGGTGTCGCAATCTCATCTGCCACAACCGCAGTGCCGATGCCATTATCGGTAAGAATCTCCAGCAGCACCGAGTGTGGCTCGCGACCATCGATAACAGCGGCCTGCGGCACACCCCCGCGCACTGCGCCGATACACGCTTTCATCTTTGGAATCATGCCACCGGCAAGGTTTGGGAGCAACTCTTCAAGCTCCGAAACGCTCATGCTGCTGATCAGAGACGCGGTGTCTGGCCAGTTTGCATAGACGCCCTTAACATCTGTCAGAATAACCAGTTTTTCTGCCCCGAGAGTTGAAGCGAGCGCTCCTGCGGCTGCATCGGCGTTAATATTTAACGCTACGCCGGTCTGTTTTTGGTCGGCGGCAATTGATGACACCACCGGGATAAGCCCACGATCAAGCATCGCTAAGACAGGATCAACACGCACGCTGATAATATCGCCCACCTGCCCAAAGTCGATTAGCTCGCCGTCAACCCGCTGCGGCTCCCGTTTTACGGCGTTAAAAAGGCCGGCGTCAACACCGCTGAGCCCGATAGCGAACGGTGAGTGCGTGTTTATCTCATCCACCAAGCGCGGATTAACCTTACCGGTGAGCACCATTCGCACAACCTCCATTGCTTCTGGAGTTGTGACGCGATACCCTCCCCGAAACTCACTCTGAATACCCAGTTTTGTGAGCATTTCATTGATTTGTGGCCCGCCGCCGTGCACTATCACCGGACGAATACCGGCCAAGCGCAGAAAAACCACATCTTCTGCAAACGCTTGGAATAGTTTCGGATCAACCATTGCGTTACCGCCAAATTTGATCACCATGATCTTACCGTTGTATTTTTTCAACCACGGCAGGCTTTCAACTAAAGCAGCAGCTTTCAGACGGACCAGTTCGGGGTCGCTGTGATCATGAAAAACGCTCATCAACTCACCTAGCTTGAATATGCACTGTTTTCGTGCACGTAGTCTGTTGTCAGGTCGTTGGTGCGAATAGTCGCGGTGTACGAGCTGTCACCCACAGCCGCAAACAGATTGATTTCAACCAGTGTGTGTTTTGGTCGCAGGTCGCACTCTGCAACCGGTCGATCCGGCCCGCCATTGCTGCACAGGCGCACGCCGTTAAAGCTGACATCAACCTTGTATGGATCAAACACCGCGTTTGTGGTGCCGATCGCTGCGAGCACCCGGCCCCAGTTCGGATCATTGCCGAATATCGCTGTTTTGAAAAGATTGTTGCGCGCCAGTGCACGCCCAACCTCTTCTGCGTCTCTTTCGCTCTTAGCACCTGTTACCGTAATGTCGATCGTGTGGCTGGCGCCCTCTGCATCCGCCTGCAGTTGCGCAGCGAGTGAGTCACAGACGGCGGTGAGATTGCGGGTAAATTCTGTCACATCAACATCTGCGTCACTGACCCCGCTAGACAGCAGCGTCACCTGATCGTTTGTAGACATGCAACCGTCGGAGTCGAGGCGGTTGATCGTCTGGCCGACAGCTGCCTCAAGCGCCTGCTGCAGTTCTTGCGGCGCAAGTCTGGCGTCTGTTGTAATCACCACCAGCATCGTTGCAAGACCCGGCGCAAGCATTCCGGCACCCTTAGCGATCGCACCGATACGGTATCCGTTTTCACCCTCGATGTGGGCTGTTTTAATAACGGTGTCGGTTGTCATAATTGCTTGCGCAGCTGCGTCACCCGCCGCGCTATCAGAGGCAAGCTGCATTATAGCGCACTCAACGCCGTTAAGAACTGCGGCACGAAAATCTGCGCCGCCGGCGCCGATGAGACCGGTCGAACACACTTGAATTTGTGCTGGGTGCGTTTCACCGAGTTCCCCACCAAAACGCTCTGTGATTAGGTGAGCTGCGCGGTTAGCGGTTTGCTTCGTTGTCTCATAGCCAAACTCACCGGTAAAGCAGTTTGCGCCGCCTGAATTTAATACAACCGCACGAGTATTTTCAATGTCTACGCTCTCAGACCACAGAATCGGGTTTGCTTTGGCCCTGTTGCTTGTATAAACCGCCGCTCCCACAGGATTCTGGCCAAGATTAACAACTGCAGCAAAATCAAGCTTGCCGTTTTGCTTGATACCGGCCGCAACACCGGCAGCAACAAATCCTTTTGGGTGTGTGACGTTCATGGCGCGATTCCGTTCATAGTCAAGCCAGCAGCTTCCGGCAGTCCAAGCGCAATATTAGCTGACTGCACGGCAGCACCGGCGGTGCCCTTTGCAAGATTGTCGAGAGCTGCCACAACCACTACACGCTTAGCTTTTTCATCAACCGCAACACTCATAACGCAGGTGTTCGCACCGATAGTATCGGCAACTCGCGGCTCTACACCCGCTGGTAGCACGTGCACAAAAGGTTCGTCAGCGTATGCATTCTCCCAGGCAGCGCGCACCGCATCGGCAGTCACCCCGGCACAGAGTTTAGCGGTGCTGGTGGCGAGAATACCGCGCGCCATCGGCACCAGCATCGGGGTGAAACTTAAAGTTACCCGCTCAGAGGCTCCCGCTTTGCGCAGTGATTGCAAAATCTCGGGAATGTGTCGGTGACTGCCGCCAACCGCGTAGGGGCTTGCCGATCCCAGCATCTCGGCGGCAAGCAGGTGCGGCTTTAAAGTTTTGCCGGCACCTGACGGGCCAACCGCTAAAGCCGTCACAATATCGGCGTCCTCTGCGAGCACCCCGGCTGCAAATCCGGGCGCTAATGACAGCGCAACAGTTGAAGCGTTGCATCCGGGAGCCGCGATCCGCCCCCTACCCTCTGTTAGTTCGCGCGCGAGCACCTCTCGCTGCCGGGTGCCATGCGCCGCATCAATAATCAGCTCAGGCACACCGTAAGCCCAGGTGCCAGCAAATTCTGAGCCGTAATACTCCTGCCAGTCTGCCGCATTTTCAAGACGGTGATCTGCGCCGCAATCAACCACAAGCTGCGTGTTTTTTAGTTTTGCAGTTATTGCACCTGACGCCCCGTGCGGTAGCGCAAAAAACACAATGTCATGCCCGTCAAGCACTTCAGCACTAATTTTCTGCAGCCGTAAGTGCGCCAGCGACCGCAACTGCGGCTGATGCTGCCCCAGCAGGTCACCAGCGCTAGAGTGCCCGGCGACCGTGACAACCTCAAAATCAGGGTGACCTGCGAGAAGACGCAGCAACTCACCTCCGGCGTATCCGCTAGCGCCAGCGACCGCAACTCGATAAGACACAATCACACCTCACGCAGACGAGCGCCAACGGTTTCTGCCGCGCGCGCTACGCCCTGCAGCTTGGCCTCGCTTGCTTCCTCAGCTTTCAGCGTGCGATCCGCAGCACGGAAACGCAGTTTGAAAGTCAGTGCTTTCTCACCCTCACTCACACTGTCACCACGGTAGTCATCAACCAACCGCACCGACTCGAGCAGGTCACCCGCACCAGCAGCAAATGCTGTCTGCACAGCGGCAGCAGGAATGTCAGCGGCAACCAGGAGGGTGACGTCCTGTGTTGCGGCAGGCATTGTCGAAAGCTGTTGTGCCTGCGTCACCTGCGGTGCGAGCTCAATCAACCTATCGAGGTTCATTTCGAGCGCTGCAACAGCAAACGGCAGGTGCGCAGCCGCAACCACCTCTGGGTGCAGTTCACCTGCAACTCCGATAACCTCACCCGCTAAAAGCAGCTCGGCGGTGCGCCCGGGATGAAAACCCGGCCTGCTAGCCTGCCGCACATCAAGCTGTGCGCCGAACGACCATGCGATACCGCGAGCCGTTTCAAGTGCGTCAGCCCAGTCGTAGGTGCGTTGCGTTTGCGCGGCACCAGTCTGCTGCGCAGCCCCGGTCATGAGGGCGGCAACCATGCGCGGCTGGTCAGGCAGTGATGCATTAAGTTCAGCGATAACCTCAGGAGACGGCAACTGTGCCATCGGCGGCACAGTCTTGGTGCCGATCTTCGTGTTGCCGTTTTCTGCCACAAAGATTGAACCAAACTCTATCAGCGCCACATCAACCAGCCCGCGGGAGTGGTTGCGCTGCGCTGCTGTGATAAGCCCCGGCAGCAGTGACACCCGCAGATACGGTGCCTGACCGTCCAGCGGGTTAGTGAGCCGCACCGCGTTTACTTTGTAGTTAAAATCCTCGGCAGCAAAAGTTTCAAGCTGTGCCTGGCTAACAAAAGGCGCGATAATAACCTCTGTTAATCCGGCCGCTGCAGCAAAGTTTGCTGCACGTCGCCGCAGCTGCTGCGCACGGGTGAGCCCGCGCCCTGGAGGTGCAACAGGCAGCTGCGATGGAATTTGATCGTAGCCGTTGATACGCGCTATCTCTTCGATAAGATCTGCCGGACGTGTCAGATCTGCGCGCCAGCTCGGTGCGGTAACTCGGTAGCCGCCGTCTACAGCAGCAACCTCACAACCAATCATTTCTAGTGCCGTAGTTATGCTGTCAGCGCTGTAGTCAACACCAACAAGTTTTTGCGGCGCATCAGCTGCTAGCTCTATCGTCACAGGTTCATGCGCTGCGGTAAGCCGCGCACCCTCTGCAGAGGCAGAACCACCACCGTATTCAACGAGCAGGTCAACCATACGCTGCGCTGCCGCTTCAGCAACCAACGGATCAACGCTACGCTCAAAACGCTTCGCCGCCTCACTCGGCAGTTTGTGGCGACGCACAGAGCGCGCAATTGAAACAGGGTCAAAAGTGGCCGCCTCGATTAGCACCTCGGTTGTTTCCGCGGTGGTCTTAGTGCTCTCGCCGCCCATAACACCGGCCAGACCGATTACGCCGCTGTCATCAACGATAACGAGATCTTCTGCATCAAGTTTGCGTGTGGTTCCGTCAAGCGTGACCAGGGTTTCTCCCGCGGTGGCGCGACGCACACCGAGGCCACCCTGAACCTTTGCGGCATCGTATGCGTGCAGTGGGTTGCCAAGTTCAAGCATGACGTAGTTTGAGATGTCAGCGGCAAGACTCAACGGGCGCTGACCGGCTAGCAGCAGGCGCGCAACCATCCACTGCGGTGTCGGGCGCGACTGATCTACGCCTGTTACTTTGCGCACGATAAAGCCCTGCACACCAGCACGACCGCGAATCGGTGCCTGATCGTCAAGTTTCACAGGGAAACCGGAAAACTCAGACTGCTTACTGCGCGCAGTCAGTTCGATTGCTGGATCGGTAAACTTTGCGCCGGTTGCGTGTGAGTATTCGCGAGCTACACCGCGGATGCTAAAAGCGTATCCGCGATCCGGGGTGACATTTATTTCCACCGCACTGTCACCGGTGCCAAGCACGTCATGCGCAGGTGTTCCAACCGGCGCATCAAGCCCTAACCTGCGGAGGGTGATAATGCCGTCATGATCCTCACCCAAACCTAATTCGCGGGCGGATGCAAGCATCCCGTCAGAGACGTGCCCGTATGTTTTGCGCGCGGCGATCTGGAAGTTGCCGGGCAGCACAGCACCGGGCAGGGTTGTGATGACTTTATCGCCAACCTCAAAATTGTGTGCACCGCAGACGATACCCCGCACATCCGCGCCGCCATCTGCTGCGGTTTCACCGGCGGGCGCAACGCGCACCTGACACCAGTTAATTGTTTTACCGTTCGAGTGCTCTTCGGGAGTGCGTTCCAGCACCTCACCAACAACAATCGGCCCGGAAAAATCAAAGCTGTGTGTGTCTTCTTCTTCAAAACCAACGCTCACAAGCGCAGCGTGCACAGCGTCAAGCGATGGGTCCTTAAGCTCTACGTGCTCGTTCAACCAGCTGAGTGGGATACGCATTAGATAAGTCCTCCGAACTGTGCATTGAAGCGCACATCGCCCTCAACCATGTCGCGCATATCGTTGATGTTGTTCCTGAATTGGAGGGTCCGCTCGATACCCATACCAAACGCAAACCCCTGGTATTCATTAGGATCTAAGCCAACCGCAAGCAGCTCGTTGGGGTCAACCATGCCACAGCCACCCCACTCGATCCATCTCGCGCCGCCGCGTGCATTCGGAAACCAGACGTCCATCTCTGCGCTCGGCTCGGTAAACGGGAAAAAGTTTGGCCGCAGCCGGATCCTGGCTTCCTCACCAAACATGCGCCGCGCAAAGTGCTCAAGCGTGCCCTTCAAATGCGCCATCGTTAAACCTCGGTCGATGGCGATTCCCTCGATCTGATGGAACACAGGCGTGTGCGTTGCGTCCAGCTCGTCTGTGCGATAGACGCGACCCGGGGCAACAACGTAAAGCGGCAGCTCGCGATCCAACAAGGCACGCACCTGCACTGGAGATGTGTGCGTGCGAAGCAACAGGTGTGCGTCAGTTGGGCTGACATAGAAAGTGTCAGCTTCAGCGCGGGCGGGATGATCCGGATCAAAACCTAAGGCGTCAAAGTTGTACCACTCATGTTCGAGCTCTGGGCCTTCGGCCACTTCCCAACCCATAGCGATGAAGATGTCTGAAATTTCTTCCATCAACTGCGCAAGCGGATGCCTCGCCCCCACCGCGCGACGCGGTGCGGTGGCGGTCACGTCAACAGTTTCTGCGCGCAGCCGCGCTTCCGCTTCCTGTTTTGCCAAAACTGCTTCGCGCTGTGCGTAGGCGCTTTCCACCCGGCCGCGCGCCTGCCCCATTAGTTTGCCGGTTTCAGCTTTCAGCTCCTTTGGCACCTCACGCATCAGCGAATTTAGTTTCGCAAGAGCAGACTGCTCACCTGTGTGCTGAGTTTTTGCCGCCTTTAACTCAGATAGATTCTGTGCGGCCTCACACGCTGCGAGCGCGAGCGCGACAGCTTCTTGAACGGTTTCTTGGCTAATTGGGTTCACATCTGACACAAATACTCATTCTAGTGCCGTTTTGAACGGCCGGCTATGTGCGCACACTGGCGGTGCGGGTGCGCGTGCTCGCAAGCTAGCTGTGCAATAGATCTATAATTTAAGCAGTATGCAAGCTAGTGTTTCTGAAAGTCACGCCAGTCGCGGTTTTGTCGCTGGTGTGATTGCGCTGTTTGCAAGCAGTGTCGGTGCTTTGGCGCATACGCTCGCCGGTGCTGCTGCACCAAGTCTCACAGCGATTGTGTGCACCACTCTCGTTGCCTGGCCATTTGCGTTGCTTGCAACCGGTCGCCGCTGGCGTGCTCCGCTGTTGACGCTGTCTGTGCTGTTAACGCAGACTCTCTTCCACTGGGTGTTTGTTGGGATGGCCGGCCTCTCGCCGACCGGGTTTCTTGCCAGCTCACACCAGCATTCGCATGCTGTGCCTAAGTTTGTTTTTAACGTCACCGGTCATGCCGGCGAGCTGTTCTTGAGTGGTGCGCAAATGTTTTTCGCGCACGCTCTGGTAGCTGCTCTCACTACGCTGCTTCTGCTCAACGCTGCTAAGGGTGCGGATCGTGTGCAGCAGACCGTGTCATATCTGCGGCACAGGCTGCAGTTTTGTCTGCATCGTGCAACCGTATCGCACATTTTGCCCCCCAAGCTCTCTGTTGAGCTGCCGGGTGCGGAGCATCGATCCTACCTAAAAATTAAGGATTTTACTTTCTCCGGTATGCGCTTTCGTGGACCGCCAGCGCACAACAGTTATTGCTAACAAATAATTGTTTCTAGGGGAAAATATGTCTATTAGTAAAATTTTGCGCCCTCTAGTCGCGCTGTGCGTTTTAGTTTTTGCGACTGTGCTGCCGGTTACGGCGGCGTCTGCGCACGACAGACTTGTTGATTCCACACCCGCCGCAAATGAAATTTTGGGCGCGTCTCCCAGCGAATTGACACTGCGTTTTAGCGCAGCGGTGACAGAGATCGCGGGCGGCAATGTGGTCACCATTAGTGCAAAGCAGCAGGGTGAGGTTTCGACGGGTGAGTTAAAGATTGACGGTGACACTCTGACTCTGCCGATTTCTGCTGAGCTGAACGGGCTCTATTCGGTTGCTTGGCGTGTTGTCTCGTCAGACGGTCACCCGATAGAGGGAAGCTATGTGTTTGGCGTTGGTGATGTCACAGCCAAAGAGCTCGCCGACTACGCTGCAGAGCTTAAGAACCAGCCGGTAGGCCAGGCTGCCACTGCGGCCGAAGAGGAGCCTCCCGGTGCGGCAGCAGTAGTTTGGGCTTCAATCGCTGTGCTCGTCTTTGCTGCGATTGTTATCGCGGTTATCGTCTGGTACCAGCGCAATAACAGCGCGCGCAAATAATCAAGATTAATTTAAGTTTTGAAAAATTTTTAAGGACATTTCTATGTTTAAATCATCTGTTCGTAAATCAGCCGCTGCGACCGCTCTTGTCGCCCTCGCGCTCGCTACAGGTGCTTGCGCTAACAACACCGATGCAGCATCGACAGACGCACACGAGTCACACGCGGAGCATGAGTCGCACGCTCACAATGAAGCGCATATGCACACCCATCACACTTGGGTAAAATCTGCCGCTGCCGGTGAGATGACGGCTGTCTTTGGCGAGCTGCACAACGAGGGGGAAACTCCGCTCGAACTGACCGGTGTGACCAGCGACAGCGCTGGCTCAGTTCAGGTGCATGAGGTTGTAAACGGCATGATGCAGGAGACCGCAACTAATCTCGTGATTGGGCCAGACGAGACGGTCGCCTTTGAGCCGGGCGGGTATCACTTCATGCTGATGGATCTGAAGCGCGATATCCTCGCCGGTGATTCAGTGGCTCTCACCCTCACCTTCAGCGACGGCTCGACTTTTGAACTGACAGCCGAAGCACGCGATTACGCTGGCGCAGAAGAGGGTTATGCCGAGCATGAGGCAGAACACGACCACGATCACGATCACGACCACTAATGACAAGCGATAAAGATGCGCAGGCTGACGCTGGTGTAACAACCGGTGTCAGCCGTCGCTCACTTTTGGCTGGTGCGGCAGCGGGTTTCGGTGTTGGCGCAGCCTCCGTCTTTGCGGCGCACGCCTTAAACAGCTCAGCACGCGCCCCGAAACATGCTGAGCAGTCTCTTAACGGTGACACGGTAATCCCCTGTCACGGTGTGCATCAAGCGGGTATCACGACTGAGCCGCAGAGTCACGCCAGGCTGCTGGCGTTTAATCTGCACGCTGCAACAGACGCTGCTGCATTAAAACGTCTGCTGCGCGTGCTAACGGACGACATTGAAGCTTTGACGACCGGGCAGGGAGCACTCGCTGATAACGAACCACAGCTAGCGGCAAGCCCGGCAGGTCTCACAGTCACAGTTGGTTTCGGCGCAGAATTAGTAAGACGTGTTAATCCGCGGCGTCTTCCGGAGTGGCTTGCCCCGCTGCCGGATTTCAGCCGTGATGCACTGCAGGAAGAGTTTGTTGGTGGCGATCTGTTGCTCCAAATATGCAGCGACGATGCGCTCACTGTTGCGCACGCATCACGTATGCTGCAAAAAACGGTGCGCGGTTTTGCATCCCTCTTCTGGTGTCAAGACGGCTTCAGACGCGCTTACGGTTCTGAAAAGAGCGGAACCACGATGCGTAACTTAATGGGTCAAATAGACGGCACAGTAAACCCAAATGTTACTAGCGACAGTGACATGAGTGAGACTGTTTGGCTAGATTCTGCTGCCAGCTGGCTCTCCGGTGGCACAGCTTTTGTGCTGCGGCGCATCCGTATGGAGATGGACACCTGGGATCAGGTAGATCGTGTCGGGCGTGAAAATGTTGTTGGGCGCACGCTTGCAAACGGTTCTCCCCTCACCGGAAATTCAGAGTTTGACGAACCCGACTTTGAGGCCACCAACGCTGTTGGGCTACCGATAATTCATGCAGGTGCGCACATTCGCAGAGCGCACAGCACACAGAGCGCAGAACGGATTCTGCGTCGCTCATACAACTATGATGCGGGCATCGAACAGGGGCTGCTGTTTATCTGTTTTCAACAGGATCCCTTGCGCCAGTTCGTGCCGATTCAGCAGCGGTTAGATGAGCTTGATCTGCTCAACACCTGGGTGACACATATTGGATCAGCGGTGTTTGCACTTCCGCCCGGTTGGCAGAAAGGCGGAATGCTCGGGGAAACCCTGTTTGCTTAGCCTAATTCACGCACCAGCCTGCTGTTGGAAGGCACTCGTGTAGAGACAGACAGCAGCAGCGGTAGCAAGATTTAGTGACTCAGCCTGCCCGTATATGGGGAGTTTTCGCACATGATCACAGCGTTCACGTTCTTCGCTTTTTAAACCGTGTGCTTCATTACCAAAAATCCATGCGGTGCGCTGACTGAGTATCGGGTCAACCGGCTGCAAATCGGTGCCGCGAATGTCTGCCGCAATCGTTAGCAGACCCGCAGCTGTGAGTGTGTCTAAAACTTGCACACTGTCACGCTCATAGCTGATTGGGAGGTGAAACAGTGAACCGGTTGTGGCTCGCACCACTTTCGGGTGCCACGGATCGATGCTCTCCCCCGCAAAAATTACGGCGTCAGCTCCGGCAGCGTCTGCCGCCCGCAGCACAGCTCCGGCATTCCCCGGGTCACGCACATCAATTAACACAGCCACAAGTTTTGCACCTGTCACCGTTTCAGCAACAGACGGGTTTTGAATATCTACAACAGCAACAACCCCCTGCGGTGTTACAGTGTCACTGAGAGCGGCAAGCACCTGTTCACTAACCATTTCGATCCGCACACCGGCGGCATCAGCATCACGATCCAAGTTCTCGAAACGTGAGCGGCCGGCGTGCGTTGTGTAAATAACCCGCACCCCCGCAGGCTGGAAGCGCAATGCTTCCTCCACGGCGTGTGGGCCTTCAACGATAAAACGCCCTGTCAGGAGCCGCTGCTTTTTCTGCTGCAGTGCTGCCGCTTTTTTAATTTGTGCAGATTTTGGGTTTTCGATCACATAAAAACTTTACAGTGAACTTCTAAACACAAATCGGGCCGCTCCCAAAAGAGCGGCCCGATCCACAAAACACCTACAGGTTATGCCTTTGGTGCAGAAGTGTCTTCAGGCAAAGCGTCTTTAGCCGCCTGCACAAGCTGTGCGAAGGTTGCTGGCTCGTTGGTAGCAAGCTCTGACAGGATGCGACGGTCTACCTCGATACCCGCCAGAGACAGGCCCTGGATAAAACGGTTGTAGGTAAGGCCGTTTGCACGAGCACCGGCGTTGATGCGCTGGATCCAAAGGCGACGGAAGTTGCCCTTGTTTTTACGGCGATCGTTGAATGAGTACTCGTATGAGTGGAGCAGCTGCTCTTTAGCCTTGCGGTAGAGACGTGACCGCTGACCGCGGTAGCCTGATGCGCGATCGAGAACTGTACGACGCTTCTTGTGCGCGTTGACTGCGCGCTTTACTCTTGCCATTTGTGTTTATTTCCTTTAAATTCTTTTAACCTTAAGCGGCGAAATACTTCCTGCCCCAGCCTTTAAAGGCCGAGCAGCTTCTTAGCCTGCTTGACGTCACCCTTAGCCAGTACCTGGTCAGCGTTCAGGCGGCGCTTACGCTTAGACGCCTTCACCTCGAGGTTGTGACGCATACCAGCCTGCTGCTTCATGATCTTGCCGCTGCCGGTTACACGGAAACGCTTTTTAGCGCCCGAATGGGTCTTCTGCTTAGGCATTATTTCTCCTTGTGAGTTAGTACTGCACGAAAGGCGCGCAGTAAAAGTTAGAGCTAGTCTTTCTTAAGAGGCAGACTGGCCGCTCTTCTCTGCACGAGCAGCGCGACGATTAGCCTTCTCTTCTGCACGGCGCGCGTTCTGCGCGGCACGTGCTTCAGACTTGTTCTTTAGCGGTGCAATAACCATCACCATGTTTCGCCCGTCGATGCGTGGGTTTGACTCTACGGAGCCGTGCTCAGAAATATCCTGAGCAAATTTTTGCAACAGCTGCACGCCGAGCTCTGGCCGAGACTGTTCGCGACCACGGAACTGAATCATCGCCTTGACCTTGTCTCCCGCTGAGAGGAATCCAATAGCGCGCTTCATTTTTGTTTCGTAGTCGTGAGTGTCAATCTTCAGGCGGAAACGCACTTCTTTAAGCACTGTATTCGCCTGATTGCGACGAGCCTCTTTCGCTTTCTGCGCTGCCTCGTATTTAAACTTGCCGTAGTCCATAATCTTGGCTACCGGCGGTTTTGAATTAGGGGCAACCTCGACGAGGTCGAGATCCGCTTGCTGGGCAAGATTGAGTGCGGTGTTGATATCGACGACACCCACCTGCTCTCCGCTTGGACCTACGAGTCTTACCTCGCGGGCGCGGATTCGCTCATTCGTACGTGGTTCGCTGATTGCTAGCTCCTTCGTTTGGTGACGGCTGTGCGCTTGCTTTAAGCACACCACGAAACGAACATAGAGTAGGAACTACTCTGCACCCTCAAGCTATCCCGACTGGCTGCCGGGACGGAGTGCCAACTACCCGCAACCTCTTTATTAACGAGTGCGCAGGTGGGAGATTATCCGCTTCAAATCTCAGAATTTCTGAGAGCCACTTCCAACTATAGCAGGTTGTAGGGTTTAATTATGAGCATGACTGGGGCATCAAACTCTGAAAATGTGAACACTCATGCAGCGGCAGATGTGGCTAACGCAACCCGCGATATTGCTGAGGTGCCAGCGGTTGAGGTTATCACAACCGCTGCCGTGCACCTGTTAAGCGCCGCTGCGATAAAGGTTGGTTTGGCAGACAATCCAGAGGAAGAAACCGATTTGGACGAGGCGCGCAAACTGATCAACGCACTTGCAGGCCTCATCACAGCAGCAGCACCGGAGATTAGTGACGTGCACGCGCGCGGTCTCCGCGACGGGCTGCGCTCAGTGCAGCTTGCATTCCGCGAAGCATCAACTTTCCCCGACGCCCCCGGCGCTGGCCCGGGCGAGAAGTGGACCGGTTCGGTTATCTAACTTCAGTAGGATGACGGAAACAGCACAGTTTAAACTCGGTTTTCAAGACTCTCTATCGGTTGGGCTTGGTATTTTTCCGCTCGGGATCGCCCTCGGCATGCTTGCAATTGAGCTCGACCTGCAGTGGTGGGTTGCGCCGCTCACCAGCCTCGTTGTTTATGCTGGCAGTGTCGAGTTTATGCTGCTCTCACTGTTTGCCTCAGACGCATCACTTTTAACAATTGCAGCGCTGGTGTTTGCAATAAATTTCAGGCATGTGTTTTACGCATTCTCCTTCCCTCTCCATCTGGTGAAAAACCCGGTGGCTCGTTTTTACTCGGTGTTTGGCCTGATCGATGAGGTTTACGCCACTTACGCGGGTAAAGACACCGCTGAACTCACCGGCACTCGTGTTGTCACCATGCAGGTAATCAGTCACCTCTATTGGTTGGGGGGATCACTGCTCGGTGTGGTTATTGCCTCAGCTCTGCCAGTTGATCTACACGGTTTTGAGTTTGCTCTCTGCGCGCTGTTTACGGTGATGTTTATCGACGCGTTCAGCAGTCGCCGACAGTTGCCGAGCTCAGTATTAGCGGGTATCGCCGTGACAGCCGGAATGTTAATGCCGGGAGACTTCGACCTGCTGTTATCACTGCTTATCTTTGCTGCTCTGCTTGCGGTGCGCGCAGTGTTTAACTACAGGTCTGCCAAAGGGCCGGCTTTGGGAGGCGAGGTTTAATGCACCAGCCAAATTCAATTTATATAATTATCGCTGCGCTATTGAGCGGCGCTATCACCTTTCTATTACGCGCTGTGCCCTTCATGATTCTTCGTCCACTGCGACGGTCTGTTGTGGTGCGCCTATTCGGCGCCTGGATGCCGGTTGGCATCCTGCTAATTCTGTCGGCGATCACTTTTCGTGATTCATTTACAGCTTCCGAACAGTGGTGGATTGCGCCGGTATCTTTAGCGGTCACAGTTATCGTTCATCTTCTGACCAAGCGCAACACAACCCTGTCAGTTGTTGCAGGAACTGTGACCTTCGTTGTTTTAACTAATCTGCTATAACGGCTCTGCAGCTAGTTACCGGCAGGCACAAATTTAAGCCTTACACTATCAATTCGCTTCGAAAGCACAGTGTTTGACTCCCATGCCGCACTAATGTTTGCAGCGATACTCTGCACTGCTTCACGCGAGTGACCCGGCGCAATCCCAAGCACGAGTTCAGCCTCAACATTGGTGAGATCCAAACGCGGATCTAATGGCATCAAAGTCGCGAATCTGACCCGCTTATCTGCGCTGGTTGCAAATTCTTGCACCGTTTTCGCAAACTGATTATCAGCCCAGCCAGGAAGTAAGACCTTTCCGCTGGCGATCTCTTCAAACCGTGGAGCTCTAACCCCCACTCGCGTAGCAGAGCTTGCAGGGTCAATAACGATTAAGGGTGTCTCCTCTTGAGCGGCTGCGATAACCGCCTGCGGCACCGGCACTGGAATGGGTCTTGCCGTGCCATCCCAGGCGCGCATAGTTTCTGTTGAGGTGAAAACAGGCATTGCGGTGCGGCCGTCGGGCGCGGCTACCGTCACAATAGAAAGCTCTTGGGTTTTTTCGACAATTTTCCCGGAGTCGGTGACACCAAAGTCACCTCCCTCAGCAACGAGTGGAATCAAAACCCGAATTTTTGCAAACTCTGCAAGCAGCTTTCTCTCAGCTTCCGCTAATCGCGTGAGAGCCTGCGCTACGAGTGTCGGATCAGCAGCGGCGACAGCGTCCGTATAGCCAGCAACTCGTGCAATAAAGCGCTCTCTGGCACCGGCATACTCTGCAGGGGTCTGGCCGTCGTCGTTAGCAAAAGCTGTGCCGTGGTGGTCGAAGCTGCGCCCCGCCCAAGGGAAACCCGCCGAGTCACCACTTCCCCCCGCGGTCTGCCCCTGGGGCAGACCGGTTGGAGTCGGCGTGTGTTGCGGCCGATCACCGGTTGACGGAAGTTTTTTGATTGCCATGTTATGAAGCTACTGCAAGAGCCTCTTCGAGTGTGAACTTACCGGCGTAGAGTGCTTTACCCACAATTGCGCCCTCCAGACCGAGCGGAACAAGTGTGCGCAGAGCTTCGATATCTGCAAGCTCAGCAACCCCGCCCGAAGCAACAACGGGCTTGTTAGTGCGCTCTAACACGCGCTGCAGCAGATTAAGATTTGGGCCGGCAAGAGTGCCATCTTTTGCAACATCGGTCACAATATACCGAGCACAGCCGGCAGCTTCGAGACGATCCAGCACCTCCCAGAGGTTTCCGCCCTCTTTTACCCAGCCACGAGCGGCAAGGGTGTCACCACGCACATCTAACCCGACGGCTATTTTCTCGCCGTATTCTGAAATAACCTTCGCAGTCCAGTCGGGATTTTCGAGCGCAGCGGTGCCGAGGTTCACACGGGTAGCGCCTAGTTTAAGAGCCCGCTGCAGACTCTCATCGTCGCGGATACCACCCGAAAGCTCGATCTTTACATCACCGGTAGCCGCCATCACTTCACGCAACACTTCGGTGTTGCTACCGGTACCAAAAGCTGCGTCTAGATCAACCAGGTGAATCCACTCAGCGCCGGCATTAACCCAATCCAGTGCCGCATCAACAGGGCTACCATAGCCGGTAACCGCGTCGGCTGCTCCCTGCACGAGTCTGACGGCCTGCCCCTCGCGTACATCGACAGCGGGCAGAAGTTCAAGCTTGGCGTTGTTTTCGGTCATAAGATTCCTGACGTGTGTGAGTGGCGTATTTTTAAATGAGCTACCTAAGCGAGTTTATCCAGTTTGACAGCAGCTTCAGCCCGGCAGAGCCTGATTTTTCAGGGTGAAACTGGGTTGCGCTCAATGGCCCGCACTCAACAGCGGCGATAAATTTCGCTCCTTCATGTTCGGCTGTTGTTAGCAGCACCTCTTCACCCGCGAGAGCGGGAGACAGAGCTCTTACCCCACCGTTCTCGTAGCTGCTTACTGCGTTGCTGTGCACGAAGTAAAAAGCTTCGTCTGCAAGGCCTGCAAACAGCGTTGAACGCGGATCGACTGCGACGGTGTTCCACCCCATGTGCGGCAGTGTTTTTGCCGGCAATGCTGCAACGCTGCCGGACAGGATGCCGAGACCAGCGGAATGCACCTGCCGCTCAGTGCCTGATTCAAATAGTATTTGCTGCCCCACGCAGATGCCCATAACGGGTTTACCGTCTGCGAGGCGTTCGTTGATAGCTGCAACACCGTTTACCGCGGTCAGCTGCTGCATTACAGCGTCAAACGCCCCAACACCGGGAACAAACAAACCATCTGCTGTCGCAATAAATTTTGGATCAGCGGTCAGCCTAACCTCTGCGCCAGCTGCCTGCAGCGCTTTTACTGCGCTGTGCACATTGCCTGATCCGTATGCGAGAACCGCAACCACCGGGCTGTTCATACGCTAGAGAACGCCCTTAGTTGAAGGAACACCCTTAATATTCGGATCAATCGTCTTTGCGGTGCGGAAAGCTCTGGCAAATGCTTTGAACTCGGCCTCAGCAATGTGGTGCGGATCCCGACCGTTTAGCAGCCGCAGATGCACGGTTAGACGCGCATTGAAAGTGAGTGCTTCAAAGAAATGCCGCACCATCGAGCCGGTGAAGTGTCCTCCAATAAGGTGGTATTCAAAGCCCTCTGGCTCGCCTGTATGCACGAGGTATGGGCGACCAGAAATATCAACAACCGCCTGCGCGAGTGCCTCATCAAGTGGCACTAGAGCGTCACCGTAGCGGGAGATACCGGTCTTATCACCGAGCGCTTCGAGAATTGCCTGGCCTAAGAGAATTCCGGTGTCTTCAACTGTGTGATGCACGTCAATGTGTGTGTCTCCCGACGCACGAACACGCAGGTCGATTAACGAGTGCCTAGCAAAGGCATCAAGCATGTGATCAAAAAAAGGCACTCCGGTATCGATGTCAGCCAGACCTGAGCCGTCGAGATTTAGGTCTAAGGAAATCTGCGACTCACTGGTCTTACGGGACTTAGTGATCTGCCGTGCAGTTGCAACCATGACGTTCTTTCTATATCACCTGATGTGTCTCATTTAAGAATATCGCGAAGCGCTGCCAGCACCGCTTTATTCTCAGCTGCGGTGCCTATTGTGAGACGTAAGTGCCCGGGTATTGCAACTTTACGCACCAGAATGCCTCGGTCGAGGAGCGCGTCAAAGACAGCGGACGGGTTATCGAAGCCGTCAATGAGCAAAAAGTTTGCGCCCGACTGCCACGGTCGCAACCCCAAACTCTGCAGCTCGGCAACGACTAACGCACGCTGCGCACGGATCTCTGCCACTGCTTCAAGCATGAGAGGTGCGTTGCGCACCGCTGTTAGCGCTGCCGCCTGCGTCAATGCAGAGAGGTGATACGGCAGGCGCACCAATCGCAAAGCATCGATAAAAGCAGGATCGGCCGCTAAATACCCGAGCCGCACACCAGCAAAGGCAAAAGCTTTGCTCGTCGTGCGCGACACCGCCAACCGTGGGCGGCCGTTAAGCAGAGTGGTTGCGCTTGGGAGATCTGTCTCAAACTCATGGTATGCCTCGTCAATTACGAGCACTCCATCAAAGGCATCATATGCTGCAATAATCGCTTCGCGCGACAGCGTTGTGCCGGTTGGGTTATTTGGGCCGCACAGCAGAACCACGTCCGGCTTGTGCTGAGCAATCTTGGCAGCCACAAACTCTGGGCTGAGCAGAAAACCTTCTTCGCGAGGGATTTCAATATATTCAGAGTCGGTGCCTGCTGCGAGCAGCGGATACATAGAATAGGTCGGCCCGAAACTCAGAACTGAGCGGCCGGGACCAGCAAAGGCCTGCAGAATATGCTGCAGCACTTCGTTAGAACCGTTAGCTGCCCAAATATTATCTGCGCTCAGACCATCACCTAAATAGTCTGCAAGTGCTTCGCGCAGCGGCCTAAACTCACGGTCGGGATAACGATTGAGGCCGCTAAGCTCGTCAGACAGCGCAGCAAGAATCTGCTTCTGCACCTCCGGATGCACCCCGTGCGTGTTCTCGTTTACGTTGAGCGCAATCGGAACATCAAGCTGTGGAGCACCGTAAGGAGTCTGCCCGCGGAGGCTATCACGCAGCGGCAAGTCTTGCAGATCTGTCATATTAAGATGCTATCAGTCGAGAATCCCAACCTCAGCGGCACTAAAAACACGCTCAGCATCATTAAACTCAAGCGGCACTGCAACCGGCTCATACGCCTGCACTGCAGACGATGGTAGTTGGTTCAAAGCGACAATGTCGGCAACAGTGTCACGCGGGTCTGCTTTTGGTGCAATCTCAGCAGCAATCTGCCACAGTGACTCCCCCGGCATTGGAACAACATAACCGAACTCAGCCCCCGACACTTCGGCGGTCGCCTCAGCGGCCGTTGAGTTGATAGCAGAAATAAATAAACCGCCGGCTAGCAGTGCACCAAGGCCGAATGCAGAAAACACAGCCTTACCTCTGCGCGTGAGTCTCAAGTGCGTGGACTGAGAGTCTTGAACAGTGGTGTTGTAAATTGTGTTGCTCATTTTTAACCCTCCAATTGCCGAACATTTGTTCGGAACATATGTTCAGTTTATTCCGAAAACTTTATTAGAACAAATTTTTGGAATAAAGTTTCTATAACGAGGCGTTTTGACTTGTAAAATCAAGTGTTTGCGCCTACGGTGTTAATTAACAACCAGCTAATCATGAGGGTGTATGACTTTATAACGCCCTTAAATTCAGGAGCACCGAGAATGCGCCAGTCTGACGAGAATAAGCCGCTCAAAAAACGCACCCAAGCGGTGCTCGACTACATAACTGAATATGTTGGCGCGCACGGTTACGCTCCCTCACTGCGTGAGATCGGCATTCATTGCGATCTAAACTCGCTAGCGAGCGTCTCACATCAGATCAAAGTGCTTGAAGTCGGTGGCTACATTCGTCGTGCGCAGGGCCGCAGCCGCGCCCTCGAAATCATTGACACAGAAGCTACCGCTGACACTACAAGCAATCTCACCACCAAACCACAGCAGCGCCCCACCGTTGACCCCGCGCACAATGAACAGACTTCAGTCGCTTTACTGCGTGAATCGTTCACTATGGTGCCACTGCTTGGGCAAATCGCTGCGGGTGTGCCGATCACCGCCGAAGAACAGGTCGAAGACACCATGCCGCTGCCAAAGTCTCTTGTTGGTGAGGGCAACATCTTCATGCTGCGAGTCGTTGGCGATTCAATGATCGACGCGGCAATCTGCAATGGTGATTATGTAGTGATCCGCGAGCAGGCTGATGCCCAAAATGGTGAAATAGTCGCGGCAATGCTTGATGGCGAGGCTACGGTCAAAACTTTCCGACGCCGTGACGGCCACCTTTGGCTGCTGCCACAAAACTCTGCCTACGAGCCGATTCTGGGAGATACCGCCCAAATTCTCGGCAAGGTGATTGCTGTGTTCCGCGCGGTGTAACGACAGGCAAGAGCAGCAGCAATCCCCTGTTAAATTTTTTGCGCTAGCTGATCCGCAAGCCTTTTAACCATCGATTAGGTAGGGCTGCAGCCTCGCATACATTTCATCAGATACCTGTGCGCGCACACGAGTTCCATTTTCAACATAATCAAGCGAAATCACCCGGTTACGTTCGTGGAGTTCTGAGACCACTTCGCCGTGCTCGTATGGAATTACCGCAACAACCTCGTGCGCTGGTCTGGGCAGGGTTGCATCCACAGCAGCACGCAACTCATCTACACCAGCACCGGTTTTTGCAGAAACAAAAATTGCTCGGGGAGCTAAGCCCAACAGCACTAAGCGTTGATTATCATCTATCAGATCAGCCTTATTAAAAGCCACAATCTCTGGAATATCAGCCGCATCAACCTCACCGATCACCTCACGCACAACCTTTAATTGAGATGCGGGATCGGGGTGTGAAGCATCAACCACGTGCAAAATCACATCCGCCTCAGAGACCTCTTCAAAGGTCGACCGAAAAGCCTCGACCAACTGATGCGGCAGAGAGCGCACGAATCCAACCGTGTCGACGTAGGTGAAATTGCGGCCGTCTGCAGCGGTAGCCTGGCGCACAGTCGTATCAAGAGTTGCAAACAACTGGTTTTGCACCAGCGCACCGGCGCCGGTGAGACGGTTCAACAGACTCGACTTACCAGCGTTCGTGTATCCCGCAATAGCCACTGTGGGAACATCACCCCGTCTGCGCGTGGCACGCTTAGTCTGGCGCGCGGGTGCCATCTGCGCAATTTCACGCCGCAACTTCGCCATGCGGGTATTAATACGGCGGCGATCAAGCTCAATTTTAGTTTCGCCCGGACCGCGAGAACCCATACCCGCACCGCCAGCACCAACCTGACCGCCAGCCTGCCGCGACATCGACTCACCCCAGCCACGCAATCGCGGCAACAGATATTCAAGCTGCGCAAGCTCCACCTGCGCTTTGCCCTCACGGCTCTTCGCGTGCTGCGAAAAAATATCAAGGATCACAGCTGTGCGGTCGATAACCTTCACTTTCACAACATCTTCAAGCGCACGACGCTGACTCGGAGCCAACTCAGAGTCGGCAATCACAGTATCGGCACGCAGCTCGGCAACAAGCTCTCTCAGCTCCTGCGCCTTTCCCTTCCCGAGGTATGTCGCAGGATCCGGATGCGGCCGGCGCTGCAAAAGCCCCTCAAGCACCTTGGCGCCAGCAGTTTCGGCAAGTGCTGCAAGCTCGCGAAGAGAGTTTTCTGCATCAGCAAGACTCCCCTGTGAATAAACCCCAACCAAAACCACGTTCTCAAGCTGCAGATCGCGATACTCCACCTCGGTAATATCGTCCAGCTGAGTTGATAGACCCGAAACGCGCCGCATACCGGCACGCTCTTCACGCTCAAGCGCGATGTCAATATCTGCATCTGTGAGCGCATCAAAACTTTCGTCACCTAATGCTTGGGCGCGACCATCGCGAATCACATGCGCGCTGTTTTGAGAGCGCGAAAGGATCCGCTTGATCACATCATCAGATTGCGAGAAATCATCTTCAGCGTTGAATTTTTCAGTGTCCATCTTCCCTAAATCTTACGCTATACACCTGACTAGGAATACCGGATCGATTAGTGCGATACTCATATGGTGAGCGAGCATTATTTTTCTGCAACGCCGGGAGGCGAGTTTACGCCCTACCCCATCTCGGTTGCGCTTGGCGGCCGCGAGCATGAAGTGCTCTCTGCGCGCGGCGTCTTCAGCCACGATGGTTTGGATCGCGGCACAGCGGTGCTGCTGCGGTCTGTGCCCGCGCCACCGGGTGCCGGAAACTTGTTGGATATCGGCTGCGGGTGGGGCGCAATCTCGCTGGATGCGGCGCTCAACTCCCCAGAGCTTGATGTGTTTGCGCTCGATGTCAACGAGCGGGCGCTAGAGCTCACAGCGCGCAATGCTGAAAAACTCGCTCTCGATCATGTCCGTGCTCTCCGGGCGGATCAGCTTCCGCAAGACGTAATGTTTGATGAAATTCGTTCTAACCCACCGATTCGGGTTGGCAAAGAGGTGCTACACAGTTTGATGCGCACTTATCTACCGCGTCTTGTCGTTGGCGGAATCGCCTACCTGGTTGTCGCTAAGAATCTTGGGGCGCTGTCGTTTGAAAAGTGGCTTGCAACTGAATTTGCTAGCACCCACACTGTGTCACGGTTTGCTCGCGACAAAGGCTTCCATGTTATCGCTGTAACACGCACAGCCTGACATAAAAACAGTAAGAACAGCAGCAGTTGATCCTCTTAGACTGCTGCTGGGAGTGTGATTTCTCCTCTGTAAACAATCTCTGCAGGCCCGCTCAGCGAGACGTGTTCTCCCTCTTCAGTCGGGAACATGCGCACGGCCAGCACGCCGCCAGGCACACCGACACGCCAATTATTCGGCATTTCGCTGCCACCCCACTGTCGAAAGGCGAGCGCCGCTGCAACGGCGCCGGTGCCACAAGAAAGAGTTTCGCCGACACCACGCTCAAAAACTCTCATAGAGATCTGGCCAACCCCATCTTTAATAAGTTGCTCGTCTGGGGCAACAAATTCAACGTTTGCTCCCTCTGCCGGAGCTGGATTAAGCGCAGGTGCTTTAGTGAGGTCGAGACTGTTTAAAACATTTTTGTCGGGAACCGCAGCAACCGCATGCGGATTGCCAAGATTAATGCCGAGCGTAGGGCGGGCGACCGTCTCACACTGCGTGGTCACTTCTGCACTGCCATCCAACCGCCAACGACCAAGGTCGACGCTGTAGCCACCGCGACCGACGAGAACATCCTTTACCCCTGCGCGAGTTCCAATAGCTATAGTTTCCCGACGTTCCGGATCTATCAGGCCCTCGGTCAGAAGATAGTGCACATAAGCGCGCACACCGTTGCCGCACATTTGCGCTGTAGAACCATCAGCGTTGTAGTAGTCCATAAACCACTCGGCTTCTGGGTGAGCTGCCGCTAGTTCTTTTGCTTCAGGAAGATTGCGTGTGCGCACAGCACGAATGAGCCCATCACCGCCGACACCAAACCGGCGGTCGCATAGGAACGCGATCTGTTCTGGGGAGAGCTGATTTGCCCCGTCGGCATCGGTGTAAAGCACAAAGTCGTTACCGGTGCCGTGAGCTTTCGCAAACTGGAGAGTGATGGACATGTTTAAATCCTAGCTTGCAGACTCACGCCAAATTTTAAGAATGTCTGCGAGCAGGGCGGTTTGCGCCAGTTCGCTTCTCGAGTCTGCGCTGCTCACCTCTTTTTGCAGAGCTAAGCGTTTAAACCAGCTCACCTGGCGGCGTGCGTAGCGTCGTGTCAGAAGCTGGGTTTCAGCGATTGCAGCAGCCTCGATAATTTCACCGTCAAGCTGCTGCAGCGCCTGCGCATAGCCGATCGCCTGGCTTGCGGTTTTACCCTCTCTGATGCCCAACTTTTCAAGGCGTTTTACCTCATCGATTATGCCGTCCGCCCACATCGCCTCAACCCGGGTATCTATCCGGTTAACCAGTGTTGCACGATCCTCTACGGTGTGCACCAAAAGTGTCGGATGCTTGAGTTTCGGCGCTTCTGGGAGGGATGTTATGGCGCTTTTGCCGGTGATTCTTTTTATCTCTAAGGCACGGATAATACGGCGTGGATTGCGCAGGTCAACGCCCTTTGCAGCCTCTGGATCTTCGCGCTCTATCAGCCGCTGCAGTTCTTGTAAGCCTTTTTCAGCGTAGTAGGTTTCTAATTCTTCTCTGACACTGCTGCTGTGCGGCGCAAACTCTAAGTCATAAAGCGCAGCATTTACGTAGAGCCCGGAGCCGCCGGCTACTATCGGCACGATACCGCTTGCACGCTGCTTGCTAATCAATTCTGCTACTTGATTCTTATAGGCGAAAACGCTCGCTTCCTCACGCGGATCGAGAACGTCAATTTGATGGTGTGGTACACCCCGCATCTCTTCCGCTGTAAGTTTTGCAGTGCCGATATCCATCCCCCGATAGAGCTGCATTGCGTCGGCACCTATAACCTCGGCAGGAGAGCCCAGCGCACGTAGCTTGCAGGCAAGGTTAACGGCCAGCGCGCTTTTTCCGGTTGCGGTTGCGCCGAAAACTGCGACAACCGGCGGCGCTATCGCGGTTAGACCTTTAAGATGCGACATTAGGCCCTAAAATCTACCGTGTTCCCGTGCAGCAGCTTAGGCTCTGCGCACACCAATTGTTGGCATACCGAGATTCACCGCACCACCACGCCCGCCGGCAGCCCCCGGTGTTGGTGCCCCACAGGTCTCAGCTTGGCTGCGATCCCATGCGTCACCTGAGCGGGTGCGACGCAGCCTGTAGTTCTCGTAATCATCCGCTATTAGGAAGAATGGCGCCGCCGAGGTGACGGTTGTGTTCACAATATCACCAGGCCTGGGTGCGTCGGCTCCCTCTGGCACAACGAAGTGCACGAGTCTATTGTCTCTTGCGCGACCAGCGAGACGGTTGGTCTCTGCAGATTTTCTGCCTTCGCTGGCAGTTACGAGAACCTCAACAGGAGTTCCAACAAGTTTTTGGTTTTCTTCAAAAGCGATCCGGTCTTGCAGGGCAACCAGCCTCTCATACCGTTCCTGCACAACCTCTTTTGGTATTTGATTCTCCATTGTTGCTGCTGGTGTGCCGGGCCTGATGGAGTATTGGAAAGTGAAGGCACTTTGGAACCGTGCCTGCTCAACAACACGCATGGTCTCCTGAAAATCTTCTTCTGTCTCACCGGGAAACCCGACGATGATGTCGGTTGTGATTGCGGCGTGCGGAATTTTGGTGCGCACTTTTTCTAAGATGCCTAAGAATTTCTTGCTGCGGTATGAGCGGCGCATCGCCCGCAACACGCGGTCTGATCCAGACTGCAAAGGCATATGCAGCTGCGGCATTATGTTGGGGGTTTCTGCCATAGCGTCAATAACATCATCGGTGAATGCCGCCGGGTGCGGGCTGGTAAACCGGACGCGCTCTAAGCCCTCAATCGTGCCCATGGTGCGCAGCAACTTGCTAAAAGCCTGCCGGTCTCCGAAAGAAACTCCGTAGCTGTTGACGTTCTGCCCGAGCAGAGTTACTTCGATCGCGCCGTCATCAACCAGTGCCTGCACTTCTTTCAAAATATCGCCCGGGCGGCGATCATTTTCTTTGCCGCGCAGGCTCGGCACAATACAAAAGGTGCAGGTGTTGTTACAACCTACTGAAATAGACACCCAGCCGCTTGAAGCCGAATCACGCTTGGTGGGGAGTGTCGAGGGAAAAGTTTCAAGTGATTCAAGAATCTCGATTTCAGCTTCTTTATTGTGCCATGCACGCTCAAGCAACACAGGCAGTGAACCCATGTTATGCGTTCCAAACACAACATCAACCCAGGGTGCTTTCTTTAAGATTGTGCCCTGATCTTTCTGCGCTAGACAGCCACCGACCGCAATCTGCATACCCTCATGCTGTCGTTTCTTACTCGCAAGAATTCCGAGGTTGCCATAAAGACGATTATCAGCATTTTCACGCACCGCACAGGTGTTGATGACCACCACATCAGCCTGTTCACCAGCGGGATTCTTAATGTATCCGGCTGCCTCCAGCGCTCCTGAGAGCCGCTCTGAATCGTGCACATTCATTTGACAACCGTATGTGGTCACCTCATATGTGCGTGGGCTACCATCTGCACGCAATGCTGCCGGTGACAGATCAATCTTTAATGGCTTGTTGAGGTCGATGGTCATAACTACCTATCCTAATAAACCCCATTAATCAATGCCCGCGGCACGCAATGCCTCACGGGCTATTTCGCGTGTCTCATAACCGCTCCAGCCGCGTCTTGCTAGAAAAGCTAGAAGTCTGCGTTCTGCTGTCGCAAAGTCTAGATCATTTAAGCGCTGCGCTCTGTCGAACGCTGTGTCGCAAATTAGCTGCTTTTCTTCTGCTTCGTCGATTTCTGCAAGTGCTGCTGCTATCGCACTCTCGCTGAGTCGTCTCTGCACTAATTTCTGTTTAATCTGCTGCGCACTTTTACCTTTGCGGCCGCGATTGTTCTCTACGATCGCTCTGGCGAGTGCCAGCTCATCGATCAGCATTTCAGCTTCGCATTCAGCGGCTACCTCAGCGCACAGTGTGTGGTTGAACTCCTGTTTTTGCAACTCATTTTCGAGCTCTTTAACAGACAGTTGTTTTCTGGCTAACAACTTAATTGCAGCATCTTTTGCGGCCTCACGAGTAGCCCGATCACCAAAATCTACCGAGATAAGATTCTGCTCATCTATGATCTGCTCATTTCGCACACGCTCCGCAGGTGGAAGCGGCTGCGAAGGCTTGTCTAGCGTTTTTAGTTGTTTTTGAAGCGAGGCGATGACTGTGTCTTTTGAGCTGCGGGGTTTATTGTCTTGAGTTTTTTCGGCGGTTTGCTCGTTTTCAGCACGCGCCCGCCATGCACTAATATCGGTGACTTTTGCACCCTGCTGCGACCTGGCACGCCGCGCTGTCCAAGCGTTTGCAGTTTCAATTCCAGATGCTATGGCGGAGTTATCCGCCATAGCATCATCATCTTCGAACCTAACCGGCATTACGCTGATTTGACCTCTGCGGATCCTTCAGCTGCCTCTTGATTCTGCGCAGCCGGATCTTCAATCACTCCGAGCTTAATCAAAATTTTCTGCTCAATCTCGGCAGCAACCTCTGGGTTCTCCTTCAAAAAGCGGCGAGCTTTTTCCATGCCCTGCCCGAGCTGATCACCATCATAGGTAAACCAAGCACCGCTCTTTTTGATGATATTGTTCTCGACACCCAGGTCGATAAGTGATCCTTCCCGAGAGATGCCCTCACCATAGAGGATGTCAAACTCTGCGATCTTAAACGGCGGCGCCATCTTGTTCTTAACGACCTTAACCTTAGTGCGGTTGCCGACGGCATCACTGCCTTCTTTAATGGTTTGCACACGGCGAATGTCAAGCCGCACTGAGGCATAGAATTTCAACGCCTTTCCGCCCGCGGTGGTTTCCGGACTGCCAAACATCACACCAACCTTCTCACGCAGCTGGTTAATGAAAATAGCTGTTGTGTTTGTGTTGTGCAGGCCACCAGTAATCTTACGCAGCGCCTGCGACATAAGCCGGGCTTGGAGACCAACGTGTGAGTCACCCATCTCACCCTTGATTTCAGCAGCGGGCACCAGTGCGGCAACAGAGTCGATAACAATCAAGTCGACAGAGCCAGAGCGAATCAGCATATCTGCGATTTCTAGCGCCTGCTCGCCGTTGTCGGGCTGCGACACAAGCAGCTCATCAATATTCACCCCGAGTTTCTGTGCGTAAACGGGGTCTAAGGCGTGCTCTGCGTCAATAAATGCTGCAATTCCACCAGCAGCCTGCACATTGGCGATAGCGTGCAAAGTCAGGGTTGTTTTACCAGAGGATTCAGGCCCAAAAATCTCAATAATGCGCCCACGCGGCAAACCACCAATGCCGAGCGCGACATCAAGCGTTACCGACCCGGTTGGGATCACCTCCACCGCTTCACGCTCAATCTGACCCATGCGCATAATTGCGCCTTTGCCAAACTGCTTGTCAATCTGAGCAAGCGCAGTTTCGAGTGAATTTATTTTAGTTTTATCGGCCATTTTTCCTCCATCAAGTCGCGGTGGCAGTAGCGCACCTGGGTTGCCGCCTACAGACTGTCTCGACGCCAAAATTAATTAGCGCAGACAAGGCAAGTAGCCAGTTACTTTGAAGCTACCCCAGAGGTATATGACTTTATAGTGGCCTTATTAGATCTGTGGAGAACTATCTCAGCAGCTGTGCTGTTACAAACATACCCAATATCGAACATTTATTCGATTTTGGCGCGCCGAGAAAGTTTAGGTTACGTCTGAAACTGTTATTTCTGCGGATCAATCAGCCCACGCCCGTGCCGACGATCTTCAGGAATTGCAAAATCATCACAGAGCGCGAGCCACACAGTTTTTGCCGGAACTCCGGCTTCGAGAGCTTCCTGCGCAGTTCCACCAAGCGCAACAAGCCAATGATCGCGTATCAGCACAGAGCTGTAGCTAACACCAAACTCTTCCTCTACAGCGCGCCGAAACTCACTAGCTTTCAATTGCGCCGCTAACCGATTAATTCAGAGCCATGATACTTTTTGAGCAAATCGGCAGGCACAGTATCTGGAATTATCGGAGACACTCCGGAATTCAACTGCTCACGCATCGCCACCCGCTCGCTCACCTCATTGAGGATCACCGACAGCGGAACCTGCAGCGCGGTCGAAACAGCAAGCAGTATTTCACTGGAAACCTCTTTTTGACCGCGTTCAATTTCGCTCAGATACCCGGGAGCAACACGCGCCTCGCCAGACACAGCTCGAAGAGTCTGGTTCTGCTGGGTGCGGAAATCACGCAAAACATCGCCAAGTTGCTCTCGCAGCAATACCATCTTGACCTCTTCTCTTAAACTTCGTTTAATTCAGGACTTAAAACCTACAACAACGGGGGACGATAATTATTCCCACAAGCTTATGAATTTGATAATAATCCACTCAAGTTCACAAACCGCTGAAAACAGTTACGCCGCCGCAATCTGGTTAAGAAGCAAATGTAGAGCGGCCGTCACTGCCGATTTTCGCACCGTTTCACGATCCCCTGCAACTTTATGACGCTCTGCTAAAACACCCCGACCAGTCGCGCAAGCGATGTAGAAAACGCCCGCCTCGATTCCAGAAAAGGCATCTGGATCGGGGCCTGCTACCCCCGTTGTGGAAACACCGTAGTCAGCTGTCACCCCAAGCTTTTCACGCACAGCGCTGGCCATTTGTTCTGCCACGTCAGCACACACCGGGCCGTATGTGCCTAACACATCCGATGACACTCCGAGCAGAGCGTGTTTTACTTCCGTGGCGTATGTCACCGCCCCGCCAACAAACACCTTTGAGGCGCCCGGCACAGAAACCAATGTTGCCGCTAACAGTCCGCCCGTCAACGATTCAGCCACCGCAACGCGTTCACCCTTTTCCGCTAGCCTCTTAACCACTTCCGCAGCAAGAGATGTCAGCTCAGAAGACAGGGCCAAGTTACTCTGCCTTCTTCTTTGCAGCGGGTAGTTTCACTATGTAGTCAATACCGCTGACAATAGTCATAACAACTGCGGCACTCATAATTAGTGTGTTTACCCAAATCCCGGGCTCACCCGTCCAGATCCAGTGCGGCACAATTGCAAGAGGGATCGCTATCGACTGCAGCACAGTCTTAACCTTACCCAACCATGCCGCTGCAAGAACTACTGTATGCGCGGCTAGTAAACGGTGAATCGTGATCCCGATCTCACGGATTAACACAACAATTGTCACCCACCAGGGTAATTCCCCCAAGATTGAGAGCACAACCAAGGCACCACCGGTCAGCACCTTATCGGCGATCGGATCTAGAAGCTTGCCCAGGTCGGTGACCAATCCACGCGAACGCGCCCAGTAGCCGTCGAATGCGTCGCTCGCCATAAAAATTATGAACAGTATTGCACCCCACCAGCGTTCCGGCCCGAGTTCACCCCTGTCAGTCAGCAGCAGCCACAGCACAATAGGTGTCGCAAAAATACGGAGCACGGTTATTGTGTTCGGAAGGTTAAGGTTTGGCTGTTTGGTAGTCACCGCTCTCACCACCTCAGAATCTATCGTCACGCCCGGTTAGCTGCCAAGCGTCTTCCGATTCTGCATCTGAATTTGTCTCTGCAAAATCTGTGTTTTCAGAATGATCTGCTCGTGTAGGCGGTTCCTGACCGCTAACTCGCGCCAAAATTTCTTCCAATTGGTCGGGAGTTACGAGCACATCACGCGGTTTCGAGCCCTGCGAGGGGCCAACAATTTCACGCGATTCCATTAGGTCCATGATGCGACCCGCTTTAGCGAAACCAACGCGTAGTTTACGCTGCAGCATTGAAGTGGAACCAAGCTGGCTGTTAACAACCAGCTCAATAGCTGCCAGTAGCACCTCAAGGTCGTCACCGATGTCGGCGTCGATCTCTTTCTTCGCAACAACCTGTTCAACATCTTTGCGGTACTCAGGGCGTGCTTGCGACTTCACGTGCTCCACAACACTGCGAATTTCGCTTTCAGTCACCCAGGCACCCTGCACACGCACCGGATGCCCTGCGCCCATCGGTAAGAACAAACCATCACCCTGACCGATTAGTTTTTCTGCACCTGTTTGGTCCAGAATAACTCGCGAATCGGTTGCAGAAGCAACAGCGAAGGCGAGCCTGCTCGGCACGTTTGCCTTAATTAGGCCGGTTACCACATCGACGGATGGTCGCTGCGTTGCAAGCACAAGATGGATCCCAGCGGCGCGCGCTAGCTGTGTGATTCTGACGATGGATTCTTCAACGTCGCGGGGCGCAACCAGCATCAGATCCGCAAGCTCATCTACCACAGTCAGTAAGTAAGGGTACGGTTTCAAAACCCGCTTACTTCCCTCTGGCAGCCGAATCGAGCCATCGCGCACAGCTTTGTTGAAGTCGTCGACGTGCTTGAAGCCAAAGCTTTCAAGATCGTCGTAACGCATATCCATCTCTTTCACAACCCACTGCAGAGCTTCTGCAGCTTTCTTCGGGTTGGTGATGATTGGGGTTATTAGGTGCGGCACCCCTTGATAGTTGCTAAGTTCCACGCGCTTTGGATCAACGAGCACCATGCGCACTTCTTCGGGGGTCGAGCGCACAAGCAGGCTTGTAATCATCGAATTGATAAAGCTTGATTTACCAGACCCGGTTGAACCGGCAACTAAGAGGTGCGGCATTTTTGCGAGATTGGCGACAACAAAACCGCCCTCAACGTCTTTACCAACACCGATAGTGAGCGGGTGGGTTGACGAAGCGGCCTTCGGAGAGCGCAGCACGTCGCCGAGCACCACATTTTCACGGTCGCGATTGGGAATTTCAATGCCGATAGCTTTTTTGCCCGGGATCGGCGACAGAATACTAACCTCATTCGAGGCAACCTCATATGAGATGTTCTTTGCGAGCGCAGTTACGCGTTCAACCTTTGTCCCAGCGCCGACCTCTACCTCATACTGGGTAACCGTCGGGCCGCGAGAAAAACCCACGACCTTCGCATCGACCTTAAACGACGCAAATACTCTATCAATTGCGGCAATAATCTCACTGTTGGCAGCTGAGTCTGTCTTTGGTGCTTCGCCGCGGTTTAGCGTTTGCACACTCGGCAGCACGTATCGCTGCTCATCGCTTGCGGCCTCTGGCGGATTAAACGAAAACGGACGATCCTGCGGCCCCGCCGGTGTTTCCACAGTTGCCGACTCTGCGTTATCACTTTCTTCATCGGCGTACAGGCCGCTCGACCGATGCCCCATATTACCGGTATCGCGCAGCATCTGTTCCGCTGCCTCAAGCTCAGCAATCACATCAGCGGTGTGCCGCTGTGACACAGTGGGCTCACCCTCTAACGCGCTTTCAAAAGCAACCTCACCGTGCACACCAGATTCGGGGTTTCCGCCGTCCAACAACTCGTGCGGATCCACAAAGTTTTCGGTGAGTCCCGCACCCTCAGAATTTGGTTTGCGCCACCACGGCAGTTTGTCGGTTGGAATGCGCGGCTCCTGCGGTTCAAAACTCTCAACGTCAAAAAGAACTGTTTCGTTTTTCTTGCGCCGCCGCTTCGGTTTTGCCTCTTGCGCTGCAGCAAGTGTCTGCCCTTCAAGTTCCTGCTGCTCAGCGAAGTGCGGTGGCATCACCGCGGTGTCTGGGCTGCCCCCACCAGACTGGTCTTTTTGTACCTCAGCTTCGCGCGGCTCACCCAACAGCCAGTCCCAGACTTCAATAAGACGCCGACCAATTCGCGTTGGCGGAGTCTTGGTGATGATCAGGAGACTGAGCACCACAAGCAGCGCTAGCACCGGCACAGCAAACCATTTGTGCACCAACGCCAACGGTTCACCCAACAACCAGCCCAACAAGCCGCCAGCAGCAGCGAGTGCGGGCAGGCCCTCAGCCGGCTGCGGCCGTACTGTGGCGAGCGCGTGGGCGATACCAGAGGCGCTTAACACGAGTAGCGTCAGGCCAACAGCGATGCGGCGATTATCGTGCACTGTTGACGGGTTGTTAAAAAGCCACAACGCAAAGGCGATCATTAAGAGCGGCAAGCCAAATACAAGCTGCCCAAACATGCCGCCAAGGGTCCAATCGCTGATCACTTGAGCGGTTTGATTGCCCGCTAAAAACCACTCAAGCGCAATTCCAACAACACCCAACAGCAGCAAAGCAAACGGAAATCCGTCTCGCCTATCTGCCGGATCCATCTTTTCTAGGCGAAAGGCACGCGCCAGCGCCCCGGCACCGTGGGCGGAAGCCGTCCAGACGGTAACCAAAGCGTTTTTTTCAGGTTTTGCAACCTCCTTAGCTGCGGTTTCCGGAAGCTTTCGGGTGCGAGCGGTGGAGGTGCTCCTAGCACCCCCGGTTTTCCGCGTATTCCCGCGCTTAGAACTAGACGAACTCATAGCTACTAATCTAAACGAGCGGTAAATAACTTTATCTGTGCCTAGGCGGCGCGCCCCTTTTTCTTTGGCTCTCGAAGAGCAAGAGCTTGCGGCTATTCTTGGTATTGATGGCAAAACAAGGTTTCGGTCGCTCTAGCGCTCTCATCGCAGCTGGCACTCTTACGTCACGAGTCTTAGGGCTTATGCGGCAGATGCTGCTCGTCTACGCGATCGGTTCGCTCGGTTTTGTCGCGAACTCCTACTCTGCTGCAACACGCATTCCCGGTCTGGTTTATTCACTGGTGATAACCGGCGCCCTAACCGCTGTGCTGGTGCCGCAGATAACGAAGGCGGCGCTCGCAAAGGATCGCGGTCAGGCCTATATTCAGAAGCTAATTACGCTCTCACTTGTTGTCGGATCAGCGCTTACTCTCTTAACCGCCCTCATCTCACCGCTCATTGTGCGTCTTTTAACACCGGACTGGTCTGCCGAGCATCGCGGTCTCGCGCTCGCCTTTGCACTGTGGCTGGCTCCACAGGTGCTCTTTTTTGTGCTCTATACGGTTGCCGGTGAGGTGCTTAACGCAAAGAGCGTTTTTGGGCCGTACACTTGGGCTCCTGTTTTAAACAATGTGATTCACATTAGCGCACTGCTGCTTTTCATCTATTTCTTTGGCGCCGATCCAAACGGTGAACGGGTGTTTGGGAGCACTGATTTTGCGCCGCAGTTTTTGATTGCGGGCGCGGCAAGCCTCGGTGTTGCAGCCCAGGCGATTGTGCTGCTGTTTGCGTTTAAACGGGCTGGTATAAAAATGCAGCTCGACTTTAAATGGCGTGGCTTTGGTCTCGGTGAGATTGGCCGTGTTGCATCATGGACGCTGGCTTCAATGGTTGCCACTCAGATAACCGGTATCTATCAGGGCATTGCGATGAACCGTGCGCAGTCTGGAGAGGCTGGTCTTGCGGCGGTAGAGCTTGCCACACTGATTCTCAGCCTGCCACACGCCACAATTGTTGTCTCGCTAGTTATGGCTTCCTTCACTTCGATGAGTGAAAAGGTGCAGAACGGTGATGAACACGGTTATCGGATGCAACTGCGCCGAGCGTTCTCGTTAACAGTGCTTATAACCGCCCCAATCATCGCAATTTTTGCGCTGCTCTCATTCCCTATTTCACGAGTGCTGCAGCCCACAGCTGACTCTGCTGTGGTCGGATCGGTTGCGATAGTTTTACTCGCTCTGTCAATCAGTCAGCTGCCGTACAGTCTGGTGTTCGTGTTAAATCGCGGCTTCTTCGCGCGGAGCAACACAAAAACCCCCTTCTTATTAAATGTTTTGCACACAAGCGTAATTATTATTCTTGTCAGCTTTACCTTCGCTTTTGAAACTGCTGACGCAGCCTGGCTCGCCTGTCTTGCAGTATCATTCGGCTATATTCTCTTCTATACGCTAACTCACTTAACGCTAAAGCGGCATATCGGCGCTGTGCTCGACGCTGAGACTCTAAAAGACAGTTTGCGTGCACTGTTTGCAACTGCTGCAGCAATATTATTAGCGCTGCTTCTGATGGCGCGTTATGTGATCCCCGATTCCGTCTCCGTGCTCGGAATCACCCTGCAGTTAGATCCTCTGATAACGCCGTTAGCGCTCCCCAACGTTATCGGGACAGAAATAAATTTCGTCGGCTCAATTTTGATCTGTGTCGTAGTTGGCATACTGACGCTTGCGCTTTACGTCTTGTTCCTCCTCATCAGCGGACATTCCGCTACACTTGCGCTGCGCAAAAAACTCACACACCGACAGTCACGTCCGTAAACCAGTTACAACAAATTAGGCTTTGGGTGACAGAACAGCGACTTAAGGAATATTCATGACATCCGTCTACACAGTGCGTGCAGCCTCGCGTGCCGAGCAAGAAAACTGGGATGAGTTAAGCGAGCAGAATCCTCTCGGCGGCGAATTCAGCAACTCCAGAGTTTTTGCAAAAGTGAAATCACAGTACGGTTGGCACCCTCGCTTTCTTATCTGGGAAACGGACGGCAAACCCGCGTTTGCTGGTCTTGTGCTTGAACGCCGGATTCCCCTTCTGGGGAAGTTTTGGTATCTTCCAACCGCGCCGGCTCTGCAAGATGCAGCAGAGGTTGGTGCGGGGTTAAAGGCGCTTGAAGAATACGTTAAAACACATGAGCCGACTGTTTTTGCGGTGAGCGCTGAGCCAACTCTGCCCGTCATTCCGGCCGATGATCCAGATACTGTCGCAGGGCGCCACACTCTCCCACCGAGTTTTGCATCTTTAATTCCTGAAAAAGAGGCTCTTGACACTATTAAAAGCCGACTATCGGTGCCCGTGACAGATCTGAAGCGTGGCCGCATGGACGCTATCACCGCTGTGATTGACCTCGATCAGACAGCGGATGAGCTCCTCGCGTCATTCGATAAGAAGTGTCGCAATATGGTGCGTCGTGGGGAGCGTGAAGGGGTCGAGTTTAGGGAGTTGCCGGCCACGCAAGAGACGTTCGATAAGATGTGGGAGCTCATGCACAAGGTGGGTGGTGGCCGCACCGATCTTGTTATTCGGCCGCGCGCCTATCTTGAAAGCTATTGGAGGGGTTTTGCTGACCAGGGTCGTGGGCGCTTCTACGCTGCCGTTGATAAAGGTGAAATTTCTGTGCTCGCATTCGTTGTGTTAACAGGCAAAAACGCAACCTACAAAGATGGCGGATCGGATCGCGCTCTGCAGTCTGCTGGCTCTGCAAACTATCTGCATTGGCGAATCATGCTCGAAATGCAGAAACTAGGCGCAACTTCTTACAATATGTTCGGTGTGGCCCCAGTCACCGCACAGAGTGACACCGACCACATTAACTACTCGCTTGGGCGTTTTAAGCTGTCTTTTAGTAAACGGCGCAGCACTCTTGTTGGTCGCGTTGAACTGATCTTCAACGAAAAGAAATACAAGCTGTGGAGCAGGGTCGGCGCTGGCATTGCTTCTCGCTTGCATGCGCGAAAATATAAAGATTCACAAATGATTTAAGGGCTGTAAAAACAATACCGGGCAGAAATCTTCTGCCCGGTATTTTATTAAACTCTCACTCAGTTAGTAGCGCAGAGGTTTTCTTAGTCAACCTCCACAACGACCGGCACGATCATCGCCCGGCGGCGCAGTTTGGTTCCCACCCACCGGCCAACGATACGGCGCACAACCTGCTGCAGTTTCTGCCTGTCTGGCGCGGCTGCACCATCGCGCTTTGCCGCTTGGAAGGCATCCTGTATGCCGTTAACTATCTTTGGTTTGATAACGTCAAATTCGCTATCGTCTTCTGCCATTCCCTTGGTGTGAATATCCGGGCCTGAGACTATCTGCCCTGTCTTTTTAGACACGACGGTGATAATCGAGACGAATCCTTCGGTCCCTAGCACACGCCGCTCGTGCAGATCATCGTCGGTTACCTTACCAACCGTCTGACCGTCTACGTAGAGGGATCCAACCTCCAGCTGACCCGTAATTTTAGCCCTGCCGTCTTGCAGGTCAACAACGGTTCCGTTCTGACAGATCAGAGTGCGCGTGGTTGGCACGCCGGTTTCAATCGCGAGTGCTGCGTTTGCAACAAGATGGCGATATTCACCGTGTATGGGCATCACGTTTTTTGGTTGCACAATGTTGTAGCAGTAAAGCAGCTCCCCCGCCGCAGCGTGGCCAGAAACATGCACACGGGCGTTTCCTTTGTGCACAACCTTTGCGCCGAGTCGCATGAGACCATCGATCACTCGGAACACTGCGTTTTCGTTTCCAGGTATCAAACTGGAGGCCAGGATCACAGTGTCACCGTGTGAGACACTAACCTGGTGATTGCCCTTTACGATCCGGCTGAGCACCGCCATCGGTTCCCCCTGCGAACCGGTAGACATGTATACGAGATGCTCATCTGGAATTTCCTCGGCATCTTTGAGAGTCACTAAAACGCCCGGCGGCACGTCTAGGTACCCAAGTTCTTCAGCGATCTTCATGTTTCTAAGCATTGAGCGGCCAAGCAAAACAACCTTGCGTTGGTTGTGTGCAGCCGCCTCCAAAACCTGCTGCACGCGGTGCACATGACTTGAGAAACTCGCCACAACAACTTTTCCAGGAGTGCCCGCAATCACACTCTCGAGCACCGGCCCAATTTCTTTTTCGAGCGGCGTGAACCCGGGAATATCAGCATTTGTGCTGTCGGTTTGAAAGAGGTCTACGCCCTCTTCCCCGAGCCTCGCAAACGCCCTGAGATCGGTAATCCGCCCATCGAGCGGCAGCTGATCCATCTTAAAATCGCCGGTTGCAAGCACCAGCCCAGCTGGGGTGCGAATAGCGACAGCGAGCGCGTCAGGAATCGAATGATTTACCGCCACGAATTCGAGGTCGAAACCGCCGCCAGCTGCAACCCTATCGCCCTCGGCAACGACGTTTAACTTTGGTTGCAGACGGTGTTCTTTACACTTTGCTGCAACCAAAGCCAGCGTCAGCTGCGAGCCGTAGAGTGGAATATCGGCGCGGCGCTTGAGCAGGTAAGGGATGCCGCCGATATGATCCTCATGCCCGTGAGTGAGCACCACCCCAACGATGTCTTGGAGTCGATTATCGAGTAGTGTGATGTCGGGCAGAATTAGATCGATGCCCGGCTGCTCAACCTCTGGGAAGAGCACACCACAGTCTACGATAAGCAATTTGCCATCGAATTCATAAACAGTCATGTTGCGCCCAACCTCACCCAGGCCTCCTAGTGGATAGGTGCGCAGCGCCCCCTTTTTGAGTTTGGGCGGTGACTGTATTTCGATCAAAATTGCTCCCTTAACGGCAAATAAACTAACGGGTGGTGCCGGCGATTTTTGGTAGAGCGCCCCCGGCAGCGGCGTTGCGATCTGGTCGGAAGTTTGAGAAATCTACCCCCGGCAGGTTTTTCACAAGCGCCAAGTCATCTTCAATTGTCGCTGCCTCCCACTCTTCTGGGCCGACTAGCGGCAAACGCACGCGCGGGCTACCGATGCGCCCCAGACCATGCAAAATGTATTTAGCTGAAATAGTGCCGGGCACGTGGGTCATAACTGCGCGCACAAGCGGCTCCAGCTGTTTATGCATCTCGCGTGCGGCGTGCAAATCTCCCCTATTAACCGCATCAACAATCGTGCGGTACGGCCCGGCGGCAATGTTCGCTGTCACACCGACCAAACCGGTTGCGCCGATAGCAAGATGCGGCAAAACGTTTGCGTCATCTCCTGAGAAGTATAGGAGGTCAGTTTGATTCAGCACACGGCTAACCTCGCTGAAGTCGCCTTTAGCGTCTTTCACACCAAGAATGTTTGGGTGTTTTGCCAACCGCAAAATAGTTTCGTATTTAATTGGAACGCCGGTGCGACCGGGAATGTCATAGAGCAGAACCGGCAAATCGGTTGCGTCTGCCACCATTCTGAAGTGCGTTAAAAGTCCGGCCTGTGTCGGCTTGTTGTAGTACGGGGTCACAACCATAACCCCGTCAGCACCCGCTTTCTCGCTGGCTTGATAGAGCTCGATCGCATGGGCGGTCTCGTTTGAGCCACCGCCGGTAATTATTTTTGCTCTGCCCGCTGAAACAGACTTTGCTACCTCAACGAGCTTAATTTTTTCAGGGTCGGTCAGAGTTGAAGTCTCGCCTGTGGTGCCGGTCACGACGATGCCGTCAGCGCCATCAGAAATACAACGGTCGATATGCGCTTCCGTCGCGTCCCAGTCAACCTCGCCGTCCTTATCCATTGGAGTGACAAGCGCAACCAATACCTGCCCAAAGGGGTTTTCTTGTTTAATCACCTATCTAGCCTATCGTTTAGCGTTGCTTTAACCGCTGCAGTGTCGCACGAGCGGCCATCATTAACCTGTAACGGAATACTGCAAGCGGCACATCTTGAGTTGGGGCAACTTCCACCACCGCAGTAGAAAACTTTGTTTTATACACATTTAAACCGTTTAATGACGGGTTCAGTTCTGAGCCGATCCCCATCATGTCCATAGCTTCGCACCCTCGTTTGGCGATATCAACACACACAAACACAACCAGTCGTTCGTTGACGCTGCGCTTCATTGATGCGGTTGTTGAAGCTCCGTAAAAGTAGCAGGCGTATTTACCGCTGAGCGTCACGAGCATCCACGAGGTGAGCTCTCCGTCAATTCGAGAAGCATAGAGACGCGCATTTTCTTTCCCCAATGCCTCCAGCATCTCCTGATAGTGCTGACTACTCCAGGCTGTGAAACCGTCACGGTTGCTCGTTTCAACCAGAACCCGATGGTAGGGGCTGAAGTCTCTAAACGCTGCATCCGTCTCATCTGCACAGACAATCTCTGTGTCACGCAATGACTGTCTCGCCTGCTTGCGGCCGCGCGACTTAAACTTTGCGATAATTTCTTCCTGCAATACTTCGTCAGCAGCTGCCCTGTCAGAAACAGTAGTGTCAATAACGACGGTGCGGTCGTGCGTTGATAGCGAATAGGGCATATAACTGTTGTGCACCGCGCGATGGAACAGATCTAGCCGTAAGTGCAGCGCTCCCTGCCATTCTTGTTTTGCAAACTGCTGCAGGGTTTCTAAAAAGCCTTTTTCAAGCTCCGCGCTCGGCTTCGCAAGCCAAACCGGGCCGTGGCGCAGCCACACAAAAAATGTTGCACGCCAGTCCATTTTGGTCGCCCGAAACTGCGCTACCAAATCGCCATCAAAAAACACTAAGTAGTAGCCTAGGTGTTTCCGATTTGCTTGGATTTCGTCAACACGACTCCAGTGTTCTGTTTGCTCTATCGGAAGATTAAGCCCTGCCTTCTCGGCGGAGTCTGCATACTCACGGCTATTAACACTCCTAATTTCCCACCGGGCAGTCATATATTCAACACTACCAGCAGAGCTTGTATAGGAGCTGATCTCTTCGCCCCCAAATAAACAGCAACTAGCGCCTGCGCCACAGCGAGAAGCGCACCGGAAATTCTGTGTGCGCACTAGGCTCAGACACCGCCGCCAAACACCATTCTTGCGGATCAAGCGACGGAGCCCAGGTATCAGCATCTGCAACCGCAAGACTGAACTGCGAGATAACCACAGCTTTCGCTCGAGGGAGCGCTGTCTGGTAGAGCTGCCCGCCGCCGATAACCCAAACCGGTGTGGCGGCAGCCTGGCTGTCCAATTCGTCTAAGGATCGCAAAATGTTTGCGCCCGCAAATGTCGCACTGTTTACTGTGTCGGCATGAGCACTTGTTACAACATAGTTTTTGCGTCCCGGAAGCGGCCTGAATCGCTCCGGCAGCGACTCCCAGGTGCGCCGTCCCATAATCACCGGAGCACCAAAGGTGACCTGTTTAAACCAGGCGAGATCGGCAGGAACGTGCCAGGGCATCTGTCCGGCACGTCCGATCGCTCCCCCGCCAGGCGTCTGCTCCCAGCCGGGTAAAGTGCCACTCGCCTGCGCCCAAATAAGACCGATATCACCAGGGTTTAGAGCCTGTCGCGCTAGTTCAGCAAGCTCTGCAACAGGCACGTTAAATAGCACTTCAGGGCTGCAGTCGTGTTTCCGGGTATCGGTATTCATCGCAGGATCCGCAAACTGTTTTACTAAACCGCTACCGGAGCTTTGATGCCCGGATGGTGTTCGTAACCGATAAGTTCGAAGTCCTCAAACTCGTAATCGAAGATACTGTCGCGCTGTTTAATTTTCAACTGCGGGTATGGGTATGGCGCACGTGCAAGCTGGGTGCGCACCTGCTCGACGTGGTTGTCATAAATGTGGCAGTCACCGCCGGTCCAGACAAACTCGCCAAGTTCTAGACCTGTTTGCTGTGCAAGCATCATTGTTAGCAGTGCGTAGGAGGCAATGTTGAACGGCACCCCTAAGAACATATCCGCCGACCGCTGATACAGCTGACAGCTCAGCTTACCGTCGGCAACATAAAACTGGAAGAATGCGTGACACGGCGCCAAAGCCATCTCTGGCAGAGCTGCAACGTTCCAAGCTGACACAATATGCCGGCGGCTGTCTGGGTCACGTTTTAGATTTTCAACCAGTGTTGCAATCTGATCGATGTATTCACCGTCTGGAGTTGGCCAGTTGCGCCACTGCACACCGTAAACCGGCCCCAGATCACCGTTTTCATCAGCCCACTCATCCCAGATGGTCACGCCGTTGTCGGTTAGATACTTGGTGTTGCTCTCACCGCGCAAAAACCACAGAAGCTCAATCGCAACAGACTTAAAGTGCACTCGTTTGGTTGTAATAAGCGGAAACGCTTCGTTTAAGTCGAAACGGATCTGCCTTCCAAACACGCTACGCGTTCCCGTCCCGGTGCGATCGCTTTTCGCAGTGCCGTTTTCAAGCACGTCTCGAAGCAGATCTTCGTAAGGGGTTTTGATGTTTTTAGTCACGGTACCTAGAACCTTTCTACTATGTAGATTATTCCAGTCCGTCGTCAAAAACCTCTATAACCTGCGTCTCTGCGTCATCCCCCTTGCGCAGCGTCTCGCCGCGGAAGAATCCAGGTTCACGCACCGCTTGCAGGATCATCAGCAAAATACCGATACCGATGACCACCATACCCAGGATGAACACGAGCCCGACGCCACCGATGTTTGAGCCCGAACCAAACTCTGGGTTGATTGAGTCAAACATCGTTTTGAAGAAAACAACGAGCAGCACTACACCGCCAAGACCCGGCAGCAGCACCTTTGAAAGCGCTGCGCCTATGCCCTGCTTAAATGCAGTATTTCGGAAATACCAGGCGCTTGAAAGCGCGGTAATACCGTAGTAGAAGCAAACCATAATGCCCAGGCTCGTGATGGTGTCCCACAGCACGTCTTCAGATATGAATCGCATGATCGCATAAAAGGCTGATGCTACGATAGCTGAGGTTAGCAGCGCCACGTGCGGTGATTTGTACTTCGGGTGAATCTCTTTTAGTTTCTGCGGGAGGGCGCCGTAGTGCGCCATCGCGAGCAGGGTGCGCGCCGGCGAAATAGCGGTTGAGTTAATAGAGGCCATTGCAGAGACCAAAATTGCAACGAACAGCACGATTGCGAACGGCCCCATTACCGGGTGTGCGAGCGCCGCAAAAACATTTTCCTGAATTTCAGGATTGCTAAGCCCCGTGCCTGTATCGCCAAGACCTGCGAAAGCTACGGTTGCGGTCGCGGTGGCCACATAAAGCAGCACGATAATCACGACCAGGATCAGCGCAGCGAGCGACGCAGTGGAGATGCGGCCCTTAGATTCTTTTGTCTCCTCACCCATGGTGAGCACTGTGTCCCAACCCCAGTAGACAAAGATTGAAACGGCGATACCTGCCGCAAATGCGCTGAAGCTATCCACTGCGAAGGGGTTAAACCAGCTGAGCTCTGGTGTGAGCGCCGCTGTGTTGGCCGGGTCTGCGGCGCCGATAAACATCGCGGTAATAAACCAGACGAGCGCAAGCCCTTGGAAAATCACGGTAATAAACTGGAAAACCTTAGTGCTGGTCATGCCGCGATAGCTGATGAAAGTGGCAAGCGCCATAAACCCGAGGCATACGAGAATGTTAATCCCGACGTTTTCTGACAGCTTAGCGATTGCGCGGTCGCCGGTAATTTCTGCAATCACTTGAAACAGAAATTCCACAGCTATACCGGCAAGGTTTGACAGCACAAGCACGGTTGCAGCGATCAAACCCCAGCCGGCCATCCAACCGATCCACGGGCCGAATGCGCGGGTCCCCCAAGTGAATGAGGTGCCTGAATCTGGAAGTGCGTCGTTGAGCGCCCGGTAGCCAAGCGCAACAAGCAGCATGGGGATAAAGCCAACAAGGAAAATTGCGGGTGTCTGCACCCCAACCTCGCTCGCTGCAGGGCCCACTGACGCGGTCAGGGTGTAAGCAGGAGCACAAACAGAAAAACCAACGACAATTGCGCCAAGCACACCGATATCACCGGTTTTGAGCCCCTTACGGCTCATACCGGTGACCGAATCAAGCGCACGGGTAGGAGGGGTGGTTGCAGACATGGTTCCTCCGCTTTCGGTTACAACCGATAGATAGTCGACTTATGAGTCAATGCTTTTTAAATTTACACTCAAACCGGAAGATCCATTCGACACATCTTAGTCGGGCTGAATTTTTTGCAGAAATTTTAAATAAAGTCCGCAGAAATCACGAAGATTTAGCTTTAGCTAGTTTTATCGCCTGCCGCACATCCGCGCGCGCTCCTCTGCCGTCCCCCGCGGCTCGGCGCACTATGCCACGGCGATGCCATACCATCCAGTCTTGCGGATCAGCGTCAACCTCAGAGTTCAGGCGATCCATCACCGCTATCGCAGAGCCGCGATCTGGGCGCCCTGAAGCGTTTGCGACAAGGCCCAGGTCGGAAACATCGCGGCCGGCCACTTCCAGCCTGCGGCTTAGTTCAGCCGCCCGAAAAGCAAAGGGCAGTTCAATAATTACCGCCCAGACCCCGATGCCGGCTGTGACTGTCAGCCCGAGAGCGAAGAGTAACGCAATGGGGTCTGCAATCTGCACCAATGCGACCACCCGCCAGATAACAGCGATCACATAAATTGTGATGAGCAGCATAATCAGTGCGATACCAAACTTTTGTGCCAGCACTGTGGTGCTTGTTTTTTCTGTCATTAGTTAGCAAACTCCAAACCGAGCACGCGATCAAGCCCCACGATAAGTCCGGGGTCTTGAGTTTGCAATGCTTTAAGAGCGGCAACAACCCCCGCGCGGTAGCTCTCCTTTGAAAAAGTGCGGTGCACTATCTCAAGAGACTCCCCCGTGCCGCCAAAGCGCACCTCCTGCGTCGCAAGAATACCGTGCTGTCGAATTGCGTGCACTGGCACACCCGCCACCTGCTGCCCGCGCGCCTCCTGATCGACAAATGCGGCCTGTGTGTGCGCTGCTTTAATGCTGCTCTTGCTGCGGGCGGCACCGACCATTTCTGCAGTGCGGATAGCTGTGCCGGATGGCGAATCTACTTTAGCCGCATGGTGCGTTTCAACTATCTCAACTGATTCGAAATAGGGTGCGGCTAGCGTTGCTAGCGCGCTGCCGAGCACAGAGCCGAGTGAAAAGTTAGGAATCACCGTAACAGCAGATCCGCACTCTAGCGCGTGTTCTTGCAGTTCGGTAAGCGCCTCCTGCTGCCAGCCGCTGGTTCCCACAAGCACTCGCTGGCCGCGCTCTAGCGCCGCAAAAACTATTTCTTTTGATACCTCATAGTTGGTGACGTCAATTAATATGTCGCCAGCGGCATATTCTTCCGCAGTGGCCTGCCGTCCGAGTGAGGCAGCTAGTTCAAAACCGGCCTCTTTCTCAACAATTTCTGTTATTAGACTGCCCAGGCGGCCGCGGCCTCCAGCAATCACTACTTTTGTCATTATTACCCTTCGCATTAAATTGCTTAGTTAGTAGCCGGCGCTCGCCACGTCACCAACTAGCACCAGAGTGTTTGAGTTTTTGACTAGATCTGCCGCGACCTGCTGCACCTGTGCAGCGGTTACAGCCTCGAGTTTTGCCTGCGAGGCATCAAGGTGCCAGAATTCACCCGATCCGAGCTCTGCTCGAGCGAGCCTAGCCATGCGTGTCTCGCTGTCTTCAAATGCGAGCGCCGCGGCACCTATCAGTTGCCCCTGTGCACGCTGCAGTTCTTGTTCGCTAACCCCGTGTGCTGCGATACTTTCGAGTTCGCCACGCGCGATCTCTATCACCTGTGCAGTGTTCTCTGGCGCACAACCAGCGTAAATTCCGAACACCCCAGCGCTCGAGTAGCTGCCGCCGAAGCTGTATGTGGTGTAAGCCAACCCTCGCTTCTCGCGAATCTCTTGCATGAGTCGCCCGCTCATACCGCCACCGAGAATAGAATTGAGCACACCGAACTCAAAGCGACGTTCGTCACTCGAGGTTATGCCGGGGCCGCCAAGAAGTATGTGCACCTGCTCACTTTCACGCTGCACAAAACGCGCTGGCTCAGCTGTAATCGCATCCTTCTGCTGCCGATCGCGGCGCGGTGCTGGAGCAGCATCCTTATCATCTGCCCAGTTGCCTCCGGCTGCTTGAATAGCGTTTGCGACGTGTGCAACAAATTCTGTATGAGTAATTGCTCCTGCTGCACAAACCACGAGTGTGCGCGGGCTGTAGTGTTGCCTATAGTGCTCCCATACGCTCTCGCGCTGTGCTGCATTAATATCGGCGGGAGTGCCCCCGATTGGGCGCCCGAGCGGATGATTTGGCAGCACTGTTTCAAAAAAAGCTTCGTGCGCAACATCACCGAGGTCGTCATTTGCCATCGCGAGCTCTTCAAGGATGACTCCGCGTTCGGTCTCGAAAGCTCCCTCTTCGATGAGACTGTCACACACCATATCGGCTAATAGGGTAACCGCTAGCGGCACATCCCGGTCACGCACTTTTGCGTGGTAGCAGGTGTATTCTTTCGCGGTTAACGCATTATTGTCTGCTCCGATACGGTCAAAAGCCTCTGAGATTTCAAAAGCTGTGCGGGTGCGTGTGCCTTTAAAAAGCAAATGTTCGAGGAAGTGTGTTGATCCTAAACTTGCTGGCGCCGCCGGATTCTCAGCCTGCTCGTCTCGTGAGCCCACCCCGATCCAAAATCCGATGGTTGCGCTGCGTGCGCCGGGTATTGATTCAGTAATAATGCGCAGCCCGTTTGGCAACACTGTGCGCTGCAGCAGGGATCCGTCAAGATCAACGCTCAGTTCAGACTGCTCTAAGGGCATTAAGAATGGTTCGTTCAGCACGCAACCAGTCTAGCCTGCGCCTATTTCGATTCTCTCGCTACACCAGCAGACACAGGGTGCCCAGCGTTAAAAATCTTCCATTAAAACCGCAAGAAGGGTAACTACTACAGTCAAAAGACTGAAAAGTAGCTACCCTTCTTAAAGCGCGGGCGCAGTTAAACGAAAATGTTTAACTACTCAGCAGCGGTTTCAGTTGCGTCATCTTTCGCTGCCGCAGTTTCACCCTCTGCTACAGCTGCTGTCTGCTCTTCCAGCACTGGAACCAGTGAGATCTTACCGCGATCATCGATACGACTAATTTCAACGAGGATCTTCTGACCGACGGAGAGAATGTCTTCAAGATCGTTCACTCGCTTGCCGCCGTTCAGCTTGCGCACCTCAGAGATGTGCAGCAGACCGTCTTTGCCTGGCAGCAGTGATACGAACGCACCGAGACCCTCACGAAGGTTGACTACGGTGCCCAGGTACTGTTCGCCAACCTCAGGGTTTTGCGGGTTGGCAATGGCATTTACCTGTGCACGTGCCGCCTCAGCCGCATCCCCATTGTCAGCACCGATGTAGACGGTGCCGTCTTCATCGATTGAGATTTCTGCGCCAGTGTCATCCTGAATCGAGTTGATTGTCTTACCCTTCGGGCCAATCAGCTCACCGATCTTGTCAACCGGAATCTTCACAGTAATAATACGTGGGGCGGTTGGCGCCATCTCGTCCGGTGTTGGAATCGCATCAGTGATGAGGTTAAGAATTACCTCGCGCGCTTCTTTCGCTTGACCCAGCGCGCCAACCAGCACGTCTGAAGGGATACCGTCAAGCTTTGTATCCAGCTGAATAGCTGTAATAAAGTCGCTGGTACCGGCAACCTTGAAATCCATATCACCGAGCGCATCTTCAGCACCAAGAATGTCTGTCAGCGCAGCATATCGGGTTTCACCGTCAACCTCATCGCTCACAAGACCCATAGCGATACCAGCAACCGGTGCGCGCAGTGGCACGCCAGCGTTTAGCAGCGACAGAGTAGAAGCGCAAACAGAACCCATCGAGGTTGAACCGTTTGAGCCCAGCGCCTCTGACACTTGGCGAATCGCGTAAGGGAATTCCTCACGGCTTGGCAGCACTGGAACAAGCGCGCGCTCCGCTAGGAAACCGTGCCCGATCTCACGACGCTTCGGGCTACCAACGCGGCCGGTCTCACCCGTTGAATAGGGTGGGAAATTGTAGTGGTGCATGTAGCGCTTCGAGGTAGCAGGTGACAGTGAGTCAATCTGCTGCTCCATCTTCAGCATGTTCAGGGTTGTAACACCGAGGATCTGAGTCTCGCCGCGCTGGAAGATTGCCGAACCGTGAACGCGCGGGATCACCTGCACTTCTGCGTCAAGGCTGCGGATATCACGCAGACCGCGGCCGTCAATACGTGCTCCCTCAGCCAGAATGCGACCGCGAACTATCTTCTTGGTCACTGACTTATATGCGGCCGACACCTGGTCGAGTGCGCTCTCTTCAAATTCGCCAGCCTCAACACGCTCAGCGATAGCTTCCTTCACACGCTCTTTGAGCTGGTCGTCAGCATCCTGCCGGTCAAGCTTGTCAGCGATCTGATAAACATTTACAAGCTCTGCTTCTGCAAGCTCAGCAACTGCAGCGTACACCTCGTCGGCGTACGGCGGGAATGTTGGGTAGTCTTCAGTTTCTTTAGCAGCCTGCTGTGCAAGCTCTTCCTGGGCCCGCACAAGCTCAGCAATAAACGGTTTTGCTGCTTCGAGACCGTTTGCAACGACCGCCTCATCAGGCTTCTTTGCGCCAGCCTGGATGAGATCCCAGCTGACTTCAGTGGCCTCAGCCTCAACCATCATGATTGCAATATCGTTAGACCCGTCGGCTTTAGTAACCGCGCGACCGGCAACAACAATATCGAAAACAGCGCTTTCAAGCTGTTTCGCAGTTGGGAACGCAACCCACTGATCTTCGATCAGCGCCATGCGCACACCGCCGATTGGGCCAGAGAATGGCAGCCCGGAAATTTGGGTTGAAGCTGATGCGGCGTTAATTGCTAACGCATCGTAGAACTCCCCCGGCGCGATTGACAGCACAGTAACAACAATCTGTACTTCGTTGCGCAGACCGTCAACAAAAGACGGACGTAGTGGGCGGTCAATCAGCCGGCAAACGAGGATCGCCTCGGTTGAGGGGCGGCCCTCACGACGGAAGAATGAGCCCGGAATCTTTCCGGCTGCGTAGGAGCGCTCTTCAACGTCGACAGTCAGCGGGAAAAAGTCGAAGTGCTCACGAGGCTGCTTAGAAACGCTGGTAGCTGAGAGCAGCATAGTCTCTTCATCAAGGTATGCAGCAACAGAGCCCTGTGCCTGCTGCGCAAGACGCCCGGTTTCAAAACGAACGGTGCGTTTGCCGAACTTGCCGTTGTCAATCACGGCCTCTGCAAATTTAATTTCTGGACCCTCCACGGATCCTCCTTTCTATCGAAGTGCCCCACACAATTACAGTGTTTGGGAGCGAGCCGATAGTCAGTTGAAACCCACCCTCTCGCGAGTAGACAACAACCGAACACCAGCTCGCTGGATGCACTATTTATCTGGAAGCGGATCGCGCAGTAGCTTCAGGTTAAATAGAAGCACCACAAAATCAGCCAGTTTAGGCTATTCGCCTGCTGTCAGTCTAGCAGGGCACGCTAAAATTACGCGGTGATTCTGCATCCACCAACGCAACTCAGGAGCTTAAATAATTCGGCAGGTTTACTCTTACTGCGCTACCGCAGACTACTGCTCGGTGATATCAACAGTGCGCACAAAGTCGGCGGAGACTGCCTCACCAACCTGCTTCGCCTGTTCAGGGGTGACCGCAGAATCAATCGCAAGCACCGACAAAGCTCTGCCGCTCTTGTCGTCACGCGCTATTTGGAGGCCTGCAATATTAACCTGAGCCTCACCAAGCACTGTGCCGTACTTCGCAACGATGCCGGGACGATCCTCATACTGCAGCACAAGCAGATGCTCGGAAAGCGGCAGCTCCAGGTCGTAGCCGTTGATGCCAACAATCTTCTCATCCTGTTTTGGACCTGTGAGTGTTCCGGCAACAGACACTTGCGTGCCATCAACGGTGGATCCCTGCAGCTCGATGATATTGCGATAGCGTTCAGCTTCACCACTAACGTTAAAGCGCACCTCAACCCCGCGCTGTTCAGCGAGCAGCGGAGCATTAACGTAAGAAACCGGCTCACTCACGATGTTCGTAAAGATCCCCTTTAGAGCTGCTAAGCGCAGCACTTCAACCTGGTATTCACTAAGTTCACCGGAGATGTTAATGTCGATCGAAGCAATTGGAGCATCAGCAACTGCGGCAAAAACCTGACCAAGCTTTTCGGTTAGCGGTAGCCCCGGGCGCACATACTCATCGATCGCGCCACCGGCAACGTTTACAGCATCTGGCACGAGCTCCCCCGCAAGGGCCAAGCGCACGCTTTTCGCCACGGAAACACCGGCCTTTTCCTGCGCTTCTTCGGTTGAAGCACCAAGATGCGGTGTGAGGTGCACGAGCGGGTGACCGATTAACGGATTATCAACCGGCGGCTCCTGAACAAATACGTCGAGCGCCGCACCAGCGATCTCACCCGCGTTTAGCGCATCAAGCAGGGCTGCTTCATCAATCAAGCCACCACGTGCAACGTTCACAACATAGGCGGTGTTTTTCATTGCCTTTAGCTGCTCTGCGCCGATCATGCCTACCGTCTCTGGTGTGCGCGGCATGTGAATAGTGATGAAGTCAGACTTTGCGACAAGATCTTCGAGAGAGACCAGCTGCGCTCCCAGCTGTTGCGCACGAGCTGCAGACACATACGGATCATACGCGAGCAGCTCAACACCAAAAGCTTTCAGGCGTTCAGCAACCAAGCCCCCAATGCGCCCCAGACCGATAATTCCAACGGTTTTTTCATACATTTCTGTGCCGGTAAACGCGCTGCGCTTCCATTCACCAGCGGCGAGCGAAGCGTGCGCCGGCTGCAACTTCCGCGCGAGCCCCAAAATGTGGGTAACGGTAAGCTCTGCTGCGCTAATCACGTTAGAGGTGGGCGCATTAACAACCATCACACCAGCCTGGGTTGCGGCTGGAATATCAACATTGTCGAGACCCACGCCTGCGCGTGCGATAACCTTCAGGTTCGGAGCCCAGCTAATCGCTTCTGCATCCACTTGCGTGGCCGAACGCACTAGAATCGCATCAGCCTCTGCCAGCGCCGACTGCAGCGCGGCACGGTCGGTGCCGTCAACGTTCACGACGTTAAAATCTGGGCCGAGGGCGGCGATTGTTGCGGGCGACAGCTGCTCTGCGATGAGCACAGTTGGAGTTGCCAATGAAATTCTCCTCTGTGGAAAGACCTGGGAGCTACGGAATTTTAAGCTCTGTCTATAATTCTAGTCGGCTATCGAAGCTGCAACCAAAGCACACTTAACATTTCAGTGTAGATATTGAGGATCGAAAAAAGACCCAAGCCCAAAGAGAGCAGCAGGAGCTGCACAAAAACGCCTCGTGCTCGCATAAACCAGGCAGAAGCTACGCTTATAACCGGCACAATAACCGTCAGCACAAGCGGCACCAGCACCCACCACACAAATCCTTTGCCGTCCGCTGTCTGGTAATTGAGCATGCCGATCAGATTTCCGATTGCCACCCAAACGGCGGCTCCAAGCAGAAAAACCATAGCACCAAGCAATACAGTTGCGAGCGCTCCCGTAAATGATGTCAGTCCTAAGCTTTTTTTAACCACCGTTAGCACCCCACAGCAGATAGAAAAATGGCCACGGCATCAAAAGCAGCGCTCCGAGCAGCAGGGCAATGATACGGGTCATAGCACTATTTTTAAGCAATAGCAGAGATAAAGCGAACCAAGCTAAAACCCCTAAAGCCGCACCAAAATAGACAAGCTGCCCCCACACTAGAGCGGTATTACCCGTGAACTGCTGCAGTGTTAAGCCCCAGGCGATACGTGACACACCCCAGGTCACCCAGCCGGCAAACATAACCAGGTAGACCAGCGAGAAAATCAGTGTCGTGGGCGCGATGCTGCGGCGTTCTTTTACCCTCACAGTTGGAGCAAGAGCAGAAGCTGACTCAGTTATATCTTTATCTGACGCTGCTCCACCAGATATCTGCCAGCCGCCGCCGAGAGCACCACTTGCCGACTCCTGTTTTTTGTCTCGCACCCAACCAGCATAACCTGCTGAACCTAAAAACCCGCTCACCATTGCAGTTCGCAAACGGTGAGCGGGTTAAAGCGCTATATAAGGATTTTAGCGAGCGGCTGAACCGTCGGTGTAATCCTCGTCCTGCTGCTGCCAAGCGAAGAGGCGGCGCAGTTCAACACCGGTCTTCTCGATTGGGTGCTGTTCACCCTTTGCACGCAACTCCTTGAACTCTGGAGCGCCTGCGCGCTGATCATCGATGAAGCGCTTCGCAAATGCACCGCTCTGCACATCTGCCAGCACTTCCTGCATAGCTTCCTTGACAGACGGCTGAATAACCCGTGGGCCTGATACATAGTCACCGTACTCAGCGGTGTCAGAGACAGACCAACGCTGTTTGGCGATGCCGCCCTCCCACATCAGGTCAACGATGAGCTTCAGCTCGTGCAGCACCTCGAAGTAGGCAATTTCTGGCTGGTATCCGGCCTCGGTCAGAGTTTCAAAGCCGTACTGCACAAGCTGTGAAACACCACCGCAGAGCACCGCCTGCTCACCGAAAAGATCGGTTTCGGTTTCTTCTTTAAATGTGGTCTTGATAACGCCTGCGCGGGTGCCACCAATAGCCTTTGCGTATGACTTTGCGGTGTCCCAAGCAGAGCCAGACGCATCCTGCTCAACAGCGATGATGTCTGGAATACCGCGGCCAGCCTCAAATTCACGACGCACAGTGTGACCTGGAGCCTTTGGTGCAACAAGGATCACGTCAACGCCCTCTGGGGTTTCGATGTACCCGAAGCGAATGTTGAAGCCGTGCGCGAACGCAAGCGTCTTACCTGCAGTCAGATACTGCTTGATGTCTGCGTTGTAGATATCTGCCTGGTGCTGATCCGGCGCCAGAATCATAATCAGGTCAGCCCATTCAGCTGCCTCTGCAACAGACTTCACAGCAAAACCTGCTTCTTCAGCCTTTGCGACAGACTTTGAATCAGGACGCAGCGCAATCGCAACCTCAACGCCAGAATCACGCAGGTTAAGCGCGTGCGCGTGACCCTGTGAGCCGTAGCCAACAATCGCTACCTTCTTGCTCTGGATGATGCTCAGATCCGCGTCATCGTCGTAGTACATTTCAGCCAATGCTTACTCCTTTATTTCCTTAGTTGCGCTGGGCTACCAGCAAATCTTTTTAGTTTTCTTGCGGATCGCGGCCTGTGGCGCCGTATCCATACGTCGGGCGCTTATTTAAAAGCCCGTTCAGTAATCGATTTCGGGCCGCGGCCGATAGCAATTAACCCTGACTGCGCGAGCTCTTTGATGCCGTAAGGCTCGAGGAACTTCAGCAGCGCGTTAATTTTTCCGCTGTCTCCTGTAGCTTCGATAACAAGCGCATCGTTAGCAACATCGACAACGCGAGCTCTGAAGAGGTTTACCGCCTCAAGCACTTGCGAGCGGGTGTTGTTATCAACGCGCACCTTAATCAATAGGTGGTCGCGCTGCACCGACGCGGATTCTTCAAGCTCGACAATCTTCAAGACATTAACGAGTTTGTTTAGCTGTTTCGTGAGCTGTTCTAGGAGCAGCTCATCTTCGTCAGCAACCACTGTAATGCGGCTGAGACCAGCAACTTCGGTTGGCCCCACAGCGAGCGATTCGATGTTGAATCCGCGACGTGCGAAGAGCCCTGCAACGCGAGTGAGAATACCCGGTTTGTCTTCAACCAAGAGGCTAAGTACCCGACGGGTCATTGTGATTTACTCCTCTTCCCATTCTGGGCTCGCCTCACGAGCGTACTGCACTTCACTGTTGGAAACCCCCTGGGGCACCATCGGCCACACCATAGCGTCTGCGCTCACAACAAAGTCGATCACTACCGGGCGATCATTAATCGCCAGCGCCGTTTTAATAGCGTCATCAATCTCATCTTCGTGCTCCACACGAATAGCGTGGCATGAGTACGCCTCTGCGAGTTTCACGAAATCAGGCACACGTATTGTGTCGTGGCCGGTATTCAACTCGGTGTGCGAGTAGCGCCCGTCGTAGAACATGGTCTGCCACTGTCGCACCATACCGAGGCTAGAGTTATTGATAATTGCAACCTTGATCGGAATATTGTTTGTGACACAGGTGACAAGCTCTTGGTTGGTCATCTGGAAACAACCATCGCCGTCAATAGCCCACACAACGCGATCGGGTTGCGCCACCTTTGCACCCATCGCTGCTGGCACGGAGTAGCCCATTGTGCCAGCACCGCCTGAGTTCAAGAATGCGTTGGGGCGTTCGTGGTTTAAGAACTGTGCAGCCCACATCTGATGCTGCCCAACACCAGTTGCAAACACAGCCTCTGGGCCTGAGAGCTCCGCCAAGCGCTCGATAACCTTCTGCGGCGCGATAAGACCGTCACTGGTTGGCTGGTAACCACGCGGATACGTTTCGCGCAGCTCGTTCAGACGGCTCCACCATGCGTCAAGGCTGCGCCCCTGCCCGTTGCGTTTTTGAATTGAGACGGCACCAATCAAATCAGAGATGACTTCTTTTGCATCACCCACGATTGGCACATCCGCGAAACGGATCTTTGAAATTTCTGCCGGATCAATATCGGCGTGGATCACCTTTGCGAGTGGTGCAAAGTCTGCCGCCTTCCCCGTCACACGGTCGTCAAAGCGAGTTCCAATCGCGATCAGCAGATCGGCTTCTTGGAGCGCCAAAACGGCTGGCACTGTGCCGTGCATACCGGGCATTCCAAGCATCTGTGGGTGTGAGTCCGGAAAGACGCCGCGGGCCATCAGGGTGGTAACGACCGGGGCGCCTGTCAGCTCTGCAAGCGCTTTGAGCTCTGCAGAAGCTCCCGCTCGCCCTACACCGCCACCGGCGTAAAGCACTGGGCGCTCAGCCTCGGCGATCAGTTCTGCTGCGGCTGTTATCTGCTTGCTATTCGGCTTAGTGCCAGGACGGTAGCCGGCAAGGTCTACATTCGGGGTCCAAACAAAATCGAACTCTTCAATTTGCGCATCTTTAGTGATGTCCACGACAACGGGGCCTGGGCGGCCGGATGTTGCAAGATGATACGCCGCGGCAAGCGCCTTCGGCACCTCAGCCGCTGTCTTTACGAGGAATGAGTGCTTTGAAATTGGCATCGTGATGCCAATAATGTCTGCCTCTTGAAACGCATCAGTGCCCATCAGGTGCGAGAAAACCTGGCCGGTGATGGCAATCATCGGCACTGAATCCATGTAGGCATCAGCGACCGCGGTCACAAGGTTCGTGGCGCCCGGGCCGCTCGTTGCGATACAGACGCCGACCTTGCCACTTGCAGCGGCATAACCTTCAGCTGCGTGACCGGCGCCCTGTTCGTGCCTTACAAGAATGTGACGCAGGTCGAGTTCAGTGGTTGCTAGCGCGTCATAAAACGGCAACAGTGCACCACCGGGCAGACCGAAGACGTCTGTGATGCCCAAGTTGTATAGGCTGTGCAACACCGCTTCTGCACCGGACATGCGGATACTATCGGCTATTGACTGTGGATTTTCGCTTCCTGAGACAGTGCTCATTTGCTCTTTCCTGGTAGAAGAAATAAAAACTAATTTATGTTTTAGCCGGTCACGGCACCCTCTGAGGCTGAGCGCACAAGTTTGGAATACTTGGCGAGCACGCCCTTAGTGTAGCGTGGCGGCAGCGGAGCCCAATTGTTCTTTCGGGTTTCTAGCTCAGCGGGATCTACCAGCAGATCGAGCGTCTTATTAGTGATATCAACCTTAATTAAGTCTCCATCACGCACCAGAGCAATAGGGCCACCATCAACGGCCTCTGGCGCAACGTGACCAATACACAGGCCGGTTGTGCCACCTGAGAATCGTCCGTCCGTCAAGAGTAGCACATCCTTGCCGAGCCCAGCACCCTTGATCGCGCCGGTAATCGCGAGCATTTCGCGCATTCCCGGGCCACCCTTCGGGCCTTCGTATCGGATCACCACAACATCACCATGACTGATCTCACCACGGGTCAGCGCATCCATCGCTGCCCGTTCGCGGTCAAACACACGGGCTGGGCCGGTAAACTCATCAAGCGAGAAACCAGCGGTTTTCACGACCGCACCCTCAGGTGCAAGAGAACCACCAAGAATGGTTAGGCCGCCGTTTGCGTGCAGTGGATTATCGAGTGTGCGCACAACCTCACCGTCGAGCGGTGCAGGGTTGAGCTCTTCAAGATTTTCGCGCATCGTCTTACCCGTGACTGTCATGACGTCACCGTGCAAAAGACCCGCATCAAGCAGCGCCTTCATGATCACTGGCATGCCACCAACACGATCAAAATCTTGTGCAACATACTGACCGAACGGCTTCATATCGGCCAGGTGCGGCACCTTAGAACCGATGCGGTTAAAGTCATCGAGTGTAAGCTCAACCTCAGCCTCACGCGCTATCGCCAACAGGTGCAAAACAGCGTTTGTAGAGCCGCCAAGCACCATCGCAACAGCGATTGCGTTCTCGAACGCTTCTTTCGTCATAATGTCGCGAGCGGTAATCCCCTGGCGCAGCATGTTTACGACCGCTTCGCCAGAGCGGTGCGCGTAGTAGTCGCGACGGCGGTCAGCGCTCGGTGGTGCGGCTGAGCCCGGCAGACTCATCCCAAGAGCTTCTGCAACACACGCCATAGTGTTAGCGGTATACATTCCACCGCAAGCACCCTCACCAGGGGCGATTGCACACTCTACGCGCTTTAAGTCTTCTTCAGAGAGTGTGCCCGCCTTGCAAGCGCCAACAGCTTCGAAAGCATCGATGATAGTTACCGTTTTTTCGGTGCCATCACTGAGTTTCACCCAACCCGGTGCAATCGATCCGGCATAAAGAAAAACCGACGCCAGATCAAGGCGTGCTGCCGCCATGAGCATCCCCGGCAGTGATTTATCGCAGCCGGCCAGCACAACAGTGCCGTCAAGGCGCTCTGCCATAACTACCGTTTCAACGGAGTCAGCAATCACCTCGCGCGAGACCAAGGAGAAATGCATGCCCTCGTGGCCCATAGAGATTCCGTCTGACACTGAAATGGTGCCAAACTGCAACGGATACCCGCCTCCTGCGTGCACTCCCTCTTTAGCGCCCTGTGCCAAACGATCAAGACTTAGGTTGCACGGAGTGATCTCGTTCCATGAGCTTGCGATACCAATTTGCGGCTTATCCCAGTCAGCATCACCCATACCGACCGCACGCAGCATTCCGCGCGAGGCAGCTTTTTCAATACCGTCGGTAACATCGCGACTGCGAGGTTTCATATCGATTTCAGCCATGCAACCTATTCTAGCCCTCAAACACACAGATTGTGACGAGACCGGCACGGTAGGCTAGGTGTCAGTTTTCGCTTAAATTCTGTAGAAAGGCAGCAAAATGGGTGTTGGTCGCTACGTTACTAATATGGGTGTGATTGGCTCACTGCTTGGTGCACTCGGTGTGCGCAAACAGACAAAAGAAATGCCAGCAGACTGGCGCCGCTATGTAGTCTGGTTGAGCTGGGTGCTCAGCTTTATCCTCGCCGTGGCGTCAGTGCGCAAGTCAGAAAATGACAAAGACTACATCGCACGTGGAAAAGCAGCTCGTAAAGAGCACGCAAAACGTGAAAAGGCGGCTAAGAAGGCCGCAAAACGAGTAAGATAAAGGCACTCTAGCGGCCGATTACGCAAACTATTTACCGTTAGTTTTCATAATCAGCAACAGTACGCTTCGGGAACTCCAACATTTACTGTTTCTATAACCTGAATCGAGGCAGCAGTGGCAGAAACAACCCAGCACGTAGAGTCTGCTCCCAGTCAGCAAAGCCGCAGGCGCAGAATTTTGCGCCTGGCTCGCAAACGTGAGGTAAACCGCGTCGGCAAATTACTGCGTTCGCAAATGATTGGTGGGCTCATTATCATGGGCGCAGCACTGCTCGGGTTTATCCTCGCGAACTCACCCGCCGCAGACTGGTTCTTTAACCTGCGTGGCACCTATATTGGGCCCGAAGAGCTCGGGCTGCGGTTGAGCGTCGGGCACTGGGCGGCAGATGGTCTGCTCGCTATTTTCTTTTTCCTCGTCGGCCTCGAGCTGAAACACGAGTTTGTGCACGGCGAACTGCGTAAATTCTCAACCGCGATTGTTCCAATCGCTGCCGCATTTGGCGGTGTAGCGACTCCTGCGCTTTTTTACCTCGCCTTCAATTTCGGGCAGCCAAGCGCTCACGGCTGGGCCATTCCGGGCGCTACCGATATTGCCTTCGCAGTCGCTGTGCTCGGGCTGATTGCTCCCGGCGTGCCAACAGCGCTGCGCATGTTTTTGCTAACACTCGCGGTGGTAGACGATCTTATAGCTATCCTCATAATCGCGCTTTTCTACACCAGCGAAATTCAGCTTTGGGCGCTTGCAGCGGCAGCCGTCCCAATCCTTATCTACGCTTTCCTGACGCAAAAATTTACAAAATTCTTCGATGAGCATCACTGGCTAGCTTGGTTTCTTCTGCTGCCTCTTGGTGTTGTTGCGTGGGCTTTCTTCCTTATCTCTGGAGTGCACGCGACGATTGCCGGAGTTATCCTCGGGTTTACTGTGCCGGTCAAGGGCAAACACGGGTTGAATCTCGCTGAGCGTCTGGCTTATCGTTTCACTCCGCTCTCTGCCGGAATTGCTGTGCCAGTCTTTGCTTTCTTCTCAGCAGGGGTGTCGATCCATGGAGAAGCTCGTTTTCCGTTTGACCCGATTGCTCTCGGCGTGATTGCCGGTTTGGTGCTTGGCAAGCCAATCGGGATCACTCTCACGACATGGCTGGTAACACGATTTAATGGCGCAAACCTTGATGACTCCATCACCTGGCGACAGCTCATCGGTGTCGCATCTCTCGCCGGTATTGGCTTCACAGTTGCCCTGCTGATTGCCGAACTCAGTTTCACCGATCCGGCAGATCAGGATACTGCGCGTCTTGCTGTTATGTGCGCCTCACTCCTTGCGGTAGGTTTGGCTTCTATCTTGCTTTACCAGCCGAAGAAACAGCGACAGGCTGCGGTTGAGCGCAACGAGAAACAGCTGTCGGAGCTACAGGACGACTGAACCCGTAACGGTGGAATCGCCACTGCTACAGCTTAACCACTGCGCAGACACGCTGACTAAATTGTGTTTTGCTTCCGACCAGCGGCTGTGTTAAAGTTTTATCTGTTGTCAAAAGCAACGCGCACCTCTAGCTCAATTGGCAGAGCAACTGACTCTTAATCAGTGGGTTCCGGGTTCAAGTCCCGGGGGGTGTACGAAATAGCCTCAGGCCTAAGGTCTGGGGCTTTTCCTGTTTCTAGCCAATACACCGGAACGCCGGTAAGTTCAGCAAACGCAGCAAGGTCTCGAGGGCGCGGCACGTTCCTACCGTTTATCCAGCGACTAACTGCTGTTCGACTCACTTGAAGTGTCTCTGCGACATCTTGCACGCCTATATCTGCAACTCGTAACGCCTTACGCATACGGTCAGCGAGGTCGAATTCTAATAACTCATTGCTGGCAATCATTAGTTTCATACCTTCATCATTGTGACAACTGTCACAATATGCAACCCGAGACGCCAAAATGACACAATGTGCCACACGACGCGGCGTGTCACGTGCGCCATAATGCAGCAGGTGACACAATCTGTCATGTGACACAACAGAAATTAATCAGTATGCGGGAAGCCGCAGCGGTGATAGGCGTTAGCCGAATGACCGTTAAAAGATGGGCTGACTCTGGCCGAATAACTCCGCAAATGAAGCTCCGCGGCTCTAACGGGCCAGTGCTATTCAAAACTGCGGATATTGAGGCGTTGAAAGCAGAACGTGAAGCCGAACGCGCAAGCGAGGCCTCAAAATGACTAAACACATTCTGCGGTGGATGTCGCACTGGGAAAATAACGGCCTTGATTTTGGCCGTTTCGCACTCACGCACAAAGAGTTCTATACCAAAGCAACCCTGCGACAAGCTTTCACGCTGCTAGACGTGGAAACCGGCCGCGAAATCGGTCGCGCCGTCCACTCCACCCCGCTAAACGACGACATTAAACCTGCCGGATACATACAGCTAGATGGGCGTTCCTGCACCGAATACAACACCAAAGAAGAAGTGTTTCTCGGTCTTGTAATCAAAGCTTTCGGCGCTCACTGCAAGGAGCTAACGAAAGCGGGCACCAAATGAACCCGCGCCAACCACCATAACCCCCTACCGTGCCGAGCTGGCACGGACAATTTAATAACCTGACCGTCGCAGGGTGTAAAACAAGCGACGCGCGCAGCTCCCGGAAACGCGCGCTACAAAAACAAGGCGCACGCGAGGTCAGCGGCGAGACACGGGTTAGAGCCGGGAAGCAGAGGACTGCAACCTGACAGCGAAAAAGGAAGTACCCGCGCTGTCACAAAGGGGGTTGCAGAGCCCGACCTTGGAGCGGTAACGCTCCGCTATGACCGACTGATAGTGATTCCTGGCTCCGGTCAAAGCCCACCTACCCGCGCACGTGCTAACGCTGACTCGCCTTGTCTGCTAACGCGCGCGAGTAGGGGGGCTAATCCCTTCCCTCCTGCTCAAGCCTTCACCAATCAAAGCCCGACTATCTGAAACCTAAAAATCTTGGACGATTTACTACTGCCCGATCACCCACTAATCACGGTAACGCTCACCCTGGCAGTCGCCGCACTATTCCTGTTCCTAATCCCGAAACAGAGAGAAAAAACCATGACAACAACCAACGAAGACAAAGGGCCAGCAATCATTTACTTAGTTAGAGCAATGCAACACGCAAACAAAGCTCAAACCGAGCTAACCCAAGCCATTACCGAGCTAGACAAGATCGCCCGCCACCCGGTACTAAGCGAAACTGACCGAACCCGGATACAGTCAATGATCCAAGCACACCAGCTAGGAATAGCTTTAATCAAGGACGCACGGGAAACACAGCTACGGATCTCAACAGATGAGTAAAACAAAGTGGGCTGGCAGAGACGTTGCACGACTCCGCGCGGAAACCCTCGCCACCTACGGCACTACTTGCCATCTCTGCGGCAAACCGGGCGCGAACAGCACAGACCACCTGATACCTAGAAGCCAAGGAGGAGCCAACACCCTAGACAACCTCCGACCGGCTCATTATCTCTGCAACATACGCCGCGGCACCCTACCAGTAGCTACCTACATTGCCCGCTACCACCCAGACCGGGCAGCAGGCATAACCAACCCCGGCCTTGAATGGTTCAACAACTAACCCAGCCCCCCCCCCCTGTTTTTCAGCCGCCAGGGTGGAGAAAGTCCCCCGCCTTTCTCCGGTTTTCTCTCCAAAAAATATTTTTTTCAACCCCAAACCCCCAAAAAAACCGCGCAAAATCAAGGAAAAAGACACATGAACGGCACTTTTTTAGAAGGCTTGGAACCCTCAAACGGAAATAACGCTATGTCGAACGCCGTTGAAGTGCAGCTAAAAGCTCTCGATGATGCAGGACTGTTAAACGCTTCACACGCAATCATCGTGCAATCAATTCGTGAACTCGCTACCGCTGTCGCGTTATCAGCCGCTCGCGGTCGAGCCACCGGGACAGCAGCCGCAGCGCGTGAACTCCGTGAATCTCTCGATATGCTACCGAAAACGGGCGACCAAACAAGCGTTATGGCAAAACTCACTAAACAGTTAGAAGAGCTCGCAAATGCTGGCTAGTGAAGACCAAGCATTATTTGACGCACTAGAGGACGCACAACCCAAATACGCGACTTTACCAACGCCCGGCGCTAAACACTATCTAGCGCAGGTTGAAGCTGTCGCAAAAATCTTAGGTAAGCCCCTCATTCCTTGGCAGCGATTAGCCGCGCGTATAATTACCGAACGCGACCCGGTCGACCCTACCCGTTGGCGATATCAGCGGGTTATTATCACTACCCCTCGTCAGGTTGGTAAAACCACCGGCAACGCAGCGATTCAAACAGCGAAGTGTCTGCTATTTCCGAACCGTAACGCTTACTACACGGCGCAGACCGGGCACCACGCGAGGCAACGCTGGCTAGACCTTGTAGACATCATTGATAAAGCCGGGTTTGAACAAGACCGTGATTACACGCTATTAAAAGGTGCGGGCGCAAGCATACTGCAATTCTCTAACGGGTCTTTTATTAAACCGTTCGCCCCTACTAGCGATAGCTTGCACGGGTTTACCCCGCATGATGTCGCTATTGATGAGGCCTATAAATTTAGCCTTGTCGAGGGTACAGAACTTGAGGGTGGTGTAAGCCCGGCAATGCAGACTAAACCCGACCGGCAACTAATCATCTTTTCAACTGCTGGCAACGCTGACAGCACCTATCTAAAGAAACAAGTAGAGCAAGGCCGAGAACACATTAAAAACCCGGACGCGCGCACCGCCTACCTCGAATGGTCAATGGCTGATAACGCCGACCCTGATAATCCCGCTAGCTGGTTATTCCACCCCGGGCTAGGGCACCTAATCACGGTCGACGACTTGCACCAGCTGCACGAAAATGAAGCCCCGGAAGTTTGGCTACGCGCCTACATGAACACTTGGATAAGTGGCGCAACAACAGGTATGGTGACACCGACCGAAGCCGCTGCAGTCTCAGCCCGTGATATTACGCCGCCCTCCCACGGTGTGAAAAATGTGGCGTTTGCATTCGAGATAGCGCCCGACCGTTCCCGTACCGTAATTGCGGCGGCGTGGCTTGACAATGCCGGTACACCGACAGTGAAAATAATCGACCGGTTCGCAGGTGTCGAGGACATAGAACCGAAACTAGCCGAAATCTATACGCGCCGACCGCTTGTAATCGGTTCAGACGACCAGGGCGCGAACCGTGCGATTAACGATCATATAAAAATAGTTGGCAAAACACCGATAACAACCCTCACGCACCGGGACTATGCAACCGCTTGTGAAGATTTCAGGGCGGCGATACTCGCAAAGAAAATCATTCTAGATGATGACCCGCTGCTGCTCGACGCTTGCAGCACTGCAGTAATGAGACCATCCGGGCAAGGGTGGCTAATCGACCGGTTCAAAACCGGTGCGCCCGTACCCGAAGCTATCGCCGCCGTTGTTGCCGTCAGACTACTTTCGCAATCCCGCCCGCCCGCCCCGAAACCGTTAGTGATGTTCTAAAAATGCCTATCAAACTAGACAAATCAGATATATCGATCGTTGTTAAATGTGACCAGTGCGCGCACTGGTACGGGTTCGCTCTCGACGATTACGAAGCTTGGCAAGTTGGCGCACGTCACCAACACCTTGCGCACCCCGGCGAGTATCAAGCAATTCGACGGCTTGCACGAATCGATTATGAACAGCGACACGCCGACACGAAACCGGAAAAGGATAAGCGCCGCCGACGATAGAAGACATGTTCAACCGGCAACGCAAACTATACGCAGCGGCTCAATCTCTCGCCCCTGCGCATTTGCCGTCCGTGTCACCGTACGGGTCAAACCAGCTAGTGCGGCTAACACTAAAAGAAGTGTTTGACGAAATCGAAACGATAACTATAAATCGTGAACGCGCTATGCAACTGCCAGCCGTTGCACGCGGACGAAATATCATCACAGGGCAAATAGCACACCTGCCCCTGCTCGGTTATCGAGGGTCTGCAAAGCTCGAACAACAACCCGACTTTTTGCGTATGCTCGAGCGGGGCCGCCCGCAATCAGTAACGCTTGCGTGGATAGTGGACGCGCTACTATTCAACGGGCGCGCATTCCTGCAAATCATTGACCGCGACAACAACGGCCGGCCAACCTCTTTCAGGTTTGTGCCGTCTTGGCTGGCTACCGTAGATCCGCAAACTGCTGAACTTACTCACGTTGCCGGTAGCGCGGTAAGGCGCGGTAGCTGGATACGTATTGATTCACCAAATGAGGGACTGCTCGTAACCGGTGAAAAAGTGTTGCGCGATATGGTCGGACTCGAGGAAGCAACGCGGAAAATTATCCGTAACCCGCTGCCACAAATAGAGCTACACCAGAACAGCGGCGAACAAATGACCAGCGAGGAAGTGCGCGCGCTTATCGACCAGTGGGCCGCCGCCCGGCAAGGCCGTAACGGTGGGATCGCGTACAGCAACCAGACACTTGAAACAAAAGTACATGAAACACCGGTAGCGAATCTGCTAATTGAAGCCCGCAACGATTTCACCCTGAATATCGCACGCATGATGAACCTGCCCGCGTGGGCATTAGACGCACAAACCGAGGGCGCAAACCTGACTTATTCGAATGTGCCCAGCCGTACCCGTGAGCTAATCGACTACACGCTAACACCCTATATGGACGCAATAGCAGGCCGTCTATCGCTTGACGACGTTATGCCGCGCGGCCAATGGTGCGCTTTCGACACTTCTAAAGTGCTGCAGGGTTCATTTAATGAACGTATGCAGGGCTACGCAACCGCTATCGGTGCAGGAATTTACACGCCAGGGGAAGTGCGCGCCCTCGAAACCGGCGTCCCCCTAGAAGCAGGAGAACCAAAGAATGAGTAACAAGAAACAACCAAAAGCCGTAGCGCTTGCCGCAGCAGCTCCAAAAGTTGAGTTCGAGAAACGAGAAATCACCGGCATAATCCTCGAATATGGTACTGTCGGCACCCCCTCGAGTGGCACAACGATATTCAATGAAGGAACGCTGCGCACCCCGAACGACCTAAGCCGCGTCAAACTCTTAAGCGATCATAACCGCAACCTCGCAGCGATCGGCTATATGACCGCTATCGAAACCGACGGCCCAAAAGTCCTCGCAACATTCCGTGTACCTGAAAGCGAAGCAGGCGACCGGGCATTAATCGAAGCCCGGGACGGGCTCAGAGACGGGCTCAGCGTCGGTGTCACGATTATCGACTACGAATACGACGAAGACAGCACAACCCTCAAAGTATTAGAAGCAGAACTCCACGAAGTATCTCTAGTTACAATCCCAGCCTTTGAAAACGCGCGTGTAACCTCGCTCGCGTCAAACTCGACACACTATGAACAGGAAGAAACCCTAATGACCACTATCACCGCCGCAGCGCCTGCAATTACACCACCTGCAGCACCCGCTGCACTCCCCGCAGATTTCAGTCTCGCAAGCGTTGCAGGACAGTTCGCACAAATGTATTCCGACGGTAAAACCGTAGACAGTATTGCCAGCACTCTGAATCGGCGTATTGAAGCCGCACTAACTAAGCAAGTACCAGAACAAGACAGCGCTAAAGTTATCTTCCGGCCACAGTTTGTAGACGAGCTATGGCGTGCCCGCCGTACTGAACGCCGATTCTTTGACGCTCACCCAGAAGCTAAACGAGCTCTAACCAGCCTAAGTGTTGAAGGGTGGCGCTACAAGCACGAAGAATTGCCAGAAGTTTCAGAGTACAACGGTAACGCGACCGCTATCACCTCAAAAGGCAAGATTGAAACCGAACGTGTAGTTAAAGACGCAAAACGCCGCGCCGGCGGTTGGACTGTAGACCGCGCTTTTGTTGACCTTGGGTCTCGTGACTTCATCGAATCAGTATTCACGGCAGGCATGGAGTCATATTTAAAGCAGACCGAAGCAGCACTAGTGAAAGAGCTGCTAGCAGAAGCTACCGCTATAGAAGCAGGCACAAACTTTGCTGAGACTCTCGCAAAGCTAGGCACACAGGCCGGCGCGCTCGGTTCCCGTCTCGATGTCGTCGACATGTCTGCTGACCTGTGGTTGAAGTTCGCCGCTTTGAAGTCTGACGAAGTGCCATGGTTCCTCCGTAATCAAGGCGAGCTCAACCTCAACAACACCACCGGCAAGGCTGGCAACATTAGTTTCGCTGTTAACCCTGATCTACCAGCAGGCACAATTCTGGCCGCTGACTCACGCGCCTACACGCCTTACGAGCTTCCGGACATGGTGCGTGTAGAAGCAGTGAATATCGGTAACGGCGCTATCGATCTAGGACTCTATGGCTACACTGCGCAGATCGTTAACGATCCGCGAGCCGTGTTCAAGATCACAGCCCCAGGTCTCGACGGTTAATCATGCTGACCCCTGACAATGTGGGCGCGTGGGTTCGAGAGTCGAGCCCAGCAAACCTCGACGCAGGAATACGCGCCGTTAACGCTTACGTGTCAGGGCTCGCAATCGTAGCGGACAACGGCGGCGAATGGAGCGACACAGTGACGTTAGCGGCAACTATGCTGCTAGCGCGCTGGCTCCGCCGTCGCAATAGCCCAAACGGTGTGGAAGCGGCAACAGACGTGACCGTAACCTACATAGCTAGATACGACAGCGATATTAGCCGCATGTTGCAGATAGACGGATTCCAGAAACCGCAGGTAGGTTAGCGATGCTCGGCACAGCACTAGAAGAATACGCTAGCTATCTACGCGAACGCACCTCAGCACCCGTAGAAATAGACGCAGGTGATCTGACACTGCCCGGCGTGCTAGTTTCCCCCGAAAATATCACGTTTGAGGTATTGGATGGCGATCGGTGCACTATCACGGTGGCTGTGTGGATAATCGGCAACGGTGATGCCACCCGGCACGCATTGAACGATATCGGCAATATTGGCTACGACCTACGGCACGAAACACACGAATGGCAACCAACCACGCTTGCCCTATCCTCACAGTCCGCGGACGCTCTACCAGCCCTGCAAGGCACAGTTGAAATCACCTACGAAAAGGATTAAAAATGACTACCACCACTAAACGCACTCGCACAGGTTCCGGCACTTTCACAGTCGGTGAATCTGATTCACTAACCGCTTTCGACGGTCAAGTTACATCAGTCACGCTAGAACCCGATGTTTCGCAAGACGATGATATCGAGGTATTATCTGGCAATTTCATCGAGGGTGAACGTAAAGAGTCGTGGACACTCTCCGGTTCCCTACTCAACGACTTCGGACAGTCTGAAAGCTTGGTTGAGTTCTGTTTTGAGAATCGCGGCAAAAAACTACCGTTTAAATTCACCCCGAACAGGTCGGCGGCGAAAGTTATCAGCGGTCAGCTAGTCGTAGAAGCCGTCGCTATCGGTGGCGATGTCGGCGAAACACCATCTACAGATTTCGAGTTCAAATTAGTAGGCGTGCCATTACTCGAGAATAAAGACAGCTAACAAATGGCGCAGCGCAGCAAAGTCACTGTGGAGGGCGCGCGCGAGCTGCGCTCGTCCCTCCGCAAGGCTGGCCGATCAATGGAACAAATCAAAGATGTTCACCGAAAGATTGGCGGCATTGTTGTTCACCGCGCCAAAATCAACGCCCCGGTACGCAGCGGACAGCTTCAATCAACGATACGTGTCGGCGCAACACAAACTGCATCCTTAATACGTGCCGGTTACGCCCGCGTCCCCTACGCCGGCCCGATTCACTGGGGTTGGCCGAAAAGAAACATTAAAGCGCAGCAATTTATTCGCAGCGCAGCAAATGAAACCGAGGCCCAATGGATTGGGCTCGCGCAAAACGAACTACAGAAAATACTTAACCAAGTTAAGGGAGCATAACAATGAACGCAAGGCTCGTCACACCAAAAATCGCGGTAGTTTACGAAACCGAGAACGGCAACCTAGCCGAAATTGTCGTCAAAGCGTCCGTGTATGACATGACTCGCTACGAGTTAATGGCCGCTCGCAAAGGCTGGCCACCTGCAAGTAAAGCACAAAACCTATTCGGCGGATACCTGGCGCATGCCGCACTCCAACGCGCCGAGGATTGCCCACCAGAACTGAAAATCGAAAGCCTCGACAAGTTCCTAGCTGAGATTGTGAACCTCGTGCCAGTAGATGACGAGGGGGAAGACGTTAACCCTTTCGACCCGGCAGCACAGTAAGGCTACGGCTTGAAATAGCTCTAGCTTCACAGACCAACCCAGAGTTTTGGTTGACATGTGATGACCACATATTAGCTACCGCTATCGACATACTAGAAAATCAGAAAGCGAAATAATGGCCCGCTCACCCGTGTTGACAATCAAAATATTGTCAGACTCGAAACAAGCACGCCGCGATATGGACGAAGTCGGCTCATCAGCCGATAAGCTGCGCGACGGGTTTAAAGCGGTAGAGACCGCTTCTAGGGTTGGGTTTGCCGCTTTCGGGCTCGCCGCCGGTAACGCCGTCAAAGACGCTTCAAACCTTGAACAGTCAATTGGCGGTATGAACGCTGTATTTGGTGCCCACTCTGACCAACTAGCGAAACTCTCAAAAACTGCCTACCGTGATCTAGGACTCTCGCAACGAGAGTTCAACGAGTCAACAACGATCCTTGGTGCACAGTTAAAAAACCTCGGGTTACCAATGGATCAAGTGACCGAGCAGACAGTAAACCTAACTCGAATGGGTGCAGACCTTGCCGCAACATTCGGTGGCACAACGAGCGACGCAGTCGCCGCGTTAAGCTCGCTACTGCGTGGTGAGCGCGACCCAATCGAGCGCTACGGTGTCTCGATTAAACAAGCCGATATCGAAGCTAAAAAAGCACAGTTAGGGCTCGCAGGACTCACGGGCGAAGCCAATCGAAACGCAGAAGTGCAAGCAACACTTGCGCTGCTCACTGAACAAACGGCGAGCAGCGTCGGAATGTTCGCGTCCGAAGCTGACACCGCCGCCGGCGCTTGGCAGCGCACGCGTGCACAGTGGGAAAACGTGAGCGCTGAACTAGGTACACGCCTACTGCCCTACATTGTTAAAGGCGCTGAAGTGCTTATAAAGTTTGCTGACTGGGTGCAACGCAATGAGCAGTTGGCGTTTAATCTCGCTATCGCGTTCGGTGCGATAACCGGCGCGGTTAGCATTATTGCCCCTATCACTTCCCTAGTAACTGCACTCGGTGCAGTTGGTGGGGCGTTAGGTGTGGTTGGCACAGGCGTTTTTAATTTCTTCGGTAGGTTCGTAGGCGGCATGCTGAACGCTAAGGTAGCTGCTTCGTCTTTCTCTGGCGTAGCAGGCACATTAGGTGGCGCTGTCGCAAGTGTTGGTAAAGCAATAAAAGCTGGCGCTGTCGCAACATGGGGTTGGGTTCGTGCCGGTGCTGCTTGGCTTACTCAAGCGAGTTTGCAGCTAGCGCGTATGGCGGCACAAAAAGTTGTAACCCTGGCTCTCGCCGCCGCTAAGAATGTTGCAGCGGTCGCGCAGCGTGCTTGGAATTTAGCGATGAATGCAAACCCGATCGGGTTAATCATCACTCTGGTTGTAACTGCGGTAGGGCTGATTATCGCAAATTGGAGCAAGCTTGAACCGTATTTTACAGCCGCGTGGAACGCTATTAAGCAAGTAGCAACCGAAGTTTGGGGTTGGATAACTACACAGGCTACGACCGTTTGGAATTGGTTAAAAAATATCGGTGAGTGGATTGGCAACGCTTTCACCGCTTATTGGCGTTTTTACGGGAATATCGCGGTCGCTGCTTGGAACCTGATTAAGGGTGCAGCTACCACGGTTTGGAACTGGTTAAAAAATATCGGCAACTCGATCGGGGGTTTTTTCTCCAATGTTTGGAACCGTGTAGCCGCCGTTGCCCGCATTGGTTGGAATGTTGCAGTTAGTGGCGCACAATGGCTTTTACAGCGGGTGCAGCAGGTCGGTGCTTTTATTAGTTCGTTTCTTAGCTCTGCGTTTAATGTGATGTCTCGAAGTGCTACCGCTGCTATCTCAGGTGTGATTAGTTGGGTTCAGTCCTTGTTTAGCTGGTTGCAGTCGGCGGCGAACTTCATCGGCAATATTGGCTCGAGCGTTCGCGGTCTGCTCGGGTTTAGTGCAGGTTTACAGTATGCGCCGGCGTTCGTGACTGCTGCGCCTGCGTTAGCGCCTAGCGCTGGGCCAATCAAACTACCGGCGAAACAAGCAGCGACCGTTACAAACAACATCACAGTAAATCTGCCTAATTATCTTGGCGATAAGCGAGAAATTGTTGAAGTTTTACGTTACGAGCTAGAAAAACTCAACCGAAATAGAAGCGGGTTAATAGCATAATGAGCGATTTAGATAACAGGTTAAAGCCGATAATTGCGATTAACGACATTGACCTAGACGTAAACGACCTTGACGGCGATATCTTGCCGGTTCGTGAACTGTCTATTAAATGGGGTGCAAATGACTGGTTCGAAGACTATGAGCCAGCAATTCTTAAATTAAACCTGCTCGAGACAAACGGTATCTGGCAAGACTGGGCAGGAACGGAAAAAGCGAACATAACCGTGAGAGTCAACCCCACACCAGATAGCGAACTATATATATTTCGCGGTCAGGTAACACAGGTTGAAGCGTCTCCGCTAAAAATAACCCGCAACAATCACCAAGAAACGGTGTGGGAGGTGCAGATCGAAGCCACTGACCCGCTAGGGGCAATGGCACGCGACCGCCGGCGCGGCTACGTTTACCCCCTTTTAGGAAACGGAAAACCTGAGGGCTATCACTGGGCTGGCGGAACCAATAAAGACCGTCGCAAGGCTCTAGATGAACGTTGCCCCGTGCCTATTATGTGGCAAAAAATGATGTTAGACGAAAACGACGATTTGCGAGATACCGGCGTTCTTGCGGTTGGAACTTGCGCAGGGTACGAACATACTCAAACCGTTTCAGCTTTAACAGTTTTGCGTAATACTGCGCGCATGATTCATCTACTAGCGCGCCCTGCCTATGATCCTGTAAACCATCGCGTGATTTTCTTCCGCCCGTCTGGTAGCGGAAGATACAGCAGGAATTGGAAGAATTACCCAGCAGGCGAAAAAACGCACGTAGCAGGTAGTGATATTAGAGTTCTGTCAGGAACTGCTTGTATTGGTAAACCTGTGCTGTCTCTGTCTCCGACTAATCAAGTAAACAGGTTAGAAATTGAAGTGCGCGGCGAGGGTGCGGAACTTGTTGAAAGGCGACCGGGCGCACCTAGGGAAAAGGTATGGCGTTCAGCTTCGGAAAACTATGTATTAACAGCGTTCGGCGCAGATAAAAACGAATCACAAAGCACGCTACAGATCACAACTGATTATTCTTTAGGCTGGCATTTTGGTGAATATCTAGAACAGCTGCAAGGGCAAGGGGCCCTGCGTGTCCTGTTGCGTAACTTGCAAGGGCGACGAGTCCCGCAACCGTTCACGGTGAAGCTTAAAACAAACGCAGACGTAGAGAAAATAGGCGCAGATCTGGCTTTTAGATTTTTAACCCCGTTTATTCACTTACGCACAAACGGTCTCACCCAGCAACCGTATTTCATTAACGAAAGCCTATTGAACTATCGCGGCGTAACGGATATTTTCGCGATCTGTGGCGGGGAAATCAGGTTTACAAACAGCAGCGGCTGGCTTGTAACACCGACCCCAACGGCTACCCCTCAATATTTGGAGTCGGCAAACGCTTATTTACGTGATCTAGAAAGCAGCACTGCGATTAAAGATATTGACAACAGTGAAACAATCACTGATTGGGAAAGGCTCGGATAAAAATGACGCACATAACCCCTAAATTCAAAATCAAAAGCCCCTCACCTGATACGCAAATTCGCAACCTTGGAAGTGAACTTAGAGACTTAGCTGATACCGTCGAATCCGCTTTGCTCGAGTTTGACTATAGCGGGCAAGAACCTAACCGGCTAGTGCAGCGGGTGCGCGCTATCGAGGAAGCGGACAACAAAAGCCGTGGAGCCTACAGAAGTGGAACGCTAGAAGACCGCGACGCATGGAAAGACGCACAGCCCGGCGCATACTGGCAGGACTCCGCAGCGGACGGCAAACTGTATCGCCGTACGCAACGCAACACTTGGACACAAGCCGCCGGCGTGCATAGCGAGCCCGGCGGAAGCTGGGCAATCTCCACCGCTGTCGGTGCTGGGCGCACGGTGACAGTCACGCTGCCCTGTGTGCTCGCCGCAAACGAAAGCCTAATAATCACTACTTCAGCCCAAGGCTCAGGATTCGGTTACGTTGGGTTGCACGATATTCGAAGAACCGCAACAAACACGATCGTAACCGTAAGACATGTGCAGTTTTTTGCCGCAACGCAAAACGGCTTTTCGTTCGTGTGGCAGATAACAACTATCTAGGAAATCTAAAAATGGTCATCAGTAAACACGCGGCGGGAACAGTCCCGCACCACAACAAAATTAACTACCGCGGCGCGGCAAAAATTCAATACGTCATAGTCCATCACTGGGCGGGCACGCACGGCGGCGATAGCCGTCTACTCAATCCACACGAGCAGGTTAGCGCTAACTATATCGTCTACTCAGACGGTCGAATAATCCAACAAGTGCCGGAAGAATACCGGGCGTGGACGAGCGGGCACTCGATTGATTTCCAAGCAATCACAATCGAGACGCAGAACAGCGCGACCGGCGGCGTATGGCCAGTAACCGACGCAGCACAGCGCGCCCTCGAGAAACTTATCGGTGACATCGGCGCACGCTATTGGGCGGGCAGGGTTGAACGCTGGCGTGTGCGCGGCCATCGTGAATTCGCGGCAACTGCTTGCCCTGGTGAGTTCCTTTGGGCACGTCTCGGCGCTATCGCGGACGCTGCGAACAAACTCGCTGGCGGCACGCCGTTACCAAAACCGAAACCAGTGCATAAGCTCACCCTGCAGCAGGTCGCGCAGCAAGTGATTCGCGGTAATTGGGGCAACGGTGCAGACCGAGTAAGCAGGTTACGTACAGCAGGTTACGACCCCGCAAAAGTGCAAGCCGAAGTAAATAGACAATTAGGAACCGGAACAGCACCAAAACCGGATATCGCGAAAATCGCGCGCGAGGTAATCGCCGGTAAATATGGCAACGGTGAGGAACGCCGGCGACGACTCGGCGGGCTTTATCCACTCGTACAAGCTGAAGTTAATAGACAATTGGGATTGCGTTAATGATTGTTGGAGAGTTTTTTACAGTCGCAGCCGCAATTGTCACGTTCTTTGGTGTGCTTGTTACAGCTGCGTTCACATATCTTCAACATCAGCAAGGCCGATTATTTGAACGAATTGAAAGGCTCGAGGAACGCAACAACGAGCTAGAACGCAATAACGACGAACTAGAACGTGATGTGCGCGCGCTCTGGCTCTATAACAGCGACCTATTAAACGCTTGTCTAAAGCACAACATAGAACCGCCGCTGCCCTCACCACGAGTACAACGCTTATTCAACACACAGCGAGAAATCGATGAACGGTAAAAAGAAATTTTTGACTTACAAGCGCCGCCAACTAATCTACAGACTGTCGATAGCCCTAACCGCGCTACTTGTCATATATGGTGTGCTTACCGAAGAACAAGCGGCAGCGTGGATAGGGCTAGTTGCGGTAGGGCTTGGTGTGCCCGGGCTCGCGCTTTCAAACATGAGCCCGGACGACGACGACACACAGCGTTTAAAGTCGAGCGCCCGCGACAGCTAAACGCAACTGATTGTTATCTGCTGGTGTGTAAATCTGTGTTGTAGCTACGCTTGCGTGTCCTAAGAGTTCTTGCACCGCGCGGATATCGTGAGAAGTAGCGCGATAGAACTGGCCAGCTGCGCGGTGTCTAAGCATGTGCGCGGTGACACCGTCCGGTAGGGCACGGCTGATGAGCTTAGAAACGTGCGCGCCGCTTAGGTGCCCGTCAATCTTGCCGGTGAAGAGCCAGCCGTTAGCATGCTGAATGACTTTAGCTATATCGTTTGAGCATGGCACGCGGCGTATCTTGCCGCCCTTACCGTGAACTATCAGAGTATAGCCGAGCAAGTCATTTTCAATGTCTTTGCTATGTATGCGAGCTATTTCGCAGCTTCTTAGCCCAAGCTCTGCACCAAGTCTTATCATCAGACGCACCCGCGCAGGGGCAGCTTTCAACGCAGCATAAATCGCGACTTCCCCGGCGGGTCTGGGCTTGCCGGGCGCTATTTTGACGCGCGGTAGTTGCTCCGCCGGGTTGGTTGTAATCATTCCGTGTTCGAAAGCGTATCGGTAAAACGTTTTTATCGCAGTAGATGCGCTGCGTCGTGTGGCCGCGCTCCATCCCGGGCGGCTCAGGTATTCGACTATTTCGTTATATGTAACAGTAAGCGGGTTAGCGATATCAGCGGTGTGCCAAAAGCGCCGAAGTTGATGGTTGCGAAGCTTAATTGTGTCGGCAGAGTATCCGCTCGCGGCCTGTGATGTGTGCCACGGTTCTAGAGCGTAACGCCATTGTGTTAGGTAAGGAAGTGTGTACATGCTCGAAAGATATAGGGGCTAGCAGCGGCGCGGCAATTTACCGATATGTGGCGCAAAAATAAACGGTATCGAGGATAGTTTGAGTCGGTAATCAGTGGGTTCCGGGTTCAAGTCCCGGGGGGTGTACGAAAAACCCTGGAAAATCATTGATTTTCCAGGGTTTTTACTTTCTCTACTCGATAGTCCCTATACTAATTTCTGCAGCACCCGCTTTCACGAAAGGCCGAAGATGTCTAGCTCTGCAACCACAGCCGATTTAGAGTTCGCGCTCTCACTCGCTTCTCTCGCTGACAGTATCGCACTCCCCCGCTTCCAAGCTGCAGACCTACAAGTCAGCACCAAACCTGACCGCACCTACGTCACAGATGCCGACAAAGCGGTGGAAGAGGCACTGCGCGCAAAAATTCTTGCGGATCGCCCGAACGACCAATTTTTTGGTGAAGAAACCGGTGCGGGAAACAGCCCTGCTCACACCGACCCTGAAGCCAACAGCACGAGCACTCGAAAATGGATTCTTGACCCAATCGACGGCACAAATAACTTCTTACGCGGCATCTTTAACTGGGCAACGCTGCTCGCCTTAGAGGTCGATGGCAAACCGGAGCTCGGGGTTGTGTCTATGCCCGCTCTGAATACTCGCTGGTGGGCGTTAAAGGGGCACGGTGCGTTTAAACAGGTTGGCACCAATCCGCCACAGCGGCTGTCTGTGAGCGGGGTCGCTGATTTGGCAGACGCATCTCTCAGTTTTCAAAGCATCCAACAGTGGGAAGAGGCTGGCAAACTGGATGCGCTATTAAACTTGCGCCGCGCAGTGTGGCGTGATCGCGCTTACGGTGACGCATACTCTTATATGGCGCTTGCCGAAGGTCTGCTCGATATCGTCGGTGAGTTCGATATCAAATCATACGATGTTGCCGCTGTTGCAGTTGTTGTGAGCGAAGCAGGTGGCAAATTCACGGATATCGAGGGCAACGAGACCGCCTGGTCGGGTAGCGCTTTTGCAAGCAACGGCAAACTACACGACAGGGTATTAGAGATGGTGCGTTAACCCTCGCTACCCGATCATCTGCGCTGCGTTACACTCCGCTCCGGTCTACTCGTCTGGCACCAGCACAGGGGTGTCGCGGTTTAGACTGCGGCCCTGGAAAAATGGTTTGCTTCCAGGGAAGAGAGACCACACCGCCATCAGCAGCATACCGAAGAGGATGGCTCCGATTCCTATCACGAAGGCGCCACCAAGCCCAAGGATAACCGTCTCACTGTATCCCTCTGAGAGCATATCTAGCGCGCTCTGGATGAAAGCATAACCGAGCATCAGACCGCCGAGAGCTGGGATAATGCCGCGCATCCACAGGTTTCGAGCACTGTCTTTCAGCGTGTCACGGTAGTACCAGACACACGCAAATGAGGTAATCGCATAGTAGAGCGCAACTGCGAGCCCCATTGAGGTGAGAGAGTCGGCCAGCACATCTTCAGAGATTGCTGAGACAAGCACATAGTAGCCGATAGCAGCAATGCCCAGAGTTAGAGTTGAAAACCACGGCGTCTTCCAGCGTGGGTGCAGCTGCGCAAATTTATCTGGCAGCGCACGATACACCGCCATCGACAGGGTGCCGCGTGCGGTGGGCAGGATCGTGGTCTGTGTTGATGACGCCGCAGACAGCATCACCGACAGCAGCAGGAACCAACCCCACGGGCCAAACAGTGCGCTACCGAGAACGCTAAACACATCATCCAGGTGTGCAGCGTTCGTCAAGCCAAACTCGGTATCACCAAAACCGGCAAACATCATTGCGGTAACCCCGGCACCCACGTACAGCACAATCAAGACGATGATGCACAGCATCGCAGCTCTGCCTGGAGTGGTGCGTGGGTTTTTGGTTTCTTCGTTAAGCGCGAGGCAGGTGTCCCAACCCCAGTAGATGAAGAGGACGAGCAGCACGGCCTCAATAAACCCTGAGTAGCTGTTGATTTGCGTGACATCAAACCATGCCCAGTCGAAGTCAGTTGATCCTTCGTATGTGCCTTTCAAAGCGTGCACGAGAGCAAGCACCGCAAACAGCACCATCGCAAATATCTGGATCCCAACGAGAACCATCTGAAGCTTCTCACCGATTTGCACACCAATAATGCTGATTCCCACCATCACAGCAATAAAAATCACAGAGGTGGTCACAACAATGGCCCGGTTGCTAGCGAATTCTTCATTACCGAGCAGAAGCCAGAAGTATTGGCCGGTAATCTCACCGACGTTCGCGAGCACCATCACCGAGGAGACGGCAACAGACCAGCCACCAAGCCAGCCGATGACCGGCCCGAAAGCTTTTGTGCCCCAAACAAAAGTGGTGCCGCAATCGGGCATCTCGCGGTTTAACTCCTGATAGGCCAATGCGGCGAAAATCATCGGGATGCTGGCGATAATAAACACGATTGGCGCCTGTGCTCCAACCGCGATGATTACATACCCCAAAGTCGCAGCAAGTGAGTAAAGCGGCGCGGTTGAGGCGAGACCGATTATGGTTGAGCCGACCACCCCTAGAGCGCCGTTTGCTAAGCCTTTACCGAGGTTCTTACCGCCACTTTGTGCCTCAGTGCTGAGTGCAGATCTCTCCATGCCTGCTCCTTCGCAGTTGTGTTGTTCCGCTAAAATCATACTCTTAACGGGCAGGGATCGCTATTTTCGAGGGATCCTAGCCACCCACTGCTGGTGCAAACGAGCATCTCGATCTACTTCTGGATGAAAAGAAAAGGCTGTTATATTACCGGCACGCACCCCGACAACACGCCCACCAGGTAGCTGCGCAATAGTTTCAACTCCAGGAGCAACCGACACCACCTCAGGGGCCCTAATAAAGGTAGCCGGCACCTCTAGATCGTCAACAACAAGGCTTGTCTCAAACGATTCTGTCTGCCGCCCGAACGCATTGCGCCTGACTGTGACAGGCAGCACTCCGAGTGTTTCCTGCCCCGGAGCTTTCCCCTCGATATTCTGTGCGAGATAGATTAACCCGGCACAGGTTGCAAATACTGGTAGCCCATCAGTTATAGCGTTTTTCAAAGGCTCAGCAAGCCCGAATGAGCGCGCCAATTTATCAATCACAGTGGATTCACCGCCGGGAATAATAATCCCGTCAAGCTCCGCAAGATCGAGGGGCCTGCGCACTCTGCGCGTTGCAATGCCGAGCTCTGTCAGCACAGCAATATGCTCCTCTACCCCACCCTGCAGTGCGAGCACACCAATCAGCAGTGTGCTCGCAGCAGTGGTGGATTCTGCGCCGGCTACCATCCACGTTCCGCGAGTCGATGCGGGGCGGGAATATCGGCGACGTTGATACCGACCATTGCTTCGCCGAGATTACGGCTGACCTCAGCCAGTGCTGCCGGATCGTCGTAGAGGGTTGTTGCCTTTACGATTGCCGCTGCGCGCTTTTCTGGATTGTCTGATTTGAAGATACCGGATCCAACAAAGACACCCTCAGCGCCCATCTGCCGCACAAGAGCAGCATCAGCAGGAGTTGCAACTCCCCCGGCGACAAACATCACAACCGGGAGTTTGCCGGTTTCTGCAACCTCAGCCACCAGGTCGTATGGCGCCTGCAATTCTTTGGCAGCAACAAAGAGCTCATCTCGGTCGAGGCTGCGCAAGCGGTTAATCTCACCGCGGATAGTTCGCATATGGCGCACCGCTTCAGACACGTCACCGGTGCCGGCTTCGCCCTTAGAACGAATCATTGCCGCGCCTTCTGTGATGCGGCGCAGCGCTTCGCCGAGGTTTGTTGCGCCACACACGAATGGCACATCAAAATTCCATTTATTAATGTGGTGTGTGTAATCAGCGGGGCTCAGCACCTCTGACTCATCAATAAAATCGACGCCGAGCGATTCCAAAATCTGCGCTTCCACGGTGTGACCGATACGCGCCTTTGCCATTACCGGGATCGAGACAGCATTTACGATTCCGTCGATTAGGTCGGGATCGCTCATGCGAGCAACGCCTCCCTGCGCGCGAATATCGGCCGGCACGCGCTCCAGTGCCATTACTGCGCTGGCGCCGGCATCTTCAGCGATGCGCGCCTGTTCCGGGGTTACGACGTCCATAATGACACCGTTTTTGAGCATGTCTGCGAGACCCCGCTTCACACGAGTGCCTGCTGTTTGAGTGTTGTTATCAGTCATAGCAACATTCAATCGCGCTAAAGTGGTCTAAGCAATATGCCAAACTTTGCGTGTTGCAATAGACCACTTAGGCAGGTTTGAGTGTGCGATCTGAAACGACCACAGAAATCTCGATAACAGTCGATAAGAGCAGAGAGCTAGCCGTGCCCCTACAAATCGCGGAGGGGATTCGCTCTCTGCTGCAAACAGGAGCACTAACCCCGGGAGACAACCTTCCGAGCACCCGCACGCTCGCCGGGCAGCTGGGAGTGTCACGCGGTTCAATGATCGCAGCTTTTGAAGAGCTTGCAGCCGAAGGAATTCTCCTGCCGCTAAGAGGTTCGGGCACGCGCGTAAATCCGGCACTCGCATTTTCAGAGTACTCGGCAGCAACCGCGCTCAAAAACCAATATGCAGCACCAAGTGAGGCATACGACAGTGCACCCGATCTCATCGACCTAAAACCGGGCGCCCCCGACGTTACTCTCCTCAACACTCCCGCCTGGCGCGCCGTCTGGCGCGATGCACTAAAACACACCCAAGCTGATCCGCTGACAAATCTGCGCATTCAAATCACCGACCACCTGCGCCACAGTCGCGGCATGCTGGTGGATCCGAAAGATGTAATTTTAACGGCTGGAGCAAGAAGCGGCCTGCAGCTCTTAAGCACAACACTCGGCGCGGCAATCAGCACGGTGGGAGTGGAACAACCCGGCTACCCGGGCCTGCGTCTGGCGCTTTCCGCACTGGGTAAACACATGACCACAATCTCACCCAAACTTTCGGCAGTGAGTGCTCCCGATGCAGCCCTGGTCACTCCCAATCACCAGTATCCCAGCGGCGACCCGTTAGCGGGCGAGCAGCGAGTGGCGTTAGCTACATGGGCCGCCCAGACCAACACACTCTTAATTGAAGATGACTTTAATTCAGAGCTGCGGTATAACGGTTCAGCGCTCCCAACGCTAGCAAGTCTCGCGCCACAGCACACAATACTGTTGGGGAGTTTCTCAGCCCTGCTCGATCCCGAGCTAAATGTTGGATATCTCATCGCGCCCCCAGCCATGCGCCCCCTGCTACAACGAACGCAGCAAGATCTTGGCTCTCCCGTAAACACTGTCACCGCAGCAGCCCTCGCTGAGTTTCTCGCACGCGGTCATCTAAAGCGTCACACGCAGCGCGCCAGACGCGTCTATCAACGCCGCCGCAATTTAGTGCAAGAGCTGCTGAGCAATTTAAATGCCGCAAAACTGCTGCCGATAAACGCCGGTCTGCACAGTGTTCTGCTGACAGAGCGCCCCGCTGAATTAGTGACAGCCGCTGTAGCAGCGCAAGGGTACCGCGTGCGCACACTGGATGCATACTGGGCTGGCCAAAACTACCAAAACGGTATTGTGTTCGGTTTTGGCGCGCTACCAGATGCTGAGCTAATCAGCGCACTGCACGCAATTACCGCAGCCGCTAAGGCATAGAGGTTTAACAGCTGGGTGGCCCGTTAAACACTATCCGCGCATAGAGTTGCGTAGATTCAGAGCGGTTTTAGCTGCTGCAATTTCCGACCAGGGGGCGGATCCATGCGCGCGTTCAATCGTGCTTTCTGGCCCTTTGCCCGCGAGCAAAACCACTGCTCCTGCTGGCGCGTTTGCAACGGCAAAATTAATCGCTGCAGTGCGATCCTCAATAACCGTGTAGTTGCTATTACCGGCAGCATCCGCCCCCGCTGTCATTTGCGCAACAATCTCCTGCACTGGAGTGAAGTAGGGGTCATCCTCGGTAAACACAACATGATCGGCGATCGTTGTCGCAATCCTACCCATGGGTTCACGTTTACTGGGGTCGCGTGTGCCGCCCGCAGCGCCAACAACAACCCACAGCTCAGTCTCGGTCACCTCGCGCAACGCCTGCAAGGCTTTTTCAAGCGACTTCTCTGCGTGCGCAAAATCAATCACAACGTTGATGTCAGACTGCGGCTCTTGCACAGTTTGCATGCGCCCAGGAACACCCGGGAACTCACGCAAGGCTCTAAGCGCATCAGGCACAGACACGCCAAGTCGATTAACCGCTGCAATAGCTGCTAGTGCGTTGTATGCGTTATATCTTCCGAGCATTGGCAGATGTGCCTGTGTCTGCGCAAAGGCATCAACGTTATCGGCCTCGCGGTCATCACCGGGGTATTGCAGCGTGAAGTCGATTCCCGATGCTGTTTCCGTAATATCTAGCGCACGCCATTCTGCGTCACTGTCGACACCGTAGGTGCTCTCTTCCGGCGCAATACCGCGCAGTCGCTCACACCAGGGATCATCAGCGTTCAACACCGCAAAAGGGGCAGCTTCGATAAGCTTGCGCTTATCTGCGAAGTAGCCCTCCATACCGCCGTGAGTGTTGAGATGCTCTGGGCTGATGTGCGTCCAGATAGCAACATCCCACTTCACCCCGCGCACCCGCTCCATGAGCAGCGCATGGCTGGAAGATTCGATCACCGCGGCAGTCGCCCCCTGATCTCGCATCTCACCAAGAATCTGCTGCACCTGCGGCGCCTCTGGGGTGGTAAAACGCCCTTCAAATTGCTGCAATTCGCCGTCTGCAAGCTCGTATCCGGCCGTTGACAGCATCCCAACTGAGGTGCCCGTAGCGCGCAGAATATATCTCGTCAGCCAACTGGTGGTTGTTTTTCCGTCTGTGCCGGTGATACCTATCACTCGAAGGTCAGCGCTTGGATCACCTGTGAGCGCTACCGCGGCATCTGCGAGAGCCTGTCTCGCATTGGGCACCTGTAAATAGGGTAGGTTGCTTTCGTCAGCTGCGGTTCTGCCTTCACCAAGCACAGCAACAGCTCCGGCCTGCTCTGCCGCAGCAGCAAACTTGTGCCCGTCTACTGAATCACCGTTTATAGCCACGAATAGCGCACCCGGGGTAACCCACTGAGAATTATGGGTTACTGCGGTTACCTCAGTTTTGTTAAACGCTGCAGCATCCAGCAGTTTCGTATCACACACTGCGGAGCCCGCACCGCTCCTAACAGGGACGATGCGGGCTCCAAGCAGCTCAGCAAGTTCAGGCAAAAACATGCCGTCAGTTTATCGGCGCATAACCTTCCGTGCAAGACGGTTACCGGCAAACTGCACAAGCTGCACCAGGATCACTATCAACAGCACCGCAACCCAGGTAACCCACGTATTGTACTGCCGGAAGCCGTATTGCAGTGCGAAGAAACCAAGACCGTTTGCGCCAATCGCACCCGCCATCGCAGACATGTCAATAATCGCAATGAAAGCATAGGTGTAACCGAGGATCAGTGACCCCAAGCCCTCGGGGATAACCACCGTCAGCAGGGTTCTAAACCGGCTCGCACCCGCCGCCCGCGCAGCTTCTACAACGCCCGGCGGCACAGTAACGAGATTCTGCTCAACCAGACGGGAAATACCAAAGGTTGATGCAACAACCATCGCGAGCGCGGCCATCGGCGTGCCGATTCCGCTTCCTAAAATCGCGCGCGCCACAGGCTGCAGCGCCACCAACAGAATAATGAACGGGATTGGTCGCACAAAGTTGACCAAGAAGTTCAAGATGCTGTAAATCGCCCTATTTTCCAGCACGTTACCCGGTCGGGTTGCATAGAGCGCAACACCCAGCACCAGACCCGCCAGGCCACCGATTGTCAGCGCGATGGCAGACAGTGTCAGCGTTGCCAACAGCTGCTCTGGCAGCATCGGCAGCAGTTTGATCAGGTCACCAAATTTGTCGTTCATTTTGCCTCCCCTCCAAGCTCCTGCACAGCAGCGATTTCAGCCACCGCACGCTTTGCCTGCGCAATCTGTTCGGCGGTGCCGTGCAGCGCAAAGGTGAGATGCCCGAAAGTATAATTATTGATCTCATTCACACTGCCGTAGACGAGTTCAGCATCAGCGCCTGAGCGCACTAAGCGCCCCAAAATTTCGGTGCGTGCCGCCGCTGAATCTCCAAGGCTAACGGTAATTAGATTCTCGCCGTGTTTTTCTATCAGGCGCTCGAGGTCTTTCCCAACGGGAATACCAGGGATCACGGTGCTCACAAAACGGCGCGTGGTTTTATGCTCGGGGCTCGAGAACACCTGCTCGACCGGCCCCTCTTCAATCACACGGCCGTTTTCCATCACAGCAACGTGGGTTGCAAGGTGCTTAATAACATCCATTTCGTGAGTAATAACGAGAATTGTGATCCCCAATTCGCGATTTACTCGCCGTAACAGTTCGAGCACATCAGAGGTGGTTTGCGGATCCAGTGCGCTAGTGGCTTCATCCGCCAACAGCACTTTTGGGTTCGTGGACAGCGCCCGGGCGATACCAACCCGCTGTTTCTGCCCGCCTGACAGCTGATCAGGGTAGGCGTCGGCGCGATCCGCAAGCCCAACAAACTCGAGCAGCTCCCGCACCCGCTCTTTCCGCTCTGCTTCCGGGATTCCTGCGATTTTCATCGGAAACGCAACATTCCCCGCAACTGTGCGCGAGTTAAACAGATTGAACTGCTGGAAGATCATGCCAATCTCAGTGCGCAGTGCCTGCAACGATTTTTCACTCGCACCAACAACTTCGTGACCATCGACAACTATAGAGCCTTTAGTTGCCGGGTCGAGCGCATTAATCAACCGCACAAGGGTTGATTTTCCCGCGCCTGAGTATCCGATAACACCGTAGATGCTGCCCTGTGGAATTTCAAGGCTGACGCTGTCAACGGCGGTAATATCGGCCTGATTCTTCCGTCTTGCCGGGTATATCTTCGAGACATCTCGAATTGAGATCATTGACATGTGCTTCCTCCAAGAACGAAGCTGCGGCACGACCCGCGATCAGCGTTTCGTGCCACAGCAACCTCTGTTTTATGCCTACTTGCTGTTGTTTCGAACAGCCTCTTCGGTCTTAGCCAGCGAGTCCTGCAACTCTTTGTTGTCGATCTTTAGCAGCACTGCGGTGCCACCTGAGTTTTCAACTACGCCGTCCTGAACAGCTTTGGTGTTCTGGTAGATTTCAACGATCTTCTTGTAGGTTTCGTTGTTTTCGTCGCCCTTCTTTACGGCGAAGACGTTAACGTATGGGAAAGCCGCTGGATCGTTAGGGTCGTCCTGCGCGATCGCATCACCGGCGGTAAGACCGGCGTTACCAAGGAAGTCATTGTTGATGATCGCTGCATCAACATCGGCGAGTGCGGGTGCGAGCTGCGCAGCATCAAGCTCAGTGATTTCAACCTTTGTTGTCTCAATGTCTTCGGTGGTTGCGAATGGGTGGCCGCCATCCTTCAGCTTCAGCAACCCAGCTGACTGCAGCACAAGCAGTCCACGACCGCGGTTAACCGGATCGTTAGGGATAGCAACCTTTCCACCCTCTGGAATGTCTGCAACCGAATCATGCTTGGTTGAGTAAAGACCGAGTGGGTAGATCGCGGTTGAGCCAAGAGTGGTTAGATCGTCGCCAGACTGCACATTGTGGTTAGCGAGGTAGAAAATATGCTGGAACTGGTTGATATCGAGCTCACCATCAGCAAGTGCCGGGTTTGGCAGAGAGTACTCACCGAAGTCTACGAGCTCAACATCGATGCCCTCAGCCTCAACTGCTTCTTCGAAAGTGGTCCAATATTCATCAGATGCGCCAACTACGCCGATCCGCACGGTTTCTGACTTGCTCTCACCCGAGCAGGCAGCGAGACCTGCGGCCAATGCCAGTACGCCAGCTGCTGCAAATAGTTTCTTAAAACTTGCCATTGTGTTTCCTTAATTGTCTATCGATTTAAGCAGGCCGTGCTTCAGCCTGTGACCCTATTAGCGTATGAAACACTTTAGGCACGCTTCAATTAGTATTTAATATTTCGTAATATACGCTCGTAACAATCGGCTGCGCTAGTCAGTGACCACACGTGCTGAGCTAGGCGAATAGACGCGACAGTAACTGCTCTGCTGCTTCTCGCCGACCGGTGAAAAACGGGGTCTCTTCGCGCACATGACGGCGTGCGCCGGTTGCACGCAATTCTCGCATGAGGTCAACGATGCGCAGCAGGTCGTTAGCTTCAAACGCTAACAGCCATTCGTAGTCTCCCAACGCAAATGAGGCCATCGTGTTTGCGAGAACGTCACCGTAGTTACGTGCGGCGAGTCCGTGCTCACGCAAGAGCTGCCGACGCTCTTCATCCGGCAAGAGATACCAGTCGTAGCTGCGCACAAAAGGATAAACACAAACATAATCACGCGGTGTTTCCCCTGCGAGAAACGCCGGAACGTGACCCCGATTAAACTCCGCTGCACGGTGCACAGCCATGTTTGACCAGACCGGAACTAAACGGCCAGCTCCCACCTCGGCAATAACGCGATATGCCTCCTGCAGCACTTCAGGGTTCGGAGCGTGAGCCCACAGCAGCAAATCTGCATCAGCTCGATAGCCGGCCAAATCGTACCAACCGCGAATAGTGAGCTCCGGCAGCTGTGACATGCGCTGCAGAATCTCTGCGGTCGGGTTCTGGGTGTGTGCTGACTTGCCGCGATCCACCCGAAAAACGGCGTAAATTGTGTAGTTTATTCCTGCGTTTACCTCTTCAGCTACTGCTGAGTGATCAATCGCTGTCATCTACTTGCCCCTTATTAGTAGCAGTCTTAACTTGTGAAGGTCTTAGTTTTTTGGAACGCAATATCGTAGTGAGAATCAAGACGTTTTGCGGCGAATATCAAAGCAATATAGAAGGTGAGAGCACCTATGACTAACGCTAGTGCGGCACCGCCGATCATGAGTGTCAGATTTTCAGTAAAGATACCGACACCGATCACAATGAGCGCCGGCAGAGACGGCACAAACACCAAGAACATGGCAGCAAAACTAGAAATTATCGCGTCACCACCGCCACTATTTTTGGCGCTCCCAGGCTCAGGCGCAGGGTATGGCAGATAGACCGAAACAAGCATTGCGACCCCCCAGCAGCCAAGCAGGAAGCCGAGCGCAAGCGGCAGTATCACTCCAATGTATTGTGGTGTCTTATGCAGCACCGGCACAATAATCGCCGCAAGGCAAACCATCGGCGCCATCACGCTGCCAGCCGCTACGTAGCGCCCAAGCAGATTAGCGCGGTTATTAATACCAGCCGTGATGTTCACCCATGAGCTTGGGCCGTCTTGTCCAATCTCGTTCGCTAGCATCAGACCGCCCATCCACGCCACGATTAACACACCCATAAAGCCCATAAACGGGGTATCTTGGACCACCGACATCATAATAAAAAACGCAGCCATCACTGGTGTGAGCAAAATTGCCAAACTGTAGCGTATATCGCGACGCCAGTAGCGCAGCGCCTTTCCTGCAACCGCGCCAAGTGCATTCTGCGGTAACCAGCGCGGCACCAAAGCCGTCACCTTTGCAGCTTTTGTTTCACTGCTGCCGGATAACGCCATCTGTTGGCCGCGTTCGAAAGCCACCTCCCACAGTTTCCATAGGATTGCAGCGCTCGCACACAGCACAAAAACTCGCAGAATCGCGCCGAGAAAATCACCAGATCCAAGCGCCGGAGCGATTGCGAAAGCCCCGCCGAGTGGTGTCCAGCTGAGAATTTCTGCAAATATGCCGCCGACCTCCACAATAGATGTAAGTAGATCCGTATCTGCTGCCTGGAACAGTAGGGAGGTGCCGTAAGCAACAATTATCAGCGCAACGATACTGAGAGCGGTGAGAAGTTCACGTTTACGCTTTGAGAGACGTAGGCCCACACGCCAGGCGCTAATCGTCTGGGTAATGAGCAGCATCAGCAGCAGACCGGCTGCGTTTGCCGGAATCAAAACGATCAAATATAGAACGACATTCAGCCCGTTCAATGCCCCCGTGCCGAGCAATTGGAAACCCCAAATAAGCTGAAATACGGTTTGCACCACTACTACTACAGCCAGCACCCAGAAGGGAATAGAAATCGCTGCCGCAATAAGCAGCGGCTTCTGCAGAGATTTAGCGCTGCGACCAAAGGTTGCAAACCTGCGGGCGTCGAGTGCGCTATCACCGCCGAGCGAAAAAAACGCAGCAGAAAGCCACAGCACAGCTATCAGCACTCCAACGCGGGCAACGTTAAAGAAAAATTCATTAGTAAGATACGTACCACTTACAGTTGTATAAACCAGGAATGCACCATAACCCACTAAGGCCATTAGGCCATAGAGCATCAGCAAACCGGTTGTTAGAATGACGTTCCAGTTGTTTTTAAAACTGCGCGACAGCAGCTTCCACCGCAGCCCAGTAATTAATTTCACTGATTCAGCCATGACAAATCTCCCTGGTGTGCTTCGGCCCCAACGATTTCAATGAATCGTTGGGTGAGAGTGCCGCCAGCACGCACCTCGTCTAGGGTGCCCGCCGCACGCACCTGACCCTCAGCAATAATCGCGACGTGCGTGCAGAAACCTTCAACCAATTCCATTACATGGCTGGAGATCACAACAGTGCCCCCGCGCTTTACATACTCCGTTAAAAAGTCACGAATCGTCTGCGCTGAAACAGGATCAACTGCTTCCAAAGGCTCATCTAGAATTAGCAGCTGTGGCGCGTGAATGAGCGCACAAGCGAGCAGAATTTTTTTTGTCATACCCGCTGAATAGTCGGTCACGAGTTTGCCCTCAGCGTCTGCCAGACCGAGAGTCTCCAGCAGTGAGTTAGTGCGCTGCTCAACAGTATCTGCATCCAGACCACGAATAAGACCGACGTAAGTTAAAAGCTCACGACCGGTCAGCCGGTCAAAAGTGGGCAGACCGTCTGCGAGCACACCCATCTTAGATTTCGCAGTGTTGGGATCGCGCCACACATCGTGCCCGAGCACCGACGCACTCCCCTGCTCCGGGCGCAGAAGACCGGTAGCCATACTTAACGCAGTAGTTTTACCGGCCCCGTTTGGTCCGACAATGCCGTAGCACGATCCGCGTGGGATTGTGAGCGATAAGCCCTGCACAACCCAACGCCCGCTGTAAGATTTCGCCAGCTCCTGCATCACCAAAGCAGGAGCTGCAGCGCTCGCATCATCGTTATTTTCGTCAACTGTTTTGAGCACTTCATCATCCATACTTTCAAGGCTAGCAGTGCTGTTCATTTACGCAAGATAGTAAAAATCGGCTGCCGAGATAATTTCCACTATTGTTAGCGGTATGCGTATTTTGTCTATCCAATCAGCGGTGTCATACGGTCATGTCGGCAATTCTGCGGCGGTTTTCCCGCTGCAGCGCATGGGGCATGAGGTGATGCCTGTCAACACTGTGCTGTTCTCCAATCACACCGGTTACGGCGCGTGGCGCGGCCCGCTCATCAGTGGCGATGATGTCACCGACGTCATCACCGGCATTGATGAGCGCGGCGGCTTAGCAGACACAGACCTGGTTATCTCCGGCTATCAGGGCAGCCATACGATAGGTGATGCGATTCTTGGCGCTGTTGAGAAGGTGCGCGAGCGCAATCCGCAGGCTGTTTATTCTTGCGATCCAGTGCTCGGCAACCGGTTTTCAGGCTGCTTCGTTTCTCCTGAGGTGCAGGAGCTGATTCGCGATCGCGTTGTGCAGCACGCAGACATTATCACTCCAAATCAGTTTGAGCTGGGTTTCTTAACAAACACCGATCCGAGCGACCTTGAATCAACGCTCGAGTCTGTGCGCAAAGCGCAGGCGATAGGCCCCAAGACTGTGCTTGTCACCAGCGTCTTCCGCCCTGATGCGCCAAGCGACACTATCGAAATGCTCGCGGTGCACGAAGATGAGGGGTGGCTCATTCAGACACCACGCCTCGGCGGCAAAACCAACGGTTCTGGCGATGTTACCCAGGCTCTTTTTGCGTCACACTTCGTAGGCGGCAAATCCCTCAAAGAAGCGCTCGAGCTCACCACCTCTAGCGTTTTTGAGCTGCTTGAAAACACCCGAGCCGCAGGCACCCGCGAACTGCAGCTGATCCAATCACAAGAGGCATACGTCAGCCCCAAGCACAGTTTCGTCGCGGAACGCGTACTCTAATTATGGCCCTGCAAAACAACCGTCCTGTTGCTGTTATCACCGGCGCCAGCCGCGGCATCGGCCTGGCCACCGCCACCCTGCTGGCAGAGAGCTTCCACCTTGTTCTCGTAGCGCGCAATGCCGAGCTGCTGCAGAAACTGGCTGCTGACTTTCCGAGCGCCCAATATTTTGTGGCGGATCTTGCGTCTGCGGCCGACACCGCCAAGCTCGTGGCGCAACTGCAGCAGCTTGATCGTATCGATGCCTTAGTGCACTCAGCTGCTGTCATTGGCTACGGGCCGATAGCTGCCGTTGATGAGGAAGCAGCTACTAGCTGGCAAAATATTTTTGCGGTTAACGTGACCGCTGTTGCGCAGCTGACAGCCGGACTTTTACCGCAATTACGGCAGTCACACGGCACGGTTGTTGCCGTCAACTCTGGCGCTGGTCTAAACGCAGGGTCTAACTATGCCTCATACGCTGCCAGTAAGTTTGCGCTCAAGGCAGTGACCGACTCACTGCGTGCGGAGGAAGCGCCCAACGGTGTACGGGTGACAAGCGTGCACCCGGGGCGTGTGGCTACAGATATGCAGAAACAGTTACGTGCGGCAGAGCATGGTGAGTATCATGCGGCAGACTACCTGCAGCCAGAGACAGTTGCCGCTGCGATCCAAAATGCTATTCTGGCGCCCGCTGCAGCAAGCGTCGATATGATTAGCGTGCGTCCGCTGTAGCACGTTAAAATTAAGTGTTGCTTAAGTCCAAACTACGAACAGAGAGCACACGTCTAAATGCTTAATCGCACTTCAGCCGAGAACAGCGAAACAACAGATCTGAGCAAACAAAAGTTTCTTGGTGAAGATCGTTGGTGGCATCTGACCTTTGGCACGATCATGGCCGCCACGCTTATTTTCTTCCTGGTTTGGGCGCACGGTTACGTGCCCGCCGGCAACTTCAATATGTTGCTAATCGCGGCTATCGCGCTCGGGCTGTTTATGGCCTTTAACATCGGCGGTAATGATGTCGCTAACTCCTTTGGCACCTCAGTAGGTGCCGGCACGCTGACGATGAAGCAGGCGCTGCTTGTTGCGGCAATTTTTGAAGTAGCTGGCGCGGTAATAGCGGGCGGTCAGGTCACCGAAACGGTGCGCAGCGGGATCGTAAATCTAGATGTTTTCACATCCTCTCCCCTAGATCTTGTCTACATCATGATGGCCGCTCTTTTGGGGGCTGCGGTGTGGCTGCTGATCGCAACGAAGTTTGGTCTGCCGGTTTCTACCACGCACTCAATTATCGGAGCTATCGTCGGCGCCGCACTCACCACCGGATTTATCAAGGGCAACAATGGTGTGCTCGGAACAGTGCAGTGGAATCAAATCGGGCAAATTGCTGCGAGCTGGGTGCTTTCCCCGCTGCTCGGCGGCATTGCAGCCTACCTCCTGTTCGGGTTTATTAAGCGGTATATTCTGCTCTACAACGAAAAAGCGGATCGCCGTCTCGCGCAGCTCAAACAAGATTTTATGGAGCAGACCAATGCTTCTGAGGAGTCTATCGACCGGATCGGCCTGATTCAGCTTTCGGCTTATGCAAACGCACGCCTGCCAAAGCAGGAGTCAAAGGCGATTGCCAAGGAAGCGCGCGAGGCTCTAGCACAGGGTGACGATCCGACTATTCAAGCGAAATACGATCATGCTCTGCGACAGCTTGATAAGGGTGTTTCTGAGGTGCAGGCGCACCGCGCGCTGACAGTGTGGGTGCCGTTGCTGGGTGCGGCTGGCGCGCTCATTATCACCAGCATGCTGCTCTTTAAGGGCCTGAAGAATTTAAACTTAGAGTTTTCTCAAGTGCAAACAATAACTATTTTGATTATGGTTGGCACGCTGACTTGGTTTGCGCTCATGGTGTTTGCCAACACCTTAAAAGATAAGAATCTTTCTCGCGCGACCTTTATACTCTTCTCGTGGATGCAGGTGTTTACAGCGGCCGCGTTTGCTTTTTCTCACGGCTCGAACGATATCGCTAACGCTATCGGCCCTTTTGCAGCGGTGCTTGATGTGCTGCGCACCGGCGCTGTGTCTGAGGAGGCTGTCGTCCCCAGCGCTGCGCTTTTCGCCTTTGGTGTTGCGTTAATCGTTGGCCTGTGGTTTATTGGGCGTAATGTCATCCGCACGGTTGGTTCCAACCTCACCAAGATGCACCCAAGCTCAGGTTTTGCTGCCGAACTTGCCGCCGCCATCATTGTGATGCTGGCCTCACAGTTTGGTCTGCCGGTTAGCTCAACCCACATCCTGATTGGTGCAGTGCTTGGCGTTGGCATGGTTAATAGCGCCGCCAACTGGCGCATGATGCGTCCAATTGGTCTTGCCTGGGTCATCACACTGCCAGTTGCTGCTTTAATCGGCGCTATCGGTGTGGCCGCTCTGCAGTTTATTTTTAATTAACCCAACAATGCAATATGGCCTGAACGTACTTTGTACGTTCAGGCCATATTGCTAAGTAACCCGTGGGGCTTCAGGTTACTAAATGCTTCCTTTACTGTGGTTGGTATTCGAGTTAAATATCGAAAACTTACTGCACACAGGTTGTGGTTATAGCGGTCACTATGAAACAAAACTTGGGGTTAAAGGATAGCAGTAAACCTCACCACGGTTTGCAGCGGCACACGCAATAATCGGGAACACAATTGACATCACAAGAGCTGCAAAAGCGATTATGGCTCCTATGATTACAAAAATAATAGGGAACACAAACACAGACAGCGGAATGCCAACTAAAATGAGCAGCCACGCAGCCACAGACCAAATAAACATCATGATGGCAAAGTTAAGCGCATTTGCCGATGCCTGCCTGATAAATTGGCTGCGTTTCCGATTCAAGATGTAAAGCACTAAAGGAACCAGCCAGCCAATTGTGCCAGCTGAAAATATAGTTCCAATCGGCATCGCAACATGCGATATCACTGCCATGTTTCGCTCTTCGCTTGAAGGCGTTACGTTTGTTATATTATTCATTTTTCTTCTCCCAGCACTGTTGCATTAATTGCGGTGACCAGATCCGCATAAAGGTCTTCAACATCTTCGATACCCACAGAAAGCCGCAACAGAGATTCAGGTATCGAGTCAGGCTCAGCAGCGTGCCGGCGCCGGCGTTCAACCAGCGACTCTACCCCACCAAGGCTCGTTGCGGGCGTCCACACCTGCAGCGCCCGCAAAACATCGTCGGTTTGCTCAGGGGTTGCGTCCAAAGTGATAGAGAGCACGCAACCAAAACTCTGCATCTGAGCGGCAGCCCGCTCATAGCCCGGATCTTCCGGCAGCCCCGGGTATCGAACCGCCTGCACAGCAGGGTGGTCTTTTAGTCGCCGTGCGAGCTCAAGCGCATTCGCATTAGCTTTTTCAACGCGCAGAGCAAGCGTGCGCACACCGCGCAAACCAAGCCACGCCTCAAACGGCCCTGCGATAGCACCGTTGCTGGTGCGATATGCCTGCATTGCATCATAAAGCTCTTTATTTGATGTAACGGTGATACCCAATAAAACGTCTGAGTGACCGGCGATACTTTTAGTCGCAGAGTGCGCAACTATGTCTGCGCCCAACGCCAACGGGTGCTGCCCGAGCGGGGTCGCAAAAGTGTTGTCGACTGCGGATACAATACCAAGACTCTTCGCAGCGGATAAGATCGCAGGCAAGTCAGCCACTTCAAGCATTGGGTTAGTTGGGCTCTCCAGCCACAGCAGCACCTTTGGCGCTGCGTAGTTTACCGAGTTTGCATCAACCCCCGCTGCTGCAGCAGCATTAGTCAGGTCTTCTAGCACTGACTCAGTATTTTCTATATCTAGACGAACGACTTTCACAACGCCGCGCTGCTCTAACTGATTAGCGATCGTGACGGAAGCCATATACGTGTGCGCTGGCATCAAAATAGTTCCGCCGACCGGCACCAGGTTGAGAACGGAGGCGACAGCCGCCATACCGGAAGCAAAAAGCAAACCGGGCAGCTGCCCGCCTTCAAGGTCGGATATTACCTGCTCGAGCCCATCCCAACTCTGGTTTGTAAATCGCGCGTAGCTGTCTATTCCCGATGGCCCCACCTGCCGGTATGTTGAGGACATCTGAATTGGTGGGTTCACCGGAGCATTGTGCTCGTGCGCTGGGCGCCCTCCCACTACCAGTCTTGTGCTTGGCGATAACTCTGGCTGTTGTGTCATGCTAAAAAAATCTTTCGCTGTTGTTTGTGTCGGCTGCTGCTGATGCTGGCTAATTAGGTTGTTAATTTTTGCGCTCTCGCACGGGGTGACCAGACAGTATTGACACCCGGTTAAACATATTTATAGTTGCGGTGAGCAGCTCAGCGGCGGCAAATGCTTCTGTGCCGAGAGTCTGTAGTGCGCCAGCTAGATCCGCAAGAGAATCTTCTGTGAGTGGCAGGCGTGTGCCCGCTTCAGCAACCGCGAGCAGAGCCTTCATGCGCTCATCGTAAATATTTGTTTCTCGCCAGGCAGGGAGCAGATCAAGCTGCTGGGATGTTAGACCCGCGTCGCGTGCTGCGGTTGTATGCGCCTCGAGGCAGTATGCGCAACCGTTCAGCTGCGAAACTCTAACCATAATTAACTCGCGCTCAGCCGCAGAGATGCCGTGACCCTGGACTGCTTCGTAAACTGCATCGTTATAAGTCAGCGCAGATTTCCACGCTGCTGGGGTTACCTTATCGATGTATGGTCGCTTCACTTTTACTCCCTATCGTCTTTACAGTCTCAAATATAACCCTAGAGAGTATTGGTTTATTTCGCTGTTATTTTTAAAACCTGCGTAACTTTTGCTGACGAACAATAATTTTGATAGGGTTAGAAGCTCCACGCTAGTGGAATGATGGTTGAAAATTTGATAGCTATAATGCTTCACTTTCAAATCTCAATAATTAGGGGCCGATCGGTTTCGACACGTCGATTTGAGACATAGAGAAGCGAGCCGAGGATGCAAGTTATCTCGTAAACGCTCTTGCAAAAAATAGGTGCAGAATCAAAGCGCACCGACTTCGCTCTCGCTGCCTAAGCGCGAGAGACTGAAAGTCCGTCAGACAGGGTTTGCTCTCGCCCCTGCTTCTGGCGTCATCCAGAGAGCTTGCTGATTTAACGTGTTGCAGGTTAAATCAGGACTTTTTACTGCAGCTGGGCCTGTCGTTCAAGGTGTTCGTAACAATGAACGGGGTCGAGTAAAACATTTAACGAACTACGCTCGTAGAAGGCTATGAATCATCGAAGTGGACCCGGGTTCAATTCCCGGCGGCTCCACCAGACCGGATGCATTCCACCATCACATTCTTGGTGAGAATTATGCGGAAAAACCTCTTTGATGCTTTTCATGGTTGACGAGCTTGGGTGGGCTCTACTGATAGGCTTGCTCCGGAGGATGAATCATGGACGATCTTTTACTCTCTGCTCGGGAACTTTCGAAGAAGTACGGCAAGAATAGCTCGTATGCCTTAGAAAAATTCAATGGTGATTTTTCCGCAGGTGAGTTGGTTGCTGTAATAGGCTCAAATGGCGCAGGCAAATCGACCTTGTTCGATATTTTAGGAGGCCTGATTAAGCCAACCAAAGGTGTGCTAAATACATTTGTTGATAACACCCAAATCGGATGGTGTCCACAGCGTGAGGTCATCGATTGGTCCCTAACTGTCCGCCAAAATATTTCTCTGGGTTTTGAACTGAGAACTGGGTCTTTTCGACGCTCTGATCAGATTGAGCAGGTTGCTTCGCTACTCGGGTTGGCGGGATATTTAGACCAAACTGCAGAGACTTTATCTGGCGGCGAGCTGCGCAGAACACAGATTGCGCGCGCTATCATCGGTAACCCAAAATTAATGATTCTGGATGAGCCAACAACCGGGCTAGATCCTTCAGCAATCGATACGGTGTTCAAATACTTGAAATCGCAAACTATGGCGGGTGCAACAGCACTGGTCAGCACTCACGAAACATCTAAATTTGCTAACTACTGCACACGAGTAATAGCGATTGATCGTGGGCGAGTCATTAAAGATATCGAAGCGGCCAAATTTATGGAATATGCGCCACAGAGCAACGATCTCTGGGATGCCTTTAAAGCTTGTGTAGAAGACCGGGCGTAGGTAATGAAAAGATCACTTATTCTGACCAAATACCATCTTGCTTCTTTGTGGAATTGGCGTAGCGTTTACTTAAGCCGGATCATCGAGCCTGTGGCCTACTTCATATTCCTAGTGGCTGGCATTTCTGGCATAGTGTCGAACGGCCTGTTCACAGATTATGCATTGTATGCGTTAACAGGCATATTCTGTTTACTAGCGTTTCGGACATTCACTTCCACAGTCTCTGATGTCTCCAATGATAGGAAGTGGGGCGTTTATGCGATATTCAATATGCAAGGGGGAAGCCCAGGCGCTTATCTACTGACGATAATTGCTGTGAGCGCCTTAGTTTTCTTGGTGCAAGTGGGAATTCTGCTGATTGCCTGGGGTCTAACGGGCGGCATGGGTGTTACTGGGCACGCATTTATAACGACGCTCAAAGGCGTGGGTATCGCATTTTTCATTGTTGCGGGATGGGCTGGACTTGGCGCGGCTATCGGCGCTCTAGTCGATAGCTACTACACAAGAGACATGATATCCACGTTAACCTCATTACCGGTTATTCTTTCCGCACCGCTATTTTACAAATTGGATTTTGCGCCGCAATATCTGGTTTTTATTGCGCAAATTAATCCGCTTACATACCACGTTCAGTGGGTGCGGAATGCGGATGTTTATAGCCTAATTTTCGCAATTGTTTGGGCGCTCGTATGTTTTTCCATTGGAACTTTCGCGTTGCAAAGATCTGATCGAGTTAGCAAAGAAAGATAATTTTAAAATTATCCTTGCTGCTTTTCCCATCTAGAAGAGTCTCTCAGAATCACGCGATTCTGAGAGACTCTTCTAAGTGAGAGATGCCTAGAGCGAGTCTCCTAGTTTGCGTTCCAGTTTGATCCGCTTCCTGTTTAGCCGAATTAGAGCAAATGTGTGCTGCGCGATAAGCGTGCCAATCTCTCTCGCCGAGGGCAGGTGACGGTGAGCGAGTTCCTGATCAATCTCTGCCTCACGACCGTCTGCTTTCATCTCTTCAATGAGTGCTTGCGCTTCTTGCACAGAATCTTGCGATAGCGGATTAGCGGCAATCGCTTTTTTTACCGCTTCCAATTCAGCACGAAGCTGCGTTCTATCTTGTTTTCTAAAAAGCATCATCGACCTCGAATACAGTAAAATGCAGCCTTACCAAATGTTAACCAAAAACTACCCATTTGTGCTGATTGAAGAATACTTGCAGAATTAATACCCATACCTACGAGACAGCGTAGGAGCCATACGGGAACAATAAATGGGTCAGCTACTACCGGATAGCTGTCTGAGGAGAGTGCTTGGTGATCCACGACCTGAATAAGGGTGTCGCCAGCAATTTCGTAATGCGTGGACACGGGTTTACCCTTGGCATCAATAGCCCACGGTCTCTCTACAAAGGCTGCTAGCGAACCGTCAGCATTAAATACCGCCGGAACCCCATCTTTGAATTCAAGTATTTGTCCCTTCTCAAGATCAATTTCATACTCATATTCCGTTGGGGCGCTAGCATTGTTAATTGTCGTTAGCATTTGCACACCCCCATCGCCAATAATTACACTCTCCGAAAAACCATCCTCACTTAGGTATGTAACACCTCCTTTATCTAGCGGCACTGCCTTTTCCCATTCAACGGATGGAGCTGGAGTGACAGTAATGCTTGAAGAATCCGGAGAATCAAGCGTGATTCCCTCATTGAGATTCTCCGGGATAGTCACTTCGCCGGATCCGAGTGAAATAGCGCCAATTGATTCATGCGGCATTACAGAGGACTCGATAATGAGCGAGTCATTATTAATAGCAACTTGTTCGAGCGCTGCTTCCACCTCCTGTACGTTAGCGAAAGATATATCTGCACTTTGAGCAGCATCGGTAATCCCTGAACTTAGGAATACCAACGATACTGATGTCGCGATTGAAGTTAACACTTTAACGGTCTTTTTCATGTACACTCTCCTTTCTGTGTCTGGTCAGCTGTGCTGAGTGCTCTTACAGGTATGCCAGTGGCATGGCTGCGTTCTTTGTCGCAACTGTTGACATCACACCATAAAGTGTCAGCCGTGCAACACTGATGAATGTCGAGGTACGACCCTGACATTCATCAGTGTTGACAAGTTCCGCCGACTAGTAGATTCGAAGAGCCAAGAAAACTGGACAATACAGAAAAGTTATGGTGACGGAGATGACAGGATCTGCAAAGAAAACTGGTTCTCGGTTGTTGGCGCTGACGACTGCCGGGCTGCTGAGCATGGGGCTGACTGCCACGCCGGGCGCGGTAGCATTTGCCGGCGAACCAAAGATCGAACCGAAGAGCACGACTGTGGCGGAGGCGGGCTACGGTAACCTATTGTGTAAATTGTTTCCGGATTGGCGTATATGTAAGAAGAAGTGATGTGCGCAGGAGATTTCGAGGGTTTTCGTGGTACTACACGCCCACGAACAAGGGGCTATAAATTAGCATATTTCAATACGGCTGCTGTCACGGTAGTCCTAGAACTGATGCTGACCCTACGCCTTGATTCACCGAGTAACTACACCACTGTTGTTCTGGTTGGACTTTCTTTTGTATTAGCTGTGGCTCCGTGGATTGGGCTTTTAGGAGATCTTTTTTATATCGCGCTTTTTGTAGCCGTGGGTCTATCTGATTACGGCTCCATATTCACATTTCCCGTGTTTGGCATATTTCTTATCGCCGTAGTCTGGATGATTGAGCATCATGCAATTCGAGTGTGCTTGTTACTAGTGGGGGTGGCGTTGCTCGGGATTGTATTAAGCGACAATCCATTACCGCGCACAGCAAGCGAAGTAGTTCTTGGTGCAATTGTGCTTGCTATCGGTATAACACTCAGAGCATTCGTCGATAAAGAATCAAAAACTGCGCATGAGCTTGCGACTGCTCGAGAGGAATCACGTCGAGCGCTCTACTCAATCCGGGGCGAGTTGGCTGCCCAATTGCATGACACGATCGCAAAGGATCTTGCCCAAATAGCGATATTGGCGCAAAACCTTGCTGCAGCCCACCCTGATATTGCTGGCAAAATCAATCCGCTTACAAATATTGCTCAAGATGCTTCCCGTCGGCTGCGGCCGATGATTATGGATCTCAACCTTTGCGCAGATACACCAAGTTTAAGCGCGGCTGTAAAAGAATCCGCAGCGATGCTACGCTTACGATCTATCACGCTCAACACGAAGATGGTTGTCGATATCGACCAGCTGCTATCACGTCATACTTTGCTTACCGCTGCCTTATTCGTGCGTGAAGCAGCTAGCAATGCACTGAAATATGGGCAAGCTGAATCCACGGTAGAGCTCTACGTGGATCTCGATGGTAACGAAGTAGCGTTAATGATGAGTAATCAGATTAGTACAGAGCCGATTGATCACGCACTGACAGGCGTGTTCGGACTGGCGAACTTGCAATCACGGATTGAGAGCGAGGGTGGAAACTTAAGTTTCGCATCTACCGGATCCCAGTGGATTATTAACGCCACTATTCCTAACCTATCCCCCAGCAATGTAGGAGGTGCCGATGAGTGAGGGCATTCGTATCCTGCTCGCTGACGACGATCATATCATTCGTGACGGCCTTGCCAACTTGTTGAGCCTACAAGATGGAATCACTGTGATAGCAGCTGTCGAGAATGGGCAAGCGGCGTTACGGGTCTTAGTAGACCAGCGAGTAGACGTGGCACTGCTAGATGTGGATATGCCTGTCCTAGATGGGGTGGGCACAGCAAAAGAAATCGGGCGAATGTATCCCGATGTTGCTGTGGTGATGTTGACGGCGTTCGAACATGTAAGTTCGCTCGCACATTCCTTAGCACATAACGTACGAGGGTTTCTCACCAAAGATATTCCGGCTCCTGAGCTTGCCCAGTTGCTCAAACAAGCTCACAGCGGCCAGCGTGTGTTCGGGCCACGCCCGACCCAGATACTCACAGAGTCTTATATGGCATCCGGTAAAAACGATCCCGCCTATGATGATTTCAGGCAAAAAGTAGACCACCTCCCAGGCTATCTACGTGCCGTGTTTGATCTGCTCATTCAAGCCCTGCCAAACAAAACCATCGCCCGCGAGCTTGGGATTACCGAAGCTACAGTGCGTTCGTATATTTCTGAACTCTTCACCGCCACCGGCTTTACCAATCGAGGCGAACTCACCATCACCGCCATCAAAGCTGGATACTAAACACAATCTGTCTGGCCGAGCTACTGTCGTCACGATACTCGCTTTGTATCATCGTCGGCAGCGGCATAGCTCCAGGAGGGGAAAGTGTCGATCTCTCGCTTGTTATATGCGAAAAAGAGTCAAACTGGTTTACCCAATGGAGTACTTTTAGCCATAGGTATTGAATAAAAGAATTAGTTAACGTTAGTTATAGGCAGTTGCTTAATTATCGAATCAGCAATAACGTCACCCAGGATCTTATTGACTCAAGCTGACTCGCGTTTGAGCGAGCGAGTTGGTAAACGCAGCAAAAGTCAATTCTTAGCGGTGTTCTCGGTAGTTGTATCCGATGTAAATCTTGTCTACGAAATACTCGAACATCGTAACGCTGCGGGCAATGCAAGGGTGACAGCGCACCCCTCCCCGGCGTTCACGATCCGTAGCTCACCACCGTGTCCAGTGACGATTTGTTTTGCAATAGCCAGGCCGAGACCCGAACCTGGGCTGCCTGACGATGTGCTCGGGGTGCGGGCCAGGTCACCGCGCCACCCTGGTTCAGTCATGCGATCGATATGCTCCGCAGCAAGCCCCCCACAACTGTCTGTCACACATACTTCAACTGCAGCATCATTGGCGCGCACCCGCACCGACACAGTTCCCTCTGCCTCAGAGTAGGTAATCGCATTAACCAACAGGTTCTGCACCGCACGGCTGAGCAGTGATGCATCACCGAGCACCTCTGCGCTCCCCTCTACTGCTTCTGCGGAGCCGGTGAGTGTAATATGTCGCTCCTGCGTCAGCGGCCGCAAACCCATCACGAGGTCTGATACGACGTCTGCCATATCAACCGGTTCGCGTTGCATTCCCTGAATGCTCTGTTCGAGATTGGCGAGCGACATAAGATCACTCACCATGTCTGAAGTGCGTTCGGCCTGTGACAGTATTTCACGATAGTAGGCCTCTGGATCAGAAGCCATACCGTCTGACAGCGCCTCCGCCATTGCACGAATCCCTGCAATGGGCGTACGAATATCGTGTGACATCCATGCCATCATTTCACGGCGACTCTCAGTAAGTTCGCGCGCAGCACGCTCCTCAGCAAGCGCTTTTTCGTTATGCTCAAGCTGTTTCGCAACGCGGTGCGCCGCAAAAGCACCAGACACAATCGCTACGGGTGTCGCTCCTCCAAGAATCAGCAGAATCGAGGTCATCGATCCCTGAATCAGCATACGATCGACACCAACGATTAACCCAGCACCAACTGAAAGTAACGACACAAGCGGGGCAAGCAGGAGGGCGAGACGCAGTGAACGTTTCCCAACCAAGACAACTATCCCGGCAGATAGACCACCCGTGATAAGCGCAGTAACAACGACGAGCACAAGTGATTCGGTCATTAAGCTCCCTGCGTATCAAAACGATAGCCGTGTCCCCATACGGTTGTGATGCGTGATGCCTGTGCGGGGTCACGGTCGATTTTACCGCGTAGCCGACGAATATGTACGGTGACAGTTGAGGGGTCACCAAAACCCCACCCCCACACTTCGTGTAGCAGCTCGTCACGCGAGAATACCCGCCCAGGGTATGTCATAAAGAACGCGAGCAGGTCAAACTCACGAAGTGACAGCGGCACCGGTTCCCCCGCAAGCGTTGCCGTACGTGCGACAAGATTAACTTCGAGCTCACGATCCTGTAATACCGTCACCTCGGGCTGTTCTACAGGCTCGGTGCGGCGAAGCACAGACTGCACACGCAACACCAGCTCTCGAGCACTGAAAGGCTTAGTGACATAATCGTATGCACCAAGTTCAAGCCCGAGAATGCGATCCTCAGCATCACCCTTAGCAGTGAGCATAATCACCGGCACATGGATTGCAGCATCGCGCAAGCGACGTACAACATTCAGACCATCAAGCTTTGGCAGCATAAGGTCGAGCACAATCAAATCGACTGTCTCTGCGAGTTCAAGCGCGGCAAGGCCGTCACCGGCCTCGACAGCAGTCAAACCTGCCGCGTCGAGGTAGTCGGTAACGACCTTACGCACAGTTGCGTCATCGTCCACAACTAGCACTTTCGGGCGCCCGTGCGTGGCGTTGCCAGCGAGGTTATCCGAACGTGAATGCATGGGTTTTGACGCCTTTCTCAAACGTTAGAGTAAGCGTAGCATCCTCTGAATATTCAGGCAGGTCAACGAGTTTATACATTCGGTCACCGTCAATCGTGAGGGTGCCGTCTTTCACATCACCACCGGTAACGGGTTTGCCGTTCACTTTCACCTGCACATTCGCCCCCGCAGTGCCACTCATAACGAGAAACACCTCTTTGGCATGGAATCGCAAAGCTAGCTCTGCTCCATCTGCGAGTGCTCCAGAGGACTCTGCGGTAGTGTTCCACTTTCCCTTAAATGTCCACTGATCCAAGTTGAGTGAAGACGCACCTGGGTAGTCTGCCTCCCCCATCTCAAGATTACCGACGTAGTTTTGTGCACGCGCATATCCGAGATAGGTTTCAGGGGTCTGTGCACCAATCCGCTTCTTCGTGTTTTTCTCAGCGGTTACTTCGCCCGAGGTTCCCAGAAGTTTCTGAATCTCCTTTTCTGTTTCTTCATAGGCTCCCTCTCCGAAGTGGGTGTACTGAATATTGCCCTCTTGGTCAATGAGGTACTTAGCAGGCCAATACTGGTTCTGGTAGGCACGCCAGGTCTTGAATTCATTATCAAGTGCGACCGGGTATTTAATACCGGCTTCTTGCACTGCACGCTCCACATTTTCACGCACTTTTTCAAACGCGAACTCGGGGGCGTGCACACCAACAATCTCAAATCCTTTATCGTGGTACTTTTCATACCACTCGTTCAGATATGGTTGGGTGCGCACACAGTTGATACAGCTGTATGTCCAGAAATCAACCAGCACGACCTTACCTTTGAGCTTTTCTTTGCTAAGAGGATCTGAGTTAATCCACGACTCAATCTCCTGAAAATCAGGTGCTTGATTGTTTGAATTTGAAGCTGAACTAGACTTCGATTCTTCGTGCTCGTCGCTGTTTTGCATATCCAGCAGCGAGTGTTCCAGATTTGTGATAGCAGATGGCACTTTGTCAGCAGCCCAGGCTTGGAATTGTTTATCAAAGCCGGTGGCTACAAAAAGACCAACAACAATCATGAGCACGCCAATACCACGCTGGAACCAGCCCTTAGGGTTTGCAGCCCATTTCAGTTTTTCAACGAGTTTACGACCCGCCAGGGCGATCGCAAGCAATAATCCCGCCATGCCAATGCAATACATGGAAAGATAAAAGACCGCTTCAGCAGGTCTCGCCGGGAGGACTGTTGCGATCACCCATGCGTAGGTTGGGCTACAGCTTGAGAACACCGGACCAAGCGCAGCCCCGATACCGACTGCTTGCAGCACACTACTCTTTTGTTCCTGCGCTCCATGTAACAACTTATGACTTTTGTTGGTGAGCGCAAAACGTGCCGAAACACGCGCCCAGAGTTGCGGAAACAGGATCGTAAGCCCCAGGAGTATCACAAGAACGCCTGATCCGATCGTCCATACACGCGGATCAATATTGATCAGCGCAGTGCTCGCTTTGAGAAGCAGTGTGAATAGCACCAACGAGACCACCAGAGACCCGGTGATAATAAACGGCCGACGGCGATCCTCATTCTGCCCGAGACTGCCTCCGACAATCACGGGCAAGAACGGGAGCACACAGGGCGCAAGCACACTGAGTGCGCCTGCTAGAAGTGAGATAAGTGCTGTGAGGAGCATAGGTTAGTTGTTGCTATCTTCCGACATCTTGTCATCGGTCATTTTGTCGTCAGACATCTTGTCATCACTCATCTTGTCATCAGACATCTTGTCATCACTCATCTTGTCGTCAGACATCTTGTCATCGCTCATCTTGTCATCTGACATCTTGTCGTTTTGAACTTCCGAAGACTTTTTATCGTCTTTCATCATGGAATCGCCCTGCTGCCCGCAAGCAGTCAGACCAACAAGAGCGAACGGAAGGATGGCCAGTGCAATAATTTGTTTTTTCTTCATGTCATAAGTCTGACAGGGGAATATGGCATCTTTTAGGGTGAAATCCTTACGAAATTATGACGTGTGCACCCGTCAAGAATTGGGAATATCGACAGCCAGGCCTAATTGCTGCAAACAAAATGGGAACCGATTCTCACCGGTTCCCATGAAGCAGCACTAGGAAAGTACTAATTAAGTATTTGCTTGCTGCTAGTCAAACTGCGCAAGCTGTCTTTCCAACTTTCGACGTTTACGATTCAGCTTCCACAAAGGAAACAAGCTGGCTGCAACATTCTTTCCAACCTCCTCCACACTCGGAAGATTATGTTGAGCTAACTCGACATTGATTTCTTCTACCGCAACGCCCTCAGCCTTTAACCGCTCAATAGTCTCTTGCGCGCGAAGATTTCCCTCCGTTTGACTTGGAAGAGCTGCAAGCTGCGCCTCAATATCATGCAAGCAAGCCAATAACTCATCTTTCGATCGTCTAGATCCAAACATCAAGACCTACCTCCCAAGCACACACCGTAAAGCAGCATAACCGCGCCCAGCGTCGTAATGCGCATGCGAACAGACATTCTATTTCCCCTAATTTAAGACCAAAAGAGCTAAAGACGGGGGTCAAAAGCCCTTACACTGTGCACTGTAAACCTAAGAGTGTGTGCTTTCTCAGATTAGATCACCCCGACGCAACTTTTGCCACAAAAGTCATGTTTCACAACGTGTCGTCAGCAATATCACAGGATTAGAACTCGATATTTCGCTGCCCATTAGGTCCTATGAATTCGAATACGTTCAGCTTAAATCCCGTTTCACCTCCACTTAGAAAAAATTTTGACTGATAACATACGCAGGATAAAGTTAGTGTCATGCACATCAGATTTAAAAGGCTATTTTCAGGAGCCAGCGCTCTGGCTCTTGTTATGGGCGGCAGCATCCTCCTAGGCACAACCGCGGCAACAGCGCTTGAAACTTCAGACCTGCCTGTTTACACGCCAGAGCAACCGCAGTTTACTCGCGAACAAATTAACCCCGAGTTCCGCAGCGAATACCACTATGCGCCAGTTTTCCAACCCGTGGAAAACCAGTGCTCAAACGTGCTGCAGGGTCATTGGGCGCGTGTGACCTGCTGGACAGATGACGGCGATAACCTAATCGTGCGTGTCGAGTTCCTGCACCGCAGAGGAGCTGTTGGCGCATACATTAAGGAAGACACCGCAACTCAAAATGACGGCGGAGAAAACCGCCGTTTTGACGGTCGAATTAAAAAGTTCTATCCGATTCCTGCAGAAAACCGCACCGCAGATGGGCGCCCCTATCTAATCTTCAGCATGAAGTACTGGGAGTCAGAAGATTTCTACATTGAAGCTGTAGACAACCTCGGTAAAACTTACGCCGACTACCTTGTACGGGTCACCCAAAATGTAAACCGTGAATCGGATGCGGATCCTGTTGTTGCACGTCAAGCTGTAACCTACGACAAGTCTTTCTACAAGCTTTCCCAGCCTCTGCGTTTCGAAAAATATGAGGTTGTTGACGGGCAGCTTAAAGCTGTGTACTCGATGATTAATGCCGATCCTGCGCAGGCAGATTTGCTGGATAAGATCGAGATTTGGCCGGTTTCAGCAGAGACATACACTTGGCGGCCTGAAAACACTGACGGTCTGTGGCGTCCATACGTTGAGGTTCCAACTCGTCCCTTGGGTTGTGATGCCCGCAATTTGGATGTTCCACGCGTCTCAAAAATTGCTGCTGCTGAAGCACCTGGGCTTGAGATTCTTACATACTCTAAAGACTCTGCTGAGTATCCCCTCGTGCGCGATGGTGCAAAAACATCCATCTACGTTGATGTGAAACCAGGTTGGGAGCGTCTGCAGTACGAAACCTGGTCTATTGGTTGCTCTAACTCTTTTGGGCGGCCAGGTCAGATTCGCCCATATCAGGGGCAGGTGACAATGCCGGAGGTGTCACTGCTTAGCGTCACCAAGGATCTTGGTCCGGAGGCTGCTGCCGCTGTAGCCAAAACGCAAGAATTTGGTGGAACGGTTTCATACCCGGCTGGCACCTACACCCAACAGTTTGCAAACACAACAGGTTGGCAGGGTCTTGACTGGTCTGGACGCCGTGCTTACTCATACGAAGGCGCAAGCTATGATTGGGCGACGACCGGGGGCGGCACCTGGAATGCTCCTATCATGCCTGCTGAAGCGACTGTGACCGTAACGGAGAATGCCGTTGCAAAGCCAAAGTTTGCGACTTGGGAAAGTGCCGTGCCAGACGCACAGCCACTGGTAGCAACATCGGCCGCACTTGCGGTTAATCACGCTGGTGCAGCAAGAACGGCTCAGAATACTGCGAATACATTTGGGGATCTTCCAAACTGTGCACCTGGAACTCCAGCACTGCCACAGGCAGGCTGGGAGACCGGCAATCACCCAGACACCGCGCTTTACACAAATGCGCGTGTCGGTAATGAGATAACGTGGCAGGGCTGTGTTCCTACACCTCCGAAGCCGCCTGTAGTAGATGAGTGTGGCCCTGATAATGCTGCCTACACGCTGCCGGAGAATACTGAGGATCTTACCTGGGAACTGAGCGATGACGGCTCGATAACCGCTACCGTTGCAGCAGGTAAATCATTTGCAGACGGCACAACACGCATTGTTTACGAAGCTCCGGTTGATTCAAATGTGAGCTGTGATGATGATTCTGTAACACCACCAGATGATTCAACAACGTCACCAGAACCTCCGGCAACACCACAGGATCCACCAGCAACACCAGAGAAGCCCACAACTCCGGAAAACTCGAAGGCCCCTGTCAAAGTAAAAGCGAAAAAAACTTTGGCTGAAACCGGTTCTTCAAACACCGCAATCCTGTGGACGAGCGTGCTACTTCTGGGATCGGGCTTAGCAATGATAACCGTTAAGCGTCGCAGTAACTAACTGTCGTTACTGGTTATTCCTTCTGCCACGGCACCCCTAATTGGGGCTGCCGACGAAATCAAAACCCGCTGAATACTCTGCAAAAACACAGCTAATTGGTCTTTATAGATTAAGTAGCAGGGCAGGGTACTCAGCGGGTTTTTGAATTAAAAACAGCCACTTTTGCGCTGCTAAGGCCTGTGCCTGTTAGCCGAATAAATAACCAATAATTAACTATTGATGGTTGCTTAGCGTTGCGGTAGGCTTGCTCAGGATACTCAGAACCCCTGCCACTACCCCACAACAAGAAGGTGCAGTTTGCCAAGCCCCAACCCAGGTTTGCTACCGCTAAACAACCGTCCCCTTAAAGCAATCGTCTCGCTGCTGCTGACACTCTTTCTGGCAGCTGGTTTTATGTTTGCAACAACCACAGCCTATGCGGCTGAGCCTGACTGGGGCATTCCCGAAAACCAAGCTGGGTTGCCGCTCAATAATGCGGCACCTCTCACCAAATTCGATGACGGTCAGAACCACGTCGCCGAAGTGTGCCCAGTTGAGCTGCGTGAAATTCTGCAAGACCGTGATGGTAATGACATTAAGTTCACAACCGATGATGGACGTATCGTAAACGCAAGCTGGACGTTCTGCAATGTTCGACAGGCCTATATCGACGCAAAACAAGCAGCAACCGGGCGCATGCAAGCTGCTCTAACATCACCCGTTTACGATAGTTTCTTTTTCATCAACGGGTATTCCCCATCCAGACTTGCGGATCTCGAACTAATCTCTATGTATTTCCGCGAAAATCAACAGACCGGAGAGATCAGTCTCGGAGTCCCCTACCCGGGAACTAATAGATTCACGCCGCAGTTCTCAGGTTTTGCCCCGGGTGACACCCTGTATCGTTCAGTAAACATCCGTGTCAATCACATGAGGTCAGCCTACGAAGAGGCGAGCACAGCACTTTTCGCCTTTGGCGCTGGCACGGTTAAAGATCCAAACACACAGACCTTTGTTGATGCTGAGTCTTTCAGTTTCATGACTGCACGCGACCTAAAGGTTGACGGTCAGCCAAGCTCCCTGTTTGATACCCGTGATTCACAGATCCTTGTGGATGCCCAGGGGCGCGAAACAGCAGTCTGGCAAAAAGTGTACTCACGAAACACAGACGGCCCAGAAGTTAAGCGGCTTTACCAGTTTACGCTCGACGTTCCGGCAGGCCAGATCACTCAAATCCAGTTCCGCAACAACTTCTCGACCAGAGGTGTCACAGCCGGAACAATCACATTACGTGAGGGTGTGCACCGTATCCCAGAGGTTGAGGTGATCTCGGTGCTTGATAAGGATTACCGTCTCGCACGCGGACTCGTAAACGCCGCAGGTGAGCCGGATGTGACGCAGCCTATCGAGCCGCGAGAACTGGCAGCAAGCTTTACGCCTCTGGATCTAAACCACCCCGAGGATCTTCCCGACAGTATCTTGGCCGCCAATATTATTGGTCGCACAGTTTGGGCGGGTGATACATTCAATGCACGTCAATTCGATGATGCGTTCCCGAACTTTGGCTTAGTTATGACTGAAAATGAGTGGATAGAACGCACAACAACGAATGCAGCCGGATATGTTGCTGTTGGCACCGATCTGAAACAAGAGCCTGTGGCTGACAACCCGGATGTTCTAAAAACTTCGAATATCGAATTTGAGTACGGGGTTAACGCCGCTGATGGGCGTGTGCAGCTGCGCAAGCATTTCTACCGCACCTTCCGGTTGATTCCAGCCCAGTTACAGGCGCAAAAAACTGATGCTGAGATCGGCGCAGCGTTGGCGGGCGCAAAATTTGAACTGTGGTCGCATGATGGCAGCATGAAGCTCATCGGTAAAACATTCACAAGTGATGAGAACGGTCAGATAACACTGTTTGACACCGCAGGTCAACCACTTAACGAAGTTATGACAGATTCCTTCATTGCTTCACTCCCGCACGCAGATGACAACGGGATCATCGAAACCGAGCGTGGCTATCTGCTTGAACCCGGCACTTATATGCTGCGCGAAGTTGAGGCGCCGCAGGGTTACCAGCTACCTGACAGTGCTGACACTCTGGTGGAGATTAGTAAGCGTGATGACAGCACGCGCTATGAAGCTGTCACAGTTGCAGTGCCAAATGTGCGAGTTCCAGCTCAGAATCTGACTCCACCACCAAATCCTGCAGAAGACCCTGTTAAACCGGTAACGCCAATCAGCCCTCAAGAGCCGAAACCCGCTCCACATAAGCTCGCAGCTACGGGAGCAGAATTAACCCCATTAGTGGTGCTCGCAGGTGCTCTTATCCTTTCTGGAGGTGCGCTACTGCGCCGAAACTATCGTCACTAGTTTTATTGAATTTGAAAGACTCTTCTGAATTCAATAGAATGGCGATGAGTGAGACGAGTTACAGCTCATCAATCTCAGGTGCAGCAGGAGTGTCAAGGCTGACGCGCCAGCAGGCAACAAATTCCAGTGCGGGAATGATTAAACCAAGGAAGGTTTACAACAAATGAAATTTACGCGTACCCTCAAAGCATTAGCCCTTGGCTCTGCGCTCACGCTAGGACTCTCAGCATGTGCCACCAACGGCGGTGCTTCGTCGAGCGGGGAATCCAACGACTCCGGCAGCACTGAGCTGACGATGCTCGTTCCAACCTACTCTGACGCTACTAAGGGCCTGTGGGAAAAAGTTATTAAGGGCTTCGAAGCGGCTAATAAAGGCGTGAAGGTCAGCCTTGAAGTTGTGTCATGGGACGACTTAGACAAAACCGTTGCAACCCGAATTCAGGGCGGCAAAGCTCCTGATATTTACAACGGCGGCGACTTTACCTCTTTTGTGAGCGAAGAGCTACTCTACCCAATTTCTGAAGTTACCAGCCCAGAAACCCTTGACGATTTCACTGATTCATTTATCGAGAATGCTTCTGTTGACGGCGTGCAGTACGGCGCTCCGCTGATCGCTTCAGCACGTGCGCTCTTTGCAAATCAGGATCTCCTCGATAAGGCTGGCATCACCGAGTGGCCAAAGACTTGGGACGACCTAAAAGCTGCAGCTCTCAAGATTAAAGAGACCACCGGCAAGTCTGGCTACGGCTTGCCACTCGGGTCTGAAGAAGCTCAGGCTGAAGCTGCGATCTGGTTCTATGGCGCCGGAGGCGGTTATGGTGATGCTTCTAAGCTGACCATCGACTCAGCAAAGAATATCGAAGCAGCACAGTACATTAAAGGCCTCTACGATGCTGGGGCCACCCAGCCTGATCCACAGGCCTCACAGCGTACCCCACTGCTGGATGTCTTTGTCCAGGGCGAAATTGGTTTCCAGATTGGTCTGCCTCCAACGGTTAAGCAGATTAAAGAGACCAACCCAGACCTGAACTACACAGTCGGATCTATCCCAACCAAGGACGGCTCTCCGTTCACCCTAGGTGTTGCCGACCACCTTGTAGCGTTTAACACTGGCGGCGAAGAAAAGAAAGAAGCGATCAAGGCTTTCTTCGATTACTTCTACTCAACCGATGTTTACACCGACTGGGTAACCACTGAAAACTTCCTGCCAACAACAGATTCTGGCAACGAAAAGATGAGCTCAAACGAAGACATTAAAGCCTTCCTCGAGCTGCTCCCAGACGCAAACTTCTACCCATCTGCAAATCCGCACTGGCAGGATGCTGCTGTTTCGATGAAGCAGAACTTTGGCCTCGTCATCACTCAAGACCCTGCTGACGTGCTGAAGAAAATTCAGTCGGAAGCTGACGCTGGTTAATAACAGCTAAGGTTACTGAAACTATCAGAAGTGGCCGTGCCTGCTTGTACGGGCACGGCCACTTCTCTTATTTCTGCTACGTGATTTAAACCTTTTCCGATCCCGTCGAACTGAACCGAATTATGACTTCTAAACAACAGGTCTCCCACAGCGGTGTGGCTCTAAGACCGCGCGGCACTAGGCTGAGTGATTCAGTCCGGGCTTTACCCTGGATTGGCCCAGCTACGCTTCTAATTTTCTTAGTAGTGATCTTCCCGGCTGGGTTGATGTTCTTCAACTCCACAAGGAAGATCTCCCGCTCAGGTATTGATAAAGGCTCTGTGGGTTTCGAAAACTACACAACCCTATTTGAGAATCCGGCACTCCCCGGTGTTATTCTGCGCACGCTCATTTGGGTTGTCGTGGTTGTGGCCGTCACAGTTGTGCTGTCGTTAGCAATCGCACAACTTTTAAACAAAGCTTTTCCGGGGCGTCGCATAGTGCGCATGATAGTTGTAATTCCGTGGGCTGCGTCAGTGGTTATGACCACAATGGTTGTGTACTACGGTCTCGAGCCGTTCATCGGTATTTTCAATAAGTTTTTTGTAGATACAGGCATTATTTCCGAGCCTTACGGTTTCACAAAAAATCCCACCTCAGCTTTTATCGCTGCAATTGTTGTAGCAATTTTCGTCTCACTGCCGTTCACTACCTACACCCTTCTTTCTGGCTTAGCTACAGTCCCAGCTGATGTAATTGAGGCCGCTCGGGTAGACGGCGCAGGACCGATCCGAACATACTTCCAAATAGTGCTGCCCCAGCTGCGCTCAGCGTTAGCGGTGGCCGTGCTAATTAACGGTATTAACGTATTTAACAGTCTTCCAATTTTGCGAGTTATGGCCGGCGCAATGCCCGGTAACGAGGCTGACACAGTGATGACTTTGATCTTTAAATACATAGATCGCGGTCAGTATCACATCTCGTCAGCGCTTTCGGTAATCGGTTTTATCATCGTCATGATTATCGTCGCAGTTTATGTCAAGGTTGTTAATCCACTGAAGCAGGGTGATTAATTTGGGCGCAAAAGTAACCACAGGTCATCGTGTGAAAAAATACACTAAACACCAACTCACGCTGTCGCAGTTGCTGCTGCGCTGCTGTGGCGGTCTGGTGTTGGCGGTGCTATTTTTAATCCCCTATGTTGTTATGTTCTTTGGCTCGGTAAAGTCAAAGCAGGAAATTCGTAGTGTCAACCCAACCTATCTGCCGCAAGAATGGCATCTAGAAAACTACATCAACATGTGGAGCACCCCCGAGACTCCGCTTGTCAATAACCTAGTCTCAACGATCGTCATTTCAGTTGGCGCAACCCTGCTTGTGCTCCTGGTTGCTCTGCCAGCGGCCTACTATACAGCCCGCGTGAATTTTCCAATGAAGAAAGTTTTCCTTTCTTTGGTGATTGTCACGCAGATGCTTCAACCCGCGGTGCTGACAGCCGGTCTGTTCCGTGAGTTTTCTTTGCTGGGCATCAATAACACTTGGCTTGCAATGATTCTGGTTAATGCCGCTTTTAACCTCTCATTTGCAACATGGATCATGCACTCTTTCTTTGCGTCGATCCCGAAAGAGATTGAAGAAGCAGCGCAGGTTGATGGAGCAAGTCAGTGGAAAACACTCACAAGGATTAACCTTCCGCTTGTCTGGCCGGGTATTGTCACCGCGACCATTTTCGCGTTCGTTGCCTGCTGGAATGAATTCGCAGCCTCACTTGTGCTTCTCAACTCCGCAGAGCTGCAGCCGCTATCAGTGGCGCTGACAAAGTTTGTTGGCCAGTATGAAACTTCTTGGCACTATGTTTTCGGTGTCTCGATTATTTCAGTTGTGCCAGTGGTAATTCTGTTCATGCTCATCGAGAAGCGCCTAATTGGTGGTCTTACTGCAGGTGCTGTGAAGTAAACCGCAGGTGTAAAGCCCCACGCCTCGCAAGATGCCGTGGGGCTTTACACTGATCTGCTCCGGTAGCTTTTACAGATGCCCGGCAGGAGGTTTTTCTACGGCGCTCTCCAGTCGCAGTAAGAACTGTTTCGCAGCCACCCCGCCGGCGTAGCGTCCGATGTTTCCGTCGGCACGCACAACTCTGTGACAGGGCACCACTATGGGAAGCGGGTTCAAAGCGCACGCTGTTCCAACAGCTCGCGCAGCTCCCGGATTGCCGAGGCACTCAGCTATCTGTCCATAACTCAACGTCTGGCCGTATTCTATTTGGGGTAAGAATCTCTGCACTGCCAGTCGAAAACCACTGCCCGACCCAAAGTCAACTGGTAGCGAGAAAGTCCGCAGCTCTCCCGCAAAATATGCTTTAAGCTGCGCTACAGCGTCTGCAAAAGTAGCCGGAAAACACTCAGCCGTTTGTCGATACTTTCGCGAATAGGCTGCGCGCAGTTCGACAAAATCTTCAGCGTCTAATCCGATACGCACAAGGTTTTCATCGTATGCGATAAGCAGCAGCTGCCCTATCGGTGATTCAACTTCACAGTAATTGAGCCGTGCCATCTCTTGCGTTATGCCTCTCAACTCAACTCAGCTCAGCAACCACCCGCTGCACAACTTTAGAGTGCCGCGGCAACCGCCAGTGACTGATACCGTCGAAGGGCACCTCTGTGCCGCGTCTAGAAAATTTAGGGTTAATAACCCGATCAGAATTTGAGTATATTGAAACAACGTTACTCGCATCGGGCGCTGTAATATTTAGATCCAGCTGCAGTGTCTCAGTGACAGCGCCAAAGAGCGCTTTCGCAAGCTGGCTGTCAGGCTCTCCGGCCCAAGGCGCTCCAATCCCAACGAGTTTCTGCACGCTGCACTGTTGCGCTACAAGCAGACCAAGCAGCCCGCCCAGTGAATAACCGACAACGTTTACCGTTTCGCCTTCCGGCATCGCTTCGCAAATATGTGCGACAGCATCGTTTAAATCCTGCGGGCCGAGTTTTGCATAAACAGGCGCGATAAATGGAATCTTAGCTTTATTGAGAGACAGCGCAAGTTTACGAAGCTCACCGGGAAATCCCATTGCACCGTGCAGAAGCACCGTCGTTGTTCCTTCTATCGCGGTTGACTGAGGCAGGGGACGATGGTTTATGGCTTTGGGTATCAGGCGCAATATGTCGGACATAGCAACTTCTCTCAGTTCAAGCGACACAGAAAAGCTTAGCGCGGAATCAGATAATCCCGCTCACGGCCGCAAAAGCAGGCACCCTACTCTTCAGAGTTTAAACGCGGTTCCACACGATATTGGGGATGGAATCCGGATTTATCCGCATAGAACGCCCGAATGCGATCCATATCAGCTGCAACATCACCGGTCATCTGAAGTGTCGGCCCCAGCCCAACCGTTCTAGTGTGACGATCAACATAGCCTAAAGTGACGGGCATACCTGTTTCCATCGCGATCCGATAAAACCCAGACTTCCAACGACTGTGCCCCTTCCGTGTGCCGTCAGGGGTGATAACCAAGCCATACACCTGCCCGGAGTTCGCCATGCGAATAATTCGGCGCACCAGGCCGGCAGCGTTTTTACGATCCACCGCGATTCCGCCAAGACCTCGCATGAGTGGCCCACGCCACCCCTTAAAGAGAGTGTCTTTGCCCAGCCATTTGACCGGAAGCCTAAGACGCCACGAAATTGCGAGCATAAACACAAAATCCCAGTTGGAAGTGTGCGGTGCACCAATCAGAATCGTTGGTTCATTTGGCGCCGGGGCCGTCCGTAATTTCCACGGACTCACCACCCAAAATAGGCGCGCGAGGAAATACCTAATCACTCCCCCAGTCTATTGCGCTGCCGCATTGCGCGCTCTGCTTCGCGCTTATCCTGTTTTTCACGGAGTGTCTGCCGTTTATCGTACTCCCGCTTGCCTCGCGCGAGCGCTATCTCCACCTTCACTCGCCCGTCCAGGAAGTAAATCTTGAGCGGCACAATCGTCACTCCGCCGTCACGAGTCTTCGAAAATAGTTTGTCAATCTGCTGCCTGTGCAGCAGTAACTTGCGTTTGCGGCGCGGTGCATGGTTTGTCCATGTGCCGTTAATGTATTCAGGAATATACGCGTGTTCGAGCCACGCCTCACCAGCTTCAATAAAGCAGAACGCCTCGTTGAGAGATGCGCGACCCTCTCGCAGCGACTTCACCTCGCTGCCTGTCAGCACAACACCCGCCTCATATGTGTCGAGAATGTGATAGTCATGCCGAGCTCGCTTATTTGAGGCGATGAGCTGCTCGCCGTTAGCCTGCTTTGACATTTAAACCCTCAAATATCTTGTAATCGCGACTTTGGCGGCTGCGGCAGACAGAATAATACCAACCACCAATAGAATCGGTGGCACTATGAAAGCCTGTTCAAGACTGATGTAGCTTGTGAACGGCACCTGAGTCACGAGGAAGTCTTGCACAAAGAACTTCACTATTCCGAGAGTTGCTGCGCCGGCAAGCACCGCTCCGATAACCGCAGCAAAAACCCCCTCAAGAATAAACGGGGTTTGAATAAAGCGGTTAGAAGCACCCACCAAACGCATGATGCCAATTTCACGCCTGCGGCTAAAGGCTGACAGTCGGATCGTGGTTGAGATCAACAGCACAGCCGCAACCAACATTAGACCCGCGATCGCAACAGCTGAGTAGCTTGCAACACCCAGGAACAAAAATATGCGGTCAAGGAGACTCCGCTGATCAGAAACACTCTGCACACCAGGAATCCCGGAGAAAGTTTCTACCAGAATTTCAGACTGTGAAGGATTCTTTAGTTTCACCCAATACGTTTGGTTTAACTGTTCCGGGCGGGTTATCTCTACGATCGGATTGCCCTTAAACTGCTTCACAAACTCTTCGTATGCGGCATTGTGATCGACAAAGAAATAGTCTTCAACATACGGCGCAAGACTGTCAGACTCGAGCGCATTTGTAACCGCCGCAAGCTGCTCTTCGTTCGCATCGGCGCCAGCACAGGTTGCAGATTCATCAAAGTCGGTGCACATATAGATTGCGACCTGCGCCCGGTCATACCAGAAGGTTTTCATCTGCTGCACCTGCAGCTGCATCAAAATTGCCGCCCCCACGAAGGTGAGCGATACGAAGGTCACCAAAATGACAGACACAACAACTGAGATGTTGCGGCGCAAGCCACGAAACACTTCGCCCATAACAAAAGAGAATCTCATCGGACCGGCCCCACCTCGTCGTCGTTGTTTCGCTGCGCAAGCCCCAGACGCTCTGCAACTCCGGGTTCAATCACCGGCTCAACCGGCTCCACAGGCGGTGTTGGCGGTGTTGGCTCTGCGCTGACAGCGTCAATTACTGCTGGCTCGGGTTCGGTTATCTCAGGCGCAACCGGCTGCGCTACTGGTGCCTGCTCGGAAACAGCTGGCGGGGCAAGCTGAACGGTTTCTACTGCAGCTGTCTGCGGCGCCACACGCAGACCAGCTTTGCGCAGATCCTCGATCGGAATAGAGGCGGTTTCGCCGTATCCGCCGCCCTGCTCATCACGCACAACGACCCCGTTGGCCAGCTCTATAACACGCTGTTTCATGATGTCCACGAAGGTCGCTTCGTGAGTTGCCATAACGACTGTTGTTCCTGCGGCGTTAATCGCCTGCAGCAACTGCATAATACCGAGGCTGGTTGCCGGATCAAGGTTTCCGGTTGGCTCATCAGCGAGGAGGATCGCGGGCTTATTCACAATTGCGCGCGCAATCGCAACACGCTGCTGCTCACCACCAGACAGCTCATGCGGGTAGCGCTTACCCTTACCGCCTAGGCCCACCATTTCAAGCACATCGGGAACAGCCTCTTGGATGTAGCCCCGCGACTTTCCAATCACCTGCAGCGAGAACGCAACGTTTTCGTAAACGCTCTTATTTTGAAGCAGGCGAAAATCCTGAAATACAGTGCCGAGATTGCGTCTAAAAAAAGGCACTTTCCGGGTCGAGATCTTGTTCAGATCATGCCCGAGCACGTGCACCTTACCTTCGCTTGCACGCGACTCTCGCAGTATTAGCTGCAAGCAGCTCGATTTGCCCGAGCCGGAGGCACCCACGATGAACACAAACTCGCCGCGGTCTACCTGCAGAGACACACTATCGAGCGCTGGGCTACTGTTGCCGCGGTAGCGCTTAGTGACATTATCGAAAGTAATCATGGTCTCTTAACGTTACGCGGAGGGTCGGCAGATTAAGCCTCGGCACGCCCAGAACCTACTGATTCTCAGGAATTTGCTTGCATCGAACGCCATCTAATACCGGCTGCAATAAAACCGTCAAGGTCACCGTTAAACACAGCATCGGGCTGCGAAGACTCGTATCCGGTGCGCAGATCTTTGACCAGCTGCTGACCGTACAAGAAATAGGAGCGAATCTGGTCTCCCCAGCTAGCTGTCACAGAGCCAGCAAGCTCTTTCTTTTTTGCTGCCTCTTCTTCCCGCTGCAGCAGCAACAGGCGGTTCTGCAGCACTCGCATTGCAGCGGCGCGGTTCTGAATCTGCGACTTTTCATTCTGCATCGAAACCACTATGCCGGTTGGCAGGTGCGTGATCCGCACAGCAGAGTCGGTTGTGTTAACCGACTGCCCGCCGGGGCCTGAGGAGCGAAAAACATCCACCCGGATATCGCTCTCAGGAACCTCAACTGCTGTCGCTTCCTCCATAAGCGGAATAACCTCCACGCCAGCAAAGCTGGTTTGGCGTTTGTCCGCCGATCCGAAAGGACTAATACGCGCCAATCGGTGAGTGCCCGCTTCAACGGACAGTGTTCCGAAAGCATAGGGGGCGTCCACTTCGAAAGTTGCTGACTTAATGCCCGCCCCTTCGGCGTAACTGGTGTCCAGCACTTTTGTCTGGTATCCGTGCTGCTCAGCCCAGCGTAAATACATGCGCAGCATCATCTCGGCAAAATCCGTTGCATCATCGCCACCAACACCGGAGCGGATCGTGACCACTGCCGGATATTCATCGTATTCGCCAGAGAGCAGCGTCTGCACCTCAAGGTCAGCAATTACTGTCTCAATAGCTTTAAGTTCAGCCTCCGCCTCTTTTGCAAGCGCTGCCGCTTCTGTTGTGTTGCTCTCATCGGCCAGTTCGAGCAGCACCTCAAGATCGTCAAGACGGCTCTCAAGCTGCCGGAGCTTATCGAGTTTGGTTTTTGTATAGGAGAGCTGGCTGGTTACCTGTTGCGCCGCCTCTGGATCATCCCAGAGGTCTGGCGCGGCGGCCTGCTGTTCGAGATCAGCAATCTGTGATGCGAGCGCTCCCATATCAGAAACCGATGCAATGTCGGCGAAGGTTTGTCGTGCCGCTCTAATACGGGCGCTAAATTCAAAATCAGCCATACTGTCTATTAGTGTAGCTGAGGGCAACTGGGTCACCACGCAAAAGTATCTAACGACTAAAAACGTTTGTGTTTTTGCGTTTTAAATTCGGAATAAGTGGAATTTCCCAGAAACATATGTCAGAATCGGAGTGTGAACACCAAGCAAGCCCCCACCTTAGATGGGATTTCAAAGCAGATTATCGAGCAACTGCAGCTCGATGGTCGCAAAAGCTATGCTGAAATCGCTAAGGTTGTGGGACTTAGCGAGGCTGCCGTGCGTCAGCGCGTGCAGAAGCTCACAGACTCCGGAATCGCGCAGATAGTTGGAGTGACAGATCCTATGCGACTGGGCTTTAATCGTTTGGCGATGATCGGGGTGCGCGTCTCGGGCGACATTAGAACTGTCGCTGAGACACTCGCAGACATGCCAGAAGTCTCCTACCTCGTAATGGTGGCGGGCGGCTTTGACATCATGATTGAAGTGGTCTGCGAGGACGACAACGACCTCATTGAAGTGCTGAACGGCAAAATCCGTGCAGTCGAGGGCGTTGCTGAGACAGAAACATTTATGTATCTGGCAATTAAGAAACAGAAATACGACTGGGGAACACGATAACCATGTCTTTTGATCCAAACGCAGCAGTAAACGTAGCTGCCCTACAGGAGAGTGCTGGCAAACATCTCTGGCCACACTTCACCTCACGCAAGGTGCTGAACGACGGCATCCCGGTAATCACCCGCGGTGAGGGACACCACATCTACGACGCTGCCGGCAAGCAGTACATTGACGGCCTAGCAGGTCTGTTCGTTGTGAATGCTGGCCACGGCCGTGATCGCATCGTTGAAGCAGCAGCGAAGCAGATGAAGGCACTTGACTACATGCCACTCTGGTCATACGCACACCCTGCAGCAATTGAGCTTGCAGAGCGTCTGGCTGGCTACGCACCAGGTGATCTCAACCGCGTCTTCTTCACCACCGGCGGTGGCGAAGCCGTTGAGACTGCCTTCAAGCTTGCCAAGCACTACTTCAAGCTGCAGGGTAAGCCAATGAAGCATAAGGTGATCTCACGTTCGGTTGCCTACCACGGCACCCCACAGGGCGCACTTGCTATCACCGGTATTCCAGATATGAAGAAGTTCTACGAGCCGCTGACTCCGGGTGGTCACCGTGCACCGAACACCAACTTCTACCGCGCCGCTGAAATGGGTGCTCCAAGTGAAAACATCGAAGAGTTCGGTGAGTGGGCTGCAAACCGTATCGCTGAAGCGATTGAGTTTGAGGGCCCTGAGACAGTTGCTGCTGTCTTCCTGGAGCCGGTACAGAACTCAGGTGGCTGCTTCCCACCACCACCGGGATACTTCAAGCGTGTCCGTGAAATCTGCGATCAGTACGATGTGCTGCTCGTCAGTGACGAGGTAATCTGTGCTTACGGCCGCATCGGTGACTTCTTCGCATGTAATGCACTGGGATACACCCCAGACATCATTACCAGCGCGAAGGGCATCACCTCAGGTTATGCACCACTCGGTGCAGTAATCGTGAGCGATCGTATCTACGAACCGTTCAACAACACTGACAACACCTTCTACCACGGCTTCACTTTTGCTGGTCACCCAGTATCGTGTGCTGCGGCGCTCGAAAACCTCGACATTTTTGAGGAAGAGAAGCTTAACGAGCGCGTTGTTGAGAACAGCCCACTGTTCCGCAAGGAGCTTGAGAAGCTGCTCGACATCGATATCGTTGGTGACGTGCGCGGTGAGGGCTACTTCTTTGGTATCGAGCTTGTGAAAGACAAGACCACCAAGGAAACCTTTAACGAGGAAGAGTCAAACCGCTTGCTGCGTGACTACCTGTCACCGCACCTGTGGGATGCCGGCCTCTACTGCCGTGCTGACGACCGTGGAGACCCGGTAATCCAGCTCGCACCACCGCTAACTATCGGCCCAGCAGAGTTCGAAGAAATCGGCGGCATCCTGCGTTCAGTTCTGAAGGACGCATCGAAGCAGCTCTAAGCTCTAGCTAGTTAATTAATAGTTAGCGTTTCAGTGCCTCGGGAAGAATCTTCTTCCCGAGGCACTTTCGTTTAAACCTGCCCAGAAGCTCTGATCGAAAAATCCTGCCCTGCGATCCTTCCCTCCCCACCGTGCTGCGCGAGAGATATCGTGACCTATGATAGAAATTAGCCTTTCAGCAAATTCGCAGGGAGGCGGTCCCTGTCCAATACACCTGAGGAACATCACTCCTGTGACAAGCACAGCAAAAACCGCCGGAAATCTCTCGGCACTGGATAAATTCTTCGAGATCACTAAGCGCGGCTCAACCGTCGGTAAAGAAATCCGCGGTGGCGTCGTCACCTTCTTCGCGATGGCCTACATCGTGGTGCTAAACCCAATCATTCTCGGCGGCAAAGAAGACATCGCCGGGCAGATACTCGACCCCGCGCTCGTGGGCGCGGCCACCAGCCTCGCAGCGGGCTTCATGAGCATTTTGTTTGGCGTTATCGCTCGCCTACCGTTTGCTTTTGCCGCCGGACTCGGCATGAATTCATTCCTCGCAGTAAATGTTGTGGGCCTTGTCACCTGGCAAGAGGCAATGGGTATCGTTGTGATTAACGGCCTAGTGATCTGTCTGCTAGGGGCGACCGGCGCACGTCTGGCTATCTACCGCGCAGTACCCGCCTCACTAAAGGCGGCAATCAGCGTTGCGATTGGTTTCTTCATCGCTTTTATCGGGTTTGTAAACGCCGGGTTCGTCACCCGCACCCCGGGCGGCCCACCGGTACAGCTTGGAACTGACGGCTCGATCGTATCCCCACCAACCGTCATTTTTGTGCTCACCCTGATCCTCGCTGGGGTGCTGGTTGCCCGTCGCGTTAACGGCGCTATTCTGATCGCTCTGGTCATTGGCACGATTGCATCAATTATTTTTGAGGCGATCAGCCCCATCGGTTCAAAGTATGCACCGGAAAGCAACGGTATCGGCTGGGAGTCGAGCGTGCCCACCCTGCCAGAGGCAATCGTAACCCTGCCAGACTTCTCACTCGTTGGCCAGGTCGATGTTTTCGGATCATTCGCGCGCGTTGGCATAATCTCTGCGCTGATGCTGCTCTTCACTCTGGTCTTTACCAACTTTTTTGATGCTATCGGCACCATGAACGGCCTCTCGAAAGGCGCAAGTCTGCAAGATCAGGCTGGCGAGTTTCCGCGCATTAAAAGCGCTTTCCTCGTGGAAGGTGTTGGCGCGGTTGTTGGTGGCGCTACTTCAAGCTCCTCAACAACTGTTTTCGTTGAAAGCGCTGCCGGTATTGGTGAGGGTGCGCGCACCGGCCTAGCTTCGATAACCACAGGTGCGCTTCTGTTTTTGACCGCGTTCTTTACCCCGCTCACCGCTCTCGTTCCGATTGAGATCGGTTCGGCTGCCCTTGTGCTTGTTGGCACCATGATGATGAGTCAGGTGACAGAAATTGAGTGGAGTGACTTCTATGTTGCACTGCCAGCGTTCCTAACCATAGCTGCGATGCCGCTCACCTATTCAATTGCAAACGGCATTGGTGTCGGCTTTGTTTCGTACGTGCTGATTAATCTATTTGGCGGCCGAGCAAAGCGGGTGCACCCAATCCTGTTTATCGTTGCGGCTGGGTTCATCCTATTCTTCACACGTGGGCCGCTCGAGAGTCTTTTGAGTTAGGCCTACTGACCTATAAACCCACCTACAGTCTTTTGTGGGGGTATCGCGGTTTAGCGATGCCCCCACAAAAGGATCCGCTGTTTTAGTATGGGTGTTAAATATCGCGGTAATAAAAAACCTCGGTTTAGTTCACAAGAACCAAACCGAGGTAATTATTAAAACTCGTAATTTATCGACGCAGACCGAGGCGCTCAATGAGGCTGCGGTAGCGCTCGATATCTATCTTCTGCAGGTAGCCGAGCAGACGACGACGCTGACCAACGAGCAGCAGCAAACCGCGACGTGAGTGGTGGTCGTGCTTGTGGGTCTTCAGATGCTCGGTAAGATCCTTAATGCGACGTGAGAGGATAGCAACCTGCACCTCTGGTGAACCCGTGTCACCTGGCTTGGTTGCGTACTCTGCAATGATTTCCTGCTTTACCTTCGGGTCAAGTGACATGAGGCACCTTTCGTGTTGCTGCGCGGCGCCGGTCACCCTTTGTGCCGGCTCTCTCTAACCGCGGCCGTTATACGGCAGCCTTTCAATCTTAGCACTAGCATCTGACTTAACACCACACAGTCAAACAAAACGACACCCTCCAGCGCCCGCTAGGCTTAAAATTATGAACCTCAATGCCCTCTCATACTCCGACCTCACTGAGCTAAGGAGTCTCGCCGAGCGTGTCGCTCGTGATGCCGGCACACACGTCCGCAACTTACGTGAAAAAGGCGTAACAGTTGCTGCCGCTAAAAGTTCACCGGTAGATATTGTGACGCTCGGTGATCAAGCAGCAGAGCAGATTATTGTTGCGGAGTTGCGCGACTGGCGTCACAGCGACGCGATCCTCGGAGAAGAGGGCACGAATCGCGCTGGCGCGTCCGGCATCACTTGGATCCTTGATCCGATTGACGGCACAACCAACTATTTCTACAACCAGCCGAACTATTGCGTTAGTGTCGCTGCCTGCGTTGCCGACACCAGCTACAGCGAAGGATACCGCGCAGTTGCCGGCGCCGTCTATGTGCCCACCAGCGCAGAGCTCTTCTCAGCTGCGGCCGGATTGGGTGCCACTCTGAACGGGAAAAAATTGCGGATCAACGAGGCTGCGCCACTGTCTGAGAGCCTTATCGCAACCGGATTTGGCTACAGCGCCAAGAAGCGAGCCCGTCAAGCAGAAGTTCTTTTAGAGGTGCTACCCCGGGTGCGAGATATCCGTCGTTCCGGCTCTGCTGCATACGATCTCTGCGCACTGGCAGCTGGTCGCCTCGACGCTTACTATGAAGCAGGCTTAAAAGTTTGGGACTACGCGGCTGCCGAACTAATAGCACGTGAAGCAGGAGCGACAGTAACCGGAGCAGCCGCAGCGGGTGTTATAAGCAGTAAGCCGGGCACGCCACTATTAATCGCGGGCCCGGCCGAAACTGTTAAAGCGCTGCAGCCGTTGCTGCCGGCACTTAAGTAACTGGGGATTACTTCACACCAAGCAGGTCAATAACGAATACCAGCGTCTTTTTTGCGAGTGGATGGCCGGGTGCCACACCGTATGCGAGACGTGGCGGCACAATGAGCTTCCTGCGACCGCCAACCTTCATGCCTGGGATGCCCTGCTTCCAGCCCTCTACGAGCTGTGCGAGCGGAAAGTTGATGCTCTCGCCGCGACTCCATGAAGAATCAAACTCTTCACCGGTTTCGTAGTCAACACCGAGATAGTGCACGTCAACAGTTGACGATGCAACAGCCTCGGCACCATCGCCAACCACGATGTCTTCAATCACGAGCTCAGTCGGTGCTGGCCCTTCTGGGAAAGGAACTTCTGGGCGTTCTAAATTAGTCATATTTCAATTCTTGCAAACATGCCTGAAAAATCTCAGACAGTACTGGGTAGGCTTAAAGGGTGAAGTTTGCGCACATAAAGAATTCATCAACCTCCGTTCTTGAACTCGCTGTAGTGTCTGGCGACCGCGCAATCCCAGTTTCTTTGCTCGGGCAGTCGGCACGCACACTGCAAGAACTCATCAATCAAGGTGCGACTGCTCTTGACCTGCTCCGTGAAGCACTAGGCTCAGCTGGCCCAGAGGCTGGAGTGCCCTTAGACAGCGTCACCTGGGGCCCAGCAGTAATCGCACCACCGGTGACCCTAGCTGTTGGCCTAAATTATGATGAGCACGCTAGCGAATTAAGCCTGGACAATGATTCCGGGCCGGTGCTCTTCTCACTGTTTCCAAACTCATTGGGTGCACACGAAGCAACCGTTGAACTTCCGACGGCGGTAACGCGGGAGGTTGATTATGAGGGTGAGCTCGGCGTCATCATTGGCAAACCCGCAAAGAACGTCAAACTTGAAGAAGCGCTCGACTACGTTTTTGGTTACACAGTAGTAAACGATATGACCGCCCGTAATCTGCAGTTTCAAGAACCGCAGTGGTCACGCTGTAAATCCTTCGACGGCTTTTCGCCGGTTGGCCCGGTTGTGGTAACCGCTGATGAAATCCCTGACCCACAGAATCTTGCTATCACAACAGACTTTGACGGGCTGCGCGTGCAGGACTCAAACACCCGTTTTATGATTCGCTCTGTCGCGCAACTGATTGTGTCGCTCTCGCAGGCCACTACACTGCAACCGGGCACTCTTATTTCAACCGGCTCCCCCGGCGGTGCCGGCCGCAGCCGCAAACCCCCGCTTTATTTCAAAGAGGGCACCGAGTGCACTGTCACGATCGAGGGTATTGGCGCGCTCACAACACGCACCGTTGAGATTTAATCTATGCGCCAAGCCGCTTCGGTTGGCATAAATTTTGTGGGCCGGGTTGTTTTTGAAACAACCCGGCCCACAAAATTTGTTTAATTAGCTTTGCGCTTAAGAGGTCTTTTAGCCCTCACCTAGAGCGCTGGTGCTGTCAACCTCGCTCCGATCCGACACTTTGTGCGCTTCACGCACCGCATCGGTATCTGGCGCCAGGCCCGCTAGTTTCGCTGGTTGCAGCAGCTCTTCAAGCTCATCTGCATCGAGCAGGTCACGTGCAACAACCAGGTCACGAATAGGTTCGTTGTTAGCGAGAGCCTCTTTTGCCAGTTTGGCTGCCTCTGCATAACCGATAACCGGTGCAAGAGCAGTGATCACGGTGACAGAACGCGCAACAGTGTCAGCGAGGTGTGTCTCATTTGCGGTGATACCGTCAACACAGTTCACACGCAGTGTCTTGCAGGCGCGTTCGAGCCAGGTAATTGACTGGAACAGTGAGTGCGCAATAATCGGCTCGAAGGCATTCAGCTGCAACTGCCCGGCCTCAACAGCCATCGAAACAGTCACATCAGCGCCGGCAACATTGTATGCAACCTGCGACACCGCCTCTGGAATCACCGGATTAACCTTACCGGGCATAATCGATGAGCCAGCCTGACGAGCTGGCAGATTAATCTCACCGAGACCCGCCTGCGGCCCTGAAGAGAGCAGACGAAGGTCGTTAGAAATTTTTGAAAGCTTCAGGCCCAGACGCTTTAGCGCCCCTGAGAATGTCACAAAAACGCCGGTGTCGCTGGTTGACTCGATAAGGTCGCCGGCCGTTTCAAGCGGAATACCCGTCACCTCGCGCAGATGCTTGATAACAGCCTCTTTGTATCCGACAGCCGCGTTAATCCCGGTGCCAATTGCTGTGGCGCCCATATTCACTTCATAGAGCAGCTCAACAGCTTCCTGCAGCCGGTCGAGATCCTCACGCAGAGTCACACCAAATGCGTTGAACTCCTGGCCGAGAGTCATCGGCACAGCGTCCTGCAGCTGAGTGCGACCAACCTTTAGAATGCTCGAAAATTCTTTGCCCTTGCTCTCGAATGAGCTTGCGAGCAGTTCGAGCTCTTCAAGCAGGTGGCGAATAGAAAACACCAAAGCAATTTTGATCGCAGTCGGGTAGGTGTCATTGGTTGACTGACTGCGGTTGGTGTGATCGTTCGGGTTAATGAACGCGTAATCACCCTTCGGATGCCCGGCCATTTCAAGCGCACGGTTCGTGATTACCTCGTTTGCGTTCATGTTTGTCGAGGTGCCGGCACCACCCTGCACCACGCCAACAACGAACTGGTCGATAAGCGCACCGCCCTTGATCTCTTCACACGCGCGATCAATATAGGTTGCTTTCTGCTCATCGAGCGCACCAATTTCTAGGTTGGCCCGCACCGCAGCCTGCTTCACACAAGCGAACGCCTTAACAAAATCGGGATAGACAGAGATCGGGCGCCTAGAGATCGGAAAGTTCTCGAGCGCACGTGCCGTGTGCACGCCCCAGTAAGCAGTGGTTGGCACCTCAACTGAACCGAGTGAATCGGTTTCGGTGCGTGTTAGCGTTGCGAGGTAATCTGCCATTGTGTATTGCTACTCCATTGTCACTGCCGACACCTAAGCATCGGGGTCTAATACTTGCTAGCACCTAGGCTACTCCCTCTAGGTCTCTTGTGCACTAAAACGCGCTAAATCTGAAACGGCAAATTCCGTTATTTTTGACAGATCTGCGCAGGCAGTTAGCCTAGAACTTTGATTCGCTTTCAACTAAGCGGCGGATCCGATCCGCAATCGGCGGGTGGGTAGAAAACATGCGCTGCATCGCTCCGGGGCGAGTTGGATCTGCGAGCCACATATGAGCCATCGATGACTGTTGGCGCTCAAGAGGACGCGCATGACTACTAATCTTGTGTAGCGCGCTAGCAAGAGCTGTCGGGTGTCTGGTTATGAACGCGCCGGTTGCGTCTGCAAGATATTCCCTCTGCCGCGAGATCGCAAGCTGCACAACTGTTGCAACCAGCGGCGCCACAAGCATCGCGACCAGGCCAAAAACGAGCACTACCGGGTTGTTGTTATTGTTATTTTGCCGCCCAAAAAAGGCCATGCGCATCAGCACATCAGAGAGAATGCCCACAGCAACCACAAGACCGTAAACAATCATATTGACGCGAATGTCATAATTGCGCACATGTCCCAGCTCATGCGCCATAACTCCCTCAAGCTCAGCGTCGTTAAGAATCTCTAGCAGGCCCGTTGTCGCCGCAACTGACGCGGTCTCTGGGTTGCGACCGGTGGCGAAGGCGTTTGGAGCAGGGTCGTTAATGACATACACCTTAGGCATTGGCATTCCGGTTGTGATAGACAAATTCTCAACGGTGCGATACAAACGCGGATTGTCACGTTCAGAAATCTCTTGTGCGCCAGACATCGCAAGCGCTTGCCGGCTCGCCATAAAGTATTGGAAAATCGCAAATAAAATTGCGCCAGCAACAACAGTAACGCTCACTGCAGTGCTGCGGTATGCCCAGCCGGCAAGCAGCCCAAGCCCGCCAATAATGAGTACGAAAATGAGCATATACAGAATAGTGTTCACCTTATTGCGGCGAATAGCGCTGTACATACTCCCCCTTTGTGAAGTGTTTAGGAGCCGAAATCAATGCGGGGTGGTTCAGAGATAGCCGCCAGCTCTTCAACCTCAAAGAAATCACGCTCTTTAAAGCCCATGCCGCGCACAAAGATGTTGTTCGGGAATAGCTGGATCTTGGTGTTGTAATCGCGCACACCCCCGTTATAAAAACGACGTGAGGCTTGGATTTTATTTTCTGTGTCAACCAGCGCGGACTGCAGTTCAAGGAAGTTCTGACTAGCCTGCAGCTGTGGATAGGCTTCGGCAACCGCAAAGATACTCTTCAGCGCCTGCTGCATCTGCCCCTCTGCCTGGGATGCTTCAGCCGGGGTTTGTGCGTTAATCGTCGCGGCTCTAGCGCGAGTCACGCTTTCAAACACACCCGACTCGTGGCTGGCATACCCTTTCACGGTTTCAACCAACTGCGGAATGAGATCTGCCCGGCGCTTCAGCTGCACAGTGATATCACTCCAGGCTTCATCAACCCGGTTGCGCAGTTTAACCAGCGAGTTGTAGGTGACGACCACATACAGGCCGAGCACAAGCAACAAACCGACTGCCACGAGCCCAAGAATTAGTCCAATTTCCATACCCAAACTCTAGCAGTCGCATCGTTACGATCCGCTGAAACTACAGCCGCTAGGGATAACCGCAGCCTGTGTAACACTCCCAGATACTGCCGAGAAAATTCTTCTACACTAAACAGTCATTAGACGTGACAACAATATTTACTATTGAAGGAGCAGATAATGCGCGTATACGTTGCGGGAGCTACTGGACGAGTCGCAGAACAGCTGATCAAACGGTTAACTGAAAACGGGCACACCGTTGTGGCTGGAGCTCGCAAACCCGAGAAGGTGCTTACCCGCCCAGGCGTCAATCCGCACGCTCTTGACTTGCACGCAAGCGTCGCTGATCTCACGCAGCTGCTGAAAGACTGTGACGCGGTTTATTTCACAGCGGGCTCGCGCGGCAAAGACCTGCTGCAAACAGACGCGTTTGGAGCTGTCAAACTAATGCAGGCCGCAGAACAGGCGGGCGTCTCACGCTTCATTATGCTGAGCTCTATTTTTGCGACCGAGCCGGAAAAGTGGTCGGATCCAAATTTGGCAAAGATCACCAATTACAACATTGCTAAATTTTTTGCGGATCAATGGTTGCTGCACCAAACAAAACTTGATTACACAATTGTCCAACCGGGAAATTTGGTTGAGGCAGACTCTGGCTCAGGCAAGATTGCGGTGCATGTTTCACAGTCACAGCCCAACACAATTCCCAATGTTGCTCACGTGTTGGCGGAAGCGTTAGAGCAACCGCGCACAATCGGAAAAATTATCCAGATGAGTGATGGCGAAACACCCATTAAGGAAGCGCTCGCAAATTTATAGCCGTAGATTCAATTAGCTGCTCAAAGAGGGAGCTGATTATTTGTACCCCCAGTCGGACTCGAACCGACACACCTTGCGGCAGCAGATTTTAAGTCTGCCGTGTCTACCAATTCCACCATAGGGGCGCCAGATATCGAGCATAGCACTTTGTGCGCCTGGGCGACATCTCACCCGCTGGGAATATGTCTTGCGCAAGAATAGATAACTGCTGTTAAATTTCTAAAAAAGAAGGAGACATAGTTGTCATCAGCCAGCACTTCGCCCGCACGAGCCGGCAATAAAAATATCGCTCGCGACATTGCCTTTATCGCAGTGTTTGCTGCATTAATTTGGGCTTTCTCGTTTTTGAAGATCCCTGTTGGATCGCTCGGGGTGCCAATCACCCTCCAAACTTTTGCGATCGGCGTGACCGGCTTTCTTCTGGGGCCTTGGCGCGGTTTTGCAGCAACCCTGCTATACGTAGCACTCGGCCTGCTTGGGCTCCCCGTGTTCGCTGGCGGCACCGGCGGTTTCACCGTGCTGGCCGGCCCAACTGCCGGATACATTATCGCCTTCCCGCTGTTTGCGCTCCTGTGCGGCATCGTTGCAAAGCGCTGTCTGTTAAAACTCAGCGGCGTGAAGCTCTGGCTGACTCTCGGCCTGCTTGGTTTGGTTGCTAGCTTTATCACTATTCACCCGCTCGGCATCGGCGGCCTAGTTATAAACGCCAACCTCGCGCCCGCTGACGCGATCAAGGCAGATATGCCGTTCTGGCCGGGCGACGCGATTAAAAACTTCGCTGCTGCAGCGGTTGCAGTGTTCGTGCACAAAGCTTTTCCGCGACTGCTGACTGACGATTAAGCGCACCCAAAACAGCGCAAGAATTTCTAGCAGTGATTAAGTTTTATTCAGTGTCGGTGAGGGTGGCTGGTGTGCTGCCAGCCACCCCTGCGCGCGACCTCCTCACAAACATAAACGTCACAATTTCAGAAAAAATTGTCGCTCTTATCGGCGCAAACGGCTCTGGTAAATCAACGCTGCTACAGCTTATTAACGGCCTCACAAAACCGACAAGCGGCACGGTTTCAGCACCCGATCGGGTTGGTTTTGTGTTTACCGACCCTAGTGTGCAGTTGCTGATGCCAACGGTCATCGAAGATATTATGCTCTCGCTGCGGCAGCTGCCCCGCAGCGAACGCCGTGCCGCAGCGCTTCAGGTGCTTCAGTCTCTCGGGCTGGAAGATCTTGCAACACGCAGTGTGTATGAGCTATCTGCGGGGCAACAGCAACTAGTTGCCATCGCAACAGTGATGGCAACCGATCCTGAAGTTTTAGTGTTGGACGAACCAACCACCCTGTTAGATCTGCGTAACACCGAGCTTGTGCGTCGTATGGTCAAACAGTTAGCCGAGCGTGGCGTACAGATTATTATCGCAACTCACGATCTTGAGCTTGCCGCCACAACAGACCGTATACTGCTCATCGCGGATGGCAAAATTGCGGCAGATGGCAACCCAGAAACAGTAATTTCCAGCTACAGAAAGCTGTCTCAGAGTGGCTAAACGCGGTTATTTTCTCGGCCGTTACTGGCCAAACTCCGGCTGGCTGCATAATACACCCGCTGGGGTGAAAGTTAGCGCGCTTATTCTCTTTAGCGCGATCGCCGCATTCGTGCGCAGTCCACAAGTTATTTGGGCGCTTATCTGTTTCACACTCATTCTCGGACTGAGCGCGAAACTACCGCTCCGGGAATTAGTGCGCCCACTCCAGCAGATTTGGCTGCTAATTCTCGTGTTCGGAGTTATACAGTTACTGTTAGCCTCCGTTGCAAGCTTCTTTAGTGTGATTGGAGTGATGATCCTCTGTGTGTTAAACGCAACAGTTTTAATACTGACGACCAGAGTCTCTGAGCTCCTCGAACTTTTTAGAACCTGCTGCACTCCCCTGCGTCTCTTCGGAATCGATCCTGAACGCCCTGCGCTCGCAGCCGCAATCGCAATATCCGCGCTGCCGGTGCTACTAGGTCTGGTTGAGGATGCTCGTATTGCGGCAACCGCGCGCGGCCTCCAAAGGAGCATCCGAGCACGCACCCTGCCGGTTATTCTCGGCGCTGTAAAGCACGCGGAAGACACCGCAAAGGCCCTACAAGCACGCAATTTAGTGTAGTTTCAAGTCTCTGCCCGAGTTCGGGCACCAAACTTTGGCTGCTTATGCCGAAGAAATTACAGCTACCCTAAATAGGTGTAGGCCCCCGATTGGGCAGAATCGGGGGCCTACTTTGGGTATCTCCTACGGTAAAATTGGGCAGAACCGTAGGGAGCCCGCTCACCAGTTCGTTACCGAAAAGGTGAAGTTTTTATGCGGTTGCGAGCCTGTCACGCAACGCCCCAAGCTGTCGGTTTAGCTCACCGGGCACGCGGTCGCCGAATTTTGCGAAAAATTCTTCGGTCAGATCGCACTCTGCAAGCCACGACTCAGCGTCAACGTCAAAGAGTGCGTCTACATCACGCTGTTCCAGCTCAAGACCGGAAAGTTTTAACTCTCCAGCTGCTGGCACCCGCCCAATCGCTAGCGCCTCACCGGCTACTTCACCGCTAACCGAGCGGAGAACCCAATCAAGGACGCGTGAATTATCGCCAAAGCCCGGCCACAGGAATTTACCGTCAGCGTCCTTACGGAACCAGTTGACCTGGAAAATCTTAGGCGCTTTATCACCAAGGAGCTCGCCCATCTCCAGCCAGTGCCCCCAGTAGTCTGCCATGTTGTATCCGCAGAACGGCAGCATCGCGAACGGATCACGCCGCAGCTGGCCAACGGTGCCCTCCTGCGCCGCAGTTTTTTCTGAAGAGATGGTCGCGCCCATAAACACGCCATGCTTCCAGTCGAATGACTGGGCAACGAGCGGGATGTTTGTTGCGCGGCGACCGCCGAACAGAATTGCGTCGATTGGCACTCCGCTGTCAGCTTTCGCCCACTCATCGGCGAGAGTTGGGGTCTGCGTAATCGGCACAGTAAATCGTGAGTTCGGGTGTGCTGCCGGGCGGTTATCTGCTGGTGTCCAGTCATTGCCCTGCCAATCGATGAGATGCTCTGGCACAGCGTCAGTTTTTCCCTCCCACCAGACGTCACCGTCATCTGTCAGCGCAACATTTGTGTAAATCGTGTTGCCCCAGAGTGTGTTCATAGCTGTTGGGTTGGTTGACTCACCTGTGCCCGGCGCAACACCGAAGAACCCAGCTTCCGGGTTAATCGCGTACAGTCGACCGTCTGCACCGGGGCGCAGCCAGGCAATATCGTCGCCGAGGGTTTCGATCTTCCACCCGGGGATGGTCGGTTGCAGCATCGCAAAGTTAGTTTTACCGCAGGCTGAAGGGAACGCAGCCGCAACGTGGAACGCTTTGTTGGTTTCGGTGTTAGTGGCTTTAATCAGGAGCATATGCTCTGCGAGCCATCCCTCATTACGGCCGAGCACGCTCGCAATACGCAGCGCGAAGCACTTCTTTGAGAGCAGGGCGTTGCCGCCGTAACCGGATCCAAAAGACCACACTTCCAGAGTCTCTGGGAAGTGGCAAATGTATTTTGTTTCATTGCACGGCCATGCGGAGTCTTGCTCGCCAGTTGCAAGCGGCGCGCCAACACTGTGCACGGTGCGCACCCACTGCTTCCCCGCTTCAATTTCACGGTAAACTTCCGGCGTTACGCGAGCCATGATGTGCATGTTTAGCACAGCGTAGGGTGAATCAGTAATTTGTAAGCCCAACTGGGTAATTGCGCCACCGACAGGGCCCATCGCAAATGGGATCACGTACAGAGTGCGCCCCTGCATAGCACCGTCAAACAACGGTGTTAGCTCAGCCATCATTTCTTTAGGATCACGCCAGTTATTGCTGGGGCCGGCATCAATCTGCTCTTTTGAACAGATGAAGGTGCGATCTTCCACGCGCGCCACATCATCAGCGCTTGAGCGCGCTAAAAAGGAGTTGGGGCGAATATCGCGGTTGAGTTTGATGAGGCTGCCAGCTGCAACCATCTCTTCTGTCAGCTGGTTCCACTCAGCTGCACTGCCGTCACACCAGTAAATATTTTTTGGTTTGACGAGAGAAACAATCGATTCCACCCAATCGATTACTTCCTGGTTTGTAGTCTGAACTGTCTCAGTCATTTGCACCCCTGTGTTTTGTTCGCTCCGCACTCTGCCCGCACGGCAACGATTGGTTACTTCAATTTTGCGGGTTGCAACAGACCCGCAACACCAAATTTTGCGGCAAAAATACAGTTTTTTGACATATAATCAAAAAATGAGTGATTTAAGGGTCTCAAAAAATGCAAAATTTACTGCTGTAGCAGAGTCCGGGCCTGGCACTCCAAATCGTCCCGGTATCGATAACTTAATTCTCGGGAAGCGTCTAAAACATTTTCGGAAAGCCGCAGGTCTCACGCTTGAACAGCTCGGCGCGAGCGTTGGCTTAAGTGCCAGCCAGCTCTCACTCTATGAAAACGGCAAACGCGAACCGAAGCTGACGATACTGCAAACCCTTGCACGCGAACTCGGCACCGATATTCAGAAACTGTTTGCCACAGAAGCCCCAAACCGCAGATCCGCGCTAGAAATTGCGCTCGAACAAATGCAGCGCACAACAATCTATAAAAATCTTGGTCTGCCGCAGATCCGCTCACCCAAATCCGTCCCCACAGATACGCTCGAAGCAATCGTGGGTTTGGGTAAAGAGGTTCACCGCCAAGCACAGCAGCGCGCCGCCACCGCAGAGGGCGCAAAACAGGCGAACACCCTGCTGCGCGATAAAATGCGCTCACGCAATAATTATCTGCCCGAAATTGAAGAGATTGCCGAAGATTTAATGGCGAGCATTGGGCACACAACCGGCGCTCTAACCCACCGCGCAGTTGATGTGCTGGCAAATAAGCTTGGTTTCTCCCTGGTGTTTGTGCATGATCTGCCAAGCAACACCCGCTCGATAACCGACCTTGAAAATGGGCGGATCTACCTACCGCCGGCATCAATTCCGGGCGGGCACGGGCTGCGCGCACTCGCGCTACAGGCAATGGCGCACCACGTGCTCGGGCACGAAACGCCCTGGGATTATGCACAGTTTCTGCAGCAGCGTCTTGAAATCAACTATTTTGCTTCCGCCTGCCTGATGCCAGAGAAGCGCACCGCCGACTTTTTGCAGGCTGCAAAACGCGAGCGCAACCTCGCAATTGAGGATCTGCGTGACGCATTTGGTGTCACCCATGAGGCTGCAGCGCATCGCTTCACCAACCTCGCGACCGAGCATTTAGATTTACGCGTCCATTTTTATCGTGCGACTGCCGCCGGAGTGTTGGTGCGCGGCTACCAGAATGACGGTCTTGAATTTCCAACAGACGGCTACGGGAACGAAGAAGGGCAGCTAATCTGCAAATACTGGGGTGGTCGCACTGCGTTCAAGCGAAAGAATCGCACTAACGAGTTTTACCAGTACACCGACACCCCTGAGGGCACTTTCTGGTCGAGCGCACAGACTGGTGAGAGTGAAACCGACGGCGGTTTTTCGATTACGTGCGGTGTCAGCTTTGATGACGCCAAGTGGTTTCGCGGCCGTGATACGCAGAAACGCACAGTCTCGCTGTGCCCTGCTGAGGAGTGTTGCAAACGGCCTGATGAGCTAATGGCTGAGCGGTGGGAGGGGAAAAGCTGGGCGAGCGCCCGGATGCACCAGCACATACTCTCGCCACTGCCATCAGGCACTTTTCCGGGCGTTGACGAGGCCGAGATGTACGAGTTCTTAACCCGTCACGACGCAGAATTTCAAGGATAGATCGTAAAAAGTCTCGCGCACCCGAACTGACTTAACTTAGTGTTTGTGTCTAGTCGGGCGCGCGAGACTAAAGATTTAAAAATTTAGGCCGTTAGTCACCTTTTGGGCGTGCCGCAAATTCTTCAAACACAGCGCGCGGCTCTTGATTTGCTTCAATTCCTACTGCGTCACGACGCCAGAAGAAATGACCCACCCAGCCGCCGAATACGCGCACCTTGCGCTCGAAGGATGGGATCGCCATACCGTGGTAGAAACGGTGCGCCAGCCAAGCAGCATAGCCCTTCAGCTGCACTTTACGCGACTGGAATACACCGGTGTTCAAGCCGAGACCGGCAACAGCGCCAAGGTTGTCGTGCTTGTACTCCACAAGCCCCTCACCGCGCAGCGCGGAAACAATGTTGCGCGCAAGCAGCTTGCCCTGACGCACAGCGTGCTGTGCGTTTGGAACACAGAACCCGCCAGGCCCAGGAGTGTTCGAGATATCCGGTGTTTGCGAGGTGTCACCGGCTGTCCACGCACCCTCAACGACAGCACCCTCCTCGGTCGTCACCTGCAGTGTTGGGCTGCCGATAACGTGACCGCGTGGCCCAATAGGCAGGTCGGTGTCGCGCAGGAACGGACGCGGCATAACACCAGCTGTCCAGATGATCAGGTCTGATTCATATGCCTCACCGGTTGACAGCTGAATCTTACCGTCGGTCGCGTCCTGCAGTTGGGTGTTAAGGTGAATTTCCACACCGCGACGAGTCTGGTCTGCAACCACCCAGTCAGCCAGTTCTGCGCTCACCTCTGGCATGATGCGCCCCATCGCTTCGATGAGGTGAAACTTAGTTTCATCAAAAGTGATCTCTGGGTAACGCTGCAGCATTGAGGTTGCGAAGCTGCGCAGCTCTGAAATAGTTTCAATACCGGCAAAACCGCCGCCAACAACGGTCACAGTGAGCAAACGCTGACGCTCGGGTGAACCAGCAGGCAGTGACGCAGCACGCTCAAAGTTGCCAACCAAACGGTCGCGCACAGCTGCCGCCTCTTCAATCGTCTTCATGCCAATTGCGTTGTCGGCGATACCAGGAATTGGGAAGGTGCGAGACACTGAGCCGGTGGTGATCACAATGTGATCGTAGACAAACTCGGTAGTGCTGCCGTCAGTGAGCTGAATGGTCGCACTCTTTGCGCTGTGACTGATACCGGTTACCTTGCCGTGCAATTCTTTCGTGTGCTTGAGATGGCGACGGCGTGACACCACGGCGTGGCGTGGCTCGATTGATCCCGCGGCTACCTCTGGGAGGAACGGCAGATACTGCATGTACGGCAGCGGATCAACAATGGTCACCTCTGCTTCGCCCTCACGCAGGTGCTTCTCAAGCTTCCATGCGGTGTAGAAACCGGCGTAACCGCCACCGACGATCAGAATTTTCTTCGTCACAGACGTATGCTCCTTGGAACTTATGCTCGGCAATTTTATGCTTTGCGCGTGTAATTTGGGATTTCCACCCAATTAACAACTATATCTATCTAATTTTGCAGTCACCAATTAGTGTGCTGCGGGATCAAAATCGCTCGCTGCCAGCGCGATATCTCCGATCGGGTTAACTCCGGGGCCAGCCGCCAGCGCGTGCGCAATAAGAGCGTGCAGACATTTCACACGGGTTGGCATTCCTCCGGCGCTCACTCCTGAAATCTCAGCAACTTCACCGACACTGTCGCGATCGGCAATAAAGGATGTGTGCGCACTCTCATACTGCGCGCGCAACTCAGCATCGTCAGCCAAGCGCTCATTCAGCCCAACCATGAATCCGCTAGCCTCCAAGCGCGATGCGGCAGCTACCGCCGCAGGGTGGCAGAGATAGTAAAACGTTGGAAACGGTGTGCCGTCTTCTAACCGCGGCGCCGTCGCAACAACGGTTGGCTCCCCGCTTGCGGTGCGGGCAGCGATACCAACAACTCCACGAGCTTGGCGGCCAAGCTGCTCTGTCACGGTGGCGATATCGACGGCGGTTGGTTTTGTATACGGTGGACGAGGCATCAATTCTCTATTCGGTCGGAGCGGCAGGATCAGTATCGGGATCCACTTCCGGATCTGTTGCATCAGTGGCGGGATCAGGCGGAGCATTTTCAGCATCAATCTGTTTTGCGGTTCCCGCGATAACGGCTGATGCAAGCAGATTTGTCACCCAGCTCTGCGGCGCTTGGGTTAACTGCTCTTCAGTTTTGTGATGTTTGGTGGGCGTCAGGTCAATATCCATAATGACACTCAGTTGTGTCTCACCCGGCAGCACATAAGAGAGTCGGTTGCGCGCCTCAGCACGCACATAGCTTGGGTCGTTCCAGGCCTCAAAGGCCTTTTGTTCGCGAGCCTGCTCTTCTTTCAGCTTGGTGAGTTGCTGTTGCAGCTGCGCAATTTCCTGCCGCTGATTCACGTAAACACTAACCTGCGGTCCAATCACGAGCACACCACTCACGATGATCACAAAAAGCAAAATTGTCATGCCGCCAAAACGCAAACTCGCTGCCCAGTCGCGCACATAGCCACCCCAGCGGGAAATACGGTTTTCGGCCATATGGGATCGCTACCTTTGTTTTGCTTTTGGGATTAAGGATACTTACGTTCTAGTTTTAGTGTGCGCTGTATTCAAAATTAAGTGGGGCAAACTGCGTCAGTCTGCCCCACTATTTTAGAACCGTCCTCTAAAAATTAACCTACGAAGCGCGGAAAAGCCTCCGTGCCAGCGTACTCAGCTGATTCACCAAGCTCCTCTTCGATGCGCAGTAGCTGGTTGTATTTCGCAACGCGGTCACTGCGAGCGGGTGCACCGGTTTTGATCTGACCGGTTTCAAACGCAACCGCCAGGTCTGCGATAGTGGTGTCTTCGGTTTCACCTGAACGGTGCGACATGATGGTGGTGTACTGGTTGCGCTGCGCCAGTTTAATCGCATCTGCGGTCTCGGTTAGAGTGCCGATCTGATTCACCTTCACCAGCAGTGAGTTGGCCGCACCTGATGCAATACCATCACCCAGACGCTGTGGGTTGGTAACAAAGAGGTCATCACCCACAAGCTGCACCTTATGACCGAGTTCTTCGGTGAGAGCAGTCCAGCCGTCCCAGTCGTTCTCGTCGAGCGGATCCTCGATCGAAACAAGCGGGTACTTCTCTACCAGATCTTTGAAGTACTCAATCATTTCGGCCGCACTGCGCGCCTTCCCCTCAAAGGTGTAGGTGCCGTTCTCGTGGAATTCGCTTGACGCAACGTCGAGAGCTAGCGCAATATCGGTGCCTGGCTGGTAACCGGCGCGCGTAATAGCTTCAAGAATCAGGTCGAGCGCAGCAGCGTTGTTTGGCAGGTCGGGCGCGAAACCACCCTCATCACCAAGCCCGGTGTTGAGACCCTTCTCTTGCAGAACCTTCTTCAGAGAGTGGTAAACCTCAACACCCCAACGCAGCGCCTCTGAGAAGGTCTCAGCGCCGAGCGGAGCAATCATAAACTCTTGAATATCAACACCGGTATCAGCGTGCGCACCACCGTTGATGATGTTCATAAGCGGCACCGGCAGAGTGCAAGCGGTCGGGCCACCAATGTAGCGGAATAACGGCAGATCGGCCGATTCAGCGGCCGCAGCGGCAACAGCAAGACTGACGCCAAGAATTGCGTTAGCGCCAATTTTTTCTTTGTTGTCACTGCCGTCTGCTTCAATCAGGGTTTGGTCGATCAAACGCTGGTCGTCGGCTGGCAGACCTTCAATGGCTGGGCCGAGGACTGAAAAAACACCCTCCACAGCCTTCTGCACGCCCTTGCCAAGGTAGCGATCCTTGTCACCATCACGCAACTCATATGCCTCAAACTCACCTGTTGAAGCACCCGACGGCACCGCAGCGCGGCCGACTGAATCATCTGAGAGCACGACCTCAACCTCAACGGTTGGGTTTCCGCGTGAGTCAAGAATCTCACGGGCAAATACTGCATCTACATAAGCCACTGAATTTTACTCCTTCATGGTGGATAGCCGACCAATCCCGGTCTAACTATAAGTGTAACGAAGCGGTTGCTTTAACTTTCCGCAAAAACTTTAAAATCAAGATCGTGCATCGACGTGTGCTCCGGGCGCACGTTTGCAAACTCTGTGAAACCGTCAAGCTCGAAACGATCCAACAGCGGACGCACATTCTTGGTGCGTGTAGCGATCTGCACCCGGGCACCGCTAGCGATAAGCTCAGCCTTGATCCGCAAAAGCACTGCCGGATCCACCGCCTTATCAGCGATCAGTGCAACAGCACGTTGATCCGCAGCTGGTGGCAGATCAATCAGATCGATAATGCGCTCAAAGCCGATGGAGAATCCAACAGCGGGCACCGACTGGCTGAGGAAGCGGCCAATCATGCCGTCGTAACGCCCGCCACCGCCGACCGAACTGCCAGAGCCTGGATGCGCGATCTCGAAAATTGTGCCGGTGTAGTATCCCATGCCCCGCACCAGCGTCGGATCGAAAGCTAGTCGCACGCCCGCGGGGAGCCCCGGCGCTACCATCTCACCGAGGGAGATGAGCGCGCTGGTTACCTCCGGCGCTAAATCGGCGGGGAGCACTGCTGCAATGCCAGACTCGGTGAGCGCAATATCCCCCGCACAAGCAGCTTCACTATAAGAGTTCAGTATGTGTTCCAGTTTTACCGCAGGTGTCACAAACTCAGCACCAAAACCGCGCAGCTCATCAATAACTCCCTGCACCCCGATTTTGTCTAGCTTGTCAATCGTTATCAGAACTCGATCCGAGTCTGCAGCGTTGAACCCGCAGTAGTCAAGGAGCGCAGCTAGCAACCTGCGATCGTTGATACGGATGACGCACCCAGCGAGCCCAAGCCGGGCTAGTGCGGCGCTTGTAGCAGTGATTAGCTCTGCTTCAGCGAGCAGGCCAGGCTCACCGATGATATCAATATCGGCCTGCACAAACTGCCGGTAGCGACCCTTCTGCGGGCGTTCGGCTCGCCAGACCGGCCCGATGTGCACCGCCCGGAAGGTTGCCGGCAAATCTGCTCGGTTGCTTGCGTAGTAGCGGGCCAGCGGCACTGTTAAATCAAATCGTAAACCGAGATCACAGAGCACATCACCTGTGCCTGTTACGACAGCATTCTCAAGCTGTTCCTGACGCAGCCCGCGCTTCAGAATGGAGAATGACAGTTTCTCATTATCACCCCCGAGACCTGCGTGCAGGCGAGCATAGTCTTCAATTACCGGAGTTTCAATCTCATCAAAACCGTGCGCCGCATACACCTCACGGATGATTGCGAGCGCGCGCTCGCGTTTTAGTTTCTGAGCCGGAAGAAAATCGCGCATCCCACGCGGTGGATTCACCTGTTGAGCCATACTAACTATCTTGCCACGCGCTCGGTTAGTTCTCGCAAAGTCTGTCGCAGCGCCGCATCGGGGTCTACACCGTCTGCGTTTGCTTCCTGCACCAAACGCAAAAGCTCTTTCCCGAAGTCGCGTTCGTTTATTGCTTGCTCTTTCCCGGTGGTATTGCTCGCCTGTTTTTTGTCTGTCGTATCGGCTTCTGCTGCAGTGAGAAATGCTGTCAGCGACCTGCGCACTGCAGCATCTTGATGGTGCGCGATCCGATTCATCATTTTTGCTGCTTTGGCCAGAGTCGGCATCGCGCTGGGGATCCCGTCAAACACGCCCCGCACCGCGCGGTGAGCGGTGGCATCACGTTTCAGATTTTCCCACTCTGTCTTAAGCTCCTCACTCGACATATAACCGCGATCGCTGAACACATGCGGATGTCTAGCGATGAGCTTTGCGGCGAGCGCCTCACCAACTGAATCTAGGTTGTAGCCCTCCCCTGCCTGGGCTGCAATCTCGGTGTGAAAGAGCACCTGATAAAGGACATCACCAAGTTCTTCTGCAACAATCTCAGCGGATTCACCTGCTTCAATCGCCTCAACAACTTCCGCAGTCTCTTCGATCAGATATTTAAGCAGCGATGTGTGGGTCTGCTCAGCGTGCCACGGACAGCCACCCGGGGAGACCATCTGACGCACAACGGCACGGGCGCGCTCAATCCCTATGACCCCGGTTGCAGAGTTTGCGCTCACGCTGCGAGAATCTCTCTCACAGCGCATCTTGCAGCGTCTGCGCTTTCAGCATTGCAAGCGGCTGCGGCCGCCTGCTGGCACTGTTCCATAGTGTAACCGGCAATCGCTGCGCCAACCACCGGCACGGCATTAGCTGTCATTGAGAGGCTGTTTACCCCAAGCCCGACAAGCACCCCTGCGAGCAGCGGATCGCTCGCGGATTCCCCGCAAACTCCGATCGAAACAGCTGTATCAGCGCAGTTTTCGCCAAGCGCGCGCAGCTGTCGCAGAAGAGCCGGTTGCCACGGAGAATTAAGATGGGCGAGGTCGGTGGCCATTCGGTCTGCGGCCATAGTGTATTGCGCGAGGTCGTTAGTGCCAACGCTGACAAAATCCACAAGTTCAACGATCTGGTCAGCCAAGCCAACGGCTGCTGGGGTTTCAACCATAATGCCGACGTGTTTTAAGCCCGCGTGGCGCGCCTCTTCGACAAAGCTGTGCGTCTCTTCAAGCGTTGCAATCATTGGCGCCATCACCCACACATCAGTTTCTGGCACTTGAGTTGCTGCCTGCGCAATCGCGGCAAGCTGTGTGGTCAACACATCTGGATAGTTCCAGCTTGTGCGGTAGCCGCGCACACCAAGCGCAGGGTTTTCTTCAGCTGCGGGAGTTACAAACGGAAGCGGTTTATCGCTGCCGGCATCGAGTGTGCGCACAACGACTTTTCGGCCTTTAAAACCCTGCAACACTTCTGCATACGCCGCCACCTGTTCAGTCAGGCTCGGCGCTGTTTCTCTGCCTAGGAAGCAGAATTCTGTGCGGAACAAACCAACACCCTCAGCGCCACGTTCGACCGCTGCGGCAACATCCTTGCTGCTCCCAACGTTCGCAAGTATCTGTACGGTCTCACCAGATGCCAAACGACCCGGCCCGGCAAAAGGCGGAAGGTCGCTCAAAAGCTGTGGTGCGGTGCGCGCATCCAGTTTATCGCTATCGTTTGGCTGCCTGATTACCTCAGCCGTCTCCCCGTCTATAACAATCTCTTCCCCGTCTTCTAATTCGGCAAATGCTGCCGCATCAATCACCGCCGGGATGCCAAGTGCACGCGCCAAAATAGCTGTGTGCGAGGTCGGGCCACCTGATCCGAGCACAATACCAAGACAGGTCTTAGGGTTGAGCGTTGCGGTGTCAGCCGGCGCTAGATCATGTGCCACCAGGATGAATGGTTGCTTCAGGTTCGGGATGCCGGGCAGCTGCTGTCCGGTCAGTTTCGCCACAATGCGCGCACGCACATCTCTCACGTCGCTGGCACGCTCAGCGAGCTCGCCTCCGCCGGCCGTAAACTGCCGGGCGATATCGCGCAAAACATCCCACACAGCGTTTGCTGCGGGCCTGCCCTGATCGATAATTTTTGCGCCGGCTTCGCTGATGATCACAGGATCTGCCGCAAGTTTAGCGGTTGCAGCTAAAACCTCCTGAGCGGTGCCCGTCGCCGTCGCGGCTAACTCCTCTAATTCCGCCGTCACCTGTGTCACAGCTTCAATAACTCGTTGCTTCTCGGCTGCACGCTCATTTTCAGCGATAGTGCCGTGTGCTATTGGTTCGCTCACCGGCGCAGCCATGCGCGCCACAGGCCCGAGCACTCGTCCAGAGCTCACGCCCAAAGGCCTAGTTGGCGCGCTGTGGTTTCGAGCGTCAACAGATTGTGGATCGGCACCCGCGGCCGCAGCAGCCGGTTGCTCCACGAGATTTTCAACTAGCTCGCCAAAGCCGTCCGCGATCATGTTTTCGAGATGGTCGAGCGCCGCAGTTGCGTCTGCGCCGTTTGCGCTGAGTGTGACAGTGTCACCACCGCGGGTGCCGAGACCAGCCACCATCAGTGGGCTACGGGCGCTCACCGCGTCGCGTCCTGCTTTTTGAATAGTGACGCTCGCGTTAAACTGCGCAAGCTCTTCAGCGATGCGGCCAGCAGGTCTCGCGTGCAGCCCCGCAGCGTTAACAATCGTAGCTGTGCGCCGCACTTCATCAGTCGCTGCGGTATCAACGCTCACAGTCGGCTGCTCAGCGGTATCGCCAAGCTGCTGTTGTTTCGGGATCAGGGCGGCGCGTGCTTCCTCTGCCACTTCATCGATACTTCCACCGGTAGCAGCGCGCACTACACCAGCCAGCAGACCTTCGACAAACGGCGCCGAGATAATTCGCACATCCAGGTCAGGATCGGGCAGAAACTCAAGCGCCATCTCGGCTGACAGGATCGCTGATCCGAGATCAACGAGCACAAGCACTCCGTCGCCGCTGTCCACCGCAGCAATCGCTTCGGCGACAGCAACCGCATCGGTACCAAATTCGCCCTCTGGCGTCCCAGCGGCAAGCGCAAGCGGGGGCTGCTCTCCCGAAATCATCTGCAGGGCGAGATCTCGAGCTGCCTCTGCAAGCGGCAAACTGTGTGAAACGGCGACGATACCAACGGCCATACTGATCCTGTCCTTTGAATCTCTACCACCGAGTTCGCAGACTGATCAAGGATTTAAAAACTCGACCAGTCTGCGAAAACAGTAGGTTTCAGGGTGAATCCGAGTTGTTTACCTTAGGCGACGCTGTCTGCCAGCGCCCGGAAGAGATATGCGGTTGAGGCTGAACCGGGATCAATATGCCCGATACTGCGATCTCCCAGATAGCTTGCTCGCCCCTTTTTCGCAACTAGCGGCCCGGTTGCATCACGCGCAGTCTCAGCTTTATCAGCTGCGGCCGCGAGCGCGTCTCTAAGCGCAGCGCCGTCTGCCAGTTGTTTATCTAGCTCGTCGAGAGCGGGAAGCAAGACATCAACCATGGTTTTATCCTGCAGCTCGGCTTTGCCGCGAGCTACAACACCCTCAGCTCCTGCACGCAGCGCTGCTGCAAGGGCGCCCGCATCAAGTTCGGTAACCTCTCCGGCTGAAACGCCAAAGCGTAGGAAGAAAGTGCCAAACAGTGGGCCGCTTGCACCACCGACAGTGCTTACAAGGGTCATGCCGAAGGCTTTGCCAAGCGCTGCAACAGTATCTGGGTTGTCAGCGGCAAGCTTATCTGCGGCAGCTGCCGTGCCGCGAGCCATGTTGGAGCCGTGGTCGGCGTCACCTATCTCTGCGTCTAGATTAGTTAAATACTCTTTATTTTCACCAACTGTGTCACGAAATGTGTTGAGCCAGTTTGTGAGCTGTGCAATTGAAACCGTCTCAGTCATTACTTGCCCCACCTTAATGCTGGTGTCTTTACGGGTGCGTCCCACAGCTTCAGAATCTCATCGTTTGCTTTCAGGATCGTGAGCGAGCACCCGGCCATATCCAGTGCTGTTATGTAGTTACCTACAAGGTTGCGCGCTACTTTAACACCGCGTTCTGCAAGCAGCTTCGCTACCTCACCGTACATGAGGTACAGCTCAATCTGTGGCGTAGCGCCGAGACCGTTCACCATCACGATGGTCTCCGATCCTTGGAAATCGAGCTCTTCAAGGATGGAATCCACCATCTCCTTGGCAATGTCAGCTGCCGGCGCTAATGCAACGCGGCGACGACCGGGTTCACCGTGAATGCCAACTCCCATCTCCATTTGGTCTTCTGGCAGCTCAAAAGTTGGGCGGCCGACGTGCGGCACCGTGCAGCTTGTCAAAGCCACGCCCATCGAACGGCCGTTAGCTATAACCTCTTCGGCGAGTTTCTTCACGCTCTTAAGGTCTTGCCCGGCTTCGGCGGCAGCGCCGACAATTTTTTCGAGAAGCACGGTGAGGCCAACGCCACGGCGACCGGCTGTAAAGCTTGAGTCTTCAACAGCAACATCGTCGTTCACGATGACGCTGGCAACTTCAACACCGGTTTCAGCGTTTGCCAGCTCTGCTGCCATTTCAAAGTTCATGACGTCGCCAGTGTAATTTTTAATGATCTGCAGCACACCAGCTCCGCCGTCAACGCCTTTAATCGCGGCGGCAACTTGATCTGGGGTTGGTGAGGTGAACATCTGGCCGGCAACAGCGGCGTCCAGCATCCCCTCACCGACATAGCCGCCGTGCAGTGGTTCGTGACCTGAGCCACCACCAGAAATCACGCCAACCTTGCCCTGCTTTGGCCCCGCAGCGCGGTATACAATCTGATGTTCAAAATCCACTCGCACACTATCGTGCGCCGCGGCAACACCCGCGAGAGATTCGGCAACAACCTGCTCCGGATCGTTTATGAGTTTCTTCATGCGGCTCTCCAATCGGTAAGTTCTCGCTTTTCGCAAAAACGAAAGCGCTCTTCCATTTTCCCGCTAAGTTGCTGAAAAACTGTTGCACACGGCGATTGCGCAAAGCTATTCTGTCTGGCTTTTTGGGGGTGCGAAAATATTTTCAAAAACTCTCGCAATCCAGGCAACCAGGTCTCCGTCTAAGGCTTCATCAGGTGACAGTTGCGGTGCATCCCACTGCGAGACGTAGCCCTTCTGCAGACCGCGCGGGAGCGGCACAGTCATCCGGCCGCGACTGTCATCATATTCAGCCCCAGGATAGAGGCGCACAAGGCGCAGCTGGCGTGACTCTGGCAGGGTGACCGCCTCGATCCGCAGCGCACCGTCTAACACAAGCACTTTGGTAGCCCCCAGGGCTGCAGCGGTTTTACGTATACGCGTCACCTTAACCAGTTCAGCAACCTGCTCTGGCACAGCACCGTAGCGGTCTGTCAACTCTTCGAGCACGAGATCAATTGCGCCCTCGGCAGCGTTCGGGTGCGCCGCCGCCGCAAGCTTCTGATAGGCCTCAAGACGCAACCGCTCCGAGTCAATAAACTCATCGGGAATGCGCGCATCCACCGGAATTTCAATCACCAGCTCAACGTTTTCTTTAATATCTTCACCCTTAAAGGTGTCAACCGCCTCGCCAATCATACGCAGGTAGAGGTCGAATCCAACACCCGCAATATGCCCCGACTGCTCTCCGCCGAGCAGGTTGCCAGCACCACGCAGTTCGAGGTCTTTCAGCGCCACCTGCATACCTGCACCAAGCTCGTTGTGCTGAGCGATAGTGTCCAGACGCTCATAGGCAGCCTCGGTCAGCGGTTTCGCCGGATCGTAAAGGAAGTAGGCGTACGCTCTTTCCCGGCTGCGCCCCACGCGACCGCGCAGCTGATGCAACTGGCTGAGACCGTATTTTTCTGCACCGTCAATAATGATCGTGTTCGCGTTTGCGATATCCAGTCCGGTTTCAACAATGGTTGTCGTCACCAGCACGTCATACTGGCGCTCATAAAAGTCAACAACCACCTGCTCTAGCTCGTTTTGTGCCATCCGGCCGTGCGCGACAGCAACACGTGCTTCCGGCACCAAATCCTGTATTTTCTTCGCAATGCGATGGATCGAACTGACCCGATTGTGCACGAAGAAAATTTGCCCCTCACGCAGCATTTCACGACGGATCGCCGCCGCCACCTGGGCTTCATTAAACTGCCCGACGAACGTTAAAATCGGGTGTCTGTCTTCAGGCGCTGTCGCCAGGGTCGACATTTCCCGAATTCCGGTCACCGCCATCTCCAGCGTGCGAGGAATCGGGGTTGCACTCATTGCGAGCACATCGACATTCGCCTTCAACGCTTTTAAGGCGTCTTTGTGCTCAACGCCAAAACGCTGCTCCTCATCGATAACAACAAGACCAAGATCCTTGTATTTAACGTTTTCACTCAGCAAGCGATGGGTGCCGATAACCACGTCGATACTGCCTGCGGCTAGGTCGCTAAGAATCTGTTTGGCTTCTTTATCTGTCTGAAAACGGCTGAGTGCTTTTAACCGCACCGGAAAACCGGCAAAACGGTTCTGGAAAGTTTCAAAGTGCTGTTTTACAAGCAGCGTTGTTGGCACGAGAATAACAACCTGTTTATTATCCTGCACGGCCTTAAACGCTGCACGCACAGCAATTTCGGTTTTCCCAAAACCGACATCACCAGACACTAAACGGTCCATCGGTCTTGAGCTTTCCATATCCCGTTTCACTGCTTCAATAGCGGCCATCTGATCCTGCGTTTCAACGTACGGGAATGCTTCTTCCAGCTCGTTCTGCCACGGTGTATCGGGAGAGAACGCGTGCCCTTTGGCCTGCGATCGTGCGGCATAAAGCTTCGCAAGTTGGATAGCTATATCGCGCACCGCCTTGCGTGCTTTTTTCTTCGCACTCGCCCAGTCACTGCCGCCCATTTTTGAAAGCTTCGGTGCTTCTGCGCCAACATAACGCGATAGCTGCCCAAGCTGATCTGTTGGAACAAAAAGATTGTCGGCAGGCAAGCCCCGTTTACTCGGCGCATACTCGAGCACCAAATACTCGCGCTTCTGCGGTTTCTCACCCGGTTGGTCGGCGGGAATTTCACGCTGTGTCAGCTCTATGAAGCGGCCAATACCGTGCCGCTCATGCACAACATAGTCACCCGCTTTCAACTGCAGCGGATCAACCACGTTTTTTCCGCGGCGACGCAGTGGTTTGTTTCCGCGCATCTGCTGCTGACTGAGCTGTCTGCCAAAAAGTTCAGTTTCGGTGGCTAATAGTAAGCCGCTGCCAGCGCTGGCGAAACCGGATACTGCTTCTCCGATCGCCACATACACAATTTTTTCTTGCGGATCGTCGGGCAGCGCAGGTGTTTTCTCAACCGGCAGCCCGAACTCAAGCAGAATTTCTGTGGCGCGGTCGGCAGCGCCGGTGGAACCTGCCACAACAACCGCATATTTATTGTCCTGCAGCCAAGTTTTGATAAGTCCTGCGGTGTGTTCTGCCGGATCGCTTCCTACGCTTGTTTCAAGCGGTGTTGCTTCTACACTCTGGGCGGAGTCTGCAAAGGTTGCCATGGTGTGCCAGACGGTGTGCACCCCCTGCGCACGCACCTGGGTAAGCGTGAACATACCGGAATGATCGCCATCGGGCATGACAGGAACTGTGTTAGATCCCTCCCCTGCCGCAGCAGACCAAGCAGCGGCAAGAAACTCAGCGTTCGTTTCAGCGAGACTGTCAGCTCGCGCCACCACCTTTTCTGGGGAGACAACAGTGACCCAACTGTTTTCTGGCAGCAGTTCAGTTAGTGCGTACTGCCGCTCAACCAGATACGGCAGCAAACTCTCCATGCCTTCTGCGTTGATTCCCGCGGCAATCTTTTCTAACAGTTCTGACTGTTGTGGCATGGTGGCGCGCAGAGCACCCGCACGTGAGCGCACGTCAGGAGTCAGCAACAGTTCACGCGCTGGCCAGATATCTAGATGTTTGATTGAGGCTGCGCTGCGCTGGTCTGTCACTGCAAACTGGCGCAGATCGTCCACCTCATCATCGAAAAAATCAATGCGCACCGCTGATTCTGCCGCCGGCACGAAAACGTCAACAATACCGCCGCGCACAGCAAACTCGCCACGTTTTGTCACCATATCAACACGGTCGTAGCCGAGTTGCACAAGAGTTTCAGCAAAGCCGTTAGGCCCGCCCACACTAACCCCGTTAACGAGTCGCAAAGCTTCTGCGTCTGCCGCGGCCGGTGAGATTGCCTGCAAAATAGCGCGCACAGACGCGACCACTACGAGAGGGGTTTTTCCGTTGTGCTTACGCAGTTTGTTTAGCGCAACCATGCGTTTGCCAACCGTCTCGCGCGACGGGCTCAACCGCTCGTGCGGCAGTGTTTCCCAAGCCGGCAGTTCAACAGTTTCAGCCTCTGGCAAGAGAGCTGTTAACGACAGTCTCAGCTGCTCTGCTTCACGACTGGTCGCCGCCACTAATAGGAGCGCACCAAGTTTGCCCTGTTGGATCCTGCGTTTATAAATTGCCGCAAGCAGCGGTGCTCTCAGCCCGTCTAACAGCGCAAAATTAGTGTCTTCTGTGGCGGCTGCTAGCGCAGCCTTGAAGGTGGTGTCGTGCTGCAGAATATTTGTAATGCTGGCAATGCTCATCTCAAGCTTCTCCTGACCCTAGACACGACCGTGAAATTTTTGCTGTGCTGCGGTCAGGCCGCTGTTTATGATCTCAAGTGCGGCATCCGCAGCGTCAGCGATGAGCGCTCCGAGGTTTGCCCGCTCTGTTTTTGTAAACGGCGAGAGCACAAAATTAGCGACATCCATCTGCCCGGGTGGGCGGCCAATGCCGATCCGCACACGGTTAAAGTCTGGAGTGTTTAAAGCTTTTGCGATGTCCCGCAGGCCGTTGTGACCGCCGTGCCCACCGCCGTTTTTAAGTCTCACCGTGTCAAAGGGAATATCTAATTCGTCGTGCAGCACGATAATGCGTGCGGGTGCGATATTGAAGTACTTTGCAGCGGCAGCCACCGGCCCGCCGCTGGTGTTCATATAGCTGTGCGGTTTCGCAAGCACAAGTTTTGCGCCGCCCGGCCTCTCCCAACCCTCCGCGATCTGATTGTTTGTGCGATGTGAGGCAAAACGAGCTCCGATACGGTGAGCCAGTTCTTGCACCGCCATTTCGCCGATGTTGTGGCGCGTTTCCTCATAGCGGGCACCGGGGTTTCCGAGCCCAGCTATCAACCATGTATCGCTCACGGGATCACTGCTTTCTTATTTACTGCCGGATCTTGACCTTTGTATGCAACAAGACCAAAGACCCGCAGGCATTTACTCAGAAATACCTGCGGGTCTCGTTTAAAGAATGCTTTACTCAGCGCTTTCCTCTGAGTCTTCTGCAGATTCTTCAGCAGACTCTTCATCAGAAGCTTCTTCAGTCTCATTAAGCTCATCAATGGTTGATTCAGTCTCAACCACAGGGATAGCTACCTGCACGATAAGCGCTTCAGCATCGCCAACAAGCTCAACGCCCTTAGGCAGTTCAACGTCGCCAGCGAGAATCTGAGTGCCTTCTTCAGCACCTTCAACGCTAACGCTGAAGGCCTCTGGAATATCGGTTGCTGGTGCGCTCACCAGGATTGTGTTGGTCTCCTGCAGCGCGGTGGTGCCTGCGAATGGCTCACCCTCAACGTGCACAGGAACTTCAACCTCAACGGTTTCGCCCTTAGAGACAACAACAAAATCAACGTGCTCGATGATCTGACGCACTGGATCCTTCTGCACATCCTTCACAAGTGCGAGCTGTTTGCCACCCTCGAATGAGAGCTCCACGAGCGCATTCTTGTGACGTACGATTAGGCTCAGCGGGTGGGTCTCTACAGTCAGGTGCAGTGGATCGATCCCGTGGCCGTAAACAACAACCGGGGTCTGACCGGCTGCACGTAGCTTACGCGCTACACCCTTACCAAAGCTCTCGCGCACAACTGCGTCGAGCTTGCTTGCATTGCTCATAATTTACTCCTTACTAACGGGCGGCACCGAAGATGGTGTTTGCCCAAACTGTGTTTGTGCTCTCGTCGAGACACACGGAAACCAGAAAGTCTGGGCGCCCGCGTCGATAACGGAGTGCTGATTTTTGCTGCGCTGCGACAGATCCGCTACGCGCACCAGCCTCCCTCGCCGAAGTACCGTATAAGCATACCGTATTAACAGATACAGCGCACCCGCAGCACGCTACATCAGAGCCACTCTGCTTAAGCTGCGCCCTCAAACATTGAGGTTACTGAGCCGTCTTCGAACACCTCACGAATGGCTGCGGCCAGCAGCGGTGCTATTGACAGCACGGTGAGGTTGTCGAACTGCTTTTCTGCTGGAACAGGCAGAGTATCGGTCACAACCACCTCGTTAATATGCGGCGCGTTTAACACCTCAGGTGCTTTGCCAGAGAAAATCGGGTGGGTTGCTGCAATAGTGACGCCGCGCGCACCGTTCTTTACAAGTGCCTCAGCTGCCTTTGCGATTGTGCCACCGGTGTCAATCATGTCGTCAACCATAAGGCACCAGCGATCCTTCACATCACCCACAATTTCATGCACGCTGACCTGGTTTGCCACCTTCGGGTCGCGACGCTTGTGAATAATTGCCAGCGGCGCACCAAGCTGATCGCTCCACACGTCAGCCACACGCACACGACCCATGTCTGGTGACACAATGGTGAGGTCGTCGCGATCCTTAAACTGAGCACGGAAGTGCTCGAGCAGCACCGGCATCGCAAACAGATGATCCACCGGACCGTCAAAGAAGCCCTGAATCTGCGCGGCGTGCAGATCGACCGACATAATCCGATCGGCGCCTGCCGCCTTAAAGAGATCCGCAATCAGACGGGCTGAAATTGGCTCACGGCCGCGACCTTTTTTGTCCTGCCGCGAGTATGGATAGAACGGCACAACAACGGTAATGCGTTTAGCTGAGGCGCGCTTTAGAGCATCGACCATAATCAGCTGTTCCATCACATTCTCGTTGATGGGGTCGATGTGCGACTGCAACACAAAGGCGTCGGTGCCGCGCACGCTTTCATTAAAACGTGCGTAAATCTCGCCGCTCGCAAAAGTGCGAATCTCGGTTTCTAGCACCTCTGCGCCCAGTTCAGCTGCAACGTTGTGTGCAAGCTCAGGGTAGGCGCGACCCGTAACTAGAACAAGCTTCTTCTGCCCGGCCTTTTCAATTCCGCTCATAATAAGTTAACGCTCTCCATCTTTGGGAATATTTGCTGCTGCTGCGGCTTTTGCTGAAGTAGTATCTGGGCGGTTAGCTGCCACCCACCCCTCAAAGTTACGCTGCGCGGCAACACTCATTGCGAGCGCGCCCGGCGCAACCTCCTTACGCACAACGGCTCCTGCCGCTGTGTAAGCTCCTGCTCCAATTGTGACCGGCGCAACAAGCACACTCTTCGATCCAACGCGGGCGCTCTCCCCGATATTGGTGCGGTGTTTGTTTACGCCGTCATAGTTGGCGATGATAGTGCCAGCGCCGATATTAGCTTCTGCGCCGATGCTGGCGTCTCCCACATAACTTAGGTGAGGCACTTTCGCCCCGTCACCAATCTGTGTGTTTTTTGATTCCACAAAGGCGCCGATCTTACCTGCGACGCCGAGGGTGGTGCCCGGGCGGATGTATGAGAATGGCCCGACTGTCGCATTCGCAGCGATTGTTGCGCCGTGCACCTCTGAGCGCAGCACGAGCGCATCCGCGCCAACAAATGTGTCTGCGAGAGTTGTTGCCGGCCCCACAACCGCACCGGATTCAATAACTGTGTTACCGCGCAGTATCGAACCGGGCTCGATAACAGCGTCGGCTGCAATTTGCACAGTAACGTCTACGTAACTTGCGGCCGGGTCTGTGAAGGTCACACCATTTCTTTGATGCTGCTCGATAGTGCGGCGGTTGAGCTCTGTGCCAGCTGCCGCAAGCTGCACGCGATCGTTGACGCCCGCAATAACCCAGCTGTCGTCGGTTGCGTGCGCGAGCACCCTACCGCCGCTTGCAAGAATCTTCGCGGCCGCGTCGGTCAGGTATTTTTCTCCCTGCGCGTTGTTGGTGTCGATAGTTTGCAGCGCAGCAGCTAACGCGGCGGTGTCGAAAACATAAATTCCGCCGTTAATTTCGGTTATCTGGCGCTCTAAGACGCTTGCGTCTTTTTCTTCCACGATGCCAATAACGTCGCCGCTCTCATCGCGAATAATGCGCCCCAGGCCTTTCGGATCGTCGAATATAGCAGACAAAATAGACATCTGCGCGCCCGCTTCGCTGTGCCCAGCGAGCAGGTTCTCAAGTGTGGCAACGTCAATTAACGGCACATCTCCGGAGAGCACGACCACATCGCCCTGAAAGTGTTCAGGGAGCGCACCAAGAGCGCTCTCAACAGCACGTCCGGTGCCCGGTATCTCATCCTGCTCAACAATTAGAACGTCTGGCGCGAATGCGCTAATGGTTGCAGCAACCCGTTCTTTTTCGTGTCGCACAACCGCCACAATATATTCTGGATTTAGGCCCTCGGCGGTTGTGAGCACGTGCTCAATCAAAGCGCGACCGCCGATCGGGTGCAGCACTTTCGGCAATGAAGATTTCATTCGCGTACCCTGACCCGCGGCCAAAATCACAACCGCTACTGCCCGGCCATCACGCATCTAAGTACCTGCCTCAAGCGAATAGGTTATATCAGCTGTTGCTGATCGCTCCGCCTCCAGGATTCGAACCTGGACCTAACAGCTCCAAAGGCTGCTGTGCTGCCGTTACACTAAGGCGGAACAGTGGCAACCGCGGTGCGGCTGTCACCGCGTTCTATTCTGCCAGAAACATTTCGTAGCGTGAAATTTCTGGCAAACTTTATTCTTATGACAAAAGCAGACGAGGTCACCCGCATCCTCCAGGAATGGAGTCAGTCGCGACCCGACCTTGATTTCTCCCCCCTAGCAGTGTTTTCGCGCCTGCATCGCGTCGCGAAACAGCTCAATCGCGCACGCGGGGCAGCGTTCGAGGATGCTGGTCTCGAACTCTGGGAGTTTGATGTGTTAGCCGTGCTGCGGCGCGCCGGCGCTCCGCACCGTGTCAGCACCAAGGTTTTAGTGAGCGAGACTATGGTCACCAGCGGCACCATGACAAACCGTATCGATCGCATGGTGCGGCGGGGCCTGGTTGTGCGCACCCAAAACCCGGACGATGGTCGTGGCGTGCTCGTTGAGATGACCGCCACCGGACGTGATTTGGTTGACCGTGCGGTAGAAAACCTCACCGCCGCCGAAGCGGCGCTGCTGAGCGGAATGACCCGTGCAGAGCGCGACCGTCTCGCAAGCCTCCTAACGAAGCTGTCAGTTGTCGTCAGTGCTAACGAGTAGCAGCTCTGCTGCGTATGCACCGTTAGCTCCCTGCGCTTCAACGACACCAACAAGGGCGCCGAAAGCTGGGTTCAGGCCATAATCTGGTTTTTCCACCAGCACCTGCACTTCCCAGTCTCCCTGCTCTGAAGCTTTAGCAGTGGCCGCAGCAGCTGCCAGCTGCACACGAATCTCAGCCTCTGCAATGTTGGTTTTACCGCGGGCGATAACCTCCCAGGCTGCGCCAGCATCACGCACTTCAAAGGAGGCAGCATAAACTTCTCGCAAAGCAAACTCGACGCCCTCAAAGTTTTGCAGGCTATCACCCGGTAATTTGGGTGCCGTAGCGGGGGTTGGGCGTGTGCCGTATCCGTCTAGTAGCGTCGCGTACTGCAACAGCGCGATGTCGTCGTAGGCACGGCCAGCCAAAGTAACTCCGATGGGCACTCCGGTGTCTGACATTGCCCCCATCGACACAGTTACCGATGGGATGCCAAAGTGGCGCAGCGCGTAATTGCCATTGGAGAAGAGCACACCGTTAAGCCAGGTGTGATCATTCGCGGCCTGCTCCCGCTCAGAGTCTTCGGCACCGATATCTGCGTTTGCAGGGAACACGATTCCGTCATATCCGTTAGCGGCGAGCCAGCTTTCAAACAGTTCTTCACGAAGCTTCACAAGCGCGCGTAAACCGTCAGCAAAATCTGTTCGTTCGCGCGGATCCGCAAGCCCCTCCTGCGCATATTTTACAACCGCACGATACCGATTTTCGTAGTCTTCAACTTCCTCATAGCGGTCGGGCAGAGTGCCCGGCCAGAGCGGGAAAATCGTGTCTGGGTCGACCGCAGTAAGGTCTGGAATGTTTGGATCACCGTTCGCCAGCAGGAAGTCATTCCAACCGAATGCCAGGAAGTGATTAAATTCGGTGTCCATCCAGCCGTCTGGGAGCACACCGAGGCGCGCAACATTCTCACCTGCGGGTTTGTCTCCCTCATACTGCTCAATGAGCGGGAAGTCGGTTTCAACCACGGTTGCCCCGCATTCTTCGAGGCGTTTAACGGTTTCGGCCCAGAGCTCTAGCACACTCTCGCGCACCGGCATTGGGAAGTTCGGATCTTTACCGAGGTACATGCGCGGCGCAGCGAAGGTTTTACCCTGCAGTGCCTCACTGTCAAACAGGAGAGCGTAATCTGCCGGACGGTGTGCGCTCGGTTTCGGTATGTCGATAACGTTTTGGTGCCGCCAAAAATCGCCGCGTGTCTCACTGTCATCAGCGACCAGTGTGTTCAAAATACGCAGCATGTCTGCCATAGAACGGGTGTGCGGCACAACCACGTCGCGCGCTGGAAACAGCGGCCAGTTGCCGCGGATAGACAGCACGCCCCAGCTCGGAGTGTAGGCGCACAAACCGTTGTTTGAGGCTGGGCTGCGACCTGAGGAAACGGTTTCTTCTCCCATCCCGAACACCGCAAAATTTGCTGCTGTGGCAACAGCTGATCCGTTTGAAGAGCCGGAAGCGTAAGCAGCTGCGAGATAGTTGCGATTGTATGGATTCTCTGCCCGCCCGTAAACACCGCGCTGCATACCCCCGTCTGCCATCGGCGGCATGTTTGTCTTACCAATCAACACGGCGCCTGCGGCTTTTAGCTGTGCAACAGTGAAGGCGTCCCACTGCGCTACAAGCCCCTGAAACGCCGGTGAACCGCTGGCAACTGTCAAGCCCTCTGCCATATATGAGTCTTTAATCGTGTAGGGCACACCTTCTAGGGGGCGAGCGGTGCCGTTCGCCCAGCGTTCGTGCGACTCACGCGCAGCGGCGAACATCTCCGGGTTGAATACGATAATCGAATTGAGGGCTGCGCCGCCGTGATCAAACTCTGCGATTCGGCGCATATACGCTGCAAGCACCTGCACCGGGCTGAGCAGCCCGTGTGCATAGTTCAGCAGCAGCTCGTCGATAGAGATTTCGTAGAGATTAATTTCAGCACTCACAATTTAACTCACAATTTCTTTTAGTAGACGGACAGCTGGTTTAATCGCTTCAAAAGTTTCAATACGATTGTGGATGACGCTTGTGCGGCGCTGCCCGAGCGACTGCTTTGCGGGCAGCATGCGCACCCCCTCAAGGGCACCGAAAGAGGCTTCGGTGCTTAAGGCAAAGGCGAGACCTGCTCTAACAAGGCCGTGAATCATCGTAATATCGTCAGTGCGCACAAGAGCGGTAGGGCTGTAACCCTGCGTTGAGCAGACGTGCCGCAGCACACGATCACTCGCTTCAGTGTCAGAGCGACTCATGATCCACGGCACATCCCGGATCTCGGCGAAGTCAATCTCAGTTGCTTCGGCGAGCGGGTGACACTCACCAACAGCAACCATAAACGGCTCATTAATCAGCTCATCGATAAAGAATCGACTGCGATTTATCGGCAGCGGATCTGCGTCAAACTCGTAAATGAGTCCAAGATTAATTGTGCCGTCCTCCAGCATTGCGAGCACTTCGCTTGGCTCACCCTCAATTATCTCGATCTGCAGCTCGCGCAGTTTTTCTAATTCAACAATCAGCTTGGGAATCAGCTGTGCGCCGAGAGAGGGATACAACCCGATCGTCATAGTCGCACGCCCGTTTTCGGTGAGCTTGCGGATCTGCTGCGTTGCGCTGTTGAGGCGGGCGAGAATACTGATTGCCTCACGCAGCATAATCTCACCGGCGGCAGTTACTGTAGTGCCCCGGGGAGTGCGGTTGACCAGCTCAGTGCCCAGCTCGGCCTCCAACGCTTCAATGTGATGCATTATCGTTGGCAGACCATAGCCGAGATCGTGAGCGGCGCCGCTCAGGCTTTTAGCTTCAGAGACAGCAATAAGCACACGAAGCTGCTGCAGGGTCAACATGCTCTAAGAATAGCAAGCCTCAAGCCATATACACAGTATATAAATACTTACAAAATACTGATATTGCGTATATTGATAAAGCTGTGCTATTCATAGTCTGTGAAACGAATTCTCTCCGCCGCGCAAACAACCGCACCCCACGCAGACGCGATCCGCCGCCTCGCCAGCCACCCCTGGCAGCGGCTGCACGTTCCTGGGCACTCCGGCAAAGCAGAAAACGCTCCCGGTGTCGCCTCCCTCGTTGGCGAGCACGCTCTGCAACTTGACTTCCCGATGCTCTTTAGCGGCATCGATCAAAACACTTGGATTCTCAACAACCCAGGCCGCAAAACCCCACTCCTAGAAGCGCAAGAACTTGCCGCTGAGCTCTGGGGTGCAAGCCGCGTGTGGTTTATTACGAACGGCGCTTCCGGCGGCAACCATATCGCCACAAACGTTGTGCGCGGTCTCGGCCGTGAGTTTATTGTGCAGCGCAGTGTGCACTCAAGCGTGATTGATGGCATAACTCACGTCGGGCTCACACCGCACTTCGTGTACGGCTCCGTTGATACCGGGCTCGGCGCTTCACACGGCGTGACACCCGAACAGATCGAAACCGCGCTGCAAACACACCCCCAGGCAGCGGCGGTTTACCTCGTCAGCCCCTCATACTTTGGCGCGATCGCAGATATTGCGGCGATCGCCGATATTGCCCACAGCCACAACGTACCTTTAATAGTTGATGAGGCTTGGGGCTCACACCTTGGCCTGCACCCTGAGCTACCGCTGAACGCTGTGCAGCTGGGGGCCGATCTTGTTATCTCCTCAACCCACAAGAGTGTAGGTTCGCTCACCCAGACAGGCATGATCCAGCTCGGACACGGCCCGCACGCGCAGGCGCTCGAATCACTCGTAGATCGTGTTGTGCGATCCTACCAATCAACGAGCACTAGCGCGCTACTGCTTGCTTCACTGGATGAGGCCCGCCGCAACATCGCTGTGAACGGCGAAAAACAAATAGGCGCAGCACTCGCCGGGGCAGCTCGGATCCGCAAATATATAAAGGAGGATTGGCGCTTCCGTGACGCCACCCCTGATGTACAGGGCATGCCAGATGCTTTCGCGTACGATCCGCTTAAAATCGCCATTGACACCCGCGGCGCAGGTATCACCGGAACTCAACTGCAGTATGAGCTGATCCGCGACCACGCTATCTACTGTGAGCTAGCCACGCCGGCGGCACTCCTGCTGCTTATCGGAGCTGCATCTCCGCCAGATGTCGACCGCTTTATTAAAGCACTTGAGTCGCTCCCACCGAGCGATGAAGAACCCGAGCGCTTACTTGCGATGCCCGACAAACTCGAGAGCGTTATGCCGCTTGATGAGGCATTTTTCGCTCCCAATGAGCTCGTGAGTTGGGAAGAAGCAGCCGGTCGCATCTCAGCAGACTCGCTGGCCGCCTACCCTCCGGGTGTGCCAAACGTGCTCCCGGGCGAGCGGTTGACTCCGGAAGCGATCATGTATCTGCGAGGCACTGCGGCCGCCGAAAGCGGTTACGTGCGCGGCGCAAGCGACCCCGCACTCGACACCTTCCGGGTGGTGGCACACGATCAAGAAATCCTCGGCTAGACAGCTATTAAATAACACGTTAAAGAAGACGAAAACATAAGGAATTTTATGTCAGAAACTCAACAAGCAGATCTGCAGCGCGGACTCAGTAATCGACATCTCCAACTCATCGCCATCGGCGGCGCTATCGGCACGGGCCTGTTTATGGGCTCAGGCCGTCTCGCCAGCGTCAGCGGCCCCGCGATCCTCTTTGTTTACATGGTGATTGGTTTCTTTGTATTCTTCATCATGCGAGCGCTCGGTGAGCTGCTTCTTAGCAATCTGAACTATCACACCTTCGGTGACATCGCGAAAGACCTGCTCGGCCCGTGGGCCGGCTTCTTTGTCAGCTGGACATACTGGCTTTCTTGGATCGTTGCGTGTATCGCCGATATTGTCGCCATCGTCGGTTATGTGCAGTACTTCAACGAAAATATTCCATTCTGGATCCCAGCCGTTATCGCCGCAACTCTCCTCCTGCTACTCAATCTGCAGCCGGTGAAGTGGTTCGGCGAAACTGAATTCTGGTTTGCGCTCATTAAGATTGTCGCAATTCTTAGCCTTATCGCTGTTGGTATTTATCTCATCGCAACCGGCTTCACAAGCCCGAGCGGCACCCAGGCGTCTGTGCGCAACCTCTGGGAGCACGGTGGCCTGTTCCCAACCGGCCTGCACGGCTTCCTCTTAGGCTTCCAGATGGGTATCTTTGGCTTCATCGGCGTCGAGCTGGTTGGCACTGCTTCTGCTGAGACAAAGAACCCGCACAAGACTCTGCCGAAGGCCGTAAACTCAATCGTTATGCGCATCACGATTTTCTATATCGGCGCTCTCGCAGTGATCCTTTCTATCACCCCTTGGAACGAACTTTCTGGCGATAAAAGCCCCTTCGTGCTGACTCTGTCACTTGCAGGCTTCGGTCTCGCCGCCGCCGCAATCAACCTCGTAGTGCTAACTTCTGCCGCCTCAAGCGCAAACTCAGGTCTCTACTCAGGCACCCGCATGCTCTTTGGCCTGTCACGTGACGGACACGCACCAGCGATTTTCTCAAAGGTTTCAAAGAACAACATCCCGCAGAGCGCCGCAATTTTCTCCGGTCTGCTGGTGTTCTTGAGCATCCCACTGATGGCAATCGGCGGCACTGTGATGGAAGCATTCACAATGATTTCAACAGTGTCTTCGACCTTCATCCTCTTCACCTGGGGTTCAATCGTCTGCAGCTACATCGCGTATCGTATGAAGCACCCTGAGCGGCACGAGAAATCTGATTTTAAGATGCCGCTTGGCAAGGTCATGCCGTGGCTGATTCTAGTATTCTTCGTCTTCATCTACTTCACGCTGCTGCTCAGTGACGCCACCCGCGTGCCAGCCCTGATTGCGCCGCTCTGGTTTGTGATTCTCACCGGCCTGTGGCTGTGGCGTAAGAGCGTCCTGACTAAAGCGGGACGCCCACTGACCCGCTCAGTACCGGTGGTAACCGAAGACGAGCGGTAATGAAGATGGTAAAGCAGAGCCGATAGGCTGGCTTTATGGCGCATCTTCTTGGAGCTGAAAATATCACCCTCGAATACCCAACTAGACGGGTATTCGAGGGTGTAACTCTCGGTATCGCAGAGGGTGATCGGATCGGCATCGTCGGCCGCAACGGTGATGGTAAAACCTCACTTTTAGCAATGCTTACTGGCGAGCTTCAACCCAGTTCAGGGCGGGTAACCAAACGCGGCGGTGTTAGATTCGGGGTGCTGTCACAAACAGATCAGCTCACTGAACACGCAACGGTTGCAGAAAACATTGTTGGCGACCGACCAGAGTATGAGTGGGCGGGCGATGCCCGCGTGCGCGATATTATTTCTGGACTCGTGAGCGATCTAGACTGGCAAGGCTCGGTCGCAAACCTCTCGGGTGGGCAGCGCCGTCGCGTCGCATTAGCGGCCCTGCTGGTTGGCGAGTGGGACATTCTTGCGCTCGACGAACCCACAAACCATCTCGATGTTGAGGGCATTGCATGGCTCGCAGAGCACCTAAAAAATCGCTGGCCGCGCTCGCAAGGCGCCCTGCTTGTTATCACCCACGATAGATGGTTTCTTGATGAGGTGTGCAACACCACATGGGAAGTGCACGACGGCTTCGTTGAGCCTTTTGAAGGCGGTTACGCCGCTTATGTGCTGCAGCGCGTCGAACGCAACCGGATCGCGGCTGCGACTGAACAAAAACGGCAAAATTTGTTGCGCAAAGAGTTAGCCTGGCTGCGGCGCGGCGCCCCTGCGCGCACCTCAAAGCCAAAATTTCGGATCGATGCGGCTAACGCTCTAATCGCTGATGTGCCGCCGCTCAGAGACACAGTGCAGCTACAGAAAATGGCTGTGGCGCGTCTCGGTAAAGACGTTGTGCGTCTAACGGATGCGGGAGTGAGCTTTGGCCCTGAACGTCAAATTTTGCGCGACATCACCTGGAATATCGCACCCGGTGAACGCACCGGCATTTTAGGGCCGAATGGCGCCGGTAAATCAACTCTGCTATCGCTAATTTCTGGCACTCTTAAGCCCACCACTGGCAGAGTGAAGCACGGCAAAACTGTAAATATCGGCATTTTAGATCAGCGTTTTAGTCAGCTCGCCGAAATCGGGAACGATAGAGTGCGCGAAGTGCTGGCCAGATACAAAACAGTGTTCGAGGTTGACGGAAAAGAGCTGACACCGTCACAGCTGCTCGAAAGATTGGGCTTTCGCAGAGAGCAGCTCTCAACCCCAGTGGCCAGTCTCTCGGGTGGGCAAAAACGGCGGCTGCAGCTTTTACTGATTCTGCTGGAGCAACCAAACGTTTTAATTTTGGACGAGCCAACCAATGATGTCGATGCTGACATGCTCGCTGCGATGGAGGATCTGCTCGACTCGTGGCCGGGCACCCTGCTCGTTGTGAGCCACGACCGATATCTGCTTGAGCGGGTCACCGATCAACAGTACGCAATTCTTGACGGCCGGCTGCGTCACCTCCCCGGCGGAGTCGACGAATATCTGCGGCTGCGCGCCAGCGAAACAACCGCCGCAGGATTAGAAAACGTCTCTTCTAAACAGACAAAATCTGCTTCTCAAGCACCGAGCACCACCGCTAATGCCTCCAAAAAACTCTCAGGTGCTCAGCTGCGCGCAGCTGAAAAAGAGCTTGCTGCGTTGGAGCGCAAAATTTCAAAGCTTGAAACCGCAGTTGCCGCTCTGCACCAAAAATTGGCAGCCCACGACCAGACAGACTTCATTGGGCTTGCTGAGATTACCTCTGAACTAACCGAGGTGCAAAACGAGATCAGCGCTGCAGAAGAGCGCTGGCTAGAACTTAGCGAGGCCGTCGGATAGCTAGCTTGCTCAGACTAAACCAGAATTTCTGCCGAATAAAACTGCCTGTGACCGGCGTCTGTAAAATTATTGAAAACTTTTTGCAACAACCACTATCCGAAACTTAAAAACAGGCCTACTGTGAAACTTATGAGACTTCACACCGCACCACTAAAAAATATGACACGCGCACGTCTGCTCGCAGTATGTGCCCTAGCGGGCGCTCTGTTTTTGAGCGCTTGCGCAACAGCAACTACACAAGCACAGCATGAGCATCTGAAAATATTCGCAACGACCGGATACCTTGCAGACGCGGTCAGCAACATTGCGCCGGAGGCTGAAGTCATAACTATGGTTGGCCCCGGCGGCGATCCGCACACCTACCAACCAACAACCAAAGACATCGAAAATATGCGTGACGCAGATCTGGTGCTGTGGAACGGTCTACACCTAGAAGCGCAGATGGTGCGGCAGTTAGAGAGTCTCGGCGACTCACAGTTTGCGGTGGGAGAAGCTCTGTTAGAAGAGGGAAACACAACGCTTATCCCAGTCGAGTCGACAGGCTCTGAGCAGGCGAAAAAAGCTCCCGAGGTTTACGATCCGCATATCTGGAACGATCCCGAACTGTGGCAGCTCGTAGTTACCGCAATCGCCGATAAATTAGCTCAGGTTGATGAGACAAACGCAGACACCTACCGCACCCACGCCGCAGACTACAACGCTGAAATAGCAACCGCTCACGCTGAGGCCAGCACGCTTCTGGCAGCGGTTCCAGAGCCGCGAATCTTGGTTACCGGACACGATGCATTCAACTATTTTGGGCGCACCTATAACCTCGATGTGCGCGCAACAGACTTTATTTCAACCGAGGCAAGCCTAAGCGCAACCGCGATTGATGAGCTTGCAGAACTAATCGCAAAAAATAAGATTCCACAAATTTTCCACGATAATCAGGCAAACCCGCAGGCGATTAAGAGCCTGGCGGAAGCGGTGAAATCCAAAGGTTGGCGCGTTGTAATTGCGCGCGATGAGCTGTTCGCAGACACCCTGGGTGCAGCACCTGAAGTTGATAGCTACACAGAAGTGCTGTTGCACAATGCACGAGCGATAGCAACGGCATTAAGCTAGAAAGATGAGCACTGCCCCACTCACTATCGAAAATTTGTCAGTTAGCTATGGCAGTAATCATGCGCTCCAAAAAGCAAATTTAACAGTTCCCGCAGGCTCCATGACGGGGGTGCTCGGCCCCAACGGAGCCGGTAAATCGACGCTCTTAAAAGCAGCACTTGGTCTGCAAAAACCATCGCGTGGCAGGGCACTGTTTTTCGGGGCACCGCTGCGCAGGGCACCGTGGCGCGTCGGGTATGTGCCGCAGCTTAAAAGCGTCGACTGGGATTTTCCTGCAACGGCAAAAGATGTTGTGGAAATGGGCACGTTCGGTGTTCCGCATCTAAAAAAACGGGCGGATCGAGCGGCCGCACTCGAGAATGCGCTATGGCGCACCGCAATTGGAAAAATCCAGGATAAACCGATCGGAAAGCTCTCTGGTGGGCAACGGCAGCGGGTGTTTGTCGCCCGCGCGCTAGTTGCAAAACCCGAGCTGCTGCTGCTTGACGAGCCTTTCACAGGGGTTGATGCACCGAGCGAGCGCTTTATTATGCGAGCGCTTAGAGAGTTTCAAGAGTCTGGCACGACGGTTTTAATTGTGCATCACGATCTGCACACCGCACCAAAATACTTCAGCCATGTCGCGCTTATGAATAAAACAGTGCAGCACTTCGGGCCCACAGCAGAAATTTTGACGCCGGCTAACATTGCAGAAACCTTTGAAATTCCTTTCTCAGCAGAGCTTGCCGCCGGTGTTTCAACCGCGACGGGCGCTATCCGGATTATTGCATCTGGTGATACAAACATTCTGAATCACGATGACGCTCATTGAGTTCTTAACGAATCACACCTACCTCACTGTTGTGATAGGTGTTGCGCTTGCTGCTGCATCAAGCGCGGCGGTTGGCACTCTGATTTACCTGCGACGGCAAGCTCCGCTCGGTGACGTAGTCGCCCATTCCGCACTTCCAGGCACCCTCATCGCCTTTATTATCGGATCCTCCCTTGTCACTGATGCCAGGTCGCTGCCGCTACTGACCGCCGGTGCACTGATTACCGGCCTGTTAGGCGCATATTTAGGGCACCGCATCGCAAAACTCACCCCCATCACAGAAACCACGGCAATGGCACTCATAGCAACTGTTATGTTTGCGGGGGGCATGCTGCTGTTGGGCTATATCCAGCAGGGAAATTTTGCGCAGAAGGGCGGCATCACCTCCTATCTTTTCGGCTCTGCTGGGCAGTTAACACAGGCTGACATCATTCTCAGCGCCGTTATCGCCGCGCTACTCTTTGGCACACTCGCTATAAACTGGCGCGCCTTCCAGCTAACAACCTTTGACAGACAGTTCAGTGCCACACGTGGCATCAAACTAGCCACCTACGATCAGCTACTGTTTTTACTGCTCGCAGCAGCAACCGTTGCCGGTATGCGCGCGGTCGGTCTGCTCCTTATTATTGGTTTTACTGTGATCGCTCCAGCTGCTGCCAGACAGTGGTGTAAAACTCTGCGCAGCACAACCGTCACTGCTGTTGCGTTCGCCTGCGGCGCCGCTCTTTTCGGCAGCTATCTTTCTATCGCCGTTTTCGCGCTACCCACCGGCCCCCTAGTGGTTTTGCTGCTCACTCTAATTTTCTTGTTTTCGATCGCTTTTGCGCCGCAGCGCGGTCTTATCGCTAAAGCTCTTCGAGGTCGCTTATGAGCTTCGCCGTCTCTGTTTCAATTCTCACCTGTCTTGCCGCCCTCGCCTGCGCAGTGCCCGGGGTGTACCTCACGCTCAGCAACCGAGCTATGCTCATCGACGCCATCAGCCATTCCCTGCTGCCGGGAATAGTCATCGGTTACCTGCTCACACACGACTTCAGCTCCCCGCTGCTCTTTATGCTTGCGACACTGTCGGCACTGATTGTGACTATTGCCAACACAGCGCTGGCACGCTCTGGTCTCCTCGCTGAGGGCGCATCACAGGGCATGATCGCCCCCGCCCTGCTTGCTGTGGGTGTTATTTTGGTGACCGCGTTTGCCAGAAACTTACACTTAGACGGGCACACCATCCTGGTTGGGGATCCAAACCTAGTTGCGTTCGAAGAACTCTGTTTAGGCGACTCTTGCTTTGGCCCACGGCAGTCTTGGGTGCTGGCGGGGCTGCTGCTGATAAACCTCATTTTTGCCTGGTTTGCCAGACGGCATCTCATGGCCGCCGTTTTTGACTACAACTTTGCGCTAACGCGCTCCCTCCGACCTGGGTTAGCTCTTAGTGTGCTGATGCTGCTCACCGCAATCACTGTGACAGCCGCATTTGCTGCAACAGGGTCGATTCTCGCGATCACAATGGCCGTTGCCCCCGCTGCAATCGCGAGACTTTTGACACACACAATTAAACTACTTGTGCTGTATGCTCTTGGCATCGCAGTTGTTATCGCGCAATCTGGTTTTTGGATCGCTTACTACCTCAACCTGCCAACCAGCGCGGCGATCGCCTTCACGTACGGTATCGCATTTTTTGCGGCACTCGGATGGCACCTACGCAAGGCACACAGTTCCAGAGCTCGCAGTTAGCGCTCTAAAATATGTGAGTCTAGTTCTTGTGCAGAGCAGCAATTGCAATGCGGTGGAAGTCTGCAACAGCGAGCTGCTCGGCCCGAGATGTTGGATCGATACCGCACTCTTCTAATAGTGCGCTAATCGCATCTGCGCTCACAAACTGCGCAGCAGTAGCTTGTGCATTAGGAATATGTACGTCAGACTGTGCAGCCCATGTATCACTTACGAGAGCGGGACGCACCGCCTGGAGAGACTGGCGCAGCATCTTCCTCCGCGTCGCAAAAGCGGCGTTAATGATCTCGAAGGTGAGCCACTTCTCAGTTGCAGAACCGCGCGGCGCAGCAAGTTTTGTGAATCCGACTAGCACCGAGTCAACCCCCGGTACCGGCCAGAAAATTTTGCGAGAGACGGTGCCGGCAAGCTGCCACGGGCCGTACCAGGCTGCTTTAGCGCTGGGCGCACCATAGGCTTTGGAGCCGGGTGCAGCCGCGATCCGCTCCCCCACTTCAAGCTGCACCATCACCAGCACTCGCTGAATCGAAGGGAAGGTCTCCAACAGGTGCATCAGAATTGGCACGCTGACGTTGTAGGGCAAATTAGCAACGAGGATGTTCGGCTGCTCCGGCAGCTCCGTCACTCGCAGCGCGTCGTCGTGAATCACACGAAACTTCGCCTCAGGTTGCAGCCTCACAACAGTGTTTTCAATCTGGGAGGCAAGCACCGCATCCAGTTCAATAGCGGTAACACTAGCTCCGGTTTCGGTCAGGCCGAGTGTGAGAGAGCCGAGCCCCGGCCCCACCTCAAGCACGGTGTCGTGGGCTTTAACACCCGCGATCCGCACAATCTTGCGCACTGTGTTCGCATCGTGCACAAAATTTTGCCCGAGTTTCTTTGTCGGGGTCACCCCAAACTGAGAGGCGAGTTCTCGCACCAGAGCAGGGCTTAACAGCCCTTGAGAACTCTCACCAGACACTAGAGCCCCGCTTCCCAAGAGCCGTAAACAGCCTCAGTGTTGCGATTAAAAATTTCACACATTTCAGCTACCGGCAGATCTGCCACCGCGGCTAACCGGCGCACAGTGTGCGGCATTAAATACGGGGCATTAGGTCGCCCGCGCACCGGCTCAGGTGTTAAGAACGGCGAATCGGTTTCAACCAACACCAGCGCCTTATCAGCAATTTCAAAGGCTTCACGCAGGTAGGGCGCATTCTTGAATGTGGCCGTGCCACTAAAACTCATATACCAGCCGTTATCGTTGCAGATGCGCGCAAGTTCCACATCCCCAGAAAAGCAGTGGAAAACAGTTTTCGCAGGAGCCCCAACACGTAAGAGCGTCTCTACAACATCATCGTGCGCATCACGGTCGTGAATCTGCAGGGCAATCTCGTGCTTCTTAGCGAGTGCGATGTGCGCTTCAAAAGAGGCGGCCTGTGCGCTGCGCCCGTTTTCTTGTGTGCGGAAGTAGTCTAGCCCGGTCTCTCCGATCGCCCGGACACGCGGCTGAGCTGCTAGCCGGTCTAACTCGCCGATCTGAAATTCTAATTTGCCCTGCGCAGCGACATCGGGTGCGTCGTTTGGGTGCAGCGCAACCGCGGCCAACACTCGCGGCTCTATTGCGGCAAACTTGGCAGACCAGACAGAAGTTTCAAGATCTGTGCCCACCTGCACAATGCGCCCCACTCCAACACTTTCAGCACGGTCGAGCGCCGCAAAGGGGTGCAGCGCCTCAGGCCCTGCCGCAAAATCTAAATGGCAGTGGTTATCGACAACCGATACCGGCAGAGTGTCTGGATCGGCGGGCCACTCCCATTTACGCTCAGCGTCTCCCCAGAAACGAATCTGATTTGCTGCAAACTCTGCCGCAGCCGTAATTTTCCCGCTATCGCGCAGCCCGCTAAAAACGCCAGAGTCGTGATTTTCACACACGCTTATTTAGCCTCGTTAATCTCAACGCGCGGGAAGAGCACCTCCAGCTGAGTTTGCTTGGTGCCAGCTGGCAGCTGACCCCAATTCCCAACTTCGCCAAGCGGCTGCTCGTTGAGCGCACCAATAGCATCGGCTGCGCCGAGCGCCACCCAAAGTTTTTCGGCGGCAACCGGAATCACCGGGTTTAACAGCACAGCAAGCGCGCGCAACCCCTCAGTTGCGGTGGCGAGCACTGTGCCAAGACGATCCCGCTGTGCCGCATCTTTTGCGAGCACCCACGGTTCCTGCTCAGTAATGTACCCGTTCAGCGCGTCAACAATCTCCCACACCGCAGCCAGCGCCTCATGAATTGCGAATCGGTCAATGGCAGCTTCGGCTCGCGCAACAACATCAGCAACAAGTTCGGCAATCGCGCGATCCGCTGCCGCTGATTCTGCGCTTTCTGGTTGGGCACTGTCAAAGTATTTTGCGTTCATCGCCAGCACACGACTAGCCAAATTACCAAAACCGTTTGCTAGTTCAGCCTGATACCTAGCAGCGATATCTTCCCAGCTGAAAGAGCCATCCTGGCCGAAGCTGATGGCGCGCATAAAGTAGTAGCGGAACGCATCAGTGCCAAAAGTTTCGGTGATCTCATTTGGGGCGATGCCGGTGAGTTTAGATTTTGACATTTTCTCGCCGCCAACCAAAAGCCAACCGTGCCCGAATACGTGCTTTGGCACCTCCAGCCCAGCAGCCATCAGCATTGCCGGCCAGATTACTGCGTGGAAGCGCAAAATATCTTTTCCAACGATATGGTTGGCTGGCCAGTAGCGTTCAAGAAGTGACTCATCTTCTGTGCCATAGTTGAGCGCGGTGATGTAGTTCAGCAGCGCATCAAACCACACGTAGGTGACGTGCGAGTTATCCCACGGAATTGGAATACCCCAGTCAAAGCTGGTGCGTGAGATAGAAAGATCTGCAAGATCCTGCTGCACAAACGCCACAACCTCGTTACGAGCGCTGGCAGGCTGCACAAAATCGGGGCGCTCTTCGTATAGCGCAAGCAGTCGATCTTGAAAGGCACTCATTTTAAAGAAGTAGTTCTTCTCTTGCAGCAGCTCAAGCGGCTTAGAGTGAATCTTGCAGACCTGCTCGCCAGCAAACGCACCGGTGCCCTCTGCAACGTCGGTCTTCGTTTTAAATTCTTCACAGCCGACACAGTAGAGACCGTCGAATTCACCGGCGTAGATATAGCCGTCATCGTACAGTTTCTGTAAGAATGCCTGCACACCCTTTTCATGGCGTTCGTCTGTTGTGCGAATGAAATCGTCGTTTGAGATGTTGACCTCAGCTAAAAGCGGCTCCCACGCCTCACGAACGAGCTTATCCGCCCACGCTTGCGGATCGGTGTTGTGGGCTGAGGCGGTGCGCAAGATTTTTTGCCCGTGCTCGTCTGTGCCGGTCAGCAGTCGGGTGTCTGTGCCGCGCTGTCGATTCCAGCGCGCAAGCACATCGGTAGCCACTTCGGTGTAGGCGTGCCCGATATGTGGTGCATCATTTACGTAAAAGATAGGCGTTGTAAAGTACTGCGACGGAGAAGACATAGCTTCTATTCTACGGCGTGGTGGGCGGGGTGTGCGCGCTGACGTGCAATCTTTACAGCGGGTGGGATCAGGCCGCGAAAATCTAAGTTGAATCGAAAAACAGTGGCGGCTAATTATTGTACGTTTTCCACAAATTAGGGTGTATTTTGCTCTCTTAAATCAGGAGTATGATGTGAAACATGACAGAAAAACGAGAACCAGTCGTTCAGGAACGACGTGTAGTAACCGCAATCCCAGGGCCTAAATCACAGGAACTGATGGAGCGCCGCAATGCCGTACTCTCAACCGGCATCGGCACCGCACTGCCTGCTTTCATTGAGCGCGCCGAGGGCGCGATTCTCGTTGACGTAGACGGTAACCAAATTGTCGATATGGGTTCAGGTATCGGCGTTGTGACCATCGGCCACGGCAATGAGGGCGTGCGCGAAGCAGCTAAGAAGCAGCTTGACGACTTCACCCACACTCTGATTACCGTCAGCCCTTACGAAGAGTATGTGCGTGTGGCTGAGTACCTCTCAAAGCACTCACCTGTGCCGGGCCCAACAAAGTCTCTGCTCATCAACTCTGGTGCTGAGGCAGTTGAAAACGCTGTAAAGATCTCACGTAAGTACACCGGCAAGAACGGTGTTGCTGTGCTCGAGTGCGCATACCACGGTCGCACTATGCTGACCTCTTCTATGACCCACAAAGCAGTGCCATATTCAGCGGGCTTTGGTCCACGCGCTGGTGACATCCACCGTGTGCCAAACTCATACCCGCTACACGATGGCCTGTCAGGTGAAGAGGCAGCGGCACGCACTATTAAATACATTGAGAAGGCAATCACCGCTGGTGACCTCGCCTGTCTCATTGCAGAGCCGATTCAGGGCGAAGGTGGTTTCACTGTGCCAGCTGACGGCTACCTTCCTGCTCTTGCTAAGTGGTGCCGTGAAAATAACGTTGTTTTCATCGCAGACGAGGTGCAGTCTGGCATCGCCCGCACCGGCACCGTCTACGCATCAGAACAGTTCGGCCTAGAGCCAGACATCGTGCTGACTGCTAAGGGCATCGCCGGTGGTCTGCCAATCTCAGCTGTTACCGGTCGCCAGGAAATTATGGACTGCACCGGCCCCGGCAGCCTCGGTGGCACCTACTCAGGCAACCCGGTTGCCTGTGCTGCAGCGATCTCAGTTTTCGAACAGATCGAAGCTGGCGGCGTGCTGGAAGACGCTAAGCGTATCGAAGAGAAGCTTGGTGGAGGCTTGCGCAAGCTGCAGGAAAAGCACCCAAGCATTGCAGAGGTGCGCGGTAAGGGCGCAATGCTCGCAATTGAGCTGACTGAGCCTGGCACCCTCAAGCCTGCCGCTGACGTAGTTACAAAGGTGATTGCTGAAGCTGGCCAGAAGGGTGTGCTGCTGCTTAACGCAGGTCTGTCAGGAAACATTATCCGCTTCCTGCCACCACTGACCCTCTCAAATGAGCTTATTGAGGATGTTCTAAACGTTCTCGATGAGGCTCTCACAGCGGCAACCGCTTAAAGACTAGTGCGTTAAACTGCTCCGCTCCCGCGAAAGGGGGCGGAGCAGTTTTCGTTAGAATTATTAATATGCCAAAAAACGCCGGAACCTTTGCTGTCTCTGCCGCTGATGAACTCGCGGTAACCACACGCGGCGGCTTTATCGAGTCACGGCACGCGGGATCAGCGATTGTGTTATCGCCCGCCGGTGATGTAGTGGTGGCGCTCGGCGACCCAAACGCCACAATCCTCACCCGTTCTGCGTTAAAGCCTTTACAGTCGCTCGCAATGCACGAGGCCGGGCTCAGCCTGCCCGATGCTCGGCAAACTGCGCTGTCGTTCGCAAGCCACAGTGGCACGCCAACCCACACCTCAGCTGTGCGGGAAATTTTGGCAGACGCAGGTCTCGGCGAGTCACACCTGCTGTGTCCACCAGACTGGCCGGCAGACACAGCGGCGAAGCATCGCATGATCGCTCACGGTAACCAGCCGAGCCCAATAAATCACTGCTGCTCGGGCAAACACGCTGCGATGCTGCGCACCTGCCTCGCAGCTGGTTGGCCGGTGATCCAATACACTCATCCGGAGCATCCGCTACAGCAGCACATCATTGCCACTGTGCAGCGCATGACCGCTGAAAACCCGTCTCCAATCGCTGTTGACGGTTGTGGCGCGCCTGTTTTAGGGCTGTCGCTTGCAGGCCTTGCGCGAGGATATCGTCGCATGGCAACCGCTGATCCGAAATCCCCTTTCCCAATTAATCGCACAATGCGCGCACTGCTGCAGGCTGGCATGCAACATCCGGAAATGGTTGAGGGGCCAAACGGTATGGACACCATCGCTATGCAGCATGCGCCTGTTTTTGCAAAGTTTGGCGCCGAAGGCGTGAGCGTCATGGCTGCTGCCGATGGCACAGTTGCTGCAGTGAAAATTCTCGACGGTAACAGTCGCGCCTCACGCGCGGTGACACTGTCACTCCTGACCTATGCAGGAGCGGTAACCCGGCGGCAGCTCGCTGCTGCGCTTGCAGCAATGCCACTGGCAATCACCGGTGGCGGTCAAAAAGTCGGGGATATCCGAGTTTCAATCCCGAAGCTCAGCGCGCGATAAATTTAGCGTCAGCGAGCGCTCCCGACACTACACGGTCACAAAACAGGTAGCGTTTAAACGCTATAACTGATTGCCCGCAACCGCAAAAGTGTCGCAGGAGGTTGCGCCGTTCTCATACCCACGCATTAACCAACGCACACGCTGTTCGCTGCTGCCGTGCGAGAATGTTTCCGGCTCAACGCTCATGCCCGACTGCTGCTGGATGTTGTCATCGCCCACCGCTTGCGCCGCTGAAACCGTCTGCAGCAACTCCGCTTCGGTCGGTGGGTATAAAACGCGATTTCCTGAGGCATCCTCAACCTGGGAAGCTTCTCCCATCCAGGCACCGGCATAGCAGTCTGCCTGCAGCTCAAGACGCACCATACCACTGTCTGGGCCTACGTCACGATGATCCACCTGACGCAAAACACCCTGCAAATGCTGAATGTGATGACCCCACTCATGCGCGAGAACATACATTTCGGCGAGCGGCCCGCCCTGGGCACCGTAACGCTGCTTTAAAATCTCAAAAAAATTACCGTCGATGTAAATACTCTCATCTGCAGAGCAGTAGAACGGACCGACAGCGTTTGAAGCAGCACCACAGGCACTGGAGGTTGAACCGTTGTAGAGGATAGTTTTTGGATCGTGATACGATTCCACACCAACCTGTGCAGCGCTTTTCGCCCAATACTGCTCTAAGGTATAGGCAGCACCCTCAAAACGGCAATCTTGGTTGCTGTTTGCCTCAGCACCGGTGCATGAAAAATCTTCATCCTGGTAGGCGGGCTGATACGAGTTTGAGCCGTAGCTGGCACCGCCATTTAAAAGCTGTGTGACGTCGACTCCCAGGTACTGAACTGACAGGAAGCCGATTATTAAGAGCAGCAGGCCCCCGCCACCACCAATCGCGGCGCCGCGACCAGAGGGGCGAAACCCGCCTCCGCCAGAACGACGACGCACGCTTCGCGAATCAAAAGATGAGTTGTCGTTAAACGCCACTGTCTCTGCACCGCCTATTTAAGAATTCTCGGCTGCGGTATTTTGTGCGGGTGATTCCGTCGCTGTTTCAGCGTCTGCGGCTGCCTCTGCAGCGCTATCGGGCTGTGCGTCAGATTCATCAGACTCATCGTTCTCAGTCGGAAGCTCAACCAACACATCTGAAGTGTCGCGCATATCACCAACGGCGTGCACCTCAATAACGATCAGGGTGATGTTATCTCGCCCAGCGTTCTCGAGCGCCTGCTCCATCAGCACAGTAGCGGCCGCCTCAGCACTCTCAGCCTCTGCCAAATAGTGCTGCAAACCAAGATTGGTGAGCTCTTTAGTCAAACCGTCTGAACAGATCAAAATCCGCTGGCCGGGAATCAGCGCAAGCTCTACAGAATCTGGTATCGGGGCCTCGTTGAGACCAACCGCACGGGTCACAACATTCGCGTGGGGGTGCACCTCAGCTTCTGCAGGGGTGATCGCGCCTGTATCAACCAGATGCTGCACGACAGAATGATCGGTGGTAACCTGCGCCAGCGATCCTTTGAAATACTGGTAAACACGAGAGTCACCGATGTTAAAAACCGTCCAACTCGGGTGTTCTGCAACCTCACCGAAATAGACACCGGTAACAGTGGTGCCGGCACTCATTGCTGCCTCACCAGCTTCAACCGCAATATCAGCAACTGCCAGTGTTAGCTGTTCGGTAATATCGTCGCGGGTGAGCTGCTGCCGGCCACCGAGTTTAAACAACTGTCGCGCAACCGCTGCGCTCGCAATTTCTCCGCCCGCGTGACCGCCCATACCATCGGCAACGGCAAAAATAGGGGGCGCAACAACAAATGCGTCCTGATTATTTTCACGCCGCATGCCAACGTTGGTAATACCGAACCAGGAGAGTTCAATGGTGACATCGCTGTCGGGACGGTAACGCAGTTTTCTTCGACTGCCGTTTTCCCCTTTGCCGGTCATCTCGCTCCCCTTAATAAGCCGAATCAACTACACTATTCTAGCGGTTTCGCCTCAGCCGCACACTACTTCTGCTGCGGCGCCCCCAACTCGGTGACCAACGTGTATATGTGCTGGCTGTGGTCTAGCTCAGCGCGCTCTCCGTCTGCCTTAATCTCAAGACCACTCTTGTCTCTAATCCACTGCTCAAATTCAGCGATCGTAGTAAAACTGGCGTCCGTCTCAGCCAGTTTTCGCACCAGAGCACCTTTTGCTGCTTTATTAAAGTGGTTCAGTGCTTTTATCTCTCCCGCTGCCAAACGCTGCGCAACGCGAATTGTAACAAGCGTTACATTCTCCGGCACCGGTGCTAGGGCAACATAATCGTTAGAACGCAAATCAAGCACGAATTCGACGGCGGGCCAGTTTAGCTGCGCATGTGCTTCTCGCCACACACGTTTTAGGCTTCCCTCTAACTCCGGGAGGACGCTTCCTGCGCTGAGACGGTAGTTCGCTATCGGCTCTGCCGCAGGCGTCAACCCGTAAAGAGCAGACTGGATCGCAACACTGTCACTCACCCATTTTTTTGCAGCCTGGCTGAGTGAAGAAAAATCAAGGTGGTCATAAACAACACCTGTGTATCGCAAAATAGCTGGCATTAGTGGTGCTGGGTGCGCCCGAGCTGTCAGCTGCCGGTTAGCAGCGAAAGCCTGTTCGGCGGCTTTGCCCGGCTTCAATTTAAGGGTTTTATGAGCGGCACTATCCGGCTGTTTAGACAGTTGCACCAGCGCACGTTTTACTCGCCTATGGGTGGGCTCTAACTTTGCGGTTTGTAAAGTTGCGGAAATAACAACACTATCCGGCACCTGAGCGTCGGGTGCAGCAGTGTTCTTAGTCTCTGATGGTGGTAAAAGAACTAACACTCTTATATTTTATGGAGCGCGCACTAACGATCACCCGTGCTTTATATTCGGCACACACAAAAATCCGCCGCTGCCTGGATAGGCAACGGCGGATTTTTGAAGTAACTAGAGTGACTAGGCGACGAGAGCCGCGCGTCCCGCAACCACCTGAACCTGATCGTGATCTACTGAGAAGAAGCCTCCCTCAGCATCAACAACGATCTTTTCACCGTGGGCTGTGGTAACGCGCACTTCGCCGTGAGCGAGCGTCGCAAGCACCGGCTCGTGACCTGCGAGGATACCAATTTCACCCTCGCTGGTTTTTGCGCTAACCTGCTTAGCTTCACCGACCCAAATCTCGCGATCCGCGGCTACAACGCTAACGTGCAGAAGGGCCATGATTAGCCATTCTCCTTCTGAATCTTTGCCCACTTTTCTTCAACGTCGCTGATACCACCGACGTTAAAGAATGCCTGCTCTGCCACGTGGTCAAACTCACCCTTAACGATCGCATCGAACGACTCGATGGTCTCCTTCAGCGGCACGGTTGAACCTTCAACACCGGTGAATTTCTTCGCCATGTATGTGTTCTGTGACAGGAACTGCTCGATACGACGCGCACGTGCAACGGTAATCTTGTCTTCTTCAGACAGCTCATCAACACCGAGAATCGCGATGATTTCTTGGAGTTCTTTGTTCTTCTGGAGAATCTGCTTCACGCTGGTTGCAACGCGGTAGTGATCCTCACCCAAGTAGCGTGGGTCGAGAATACGAGAGGTTGAAGTCAGCGGATCAATCGCCGGGTACAAGCCCTTAGACGCAATTTCACGTGACAACTCAGTGGTTGCGTCAAGGTGCGCGAAGGTGGTCGCTGGTGCCGGATCGGTGTAGTCGTCAGCCGGCACGTAAATTGCCTGCAGTGAGGTAATTGAGTGACCGCGGGTAGAGGTAATGCGCTCCTGGAGGATACCCATCTCGTCAGCAAGGTTAGGCTGGTAGCCCACAGCAGATGGCATGCGACCAAGCAGCGTTGACACCTCAGAACCGGCCTGTGTGAAACGGAAGATGTTGTCGATAAAGAGCAGCACGTCCTGCTTCTGCACGTCACGGAAGTACTCAGCCATGGTCAGCGCTGACAGTGCAACGCGCAGACGGGTGCCAGGTGGCTCGTCCATCTGACCGAACACGAGTGCGGTCTTGTCAAACACACCGGCGTCTTCCATTTCGTGGATCAGGTCGTTACCCTCACGGGTGCGCTCACCAACACCAGCGAACACCGACACACCACCGTGATCCTGCGCTACACGCTGGATCATCTCCTGAATAAGCACGGTCTTACCAACACCGGCACCACCGAACAGACCGATCTTGCCACCCTGCACGTACGGGGTTAGCAGGTCAATAGATTTAATACCGGTCTCGAAGAGCTGTGTCTTTGACTCAAGCTGATCGAAAGCTGGTGGCTCGCGGTGGATGCTCCAACGTTCGGTAACCTCAAGAGTCTCACCCTCAGGCAGGTTGAGCACATCACCGGTTACGTTGAACACCTTACCCTTGGTGACGTCACCAACTGGCACGGTGATTGGACTACCGGTATCGCGCACTTCCTGACCGCGCACGAGACCATCGGTCGGCTTCAAAGCAATCGCGCGAATCAGGTTGTCACCGAGGTGCTGTGCAACCTCGAGAACGAGCTTAAATTCTTCCTGCCCCTCACCGAGGCTAACGGTGGTTTCCAGAGCGTTGTAAACACCTGGGATCGCGTCGTGCGGGAACTCGATGTCGACGACGGGACCGGTTACGCGGGCAATACGACCCACAGTCTGGGTCTGCTCTGCAGTATTAGTCATTTCTTTATGCTTTCTTAGTGGGCTTATGACAGCGCGTCAGCGCCGCCGACGATCTCAGAAATCTGCTGGGTAATTTCAGCCTGACGAGCGTTGTTAGCAAGTCGGGTGTAGTCACGGATCAGAGCGTCTGCGTTATCAGTTGCAGACTTCATTGCCTTCTGGGTTGCTGCGTGCTTCGCAGCGGCAGACTCGAGCATCGCATTGAAAATACGAGATTCGATGTAGGCGGGCAACAAAGCATCGAGCACGGTCTCTGGATCCGGCTCAAATGCGTACAGCGGATCTAGACTGCTCTCATCCGAGTCTCCCTCAACTAGCTCAAGCGGCAAGAGACGCACAACCTGCGGCAACTGACTCACCATGCTGATCAGGCGGTTGTGTACTAAGTGAATCTCCTGCACACCACCGGACGCAGCGTCAGTGGCGTAAGCTTCCAGCACCGCATCACTCACCTCTTTGGCAAGTTCGAAGCTTGGGTTTTCAGTTTCACCAATCCAGGTGCGCACCGCGGGACGGTTACGGAAACTGAAGTATCCAACAGCTTTACGGCCGATGAGATAGTAGACAACTTCCTTGCCCTCACCACGGAGGCGCTCAGCCAGCTCTTCTGCTTCACGGAGTACTTGCGAGTTGAAGGCGCCAGCAAGACCGCGATCCGAGGTGAAAATCACGACCGCAGCGCGGACAATATTTTCGGCCTCAGTCACCAGCGGATGATCCTGGTTTGAGTGGTTTGCAACGGCTGACACTGCGCGGGTAATCGCTTTCGCGTAAGGCGTAGAGGCTTCAACACGAGCCTTCGCCTTCTGAATGCGAGACGCCGCGATGAGCTCCATCGCACGGGTGATCTTCTTGGTCGTCTGCGCAGAACGAATTTTCTGGCGGTAGACCCGAAGTTGCGCTCCCATGTCTCTCCTGTGCTTTGTTTTGACTACTTAGTTTAGATGTGGGAGGGAGCTTAGTTACCCCTCCCACACAAAACTTACTTTTTCTTTACGACCAGCTGTTCCTGTTTAATCTCATCGGCATCGATCGCGTCGAACTTCTCGTTCAGACTTTTGCCTTCAGAGGTGCGGAACTCGCTCTTGAATTTATCAATCTGCGCACTGATTTCAGCAACAGTTTCATCTTCAAGCACGTTGGTCTCGCGTAGAGTGCTCAGTGCGTTTGAGTTGCGCCCGAGGTAATCGAGGAACTCACGCTCGAAGCGGAGGATATCCGCAACAGGAACCTCATCAAGTTTGCCGTTGGTGCCTGCCCAAATAGAAACCACCTGCTCCTCAACCGAGTACGGAGAGTACTGCGGCTGCTTCAGGAGCTCGGTCAGACGAGCACCACGCTCAAGCTGACGACGGCTCGCAGCATCGAGGTCTGAAGCGAACATAGCGAATGCCTCGAGTGCACGGTACTGTGCGAGCTCAAGCTTCAAAGTACCTGAAACCTTCTTAATCGACTTAACCTGTGCGTCACCACCAACACGAGAAACCGAAATACCCACATCTACTGCCGGACGCTGGTTTGAGTTAAACAGGTCTGACTGCAGGAAGATCTGGCCGTCGGTAATAGAAATTACGTTGGTCGGAATGTACGCTGATACGTCGTTTGCCTTGGTCTCGATGATTGGCAGACCGGTCATTGAGCCAGCGCCGAGCTCATCAGAGAGCTTTGCACAACGCTCTAGCAGACGTGAGTGCAGGTAGAAAACGTCACCTGGGTATGCTTCACGGCCTGGTGGGCGGCGCAGCAGCAGGGACACTGCACGGTATGCCTCAGCCTGCTTTGAAAGATCGTCGAACACAATAAGCACGTGCTTGCCGCCGTACATCCAGTGCTGCCCGATCGCAGAACCGGTGTAAGGCGCGAGGTACTTAAAGCCAGCAGGATCAGATGCGGGCGAAGCGACGATGGTGGTGTACTCCATCGCGCCAGCTTCCTCCAGCGCACCCTTTACGGCAGCGATGGTTGAACCCTTCTGACCGATTGCGACGTAAATGCAGCGCACCTGCTTGTTTACATCACCTGATTCCCAGTTAGCTTTCTGGTTGATGATGGTGTCAATTGCAATCGCGGTTTTACCCGTCTGGCGGTCACCGATAATCAACTGACGCTGACCACGGCCTACTGGAATCATTGCGTCGATAGCCTTGATACCGGTCTGCAGCGGCTCATGCACTGACTTACGCTGCATTACGCCAGGAGCCTGCAGCTCGAGCGCACGACGTCCTTCTACACCGGTGATCTCACCGAGGCCGTCAATCGGGTTACCGAGCGGATCAACAACGCGCCCAAGGTAGCCCTCACCAACCGGAACTGAGAGCACCTCGCCGGTGCGGGTAACCTGCTGACCCTCTTCGATGCCGGTAAAGTCACCGAGCACAACGACGCCAAGCTCGTTTTCTTCAAGGTTTTGTGCAAGGCCCAGGGTGCCGTCGGCGAAACGAACAAGTTCGTTAGCCATTACGTTAGGAAGGCCCTCAACGTGTGCGATGCCGTCTGCAGCGTCAACAACGGTGCCTACCTCAGTCTTCTCGACCGCCGCAGGCTCATATGATGCTGCGAAATCTTTCAGCGCATCGCGAATCTCATCGGGGCTGATTGAGAGTTCTGCCATTTCGTTTCCTCTAGTCTCGACCCGCAATAATCGGGTCGTGGTTGTGCTGCCTTAACCGGCCAGCTGAAGTCGAAGGTCGTCGAGTCGCGCGCTCACGCTGCCGTCGATTATTTCATCGGCAATTTGAACGCGGAGCCCACCAACCAGGGTCGGGTCAATGATGGTGCTGATCTTGACTTGACGACCAGCAATACGGGTCAAGGCTCGGCCGAGACGCTCCAGGCGTTCGGCATCAAGCGGAGCCGCTGCGGTAACGGTAGCCAGTGTGGCACCTGTCTGATCAGCAGCAACACGCGCTGCCTCACGCAGAGCAGGGCTGAGACGACCACCCGCTGGGTTGCTCACCAGATGGGTTACCACGGTCAAAGCACCAGCAGAAACTTTATTACCAAAAAGCTGCTTTGCGGCAGCCGTTTTGGCGGTTGGATCTGCAAGTTTGCTGCCCAGGTTCAGCTCGAGATCGTGACTGCTATCGACTACGTTAGCGACTGCAATGAGTTCATCGCTGAGGTCGCGATCGGTAGCAGCAACAGCTCGAATGCCCAGCTCTTCAATACCGGCTGCAAACTCAGCGGCGTTAGACCAACGCTCACCGGTTGCTTCAATGAGCACGCTGCGGGCGCTCCCACTAAAGCCGCCGAAAACGCGGCTAACCAGCGTTGCCTTATCTGCAACAGAAGCAGCGTTATCGATTAGAGCTGCGCTAAGTTGCTGATTGCTGCGCAGTTCTTCGGCAGCAGACAGTAGCTCTGAACCGGCGGCCTCCGCAACCGGGCCGTCTAACAGTTTTACTACTTTTGCTAATGCTTCGCGTGATGCGCTACCCATTGCTAAGCTACCGTCTCACTCTTCTCGAGATCAGCCAGGAAGCGATCAACCAACGCATTAGCCTTAGCGTCATCCTGCAGTGATTCACCAACTACACCTGAAGCTAGATCGATAGCGAGTGTGCCAACTTCCTGACGCAGTGAAACAACAGCGCTCTGGCGCTCTGCTTCAATCTGTGCCTGAGCAGCAGCCTGAATACGCGCCTGTTCGGCAATCGCGTCTTCTTTAGCTTGCGCCACGATCTTGTTTGCGTCTACCCGCGCAGCCTCACGAATCTCACCAGCCTCTGCACGAGCGGTGGCAAGTTGGTTTGTGTATTCCTGGAGGGCTGCCTCAGCTTTAGCCTGCGCCTCATCAGCCTTCGCGATGTTACCTTCAATAGCTGCTGCTCGCTCATCAAGCAGACGCTGCATTTTTGGAAGCACAAACTTCCAGAAGGCGAAGAGCACAACTGCAAAGCAGACTGCAGACCAAATGATGTCATAAGTAGCAGGAATCAACGGATGCGGCGCGTCACCTGCTGCAACCCGAGGTGCTGCGTTGACGAGCGCGTTAAATGTGTTAATCATGCGTGTCCCTTTCGAGACCAGAAATTATGGTGATCTGCAAATTAGAAGATAAAGCCTGCTGCGATGCCGATGAACGCAAGCGCCTCAGCAAACGCAACACCAATGAACATGGTCACCTGCAGACGGCCGGCCATCTCTGGCTGGCGTGCCATTGCCTCAACCGTCTTACCGACGATGATGCCCACACCAATAGCAGGGCCAATCGCTGCAAGACCGTAACCTACGGTTGCAATATTGCCTGAAATTTCAGCAAGAACTGACACGTTTCGTGTTTCCTTCCGGTTGTGAGACTCAGCCTTTGCTGGGTCTCATGTTGGTATTTGATTAGTGGTCTTCAGCCAGCGCAAGCTGGATGTAAACCGCGGTCAAAACTGTAAAGACGTATGCCTGCAAGAAAGCAACAAGTATCTCAAAAAGTGTAAATACAAGGCCGCCGGCGAGGGTTCCGAGGCCGAGGCCCTTCAGCCAGCCGTCTGCCCCAAGGAATAGGAAGTGGGTTGCGCCGAAAAGCAGCACAAGCAGGAGGTGCCCCACAATCATGTTCATTAGAAGACGCAATGAAAGGGTGATCGGGCGGATAATAAAAGTCGAGAGCAGCTCGATCGGGGTCACAATCGGGTAGAGCCACACCGGCACCCCTGGCGGGAACAGTGAGTTGCGCAAGAAAGTGCCTGGGTGTTTTTTGAGACCCGCGTAAATGAAAGCAACGTACGCTATCAGCGCGAGCACGAGTGGCAAACCGAAAACTGATGAGGCCGCAATATTAAAGCCGGGAACGATACCGGTGATATTGAACGCAAGAATAATAAAGAACATTGAGGTTAAAAGCGGCAGGAAGCGCTTAGCGTCTTTTTTGCCGAGCATTTCTTCAGCAATGTTCTCACGCACAAAGCCCAGACCAAGCTCAATTACTGACTGGCCACGGGTTGGCACTAGCTTGAGGTTACGGGTGCCGAGCACGAAGATCAAAACCACCAGAGCGGTCATGAAGAAACGGATCAACATAATTCGGTTGATCTCGAACGGTGTTCCCTCAAACAGCACCGCTGGAGGGAAGAACTCTTCGAGGCTCGGAGCGTGGAACTCCGTATCTGCCGCGACTAGCACCTTGCTTACGAGTTGCACAGCGTTAGTAAACAGCGCCATTCTCCTGTCTCAGAATGCGTTCTAGACGCATCAGCGAACAATTACACCCAAAGCAACCCGAATTACCCGCAAGGCAATCGTGGTGGGGTACCTCCGTCGATAATACCAAAGATTACCGGTCACGCGCACCTTTATTTAGCACTAAACCTGCACATCACTGACGTTTGGAATACGGGCTTTGTAAATTAGCCACATATCCAGCGCGAGCGAGAGCAAAAGACCTACCACAAGCACGAAAAATAGGGTCACTGAGTGCACCCACTCCTGCTTTGGCAAAAAATAAAGAGCAATTAAAAATGCGATCATTTTCACAAGCAGTGTGCCCAGCACGCTGCCAAAGAAAACGGGCACGAAACTCTCAGTGTGCACAAAACGGTTTGCAAACGCCATGCTGCCCGCCGACAGCGACATCATAAGAGCAACCAAAGCGGCAGCAGCAAGTGCCGCCCACAGACCTGTGACGCCAACAGTAAAGTAGGCAATTGCGCCAGCAACAATTGCCAGCAGCAGAGCCCCCAACAGTGTTGCCCAAATTATTCGCATCAGAACTGGCTGTGACGCAGGCATGTGAGTTGTGGCAGACTCGGTCTCTGAATTAGTCATACTACGAATATTAATCGGCTATTGCTTCCTGCTGAGTAGGCCTCGCGCGCGCCGTGCCGGCACCAGGGTAACAGCAAGGCAGAGGGCCGATCCAAACAAGAAAACCAAGAGCGGCACAAGCAAACTATTAGCGGTAAACACCAACAAGCTTGTTGCCGCTAGCACCGCCGAGCCGAGGTAGAAGATCATCACAACCTGCACCGGCGAATGTCCCATATCCAATAATCGGTGATGCAGGTGCTTCCGATCCGCGGTAAACGGCGACTGCCCCGCGCGCAACCTGCGAATAACCGCGAGCGTCATATCAGCCAGTGGTAACGCCATGAGCAGGATCGGCAGAATTATTGGCATGTAACTTGCGATCACCAGTTTTGGTGAGAGCGCGGCAGGGTTGAGCTGCCCGGTCGCTGTAATCGTTGCTGCGGCGAGTAACAGCCCTATCAACAGTGCGCCGGTATCTCCCATGAACATTTTTGCCTGATGCCAGTTATAGGGCAGAAACCCCAGGCAAACACCCGCCAGGATCGCAACGATGAGACTCGCCAGATTCACCGCCGAGCTCTCTCCCGTCTGAGCAGCCAGGATCCGCGTATAAATAAAAAACGAAGCGGCAGCAATAATCGCAAAACCCGCGGCAAGCCCATCCATACCGTCAATGAAATTTACGGCATTCATTGTCAGCGCGATCAAAAACACTGTGATGAGCATGTTCACCGCGGGGCTTCCAATCAGCAGGGTGTCTCCAAGCGGAAGCGAGAGAAACTGCACCCCCTGCCAAACGAGCACGCCGGCGGCAAGAAACTGCGCACCGAGTTTCACCATCCAGTCAAGGTCAAAAAGATCATCGAGCACACCGACAAAACAAACGATTGTAGCCGCCGCAAGCAGACCGATAATGGTTCTGGGTTCGTGGATTACACCGCGCAACGCGGGAGTAAAATAGGCAAAAATAAAGGCAACAAGAAACCCACCATACATCGCTACTCCGCCGAGGCGAGGGGTTGGTTGCTTGTGCACGTCGCGGCCGCGCACGGCTGATACAAGGTGAAATTTATGCGCGAGTTTCAGCACAGCAAAAGAGAGCAAGAAACTCACTCCCGCCGCAACCGCTAAAACAACAGCAAACCAGGTCAAGCGCTACCCTATGAGTGTCGCTTCCGGCAGCACTGCCTCGATTTGCTCTCTGCTCAGGGCGCCATCGCGCAGCACGCGAATCACGCCGTTAGCTTGGTGCAGACCGGTCACATCGAGAATTGTTGAGGGGGTGCCGTCACCACTGACGAGGCCGTCTTCGAGATATACGGTAATGCTTTCGCCGAGCATAGCCTCAGCCTCAGCTGCTGTTTGCGCGGCCGGTTCACCGGTTATATTAGCAGAAGAAACAGCGAGCGGCCCAATTTCCGACAGCAGCTGCAGGGTCAGCTCATGATTTGGCATTCGCAGCGCAACTGTGCCGCGCGTCTCCCCCAGATCCCAGCTCAGCGAGGGCTGAGCAACCATAATCAGAGTCAGCGGGCCCGGCCAAAATGCCTCTGCGAGCTTCGCAACAGACTCACTAACTTCAGCTGCGAGCGCGTGCAGAGTGCCCAGGTTCGGGATTAAAACGGGCGGCGGTGACTGGCGAGTGCGCCCCTTAGCAGCGAGCAGATCCTGCACCGCCCCAGGGTTAAAGGCGTCAGCTGCTACGCCGTACACGGTGTCTGTTGGCAGCACAATTAGTTCACCACGCCGGATTGCGTTGCGAGCTGTGCGAACAGCGGGAAGCAAGCGCGTGGCGTCTTTTATATCAAAAACCTCTGCCATAACTCACAATTCTAAACGACCGAGGCTCGCGCGCGGCCGCCCACTCAGGTCGTTCACAGTGTGCGCGTCAAGCCAACCAGCCGCAGTTAATAGCGCACACACTGCTGCCCCCTGCTCTTCCGTATGCTCTATTGCGATAACGCATCCAGGTGCAGCCGCTGTAACAGCTAAGGGGATAAGTTTGCGGATCAGTGTCAGGCCGTCTGATCCTGAATACAGCGCACTAGCGGGATCGTGCTTAGCTGTTTCAGCCTGTTGCGGAATGCAGTCTGCCGGCACATACGGTGGGTTCGAGACAATTATGTCGAAGGGCTCCCCCAGCTCAGCGCTTGTCAGCTCGCAGATATCGGCCTGCATGAGATGCACTCTGTTACCGCCGAGACTATCTATGTTTTGTTTTGCCCAGTGGAGTGCTGCCGTCTCTTTTTCTACTGCAAGAACTTCTGCCTGCGGGTATGTTCTGGCAAGCGCGAGTGCGATAACACCCGATCCCGCACAAAGATCGAGTGCCCGCCGAACCGGCTGGGATCCTGCTGACATCTGCTTGAAGTGCACTGCTGCGGCGATAACCTGTTCGGTTTCCGGGCGGGGGATAAAAACGCCCGGCCCCACCGCGACTTCAAAGTCCATGAACGGTGCGCTGCCGAGAATATGCTGCAGCGGCTCACGGGCGGCGCGTCTTGCAACCCATATGCCAAGCTGTTCCGCCTGATCCTCATCCAGTGTTTTCCCGGTGAGCGCTGCCACCTGCGCCCCACCCCGCGATGTGTTGAGCAGCTCTGCGAGCAGCAGTTCAGCCTCGGCCTGGAAACTGTCGACACCGGCGTTTGCAAGCGTTTTGGCGGTTTCGCGCAGCGCGACAGAGATTTCGATCACCCTCCCAACTGTATCCGAAACTGAAAATCCACCGACAATTCATAACTAAAGTGAAACTGACAAATAACTTTTGCTAAAGTTTTTAATTGTGTTTGAAACTCCTACCGCGCAGCGATGTTGTCTTAGCGCTCGCATAAATTTTCAAAATTAAAGTCTTTTAACAAAAATTTTTATTCAGAAAGTGAGACCCAAAGTGGCTCGTGAACTTGCAAACATTACCGAAGCTTTCGGTAACACCCCACTTGTAAAGCTAAACCATCTGGCTGGCGCAGATCAGGCAACCGTGCTTGCAAAATTAGAGTTCTACAACCCAGCAGGCAGTGTTAAGGATCGCATCGGCATCGCGATCATTGACGCCGCTGAAAAGTCTGGCGCACTAAAACCGGGTGGCGCAATTGTTGAAGGCACCAGCGGCAACACCGGTATTGCGCTCGCGATGGCCGGCGCAGCGCGTGGATACCGCGTGATTTTGACCATGCCTGAAACAATGAGTGTTGAGCGCCGTAAGGTGCTGCGCGCTTACGGCGCTGAGATAGTGCTCACAGAGGGCCCGCTCGGCATGAAGGGTGCGGTTGCAAAAGCCGAAGAGATCGCAGCTGAGACTGAGGGAGCAGTGCTGGCACGCCAATTTGCGAACGAGGCTAATCCGGCAGTGCACCGCGCAACCACCGGCGAAGAAATTTGGAATGACACCGACGGCACAGTGGATATCTTTGTTGCGGGTATTGGAACAGGTGGCACCATCACCGGTGCTGGCGGGGCACTAAAAGCGCACAATCCTAATGTGCAGATAATCGCAGTTGAGCCTAAGGATTCTCCGCTCTTAACCGAGGGGAAAGCGGGCCCTCACAAAATCCAGGGGCTCGGCGCAAACTTTGTGCCCGAGGTGCTTGATCGAAAGATCTATGACGAGGTTATCGATGTTGCGCTCGATGACGCGCTCACAACAGGCCGCGCACTCGGCACCGATGAGGGCATTCTCGCCGGTATTTCCGGCGGTGCAGCGGTCTGGGCAGCGCTTGAGGTTGCAAAGCGACCTGAGAACGCTGGCAAAAAGATCGTCGTTATCGTGCCAGACTTTGGTGAGCGCTACTTCTCAACAGTGCTATACGAAAACCTCGACGTTTAATCACTCTTAATGTTTCGCACAATTAAAGAAGACATCGAGGCTGCGAAGCATCGCGACCCTGCGGCGCGTTCCAGCCTCGGTGTTTTCATGTTCTACCCCGGCACCCACGCGGTGTGGGCGCATCGCATCTCCCACTGGCTCTGGCAACACCGCCTAAAGCCACTCGCCCGACTGAACTCGCAGCTTGCCAGATTTTTAACCGGCATAGAAATTCACCCCGGCGCGGTCATTGGGCGGCGTCTCTTTATCGATCACGGTATGGGGGTAGTGATCGGTGAGACCTCCGTTATCGGCGATGACGTAATGCTTTACCATCAGGTCACCCTCGGCGGAACAGGCCTCGAACCCGGTAAGCGCCACCCAACACTCGGTGATCGCGTGGTTGTCGGGGCGGGCGCAAAAGTGCTGGGAAATATCACCATTGGATCAGATTCAGCGATCGGCGCGAATGCTGTTGTCGTGCGAGATGCCCCGAAGTTTTCAACTCTGGTGGGCGTTCCTGCTCGTGTCCGCCCCCGTCGTGGCGCCCCTGCCGCACCCACATACGAATACCCCAATGAGCCGGGGTTCTATGAGATCTAGTTTGCTCTTAAAGCATATCTCAAGGATGTATTCCGTCACCCCGACGGCGACAAATCTCGCGGCGAGCTTTCGGAAACTCAACCGCAATACCAACTAGGCCGATCCCCCAGACCAAGAATTGGCTCAACATCGCATTGCGAAAAGCCTCATGGTTATAGGTTTCAGGGGAACCAGCGCCCTGCCAGTCGAGCAGCAACCCAATAAACAGGATCATAAGCAGACCACCCATAAACGAGCCTCCATTAACAAATCCGCTTGCCAGGCCCAGCTGACGGCGATGCACGTGCGAACGCACAACCTCCAAACCAACAAGAGAGCTTGGCCCCCCAAGGCCGGTAAAAAATGCGGTCAGAAGCAAAAGCCACAGCGGGGCACCACCCGGTAGCAGCAAAACAGTCAGCCAAGCGATCGCAATCAAGAGCGTAAGAACAAAAACATACGGCACTCGAAGCTTAGGATATCGAGATGTAAACATGCCGATGAACGGCCCTGAGATCATCGCCACTGTGATGGCGGTCATTAAAATTCCACCGGCCTCAGGCGCACTCAATCCCTGCCCTGCTCTTAAGAACGGTGTTCCCCAGAGCAGTAAAAAACTATTCAAGGCAGCCGCCGGAGTAAAGTGCGCCCAAAATCCGAGCCGCGCCCCGGGCCTGCGCACCACACCAATAAAGGTTTTCCAGGCTGTTCCACGCCGCCCTACAATCGGGATCGGCTCTGTCACTGGCGTAAGATCTCCCAAAGCGTCACGCACGCGCCCGTCAGCGTTTTCCAGGATCTCAGTTTCGGGCGTATCCACACGACGACCCAGCACAGCTCGTTCAAACAGTGTTAGCCCACCGTAAAACTCGCGTAACAGGGTGAACGATGCGGCGGCAGCCACTGCAGTGACAGCCGCTAACGCCAGATACCCCGTTTGCCAGCCAAATCCGCTGACCACCAGGGCCAGCGGAGTCACTGAAACAAACTGACCGCTCAACCCCACAAGACCCGTCATCTGCGTCACGACAGGCATGCGCTGTGGCGGCATCCAGTTCGCCATCAGCCGCACGAGTGCGACAAAAATTCCGGCGTCACCAACACCAACAAGACCGCGCGCGATCAACCCACCACCCAAGGTATCGGCGAGCGCCATCACTGTCTGCCCAACCGTCATAAAAAACAGGCCGGCGACCATCACGGGAGCCGATCCAAAGCGGTCAATTAACGCTCCGACAGGAATCTGCGCCCCCGCATAGACAACAAGCTGCAGCACCACAAACGAAGAAAGCGCAGTTGCTTCAATACCGAAATGATGCTGCGCTTCCAAACCCAAGGATGCTAGCGAGGTGCGGTTAATAACCGCACAAACGTAGCCGAAGAGGCCGATTACCCACACAAACATTGCCATCCGGCGTTTATTACGTATAGACAACTGCCCCTCCTAATTCTAGTTTCCGAGATCCGCTAAGCGAGCCTCTTCATCTGCGTGAATACATGAGTCGATTACCGGCCCGAGCGCACCGTTCATAACCTGATCCAGGTTGTATGCCTTATAGCCGGTGCGGTGATCTGCAATCCGGTTTTCCGGGAAGTTATAGGTGCGAATACGCTCAGATCGATCCATGGTGCGGATCTGACTCTTGCGGTGCGCACTTGCTGCGGCTTCAGCTTCTTCCTGCTGCACGGCAAGCAGGCGCGCACGGAGAACACGCATCGCAGCTTCACGGTTCTGAATTTGTGATTTCTCATTCTGCATCGAAACCACTATGCCGGTTGGCAGGTGCGTGATTCGCACAGCAGAGTCGGTTGTGTTAACCGACTGCCCACCGGGGCCTGAAGAACGGAAAACATCGATCTTTAAGTCGTTCTGGTTGATCTCAATTTCTTCGGGTTCATCAACCTCTGGAAACACGAGCACACCGGTTGTTGACGTGTGGATACGGCCCTGGGTTTCGGTCACGGGCACACGCTGCACACGATGCACACCGCCCTCAAACTTCAGATGCGCCCACACACCCTGGCTCGGATCGCTCGCGTTGCCCTTAATTGCAACCTGCACATTTTTAAAACCGCCAAGATCGCTCTCGTCGCGCTCTAAAATCTCAGTTTTCCAACCCTTTGACTCTGCGTAGTAGGTGTACATGCGCAGCAAATCAGCCGCAAACAGTGCCGACTCCGCGCCACCTTCGCCACCCTTAATTTCAAGAATCACATCGCGAGCGTCATCCGGATCACGCGGAATGAGGAGCCGGCGCACCCTCTCCTGTGCCTCTGCCAGCCCCTCCTCGAGTGTTGGGAGTTCATCAGCAAAGGCTGAATCTTCTTTAGCAAGCTCACGAGCGGCTTCGAGGTCGTCCCCCAGCTGCTGCCAAGCTTCGTAAGCGGCCTTAATCTTTGACAGCTCAGCGTAGCGGCGATTAACCTTTTTTGCGCGCGCCTGATCTGCGTGCAGCTCCGGATCGGCAAGCTGCTCCTGCAAGTCAGCGTGCTCTACCAGGAGCACTTCAACCTGTTCAAACATGCTTTCTCCTGTTACCTAATTAACGCTTAGCGAGCGCGATCAGGGCGTCGTCAAGAGTCTTCGCGTTTGCAACAATATCGGTGAGCTCGATGTCAGCTGTCGGATCTCCGAAGAAAGCATCTCCGGGCCCTTCTGCGGGTGACACGGCTTTGATTGCGCTCTTTACGGTGTGGTACACATTTTCACCCTGCAGAGCGGCCGCACCGCGAACCTTAGCGCGCGACACACTAATATTTGGGAAGTTACCTAGGAGTGCGCGACCTTCATCGAGGCTGATCTGCCAGTTGGCGAGACTTGGCAGGTCGATTCCGAAGGCGCTCAGCGTATCCACCGCAGCATAAATTGCCAGGGAACCGCCGTTTTCAACGTTGCGAGCGGTCGCAAACACCTGCCGGATCAACTGGTTTCCGGGTGAGGTGGGGTTTCCACCGATCATAAGAGCGGTTGAATTTTTGCCCATCATCAACGCTGACTCGTGTGCAATAGCAAGATCAGACAAACGGTCAATCAGCAGCACAACATCGTGACCGAGCTCCACAAGTCGCTTGGCGCGTTCGAGAGCGAGTTCAACAACAGTGAGTTTATCGTCGGTCGGGCTATCTGCGGCTGCGGCGATAAGCTCGCCGTCAACACGACGGCTGAGTTCTGTTACTTCCTCAGGTCGCGCACTCACTAAGACGTGCATAACGTGAGTTTCTGGTGATGCAGCGCCGAAGCTCTTCCCAATTTCTAACAGTGTTTCAGTTGCTCCAGTACCGCTCTGTGCTTCAATGAGCCCACGCTGACCGAGAGCGAGGGGTGCAAACAGGTCAAATAACCGGGACACAACGGAGTTGTTTGCAGAACTGGCTACCACGGTCTGATCGGGCGATATCGGAGTCAGGCTGCTGAATTCACCGCGACTTGCCGCCTCTTCAACAGACTGGCCGTTGATGGTATCAATTTTAATAAGTGCGTTGTACTTCTGACGGCCGCCGTTTTCACCCTCACGTGGCTGCCGAATGGCACCAACTATTGCGTCACCCTTGCGGAGGTTGTGCCGCTTAACCTGGCTCAGTGACACATACACGTCTGTGGCGCCCGGCAGGTAACCGGTGGTGCGCACGAATGCGTAATTGTCGAGCACGTCAAGAATCCCCGCAATCGGCAGCAGCACGTCTGATTCAGTCAGCTCTTCGCTGTCATCAGTGTTGCGACGCTTGCGGTCGCGTTGCCGCGTGCGCTGCCGTCCATTGCGCATCTCGCGGTCTGATTTTTGATTGTCGCCGTCTGTGTCACCGGGTTTCTCACTGTCACCCAACTTCGCAGCGTCACTCGACTTATCTACATCACCGTGCTTGTCGGCATCAGCTGCGGCACTCTCGACAGTGTTGGTGCTCTCGACAGCATCTTCGTTTTTCTCGCTTTCCGCCGTCTCTTCTTGCTTTGCGTTAGCTTTAGTGCTGCTTGCAGTTGCACGACGGCGACCGCGCTTCGGTTTTTCCGCCGCGTCGGCTGCTTCAGACGCGTCAGCGTCTTTTTGCGCCGGAGCCGCACCTGTCTCGGCGTTTTCTGCAGCTGGTGCTTCACTGCTTGCAGCAGCAGTCTTTTTAGTGGTGCGACGACGCGTAGTCTTCTTCGGCGCCTCCTCAACCACAGCAGCTTCCTCCGCTACAACAGCAGCATCAGCCGCAGGCGCTTCAGCATCAGCCTTCTTAGTGGTGCGACGACGCGTAGTCTTCTTCGGCGCCTCCTCAACCACAGCAGCTTCCTCCGCTACAACAGCAGCATCAGCCGCAGGCGCTTCAGCATCAGCCTTCTTAGTGGTGCGACGACGCGTAGTCTTCTTCGGCGCCTCCTCAACCACTGCGGCAGAATCAGTTGGTGCTGCGGTAGCAGCATCAACTGCGGCCGCTGTGTCAACAGTTGGTGTTGAAACGCGACGGCTGCGACGCTTCGGAGTTTCGGTCTCGGTTGTTTCTTCAACCATTTTCAGTCCTTCCAGACGGGATAGTAAATCACGCAAATGCTCAGCTGAGCACATTCCAAACTGCGTGTTATTCCGTAGTAAATAGTGTTAGCCAGTTAACCGCGCGACTGCGCAAATTGCTAAACAACTTCTTCTACTGTAGCACCTTGAATATCGACAGCCAGCACTAAACGCTGCCAATCGGGTGCGTTTTCAGTAACATAATCGACCGCTTCAAGCCTCTGACTTGAACTTTCGTTCAACACCAAAATTGACGGGCCAGCACCTGAAACTACCGATGGGAACCCTTGTGCACGCAGCGCAGCAACCAGATCTCGGGTGCGTGGCATAGCCTCGCCACGATAGTTTTGATGCAGTTTGTCTTCTGTCGCGGCAAACAAAAGATCCGGGCTTTGAGTCAGCGCTGCCACCAACAGTGAGGAGCGCGAAACGTTAAACACAGCGTCAACGTGGGGCACACTGTCCGGCTGCAGGGAGCGGGCAAGTTTAGTTGAGACTTGAAAATCTGGCACCAAAACCAACGGCGCGATACTCCTGTGCACAGCAAGTTTTTTTGCCCGCGGGCCGTTCTCGCTCGTCCAAGCAATAGTTAACCCGCCCATAAGAGCCGGCGCAACATTGTCAGGATGCCCTTCCAGCTCTGTTGCGTAATCCAACAGAGCCTGATCCGAAAGCTCCACCTCGCCAGCAAGCAAACCCTTCGCCATCATCACACCCGCAACAATTGCGGCGCCAGAAGATCCCATACCGCGTCCGTGCGGGATCCGGTTGTGCGCATGAATTTCAAGCGGCGGCACTTCCCGACCCACCCGTTTGAACACATGCGCAACCGACTTTGCCATCAGGTTGCTGGCATCGGTGGGAAGCTCTCCAGCACCGTTACCGCTGATCCGCACAACTGTTTCAGAGCCTGCCGGTAGCACCTCAGCGGTGTGCTCGTCAGCGTATGAGAGCCCCAGTCCAAATGTGTCAAAGCCCGGCCCTAAGTTAGCGCTCGTGGCGGGCACACGCACCCGTACTTTGCGCATTATGCAGAGACCTCAGCAACACGCAGAGTGCTGTCGACAGACAACACAGCATCAAGCGCAGCGATTCTTTCTAGGGTTGCTTTTAGCTCCGCCTCGCGCGCACGATAGGTTCCGATAACAAGAGTTGCGGCGTCTGCAGTGTCTTTGCTCGGGCTCTGCTGCACCGTCGCAAGCGAGACGTTATTCTCAGCAAACACACCGGCGATCTGTTGCAGCACACCCGGTTGATCAGCAACTGTCAGCCGCAGCTGATATGCGGTGAGAATCTCCCCGATTGTAAGCACCGGCAGATTTGCGTAGCTCTTAAACGAGACACCCGGCCCGCCTGCTACATGGCGGCGCGCAGCGGAAACCAGATCACCCAGCACAGCAGAGGCGGTTTCCACACCGCCGGCGCCCGCACCGTAAAACATTAGCTCGCCGGCGCTCTCAGCTTCGACAAAGATCGCATTCTTTCCGCCGTGCACAGCAGCCAGCGGATGCTCACGGGAGATTAGCGCCGGATAAACACGTGCTGATACGCCCTCAGATCCATCTTCGCGCTCGACACGCTCAACCACCGCGAGCAGTTTAATAGTCTGCCCGTTCTGTTTTGCTGTCGCGATATCCTCAGCGGTTATCTTCGTGATTCCCTCGCGATAAACTGCGTCTGCGGGCAGCTCCGTGTGGAAGGCAATGCGCGCCAGAATTGCTGCCTTCTGTGCGGCGTCATAGCCTTCGACGTCGAGGGTCGGATCCGCTTCCAGATAGCCAAGGTCGCTGGCAATCTTCATTGCCTCCTCTGTGGTCTGCCCGAAGCGATCCATGCTGTCGAGAATATAGTTGGTTGATCCGTTTACGATCCCCATTGCGCGCTTAATATTGTCGCCTGCGAGGCTGTTCAAAAGCGGTCGAATGATCGGAATCGCCCCCGCAACCGCTGCTTCGTAAGACAGCTGCGCGCCAACACGATCAGCGGCTGCCTGCAGCTCTTCCCCGTGCGCCGCAAGCAGCGCCTTATTGGCGGTGATCACATCTGAACCCTGCTGCAGTGCGGTAAGGATCAGGGTTCTTGCCGGCTCAATACCGCCCATAACCTCCACAACAATATCTGCGCCGAGGATCAGCCGCTCGGCGTCGGTTGTGTAAAGCTCCTGCGGCAATTCAACATCCCGCTTAGCATCCAGGTTGCGCACGGCAATTCCGGCGAGCTCCAGCTTTGCACCGATCCGAGCGGAGAGCTCTTCGCTGTGTTCAAGCAGCAACCTCGCCACTTGAGAACCAACCGATCCGCTTCCCAACAGAGCCACCCGAAGATTGCGCAATTCGCTCACGAAACTCACTCTTTTCTGATTCGTTTATTTGGGTAAAAGTCAATGTTAAAAGTTTAGTAGACGCTGCGCGCCACCAAGTCTTTAATTGTTTCTCCGCGCACTATCAAGCGTGATTCACCGTCTCGCACAGCAACCACTGCCGGGCGCGGCACATAGTTGTAGTTGCTCGCAAGCACCCAGCCATAAGCGCCTGTGGCCGCAAACGCGATAAGATCCCCTTCACTAATATCACTCTGCAAAAGCGCGCGGTGCAGCACGATATCGCCCGTTTCACAGTGTTTACCAACAACACGAGACAGGGCGGGTGGCGCACTGCTTGTCCGGTTTGCGAGGCGTGCAGTGTAGGTGGCGTTGTAGAAAGCCGGGCGAAGGTTGTCGCTCATACCGCCGTCGATACTGATGTAGCGACGTTCGGTATAACCCAAATCTGCCGGGTCAGCTGCCTTGTCACTAACGGTGAGGTCAACGGTTTTAATATTTCCTACCGTATAGAGGGTGACTCCCGCTGGGGCGGCAATTGAACGACCCGGCTCAAAGCTTAAGAGCGGCACCGGAATGCCGGCGCGTTCACAGGCGACAGCAACTGTATCTGCCAGCTGCTTGGCAAGCTCGAAAATGTTTGGCGCGCTCTCTACCTCAGCCTGATTGTAGGCAATACCAAAACCGCCGCCGAGATTCAGCTCTGGCACCGGGCCCGTTTTGCTCAGCTCGGCAACCAGCTCAGTCATGCGGGCAGCCGATTCAACAAATCCATCAACCGCGTGAATTTGAGAGCCAATGTGGCAGTGCACACCGCGCAGATCCATGTTTGCATCAGAGCGAATACGCTCGATCAACTCAGCTGCCTGCGTCAGCGGTACCCCAAATTTTTGATCCTCATGCGCGGTTGCTAGGAAACTGTGGGTTGTTGCGTGCACACCGCTGTTGACCCGCAAGAAAACACGCACTGTCTTGCCAAGCTTCGCAGCCTCCTCACTCAGCCGCTCAATCTCATGCGCGCTATCAATGACGATGCTGCCGATACCAATTTCGATCGCTTCACGCAGCTCTGCACGCGACTTGTTGTTGCCCTGCATGGCAATAAGCTTCGGGTCGATACCCGCTGCCAACACGACAGCAAGCTCGCCGCCACTGGCAACATCAATGTGGAGCCCTTCTTCTATCGCCCAGCGCGCAACCTCAACACACAAAAATGCTTTGCTTGAGTAGTAGACTTTTGCGTCCGCACCAATACGCTGAAACTCAGACCGCAGCGCTGTGACGGTGTTCTTCGCGCGGGCACGAAACTCTCGCTCATCAAACACAAACAGCGGAGTGCCGTAGTCAGATGCGAGCGCGGTTGCTGCCACTCCCCCAATCTCCAACTCACCTTCGGCATTGCGGGCTGCGGTGCTGGGGAATATCGCCTGATTGATAGCGTTGAGGTCGGTGCTCATGGTGCTCCTCATGGTTGTGGCTGGTGTTGAAATTAGTGCTCAGCGCAGGTGCCGGGTTGTCTTTTCTGCGGATCGCGGAGAAACTCCGGATCAATTTGGAAACTCGCCCGCACCTCTTTCTCTGTCACAGCTACGCGACGCAGCTGCAAACCCTGTGGGATGTAGTTGATAAAGCAAATATCGTAAGGCTCAATGAAGCTGGATGCGACTTCACCGAGTAGGCCGCCAGAGAGGTGGCTCAGCTGTTCTGGGGTTGTTGTGATCCCGCCGGCGCTAATCTGCACCGGGTTCAGCAGCAGAGTCTGCCCCGCACCGGCTAAGGGTTGCACCTCAACACTCGCATCGACGCTTGAGCCAAAAGCGGTCAAAGACTTATGCACGATAATGCGGTTGTCATGAAATTCAACGTCATCAACCCAGTCACCGGCCAGGGTTATTGCCATTTCACGGAACTGTTCGTGAGTCATACTCACATACGCCCACCCGTTATCTAGCGTGCTCGCAGTTGGGTTTACTCCGATTCCAGCAAAGGTTGCGTTCACGTTGACAGTAACACCGTCAGCAACGGTGTAGTTTGGCACCTGCAGACCCACATTGCGAAATTTTCCGGTCAGCAGCTGCCATGTCAGCGAACCATCGAGATCCACCTCAACAGGAACTGTCGCAGGTATGTGCAGGTTTTCTCGGATTGCGCCAGCAGCCACACTCTTTACTAGGGGCCGCCCCGCAATCTCAACCACGGCCACGATCATGCTGACTATGCCAACCACAACCGCGGTTGTGATAAGCCAGCGCTTTCGCTTACTCACCTAGAGCCGCTCCGGTGCGCTAACACCGATTAGATCGAGACCGTTTGCTAGCACCTGCTGAGCTGCATCGTTTAGCCACAGGCGGGTTTGGTGCAGAGGTTGGATAGCCTCATCACCCTGCGGCAGCACCCGACACTGGTCATACCATCTGTGGTAGCTGCCCGCCAGCTCTTCAAGGTAGCGTGTGATCCGATGCGGCTCACGTAATTGTGCGGCGCCAGCGACAATCCCCGGATACTGCTGCAGCTTACCGAGAAGTTCGGTTTCGCTCGTATGGGTGAGCAGTTCCGGCTGAAAAACATCACGCTGCAGCCCTACAGCGGCAGCATTGCGGTCTACAGCGCAGGTGCGTGCGTGGGCGTACTGCACATAAAACACGGGGTTGTCGTTTGTGCGGCTGCGCAGTTTTTCGCCCTCTAGCGACAGCGGCGAGTCGGCCGGGTAGCGAGACAGCCAAAAACGCAAGGCATCTGAGCCGACCCACTCGAGCAGATCGTCAAGCTCCACAATATTGCCGGCACGTTTAGACAGGCGAGCACCATTCAGCATCACCAGTTGACCGATCAGCACGGTCATCTGACGTTCTGGATCCTCGCCCGCAACAGCAGACAGAGCTTTTAGCCGCCCCACATAGCCGTGGTGGTCGGCGCCTAACAGATAGATCTTTTCATAGGAGCCGCGAGACGATTTAGAAAGCAGATAGGCGGCATCAGCGGCAAAATAAGTGTAGATGCCGTTACCGCGGGTGAAGACCCGATCTTTATCGTCGCCGAAGGTGGAGGTGCGCACCCAGGTGGCGCCGCCCTCTTCATAAACATGCCCGGCTTCACGCAAGCGGTCGAGCGCGATTTCGATTTTGCTTTTGCCGCCGTCCGTCTGTTCGTGCAGAGTGCGCTCTGAAAACCACACGTCAAAGTTGACGTTGAAGTTTGCCAGGGAGCTCTTAATCTCATCTAACTGCAGGCGATAAGCAATTTCAGTTGTCACGTCAAGCTGCTCTGCTGGGCTCAATTCAACGAGGTCTGGGCGCTCTTTAAGAACTTTTTCACCGAGCACCTGAATGTATTTACCCGGATACCCGTCTTCTGGTGCTGGTTGGTTTAGTGCCGCAGCGAGCACTGAGCGCCCAAATTTCTGCATCTGGGCACCTGCGTCGTTAATGTAATACTCGCTTACAATGTCTGCGCCGGCCGCTTTCAGAACTCGCGCGAGCGAATCACCGAGCGCCGCCCAGCGGGTGTGCCCGAGATGCACGGGGCCTGTCGGGTTCGCAGAAACAAACTCAAGGTTAATGCTCTGCCCGGAAAGCAAACTGTTGCGCCCGTATGCGGCACCTGCCAGCACAATATCTTGCGCGATTTGACCGGCCGCAGCAACATCTAGCGTGATATTAATAAAGCCCGGCCCTGCTATCTCAACGACTGCAATGCCGTCTACCAGTTTGAGCTCAGCCGCAATTTGCTCAGCAAGAGCACGCGGGTTCATGCCGAGCCGCTTGCCAAACTGCATCGCCGCGTTTGACGCCCAGTCTCCGTGCGCACGATTCTTTGGTCGCTCAAGTTGCAGCTGCTGTTCGGTAATCTCAATATCTGCGCTGTTTGCGGCGGCTATCGAGGTGAGAATTCTATGCAGTTCACTGGCGATTTTGTCTGGAGTCACAGTTTAACCTTAGTTCTTTTCTTGTTTTGCAACAATGCCGCGCCGAGCGATGAATGTCACGATAAAGCCAATCAACAGCGCCACGATAACACCGAGATTAGCCCACGCCCAGTCGCCTTCACGCCCACCCAATCCGAGCGGCCCCAGCAGATATCCCTGCCAGTTATTCCAGGCCACTGTCTCAGCGTATGAGTTGACAACAAGCCCCCAGCCAACAAACATCGCAAACAGCATTGTGCCAACGGAGATCCAATCAATAGATCCGTAGCGACCGCGCGCATCAAACAGGGCGGCTTCATCATACGGCTGCTTCCGCAGGGCGATATCTGCGATCATGATACCCGCCCATGCTGCGATTGGCACGCCGAGGGTGATGAGGAAGGATTCGAAAGGATCGCGGAAGTTTGCAGCAAAGAACACAACATAGATAGTGCCCAAGGTCAGGATAGTGCCGTCGATACCAGCCGCCGCCGGGCGCGGTAGCTTCACGCCCAAACTTAACAGGGTGAGACCGGATGAGTAGATTCCGAGCACCGCCCCAGAAACCAGTGCGAGCACGGAAGCAATCAGAAACGGCAGCAGCACCCAGGTTGGCAGGAGGTCTGCCAGGGTGCCGATCGGATCGTAGGCAATACCGTCCATTAGTTCCGGGTTGCTGCCGATGATCAAACAACCGCAGATGACCAGAATGATCGGGGAGGTCGCGCCACCGAAGGTGTTCCAGAACACTATTTTGCTGTTGCTCGCATCACGTCGCTGGTAGCGTGACCAGTCTGCGGCAATATTGATCCATCCCAAACCAAACCCGGTCATCACCATCACTAAGGCACCGATAACCTGGGTAGATCCACCAGACTCCATTGCAAGCACCCGCTGCATGTCGATGCTCGGCGCAACCAAAACAACGTAAATAATCGTAATCGCCGCGGTAACCCAGGTAAAGATCTTCTGCAGTCGCATAATGATGTGATACCCGGCTACGGAGGCTCCGACAATGAGCGCAGCTATGACGATAGTCGCGATAATTTTTATTAACAGCTCACCCTCAAGACCCAGCCGGGTGAGAATCGTGGCGGTTGCGAGCACCGCAAGAATTGCAAGAATTGTTTCCCAGCCCATCGAGATAAGCCACGAAAAAATGCCGGGTATTTTCTGACCCTTCACGCCGAAAGCAGCGCGCGACAGGATCATGGTTGGTGCAGAACCGCGTTTACCTGCGATAGCGATAACACCGCACAGCAGAAACGAGATGGTGACACCAATCACGGTAACCACTGTTGCCTGCCAGAAAGAAATGCCAAAACCGAGCACCCAGGCCGCATACGAGATGCCGAACACCGAAACATTCGCAGCAAACCACGGCCAAAACAGATCACGCGGCCGTGCTGTGCGCTCATTTTCGCTGACAACTTCGATTCCGGCGATCTCCACGCCGGTGTGCTTCGCAGAGATAGTCATAAGCTAATCTTTGCCGGAATTTGCGCGCTTTTCAACTTGGTTACCGTAATTAACGAGCGAGTGCGAGCCACAGCAGGGTGAAAAATGATTTGCGCCCCCGAGAGGAATCGAACCTCCGACCTACGGTACCGGAAACCGGCGCTCTATCCACTGAGCTACGGGGGCAAAAGCGCATCTGTTGCAGACGCACCAAAGCAACCGCTTTAGTCTACCCGATTTTAGACTGTGTCGCGCCCTCGGCAACTCTGATGTAGCTGAGATCGCGAATGTTGCGCCCTTTCGCAATACCTTTCTTCTCAAATGCGGTGAGCACGCGTCCGTTGAATCGCTCAGCCCACTCGCCGTCGAAGCCGCGCTTAAAACCGTCCGCTCTGTCAAACACCTCACGCATCTGCTCAGCGTATTCTTCCCAGTCAGTCGCCATGCGCACTATCCCACCGGGCTGTAAGGCGCGAGCGATGAGCGGCACAAAACTATCGTTAATTAAACGACGTTTATTGTGCCTAGCTTTGTGCCACGGATCTGGGAAAAATATCCAGATCTCATTGGCAGAGGCTGCGGGCAGCAAATGTTCCAGCACTTCCGGTGCGTTTGCTTCTATCAGGCGCAAATTGTGCACATCAAGCTGCTCTGCCAGCACCATTGTGCGCGCCAACCCGCCAGTAAACACCTCAAGCGCCAAGAAGTCACGCTCAGGTGTGGCAGCGGCGGCGTGTGTTATTTGGTGCCCCTGCCCCGATCCGATCTCCACTACGAGCGGAGCTTTGCGGCCGAACCAGCGAGCCGGATCGGTTTCCTGATCGGCAGCAATTGAAGTTACTCCGTCACCTCGCTTAGGCTCTATCAGATACTCGGGCGCAAGCTCGTTTAAGGCCCGTTCCTGCCCGGAGGTGAGACGGCCGCCACGACGCACAAAAGACAGCAGCCGATGCTGCCTGTTTGCGCCGGTAGCTGTCGATGAGTTTTCAGAGGTAACATCATTCACCCCTCCACCCTAGCGCAGTGGCTACGGGCTACTGCAGCGTAATGGGCTTGACGAGGTCAGCGTATATCAACAGCAGGCTCATAGCACCAAAAACGAGCACCATCGCAAAGGTGAACGGCACCATCTTGGCCGTATCTATTGGGCCGGGATCTGGTTTTCCAAAAAGCCTGTAGAGGCGGCGCTTCGCTGATTCGTAGACGGCGCCGGCAACGTGCCCACCATCGAGCGGCAGCAGGGGGATCAGGTTGAACACGAAGAGCGCAATATTTAAACCGGCGAGCAAGCCCACCATCGCCGAGACTTTGCTCTTTACTTCAATCCCGTCATGGCTGGCAATTTCACCAGCGATGCGCCCCACCCCGACAACACTGATCGGGCCGTTCGGGTCGCGCTCTTCCGTTCCAAACGCCGCGTTCCACACATCTATTAAACGATGCGGCAGGTGCAGAATAACATTAACGACACCCGAAACGTTATCTCCCACATAGCGCGGCACCGCACTCAGCGGCTGGCGTTGAATCGCGGTCTCAGGTAGCGCACCGATCATTCCCACAGATTCAAGCTGCGGATCACCGTTTGCATCAAGAACGGGCTGCCCCGCGTCAGTGTATACGGCGCGCTCCGTGAGGGCGGGTGTGAGCACCGTCGAGCGAGTTTCTCCCGCCCGTTCGTAGGTAATTTCAAGCGGAGTGTTTGGGTTGGCGGCAATAATTTCGCGCAGCTCATCCCATGTGTTGATATTTTTCCCAGAAATCGCTGTGATCGTGTCCCCTGCGGCTAATCCAGCAGCCACTCCAGGTGCGGTCGGATCACCGGGTGCACAGGTCTGCTCTGCAGCTGTGACCGGTTTTAGGCATTCGTTCAGCGCGGCAACAGTTGTTGTAGTTGAGGCGACTCCGATGCCTGAGAGCAGCACCGCATAAAGCACCACGCCAAGCACAAGGTTCATTAGCGGCCCGCCCAGCATGATGATTATCTTTTTCCATGCCGGCAAAAGATAAAACGACCGCTTCTCGTCTCCCGGAGTAATGGTTTCAGCGCTAAACTCTCGCGCATCGTTCGCCATTGAGTCTAGGAAACCAGTCGAGGCTTCACGCGGAGCCTCACCCGGTTTCTTTGGTGGATACATGCCAATCATTTGCACGTACCCACCGAAGGGTAAAAGTTTTATTCCGTATTCGGTTTCACCACGCTGTTTCGACCACAGCGTCCGGCCAAAACCAACCATGAAACGGGTTACTTTAACCCCAAAAACTTTTGCAGGAACCAGGTGCCCAACTTCGTGCAGTGCAATAGATGCGGCGACACCGAGCGCCACAATGAGCACACCTACTATGAAAGGCACCAGGTCTTGCAAAAGCGCCACTCGCCGCTACTTGTTCTGGGCGCCAACGATGTCTAGCACAAACACCATCACATCGTCTTCTGTGCCACCCTGCTGCTTATTCCAGTCTGCGCCATAGCCCTCAGCGGGCGGCACGAGCACGACCACACGGGAGCCCACCTTCTGACCCTCAAGTGCTTTCCGGAAGCCTTCGATCACGCCGTCAGTTGGGAAGCTAGCTGCCTTCCCGCCACGTGACCAGCTCGAGTCGAACTCTTTCCCGGTTGACCACAGCACACCCTTATAGTGCACATAGGTCAGTGCGCCAGGCTCTACGGTCTCGCCATCACCCTCAATTAGGTTTGCAACTTTAAGCTCAGCTGGTTTTGCTGCGGCATCTTTAATCGTGATTGTTGGTTCACCGTTTTTGGCTACGTCAACCTGCGGGAAATCGGCCGGAAGCTTAGCCGCTTTTCCTTCTGCCTGTGGCAGGAGCTGATCGTCAGTCAGCGGTGCCGGCACCTTACCTTCATAGTCGACTTCTAAGACCACAGCGTCGTCGCCAGCAAGATCTTGGAACATTTGATCTGCGGTTGGCCAAACATCGCTGGCCTTAGTAACAGTCAGTAATTTACCGTTGTCTGTCACGCAACCGGCAACATTAGTGAGGAATTTAAGCCCGGATGACTCACCGACAGAAGTCTGCACCGGCTGCTGCACAATCTGCTTTCCGGTGTTGCCGTTGTATGCGGTTATTACAAGTTTGTACTGTTCGGTGCGGCCCTCTACATCACCGATAACTTTGCCGCCATCACCCTTTTCCACAACAAACACCTGCTGGGTTTCAGGAGCGGTGATTGGCAGCTTGCCCTTCAGCATATTCTGGCCGTCTTCGCCCGGCGCAACCTCAATCTTCTTTAAGGTCGCGCTTTCCGGCACAACGCAGCCGGCGCCAGTAGCGAGGGTTTGATCTGCACATGCCCCGAGGGTTAACACGGTTGCTGCTCCTGCAACAAGGGCGAGTGAACGCTTCAAAATAATTCCTATCCTCTTCATAGCACGTGCGCAGCACGGCATTTTCAGAGCGGATAAACCGCATTTAACACTAAGAGTCTGTAGCAACTAAATATGAATTAGCTGAACCCGCGCCGACAATCTCTACTATTTTTCGTTCAGTGCGCCACGACGGGCACTATCTTTCATAGCTGTCACCATCGCATACAGTTCTCGTGCTGGAATACCACTGGTCGCAGCAACTGCACGCGTCGCGTCCTTGACGCGCTCACCGCTTGCCACTCGCTCAAGCACCCGCTGAAGCGCAGTTTCCGGAGTATCAATTTGCGGATCTGCGCCGGCCACAACCAAGACAATCTCGCCGCGCACACCCGCTGCCGTCGCAGCTGTTAGCTTCTGCAGCGTGCCTCTGATGACTTCTTCATGCAGCTTAGTAAGTTCCCGACACAGTGCGGCCTGCCGCTCTGCACCAAAATACTGCTGCATAGCCTGCAGCGTCTCATGCACCCGGTGCGGACTCTCAAAAAACAGCATGGTGCGCGTTTCGTTTGCGAGAGACGCAAACAGTTTGCGCTTGTCACCGCTTTTACGCGGCACAAACCCTTCAAAACTCCAGCGGTCTGTCGGAATCCCAGACACAGCAAGCGCCGTCACTGGCGCGCTCGGGCCGGGAATGCTGCTAATCTCAACGTCACGCGCAATAGCCGCAGCAACCACCCGAAATCCAGGGTCAGATACGGTTGGCATACCGGCGTCACTCACAAGCACAACCAGCTGTGTCACCGCAGCTGCTGCAAGTTCATCCGCCTTCTGTCGCTCATTGTGATCGTGCAGGGGCACAAGCTTTGCACTGTGCTTGATGTCGAGCAGCTTCAACAGCTGACCGGTGGTACGGGTGTCTTCGGCTGCGATAATATCTGCCGCGGCGAGCGTCTCACGCAGTCGGGGTGAGGCATCACCGAGGTTGCCAATCGGAGTTGCCGCGAGAATTAGCATGCCCTTCAGTCTACTCTGCCGCTCGATTACCGCGGCTAAGCATAAAATTGAGCGTATGCGACCACTCGGTTCTAGTTATTTTTTGCTTTCTTTTGCGGCACGTTTTCCGTTTGCAATGCTTATAATCGGGTCGCTGACAGTGGTTGTTGCCGCCCGAGAGTCTGTCACCCTTGGTGGCTACAACGCCGCAGTTCTCGGCATTGGGCACGCCTCATTTGCCGGTGTTATTGGCGCGTTAGCAGATCGTTTCGGGCAGCGCCGGGTGGTGCTCAGCGCGACCATTGTGAACACACTAGCGATGCTAAATCTCGCCGTCCTCGCTTACAGCTCTGCGCCTGACTGGCTGCTACTGATAGGCGCGTTTGTGCTGGGTGCTTCTGCCCCCTGTGTCGGGCCGCTCTCCCGCACCCGCACTGCCGCCGCAACACCTAATCTGCACGACCGAAACCGCGCGTTTGCAACAGAGGCGATGCTTGATGAAATCAGTTTTGTGTTCGGCCCACTCGTGGTGGGTATGCTCGCAACAGCCTTTAGTGCGGCAACTCCGTTAGTTGTGGCAGCGGCGCTAACAATCGTTCTGTGCACCGCCTTCGCTCTGCACAGCTCCGCCAATACTGTCACAGCTGTGACGCAAGCTACCGCACCCGCCGCACCGCTGAGTCACCTGCTGCACCGCCCTGTTTTAACCACAGCGCTCGGCCTCCTCGCTATCGGATTCTGTTTCGGCAGCACTCTGGTCTCACTGACCGCACTGATGCAGCTGAGCGGCGAAGAGAGTCAAGCGGGTATCTGGTATTCACTGATGGGGGTTGGGTCAGCAGTCTGCGCCTGGCTGGTGGGTCGCCTACCCGCACACATCTCACAAAATCTACGCTGGCTGGTGGCAGGGGTGATAGTAATTGCTGGTGCTGTGCTCTACTCTGTCACCCCAACGGGTTTTGGGCTTGCGGCAGCAATGCTCCTCATTGGTGTTGGGGTCGGCCCTGCGTTAGTCACAATCTACAGTCTCGCGTCTTTACGCTCGCCGGCCGGGCGCGCAGCTACGGTGATGACTGTTTTGGGAGCTGCGCTGACACTCGGTCAGTCTGTCAGCTCTGCGTTGACAGGTTTTGCAGCGGATCGCTGGGGTGTTGAGCTGGCGCTGCATTTACCACTTGCAGCGGGCGGGCTAATGCTGCTGATCGCCGTTTGGGATGCTCTGGCCGAACGGGCGCGGCGGGCGCGGCAGATTCCAACCACGCGAGTATGACAGTAAACGCAGGGTGATCCCAAAAATAACGCCGACTACGCTCGCAAGCACAATGCGGCCCGTCAGCATCTGCAGAATTGCTGCGACAAACGCTCCCGTAAACGCAGACACCGCATACAGTTCACGAGTGAGCACACCAGGCACCTGATTCACGAGCACATCGCGCACAACTCCGCCACCGATTGCGGTGATTGTGCCCACAAACACCGCAGTTAGCAAGGTGTGCCCCTCTGAAATTGCCCAGGCTGCGCCATTGGCGCTGAAGAGCCCGAGCCCCCACGCATCAAAGACCACCTCAAAGTGACGGTTGCGGGTGATGCCGGGGTGAAAGAAGAACACCAGCAGTGAGCCGGCAACTGCGACGGCTGCATTCGGCCAAAACACAAGACTCGTAGGTGGGTTGATTCCGAGCAGCACGTCGCGCAGAATGCCTCCGCCGATTCCGGTTGAGGAGCCCACTACGATGATGCCAAGCAGATCAAGATTCTGTCGCACACCGACGAGCGCGCCAGAAATCGCAAAGGCCAAAATTCCCGCAAATTGCAAAATCTGGTTTATTACTTCGCCGTACACGCCTCTAATTTTAGCGAGCCTTTCGCGTGCGGCGAACACTCTAGGTTTCACTCGGGCAGGGGTGCCAGAATAGAAGCACTATGACTTATCGTGCAGAGTTAGAACTTGCTAAGTTACGGGCGGCAGCACCGTTTTCCCCCACCGAGGTAGCAGAGCTGCGACAGGATTTCAGCGCATTTGCGGCGGATCGCGCAATCTACCTTGACACTGCTGCAACAGCACAGCGCCCAGAAACAGTAATTAATGCAGAAAATAAATTCTTGCGCGAGAGCAATGCGGCGGTGCACCGGGGCACGAGCGCCGTGGTTGGCGCAGCGACGCTCGCTTTTGAGGGCGCGCGCGATAAAGTGCACAAGTTCGTTGGTGCACCAAGTGATGCAACAGTTGTGTGGTCGAGCAACGCAACCGATGCGCTAAACACTCTCGCAGGTGGCTTTAGTGAGGCCAGCCTCGCTGTCACCTCCCCCGCTCTGGCAGTGCCAGGCTCTGACCGTTTCGCACTTGATAGTGACGCTGAAATCGTTGTTACCGCCGCCGAACACCACGCGAATCTTATTCCCTGGCAGCGACTAGCGCAGCGCACAGGTGCAAAACTTGTTGTCGTGCCGGTAACCCCTGACGGTATTTGGGAGCTCGATGAGTTCGTCGCGAGACTCAATAACCGCACAAGAATCGTTGCATTCACCCACATTTCAAACGTCACCGGCTGGATCGCACCGGTGCACGAGCTTGTTGCTGCAACACGCAAACACGCAAATGAGCGTGCGGTTATTGTGCTCGATGCCTGCCAGTCGGCGCCACACATTCCAATCAACTTCACCGATCTCGGTGTTGACTTCATGGTTTTTTCAGGTCACAAACTGTTTGCACCATACGGTATCGGAGCACTGGTGGGCAAAACCGAACTTTTAAACGCTCTGCCGCCAATCCGGGTTGGCGGTTCTGCGATTACCAAGGTGTCGCTCGAGCACGCCGAATTTTTGCCAGCTCCCCACCGTTTCGAACCGGGCACCCAACCTGTGTCACAAGCAGTCGGGCTGGGAGCTGCAATTGACTATCTGGACAGTGTCAATGCCGGCCGCGCTGCCGCAACAGAGCACCAACTGGTCACACAGCTTGTCGAAGGCATCGCAGGTTTAAACGGTGTGCGGTTGCTCGGGCCGAGCAACCCAGAGCAGCGTGTTGCGCTCGCAGCGGTTGATGTGAGCGGTATTCACGCACACGATATCGGGCAGGTTCTCGACACACTCGGAGTTATGGTTCGTGTTGGCCATCACTGCGCACAACCACTGCACCGCGAGCTCGGTATCACCGCCTCTGTGCGCGCGAGTGTGCACTTTACAAATACGGACACTGAGGTTGAACAGTTCATCGCTGGATTGAAAGAAGCACAGCGTTACTTTGGAGGGGTGTAAACATGTCTGCACTTGATTCGCTCTACCAAGAGCTTATTCTCGACCACTCTAAGCGCCCACACGGCCAGGGTGAGCTTGAATCAGAGACGGGCCACACCGCATCACACCATGAATTAAACCCAAGCTGCGGTGACGAGATCACCTTCGATGTTGCCTATGATGCGCAAAGCGGCACGATCACAGAGGTTAAGTGGCGCGGGCAGGGCTGTTCTATCTCACAGTCGAGCGCTTCGATCCTCACCGAACTCCTCGAAGAAAAACCTCTGACTATCGCAGAAGCACAAGAGCGCATCGACGCTTTCCGCGAGATGCTACAGTCGCGCGGCGAGGGTGAACCGAATGAACAGCTGCTCGGTGATGCTGTCGCGTTTCAAGGCGTCGCAAAGTTTGTGATGCGCGTTAAGTGCGCAATGCTCTCGTGGGTTGCGCTTGAGGCAGATCTGCGTCAGCTAGAAGCGCAGCTCAGCGAATGAACGGCGGCTTAAACTTTGCGCAGGTGCTTAACAGTTACAACTGTGCGCAAGGTTCATGTAGGTGTTTCTTAAGCCACCCTATTTATACATCGCTTTTTCTCGGGCGCTCGGTTTTGCCCAATCTGCCGGCTCATCCTTGCCGTTCCAAACCTTCACAGCACCCCACACAACCGCAAGCAGAGGAGCTGCAAGCACAGCACCGAGGATGCCGTTGGTGACGGTACCCACAGCAAGAGCGAGCAACACAACAAGAGCGTGCAGGCTGAGGGCGTTGCCCATCAGCACCGGCTGCAACAGGTTTCCCTCAAGCTGGTTCACGAGGATCACAAGCGCGACCACAATCAGGGCGCTGGTGAGCCCGTTAGAGACCAATGCGACAAGCGCAGCGAGCACACCGGCGGTAACCGCACCAACGATCGGGATAAACGCAAGCACAAACACCAACACAGCTAACGGCAGCGCAAGCGGCACCTGCAGGATCAACAGACCGATCCCGATACCAACAGCGTCAACCAAAGCCACCATTGCTGTACCACGCACATAAGCCCCGAAAGTATCGACTGATGCGGCTCCGATGCGCTGCACTCGCGCATAGTTTTCACCACGGAATGGGCGGCACAGGAAAGCCCAAATCTTTTGTCCATCTTTCAAAAAGAAGAACAGCACAACGATAGTTAGCACGACAGCCGTTGCACCGGTACCAGCTGACGAGAGACCGCCGGCCACACCGCTCAAGAAACCGCTGCTCGTTGCGTATTCAACAGCCTGGTCGCGCACTTCTTCAAACCGATCGACCGGGATTTCAAAAGGCAGGTCTCGCACAAATACGAGCACCTTGTTATAGCCTTCTTCCGCACGCTGTGAGAGCTCGGCCCACTGGTTCTGCACCGCCCACACAATCAGCCAACCCATTCCGACGAAGGCTGCAAGAACGCCCAGCAGCACAATCAGCGTTGCCAGCACACTGGGCACTTTGCGAGCGCGCAACCAAACCATAACCGGGTTGAAGGTGCTTGCGAGAATCACTGCTATCAGAACAGGAATAAATATGGATTTTAGATAACCGAGACCTAGAGTTGCTGCAGTTGCAAGAATCAAGATGATAATAATCTGCAGGGAGCGAGTAGCAAATAGGCCAAAACCGTCACCCCAGGCGCCCACCATGCGGCGGGTGTCTTCAACCCGCTGCGCTTCTGTGTGTGAGCGGAATAGTCTACCTAGCACTTCTCTCCTAGCCTGTTCTCGGTCTAAAATTTTTCCATTATTCTAGCAACGGCTTGTGCGGCTTAGTTAACGGGCGCTCTATTAGCGCTGACAATTCAATCACCGCTAGAATTTGCGCCATGGGTGTTTATCGGGATCTGCGTTCTTCGCAAGGTGTTTATCGAGTACTCATAGCCCAACTTGTTGCACGTTTCCCTTGGGGGATGACGTCGCTCATCATCCTGTTGCATGTTGAGCAGCTCTTTCACCGCTACACTGAGGCCGGCATTGCGCTTGCAGCAAGCTCAATTTCTGCGGCTGTTGCTGGCCCCGTATTAAGCCGCATGATGGGCAAATACGGTATGCGCCCGGTGCTTGCTGTATCAACCCTCGTAACCGCCTGTGCTCTGCTTGCAATCGCTTACGCGCCGGCAAATATTATCTGGATCGTAGCTGCCGCTATCGTTTCCGGTTTCGCCCCGCCAGTCGCACCTGCGGCGCGGACAATCTATCCGAAGATGGTGCCCGGCAAGCAACTCTCTGCTCTTTACGCGCTCGATGCTGCCGCACAGGAGATAATCTGGGTTATCGGCCCTGTTGTTGCAGTTTTTACAGCTGTCCAGTTTGGCCCACCGTGGGGTCTCACAATTGCTGTTTTAATTCTTATCTTGGGCACGACCTGGTTCCTCTCTAACCCCGAAGTTAGTCGCGTCGCAATCCCGACAGCACGCAGGCGTTTTGGCGCTGTGCTGACTCGAAAAACAGTGCTATTCGCAACCCTTATAGGCTTTGCTTTCATAACCGCCTATGCGGCGCTTGAGGCGGGGATTGTGGCCATCTACGGCCACGAAGGTCTCGAGGGTGGCGTCCTGCTAGGAATGAGTGCAGCAGCATCACTGCTGGGTGGTGTCTTTATGGGCCATCGTGCACTGCACAAATGGAGTCTGCCAAGCCGGCTTGGCATCGTCACTGTCGGAATTGTAATGTGCATTTTCAGCACCAATTTTTGGTGGTTGGCGGCCTGGCTTATGGTTGCCGGGTTCGGTATGGCGCCAGCGTTAGCGTCTATCGCAAGTTTGATTTCATCAACCGTAAAATTTTCAGAAACCGCAGAAGCCTTTGGTTGGAGCAACACAGGCCAGCTGATCGGAGCTGCGCTCGGGTCAGCGTTAGCGGGTGTCTTCATCGACAGCCTCGGGCCGACCGGCGCTTTTGTTGTCGCAGCTGTAGCAGGGGCGCTAACCGTCTTTATCTCGCTGCTGGCAATCCCGGTGGTGCCAGATTTGCGCGGTCGCGATGCGAGCCCAATCGCAGACACCGAGCAGTTCACCGCGATTACCCCACCTGAGGCTATCGGCTAAGCGGTGAGGCAATTTTTACTGTGTCTACTAAGCCGCTTTGAGTGTGTTTTCAGCGGATTTATGCAACACTATCTAGTGACAGTAGACACCGCTGTTTCACTGATTGGAGAAAAATGAACTACGCAGTAACCAACCCGGCTACAGGTGAAGTTGTCAAAACATACGACACCGCAACCGATGCGCAGATTGAAGCAGCGCTGGAAAGCGCACACGCGACCTATCAGAATTGGGGCAAAACAACCACTGTTGCTGAACGCGCAGAACTTTTGAAGAAGGTCGCCCAGCTGCACATGGAACGCCAGGACGAGTTAGCAGCAATCTTCAACCGCGAAATGGGAAAGCCGCTCGAGCAGGCGAAGGGCGAGGTAGAATTCTCAGCCGGAATTATCGAGGCTTTTGCAAACAATGCTGAAGAGTGGCTCAAGGATGACGAGCTCACGGTAGAAGACGGCTTGAAGACCGTAGTGAAGCGTAAGCCAATTGGTGCGATACTCGGCATCATGCCTTGGAACTACCCTGTCTACCAGATTGCTCGCTTTGCAGCACCTGTGCTTGCGGTTGGTAACACCGTTGTGCTCAAGCACGCCGACCAGTGCCCAGAGACAGCACTGTTCCTCGAGAAAATTTTCCGCGATGCTGGCTTCCCTGAAGGTGCATACGTGAATGTCTTTGCGACACACGACCAGATTTCAACCATTATTGCTGACGATCGCATCGCAGCTGTGTCACTGACCGGTTCAGAGCGTGCTGGCGCAATTGTTGCTGAGCAAGCAGGTCGCGCACTCAAGAAGTGTGTGCTCGAGCTTGGCGGCTCAGACGTTTTCATCGTGCTCGATGTAAAAGACGTAGACGCAGCTGTTGAGTATGCAGTTGGCGGCCGTATGGAAAACACCGGCCAGGCCTGCAACGGCTCAAAGCGCATTGTTGTGCTCGACACCGTTTATGACGAGTTTGCAGAGAAGTTCAAGGCTGCAATCGCTAACCAGAATGCAGACAACGGCGACTACGGCCCACTGTCAAGCGCAAAAGCAACCGAGACTTTGAAGCAGCAGGTGCAGAACGCAGTTGCGCAGGGTGCTGAGCTCGTTGTCGGCGATGCAGAGCCTGACGGCAACTGGTTCACCCCGAGCATTCTCAGCGGCGTGAAGCCGGGCATGGATGCCTACAGCGAAGAGCTCTTCGGGCCTGTCGCTCAGCTTTACAAGGTGTCAAGCGATGAAGAGGCTATCGAGCTTGCTAACTCCTCACAGTACGGGCTCGGCTCTGTCGTTATGTGCGACGATGTTGAGCGCGCAGAGCGTGTTGGTGACCAGCTCGAGGTGGGCATGGTGTTCATCAACGCTTCAGGGCTTGAGGGCGTCGACGTGCCATTCGGTGGCGTAAAGAAGTCAGGCTACGGCCGTGAAATCGGTAAGTACGGTATCGACGAGTTCACAAACAAGAAGCTCTACCGCTTCGCTGCGTAAGCTATCGCATAATTGAGCTGCCGCTCTACGGCAGCATCGGGGTCAGCGCCGAGTCACTCTCTACGCTGACCCCTCTTGTATACCCGCTATATTTATCAGCTGTTACACGTCATGCTGCGCCGCCCACACAACAGCTGGCGCGCCCAGGGATTCCAGCAGAGTGTTTGCGCTACTAAACGGACGGGAACCGAAAAACCCGCGTGACGCAGAAAGCGGAGACGGATGCGCAGACTCTATGATGCGCACAGCAGACGTAGCAGCAACCCGGATGTCACAGTTGGAGCTTTCCGGCACTAACACACTCCGAAAACGCTGTGCGTGCTTCCCCCACAGAATTGCGACAAGCGGCAGTTGCTGCCCGTCCTTGGTGGTGCGCCTTGTCAGCGCTCGCACGAGGTGCTCAACGATAGCGTACCAACCAAACCGTGCGTGTGAGCCGGCCTCCCCCGCGCGCACTGTCAGCGCGGTGTTCAGTAGCAGCACCCCCTGCTGCTGCCAAGCAGCAAGATCCCCAGTTGCGGGAGCAGCAACGTTAAGGTCACTCTCCAGTTCTTTATAAATATTGCGCAGCGATGCCGGCAGCGGCCGCACATCAGCGGCGCACCCGAACGCAACCCCCACCGCATGGCCCGGGGTGGGATACGGATCCTGCCCGATAATCAGCACCCGCACACTGTCAAAAGGCTCCGCTAGGGCAGCGAAAACTCGCGCCGGCTCTGGCAGAATCTGTCGCCCTGCCGCGCGATCCGCAGACACTTTCTGCAGCACTTCTACTAACTGCGGGCGAGTTTCATCAAGCACAGGCAGCCATGAGGCATGCACACCCGCAAGCACCGTGTTTACGGTGAAATCGGTGTTATCCACTCTCCAATGTTACAGAGTATGAATTTCAAGTAGCGCCCATTTACCGCGTGAACTTAATATTCTTACAACACATCAATCGCATCGCACTAACCTCACAAGGAGCACAAAATGTCAGAAAACTGGAGCTTTGAAACAAAGCAAATTCACGCCGGCCAGCAGGTCGACCCAGCCACCAACGCTCGCGCGGTACCGGTGTATCGCTCAACCGCCTACCAGTTCAACAGCACAGATCATGCCGCGTCACTCTTCTCGCTGTCTGAGTTTGGCAATATTTACAGCCGCCTCATGAACCCCACCAACGATGTTTTTGAACAGCGCATAGCTGCGTTAGAGGGCGGATCAGCTGCGCTCGCTGTTGGCTCCGGTCAGGCAGCAACAACTTTTGCAGTCCTGAACATTGCTAAAGCTGGTGACCACATTGTGTCATCAACCGCGATTTACGGTGGCACCTACAATCTTTTCAAATACACACTTCAGAAGCTCGGCATCGAGGTTACCTTTGTCGACCAGGACGATATCGCAGCGTGGCAAAAAGCAGTAAAACCAAACACTAAACTCTTTTTTGCTGAAACCATTACCAATCCACAAATTAGCGTGTTAGACATCGAGGCTGTCGCTGAAGTTGCGCACGAAAACGGTCTGCCACTGATTGTTGACAACACTATTGCAACCCCATATCTGATTCGCCCGCTCGAGCACGGCGCTGACATTGTTGTGCACTCAGCAACTAAGTTCTTAGGCGGTCATGGCACCACCGTTGCTGGTGTCATCGTTGACGGCGGTAAGTTTAAGTGGTCTGAACATGCCGAGCGCTACCCAGGCCTGACCGCGCCAGATGAGTCGTATCACGGAGTTGTTTACACTGACGCGGTCGGCGACGAAATTGCCTACATTATTAAGGCACGTGTGCAGCTACTGCGCGACGTCGGAGCAGCTCTCTCAGCAGACTCATCATGGCAGCTGTTGCAGGGTGTTGAAACTCTGTCTCTCCGCATCGAACGGCACGTTGAAAATGCGCAGCAGGTAGCTGAATGGCTCGAGAACCACGATGCTGTTTCAACTGTTTTCTACGCTGGCCTGCCATCAAGCAGATGGTATGAGAATGCAAATAAATACGCTCCTAAGGGTGCTGGCGCAGTGCTGTCATTTGAGCTAAAGGGCGGGGTTGAAGCTGGCAAGAAGTTCATCAACGCACTCGAGCTTTTCAGCCACGTTGCAAACATTGGCGATGCACGCTCACTCGCAATCCACCCGGCCTCTACAACTCACCAGCAGTTGACCCCGGAGCAGCAGGCACAGGCGGGTGTCACCCCCGGGCTGGTGCGTCTCTCAATCGGTATCGAAAGCATTGCCGACATTAAGGCAGACCTAGAAAAGGCTTTGGCTGCCGCAACCGCATAAATCTCCCTCCTCAGGAAGTCGGGTGTGAGAGCCTCTAGCGCTCTCACACCCGATAAAATTATCTGCTAGAAAGACCATGGACTGGCAAACACACGAAGACTCGGCGCAGGCTGATTTTATTACGGATGCCCAACTGCGGGCACTCCTAGGCAAGCCACCGGTGACGGGAGCCTGGCGCACAGGTGACCCTGTTGGTAATCGAAAGTTTGTAAAAATCGGTGCGTTTGAAACTGAAAGCAAAGAAACCCTGCCCGAATCGGTCATCGCCTATGAGCAGTTTGGCGAGCTCAACGACACCCGGGACAACGCTATTCTCGTCTTTCACGCACTTACAGGCGACAGCCATCTGATCGGCCCGGCTGCACCGGGACATTCAACCGCCGGCTGGTGGGAGGATGTTGTCGGCCCCGGCAAACCACTCGATACTGAAAAATACTGTGTGCTCGCGCCCAACGTGCTCGGCGGCTGCCAAGGTTCAACCGGCCCCTCATCGCTGGCACAAGACGGCACTGAATGGGGCGGCCGCTTCCCGTTTCTCACAATTCGAGACCAGGTGAAAGCAGCTGCCGCCTGGGCTGATAAATTAGGTGTTCACAAATTCGCCGCGGTTATCGGCGGCTCGATGGGCGGCATGCACTCACTAGAGTGGGCGATAATGTTTCCCGACAGGGCTGAGCGCATCGCAACAATCGCGGCTCCCCCGGTGCTGACGGCCGATCAAATAGGGCTGAATCTCGTGCAGCTCGAGGCGATTCGGTCGGATCCAAATTTTCACGGCGGCAACTACTACGACCTACCCCACGGTCAGGGCCCTCACAACGGGCTCGCCACCGCGCGCAGGCTAGCCCTCTTAAACTATCGATCGAACACTGAGTTAGATTCCAGATTCGGGCGCGCATGGCAGTCAACGCTAAACCCCTTAGGTGGCGGCGGTCGATTCGCTGTTGAGTCATACCTAGATTTTCACGGCAATAAATTCACAAGACGGTTTGACGCCGGCAGCTACCTCACTCTTGTGCAGGCGATGAACTCACACGATGTTGGGCGCGACCGTGGCGGTGTTGCCGAGGCCCTAAGCGTTATTACAGTTCCCACGCTCGTGGTCGGTATTCCGTCGGATCGTCTGTTTACTATTGATGGGCAGCATCGTATCGCAGCCGCAGTTCCCGGTAGCCTCACCGGCGAGACGGCATTGGAACTGGACAGCCCCTACGGACACGACGCATTCCTCATCGAGCATGAACGAGTCGGCGCCGCACTGGCTGATCTACTCGACACGCAAACGACATAATCTTCCGGCAGGAATGCGCTAGCGGATCCGCAAGCTAACTAGCTGTAGCGGCGTCGTGTAGTTGCGTCGTTAACCTCGCCCACCAACTCTTCGATAACATCTTCGAGAAACAGCACGCCGAGTTCTACGCCGGTGGAGTCGTGCACTCTAGCAAGGTGAGTGCCTTTGCTCTGCAGTCTGTGCAGCACATCTTCAAGATCCGTATCAGCGTTAACCGTCACCATTTGCCGCCACCTTTTAGCGGGGATCGGCTCAGCAAGACGCTTCTCACTCGTGCGTAAAAGGTCTTTAATGTGCACGTAACCAACAAGCTCACTACTGCTGTCAACAATGAGATAGCGTGAGAACCCGTGCTTTGTGACCGCAGCTTCAACATCGAGCGGTGTTGCTTCTTCCGTTAGCATCACCAACTCATCGCGCGGCACAGCTAGATCTTTCGCCTGTTTATTCGTAAACTCGAAGGCTGCTTTGAGTGCCCCGGAGCGATCTTCGAGCATGCCCTCGCGGGTTGAATTCGCTACGATACTCTCAACCTCTTCGAGCGTGAATGTCGAGTTAGCCTCAGACTTCGGTTGCACTCGAAACAGGCGCAGCACACCGTTCGCAATTGCATTCATAAACCAGATGATTGGCTTCACGGCGCGCGAGAGCGCAACCAGCGGCGGAGCTAACAGCAGCACCGCGCGATCCGGAATCGAAAACGCCGCATTTTTCGGCATCATTTCACCAAAAACTACGTGCAGGTAGGTCACCAAAAGCAGTGTCAGCACAAATGAAATAATCACCACCATGTCGGCGCTAAGACCCGTGGCTTTAAGCGGCACCTCCAGCAGATGGTGAATCGCTGGTTCAGATACGTTCAGAATCAAAAGCGAGCAAACGGTTATCCCCAGCTGGCTGGTGGCGAGCATCAACGTCGCATGCTCCATCGCCCAGAGCGCAGTCTTTGCGGCGCGTGAGCCGTTTTCAGCGTGCGGTTCAATCTGCGAGCGACGTGCAGAAATAACTGCGAACTCGGCCGCCACAAAAAATGCGTTGCAGGCAAGCAGCACAAACAGCCAGATAATTCCAGCCCAGTCACTCATCGTTCCACCTCCCTGTCACGCAGATGCGGCAAAACTATTGTCCCGGTTTCAGTTGACTCACCATTTTCATAGCCCTCAGGCAGCGGCGGCCCCTGATAGCGAATGCGCGCGATACGGCGCCCGTCCATTCGCTCCACGCGCAGTGTTGCGCCATCTGCGAGGGATATTTCATCGCCCGGCACCGGAATCTTTCCAAGCTCTGACAGCATAAAACCGGCCACAGTGTCGTATTCACCGCTCTCAGGGATCACAACACCCGATTGCTGCGCGAGTTCGTCTGGCCGCAGTTCACCAGGAATCAAGAGTTTATCGGCAGATCCGATAATTCCGGTTTGTGCGCGATCGTGTTCGTCGGCAACCTCACCGATCAGTTCTTCAACCAGATCTTCAAGCGTCACAAAGCCAGCTGTGCCGCCGTATTCATCAACCACAATCGCGCACTGATAGACGGCGTCGCGCAGCTCAGCAAGCAGCAGGTCGAGTGGCATAGTTTCCGGCACGCGCGTCACCTCTTCAGTGATCGCAGCAACCGGCACCTCACCGCGCTTCTCCCGCGGAATTGCAATTGCCTGCTTAACGTGCGCAACTCCAACAATATCGTCGCGATCCTCATCTATGACCGGGAAGCGAGAAAAACCGGTCTTACCCGAGAGCTCAATCAGTTCAGGCACCATCTCAAGACGCTGCACTGATTCCATCTTCAAGCGGGGTGTCATCGCATCGGCTGCAGCCAGCTCAGAAAGATGCAGGGTGCGGTCGAGCAGAGTTGCGGTGTCAGCCTCTAAAACTCCCGATGCCGCCGAGTGGCGCACCAAAGAGGCAAGTTCTTCTGCGGATCTCGCGCCAGAGAGTTCTTCCTTCGGATCTATCCCGATGCCGCGCAGCATAGCGTTGGCGCTGCCGTTCAAAACGATAATTGCCGGTTTAAAGATCGTTGTAAAAGCTGTTTGGATCGGCACAACAAGTTTTGCTGTTGCCAGAGGCACCGCAAGCGCAAAATTTTTCGGCACTAGCTCGCCGATAATCATTGACAGCAGCGTTGCAACTGCAACTGCGACCGGAACTGTGATGACCGGCAGCAAATTCTCTGCAACTCCAAGACTAGAAAGCGGTCGCGACAGCATCTTTGAAAACGCTGGCTCCAGCGTATAGCCGGCAAGCAAAGTAGTTAGAGTAATACCAAGCTGTGCGCTTGATAGGTGGGTTGAGGTGATCCGCAAGGCTTTAATAACTGGACCCAGTCGCTTCTCACCGGCCGCTTGCTGGCGTTCCAGCTCATGCCTATCTAAGGCAACTAAAGAGAATTCAGCGGCAACAAAAACACCGGTGCCAAAAGTTAGCACAATCCCGATTATCAGCAGAAGCCACTCGTTCACAGTAACTCCAAAAAGGCCTCGCCACACTGGCAAGGCTTACTACTTCGAGGCAATGAATCCATAACCGTATAACTGTACCTAAATTAGCTGTGAAAATTAACTTTTAGCCACCCACACGACCCTAAATTTTAGGTAGGCTAGACATACGTGTAGGCAAACTCCACTTGCCGCTTAAACACTCGTGGTAATACCAACGCAGCTATCCCCAGCAGAAAGAGGCAGCTACCGTGACTGATTCAGCATTTGGCGCTAACGCCTGGCTAGTCGAGGAGCTTTATAAGCAGTATCAGACCGATAAAAACTCCGTGGATGAGTCTTGGTGGCCTGTCATGGAGAAGGTTACGGCAGCTGGCGGTGACATCGATAAGGTGACCGGCACTTCTTCAGCATCGCCGGCTAGCAAGCCGGCAAGCACCCCAAGCCAGGCACAGCCAACAACTGCTCCTGCAAACTCCGGCCCAGCAGCAACGACAGGCAGCGCCGCACCTACCGCAAATGCCAGTGTTGCTGCAAAAACTACAAATCAGGCACCACGCACCACCCCGATCCCCGCAGACGCTCCAAAAGTAGCTCCCAAGGGCGATGTTGAAGCTGCCGAAGATGTGATCACACCTCTTAAGGGTGTTGCCCGCACCATCTCAAAAAACATGGATGCGAGCCTCTCAATTCCGACCGCAACAAGCGTGCGCACTATTCCGGCAAAGCTGATGATCGACAACCGGATCGTGATCAACAACCACCTGCGTCGCACGCGCGGTGGCAAGGTGTCTTTCACCCATCTCATCGGGTGGGCACTGATCAAGACTCTGAAACAGTTCCCGAGCCAAAACGTCGCATACACTGAGGTTGACGGCAAGCCGGCGCTCGTCACCCCTGCGCACATTGGTTTGGGGATCGCAATCGACTTGCCAAAACCTGACGGTTCACGCCAGTTGATGGTGCCTGCAATTAAGCAGGCAGAGACCCTCAACTTTAATGAGTATCTTGCAGCGTACGAAGATCTCGTTAAGCGCGCCCGTGCGGGCAAGCTCACCGCCACAGATTTCCAGGGTGCAACCATTTCTCTCACGAACCCGGGCGGCATTGGCACTGTGCACTCTATCCCGCGGCTAATGAACGGTCAGGGTTGCATTGTGGGCGCAGGTGCTCTTGAATACCCCGCCCAGTATCAAGGCGCTGCTGCAGAGACTCTTGCCAACCTCGGTGTTTCAAAGACAATCACCCTGACCAGCACCTACGACCACCGTGTGATTCAGGGTGCCGGCTCTGGTGAGTTCTTAAAAATTGTGCACGAGCATCTAATTGGCCAGCACGAATTCTATGAAGAAATTTTCGCTGCTCTTCGCCTCCCATACGCTCCGGTGAAGTGGGCAACCGATATTCATATTGACAGCCACCAGGGCAATGTTGACAAGAACGCGCGTGTGCAGGAGCTGGTTAACTCCTTCCGTGTGCGCGGGCATCTGATGGCAGACATCGATCCGCTCGAATACCAGCAGCATACGCACCCCGACCTTGAGATTGAGAACCACGGTCTCACCTTCTGGGATCTCGATCGCGAGTTTGTAGCTGGCGGTATTGGTGGCCGCAATGTTATGAAGCTGCGCGACATCCTTGGCGTAATGCGCGACTCTTACTGCCGCAAGATCGGCATCGAGTACATGCACATCCAGGATCCTGAGCAGCGGCTCTGGTTGCGCGATCAGCTCGAGCGCCCGTATGAGAAGCCTGGAAAAGAAACTCAGATGCGCATTCTCGAAAAATTGAACGAGGCTGAGGCGTTTGAGACATTCCTGCAAACCAAGTACGTGGGGCAAAAACGCTTCAGCTTGGAGGGCGGTGAGTCGCTGATTCCGCTGCTCGATGCGATGCTCATCGATGCTGCTGAAGACGGCGTTGAGTCGGTTGATATCGGCATGGCTCACCGCGGCCGCTTGAGCGTGCTCTCAAACATTGCCGGGAAGAGCTACGGCCAGATCTTCCGTGAATTTGAAGGATCACAATCAGAGGCCGGTGCCTCCGGTGACGTGAAGTACCATCTCGGCGCTTCCGGTGTATTCACAGCGCCGAACGGCACTCAGGTGCCAATTCACCTGGCCGCAAACCCCTCACATCTTGAGGTTGTGAACGGTGTGCTCAGCGGTATCGTCCGCGCAAAACAGGATCTAAAACCGATCGGTTCGTTCGCCACTCTGCCGGTTCTTGTGCACGGCGACGCCGCATTCAGCGGTCAGGGAATTGTTTACGAAGTACTGCAAATGAGTCAGCTGCGCGGTTACCGCACAGGTGGCACGATTCACATCATCGTAAACAATCAGGTTGGCTTCACAACTCTGCCAATCGACTCACGCTCTAGTGTCTACTCAACCGATGTTGGCAAGACAGTACAGACACCGATTTTCCACGTTAACGGCGATGATCCTGAGTCGGTTGTGCGCGTTGCTGAGTTAGCGTTTAGGTTCCGGCAGAAGTTCCACAAAGACGTCATCATCGACCTGGTCTGCTACCGCCGTCGCGGTCACAATGAGGGTGACGATCCGTCGATGACCCAGCCTATGATGACCTCACTAATAGAGGCGAAACGCTCAACTCGAAAGCTCTACACGGAAGCACTTGTTGGCCGCGGTGATATCACCGAAGAGCAGTACGAGCAGGCAAAGCTAAGCTTCAGAAAGAAGCTCGAGCAGGCTTTTGACGAGACACATGTTGCGCAGACCGGTGTTATCAACACTGAGCTGGAGAAGGCCAAAGAGGTCCCATCTCTTGCCGATGCTGACCCGGTTGACACCGCTGTATCGACCGAAGTTATAGAGAAAATCGGTGACGCGCACCTGAACAAACCAGACGGTTTCACTGTGCATCCGAAGCTTGAACAGCTGATTCAGAAGCGTGCAAAGATGAGCCGTGATGGTGGCATTGACTGGGGCTTTGGCGAGATCCTCGCTCTTGGCTCTCTGCTGCTTGAGGGCACCCCGGTACGCTTCGCAGGTCAGGATGCACGGCGCGGCACATTTGCGCAGCGGCACGCCGCATTCCACGACTACAAGAACGGCCAAGAGTGGCTGCCTCTGCTGAACCTGTCTGAAGATCAGGCTCGTTTCTGGATTTACGACTCACTGCTGTCAGAGTATGCAGCGCTAGCTTACGAGTACGGCTACTCACTGCAGCGTGAAGACGCACTCGTAATCTGGGAAGCACAGTTTGGTGATTTTGCTAACGGTGCGCAGACGGTGGTTGACGAGTTTATCTCATCCGCTGAACAAAAATGGGGTCAGAGTTCTTCAGTTGTTATGCTCTTACCGCACGGCTATGAGGGTCAGGGGCCAGACCATTCTTCAGCACGTATCGAACGTTACCTGCAAATGTGTGCGCAGGAGAACATGATCGTTGCGCGGCCTTCAACCCCGGCAAACCACTTCCACCTGCTGCGTCGCCAGGCATATCAGCGGCCGCGCAAACCGCTCATTGTCTTCAGCCCGAAGTCAATGCTGCGCCTGCGCGGTGCGACAAGCGGTGTCGCCGAATTCACACAGGGTCGCTTCCGTCCGGTGATTGGCGATAACACTGCCGATGCAACCAAGGTAAAGCGTGTGCTGCTCACCGCCGGCAAGGTCTACTACGATCTGAAAAACGAGATTGCAAAACAGGGCGAAGATCGCATCGCTATCGTGCGGCTGGAGCAGTTCTACCCGCTCCCTGAAACGGAGCTGCTCTCTGCGCTTGAGCGCTACCGCGGCGCCGAGTTCGTTTGGGTTCAGGATGAGCCTGAGAATCAGGGGGCTTGGCCGTTCTTGCAGAACAAGTTCCGCCAGATTCCGACGCTCGCCGAAACCCGTGTTGTATCTCGCCCGGAGGCGGCATCGCCGTCCACAGGTAGCGCGAAAGTGCACGCAGTTGAGCAGGAGCAACTGATAGCTGCGGCAACTTCACTGTAAACACAGACAGCACCGCTAAAAGCGATCATAAATATTGTGGATTAACACAACAGAGCAAAAGGAGCACGAGTGACAAGCACTTGGCGTATGCCGATAGAAGGACACAAGCAGGAACGCCTCTGGATGGCGTGGCCTACCGGTGGTTATCTCCTTGGCGACACTGCTGAGTTTGCTGCGGAGGCACACACGACTTGGGCAGCTGTTGCTAACGCGGCGAGTGAGTTTCAAGCTGTCACCGTGGTTGTAAATCCTGGAGATGAAAAGATTGCTCGCAAGTATCTCAGCAGCTCTATTGAGCTTCTGACTGCACCGCTCAACGATGCTTGGATGCGCGACATCGGCCCGAGCTTTGTGCTCGATACAGATGGCCGACTGGGTGCGGTGAACTATGTCTTCAACGGCTGGGGCCAACAGGAGTGGGCAGAGTGGGATAAAGACCAACACATCGGCCGCATCATCGCCGAAGCAAGCGGAGCAACGCTTATCAACTCTGACATGGTGAATGAGGGCGGCGGCATCCAGGTAGACGGCACCGGCCGTGTCATCATCACAGAAACTGTGCAGCTTGATCCGGGTCGCAACCCCGAATACACGAAAGAAATGGTTGAGGCAGAACTCCAGCGCACTATCGGCACCGATAGCGTGCTCTGGCTCCCTCGTGGGCTGTATCGCGATCACGACGAGTTCGGCACCCGCGGGCACAGTGATATTCTCGCTGCGTTTGCAACCCCCGAGGTGCTGCTCATGCATGAGCAGCGTGACACCAGCCACCCAGATCACGAAATCGCACGCAATAATCTCGAAATCGCGAAGAAATGGCTTGCCGAACGCGGTGACAAAACAGAGATTATCACGCTGCCGGCACCGTCTCAGTTGCGCGATGCAGAGGATTTTGTTGATTACAGCTATATCAATCACGTTGTTATCAACGATGCTGTTATCGCTTGCGCGTTTGGAGACGCGGCTGCAGACGATTATGCACAGTCGGTGCTCGGGGAAGTCTACCCCGGCCGCAAGATTGTGGGAATAGACGCCCGCCCGATCTTCGCTCGTGGCGGTGGTATTCACTGCATTACCCAGCAGCAGCCACAAACCCAGGGTGATAACTAGCCCTCTGCGCTAACTGCGCTGTGCGCATAAAAAATCGCCACTTCCCAAACTTTTTAAATAAACAGGTCACGGGAAGTGGCGATTTTTAATCTAATTAAGACCTACCACATCACTGCAAGCGCTACGTTTAGCGCGAGCAAACCGGCAATACCACCGAGCACACCGGCTGATACATTCTCTTTTTTCCGGTTCGCAATCACTAGACCGAAAATTACGAGCAGCACGGCAGTCTTCACACCGATCTTCATGTTGTTCGGTTCGCTGCCGAGGGCGTAAATCAAGCCAACGAGCAGCAGCCCGGTCACCAACAACGCAGTGGTGGCGTGCATTATGCCATTAGAAATAACTGCTTTACCAGTTTTTGCGTTTTTAAACTGGCCAATTAATGCGCCAAAAATAGCACCGAATGATAAAAGATGCAGAACAAGAACAATACTTTTTAGAATAACCATTCTTCTACAGTAACCTTTTCACAGTTTTGACGTGCTCAAAATGAGTAGCTTTAGGTAAGCCTTCCAATACTAGTGGAAGAAGTGACGCTCGCCGGTAAAGTACATGGTTACCCCGGCTGCTTTAGCGGCAGCGATTACCTCTTCATCGCGCACGCTGCCACCGGGCTGCACTACCGCTGTCACACCAGCGTCAATGAGCACCTGCAAACCGTCTGCAAACGGGAAGAAGGCATCCGATGCAGCAACGCTGCCGGCGGCTCGCTCCCCCGCACGTGACACTGCGAGACGCGCTGAATCTACACGGTTTACCTGCCCCATGCCGACACCGACACTCGCGCCGCCAGCTGCAAGCAAAATCGCATTCGACTTAACAGCACGGCACGCCCGCCAAGCAAACTCTAGGTCGCTAAGCACCTCTGGCGCAGCAGGTTCACCCGCAGCAAGCTCCCACTGGCTAGCCGGCTTGAAGCTGCGATCCGCATCCTGCACCAGGAAGCCCCCAGAAACCGGGCGCACCTCAGTCTTTGACTGTGCAAAATCAGCCGGGAGCTGCAACAGGCGCAAATTCTTCTTCTGCGTCAGAATCGCTAACGCCTCCGGGGTAAACCCGGGGGCCACAATAACCTCAGTGAAGATCTCGGCAACAGTCTTGGCCATTTCCTCGGTCACCTCACGGTTCGCAGCGATTACTCCGCCGAAAGCTGACACAGGGTCGCAGGCGTGCGCAAGTTTATGGGCTGCAGCGATCGCATCTGCAGCATCTGCGGGCGCCACAGCAATGCCGCACGGGTTTTGATGCTTAATAATTGCAACCGCTGGCTGCTGGTGATCGTATGCCGCACGCAGAGCAGCATCAGCATCAACATAGTTGTTGTATGACATTTCTTTGCCGTGCAATTGCTCTGCCTGTGCGATACCGGTGGAGTCAAGATCAGCAAACAAGGCCGCCCGCTGGTGGCTATTTTCACCGTAACGCAAAACAGTTTCGCGAACACCGCTGAGATCATATGTCACCACAGCGTTTTCAACCGGCTCGAAAATCACATCAGCGTTGTCTTCGGCGTCATAAGAGTCAACGGCAAGATCGCTCTCACCCCAAGCGTTTTGCTCCTGGTCGAGCATCCAGTTTGCAACAGCACCGTCATAGTTTGCGGTGTGAATAAAAGCTTCGGTCGCTAAGGCGCGACGCTGATTTAGGGTTGTGCCACCGTTTTCGATTGCGGCGATAATATCCGGGTAGCGGGAGGGTGATACAACGATCGCAACATTTGCGTGATTCTTCGCGCTCGCCCGCACCATCGCAGGGCCACCAATATCGATATTTTCGATGATATCTGCGGCTGGTTTACCCGCGCCAACCGTCTCTGCGAATGGATACAGGTTCACAACAACGAGCTCAAATCCGGCATAGCCGAGCTCTACGAGCTGCTGCTGATGATCTTCAAGTCGAAGATCGGCGAGCAGGCCTGCGTGCACCGCTGGGTGCAGAGTCTTCACGCGCCCGTCGAGTGCCTCCCGAAAACCGGTCACCTCTGAGACATCCCGCACGGGGTAGCCTGCTGCACGGATCTGCGCTGCAGTTGAGCCGGTCGAAACAATCTCTACGCCCGCACTGTTAAGCGCCGCAGCAAGTTCAAGCAGCCCGGTTTTATCACTCACCGATATTAGTGCTCGTTTAACCGCAATCTGGTCGCGGTGCTTGTAGAGGCTCGGATCTTTGCTGGCTACTGCCACTGGTGCTCCTTTGGTTTTAGTTTCTTGCGGATCAGCGCTTTGCACACCCGCTTAGTCTCTGGCGCTAAAAATTACGTTCTCCGCGAGCGAATTGGGAGATCACTCGGCCGAGCAGCTGTCGCTCTGCTACCTTGATGCGTTCGTGGAGGGTTGCTTCATCGTCGCCGTCTAATACTGGCACGGCCGTTTGCGCGATAACCGGGCCGGTATCAACGCCCTCATCGATGTGGTGCACAGTAACCCCGGTTTCAGTAGCCCCGGCAGCTAACGCATCACGCACGGCATGCGCACCCGGAAATAAGGGTAGCAGCGCGGGATGAGTGTTTATCAGGCGCGGGCTAAACTCAGCGATAAAATTCGGTGGCAAAATACGCATCAAACCCGCTGACACCACCAGCCCCTTTGCCGCATCGACACCAAATTCTTTAATTTTTTCGGCGAATTCTGCACCCCAAGCAGCACGATCTGTGTAGTCTGACGGCTTCACAATAAAGTTTGGAACACTGTGTGCTTCTGCGTAAGCGAGCCCTGGAGCGTCACAGTCAGCACCTACCGCTACCACCCGAAACGGCGCTCCAGCTGCGGCCTGTTCGAGCAGGGATTTTAGGTTGCTTCCAGAACCGGAGATGAGCACAACAATGTCTAGCACCATTTAATTTTAACTCGCTAACTCAGCCTGCGCATAGACTGCCCGAAGCTTTGCCACGTGATTGGCGGGGTCAAAATCTGTCGCGTCAATGACCGTCGCCTCGCTTGCAGAAATCAGCTTGGCCGGATCGCGCACCAGCTCCACTATTTTTGCGGCCATCTCTGCTGGATTAGGCCCTGCAGCATAGATTCCACTGTGGGTAAGGCCCTCCCGCAGCTGCGGATCGCAGACTATGACCGGTCTTCTAGCGTGCACAGACTCAATAATTGTCACCGGCTGATTGTCAAAACCAAAACTTGTTAGCACCGTCGCGTGCGCAGCGCGCATTTGCTGCGTCACCTCTTCGCGCGACAGTCGGCCGGTGAAGGTTATCGGTAGGTGCGCAGCGCTCCTCCGTGCGGCGTGCTCCAGCGGCCCCGCCCCGATAATCTGCACAGTAAGCGCCGCAGATCCTAAAGTTTTAACAACTGCGTCGATAGCCTGAATAAACTCGAGCACACGTTTTTCTGCGACCAGTCGCCCCACCCAGACCAGACGTAAGGGTGCCTCCACTGCCGTTAGTGGCGCACCAAAATCACTGCGTGTGTTCACGTTCGGTATCACCCGCACTTCACCGACACCGGCAGCGCGCAGTTTATCTGCCTGATGAGCAGACGGTGAAATAGTGACATCTGCCCGGCTCGCAGCTGAGGCGGTTACCTCCTGCAACAGCGCATCGGTGCGTTTATTAGGCCATACCCCGCTGCCGGGGGTTGCTTTTCCGAGCGCTGCTTCCCCGCGGGTTAACCAGTTTATTCCGCTGCGCACCGCAGCGGCGCCGAGCATATCGACCGGCCCTGCAAGGCGCGCCTGCCAGAAGAAAGTGTGCACGGTGTGCACAACCGGAATATCCTCGTCGCGTGCCGCGCTCACCGCGGCAGCAGACAGCCCAAACTCAGAGTGTGTGTGCACGATATCAATGTGCAGCCGCCGCAGGTAGTCTGCAAGCTGGGCGCGCAAACCCGCTCGGTTGCGGATAATAGGAAGGTCAAGGCCTGGCAGCGTTCCAGCGGGTTTAATCGGTAGCGCACTGCCACCCCACTCTTTAACCCAGGCATCGTCTTTGGTGCCGGGAGCGATAATCGTTACACGGTGCCCGTAACCAGCGAGCGCGTGCGCTTGATCTAAAAACGCGCTTTGAGCTCCCCCAAGGTATGACAGGGAATAGTCGATAACCAAAGCGACCCTGTGTATCGGGTTAACGCGAGCCTTAGTTAGTTCCACTCTCTAAGTTTACCCAGCCGTTTGCGTGGCGATATCCTCTATGCGCACGATCCGGTCGGCAACAAGCGCCGCCTCTTCTTTGTCGTGCGTAACAAAAATAGCGGTGGTGTTTTTGAGGAGCAGTTTCAGTTCGGCAGCCAAACGCACGCGCAGGTCTGAGTCGAGCGCAGAAAGCGGTTCGTCCAGCATGAGTGCGGCGGGTTTCGGCGCGAGGGCGCGGGCGAGTGCGATCCGCTGCGCTTGCCCGCCAGAGAGTGTTGAGGGGCGCCGATCCGCAAACCCTGACAGGCCCACCAACTGCAGCATTTCGTTAACGCGCAGCTGCCGCTGCTGCTTTGTAAGTCTGCTACCGTCTGCCTGTTTAACCTCAAGCCCGTATGCGATATTGCCTGCAACAGAGCGATTTTCAAACAACTGCGCATCCTGAAACACCATGCCGAAACCGCGTCGGTGTGGGGGCGTATCAAGCACCGATGCGCCGCACCAGCGAATATCTCCGCCGGTAACTTTTGCTAGCCCCGTCACAGCGCGCAGCAGGGTTGACTTACCTGAACCAGAGGCGCCAAGCAGGGCGATAGTCTCTCCGGAAACAACCTGTAAATTAACGTTTTCAAGCAGGGTGCGCCCGTCAGGGGCAGCAACTTTAAGATCAATAAGTTCAAGCAAAGCTGTGTGCCTTTCTGCTGCTCAGTTCAGCCATCAGCATTACCGTCGAGGCGATAACGCCGAGCAGCACCGCCGCCGCGATTGCGGTGCCGTAGTTAGCATCGCCCGGACGTGACGCTAGTTGACCAATCACGACCGGCAGTGTCGTGCTGCCCGGTCGCACCAAAAAACTGGCTGCCCCGAACTCGCCAAGCGCAATCGCAAAAGTGAAGCCGGCTGCCACTCCCAGCGCGTGACGCAGCTGCGGCAGTTCGACTGTGAAAAGACGTCTGACGCTACTCGCGCCGAGTGTTGCCGCCACCTCAAGCTGAGCTTTGGGAACTCCGCGCAGAATCGGTGTGAGCAACCGCAGCACCAGCGGCAGCGCGCCAAATGTTTGCGCAATTGCGATAACCAGTCCGCTCGAGCGCAGATCGAGCGTTGTGCCCCAGGGGTTGTGCATTGCGAGCAGCATACCGAAACCGAGGGTTACCGCCGAGATTCCGACCGGCAGCATCACCGCGAAATCAAAAGCGGAGACACTGAGTTTCCCGAACCTGGTTGCTGGGCGACGCGATGCCAGAATTGCCGCGGGCACAGCTAGCACGAGCGTCAAAACAGTGGCTATTGCCGCTAGCCGCACAGAAACAACAGCCGCATCGAGCACCGAACCACCAAAATTATTCATCGGGGTTGCAAGCGCACGATAGTTTTCAAACGTCCATCTGCCGTCCCGTTTCACTGAGCGCACGAGCAGCCCGATGATGGGGGTAATTTGCAGCACTGCTAAAACGGCCAGAGTGGCAACAAGCAGCGGAATATCCGTCACAGTAATCTGGCGCGCCTGCGAGACAGTGAGCTTTAAACCCTCACCGCGGCGACGCATCCGATGCGAGAGAGCAAGAGCGGCTGCGACAATAACGCACTGGAGCAGGGTCAGCGCGATAGCGGTTTCAAAGTCGAGGAACACTGTCGCGGCGGTGTATATTTCACTCTCGAGATTCGCAAATTTACGCCCGCCAAGAATCAGCACAATGCCAAAACTTGATGCACAGTAAAAGAATACAAGCGCTGCGGATGAGGCGATGGCCGGCAGCAGCTGCGGGAGCGTTACTGTGCGAAATGCCCGCCACCGGCTAGCGCCGAGCGTGCGGGCTGCTTGCGTCAGTCTCGGATCAAGCACCTCCCAGAGGGAGCCAGTGCTGCGGGAGATGAGCGTGATGTTAAAAAACGCCATCGCCATTAAGACCAGGATGAAACTGCGGTCAAGACCGAGCCACTCAAACGCACCACCCGGCCCGTAAAGAGCGCCGAAGGCGAGAGCCACCACCACCGTTGGCATAATAAACGGGATCATTAATAAACCCCGCAAAAGACGCACCCCAGGAAACCTGAGGCAGTGGGTGACAAACCCCGCAGGCACACCAATTACAACCGATATCATCGTTGCGCCGAGCGCCTGCAGCAGGGTGTTGCTCAATACTTTTAAAGTGCGTGCCTCGGCAAACACCGCCGCCGCGCTAAGCGGATCGCCGAGCCCGCGCGCGAGCAACACCCCGAGCGGCCAAAAGAAAAACAGCCCCAACAGCGCTACTGGAATTGTCGCCAGTAACACCCAAAAAATTAGGGTGCCAAGCTGTTGGAGCTGTTTTTGCATGCCTACTCGCTGAAGTTGTTCAGCCAGTCACGCACCCACGTTTCAATTTCTTTGCCAACGCGTTCTGCAGGCACATTCCAGCGAGTAGTTGGACGCGGTGCAAACTTTGCCCACTCTTCTGGCAGCTCGACAGAATCATCAACCGGGTACATGTACATGGTGTCTGGAATGGTTGCCTGGAATTCACCGCTCACCATGTAGTCAATCACGGCTTTCGCACCCGCTTCGTTAGATGCGCCGGCAAGCACACCTGCATACTCCACAACATCGGTGCATGTTTCGAGCAGCGCTTTGGTGCTAGATTCTGTGCCCTCATCGTTTACGGTCCAAGCTGGGCTTGACGCGTATGACAGCACGATTGGGAATGTGCCGTTTTCGCCGCCCTGAGTGAACTGACCGTTATAAGCTGCTGACCAGCCCTGTTCAAGGCGCGCACCGTTGTCTAGCAGCTGCTTCCAGTAATCGAGGTAGCCTTCTTCACCAAATTTAGCAACCGTTCCAGCTAGCAGTGCGCGGCCCGTATCAGAAGCGCTCGGATCGATGATAGCGGTGAGTCCTTTGTAGGTCTCTGCTGTTAGGTCTTCAAATGTTTTCGGCTCAGGAATACCCTTTTCCACAAACCAAGCCGGATCTATGTTGAAACACACCGAACCCTCATCGATAGGGGTTATGCTGTCAGCTTTATCAAACGCGAAATTAGCGGCGTTTGCTGACTGCTTCGCAGGCTTGTACGGCGCAACTGCGCCCTCTTCCACCAGTTTCGCCGCACGCAGGTTGGTCACGCCAAAGAATGCGTCAGCGATTGGGGCGTCTTTAGTCAAAACAAGCTTGTTCGCCAGCTCAGAGCCATCACCAGTTTCAACAACCTTCACATCATAACCGGTGGCTTTGCTCGCAGCGGCAGCAAATTCGTCACCGGGAAAGCTGTCGTGCACGGCTATTGTCACGGTTTTAGCCGCATCGCTGCTACTAGAGTCATCTTGAGAAGCGGTGTTGCCCGCGTTGCCCTGCGCGCAGCCGGCCAAAAGAACGGTTGCTCCCAAAACAGCAAGAATTGCGGTTCGATTGCGATATACGTATGCCAAAATATTCCTTCCTACGCTGGCATTACCCAGATCAGGTTTAACGGTCAGAGCAATAGGCGCTCTCTCTCAGCCCTCCAGTTAAGGCTCCCGTGCTGCTTCAAGTTGAAGCACTACAAAGTTAACACACTTCCCATGCTTGTATGCGCACTGAGCTGATCCATTCTCAGACAGTGTGCAAAAATTATCGGATCCTTAATTAACCAAAGCGCTCTAAGCACTCCTACGGGCTTTGGTCTTTTTAAGCGCGGTCGTTTTTGTTCCACTCAAAGTTGCGCAGCAGTTCTGCAGTGTCATACTGTTCCTGCTCTTGGCCGACCACTTCGTCGAGGCTCTCATACTCCCCAAGTTCGGCGCTGTCATCTGAGTGCTCAGACGCGGTGTCGTTGGAGACCGGCGCATCCCGTTTAGATTCACGATCCTGCTCTGCTAGGAAATCCTCCCGCGCTCGTGCTGCAAGCAAACCGAATCCCGAATCGACATCTGTTGTGTCAAGCGGCTCAGTTTCCAGCGTCTGCGCCTCATCTGTTTCTGTCAGAGAGCGGCGCCTAAAACTTGTGAAAAATGTTCCAGTCTCCGTTAACTTTGTGAGCGGCGATGAGCGATATGCCCAAGCACCAAACGCTACACCGATTAAAACTTCAACCGCGATAGCGCTAGCAGCGCTAACCGGATCGCTGCCTGTGTAAACCAAAGTTCCGGGGCCTAAAGACCCTCGAGCGATTCCGAATAGGATAAACCCGCAAACCCACGAGAGCGCAGCTACCAACAGCGCCGTAGCCAGGCGCTGCCCTGGGGTCAATCCTTTCAAACGCGATCTAAAAAGCAGTGTCATGCTCAGCGCAACCACAGTTACGATGAGCGGGGCGACAATGCCAAAGCTGCCCCAGTCTGCTGGCACCCACGCAAAAATTGGTAACGCGGGCAGGGGCCCTGAGGCAAGCTGGAATGGTGAAAACAGGGTTGCTTCGCCAATTGAGAACCCGACGCCAGAGACCCACGCAAGAGCCCAAATGAGAGCAACTGGCAAAAACAGCAGCTGCGCAAGAAAACTAATAATGACGCCCATTAGATCAAAGTGCAGGCTTTGGCTTAAGCGCACATAATCAACGAAATTAATAGCGATATTAAAGAACAGCAGCAGAGCGCTGAGCGCAACCAGGCCGAGCGCCACAGCAGCAAAAATCACTGCGGCGTTACCAAACACCTGCGATATCGAAAATGCTGCCTGCTGCTGCACCCCAAACTTGGGCAGTATTTTTTCTTCTATGAGATCAGGCAGCATCTCACGGGCTGCCCACAGCACACCACCAAACAGTGCCATTAAAAACAACCATAACGGCCTGAATGCGAGCATCCACATCGAGTGAGGCGAAAGGGAATACGCCAAAGATGCCGCAATAGTTGAAATTAAAAGAAAACCAGCTGCGGCCGATCCGCACGAAATAAAGAGCTGCGCAGGGTTCGCGCCACCCGCCGCGTGTATACGGCGACCTGCCCGCACTCCCCCAGCAACAGTGAGGCAGGCGATGCCGAGCAGCGGTAGAGAGAGGGGGAAACGTACCGCCTCTTGCCCGGCACCGATATCAACTATCTGTTGGGCGGTGAAATCAAACTGCAGCGGTGCACCGTGCCCCCACAACCAGGCGCCAGAGACCAGTGCGGCTACAACCTCAGCACCCGCTGCGAGCTTGTAAGTGATAATCCACAACAGTGTGGCCGGCACCGCAATCACCGCAAGCCCTGACAGAGCTACTGCGAGCGCTTCAACAGCTGCTGCGATTGCGGCTAATAAGTACTTCATTAAACGCAGTTTACCGGGCCAGCACTGGAATGTGGATCGGGCGTGCGGCAGCTGCTAAGGAATTCGCGGTAAAATCTTGATGTCAAACTAGTTTGCGCATCAGCGCCGGCTTGCAGGCTTAACTTAAGGAGCTTTCTGTGGCACGTATCATCTACACCTATACCGACGAAGCGCCGATGCTGGCAACACACTCATTTCTGCCGATTGTGCAGGCGTTCGCAAAAACTGCGGACGTAGAAGTAGCCACCCGCGACATTTCGCTCGCCGGCCGCATCCTCGCCGCTTTCAATGATCTGCTCCCGGCAGCACAGCAGGTGCCCGACGCTCTCGCAGAGCTTGGTGACCTGGCAAAAACTGCGGAAGCTAACATCATTAAACTGCCCAACATATCTGCCTCTGTGCCGCAGCTCAAAGCAGCAATTGCTGAGCTGCAGGAAAAAGGTTTTGAGCTGCCTGACTATCCAGATGAGATAGAAAGCGATGCTGATAAAGATGTGCGCGCCCGCTATGACGCGGTGAAGGGCTCTGCTGTAAACCCGGTTTTGCGTGAGGGTAACAGCGACCGACGCGCACCTAAAGCAGTGAAGGAATACGCTAAGGCGCATCCGCACACTATGGGTGAGTGGTCGACCGAGTCAAAGACGAATGTTGCGACAATGGGCGCTGACGACTTTGCGAGCAACGAGAAGTCGGTTACCTTCGATGCTGCTGACGAGCTTGTTATTCGTCACCGTGCAGCTGACGGCACAGAAACTGTTTTGCGTGAAGGTCTGAAGGTGCTTTCCGGCGAGATCTTGGACGCAACGTTTATGAGCGTGGCACGGCTTGATGACTTCCTTGCTGCGCAGATCAAACGCGCTAAAGAAGAGGGTGTGCTGTTTTCGGTGCATCTGAAGGCAACAATGATGAAGGTTTCTGACCCGATTATCTTTGGGCATGTTGTGCGAGCCTACTTCGCTGAGACCTTCAAAAAATTTGGTGCTGAGCTAATCGCCGCAGGTCTGAATGGTGAAAACGGCCTAGGTGCGGTGCTCGCCGGCATCCAGGGCTGGGAGAACGAGGCCGAGATTCGCGCCGCAATCGATGCCGATCTTGCAAACGGCCCAGCTCTTGCAATGGTAAACAGCGATAAAGGCATTACAAACCTGCACGTTCCGAGTGACGTTATTGTTGATGCTTCGATGCCTGCCATGATCCGCTCCTCCGGTCAGATGTGGAATGCAGCAGGCGCGCAGCAGGACACTCTCGCGGTTATTCCAGATTCTTCATATGCTTCGATTTACCAGGTGGTTATCGATGACTGCCGCAAGCACGGAGCCTACGATCCGCGCACCATGGGCACTGTGCCAAACGTTGGTTTGATGGCCAAGAAAGCGGAAGAATACGGCTCACACGACAAAACCTTCAAGCTTGAATCTGCCGGTGTGGTTGAAGTTGTGAACCAAGCAGGCGAGGTTGTGCTGTCGCACGAGGTGGCAGTCGGTGACATCTGGCGCGCCTGCCAGACCAAAGATGATGCGGTGCGTGACTGGGTAAAACTCGCTGTCACCCGTGCTCGTGCGTCTTTGACCCCCGCAGTGTTCTGGCTCGACAGCAGCCGTGCACACGACGCGGAACTCATCAAAAAGGTAGAGGTTTACCTCGCAGATCACGACACCGACGGTCTCGATATTCAAATTCTTGCACCCGCGGCTGCTACCGCTCTCTCTGTCGAGCGCATTCGTCGCGGCGAAGACACCATCAGCGTGACCGGTAACGTGCTGCGCGACTACAACACCGACCTTTTCCCAATTCTGGAGCTCGGCACCAGCGCAAAAATGCTTTCGGTGGTGCCACTGCTTGCCGGTGGTGGTCTCTTCGAGACGGGTGCGGGCGGATCAGCTCCGAAGCATGTGGAACAGGTTGTTACCGAGAACCACCTGCGTTGGGATTCACTCGGTGAGTTTATGGCGTTAGCAGAGTCTTTGCGACACGCTGGCGCAGACTCTTTAGCGGACGCACTTGAAACAGCAACCGCCCGCTTCCTGAATGAAAATAAATCACCTTCACGTAAGGCTGGTGAGCTCGACAACCGTGGCAGCCACTTCTGGCTGACTCGCTTCTGGGCTGAGGCTGCAGCAGAGTCTAACGACGCTGAGCTTGCCGAAAAACTGGCTCCTGTTGCTGAGCAGCTGATTGCTGACTCAGAGACTATTGAGACTGAGTTGCTTCAGGCGCAAGGTGAGGCCGCTGACCTCGGCGGATACTACAGGGTAGACGCCGCTAAAACTGATGCGGTAATGCGCCCAAGCGCCACGTTCAACAAGATCATCGATTCGATCTAAAGCCACAGCGGCTAGGTCCTTAAAGGGAGCGGGGTTCGTTTTAAGAATCCCGCTCTTTTTATTACCCTGCACCGCTGAAGACTCAACAAAGCTCGAAGAAGTTAGAACGTGTTTGAAACGCGAAAATGGCGGTTCGGGTGTTTCCGAACCGCCATTTCATATTCGGAGCTGGCCACTCAGGTGGCGCCCCGATCCTATATGTGTTTAGAGTGACGCGAAGATCTCTTTCATGAGGTTCGCGGTTTCAGTTGGTGTTTTACCGACCTTTACTCCAGCTGCTTCGAGAGCTTCTTTCTTTGCCTGCGCTGTGCCGGCAGAGCCTGACACGATCGCACCGGCGTGCCCCATAGTCTTACCTTCGGGTGCGGTAAAGCCTGCAACATAGCCAACCACCGGCTTAGTTACATTCTCTTTAATGAACTCAGCTGCGCGCTCTTCTGCGTCGCCACCAATTTCGCCAATCATCACGATGGCTTTGGTCTCTGGGTCAGCTTCAAACGCAGCAAGTGCGTCAATATGGGTTGTGCCGATAATTGGGTCTCCGCCGATACCGATGGCGGTTGAGATACCAATCTCGCGCAGTTCGTACATCATCTGATAGGTCAGAGTGCCTGACTTTGACACAAGACCGATCGGGCCTTTCCCGGTAATGTTTGCCGGTGTGATGCCTGCGAGAGCCTCCTCAGGGGTAATAATTCCCGGGCAGTTTGGGCCGATGATACGAGTTTTGTTGCCCGTCGCTTTCGCGTGAGCCCACAGTTGTGCAGTATCTTTTACCGGCACACCCTCGGTGATAATCACCAGCAGGCCGATCCCTGCATCAATAGCCTCAATTGCAGCGTCTTTGGTGAAAGCAGGTGGCACAAAAGCGACTGACACGTCTGCGCCGGTCTGTTCCATCGCTTCTGCAACCGTTGCGAAAACAGGCAGTTCAACTGTCTCACCGGCTGCGTTTACGTGTGACACAGTGGTTCCAGCCTTACGGGCGTTAACACCGCCAACAATGTTGCTGCCTGCCGCAAGCATACGCGCAGTGTGTTTGGTTCCCTCACCGCCGGTGATACCCTGCACGATGATCTTTGAATCCTTAGTTAGGAAGATAGCCATTTTCTTAAATCTCCAAAAATCTCTTAGCGGGCGTTCGCGAGCTCAGCTGCCTTGTCGGCGCCCTCGTCCATAGTTGGCATCTGGATCACAAGTGGGTGGTTTGCTTCGTTGAGGATACGGCGCCCCTCTTCAACATTGTTGCCGTCCAGGCGCACAACGAGTGGTTTGTTTGCCTTATCACCGAGTTTTTCAAGCGCACCAACGATACCGTTTGCCACAGCATCGCATGCGGTGATGCCACCAAAAACGTTTACAAACACACTCTTTACCTGCGGATCGCCCAGGATGATATCGAGCCCCTGAGCCATAACCTCAGCTGATGCACCGCCACCGATATCGAGGAAGTTTGCTGGCTTCACACCACCGTGATTTTCACCAGCGTAGGCAACCACGTCAAGAGTTGACATCACAAGACCCGCACCATTACCAATGATGCCGACTTCACCGTCAAGTTTCACATAGTTGAGGTCGTGCTCTTTAGCCTTCGCTTCGAGCGGATCGGTGGCGGCCTTGTCTTCGAGCGCCGCGTGCCCCGCCTGACGGAACTCTGCGTTCGCATCAAGCGAAACTTTGCCGTCAAGCGCAATAATGTTGCCCTCTTCTGTTAGAACAAGCGGGTTCACCTCGACGAGTGTTGCGTCTTCTGACTCATAAACCTTGTAGAGCTTCACGAAAACGTCTGCAACCTTCTGCTGCAGCTCCTCTGGGAAGTTCGCGGCTTTCGCAATTTCGAGCGCCTTTTCGGCGTCGATGCCTTTGATTGGATCAATCTCAACACGCGCGAGTGCTTCTGGCTTCTCTACCGCAAGCTGCTCAATCTCCATGCCGCCCTCAACAGAGCAGAGGGATAGCAGTGATCGGTTAGCGCGGTCAAGCAGCACTGAGAAGTAGAACTCCTGCGCGATGCGCGCACCTTCGGCAACCATCACGCGCTTTACCTCATGACCCTTAATGTCGAGCCCGAGGATCGCTTCTGCCGCGGCGTGTGCTTCGTCTGGATTCTTCGCAACTTTGACGCCGCCAGCCTTACCTCGGCCGCCCGTTTTCACCTGAGCTTTCACGACGACCACTCCGCCGCCGAGCCGTTCAGCGGCTTGACGCGCCTCGTCTGGAGTGTCTGCGATAATTCCGGCAAGCACTGGCACATCATAGGACTCGAACAAGTCTCGTGCTTGGTATTCGTATAGATCCACGCTATTCCAATCAATTTTTGCCGCGCAGACAATTGCCCGCACTGGCAATGGTTTGAGGTTTCTTGCCCTCTCAGTTTACACCGGCTAAGACTTGAATTTCTGCCGTTGTAACGGCTTTTATCTGTGAAAACTATTAGAGGTTTAAGCCTCTCTAAGGCGAGCTTTACTGGTCGAGTTTGCGCATCGGAGCGAGCGACACGAGCAGTTTCTTTTCACCGACTTCTGGGAAGCGCACGAAGGCCACCTGTTTTGCACCGGTTCCCGCAAGTTTAAAGACCTCGCCGACACCGTACATATCGTGCTCAACGCTATCGCCGACGGCTAGATTAACCCCGGCAGCTGCTGCTTTACTCGGGTCGATGATATTCGTGAAGCCCTGCCCCTTCGCCAGCCCCTGTCGCGCTTCTCGCTTGCGCTCTTCCCACTTAGCTGTTGCGCTATTATCGCCGCGCACACGACCTCGTCGCTGACCCGCAGATTTTTGTGAGAGACGTCTAGAATACCCGAGCGAGCTGTCTGCGTCACCGCTCCAAACATTTTCGGAAGATCTACCAGAACCCCAACCGTAGTTTGAATTTTCGGATCCACCCCAGCCCTCGCCGCTGCTAGTCGCCACCGCGCTCGACCACCCGCCGCGAAATCCGGTCGAGCCTGAGACTTCATCAATATGTTGGCGCCAAACTATCAGATCTTCGGGAATATCATTCAGGAAACGAGATTCAGCTGTTGGGTGCGTTTCACCTGTGTAGGTATCCCTGGTTGCAGCCAGGGTAATGTAAAGCTGCTCTTTTGCCCGCGTGATACCAACGTATGTAAGACGCCGCTCCTCACTGATTCCGCCGGGCTCTTCAACACTTGTTGCGTGCGGCAGCAGCCCCTCCTCGAAACCAACAAAAAACACTGTCGGAAACTCGAGCCCTTTGGCCGAGTGCAGTGTCATCAACGAAACTTCACCAGAACCGTCTTCGCTCTGCCCGCCGTCTGACACAAGCGCAACCTCTGTCAGAAAATCAATCAGGGTTGCCTCGGTGTTTTCTGCATCGAACTCATTGGCGTGCAGCATAAACTCTTCCACGTTTTCGGCGCGTGCATGCTCCTGCGGGTCAGGTTTTGCTTTCAGCTTTTCAACGTATTGGGTTTCTTTCATCAAGTACTCAACGATGGCGCCCGCACCTTTTGGTTGCAATTCTTTTTCTGCGTTTCCGAAAGCCATCTCACTAGCGGCGGCAAACATTTCGCCAAGCGCCCGCACGGTTTTCAACTTTTGACCGGTGATCCCCGGAATCTCAGCTGCTCTAAGCATTGCCTCGTGGAAGCTGATGTCGTTTTGCTCTTGAAACATTGCGATGGCCGCCTCAGCTGCCGGCCCGACACCCCGCTTGGGGCTTGAAAGCATTCGAGACCAGGCAATTGGGTCGTACGGATTCACGACGCAGTGCAGGTAAGCCAGCACATCCTTAACCTCGGAACGGTCGTAAAACTTCGTCCCCCCAAACACACGATATGGGATTGCAGAACGCACCAAAGCCTCTTCGAGCACACGCGATTGGGTGTTGGTGCGATACAAGATTGCAAGATCGCCGTATGCACGGCCTCGATTTGCCAGTGTCTCGATTTCATCGGCAACAAATCTTGCCTCATCTCGCGGTGAGTATCCCGCAAAACCTTGAATTTTCTCACCGTCACCCAGATCAGACCAGAGCTTCTTGTCTTGTCTATCGAAGTTGTGTGAGATTACAGCGTTTGCGGCTGACAAAATATTCTGCGTTGAGCGGTAGTTTTGCTCTAGCACCACCACCTCGGCGTCAGGAAAGTCTTGCTCAAAGTCTTGGATATTGCGAATGTCAGCACCGCGGAAGGAGTATATTGACTGGTCTGAATCGCCCACAACGGTCAGGGCGGCAGAGGGAATTTCACCAAGTTCGTTCAGCTCAGCCACTCTGACCGGCGGCTGTAAATGATCCTGATTTTCTCTTCTAATTGGTTTTGTCAGCTCACTGATTAGCGCATACTGTGCACGGTTAGTGTCTTGATACTCATCAACCAAAATCCACCTGAATCGGCGTTGATAGCGGGCCGCCACGTCAGGAAATGCGCGAAATAGATGCACAGTTTGTGCTAACAGATCGTCAAAGTCCATTGCTCGAGCACGCCTAAGGCTCGCTTCATAATCGGTGAAAAGCTGCGCAAACATAGCTTCACGCGGGTTGCTCATATCAGCTTCTCGCGCCACATCTGAAGCATCACGTAGCTCACACTTGGCTTTTGAAATGCGACTCAACACACTGGCCGGCTTAAACCCAAACACATCCGCAGCGTGCTGCTTAATGAGTGATTTCATCAACGCACGAGTGTCGCCTGTGTCATAGATGGTGAATCCTGAGTTGTAACCAAACCGTTCAGCTTCTTTTCGCAAAATGCGCACACACGCTGAGTGAAATGTGCTGATCCACATGCGTTCAGCTTCTTTGCCAAGTAGCGCAGCTAACCGTTCTTTCATCTCAGCTGCCGCTTTGTTGGTGAACGTAATTGCAAGAATTTGGCTCGGCCACGCATCACGCTGTCGCACTAAATGTGCAATGCGGTGTGTCAACACCTTTGTTTTTCCGGACCCTGCGCCGGCCACAACCAAAAGCGCTCGAGAGCGAGACTCAACCGCACGCCGCTGCTGCTCATTAAGCCCTGCCGTCAGGCTCTCGCCATTACCTAAAAACTGCTCCCAACCGCTATCGGATGCGGATGCAGTAGCGCCAACGCGCTCACCCCATAAATTAAGAGCGCCGCTGTCTTCCGGAATGGTGAAATCTGTCATGTATTCAAGTCTATGAGAGTGGTCTATGACTTTATCTCGGACTTAAACTATCCAGCCGCATCTCCGCCCCTCTTATACTGTCGACGCATCCGTTATTTATCACCGAGAAGCTGGGTGCAAGCATCTTTGTGAGTCTTATCTTTCAGCCACTTTTCGACAAGACGCAATAGGCTATGTGCAATAGCTAACTCCTAATTGAGAGGATCATATTGAGCAGCCCAGCCCTGAGCAACAATCCGGCTTTCTCGAGTCGCACGCTCACCTCAGCAGAGCTTGAGAAACTTTATAACACTCCTGCCGCAGAGAAGACGGTGCAGCAAGATCCGAGCCGTCCGGCACCAACAGCTGCTGAGGTGCTCGGCGGCGCTTCGGATCCGATGACAATTGAGAACACGATCCAAAAGACAGTCGGTCTTTTTGCTATTCTCCTAACGACCGCTGTTGTTGGGTGGATCTTCCCGGCTGTGTCACTGCCAGCAGCTCTTGTCGCTCTGGTGCTTGGTTTGGTTATCGGTTTCCGTAAAAAGATCTCACCCGGCCTCATCATGGCATACGCCGCAATCGAAGGGCTCTTCGTCGGTGGCATCTCCCGCATCTTTGAGGGAGCCTATTCAGGCATCATCTTTCAGGCGCTGCTCGGCACCCTGGTGGTTGTCGCCGTCACCCTCATCCTGTTCCGCAGCGGTAAAGTGCGCACCAGCCCTCGCATGAACAAGATTGTAATGATCGCGATCCTGTCTTATCTCGCCTTCTCGCTGATTAATCTCGCTCTGGTATGGACCGGTGCAATGAGCGATCCGTGGGGCTTGCGCGGCATCGAAATCTTCGGAATTCCACTCGGCGTAATAATCGGCCTCCTCGCAATTGGTCTTGCCGCATACACTCTTGTCGGCGATTTTGAATTTATCGCAAACGGAGAGCGCAACCGCCTACCAAAAATTTACGGCTGGCAGGCAGCCTGGGGTCTGATGGTCACCATCGTTTGGATCTATGTTGAAATTCTGCGCCTAATCGCAATCTTGCGCAGCCAGGATTAACCACGCCCCAACAAAATAAATGCCGGCTCCAGGGCCGGCATTTATTTATTTATTCCCACTCAATAGTTCCTGGTGGTTTTGAAGTAACATCAAGCACTACACGATTTACATCTGGCACCTGGTTGGTGATCTTGTTAGAAATGCGTGCAAGCACATCATACGGTAGACGAGTCCAGTCGGCGGTCATCGCGTCTTCAGACGACACCGGACGAAGCACAATCGGATGGCCGTAGGTGCGCCCGTCACCCTGCACGCCAACCGACCGCACATCAGCGAGCAACACCACCGGGCACTGCCAAATTTCAGCATCTAACCCGGCCGCCGTCAACTCTTCGCGCGCGATCGCATCGGCCGCGCGTAAGGTTTCAAGACGATCTTCAGTAACCTCACCGATAATGCGAATGCCCAGACCGGGGCCTGGGAAAGGCTGACGCGAAACAATCACCTCCGGCAAACCGAGCTGTCGCCCAATCTCACGCACCTCATCTTTGAACAGGGTGCGCAGTGGCTCAACAAGCTCGAAAGTTAGGTCTTCTGGCAGCCCTCCCACATTGTGGTGACTCTTAATGTTTGCCGTGCCACTGCCGCCGCCAGACTCAACAACATCCGGGTAGAGTGTGCCCTGCACCAGGAATCGGATCGGACTGCCATCACTTTCAGCAGCTTCAGCCACGAGCTGCGCCTCGGCTTCTTCAAAGGTGCGAATAAATTCACGCCCGATTATCTTGCGCTTTGTTTCCGGATCGGTCACACCCTGCAACGCAGTTAAGAATTTCTCGCGCGCATCTACTGTGACCAAACGCACACCGGTTGATGCGACGTAATCAACCTCAACCTGCTCCCGCTCTCCCTGACGCAAGAGACCGTGATCCACAAAAACACATGTCAGCTGATCGCCAACTGCCCGATGCACGAGGGCGGCTGCCACAGCAGAGTCGACCCCGCCAGACAGACCACAAATCACTTTGCCGTCACCAACCTGCGCACGGATGCGAGCAACCTGATCTTCAATAACATTCTCAGCGTTCCACTCCGCCGGAATATCAGCGATAAAACGCAGGAAGTTTTCTAACAGAGCCTGACCGTGATCCGAATGTTTCACCTCTGGGTGCCATTGCACGCCGTACATACGACGTTCTTTAGATCCGAAAGCAGCTACCGGAGTTACAGCGGTAGAAGCCAAAACTTCAAAACCCTCTGGCGCCTGCTGCACAGCGTCACCGTGGCTCATCCACACGTTCTGCTCAACAGGCTGGCCCTGCAGAATAGCATCTGCCGTATTTGACAGCACCACATCAGTTGCGCCGTATTCACGGTCACCGGTGTGACCCACTACACCGCCAAGGGCTTGCGCCATAACCTGAAAACCGTAGCAAATTCCGAACGTCGGGATGCCCAACTCAAAAATACTGTCGTCAAAGGTTGGGGCACCTTCCGCATAAACCGAAGAAGGCCCACCTGAGAGCACAAGGCCAAGCGGCTTTTTCGCAAGCACTTCAGCAGCAGTAATTGTGTGCGGCACGAGCTCTGAATAAACACCTGCTTCACGAACGCGACGCGCGATAAGCTGCGCATACTGTGCCCCGAAGTCAACTACGAGCACCGGGCGCGGCGCTTCAAGTGTTTGGTTTGTCATCGATAACCTTTCACAGGTTTAGCAACGGATTTATCTAATTAAAAATCTACCGGGTTTTTAGGGAAGGATCATCGCCTGCCACGGTTTATTTAAACCGCGGGTGAGGCTTCACTATGATTTTGATTTTGAACTCGATCACGGCCGTCATTAAGTCTTGCTTCCACATCACGCACCACCCAGCGTTCGGCAATAAACGACACGATAATCACGCAACCTGCGAGTGCGAGCAAAATGAAGCGCCAGAAAGGCCAACGCATGCCGCTCCAGACAGTGAACGATGCGATGACATAAACAACATAAAACCAACCATGCGCAATTAGGAATATAGTTGTGAAGTTAACACCGGCAGGCTCAAAATCAAGCTCCACACCCTCTGGCGGCAACTGCACCAACTCGAATAGTGCACTACCTGTGTTGACATATACGTCTGAATGCATAAACCAGCGAATCCCGGAGATGATGTACAGACCGAACAGCATCACCCCGGTAATCATCGACGAGATCTTAAAAAACTTTAGAGATTTACGAATCGACGGATAGGTTTCCGGGCGTGGCAGTAATTCAGCCATTGAGTTTCTCCTCTTCTTGCAGTTTTAGTTCGTGCTCGCGCTCGTGCGCATCTCTGCAGAGTCGCACCCAAAAATAGACCGCAAAGCCGGCAAACAACACCCACTCCAAACCGTAAAACAAGTTTATCCAGTTCACGGTCTCAGGCGGGGTTGGGGGAATAGAATCAATTGCCTGCAGCCCGGATACCTCACGCAGCCCGTTATCTGTTTCTAGCACAACGTAACCCGCGTAGGTCTTAGGCAGCGGATTTTGCCAGAGATTCAAAAGCTGCGCCGGAACAACGCTTGGGTAAACCGTTAGCTCCCCCTGCATTTCAGGGGCGCCCGGTGTCTCAAGCGGATTGAGCCGCCCCTCATACAGTGTGCGGTTTTCGCTGATCCCCGCTGCTTCAAGTTTCTCAATAGCCGCAGCGGCTTCGTCAGCTGTAGCTGCCCAGCCAATCGCAACCGCCAGGTTGGCTAGGTCTTGCGTATCATGCTCCGCTGCGGCAGTTTCCGCATATGCCTGTGTTACAACCCAGTAGCCCACCGCACCAGAGTTAGCGCGATTACCGACAATCACAAATTCATTTGGAACAAGGCTAGCTTTAATTGATACTCTGTGCCCCGCAGCCACATCGTTTAACGGTTGGGCCGGCTCAACCAATTCTGCAAGCGGTATCACAGTCTCGGTGTCAATCTGCGCCTTATCGTCAAGGGTAATGGCGTTACCCAACTGCCACTGTGCCAGCCAAGCAAACCCCGAAGCAACGGAGAGCACCAAAATGAGCGCGAAAATCCACTTTGGGCGACGCATAATCTGCCCGAGCGTGGGCTCACCTGAATAACGAGGCCGTTTAGTATTTTTCGGGGCAGCCGGTGCTGAGGTCATATGCGGCACACTATCTATTTAGCGGTGTGCACAATTCCAACGCGCTGGAATTCTTTCAAATCTGAATAGCCGGTTGTCGCTAGTGCGGTGCGTAACGCTCCAATAAGGTTCGCGGTGCCATCAGCAATCTGTGACGGACCGTTCAGTATCTCAGAAAGCGGTGCAACCTGCTCCACTGCTACTCGCTGCCCGCGCAGCAGTGAATCATGATGCGCTTCTTGCCCCCAGTGCCAACCGCCTCCGGGTGCTTCAGCTGCGCGCGCAAGCAGCGAGCCGAGCATCACAGCGTCTGCGCCGCAGGCGATCGCTTTCACAACCTCACCTGAAGTTCCGAGGCCACCATCAGCGATCACATGGACGTAACGCCCGCCAGACTCGTCAAGATAGTCAGAACGCGCTCCCGCCACATCGGCGATCGCAGTTGCCATTGGCTGACTAATGCCGAGAGTTGCTCGCGTAGTTGAGCTGGCACCCCCGCCAAATCCAACAAGCACCGCGGCTGCGCCTGTGCGCATAAGGTGCAGAGCTGAACGATAGGTTGCAGCTCCGCCGACAATCACCGGCACATCAAGCTCATAAATGAACTTCTTGAGATTAAGCGGTTCTTTGCCCTCAACCGCAACATGCTCAGCTGAGACCGTGTTGCCACGAATCACGAACAGATCTACGCCGGCTTTTACAACGGTCTCATAGTGTTCTGCTGTGCGATGCGGAGACAGGCTGCCGGCTACCGTCACACCAGCTGCACGTATTTCGGCGATCCGCTCGGTGATAAGCTCTGATTTGATCGGTTCTGCATAAATTTCACGCATACGCTGCACAGCTTGTTTGCTGTCATCGAGCGAAGCCAGCTCATCAAGCAGCGGCTGCGGATCAGCATAGCGTGTCCAGAGGCCCTCAAGGTTGAGCACCCCAAGACCGCCCAGTTTGCCCAGCTCGATAGCAGTAGCTGGTGACATGACAGAATCCATCGGCGCGCCGAGCACAGGGATTTCAAACTGATAGGCGTCTAGGCTCCAGGATGTTGACACCAACTCCGGATCGCGAGTGCGACGGCTGGGCACCACCCCAATTTCATCAAATGAGTAAACGCGACGCGCACGTTTGCCGTGTCCAATTTCAATTTCGTTACTCAAACTGTCCCTTTATCTCTGCGCTTATAGGCCTGCGACTTGCGCGCTAACCTCGGTAATTTGGTGCTTCAACAACCATCTGAATATCGTGCGGGTGCGATTCTTTCAAACCTGCTGAAGTAATTTGCACGAAGTTGCCACGTTCCTTCAACTCCGGAATTGTGCGGCTTCCTGTGTAGAACATTGACTGACGCAAGCCACCGGTCAGCTGATACAGCACCGAAGCAACCGGGCCGCGGTAAGGCACCTGCCCCTCAATGCCCTCCGGGATCAGTTTCTCGTTGCTCGGCACATCTGCCTGGAAGTAGCGGTCTTTCGAGTATGAGGTGCGTTCACCACGAGTTTGCAGAGCACCGAGAGAGCCCATGCCTCGATAGTTCTTAAACTGCTTACCGCCTACGAACACAAGATCGCCGGGGCTTTCGTCTGTGCCAGCCAGCAGTGAGCCAATCATTACCGAGCTTGCGCCCGCAACAAGAGCCTTCGCAATGTCGCCAGAATACTGCAACCCACCATCGGCGATGACCGGCACACCCGCTGGCGTTGCCGCTTTTGCTGCTTCGTAAACAGCGGTAACCTGCGGCACACCGACACCAGCGATAACACGAGTGGTGCAGATTGAACCCGGGCCAACACCAACTTTGATCGCATCTGCGCCGGCTTCAACAAGAGCCTTTGCGCCGCTGTAGGTTGCGACGTTACCGCCGATCACGTCAACGCCATTAAACGCAGAATCAGATTTAATCTTCTTAATGATGTCGAGCACACCGGCTGAGTCACCGTTCGCGGTGTCAACAACCAGCACATCAACTCCCGCCTCTAACAGAGTTGTTGCACGCTCCCAAGCGTCACCGAAGAAACCGACCGCAGCTCCAACCCGCAAACGACCGGCATCATCTTTCGTAGCATTCGGATACTGCTCAACTTTTTCAAAATCTTTCACAGTGATCAGACCGGTGAGCTTGCCGGAATCATCAACGAGCGGCAGTTTTTCGATACGGTGTTTTTTAAAAAGCGACAGTGCTTCAGCACGAGTGATACCGGTTTTACCGGTGACCAGAGGCATAGTTGTCATTGCGTCGCCAACTTTTGTGGTGGCTCGCGCAGCCGGATCAACCCAGCGCATATCTCGGTTGGTGATAATTCCCACCAGTTTTCCCGAGTTGTCAACGACCGGCAAACCGCTGACCTTGTACTCACCGCAGATCTTATCCACTTCTGCGACTGTTGCGTCAACGGTGGTGATCACCGGATTTGTGATCATACCGGCTTCAGAACGCTTCACAAGGTCGACCATATTTGCCTGATCGGCAATAGAGAGATTGCGATGCAAAATGCCGAGACCACCGTTGCGTGCCATCGCGATAGCCATGCGGGTTTCGGTGACAGTGTCCATCGCCGCAGAAATTAACGGAACCCCGATGCGCACGTTGCGCGTCAGCTGCGTTGAAGTATCTGCTTCACTCGGAATTACGTCGGTGTGTGCCGGCAGGAGCAGCACATCATCGTAGGTTAGGCCTTTAAGTGCAAACGGGTCACGCTGTTCCATTGACAACCTTCTTCTCGAGACTGTTTCGGGTCTATATTATCTACCTGAAACAGGCTTCGACCCGGGTCTATTCCGCTGCCTTAAGTCTAATGCACACAGCACTAATGAATGAAGCCGCCCGAGTCTAAACCCGGACGGCTGCAATCGTAAAAAATTTAATTAACCCTCAACCACTGCGAGCAGATCCCGCACTGAGAGAATTAGGTATTCCTCGCCACCGTACTTAATTTCGGTGCCACCGTACTTTGAGTAGATAACCTTGTCACCTACCGCAACATCAACAGGCACACGGTTGCCGTTGTCGTCGATACGACCCGGCCCAACTGCAAGCACCTCAGCAATCTGTGGTTTCTCTTGCGCACTATCCGGAATAACAAGACCTGAAGCAGTGGTCTGCTCAGCTGCAACCTGACGGATAACAATGCGATCTTCGAGCGGCTTAATTCCAACCGACACGGCTGACCCCTTTTCTCTAAAGTCTGTTTCGCCCGCAAATTACCGGGCACTGCACACAAGTTTACGGCGGGGTTAGCACTCTCGCAAGGCGAGTGCTAACTTTTCATCAAAAACTAAGCAACTATTAAGCTTTTCTACCTCTGCCACAATTGAAATATGAATTTCCGCGCGGATCAGCTGCTCACTTCCTGGACTAAGCTCACAACACCCCTCGGGCACGCAGCACTCCAAGCAGCTGATAGCCTCGTAGCTGGCGGGGCTACTCCGGCAGATCTGCAGCGTGAATTACGCAAAAGTTTTAGCGACCCCGAGCTTGTTGCAGCGACATTAGCACAGCAAGATTTACGCACAAAAGGCGTTGCGAAATTTAGCCAAGCAGCAGCGCAAATGCTCTTCACCCCCACCGGACTCGAACAGGCCACGCGATTTCCTGTTGCGCAGCATCACGCGGCACGGCTTAAGGCGCACGGGATCACAAAAGTCTTAGATCTGGGAGCCGGAATCGGTGCTGAATCACTCGCATTTGCGCAGGCAGGGTTACAGGTAACAGCGGTTGAGATAGATGAGCTGACCGCAACCTTTGCAGCTCACAATCTGCGGGAATATCCAAACGCTCAAGTGCTCTGCCAAAATGCTCTTGCGGTTGACCTCGCTGAATTTAATACCACAGATTCAGCGGTTTTTATTGACCCCGCAAGGCGCACCCTCGGCAATCGCAACAGTCAGAGAGTGCACCCAAGCGACTACTCTCCCAGCCTCGACTTCGTTTTTGCGGTCACCGCAACACACAACACCGCAGTAAAACTCGGCCCCGGTTTTGATCGCGAACTAATTCCAGCTCACACTGAGGCCGAGTGGGTCAGCATCAACTCGCAAGCGCTTGAGACACTGCTCTGGTCGGGCACCTTGCGCACCCCAAACATAACGCGACGGGCGACCGCTTTTAAAGATAATCAGTGGCAGACAATCGCCGCTGCAGCAGACGCGCCCGACGCCGCAGTGCGCAACTTAGGCAGCTATATTTTCGAGCCCGATCCGACAATTATTCGCGCCAGGCAGATTGGCGCTATCGCCACTGAGCTTAGTGCCGGAATGCTCTCACCAGGCATCGCATACCTGACAGGGGAGACGCAACCCCCCACCCCGCACCCGTTTGTCGCTTCTTTTAAAGTGCTCGATGTCACCTCTCTCAAACCAAAGGCCGTGCGTCAAGCTCTGCTCGAGCGCGGCGCAACCAGCGCTGAGTTAAAGAAACGCGGGGTGAGCGCAGATCTGCAAGAGTTTCGGAAAGCGCTCAAGCTGCCACCTGCAAAGAAAAAGGATCCGCGTTTGGAATTAACTGTTTTCCTAACGCGGATCCAAGATAAGCATGCAGCGATTATCGCTGCACGGGTTTAGTTTTATTCAGTAACACCTGCCATGCGCAGCTGATTTAGGATTTCCTGCACCTCAGCCTCGCTCAGACCAAGGTTTCGCAGGGCTTCTGGGTCAGCGAGCATAGACAACGCCCAAACGCTGAGCAGAATCCACACCACAACGAAAATCAAACCGATTGCACCGAGCACGATACCGGTGATCCACAGCCCTTTACGCTGCTTCTTTCGGCCTGCAAGAATGCCTGTGATAACCGCTACGAGACCTGCTGGGCCACCAAAGAAAGTAACCCAGGAGAACAGAAAAGCGAGGATACCGGTAACCAGTGAGGTGATTGCCAGACCGTTGCCGTTTTTTTCTGTCACAGTGTATCCGTCAATAAGCGGGGGCTGCGCGGGCGCACTGTACGGCTGACTTGGCTGCTGGCTTGTGTTTTGCGGGTATTGTGGCGCGTCCTGATTCATTTAAATGTCTTTCGTCGTCGTGTTCTCTAAGTACACTAGCAGCGCCTAGACTGGCGGCGAGCGTGTTTTCCTATCATATCGACCGCTTGCTGTTAAGACCACTATTAAGTGCCAGATATTAATTTTCAATCTGCCAAAATAGACACATGCACACACTGCCAAAGCTGGTCGCCTTCGACCTTGACGACACCCTCGCACCATCAAAGTCGCCAGTACCCCAGCCCGTGCTAGAGATGCTCAGCAGGCTCCTCTCTGTGACGCAGGTCGCAATCATTTCAGGCGGTAATTTTCAGCAGTTTCAGACACAGTTGCTCACTGGGCTGACAGCGCAGCGACTCTCATCTGCGCAGCTGCAAAATCTGCACCTCCTTCCCACTTGCGGCACCCACTATGAGCGTTTTATAGACGGCAAGTGGCAAACCGTCTATCAAGAACAGCTGTCAGAGGCAGATCGCAAACTAGCTCTCGAAACGCTTGCAGCAACCGCGCGCGAGCAGGGGGTTTGGGAGGCAGACACTTGGGGAAATATTCTTGAGGATCGCCTCTCTCAAATTACGTTCTCTGCCTTAGGGCAAAAGGCTCCGGTCGCCGCTAAAGCAGCTTGGGATCCTGACGGCACGAAAAAGAACAGACTTGCTGCAGCTGTGCAAGAGCTACTTCCCCACCTCGAGGTGCGTTCCGGCGGATCAACCAGCGTCGACATTACCGCTAAGGGTATTGATAAAGCGTACGGTATGCGAAAGCTTAAAGAAGCGACGGGCATTGCCTTAGACGATATGCTCTTTGTCGGCGACAGACTCGACCCTGCCGGCAATGACTACCCGGTGTACGCGCTGGGCGTTAAAAGCCACTCTGTGCACGGCTGGGAGCAGACCGTAAAAAATCTCACCCGCCTCATTGAGACGGGTGAGATTACAGTGTTACCGCCGCTTTAACACCTAAACGGCTAAAGCTAGCGCTCTCTAACTGAGGGCGCGCTTAAGGGAATCTAGCCCCATAGTGCCCAGTTTCAGCGCTTCTGTGTGAAACTCTTTTAGGCTTTGGCCGCGGGCTTCGGCATCGGCACGCAACTGTTCCCAGACACGCTGACCGATCTTATAGCTCGGCGCCTGACCCGGCCACCCAAGGTAGCGGTTGAACTCGAAATCAAGCTGGCCCTTGCTGGTTGCGAGATTTATTTCCAGGAACTTATATCCGGCTTCTGCGGTCCACACGCCCGTAGCACCCACAGCTTCTTCCCACTCGGTAGGAATCTCAAAACCGCAGTGCACACCGATGTCGAAGACAACGCGGGCCGCACGCATCCGCTGCGCATCAAGCATGCCCATGCGATCTCCCGGATCGTCAAGATAACCGAACTCTTCCATGAGACGCTCAGCATACAGCGCCCAGCCTTCGCCATGACCGGAGACCCACACACCCTCAGCACGCCATTTATTCAGCGAATCAGCCATAGCGGTCGCGGTAGCGATCTGCAGGTGGTGTCCGGGCACACCCTCATGGTAAACAGTTGAGACCTCGCCCCAGGTTGTGAACTCTTCTTCGCCGGGTGGCACCGACCACCACATGCGGCCGGGACGCTCCCAATCACTTGATGGGCCGGTGTAGTAGATGCCACCATCTTGGGTTGGTGCGATCATGCACTCGAGGCGACGCATCGGCCCCTCAATTACGAAGTGCTCTTTAGCAAGCTCTGCCACCGCACGATCGCTCAGCTCTTGCATCCACTCACGCAAGGCCTTAGTGCCGTGCAGTTTCCGTGCTGGATCGCTGTTGAGCACCTCTTTCGCCTCAGCGATGGTAGCGCCCGGCTTAATCTCGTTTGCGACGCTCTCCTGCTCAGCGATTATGCGCGCGAGCTCCTCAACACCCCACTGATAGGTTTCAGCGAGGTCGATTGTTGTGCCGAGGAACGACCGAGAGTGCAGCTGATAGCGCTCAGCACCTACTGCGTCTTGTTCAGGTGCTTGATCTAGCAGTTCGTTGGCAAGAAACGTAGAAAAGTTACGGAACCCCTGCTTGGCGCTCTCTGCTGCGGCTGCGCCGCGTTCTTTGAGCTCAGGATCCGCCTCACTTGCAGCTGCCGCAAGATCGTCGAAAAAGCCGTCGTCAGCAGCGTACGCAGCAAACTGCTCACTGAGCAGGCGCACCTGACGCTTTGCAGCAACTTTGCCTTCAGCTGCACAGTCGCGTAGGTAATCGCCAAACTGTGTAATAGCGGCATTCACGTTTTCCAGTCGCCCAACGATATGCGCGTAGTCGGCTGCACTCTGCTTCGGCATCATGTCAAACACCGAACGAATTGAGTGCGCCTGCGTTGCTAAGGGGTTTAGCTCCCAGCTGCCGAGACCGGCAGCTGCGTGCTCCAAGATGAGGCCGAGACGTTCCTGCATCACATCGACAGTTACACGGTCAACATCATCAACCGGTGTCAGCTGCTCAAGCTCCTTAAGAGTTTCACGGGCGAGATCGACATATTTTTGCTCACCCGCGACAGAGTAGTCATCATACTCTGTCTCAAACCCTTTAACGCCAGAGTATGTTGCGCTAACCGGGCTCAACTCAAGCGACCGGTCATAGTAGCGGTTTGCAAGTTCGTCAATCGCGGTTTTCGCACGCTCTATTTTTAGAGCTTGCGGTAAATCGTGCACTGCCTCAGACATCTTTCCCCTATTCTCCACTCAAAAGCAATCGGCGGTTTGCTTCGCGACGCAAACGCTGCTCGTCTGGGTCTGGCACCGGCGCAGCAGCGAGGAGTCGTTTAGTGTACTCTTCACGCGGGTTGTGCAGCACGGTATCGGTAGGCCCTGATTCAACCTCACGACCCTCCTTCAGCACAACGACCTTATGCGCGAGCATGTCTACTACAGCAAGATCGTGTGATACGAAGAAGCACGCAAACTCATATCTGCTCTGCAGCTCAGCAAACATATCGAGCACAGCAGCCTGCACCGACACGTCAAGCGCTGAAGTCGGTTCGTCAGCAATCAGCACATCAGGATCAAGAGCCAAAGCGCGCGCAATTGAGATGCGCTGTCGCTGACCACCCGACAGCTCGTGCGGATAGCGGTTCACAACCGAGCGCGGCAGCTTCACAGCATCTAACAACTCATAAGCCCGCTCAATGCGGCTCTTCTTGTCACCAACGTTGTGAATCACCATTGGCTCGGTGATAACATCACCGATCGGGAAACGCGGGTCTAGTGAGGCAGCAGGATCCTGGAACACCACGCCGATTTGCTTCCGAATCTTGCGCAGCTCAGCCTTGCCCATGCTGGTGAGCTCTTTACCGTAGAGCTTCAACGATCCCTGTGTAATGGGCAACAACCCCAATACTGACTTTGCGATTGTTGATTTGCCAGAGCCTGATTCTCCAACCAGACCAAGAATCTCGCCGGGTGCGAGGGTGAAAGAAACATCGTGCACAACAACGTTCTTTTTGCCACGGTGCTCGTAGGCGATAGAGATATCTTTCGCCTCCACAGCATACTTCGCATCGACCTTCACAGAGTGTGTGACAGGTTCTGGCTCTGCCACCTCTAAACTGGTGCCGAGCTTTGGCACTGCGGCAAGCAGTTTTTGCGTATACGGGTGTTGCGGGGCTTTCATAACCTGCGCAACAGAGCCGGTTTCAACCAGCTCACCGCGGAGCATCACGCAGACTCGATCAGCCATATCAGCAACCACACCCATGTTGTGCGTGATCAGCAAAATACCGGTGTTGAGTTTATCTTTGAGGCTGCGCAGCAGTTCCAAGATTTCAGCTTGCACTGTCACATCAAGAGCTGTGGTTGGCTCATCTGCAATAATCACCTCTGGTGAGCAGGCTATCGCCATCGCGATAACGATACGCTGCCGCTGACCGCCCGAGAACTGATGCGGGTACTGCTTCAGTCGATTCTTTGCGTCGGGGATCCCGACCATGTCCAGCAACTCAATTGCGCGACGCTTCGCTTCTTCGCCGTAGGCAATGTCGTGCACAATCAACGACTCCGTCAGCTGATCGCCAACAGTGAGCACCGGATTCAAAGCGGTCATTGGCTCCTGGAACACCATCGCCACACGGCGACCGCGAATGCGGCGCAGCTGTTTCGCATCAAACCGGGTAATTTCGTCATCACCCAGTTTCACAGAACCGCTGATGTTTGCATTCTTAGGGAGCAACCCCATTGCGGTTGAAGAGGTGACCGACTTGCCCGAACCAGACTCGCCCACCAGCGCAACAACCTCACCGGGTTTCACATCAAATGTGACGCCTTTAACAGCGTCCACCTGCCCGAAATCGGTTGTGAAGCTAACTCGCAGATCGGTAAACGTAAGAATCGGCTTGCCATCGCGCTCACTGTTTGGGTAAAGCACATCGTTCGAGGTAGTAATAGCTGTTTTAGACATTCTCAGACCCCTTAGCTGCTTTCTTAGTTACCGGTTTAAGCGCTTTTTCGCGGCTTGAGAGCCCGAGTAACCGCTTTCGCGATAGCTTTCCAGTTTGGCGCGGATCAAAGGCGTCTCGGAGACCGTCACCAATAAAGTTCACCGTCAGTGCGATTGTCAAAATCGTCAGACCGGGCCACCAGAACAGCCACGGACGAGTTGTGAACGCCTTCTCGTTTTGGCTGATCAAAAGACCCAGCGAAGTGTCTGGCGGCTGCACCCCGAAGCCCAGGTATGAGAGCGAGGTTTCCAAGAGGATCGCAGAAGATATTGCAAAAGTAGCGTTCACCACAATCACACCGATGGTGTTTGGGAGAAGGTGCTTAAAGATCACACGCGCTGGTTTTGCACCCATTGAGATAGCTGCAGCAACATACTCTTTTTCTCGAAGCGACAGCACCTCACCGCGCACAAGACGAGCAAGCCCCGTCCAGGTTACAAGTCCGAGCACAAATGAGAGAGTGAGAATGCCGCCGTTAGAGATTTTACCGAGCACCGCTGCAAGCACGAGCAGCGGAACAACAATAACGAGGTCGGTCAGACGCATGAGCACTGCATCAACCCAGCCGCGGAAGTATCCTGCGATAGCGCCGATCAACGCACCGAGAGTGGTCGAGACAATACCTACGATGAACGCCACAACCAGCGACTGTTGCGTGCCGCGCATCACCATCGCAAAGTAATCGCGGCCAAGACTGTCTTGCCCGAATGGGTGCCCGTCCGCAAAGCTTGGGCGACCACCGTTAACAACAGCTCCGGTCGCCGAAAACGGCTTGTCCCACCAGCCGGGAATTCCACCGAGTCCGATCGACGTGAAAGCGATCAAAACAATGCAGCCGAGGATGACGAGGGAAATCATCGCAGCGCGATGGCTGCGAAAACGTCTCCACACCAGCTGCCCCTGCGAGTATGACTTTCCGGTCATTTTACGCAGTTTGGCGTCTTCAACCTCTGCCAGATTGTGCAGGTCAACAGCAGTTGTGGCTGTCGAGAGCGCTCCGGTGTCTACTCCGGGAGCTTTTTCGTTCTCCATTTTTTCGTTCATCTAACTCACACTCGAATCCGTGGGTCAAGCACCGCATAGAGAATATCGGCGACGAGGTTAAAGAAAATTGCAGAAGCACCAGTGACTACGAAGAAGGCCATCACCGGGTTCGGGTCGACAGCGGTGAGCGCTTGCGAGAAGAGATCACCCATGCCCTTCCAACCAAAAACGCGCTCTGTAATCACTGCGCCGCCAATAAGACCCGCAAAGTCGAAGGCCATGATAGTGGTGATCGGAATCAAAGAGTTGCGGAAAGCGTGTTTGATAATCACCTGTCGCTCTGACAGACCTTTAGCGCGAGCAGTGCGAATATAGTCTTGCTTACTCACTTCAAGCATTGAACCGCGAGTGTAGCGTGAATAGCTTGCGATAGAGATCAGTGTGAGAAGAATTGTTGGAAGCAACAGCTGTGTGCCCTTGTCAATGAACTCCTCCCAAAATGTGCCGCTAAAATTCGGAGTTTCAGAACCAATGGTGCCGATCGGGCGAGAAATCCGGCCGAGGTAGACAGGCCAGTAGTAGACCAAAACTTTGTCAACAAGAATTATCAAGCCAGATACAAACGCGGTTATTGCCGCAACCGTAGAAGCTACTCGCTTCGAGAAACCACCCACCAGTTGGCCGATAATAATGCCCACAACAATGGTTGACAGACCCAGCAGAAGTAGCAGCGTCCAGTTAGGCTCCAACAGCAGCCCATGAGTTGCGTAATAGATCGGAAGGCTCAGCCCGGCAGAGATAAGACCCGCATAGAGAACACGACGGTTGTGCAAACCGGCTAACAGCACAGTCGCACCAACAGCGGTTGCTGCTGCGAGCAGCAGAACGACTGCAGGGCCCACACGCGGAGTGCGAGCAAAGTTGGTCCAGGCCAAAATCTGCAAGACCAAAACAACAAAGCCGAGTGTTGCTCCGAAAGTGAGAAGTCGCCGTTTTGCGTTACCACCCAGCACAGCCTGTGCAACAATTCCCAGAACTACCGCAATTATTAGTGTTGCGAGAAGGGGGTAAGTGGGGTTTGCGATCCAGTTATTAAAGCCGATCGCGAGATATTCCTTAAGCAGCACAGCCGCCCAGAACACAGGAAGTGAGAAAAATAGGAAAGTTAAGAATGTAACAGCGTAATCAAGCCCAGAATACTGTCTAATGGCGGTGATAATACCGACTGCAATACCGATGAAAATAGCTAACACAGTTGCAATAATCACCAGTCGCATTGTTGAGCTGACAGCCAAGCCAAGCAGGTCATTAACGTGCAGCCCCTGCCGGTTAAGCCCGAAGTCACAGGCACCAATCACACACTTACTAACTCCGGTAAGCCAAGTCCAGTAGCGCTGGTACCAGGGCAGATCGAGACCTAAGGATTTAGTACGCTGTGCGATCAGCTGTTCACGGTTACTAGAGGTACTTTCACGCAAGTCGGCGAGCGGGTCTCCGGAGTTGATGACGAGCACATACATCAAAAGAGATGCGCCCAACATCACAAGCAGAGAGCTGCCAAAGCGACGCAGAATAAATCTAAGCATTAACGATACTTTCTGTTACAGATGGAGTGCTCACAAAGCTGCTGGCACTATCTGTGCAAAAGCGCGGGGGCTTCTGCGGGTAAACAACTGTGGGGCCTTGGAAAATATCCTGAGCCCCACAGCTGTTCACAATAACTACGCGGAACTAACAGTTTGGTAGTAATTGTAACTTGTTTTTAACTCCGACTACTCAGCTTTGTCAACCCAGCTCCACTGAACCAGGTTCCAAACTAGACCAGACTGAGTTGAGTTTGCACGAACGTTTGCAAGCTTCGCATCGTTAGCAGCAACACCTGGCGCTGCGTAGAGAGGCAGGCTAAACAGATCTTTCCAGAGCTGCTTTTCTACATCCTGGACAGCAGCGGTGATTTCATCTTCATTCGTTGTGCTGGCTGCGCGCTCCCATGCTGCGTCAACCTCAGCGTTAGAGTAGCCACCGTAGTTTTGTGGCCTGTTTGTGGTCGAGATGTTTTGACCTGAAGTCTTCTGACCAGAACCAGCCCAAGCGAACAGTGCGATATCGTAATTTCCGCTTGAGAGGTCGCCGTCAGGAGAGAAGAAGTTTTGTGAACCGGCGTCCTGAATGTTAAAGCCGGCCTTGTCACATGAGTCCTTGATGAGGGCTACTGTGTTGGTGCGACGTTCGTTACCGTTTGAGCCGATACGCACGGTCAGGTCTTTAACACCAGACTTTTCGATAAGCTCCTTAGCGCGATCAATGTCAACCTCGTCATAGCGGCCGTCATAGATTGCAGAAACATACTCTTTGTAATCATCCTGGAAGTTGTAGCGCTCACCACGTGAGTTCAAAATCTCAGCTTCTGGGTTGATCGGCTTAATGATGTTGTCAACGATCTGCTGACGTGGCACACAGAGCGCAAATGCTTCACGCAGCTCTGGGCTGTCTGCGAAAATACCAGCCTTAAAGTTGTAGTCGAGGTGTTCGTAGGTCATTGATGAGAACTGGTGCACAATAACCTGATCACCAAGAGCATTGAGCTGGTTTACAGTGTCTTCGGTAGCCTGTGGCTCAATCGCGTTAACGTCACCGTTCTGCAGCGCCTGAGCGTGGGTTGAAGGGTCAGCTACACGAATTGTGACTGTTTCGGTAGCCGCCTTGTGCTTGCCCCAGTACTTGTCATTAGCTGTCAAAGTAACAGACTGACCTGGGCTAAATGACGTAAGTTTGTATGGGCCGTAAGACGGAATCAAGCTCTCATCAGGCAGAGCATTGGTGTAGTTCCAGCCGCTGTTCCAGAACTCGGCGGCTTTCTTAAGACCTTCGCCGTCCTTCTTCTTTGCCAGCTCAACCAGTTCTTCAACAGAAAGACCGGCCTGCTTTGCCACGACGTGAGCTGGGAGAATACCGCCCATCATGATCTTCCAGTCGGCGTACGGCTTTTCGTAGGTAACGGTGAACTCTTTATCGCCATTAACTTCAGGACCGTTCTTAATCAACTCACCGAAGTCAACTGAAACCGGATCGAACACGGTAGCACCGCTAGCGTCAACAGTTTCAGGGTTTTCAGCAGCCCACTTCAACCAGAAGTCATTTACGGTGATCGGGGTGCCATCTGACCAGACAGCGTCCTTGTTAATGGTGTACTTCACCTTAAGCGGATCTTCTGACACTAGCTCCATCTTGCCAAGGTCACCCTCTTCGTAAAGAGTGCCGTCGGTGCCGTAGTACACAAAGCCTGATGACATCAGATCATAAGCGTACCCGTTGTAGGTTGAGTAGTTATCAGAGTTCAGATAGTTGTAGCTGGTGACGTTGTCACCTGATGCCCAGCGAATCTCGCCCGGTTTTGTTTCGTAGTCGCCCAAATCAGCAAGACCGGTATCAGTAGGCTCTACTGTGTAAACCTGACCGCTGGTTTTGCTTGCATCGGCACTGTTATCAGTTGTTGGCCCTGCCGGCGCACAAGCCGAAAGCAGGAGTGTCGAGCTTGCAAGAATTGCTAACCCCGCGTATACCTTACGATTCTCCATTGAAATTTACTCCTTGTTTATAAAAAGGCGCGGACTAAAAACATAGTTTCAGCCTTGCTATAAAGATAGTCGATTCCAGGAGAGAATACGAACCCAGAAGAGTATGAAACCTAAATGTAATAATTGCTAGCTGCCCGGCACATCAAGATGTTTGCTTAATTCTTCAAGCAATACACGCAGTTGTGGCTCAATATAACGCACAACAGTTAAGCGAATCTGCGCCTGTAACTCCATTAGTGCAAAACACACTGCGGTGCCGGCTGCCTGTGATATCTGATCCGCCAGGTCAATCTCATAGCGCAGCCGTTCTTTTTCTTCCCGCGTCAGTGGCGGTTGTGGCAGCACCGGAGCCGCCGTCGCATTTGCCATATCTTCCAGCGTAAACAGAAAAGGCGCAGATGCGTCATCAGGCTCCGGATCAAGATCCATGCCGTCCAGCTCCGGGCCGAGACCTGTGCGCGGATCGAAACGACCGGCCTGCCACTGCTCCGCTGCTGTAAGTTCTGCGTGCAGCAGCGGAAGTTTTGCAGCGGTAACCTCAGCCACACGCTTATCTATCAGACGGTGAACGCGCGCAACCAGAGCGTGTTTCACCTGATGCGGCACATCATCCGGAAACCCGGCCGCAGCAACTATCGGAGAACCGTAACAGAGACGACACAGCCGCTGCCGAACCCGAGCACGGGACGGTTCCCAGCGCTGCGCCCACAGCGTCCATTCCGTTACTGCTTTTTTAATCTCAACTGCGCAATCCCAGTCTGCAGCATCATAAAAAAACTCAGTCATGGGGCCGCTCCGTGTCAAAGATCTCCTCTAATTCACGTTCGATAACCTCACGATTCTCCCAAGGCCACCTGGGAGTGTGACGCTTCGTAAAAATAAACCTAAACAGCACGAACCAGGCGATTACCTGTGAAACACTGAGAGATAAAGCAAGCGTGATGCCGAAAATCCAGGGTGTGTACCGGTTAATAAAAAGCCAGAGATGCAGCACCAAAATTGCGGGCAGCAGTATGTGCAGCACAGGAAAAGCGCGATCCGCCCGCAATAGTTTGAGACTCTGCAACCAAGCACTGTAAGCCATTATCGCTGCCGCAAGCGGCACTACTACCAGCAGCAGCCATCCGGGCGCAGGGGCGGTTACCGGTTCAAGATCTAAACCGAGCGCAATTAGCCCCCAGGAGGCAACCGTTAGAGACACCGTACCCGCTGTCGCAAATACGATTAAACCCAACACATACGCGCGAGTAGGCCGCCGCACCAAACTCGCAACGGGCGCTAGAGGCGATGAGCGCTCCATTGAGTTTGACACGACGGCCTCCCTAACTAAAACCGCTTATTTTGCAGTGAGCGCTTCACACTTGGCTTCATATTCTGCAACCGCAGCAGCGTTCTTTGCTTTAATGCGACGGCCGCGACCGCCGATCCAAGCGCCAAACCACACCGCTACCTCACGCGCAACAACACCGGCTGCGAGCACTCTGACGAGAGTGCCCACTTCAAGAGCGCCAAGCACCGCAGTTCTGTCAAGGCTGACGAGTGCGCGCAGTGAAACATCGATACCGTGCAGGTTGTGTGAAACTACGAACCCGAGCGTTGCTCCCACCCAGGCTAAAACACCGACGAGGAACCCACCGAGCACATACGCCCACCAGCCCGAACGACCAAACACAAGCACAAGCAGCACCATGCCGAGGAAGAATCCACCGACCGCACCAAAGAAACCGGGCGACAGCAGTGTTGGAATCAGATTGCTCTCACTCAAAAGCGCTTCAGGGCGGAAATAGCGCAGCTCGAATAGTGCAATCACTCCCGCATACACGGCCGCAAATATCACCGTTGCAAGAAGCGAGATAAGCACACCGGCGGCGCGATTTCCCTTAATAACTGGCGGCTCTGGTTCTTCACGGTAAAAGTTAGCCATTGGGTGATCAGCGGGGATCATCACTGCCCCGTCAGGCGTGGTGCTTGTGGCAGACGCACCGTTTACGCCTGCTCCTGCTGCGGCCATGCCGTCTGCCTGCAGCGCTGCCACCTCGGCCTCAGTGTACGGGCGAGTCTGGAATGCCGCGTAGTCAGTGCCGTCATCGGCTTGTGCAGCAGTCATCGAGCCGCTGTCCGCAGCAGCGGAAGGCAGCTCCACGGGTGCGATGTCTGTCTCTGCACTGGCTGCTTCTCCCCCGCTCTGCGCTGCAGCCTGCATTGCAGCAGCCTGTTCTGCTTCTTCCGCAGGCACGTTCACAACACCATCGACTGCGTCCTGTCCTGCAAGATCATCACCCGACTGTGTAGGGGCGCTAGCTGTAGCGCCCTCGGATGTTGCCTGATTTGCTCCTGCAACCTGTTCTGAATTTGCACGCGCAATCGCTTCGGCAACTTCATCAGGTGTTGGTGCTGTTTCATCAATAGGTGCACCCGGCAGCTGCGGATCACGATTCTCTGTCATTGCTTCGCCTCTCGTTTGACAGTAATTAAGCCAAAGCTACCAAGTAGTTACCTGGTTTGGCGGATAATTTTCCCGATTTGACAAATTTCGCCTCTAATTCATCAGATTTACACAGCGGCGCAAGCCCACGTTTTAACGAGAAAGCGCCCACCCGACTGTGTCGAGTGGGCGCTCATGCTCGTTATCTAGCTAGCGATTAGTCTAGCTCTCCAAGGTTAATCTCTTCTGCCTGATAGGTGTCGAAATCAACAAACGAGAGATCGCTTTCATCGAAAATGCCTTCACCAGCGAATAAGCGGTTCGGGTAGTTTTCCTGACGCGCTGCTTCGGTTGGCTCAACCTTAACCTGACGGTAGGTATCCAAACCGGTGCCGGCTGGAATGAGCTTACCGATGATGACGTTCTCTTTGAGGCCGATGAGCGGATCCTTGCTGCCCTCAGTTGCTGCTTGAGTAAGCACTCGAGTGGTCTCCTGGAAGGAGGCCGCAGAGAGCCAAGACTCAGTTGCAAGAGACGCCTTAGTGATACCCATAACCTCTGGACGCGCGGTGGCAGGCTTCTTGCCCTCCATCAGCGCCTCACGGTTAATGCGCTGGTAGCGTGCACGGTCTACTAACTCACCCGGCAGCAGTTCGGTTTCACCGTGGTCAACCACAGTAACCTTCCGCAGCATCTGGCGCACGATAACCTCAATGTGCTTGTCGTGGATCGGCACACCCTGTGAGCGGTAAACACCCTGCACACCACCAACGAGGTACTTCTGCACAGCTCGCTCACCAGGAACGTGCTTGCCGTTCTCGGTAGCGCCAACCTGGAGCACATCTTTCGGGTCGAGCGTGCCCTGAATAAACGGCTGCCCGAGCTCAACGTGATCGCCGTCTGCAACCAGCAGCGTCGCACGCTTCAGAACTGGGTAGATCTTCTCTTCTGAGCCGTCATCCGGGGTGAGCACCAGACGGCGCTGCTTTTCGGTGTCCTCGATAGTGATGCGACCGGACGCTTCCGCGATCGGTGACGCACCCTTTGGAGTACGTGCTTCAAAGAGCTCCTGCACGCGTGGCAGACCCTGAGTAATATCGTCAGCTGACGCAGAACCACCAGTGTGGAAGGTACGCATTGTGAGCTGTGTACCAGGCTCACCAATCGACTGCGCAGCGATAATACCCACAGCCTCACCGATATCAACACGCTGTCCGGTTGCCAGTGAGCGGCCGTAGCAGCTTGCACAAACACCGACAGCAGACTCACAGGTGAGCACTGAGCGCACCTTAATCTCAACGATGCCCGCGTCAATCATCTTATTGATAGCGATGTCACCAACATCGGTGCCGGCGGCAATCACAACGTTGCCATCAGCATCTACTGCGTCGGTAGCGAGTGTGCGCGCGTAGACCGAGCTTTCTACATCTTCGTGCAACACAAGCTCACCGGCTTCGTTCGCAGTTGCGATCGGGAAGTCCAGGCCGCGTTTGGTGCCACAGTCAGCTTCGCGAATGATGACATCCTGCGAAACGTCAACCAGACGACGGGTTAGATAACCCGAGTCTGCTGTGCGCAGCGCGGTGTCAGCAAGACCCTTACGCGCACCGTGAGTTGCAATAAAGTACTCGGCCACTGACAGGCCCTCGCGGTATGAGGAGACGATCGGGCGTGGAATAATTTCACCCTTCGGATCGCTCACCAGACCACGCATACCCGCAATGTTGCGGATCTGCAGCCAGTTACCACGGGCACCTGAAGAAACCATCCGGAAGATTGTGTTGTCTTCTGGGAAAGCCTCGCGCATCGCCTGCGCAACCTCATCGGTGGCTTCAGTCCAGATCTCAACGAGCTCGCGGTGGCGCTCAGCTTCGGTGATCATACCGCGGTCAAACTTCTTCTGCACGGCAGCTGCTTCAGCTTCATGCTTTGAAAGAATTTCAGCCTTGTTGCTTGGGGTCACGATGTCGCTCAACGCAACGGTTACCCCCGAGCGGCTCGCCCAGTAGAAGCCAGCATCCTTGATTGCGTCAAGAGTTGCCGCAACATCAACCTTTGCGTAGCGCTCTGCGAGGTCGTTCACCAGGTTTGACAGAGTGCCCTTATCTGCAACCTTATCGAAGTAAGGGTAATCAGCAGGCAGCGCCTCATTAAAGAGTGCGCGGCCGAGGGTGGTGTCAACAAGGGTGAGACCCTCAGCAACCTCGCCCTTCGCGTTGGTGTAATCCGCAATACGGATCTTTGCCATCGCGCCGAGATCCAGAGTGCCCTGATCAAACGCGAGAATCGCTTCAGCGATTGATCCGAAAGCACGCCCTTCGCCTGTTGCACCAGCTTTAACGGTTGTAAGGTGGTGCAGGCCGATAATCATATCCTGCGCAGGCAGGGTAACTGGGCGACCGTCAGACGGCTTCAGAATGTTGTTAGAAGCCAGCATGAGCATACGCGCCTCTGCCTGCGCCTCAACAGAGAGCGGCAGGTGCACAGCCATCTGGTCACCGTCGAAGTCGGCGTTAAATGCGGCACACACGAGCGGGTGCAGCTGGATCGCCTTACCCTCAACAAGCTGCGGCTCAAACGCCTGAATACCCAAGCGGTGCAGAGTCGGAGCACGGTTCAAAAGAACTGGACGCTCACGGATTACGTACTCCAGCACTTCCCAAACTTCAGCGTGCGCACGCTCCACCATACGTTTTGCAGCGCGCACGTTCTGTGCTAGAGAGAGCTCCATCAGACGCTTAATAACAAACGGCTTAAAGAGCTCAAGCGCCATCTGCTTTGGCAGACCACACTGATGCAGTTTCAGCTGCGGACCGACAACAATAACAGAACGGCCAGAGTAGTCAACACGCTTACCGAGCAGGTTCTGACGGAAACGACCCTGCTTACCCTTGAGCATGTCGCTCAGAGACTTCAAAGCACGGTTTCCAGTGCCGGTTACCGCACGACCGCGACGACCGTTGTCAAAGAGCGCGTCAACAGCTTCCTGGAGCATGCGCTTTTCGTTGTTTACGATCATCTCTGGCGCACCCAGGTCGAGCAGGCGGCGCAGGCGGTTGTTACGGTTGATAACGCGGCGGTAGAGATCGTTCAGGTCGCTGGTTGCGAAACGGCCACCATCAAGCTGCACCATCGGGCGTAGCTCCGGCGGCAGCACAGGAACTACGTCAAGCACCATTGCAGCTGGGCTGGCACCAGTCTGCAAGAAGCTATTCACAACGCGCAGGCGCTTAATAGCGCGGATCTTCTTCTGACCCTTACCCTCAGCAATCTGCTGGTGCAGGTCTTCGCTCTCGGCTTTCAGGTCGATAGCTTGCAGGCGACGCTTAATCGCCTCAGCACCCATGTAGGCCTCGAAGTAGTCACCAAAGCGATCCTGCATTTCGTTGAAGATCTCATCTTCACCCTTGAGGTCGCCCTCTTTCAGATTGCGGAACTCGTCCCAAGCTGTGGTGATGCGCTCAATTTCTTGGTTGGCGGCGCGGCGGATCTTAGCGATCTCTTTCTCAGCCTCGTTCTTCGCCTTATCTTTTTCGCTCGCCTTTGCACCCTTAGCTTCAAGAGCTTCAAGGGTTTCCTCGAGCGCCTGCTGACGTTTAGCAACAGCCAGATCGCGGTCGTCCTCAAGCTGCTTGAGTTCAAGACGCAGTTCTGCCTCGAGCTCAGCTAGATCTTCGTGACGGGCTTTCTCGTCAACATGAATAACCATGTAGGCGGCAAAGTAAATTACTTTTTCAAGATCCTTTGGCGCCAAATCGAGCAGGTATCCAAGACGTGATGGCACACCTTTGAAGTACCAAATGTGGGTAACGGGTGCGGCCAATTCAATGTGGCCCATCCGTTCGCGACGCACATTGGCTTTGTTTACTTCAACGCCACAACGCTCACAGACAACACCCTTATCGCGCACACGCTTGTATCGACCACAGGCGCATTCGTAGTCGCGGGTTGGGCCGAAGATCTGCTCACCGAACAGACCGTCGCGCTCTGGCTTGAGAGTGCGGTAGTTGATGGTCTCTGGCTTTTTAACCTCACCATATGACCAGTTGCGGATATCGTCGGCGGTTGCCAGACGAATCTGCAGCTCGCTAAAACTTGTTCCTTCGAGCACTTATTCTCCTCTGATGGAAGACTGAAAAATCTTATTTGAGTATGGTTGGCTGAGCTTAGATTTCTTCAGCAGAAGAAGTTTCGAAGCTGCTAGAAAGGTTGATCCCGATCTCTTCAGAAGTGCGTGCTGCCTCATCGGAAGAATCTTTCAGGACCACTGCGGCGCCGTCAGCACCGAGCACCTCAACATTCAGACCGAGCGACTGCATTTCCTTCATCAGAACGCGGAAGGACTCTGGGATGCCCGGCTCTGGAATGTTCTCGCCACGCACGATTGCCTCGTAGACCTTCACACGGCCGAGGATGTCATCTGACTTGACGGTCAAAAGCTCCTGCAGCGCGTATGCGGCACCGTACGCCTCAAGCGCCCAAACTTCCATCTCACCGAAACGCTGCCCACCGAACTGTGCCTTACCACCGAGCGGCTGCTGCGTAATCATTGAGTAAGGGCCTGTTGAACGAGCGTGAATCTTGTCGTCTACCAGGTGGTGGAGCTTCAGGATGTACATGTAGCCAACCGAGATTGGGTATGGGAACGGCTCGCCAGAGCGTCCGTCAAACAGCTGTGTTTTACCGCTTGAATCAATCATGCGGCTGCCGTCACGGTTTGGCAGGGTTGAATCCAACAGCCCCGCGATCTCAGCTTCTGAGGCACCGTCGAATACAGGCGTAGCAACTTTCGTGCCAGGCGCTGCTTCAAACGCGTCAGCCGGCAGCTGCGCAGCCCACTCTGGGGTGCCCTCGATCTTCCAGCCCTGCTTCGCGATCCAGCCAAGGTGGGTTTCAAGCACCTGCCCGAAGTTCATTCGACCTGGAATACCCAGTGGGTTCAGGATCACGTCAACCGGGGTGCCGTCTGCCAAGAATGGCATATCTTCAACAGGGAGAATCTTTGAAATAACACCCTTATTACCGTGACGACCGGCAAGCTTATCGCCCTCAGTGATCTTACGCTTCTGCGCGATAAATACGATAACGCGCTGGTTTACACCTGAGCCGAGAGCGTCATCGCCGTCTTCAGACTGCTCAAACACCTTAACGGCGGTAACCGTACCCGAAACACCGTGTGGGACACGGAGTGAGGTATCGCGCACCTCGCGACTCTTCTCATTGAAGATGGCGCGCAGCAGACGCTCTTCAGCGCTGAGCTCTGTCTCACCCTTCGGGGTCACCTTACCAACCAGGATGTCACCCTGACGCACCTCAGCACCGATCCGAATGATGCCTCGCTCGTCGAGATCTTTCAATGCTTCCTGTGAAGCATTTGGCAGGTCGCGGGTGATTTCTTCCTTACCGAGCTTGGTGTCACGTGCGTCCACATCGTACTCTTCGATGTGGATAGACGACAGGGTGTCGTCTTTCACCAGGTTTTGGCTCAGAATGATGGCGTCCTCATAGTTGAGACCCTCCCACGGCATAAACGCCACGAGCAGGTTCTTACCGAGTGCCAGTTCACCGTTTTCAGTCGCTGGGCCGTCAGCGATAACCTCGCCAGCTTCAACGCGGTCACCAACACGCACGATGACGTGGTGGTTGTAGTTGGTGCCCTGGTTTGAGCGGTCGAACTTGCGCATGTAGTAGGTCTTCGTGCCGCCCTCATCGAGCTGCAGTGTGACCTTGTCAGCAGACACGGCAGAGACAACACCGGCTGCTTCAGCAGTAACTACGTCACCGGCGTCAATGGCAGCGTAACCCTCCATACCGGTGCCAACGAGTGGGCTCTCGGCGCGTAACAGCGGCACAGCCTGGCGCTGCATGTTAGCGCCCATGAGCGCACGGTTTGCGTCGTCGTGCTCAAGGAACGGAATCAGTGAGGTCGCAACAGAAACCATCTGACGTGGCGAAACGTCCATGTATTCAACGCTCTTTGCATCAACGAGCTGCACCTCAGAACCCTTTGGCCGGGCAAGCACAAAGTCGTCTTCAAAATTGCCCTGTGCGTCAAGCTTCGCACCCGCCTGCGCAATCAAGAATTCGTCTTCTTCGTGCGCTGACAGGTAGTCGATCTGATCGGTTACCTGGCCGTTGTTGACACGACGGTACGGGGTCTCGATAAAGCCGAATGAGTTAATGCGCGCGAAGGTTGCAAGCGCACCAATCAGACCAATGTTTGGGCCTTCAGGGGTTTCAATCGGGCACATGCGGCCGTAGTGTGATGGGTGCACATCTCGCACCTCAACACCCGCACGGTCGCGTGACAGACCGCCCGGACCGAGCGCCGAGAGACGACGCTTGTTGGTCAGCCCCGCAAGCGGGTTGTTCTGATCCATGAACTGTGACAGCTGGCTGGTGCCGAAGAATTCCTTGATCGCCGCCATTACTGGGCGGGTATTGATCAGAGTATTAGGAATAATTGCTTCAACATCTTGCGTTGTCATGCGCTCACGCACAACACGCTCCATGCGGCTCAGACCGGTGCGCAGCTGTGCTTGGATGAGCTCACCAACACCACGAATGCGGCGGTTGCCGAAGTGGTCGATATCATCCACATCAACGCGCACCTCGATCTTCTTACCATCGCGCGTGCCCGGAATGGTTTCAACACCTGCGTGCAGCGCCACGAGGTACTGCAGGGTTGCAACGATGTCGTCAGTTGTCAGTGTTGATTCAGAGATAGGCAGCTCAAGACCGAGCTTGCGGTTGATCTTGTAGCGACCAACTTTTGCAAGGTCGTAGCGTTTTGGAGTCTGGTAGCTGCTTGAGATGAGGGTGCGCGCTGCTTCCATAGCAACCTGCTCACCCGGACGCTGCTTGCTGTAGAGCTCCTTTTGCGCTTCTTCCTGCGTCTCAACGCTGTCTTTTTCCAGGGTGCTCAGAATTGACTCGTACCCTGCGAAAGCCTTCCGGATCTTCGCGCTGCTTAAGCCCAGAGCCTTTAGGAATACAGTAGCGCTCTGCTTCCGCTTGCGGTCGATGCGCACAGAAACCTGGTCACGTTTATCAATTTCAAACTCCAGCCAAGCACCGCGGCTCGGAATAACACGCGCAGAGAAAACGTCTTTATCGCTGTTTTTCTCTGGGGTGCGCTCAAAGTAAACACCCGGTGAACGCACCAGCTGCGACACAATGACACGTTCAGAACCGTTGATAATGAATGTGCCGCGGTCGGTCATCAGCGGGAAGTCACCAATGAACACGGTTTGAGACTTGGTCTCACCGGTGCCTTTGTTAAAGAATTCAGCTTTTACGTACAGCGGTGCGGCATAGGTCTTGCCGCGTTCTTTACACTCGTCGATGCTGTGCTTTGGGTCACCAAGTGAAGGCTGACGCATAAACAGTTTCATCTGTTTGGTGTTGTCTTCGATTGGTGAAATCTCGTCAAAGACTTCCTCAAGACCGCTTCCCTGATCCTGATTTTCTTCGTTGCCAACAAGCCACTTAAAGCTCTGAGTCTGCAACGCAAGCAGATCCGGAACTTCGATGGTGTCAGAAATTTTTGCGAATGAAAGCCGCTTGTGGTCGCGACCGTTCTTCGGCGTGTTGGTTGCAGTGTTTGCAGCAGCCAAGGAACCTACCTCCGTGAGCCTAATCAGGCTAATTTACTGAGTCTTTTGTGAACTGCTTTGGGTCTTAAGACTCTGTGATGTCTGCGTGTAATTACCAACCACTATATGAAGGCACAACTCACCCAAAGCGCAAATACCCACATTACGCTAGAAAGATGGTAAATGCAAATGGCTATTTTGCATACTCTTCGATGAAGCGCCCCAGCACTAAGTGGCTCGCGCGCACATCAGCCTCGTTCACGTGCTCAAGCAGCTCGTCAAGACGCGCCGGATCAAAATATCCGTGATCGACGTAGGCGTGAATACGCTCACTGATTGCCGGCGCATCCATTTCCGGATGAAACTGTGTCGCATAGACATTGCGCCCAATCCGAAACGCTTGAATCGGGCAGCTCTGACTGGTTGCCAAAACTTCCACATGGTCGGGCACTGAACTCAGCGCTTCCTTATGCCCCACATACGCATAGAAACTCGGCGGCAGCTCAGCAAACAGGCGGTCACGCAAACCCGCTTCTGTCAGTCTTATCTCTGCTGCCTGAGTTGGTTCACCGTGAGTTTGATCCACCACCGCACCCTGGTGTCGGCCGAGCGTGCCAACCCCGTAGCAGACACCCAAAAACGGAATATCATCGGCAAGCACACGATCCAGCAGCCGTTGTAAATCAAGCTCCACTCGCTTCTCTACCGCGCTCTTTTTTTCGTCTGGTTCGCTCACCGTAAACGGCGATCCGGCCAGAATAATGCCGGAGTAGTCGTGCACGTTCACACTGTCTAGGCTTTGCGCTTCTGCGCGATGCCACACCATTTCGGCGTCAGTAAGACCGGTCAGTTTCTGATACGACCGCACCTCAGGAAGAACAACCGCGTCATCATCACGGGTTGTAATTAATAGGAACGGTTTCATAACTTCAAACTTTAGGGCGAGATTTTAAAACGAGCAACCATATTAAGATTTGTTACAAACTGCTTGCGGATCGCGCGCAACTGTGTCCATTTAAAAGCCGAAATGGCGCGTTAAAAATAAGTGAATATCGGAAAGTTCTGTGCGCCCGATAGAGTGCCCAATCCCTTTATATGTGTGCGCTTCAAGAGCTGTGTGCTGCGGCGCCCATGCGGCGGTCAACTCTACAGCCGCATGACCGATTGCAGGGTCTACAAGATCGCGCCCCCAAAACAGCGGAGTCTGCAGATCTTTCAGCGCTGCATCGCCCATAAACTCACCCGGCGCAATGTACCCGGAGCAGTTAACACCGCACACAAACTCTCCCGGCGCAAGCCTAAGCATTGTGGTGGTCATCACCCCACCCTGCGAAAAACCCATCGGCGCAATCTGCCTGATCCCACCGACCTGCTCCTTTAGCTGGTGCACCCAGTCAATAACCGCTTGCGCCGCCTGCACAGCCTCCGCTGCTCCCTGTTCGGGGGAAACCCCGCCCGGTTGCAGCGACAGCGGAAACCACGACCAGCCACCAAGAGTTGCATCAACCTCAGCCGCTTTTAACGGTGCGCGCAAACTCGCTATTACCAGCTCTTTTGGCAGAAAAGAGGCCAGCTGAATAAGGTCTTTTTCGTGTGATCCAAGCCCGTGCATCAACACTAATAGCGAGCTCCCGCCGGCGAGTGCTGTCAGTGCGTGCGGTGCGGAAGCGAGCTTACCGTCGACAGCCCACTGAGTTGCTGCAGTGTCGAGTGTGAGATGTGTCATCTAAGCCTCCGATCAGATTTCAGTTAATCTTATCCTTTGTAGGTTTAACCCTGCACCGTTGCAGACTGCAGCAGCCGGATTGTTTAATCGTCTGCAAGCCCTCCCGAGTCTAAGACTGTTTCAAAAGAAGTTACGTCACAAATCGAGGAGGATAAATTGTCAGAGTCTGCTGCAACAGGGCAGCCGAAACTGCGTCGGGCACTGGGACTGACCGGTTTAACTTTTTTCGGGATCACCTATATGACGGTGGTCACCGTTTTTACAACCTACGGCATTGTTAACAAGGTCACCCACGGGCATCTGCCGGCCGCCTACATTATGGCGGTTGTTGCAATGCTTTTTACCGCAGCAAGCTACGCCGCTATGGTACGCAAGTATCCTGTTGCGGGGTCGGCATACACCTATGCCCAACAGACATTCGGCGGCGGGGTCGGGTTTATCACCGGCTGGGTCATGCTGCTTGACTACCTGTTTATTCCGATGATCAATTTTATGCTCATCGGCATCTACTTAAACACACAGTTTCCGGCAGTCCCTGTTTGGGTTTTCACGCTCGCAGCGCTGCTGATTGTGTTCGCTTTTAATGTGCTCGGGATCAAACTGGTCAACGGCGCCAACTACACTGTTGTCGCTCTCTCGGTGCTGTTGGTTGTTGTATTTTTCGCGCTCGCGCTAAAGAGTGCGCTCGGCGGCGATATGTCTGTTGGGGTGCTTGAACCTTTCAGCTTTGGTGAGGGAGGGATCGGCAGCATTGCCTCCGGCGCGGCAATTCTTGCACTCTCATTCCTAGGGTTTGACGCGATTTCAACTCTTTCGGAAGAAGCAAAAAACCCGCGTCGTGATATTCCGCGCGCGATTATTCTCGCAACCTTGGTTGGTGGTCTGCTGTTTATTCTGGTTTCTTGGTCGGGAGCTCTGGCTTACAGCCCTGACTGGTCGGCTCTCAGCAAAGCCGAAATTGAAGCTGCTGGTGTGACGGTTGTGACCCACATCGGCGGCGAGGTGCTCGCAACTTTCTTTGTTGCAATCTATGTTGTTGGCTGTTTCGGCTCCGGCCTAACCGCGCAGGTTTCAGTGTCAAGAATCCTTTACGCCATGGGCCGTGATGGGATGCTGCCTAGCCCGCTAGCAAAACTCAACAAACGTTTCGGCACACCATACATTGCCACCGCTGTTGTGTCAGTCTTCGCTCTCTCAAGTCTTTTTGCAAGCCTCGACGCGGTTGCGTTTATGATCAGCTTTGGCGCTCTCACCGCGTTCGCGGTGGTGAATCTGGCGGTGATTCGCACCTACGTGTTCCCGTCAGGAGGCAGAGCCGAAAAGATTCGCGTCACGCAGATCTTGCGCTATCTCGTTTGCCCGCTGATAGGTTTCGCGCTCACAATTTGGCTGTGGTCTGCGCTTGAAACAACTACCTGGATAATCGGCGGCGTTTGGGTGCTGATCGGTCTTGCGATTATCGCTTACGTGACGCGCGGGTTTAAAAAGCCTGTGCCGAAATTAGATTTTTCTGAAGCAGAGTAACCGTTTAAAAAACGTGCCGCGGGCAGATCCTTGTGAGACCCACCCGCGGCACACGCCAGTTTGCTTTTATTTACAGCGCAAACTTTGCGAAGTTGGTGAGATTACCGAAACGGTGTGCGGTGATCGACACTGCCTGCTCACGGAGGTGCGGGAGCATTTCAACCCGCCCAGCAGAAACAACTTCTCCGCCGTAGACCGCAATATCCGGCTTGCCGTTTGCCGCAGCATACACCTCTGCTACCTGCGCAGCACGTGATGCGCCCGCAACAATACGGATACGGGCTGCTGCCTTAGGCCCCTCAACTGCTGCAAGCTTGGCAACGCGCTGCTGCCACGCGGTCTCATCCTGATGATCGACAGTCACCCCGGCGCGCTTGAGCTCTACCTGCACAGGCTCAGGCAGCGCGGTTGGTGTGCTCACAACAGGCTTTGCGCCGGCAGCCAATGCCGCACCGAGCACACGAATAGCGTCGCGAAGTTGCGCGTCGGCAGCGATCCTAACGTGTGTTGTAACCGGCAGGTAGCGCAGCATGTTCCGCTCCACGATCAGCTGTGAAGCGTCTCGCGCGATACCGAACTCTTCGTTCCAAGCATCAGTATCAGAGGCGAAAGCTCCGGCCAACCACGCTAGATCAGACTCTGACAGGCCGGCCTGCTGCGCGGCTGCGTATAGCCCGGTCACCTCTGGGCGCGGATCCGAAAGCTGTGCGGCTGTAATTGGCGCGTCGGCCCAATCTCCAAGCCCGTGCAGGTAGTTCGGCCCGCCAGCCTTGGTGCCTGCTCCGATGGCGCTCTTCTTCCAACCGCCAAAACTCTGACGACGCACAATAGCACCGGTGATGCCGCGGTTGACGTAGAGGTTGCCGGCCTCGATACCGTCGACCCACTGGCGTAGCTCATCAGCGTCAAGTGAGTGCAGGCCGCTGGTCAGACCGTAGTCGATCTCATTCACGATCTCGATTGCTTCTGCGAGGGTTGCAGCGGTCATGATGCCCAGGATCGGACCGAAGTATTCGGTCATGTGGTATTCACTGCCGCGCTTTACGCCGTCGCGCACACCGGGGCTCCACAGTTTTATGTCACCGTTCTTATCGCGGGCCAGCGGGCTGCCGTTGTCAATCGGTTCTGGTTTAATCAACCATCGCTCGCCAGAGCCGAGTGTTGTGAGCCCCCGCAGCAGTTTGCCGCTCGGAGCGGTGACCACAGTGCTCATTTGGGTGCGCAAATCTTCCGGTGTTCCCACGCTAATTGAACGCACCGCATCGAGCAGCTGTGCGCGGAAGCGTTTTGAGGTGGCAACGGAACCAACAAGAATCACCAGCGAAGCTGCTGAGCACTTCTGACCCGCGTGACCAAACGCTGACTGGGCAACATCTCGCGCTGCCAGATCAAGGTCTGCGTTAGGGGTCACAATAATGGCATTCTTGCCACTGGTTTCTGCCAAAATTGGCAGATCCTGACGCAGTTCGCGGAAGGCTACAGCGGTTTCGTATGCGCCGGTGAGGATCAGACGATCAACTCGCGGATCGGCAACCAGCTGTGACGCCAGATCGCGATCAGCAAACTGTACGAACTGCAGCACCTCTCGTGGCACACCGGCCTCCCACAGGGCTTCAATCATCATTGCGCCCGAGCGTGCGGTGTTGGTTGCTGGTTTGATAATCACCGCTGCCCCTGAGGCCAAAGCAGCAAACACGCCGCCTGCGGGGATTGCCACCGGGAAGTTCCATGGCGGGATGACAGCGATCAGCTTCTTTGGCTGATACTTCGCTCCCGACACCTGCTCAAGCTGCTGGCCGAGCATTGCGTAGTAGTTGGCAAAGTCAATCGCCTCTGACACTTCCGGATCGCCCTGATCGAGGGTCTTGCCACACTCTGAACCCATCACTTCAAGCAGTTCTGCACGGCGCTGCTCTAGCTTTTCACCGGCAAGCATCAGAATGCGGGCGCGCTCATCAGCGCCCAGCGCCTGCCAAGCGTCTGCGGCGCTAACACCGGTTGCAATGATTTCTTCGAGTTTGTCAGCGCTTGCAACCTGCGCATCGCGCACCAGGTCGGCACCAAGCTGTGACTCGACCATGCGCTCAGCGATTGCCCGCCCCCACGCGCGGTTTCCCGGCAGATCTGGGTCGGTGTCTGGAACGTTCTCAAATTCACCGCGCGCTCCCGCTGCAACACGCTCTGCAACGCGGTCAGCTGCCTTTTCCGGATCATATTTACTGCGATCCTGCTGCCGGTTTGCAGGCGGCACTGCGTAATTTTCTGCAGCACCGTCAGCGGTGATAGCTGCTAGATCTGCCAGGCTAGCGAGGAAGCGATTCTTTTCACGCTCAAAAAGTTTTTTGTTGTCGTTAAGCTCAAACACGGCCGACATAAAGTTGTCTTGGCTTGCGCTTTCTTCGAGACGACGGATGAGGTAAGCGATCGCCACATCGAACTCTTGCGGGTGCACAACTGGGGTGTAAAGCAGCAAGGATCCTACTTCTCGCTTCACTGCCTCAGCCTGTCCGGTTGCCATGCCGAGCAGCATCTCAAACTCGATACCGTCTTGTGCTCCCCTGGCTTTTGCCAGCAGCCAGGCCAGTGCCACGTCGAAGAGGTTGTGGCCGGCAACGCCGATCCGAATGTTTTTTACGCGCTCTGGGTGCAGTGCGTAATCGATAACCGCCTTATAGCTGGTGTCAGAAGCCTGCTTGCTGTGCCAGGTTGCTAGAGACCAGCCGTGAATTGCCGCGTCTACCTGCTCCATTGGCAGGTTTGCGCCCTTTACGATACGCACCTTAATTGGTGCACCGCCGTCGGCAACACGCTGCGCGGCCCATTCCTGCAGGTTCATCATTGCGCCGAGCGCATCCGGCAGATACGCCTGCAGCACGATACCGGCTGAGAGGTTATGGAATTCTGGCTTTTCTAACAGCTTCTTAAACACCGCGATCGTAAGATCGAGATCTTTGTATTCCTCCATATCGAGGTTTATAAACTTCTTCGGAGTGCTGTCGTTTGCCAGTTTGAAAAGCGGCGTGAGTTTTTCGGTGATGTGGGCGACCGCCTCATCAAAAGCCCAATGGTTGTGCGGGGCTACGGTTGCCGAAACCTTAATTGACACATAGTCAACGTCATCGCGAGACAGCAGCTTTTCAGTGCCCGCAAGACGACGCGATGCCTCGTGCTCACCGAGGATAGCTTCACCGAGCAGGTTGATGTTCAGACGCACATCGTCTTTTTTAATTTTTGCGATTGCCGGGCCGAGCTTATTATCTGAGGCATCGATGATGAGGTGGCTCACCATTTCGCGCAGCACTTTGCGTGCTGTTGGCACAACCACGCCCTTTAATGGTTTGGCAAGCAACCCTCCCAAACCGATCGCGCCGCGCATGTATCCCGGTAAGAACTGTGGTGTCAGCGGGGTTAGTTCTTTGAGTTTCTTTGCGGCCGCACCAAGATCTTCCGGGCGCACCACGCCGTCAACGAATCCAACTGTGAAGTCTAGGCCGTTTGGGTCGCGCAAAACACCAGCGAGGCGTTCAGCAGATTTATCTGCGGGATACTGTGATGCTTCTTTAAGCCACCGTTTAACGAGCGCGATTGCGTCGTCAGCGAGGTCCTGCGGGCGAGTGTTGCTGCCAGCTTTTGCGGTCATAACGTTTGCCTTTCACGATTTTTGTTGCGCGCATAAAAAACGCACCGATATGGCAATAATGCATGTTCTTTGTCAATAAGTAAAATGAGATAATCTTATGATTATTATTTAATTTTACTTAACTAATTTTTTAGTACCGGCGCGGCTTGTTTGGGCGCCGCCACAGCCCCAAAACCGTTCAAAGGAAACCCTCTATGCTCGATGTGAAACGTCTTCGACTGCTTTGGGAGTTGGATCGCCGCGGCACTGTGATCGCCGTTGCAGACGCGCTGCACCAAAGTTCGTCAGCGGTTTCACAGCAGCTTGCGCTACTCGAGCGTGAGGTCGGGGTGACACTGCTGAGGCGCAGTGGTCGGGTTTTAGAACTCACCCCCGCAGCACAGGTGCTGGTTGCAGAAACTGAAAATGTGTTGCGCGCCGTAGAGCAAGCAGCTGACGCCGTGCAACAAAAACAACCACAGGTGACAGGGAAACTGCGCGTAGCCGCATTTCAGACCGCCATGCTAGCGCTCCTACCGCAAGCTATTCAAAGAATCAGGCGCAACCACCCAGGTGTGCACATTGAGCTCATTCAGTATGAGCCGGAGCTCGCGCTGCGCGAAACCTGGTTGCGCAATTTTGATCTGGTGATCGCTGAGCAGTACCCTGAGCACGCCACCGAACAGTTTGCAGGGCTTGAAAGCAAACCTCTAACGCGCGATAAAATTCAACTCGCACTGCCGCGCACCCCCGATAGCAGCCCCGAGTTTCAGAGCGTAAAAACGCTCAGCGACACACAACACCTGCCCTGGGTAATGGAGCCGAAGGGCACAGCCACCAGACATTTTGCAGAGCAGGCATGTCGACTAGCAGGATTTGAGCCGGATGTCAGATTTGAAACAGCAGATCTGCAGGCGCATGTGCGCCTCGTCGCTACCGGAAATGCGGTTGCCCTGCTTCCAAGCCTTGTGCACTTTGGGTCGCCGTATTCTAAAGCAAACGATATCAAGCTGCTCGACCTGCCGGGGTCTCCGCGTCGCACGATCTTTACCGCCGCGCGAAAATCTAGCCGGAAGAACGCCGCCCTTAAAGCTTTTCGGCAGGTGCTAGAAACTGAGGCTGCGGCGCTTCAAACAGAGACAATCTAACCGTCAGAAGCTCTCGAATCTAGCACCACGTGCCGTCTAGTCGCGGGTCACAGCGTGATCAACAATGTACTGACGCCCCGCACCAACCTCCACTTCAGAGCCAAGGATCTCGTCAAACTCTGGTGCTAGGCGGTCGCGCTTTGGGTGGTCAAGCCACTCCTGGTAGCCGCGCTCATCCGGCCAATTCGCAGTTACTAGTATCTCGCCGCTGCCATCAGCTGCAACAGCAATATCACTGCTCACCTGGCGTGTGAGGTTGAGCGACTCACGCAAAACCTCTTCATCACGATACAGCTGCAGTAACTTCTCTGCCTGTTCCGGAGTCGTTTTAATAGTCAGTATTGAACGATACATTTCCACTCGTTTCTAATGCTTTAATCTGCCAAAATTGCTTCGCTAGTGCCGGGCAGTGTGCCGAGCCCGTCGACCGCCGGAATCGAAGCTAACAGCTTTTTCGTGTAATCCTGGCGGGGATTATCCCACACCTGCTGCGCGGTGCCAGTTTCTACAAGCTGGCCCCGTTGCATCACCGCGACCTGGTCTGCGATGATCCGCACCACCGCGAGATCGTGACTGATAAACAACAGCGATGCCCCGCTCTGCAGCGCAAGATTTCGCATTAGTGTCGCAACTTTTGCCTGCAGACTCGCATCGAGCGACGCGATGGGTTCGTCACCGATTAACAGTTCTGGCCCAGAGGCAATAGCTCGCGCAATTGCGATACGCTGGCGCTGCCCGCCCGAAAATTGATGCGGGTAGCGCGACTGCACACTGGCTGGCAGCTCCACTTCTTCTAACAACCCAGCAACAGACCAGCTGTCTTTATGCGGGTTAATGCGCAGTCCGTCAGCAATCTGGCTACCAATCGTGCGCCGCGGGTTTAGCGAAGCATAAGGGTTTTGAAACACCATCTGGATGCGCAGCAGTTCCGGATCACGACGCCGCATCCCGAGCGGCTTAATCTCTTTCCCTTTGAAGATGATCGCCCCGGCGGTAATCGGTTCTAAACCGGAGATAGCGCGCGCAAGCGTGGATTTCCCACAACCGGATTCGCCAACCAGCCCAACCACCGAAGATTTATCGACGTTCAGGCTAACCCCGCGCACCGCCTCAAGCGTGCCCCCACCCGGCAGCTTATATGTGACACGAACGTCATCGACAGACAGAAACTGTGTGCTCATATTAGTTCCCTCTCTCACCTGCGCTCAGCTGCTTAACGGTAATAACCTCTGTTGCGGTTGCGGCTACAGCACCTGCAAGGAATGGTTCATGATTCGGGAGCGCTTCAACCAGAGCGCGAGTATAGGCGTGCTGCGGCCGACGCAGCACCTCATAGCGCGGGCCGCTCTCCACGATCTGCCCCTGCCGCATAACGTAAATAGTTTCTGCGAGGCTGCTCATCACCCCGAGATCGTGTGTGACAAGCAAAACCGCAAGCGAAAGTTTTTCCGCAAGCTGTTTTAACAGACGCAGCACGCCTGCCTGCACAGTCACATCAAGCGCGGTTGTTGGCTCGTCAGCGATCAAAATTTCAGGCTCACATATAATCGCGATCGCGATAGCAACGCGCTGCAGCTGCCCGCCAGAGAACTGATGCGGATACTTCTTTATCGCTGTTTTTGGATCGGGGACCTGCACAAGCCGCAGTGTTTCTACCGCTTTTTCGAGAGCTGCTTTTTTCCCAATCCCGGTGTGTGCCCGCAGATGATCCGTCAGCTGCCGGCCGATTGTCAACATCGGATGCAGGCTAGCGGTCGGATCCTGGAAAACCATGGCAATCTTATTGCCGCGCAGTTTATTTTGCTCTTTTTCGCTGTTTTTTAAGAGATTCTTGCCGGCAAACTGAATCTGCCCTTTAGTTCTCGATCCTTCCGGTAATAAGCCCAAGATTGCCAAGCCGGTCATCGACTTACCCGAGCCAGATTCGCCAGCAAGTCCGGTAATTTTTCCGGGCTGCAGTGAGATATCGATACCCTGAATAATCTCTTTGCCGTTAATCTCCAGCTCAAGGCCTGTAATTTGTAGTCCTTCTGCGCTCATTTATACAGCCCTCCCCTGCACCGCTCCCTTAGTGCGCGGATCCAAAGAATCACGAAGTGAATCGCCGATAAAGTTGAATGCCATCACAACTGTGAATATCGCTAAGCCGGGGAAGGCAGCCAGCCACCAGGCAGAAAACTGCTCAACACCGGCAGCGACCATCGCACCCCAGTCAGGGGCAGGCGGCACAGCACCGAGGCCGAGGAAGGACAGCCCCGCCAGCAAGAGGATAGCCGTGCCGAAGTCGAGCATCGCCAACACAAACACTGGCGCGAGCACGTTTGGGAGCACATCGCGGCGCAGCGAGGTAAAAGGGCCTGCGCCGAGCAGCCTACCGGCGACTACGTACTCCTGTTTGCGAGCGGTGATCACCAGCGACCGCGTCACGCGTGCATAGGCAGGCCAGGTCACAATGAGCATCGCTATCACAGCATTTGTCAGGCTGGGGCCGAGCGCGGCTGTAATAACCATTGCGAGAATGATCGTGGGGAACGCAAACACTAGGTCGGCGATACGCATAATGATTTCATCCACGAGCTTGCCAAAATAGCCGGCAATCGCTCCAAGTAGGCCCCCAACGCACATCGCTGTCAGCACGAGCCCCAGCGCCAATGGGAGCGAGATACGACTGCCGTAAACTACGCGACTAAACACGTCACGCCCAACTTGATCCGTACCGAAAAGATGCTCAGCGCTTGGCGGCTGCAACCGGTCAAACGCCTGGGATAGTGGATCTGCTGGCGCTATTAACGGCGCAAAAATAATTACTATCAGCCACAGTGCGAGCACAATACCGCCGGTGATCGCAAGCGGTTGCCTGAACGCTTCTGGAATTGGCAGTCGCTTTCTGCGCCCAGCGGTTGCAGTAAGTATGTCTGTCATGTTTGTCTCCTACTGCACGCGAACGCGCGGGTCAATCAAGCCGTAAAGCACATCAACCACGAAGTTCAGACCGATATAAACAATGCCAACGATCAAACCGACCCCCATAATTGCGGGCAGATCAAGTTTGGTCGCCGCCGCAAATGAGTACTGGCCGATCCCGTTCCAGCTGTACACCTGCTCCACCAGCACTGTGCCAGATAGGAGGGATCCGAAAGCAAGACCGAGCACGGTGATAATTGGCACGGTGGCCGCGCGCAACACATAGCCGAATGTCACTGTTCGCTTCGACAGCCCTTTAGCCCTTGCAGCTTTAACGAAATCAAGATCAAGCACCTCGAGCACCGCAGAGCGCGCAAACCTGGTCAGAAGCCCGATTGTGTAGAGCGCGAGCACGGAAGCTGGCAGCACTAAGTGATAGAGGGCGTCTGAGAAAACATCGAACTGTCCTGCTAGCAGAGCGTCGATAGTGTACATCCCAGTGACGTGCGGGGGCGGAATCAAAACTGGATCGAGCCGCCCCGATCCCGGAAAAATACCGAGCAGGAAGAAGAACACGTAGTAAACCACGAGCGCGAGCCAGAAAGTCGGCCAAGACAGTCCGATCAAACTGATAACGCGAATTACCTGATCGGTAAATTTGCGACGCTTCAAAGCCGCCCACAGGCCCAGACCTACTCCAAGCAGAGCCGATCCGACAATCGCTGCAAGCGCCAGCTCGATAGTAGCTGGAAATGCTCTTGCGAGTTCCTCTGCCACGGGCTGCCGGGTTTGTGTTGAAGTGCCTAAATTGCCCTGCACGAGGTTGGTCACATAGGTGATGTACTGCACCGGCAGTGGCTTATCGAGCCCCTGCTCCGCACGAAACTTCGCGACAATTTCTGGATTAGCAGCTGCCTGCTCCCCAAGCGCTGCCTGCACTGGATCGGAAGGCACCAGGTTGGTGAGGGTGAAGGTAACAAGCGTCACCCCGAGCACTAGGAGGATTGAGACCCCCAAGCGCACACCGATGTAGCGCAGCAGCGGCGGGATACCCCGGCGACGCGTTTGCGGTGTGCGCTCTAAGGTTTCGATCGCAACGGTATTAGTCGATGAGCGCAAGGTCTACAGTCCAAATCGGATTTGCAACTACACTGCTGATGCTCTTGCTCGTCACGATGCTCTGCCCAGGCTGCAGCAGTGGAATGAACGGTCCAGCCTCATTCTGGTATTCCTGCCATTCTTTGTATGCAGACTCCACCTCAGATTCGCCTGCGGTTTTGGCTGCGTTAGCGAGTGCGACCATCTTTGGATCAGCTTCGCTCTCCCAACCGGCACGCAAACCTACCAGCTGACCGGGCGAGAACACGAGGTAGTTTGATGGGTGCGGGAAGTCAGGACCCCAGTACCACAGACCAATTGTTTCTTGGCCGTTGCGGTATGCATCAAGCTCGGTTGCTACCGGGGCTGGCGCAAGCTGAATATTAATTCCGATTTCAGCCAGCTGTGCTTGCAGGCTTTCAGCAATACTGGTGAAAGAAAGCCCCTGCACCGTAATATCGTTCGGGAAGTTCAGCGTCACTGCTTCTCCGTTGTAGCCTGAAGCTGCGAGCGCTGCCTTTGCTGCGGCTATATCACGCTGGTTGCCAGCGGCTGCGTCGAGCGCACCAACAAACAGGGATGGGATCGGCCCGCCTGGGCGCACAGCACCCTCACCTGCGAGCGCGACAATTTTGTCATAATCGACGCCGAGCTTAACCGCCTGCACGAAGTCGGGGTTGCTGGTCCATGCGTTGACGTTTTTATTCTGGTTCAGGAAGAAGAAAATCATATAGCGCGATGCGTTGCTGGTGATGTTAACGTTGGCACCAGCTAACTCAGCTACCTGATCTGGGTTTAGATCAAGAGCCAGCTGTGATTCACCCTTTTCCACATTTAATTTCTGTGTTGGGCCTTCAACGTTGCGCAGCACGATACGCTCGTATTTCGGTTTTGTGCCCGTATAGTTTTCGTTTGCGGTTAACACGACCTGCTTTGCAGCGTCGAATGAGTCAAGCACATATGGGCCAGACCCAGCAGATTCACTGTTGAGGAAGCTTTCTGCGCTATCAGCTTCTGTGTTGGTGCCGCCATGCGCCTCAACCGTCTCCTGATTAACAACAGAGAGCGCACCATTTGGCAAAATAAATGGGAGTTCTGGTCGCGGTTCGGGACTGGTTATAGTTAGAGTCTTGTCATCTACTTTTTCGATGGTGAGCCCATCAAGCAAGAACGATGGGTTGCCTTTAATACCCTGCAGTCGGGTCAGTGAGAATACGGCATCATCAACCGTGACCGGGCTACCGTCAGAGAAAACATGACCGTCTTTCATGGTCAGCGTCATCACGGTGTTGTCGGCGTTCATCTCATAGCTTGCAAGCCCGTCTACCGGAGTGGTGACGTCTGAACCCTTGAAAGTGAGCAGTGTCTCATACATTGCTTTCGCAATGATCTGCCCGGTGGTCTCGTAGGAACGGTTTGGGTCTGCAGTTTTCAGGTCAAACGAGGCGTCAACAACAAGAGTTTTGCCCGCTTGGCTGCTGGCGCTACCCCCCCCCGCACAGCCGGCAAGACCGATTGTCACCGCGGTCACTAAGCCTGCCGCTGCAACTGCTTTCTTAAAAGAAAACTTCATTGAATTCTCCTAATTCACTTTCTTTCTCTAAACCAGCACATGTTTCAGAGATTGTTTTAAAATTACTGGAAATTTCCCAAGAGATCCAAGAGAAATAGGAAAATTTGGAGTTTCGTACACTACTTCTCGCAATTTGATTACATATTTTCCAGATTTTTCGCTGTTTTAACGCATATTTTTGGAATAATCTAACCATGAAATTAGATAGCACCCATCTGCAAATGCTTGACCTGCTGCGCAGAGACAGCAGGCTCTCGATAGCAGCGCTCGCCGAAAAACTCAGCATTTCACGGTCCAACGCATATCAGCGGTTTGAGGCGTTAAAAGAGGCCGGGGTGATTATAGGCGCGACAATCGACATCGACTTCAACGCGGTGGGAGTTGGGGTGTGTGCGTTGGTGTTTGTGTCACTGCAGCAAAATCAGTGGCAAAGATTTAGAGAAAAGCTTGTGGATCTAGCGGAGCTTGATTATTTTGCGGTCATCACCGGCAGCTATGACTGCATGCTGCTGGTGCGCACAACTAGCGTGTCTGGCGTGCACAATCTTGTGACGAACAAGCTCTCCCAATGGCCCGAGATCAAAACCACTGAAACAGTTTTCATCATGGATGAGGGCTGGTCGCTTGTGGATATTGCGCGCACACTTGAAAACAGCCCGTCTGCACAGGAGTATCCAGCAGCAGACGGCATGCTGCGCTATATAAAACGAAAATAGGTCGTATTTTCTGCCTAGGTTTAGGGGCCCGTAAGGAAAATAAAACCCTAGTGAAATATTTTTTTGTCGGGCTAGCCGGATTTGAACCGACGACCCCTTGTCCCCCAGACAAGTGCGCTACCAAGCTGCGCTATAGCCCGTAGTTGAAAACTTCAACCAACCCATTCTAGCGCTTAACCTGCAGCATTAGGGCAAGATGCAGCAATAAATTCTGCATCCCAACCAGTGCGCCACACACAGCGCAAGCTATCTACGACCGCGCGGTGTTTTTTCACGGATCCGCATATTCACAACCAGCGGCGATCCCTCAAACCCGTAGCGTTCACGCAGACGGCGCTGCATAAAGCGGCGGTACTGCGGATCCAAAAACCCGGTAGTGAACAAAACAAAAGTTGGTGGGCGGTTTGAGACCTGAGTGCCAAAAAGCACTCGCGGCTGTTTACCACCGCGCAGTGGGTGCGGATGCTCCTGCACTAGCTCCGCCAAGAAAGCATTAAATTTCGCTGTTGGAATGCGCGTATCCCAACTCTCCAACGCAAGCTCCAGAGCCGGCACCAGTTTTTCAAGATGCCGGCCGGTGCGCGCCGAAATGTTCACACGCGGCGCCCAATCAACGTGCGAGAGATCCTGCTCAATTTCCCGCTCAAGGTAGCGTCGCCGCTCATCATCAAGCAGATCCCACTTGTTAAAGGCCAGCACAAGTGCACGGCCAGACTCCAGCACAAGATCAATAATGCGCAGATCCTGATCGCTAATCGGCTCTGTGACATCGAGCAGCACAACCGCAACCTCAGCCTTTTCTAACGCGGTTGCTGTGCGCAGTGAAGCATAGAAGTCTGCTCCCTTAGTCATATGCACCCGCCGCCTGATACCTGCGGTATCAACAAACGTCCAGATGCGTCCAGCGATCTCCACCTGCTCGTCGATCGGGTCGCGGGTGGTGCCGGCAAGATCGCTCACAACCGCACGCTCTTCACCAGCGGCTTTATTCAGCAGCGAAGACTTCCCAACATTGGGGCGCCCCAACAGTGCCACGCGGCGCGGTCCGCCGGCTTTTGGCACAGCAACAGCAGACTCTTTCGGCAGCTTCTGCATGAGCGCATCAAGGAGGTCTGCCACCCCACGGCCGTGCAGCGCAGAAACTGGGTGCGGTTCACCGAGCCCCAGCGACCACAGCACCGCGGCCTCTGGTTCAAGCACCGCATCATCAACCTTGTTTGCAACAAGAAACACTGGTTTCTTCGTGCGGCGCAGCAGCTGCACAACCCGCTCATCGGTTGCCGTCGCACCAATCCGCGCATCAACCACAAAAAGCACGGCATCGCACAGTTCCAAAGCAACCTCAGACTGCAGCGCTACAGAGCGGTCGATCCCTTTAGCATCGGGCTCCCAGCCGCCAGTATCAACCAGCGTAAATTTCCGTCCCTGCCACTGCGCGCTGTATGACACACGATCGCGAGTAACACCGGGCACATCTTCAACCACCGCTTCACGGCGACCGATAATACGATTCACGAGCGCGGATTTGCCCACGTTTGGCCTACCAACGATAGCCACAACCGGCGGGTTTTCAAAATGCTCTGCAAACTCAAGCGGCGTTTCAACATCCAGCAGCTCAAGATCTTCTTCGCTTAAGTCAAAATCCGCAAGGCTTGAGCGCAGCATTTCGGTGCGCTCTTCATCGGTCACCGCATCTGCCAGCGCCTCAAAATCTATGTCGTCGAAGTCACCTTCGATCAACTCACCGCTGTTAGCGTCAGCTTCGTAATTCTGCTCTTCATTCATAACTACCCCAGCTTACCGGCGCGTTCCTGGGCATACTCAACAACCGCCGCTACCGAGCCAGCAAAATCAAGCTCACTGGTGTCAATCAGTTTCACACCGGGTGCCGGATCAATAAAATTTACGACCTTTAAATCAGCTTCATCTCGCACCCGCAGATCTTCTAACACCTGCGCAAAAGTCATCTGCGGCAGCTGTTTTTGACGGCGGACGGCGCGCACCTCGGGGCTGGCTGTCAGAATTATGCGCACCTTGGCATCCGGCATCACAACTGTCGTAATGTCACGCCCTTCAATAACAACTCCGGGCAGCCCGCTCACAGATACATATTTCCGAAACCAACGGTTTAGCTCATCACGCACAGCTGCAATCGCAGACACATGCTTAATAGCTTCGGTTGTTTTTGGATCTCGGATTTGCGCCGCTATATTTTGGCCGTTCAGCCGAATCTCACCGTCTGCTGCAAGAGGCAGCTCAAGCTGCCAATTTTTTAGCACCGCAAGCGCATCTGCTGCAAGGTTGGCGCGGCCTGCGAGCGCCCCCTGTTGCAGCAGCAGCCATGTGAGCGCACGGTAGGCGGCGCCGGTGTCAAGAAAACCGTAACCGAGTTTCTCAGCTACCGCCCGCGCAACCGATGACTTCCCGCTACCGGCAGGGCCATCGATCGCAACGATAATCGGCTTTTCGCATGTCACAGGATCCTCCAACCACGCTCCCCGAGCGCTGTCCGAGCACGGTCGGCAACCTCAGGAAGCACCGCAACGTTCGCAAAACCGATTTCTGCGCCGGGTGAGTGTTCGAGACGAAGATCTTCCATATTAATTTTCAGCTCTTCCAGGTCTGTCAGGAGGCGCGCAAGCTGACCGGGGCTGTCAGCGACAATAACCTGCAGATTCGCGAAGGCAAGCGTGGAGCCGTGTTTTCCGGGAAGTCTTTCAACCCCTCGATTACCCGCGTCGATAAGATCTGCGAGCGCACTGCGTGACCCACGCTGGTCTGGGTTTTCAATGGCTGTGGCGACTGTCTCTAGATCCTCTGCAAAACCACGCAGCAACGGCGCTATTTCAGCGTGGTTTGCTCCTAAAATCTGCACCCACAGCTCCGGGTCGCTTTTGGCGATACGAGTTGTGTCACGCACACCACCACCCGACAGGTTGAGGTTGCGCGCCTGCGCTTTATTGAGCTGGGCGGCGAGCACGCTGGCAACTATCTGCGGCAGGTGCGACACCATCGCCACCGCCGCATCGTGCTCCTGCGGCTCCCACTCGGTTGGCACGGCTCCGAGTTCAATCGCGAGCGCTTCCACCGCGTTGAGGGCAGCAGCGGGGGTCTCTTGATCGCGACAGATCACCCAAGGTCGGCCGACAAACAGGTCTGCGCGCGCCATTACTGCGCTTCCCTTTTCACGACCGGCCATCGGGTGTGATCCCACATAGCGGGTGGTGTCGATCCCTGCGGCACGCAATTCTCTGAGCGCAGGCAGTTTCACGCTGGCAACATCTGTAACCACCGCTTTAGGCCAGGTTTTTAACGCTGCGGCAACCACCGTTGCAACAGTTTCTGGTGGGGTTGCAACAATCACCAGCTGCGGACCACCCACGGCACTGAGGATCTCATCGGTTAGCGGGGTGCCAGCGCCGTAGTCGGAGGCGAGCGCAAGCGCCGTTGGCGAGTTGTCTGCGAGTGTTACAACTGTGCCCTTCTGGGTGAGGTTGAGCCCAATTGAGGCACCCAGCAGCCCGGCGCCGATAATGTGCACATGGCCGGTCACCCGATTGGCCAATCCTGTCACGGCCGATCCCCCGTAGTTCATTTGCGCACACCTTTTTTATGCGCATTTGAAGCTTTTTTGTTTGTCACTCTTTTAGCTGCCTTCTGGCGCAACGGTTTCGGCTTTGCCACTCCACGCAGCCCGCGTGCGCCGGCACCGTCACCGGGGCGACCGGCAGTCACCGGGCGTTTAGTTTTTGTGTCAGTCTCAGCTGCGGTCAGCAGCGCATTACGCTCTCCGGTCGAGAGTTCACGCATCTGCCCCAATGCTAGGGAGCCTAGGTGGAGCGGCCCGAACTGGCGGCGCACGAGCGCAACCACGGGGTGACCGACCGCTGCCAGCATGCGGCGCACGATCCTGTTACGACCGGAGTGGAGGGTCAGCTCAATGAGTGAAAAATCGCGGTTGCTGCCGGGGAGCACCTTCGCAGCGTCCGCCTGAATATAGCCGTCGTCAAGTTCGAACCCATGCAGCAGCTTTTTGACTGTGCCCGGCACCACCAGCCCCCGCACTTTTGCAACATAGGTTTTCTCGACCCCAAAACTTGGGTGCGCCAGTTTGTGTGCGAGGCTGCCATCATTTGTCATGATTAACAGCCCTGAGGTGTCGGTGTCGAGCCGGCCAACATTGTAGAGCCGCTCCCCGATCTCGGCGCCGTATTCGCTCAAATCGCGCCGCCCCTGATCGTCTGACATCGTGGAGACAACGCCGGTTGGTTTGTTGAGCACGAAATAGCGTTTTGCGACATCCAGCTGCACGACGGTGTTATCGACACGCACCTCATCAGTTTCGGTGTTGATGCGAGTGCCGAGTTCGGTTACGATCCGCCCGTTAACGCGCACCCGGCCGCGCGTAATCAGAATCTCGCAGGCGCGGCGGCTGGCAATGCCGGCGTTGGCGAGCGCTTTTTGCAGCCTTTCTTCTGTCTGCGTCACGTTACACAACCACCCCGCGCACAACCATTTCACGCGCGAGTTTTAGATAGGCTTCGGCTGCGGCGTTGTCCGGCGCATAATCGAGGATCGGTTTCGCCGCAACAGAGGCGTCGGGGATGCGCACTGTGCGACCAATAACAGTGTCAAACACTTTGTCGCCGAAGGTATCAACGACCCGCTCCAGCACCTCTCGCGAGTGCAGAGTGCGGCTGTCGTACATTGTGCCGATAATGCCGTCAAGCTCAAGCGCTGGATTGAGCCTGTCGCGCACTTTCTCAACGGTGTCAATAAGAAGCGCAACACCGCGCAGCGCAAAATACTCACACGCCAGAGGTATCAAAACCCCGTGACTCGCAGTCAGCGCATTGACAGCAAGCAGGCCGAGTGACGGTTGGCAGTCAACCAGGATCACATCATATTCGTTTTGCACTTTACGCAGCACACCAGCCAAAATCTGCTCGCGTGCAACCTCGTTTATCAGGTGCACTTCAGCCGCTGACAGATCAATGTTGGCGGGGATCACGTCTAGGTTTGTTACCGCAGTTGTTTGAATCGCATCGTGCGGGTCTTTCACGCTGCCGAGCATCAGGTCATAAATAGTTGGCACGTCGTGCGCCTGCACACCGAGACCGGCAGACAGCGCACCCTGGGGGTCAAAATCCACCGCGAGCACTTTGCGACCGTAGCGAGCGAGAGCCGCCCCAAGGTTAATAGAAGTGGTTGTTTTACCAACCCCGCCCTTTTGGTTGCACAGCGAAATGATACGCGCCGGGCCGTGCTTGGCGAGCTTGGCTGGCGGAGCAAAAAAGCGTTCTGGGCGACCAGTCGGGCCGATCTCCTTTTTCGCAACCACTGGGGATCCTTTCCACTACCGGGTGTTCTAATCAATCCTACCCGAGATTATCGGCATTTTTGCGGGCGGATCCGCGCTGCAAGCTCTAACCTAGACATACCTATGCGCGATACTACTAAGGCTCCTCACAATCTGCTTCGCAGCGGGGCGATTGGGGTTGCCCTCACCATTATCTGCGTTCTCATCCTGCGCTTTGCAACAGATCGTCTGCCCGCGACAGCTGCGCCAACGGTGTTGCGCGATCTTGGCACCCTGGCAGCCGGGGTGTTCATTGAGTCACTGCCGTTTGTGATTTTGGGGGCGCTCATCGCAGTTGCGGTGCAGCTGTGGGTGCCCGCCACGATGCTGTTCAAGCTGCTCCCTAAAAACGCTGTGCTGCGCCGCGCAGCGCTTTCTATTCTCGGTGTTGTGCTCCCGGTGTGTGAGTGCGGCAACGTTCCCCTCGCGCGCGGACTCCTGCGCAAAGGTTTGTCACCCGCTGAGACCCTCACTTTCGTGCTCGCCGCACCGATTCTCAATCCGGTCACAATCATCACCACCTATCAGGCGTTTGGGTTTGGTGATGGCATCCTCATTGCACGCATTATGGGGGGCTTTCTGATAGCCAATCTGATTGGCTGGGTTTTCTCACACCACAGTAATCAGCAGCTTATTTTAGAGCCAGACTTTGCGGTCAGCTGCGCGAGCCACGATCACGCTCATGAGCACAGCAGCGATGCCGCGAAACTACCTTGGAAGTCGCAATGGCAGCGCGCATCCGCAAGTTTTACAAGCGAGCTCCTGCTGCTCATGCCCGCCCTAGCGCTCGGTAGTCTGCTGGCGGGGGCGATCCAAACGGGAATTCCAACTGATTTTCTGGCGACTCTCGGCGCACACCCGATTTACAGTGTGCTTGCCCTGACAGTTCTCGCGTTTACCGTTTCGATCTGCTCAACCGTTGACGCTTTCTTCATGCTCGCATTCGCAAGCATCTTTTTACCTGGCGGGATCGTCGCCTTCCTGATTTTTGGGGCGATGATCGACATTAAAATGCTGCTCCTGTTGCGCACAACGTTCACCACGAGAACTCTCGCTGCTGTCACCGCGCTCGCTCTGCTTGGGGCTCTCGCAATCGGATTTGGGGTGAATCTCTTTGTCTAAAAAATCACCCCTCCTAAAGTCTGAGCTGATCGGCTGGGCACTGGCCATCGTCGGCATCGCAACTCTTATTTATCTTGTGCTGACGGGGAAGTTGGGGATGTATGTGCATCCGCGTTACACCCTGTTTACCACCGCGATGGCGATTATCGCACTGCCGTTAATAATCAGCGCGGCAGCTCGCAGACAACGGGCGCAACAAGCGCAACCGAATCGCAGCTCTGCGCTGCAAACTGTTGGGGGATTTATCGCGTTCTTGCTCGTGGTTCCCCTGGTGCTGCTGCCCACCGCCACGCTCTCTACGGATCGTGCGCTCTCAACAAGCAACACACCTATTTCTGGCAGCAGCACACCAGCTGCACCGCCAGTCTCAGATGTCGCAGATGAAAATCGCACTGTGCTGGATTGGGCGCAGGAGCTTGCTACCGGCGCCGATGCAACGGCGCTCGCCGGGCGCAGCGCAAAGCTCTTGGGCTTCATAACACCAGACCCTGATGTGCCGGAGGATTTTTTCCGTCTCACCCGATACAGTGTCACCTGCTGTGTTGTTGACGCGCAGGCTGTGTTCGTCACCGTCTACGCCCCCGATTGGCAGAAAGATTTTACGGCGGGTGATTGGGTTCAGCTATCCGGGTATTTTGCGAGCAGTCCGAGCGCAGAAACTGCAGCAGCTACTGTGCTTGTATTAGACACGATAACCCCCGGTCTTGAGCCCGCAAACCCGTACCTAACAACTGACGGGAGCGGTCTATGACGGGCGCACAACCGCAAAGACGTTTTCAACTGGTGGCAGCGCTAACTGGCTTAGTTCTCTTGCTGCTCACGGTAGCCGGTGCCGCAACCGGGGCCGTGCGCGCACCGCAGCTGCGCGATACCGGGATCCAGCCGGAAAGAGTTGTGGAACTTGCCGGGCAGCGACTCACTCTGACGTTTAACCAGCCACTATCTGCCGCGCCCACAAACTTGGCGATTGCCTCAGAAACGCACTCCCCAAAGTTTGATGTTAGTGCGAGCGGCGCGCAAATCACCGTCACCTTTCACGAGCCGCTATTGGCTGCACAGGAATATCGCGTCAGCGGTGACGCGACCAGCCTTGCCACCGGGGCTTCTGGCGTGTTTTCAACAAGCTTTAAAACAGCTGCGCAGCGCCTTGTGACTCGCGTCGGAGATGGCCCAGGCAGCAGAATCGTCGCATACGAAGTGCCCGGGGGAAAGCCAAAAGAGGTGCTTACAGCAGACGGGATCTATGACTACGCAGTTGGCGGAAACTGGGTTGCGGCCGCCCGCGAGCGAGCTACCGGCGACTTCGTGCTGACAGTGAAACAGCAGGACAGCTCCGAACAAGTCGAGCTGCCGATTTTTAAGTCAGAGCGCGATCATCAAATTCAATTCAGTCCCGATGGCACCCTGCTTGGCATGAAATATGACCTGGTGTCACACGATGTGTTGGCACTGCAATCGCTCGCAAACATTAGCACCTTCGGTGGGCGGGTTGTGCAGCTTGATGAAGTGACCCAGCTAAAGGTTGCAGACTGGTATTTCGAGCAAAATAGCAACACAGCGCACGTGCTAACCCAGAGCGGTGACCACTATACGGTTGGGCTTGATGGCGTACCACAGCTGACAGACGATCCTTGGATTCCGCTGGCGGATCGCAGTAAACCGCAGTGGAACGGATCCGAGCTGCATATTGAATCTGAGCGCACTGTTGTTAACGCACAGGGTGAGATTATTTACCAGCCCGCAGCACCAAGCTCGAAAGTTTCACGTATTTGTTTGAGCCCAAACAAACAGTTTGTTGCCGTTGAGGTGGTGCCAGCAGACAGCGGTGAAGCATCCGCTACCCCGCAGCAGGCCGTTATAGCACGCAGCACTGGGGTGCTGCTTGCTACCCTGCCGGGCACCGTTGCTTCGTGGTGCGGCTAGCTATAAACAAAACTATTTGCGTGGATGCGCTAGCTGATAGTGTTCCTGCAGTGTCGCCCGGGACACATGGGTATAAATCTGGGTTGTGTTCACGCTCGCGTGACCGAGCAGCTCTTGCACTGCCCGCACATCCGCACCCCCTTCAAGAAGGTGTGTTGCAAAACTGTGCCGCAGTGAGTGCGGGGAAATTTTCTGCTTAATCCCCGCAACTTCTGCCGCTTTCTGAATCACCAGCCAAGCCGTCTGCCGACTCACCCGCCCGCCGCGGGGACCGAGAAACAGCGCACCGCGGGCGTCGGCCTTCGCCCTGCCAGTTTCGCTCTGCGTCGCAAAAATCGGCCGTGCTCTTGTGAGGTAGGCCCCTAACGCACGGCCAGCATACGAACCAAACGGCACAAGCCGCTGCTTTCCACCCTTTCCCTGCACACGAATAAAGCCGCCGTCAGCCAAGTTTTCAAACGCCTGACCATCTGTGTTGAAAAGATCATCAACATCAAGCGCCAACGCCTCACTAACACGCATCCCGCTGGCATACAAAAGCTCAAGCAGTGCGCGATCGCGCAGCGCAACAGGGGATGCGGCTGCGTCCTTTGCGCCATCACCGCCAACCGCTGCGAGCAAAGATTCAACTTCGCTAATGGTTAGGGCGTACGGCAGATTTTTTGCAGGCTTTGGGGAGCGCAATGCACTGGCAGCAAACTCAGTCACACACCCTTCAAGATACAAAAACCGATGCAGACCGCGCACGGTCGAAATACGACGGGTTAGCGTTGCTTTACTTGCGCGCCGCTCCGCTGAAATTGTGGTTACAAAATCACTCAGGTGCGCCTTTGTGACCGCCTCAAGATCGTCGATCTGCTGCGCCCGCAGCCACTCACAGTAAACTGCAAGGTCTCGCTCATAGGCCAGCTGCGTATTTTTTCTGATCCGCCGTTCAAGAGACAGATATTTAAGATATCTGTTGGCTCCCGCTTCCGGACTAAGCACCGGTCTTACGCGCAATAGCTGCGCCAGCCAAACCAGCAAACAGCGGATGCGGATCGCTCGGGCGGCTCTTTAGCTCAGGATGCGCCTGGGTTGAAATATAGAATGGGTGCACCTCGCGTGGCAGTTCAACAAACTCAACCAGCTGACCGTCTGGGCTGGTGCCTGAGAAAATAAGACCGGCATTCGCAATCTGCTCACGGTATTTGTTGTTTACCTCGTAGCGGTGCCGGTGCCGCTCCATAGCGCTGTCTGCGCCATACAGTTCTGCTGCGAGCGATCCTTCAGTAAACTTTGCTTCGTACTGTCCGAGCCGCATGGTGCCACCGAGATCACCACCGTCGATGTGCGCCAGTTGCTCCTCCATTGTTGCAATAACCGGCACTGGCGTCTCGGGATCAAACTCAGTGGAGCTTGCGCCTTTAAGCCCGGCGATATTGCGCGCGTATTCCATCACCATTGCCTGCAGCCCCAGGCAGAGACCGAGGGTCGGGATTTTATTTTCGCGCGCGTAGCGCAACGCACTAATTTTGCCGTCAACACCGCGCACTCCAAAACCACCGGGGACACAGATTGCATCGACGTCGCTGAGCTGCTCTGCAGCGCCGGCTTGAGTCTCGCAATCGGCTGACACAATCCACTTAATGTTGACTTTTGAACCGTGCGCAAAACCACCGGCGCGCAATGCTTCAGTAACTGAGAGGTAGGCGTCTGGCAGGTCGATGTATTTACCGATCAGACCGATGGTGACCTCATGCTTCGGGCTCTCTACCGCATCAAGCACCGGCTGCCACCGGGTCCAGTCCACTTCCCGAGCTTTGTCTTGCAGCTGCAGATGCTGCACAATTGTCTCGTCAAGACCTTGGGAGTGCAAAAGGCTTGGTAGATTGTAGATGCTTGGCACATCTATCGCGTTAACAACCGCTTTTTCGTCAACGTCACACATGAGTGCAATCTTGGCAAGGTTGTCGGGTGTGACCGGCCGATCACTGCGCAGCACGAGCGCATCCGGCTGAATACCTATTGAACGCAAAGCCGCTACAGAGTGCTGGGTGGGTTTGGTCTTCTGCTCACCCGAGGCCCCCATGAACGGCACCAGTGAGACGTGCACAAAGATCACGTTGTTTCGGCCTAGCTCATGTCGCACCTGACGAGCGCTCTCGAGGAAGGGCTGCGACTCAATATCACCAACAGTGCCGCCAACTTCTGTAATAATCACGTCTGGTTGCGGGTCTTCTTCCGCCTGCAGACGCATACGACGCTTAATTTCGTTGGTAATGTGCGGGATCACCTGCACCGTCTGCCCAAGATAGTCACCGCGGCGTTCGGCGGCTATTACCTCTGAATAGACTTGGCCGGTTGTGACGTTAGCAGCACCTGATAGATTGTGTCCGAGAAATCTCTCATAGTGGCCAATATCGAGATCGGTTTCAGCGCCGTCGTCGGTCACAAAAACCTCACCGTGCTGAAACGGGTTCATTGTGCCAGGGTCGACATTCAGATACGGGTCAAGCTTTTGCATCGCAACGCGCAGACCGCGTGCCGTCAGAAGATTACCGAGGCTCGCCGCCGTCAAACCTTTGCCAAGCGATGACACAACACCGCCGGTAACGAAAATTTGCTTTGTGATTTTAGCTGTATTACCCACGGACTTCTATCCTATCAGTAGTGACTGAGTTTTATCTTTCGTCCTGACGCGGCACCCACACCTGCTTCACGATCATCAGCAGCGCAGCGGTCACAGGGATCGCAGTTAGCGCACCCAACAACCCCAGGAGCGTACCACCGGTCAGCGCGCCGATCACAACAAACGCCCCGGGCACCGACACAACACGACGCATCACGATCGGAGTCAAAACGTATGCCTCAAGCTGCATGTAGATCAGGTAGTAGATAAGCGCTATCAGCGCGGTGCCCGGAGAGTTGAACAGGGCGATAAGGGTTACGACAGCGGTTGCAGAGATCGCACCAATCAACGGAATTAGCGCCAGCATAAAAACCACCACGGCGACAACCGCAGCATATGGCACCCCAATAATGCTCATCATAATGAAGCCCAGTGTCGCGTTTGTTGTCGCAATAATTACCTGCCCGCTAATAAACCCGCCGACAGATTCTGTCACCTGTTCGGTGATATCGATGACGCGGGCCCGCTTGCTGCGCGGGCTCACAAGGTAAAAACCGCGCTTCATTGCTGGCAGAGATGCCAGGAAGTAGAGGCTCAAGATGAGCACAATTATCGTCGCGGTGACACCGTTTGCGATCCCAATTCCAGCCTGCCAGACTCCACCGGCCACGGTTGTGAGGTTGTCTGGGTTTGAAACGAACTCCCTGGAAATACGAATTATCTCATCGAAATCAGCGTATTCACCAAACCGCTGTTGCACATCGTGGAACCAACTCTGGCGCGGCAGCGAGCTCAAATACCCCGGTGCCAGCTGCACAACCTGTGTCACCTGCTCGATAATCGCCGGCAGGATAATGCTAATCACGCCTGCGATAAGCCCGAGGAACACAACAAAAACCGTGGCGATTGCCAGTGGTCGTTTAAATTTCCAAGATTCAAGCTTGCGCACCACCGGATCCAGCCCGAGCGCAATAAACAGAGCACCGGCGATATACACAAGCACTGTGCTCGCCGACTGGAGTGCCGCGATTAACCCTAAAGCGGTGAGCACGCCAAGCGCGGTCACAAAACCCAGTTGAAAGGGTGCACGAATAAAGAACTGTTTTGGACGTTCAGCATTCGGGTTGGCGGCCTCACGCTCCGCATCTTCTGCCGCCTGGCGCGCATCCAGATAAAGCTCGGTGGTCTTCTCGTCGAGCTTTTCGATATCAACCCGCTTAATCTCGGGGTGTTCCTCTTTAACTGGTAAGATTTGCTGCAGCTTCACCTGCTGCGGCATTTTAAAACGGACCGGAAGTTTCATAGTTTAACAATAGCGGCGCGCACTATAAGTTACTAACGCCCATATCAAGAAGCTCTCGCGCATGCTCCCGAGCCGAGTCTGAATCGGTAAGGCCGGAGAGCAGACGCGCTATTTCTTTTTCGCGCTCTTCTCCCACAAGCTGCTGACAGCTGCTTTCGGTGTATCCGCCGGCGCTGTCCTTGAGCACCCGCAGGTGATTATCGGCAAATGCCGCAACCTGCGGTAGATGTGTCACTACTATAACCTGCGCGGTTTGGGACAGTTTTTTCAAACGTCGCCCCACCTCAATCGCTGCCGCCCCACCAATGCCGGCGTCAATTTCATCAAACACGAATGTTGGAACAGGATCGGTGCCCGCTAGCACCACCTCGATTGCGAGCATTATGCGTGACAGCTCACCACCGGATGCGGCGCGGGCAAGCGGCGCGGGTGTCGCGCCCTGATGAGAACGCAGCAGAAAAAGCACTTCGTCTGCGCCGTGCGAGCCTGCTTCACGCGGCGCTACAGAAATCTCCAGCGCTGCCTCAGGCAGAGCAAGATGCTTTAATTCCGCTGTTACAAGTTGCGACAGACGGGCAGCTGCCGTGCTGCGCAGTTCGCTTAGTTCGGTGGCAGCAGCTGCGTGATCTTCCCTAGCGGTGTTAAGTTCGCTCTCTAAAATAGCAAGTCGGTCGTCGTCTTGATCCAGCAGCAGCAGCCGGTCGTTCGCTGCTGCAAAATAGGCGAGCACATCGCTTAATTCCGGGCCGTAATTGCGCTCTAACTGCTTCAAATCAGCCAGTCGCTGCTGGGCGGCCGCAAGCTCTGCTGGCCCACCTGCTTCAAGATCTGCGCCGTACGCAAAAAGATCCCGCGCCACGCTCTGCGTCTGCGCCAGCACGCTTTCCAGCTCGTTGAGACTGTCTGCAAGCGTGCTGTCGATGTGCGCCCCCTCACGCACCTGCTCGATAGCGATAGAGAGAATTGAGAGCGCATCAACACTGTCAGCGCCAGAGTCATCACCGGAGAGCGCATTAGCCGCGCCAGCTACCGCCGCGCGCAGTTGTTCTGCGTGCGCTAGTTTCTCTACCAGAGCGGTTACTTCAGCAGTCTCATTTTCTTGCGGATCGACTGCGCTTATCTCGTTGATTTCAGCCCGCAACTGCTCTGCTTCACGACACCTCGCAGCACGGTTTTCGGCAATCTCACTAACCTCTTGCTGGAGCGCAGACAGACGCTCATATGCGGAAATGTATTTGGTCAGCGCCTCACCAATCGCAGATCCGCCGAATCTATCTAAGGTCTCACGCTGTTCTGTTTGTGAGCGCAGACGAAGCTGATCAGACTGCCCGTGCAGACAAAATAGGTGCTGTGCGAGTTGTGACAGCACACTGGCCGGCGCGCGCACACCGCCAACTGTTGCACGGCTTGCGCCCTCAGCCCGCACGGTTCTGCTTAAAAGCAGCTCACCCTCTTCAATCTCGCCGCCTGCTTCGTCGACCAGCGCCGCGACGGCGGGAATGTTGAGACGCCCGATGACACCGCCGATCCGCGCCTGCGCAGCGCCACTGCGCACGAGCGAGCTATCGCTGCGCGCCCCCATTAAGAGACTGAGCGCAGTAACAACCATCGTTTTACCTGCGCCAGTCTCACCGGTAATAGTCGTAAACCCCGGGCCGAGCGGCAGCGTTGTTTGCGCGATAACACCAAGATCTTTAATTTCAAGCTCTTCGATCATGCTGCCGCACCTCGCCACCCTTCGACCGGGAGTTTAAATTTATTGACCAGGCGATCAGTAAAGACGCCCGTGTCCAGCCGTGCAAGTCTTAACGGTTCGCTGCTGCGTTTAATTACCGCCCGCTGCCCGGGCGCAAGCGCAATGCGGCGCCGGCCATCACACCACAGCGCAGCACTGTCTTTGTTGCGTCGCTGATAACGAATCTCCACTACCTGATTTGGGCCCAGCACCAGTGGGCGATTAAAGAGCGCGTGCGCGGCGAGCGGCACAACCAGCATCGCATCAACCTCAGGCCACATCACCGGCCCACCTGCCGAGAAGCCGTAGGCGGTAGACCCGGTTGCTGTAGCAACCACAACACCATCACACCCAAATGCGGTGAGCGGGCGGGAGTCAACTCCGACGGCAACCTCTATCATGCGCGAGGTTTTTTCAACCGTTGCTTCGTTTACCGCAAATGTTTTATGCACAGTGTCGTCACCATCGTGCACTGCCACGTCCAGGGTTGCGCGCTCTTCAACCGTGTATTCACGGGCGAGCACACGGCGCACGGTTTCAGCAAGATTGTGGTGTTCCATCTCTGCCAGAAATCCGACATGGCCAAGATTCACACCAACAATCGGCACTTGCGATCCGCGCACAGTTTCTGCCGCTCGCAAAATAGTTCCGTCACCGCCGAGCACAATAGCCGCTTCAATATCGGCTAACTCTACCTCGGTGTGCAGTTTCCGAATTTGCGTTGTTTCCACATGGTTTGCAAAATCAGCAATATCTGATGCAAGCATCACCGGCACAACACCGTGTGCGTGCAGCTGCGCCAGAGTTTCTCTGGTTGCGCTGATGGCCTCCGGGCGGGCAGTGTGGGAGGTTACAAGCATTTTGCGATTGTTATCGGGCGACACAGCTATGACTCCTCTCGCAAACAAACGGACGCAACTTCTGTCTTCCATTCTTCCGTGTTTGGGGCGTTGCTTGGTACCCACTGCGCCAAAAACTCTATGTTGCCCTGGTTGCCCGCGATCGGTGACCGTGCAAAAGCTGTTAGCTGCAGGCCGTTAGCGGCGGCAGCCTGCACTACCTCCCACACCGCCTCAAATCTGGCTTGCGGATCGCGGAGCACCCCGTCTTTGACACGCTGTTTACCCGCTTCAAACTGTGGTTTGATCAGCAGCACTGCGCTCGCGCTCGGGTTTTTCCCCAATAGTTCTGTCACTACGGGAAAGATGAGCTGCAGTGAAATAAACGACAGATCACCGACTATGAGCTGTGGCAAGGGTGCCGCTGTGAGCTGCTGCCAGCGGCGGCGCGTTAAGTCTCTGGCGTTTTCACCCTCAATATTTGTGACGTTTGCAAGGCTTGCAACACTCGGGTGCATCTGCCCGTGACCAACATCAACGGCCAGAATATGTGCCGCTCCTCTTTCTGCGAGCACCTGCGTAAACCCACCCGTTGAAGCGCCCAGATCGAGGGTTGAGAGTTCTGCTGGGTCTATCTTAAACTTTGTTAGCGCGCTTTCCAGTTTTTGTGCGGCTCTGCTGACATAGCGGTGCGCTCCCTGCAGCGTCAGCAGCTGCCCTTCGGTTACGCTGTAGCTGGGTTTGCGCTGCACTCTGTTAGCGACAAGCACCAGCCCAGCAGCGATAACCGCCTGTGCTCGATTGCGGGTGTCAACCATGCCCGTCGCGACCAAAGCGCGATCTAAGCGCGTTTGCGGCCCTCTCCACACAGTTTCTGCAGAGTGGGCAACAAAACGAGCTTTCTGTTGACTCGAGATCGCTGCAACACTCATACATCTACCTTAGATTGTGCACGCTCACACTGATCACAGTTGCCCAGCCAGAGACCACATCTGAGCTTAGAATTTGCTGTAAATGATATAATTATGACCATTGGCTAACGCTAAAACACGAATTAATTCACACACGGAGGTCACTGTGACCGCTGCAAAGCGCACTGAAAACGAAAACCTGTTTGCGCAGGGCACCCGCCCACGCGCCTCATTTAGCACAATTTTACTCTTCATCGTCGCAGCGGCACTCGTGTTCGGCGGCTTCGCACTGTTCGGTCACGCTTTCGATATTGCTTCAGTATCTGAAAGCAACACAATCGAGCCCGGCGGCTGGAATGCATTCACCGTCTTCGCAGCCGGCTTGCTCTGCGATGCTATCGGGTTCTGGCTCGCTTTCAGCTTCATTCCAGGGCGTGAAAAGATGGCGCTGGATCAGTAATCTACTAGCTTTTAAAACGTCCCCGATGCTAAGCAGTATCGGGGACGTTTTTTATTATCCCTAATAATGCCCCTCCTGAGCTCCGCACCCTGACACCCTTGGCACTCTGACGGCCCTGCGCTCTTGCACCCCTGCGCCTTACGCGCCTTTACACCCTTACGCCCTTACGCGACACTACAGCAGCTTGTGTAGCACCTCTGCGCTGCGCACAGTTTCCCCATACAGCACAGAGCTTCCGTGTAGCACCGAGACTTTCCATACAGCACACTCTGCCAGCACAGAGCACTCTCTCAGTGCAATTCACAGCGCGCAGCAAAATACCCGCTACATCAAAAAGAAGTAGCGGGTATTAAAAGTTTGATTACTGCCGGATAAAACTTATGGCAGACGCACGATGGTGTGGTAGAAAGATGGCATTGATGGGCCACCGGTGAACTCAGCTGTCTGGAAGCCGTTCCAGCCACCGTGAACAGCTGTGCCGTTACCTGCGTAAATTGATACGTGACCACCTGAAATCATGATGTCACCAGGCTGTGCGTCAGAAAGCGCTACTGGAGTGCCGTATCTTGCGAAGTCCTGCACACCGTGGTCGTAGCCACCCTGATCGCGTCGAGTGGTGTAACCGAGTGCTGCCAGGGCGTTCTGAACCATGTCAGTACAGTCCTGGTTAATACCGATCTGCGCGTATGCAGCAGCGAGCAAAGCAGCGCCACTGCCGCTACCCGCAGCTACCGCAGGAGCCTTAGACTTAGCAGCAGCCACCTCGCCGCCATTGCCAGCAGCCGCCTGTGCATCACGCTCGTTAGCAGGGGTGGTCTCTTCGAGTGGCTCCGGAGCTTCAATCTCAGCGAGCTCGAGAGCAACGTTTGGCAGAGCAACGTCTGCTTCAGCAGCAACGAAGTTCTGTGTCAGGCCGCCAGTGCGCACCGCGAAGGCGACCGGATCCTGGCCGTCCTCACCTGAGTTTGCGTAGGCAGGAACTGCGAAGGTTGTTGCAAGGCCAAGTGAGAGCACGGCTGCAGCTAGTGAACGCACACCACGACGGCGTGGTGCTGGGGCGGATTTTGATACTAGATCAACCTCGGTGCTTGGGGTGAAGTTCATACCTTTAGCTTCCCTACTCTGCCTAAATTACAAAAGTTTTATTACGGTCTTATAACCGCACTTGAATAACAATAGTGGAAAATAACGGAAATGTCACACTCAGATAAATAAATTCGTTATTTTTCTAAAGTTTCCCCGCTTCAGGCCCGTATATATAAGGAAAACTTTTTATAAAAAATTTTGCGAAGAGTTACAGCGCGCCACTACTTCCAATGGTCTTTGACCAAAATTTCCGGCACTTTAAGACCATAAATTGCCAGCCCTGAAGCGTAGATCGCTGAGCAGGCAGCGCGCAACAGATTCAGCGGGCTGTCTCCCTCAGCAACAATTTTCACGATGTGACCCTGCATTCGCACTTTTGCGCCACCAACTCTGTGCACGCCATCGCGCGTTACCCGAGTTTCCGGGTATGGCTCAAACAGTTCTGCGAGCGATCCAACTATATAGTCTGGCTGCATATCCTTTGAGGCAGCCAGCAGCTGTTTCGGCCTGTCGACACCGGTGAGCACATGCAGGGTTTTAATGCCGGCGGCACGGCCACCTTTAGTGTCGGTGTCGAGACGGTCACCAATCATCAGCGCGTTTTGTGTTCCAAACCGGGCGAACGCCGTCTCATACATCGGCTTTTCTGGCTTACCGGCGAACTCCGGCAGTCGCGCCACCGCTGTGTGCACGGCAGAAACCAGTGTGCCGTTACCGGGAGCGAGGCCGCGGGCGACCGGAATCGTCCAGTCAGTATTTGTCGCAACCCACGGAATCAGCGGCCTTCCCTCTACTTCTGCGAGCGCAAAAGCAGCCTCTGCTAGATGTTCCCACCCAACATGCGGCGCAAAGCCCTGCATCACCGCGTCAGGCTCATCATCAGCACTGCGGGTCACCACATAACCCGCTTTTTCAAGCTCAACGGTGATCCCCTCACCACCAACAACCAAAACTTTCGCGCCCGGCTGCACATGTTTTGCAAGCACAGTCACCGCCGCTTGCGGGCTTGTAACAATATCTTGCGCTGCAACACGTAAGCCAAGTTCACGCAAATGCTCTGCCACCTGTTCATCGGTGCGTGAAGCATTATTTGTGAGATACGCTAATCTCGTCTCGTTTGCCGCCCTGTTTAAGCACTCGACAGCACCGGGGATGGCGTCCGGTCCACGATAGACAACACCGTCGAGGTCTGCCAACAGCAGTTCTACGCCCGCAAGCGGAGTTACGCCATCTTTCCGAAACAACGCCACGCTACACCTCTTCCGCTTCGGCTTCTTCTCCGGCTTCGGTTTCGGCCTCGGCTTCCCCGGGATCCTCTTGTGTTAGCGCAGCAGTTTCTGCAGTATCTTCTGCGACATCCTCTGCTGCAACAGTTTCTGCAGCGGCAATCTCGGCCTCAATTTCTGCCAGTTCGCGCCCGTATGCGGCAGCGTCAGTAACTTCCAGACGGTCACCTCCTGCGTGCTCTAGTAGGGCCTCACTAGCTCGGCTAGCCAGCTGTTCCCACTTAGCAGCTTCACCGGCCCGCCCAAGATCTTCGAGCACAGCAGCGTAGGCGCTAAAGAGTTCGGGGCTCCACGGAAACACCTTTTTCGGGTTTAACTGTGGAATCTCGAGCTCTGCCAAAGCAGCATCCAGCTGGCCAAGGTCGAGCCGCGCGCCAGAAACAGCGATCGCGAGATAAACGCGTTCTTGATCCGAAAGTTTTTTCGGATCAACCTGACGGGCAACCTCAAGCGCCTTCTCCGGGCGCCCCAAACCACGCTCACAGTCAACCTCAAGCGCAATGTGCATATCTTTTCCGCTGATCCTGCGATAGGTGCGCAATTCGCGTAGCGCCATCGCAAAATCTTCGAGGGCGTAGGCTGTCATCGCCAAGGTTTCGCGCACCACTGGAATACGACCGGCTTTGCGTGCTGCGCTAATTGCGTGCTGATGCGCAAGTTCAGGATCGATGTTGATGACTAAGCTCACCATCGCAAGGTGGCGGGCAACCCGCTCAGCGTTTTCTTTCTCAAGTGTTTTCAATTCGTTGCGGGCACCGGGATTAAGGTCTTTCGCCGTTACTTCCTGTGGAATCTCCGGGTCGCGGTGCTCACCACGCACCGGGCGTAGCTCATGCTGCAGGCGCTCGGCTTCGGTAAACTCACGCTTAATGCCGCCGCGGTCACTGCGGTTGTTGCCGCGTGTGCCGCCACGGCCAAGTTTGCTTGCGGATCCGCGCTTGCCGCCATCATTAAAGCGACGGTCACCGCGGTCACTGAAACGACGTTCACCACGGTCACTAAAACGACGCTCACCGGAACGACGGTCACCGCGATCATCCTGTCTATTGCTGCCGTGCGAGCCCCGGGGTGCGCGACTGTCATGCTCAGTTTTTTTACCGCCGCGATGCTCACCACTATTGCGGTCACGGTAAGAGCGGAATTCTCCCCTCCCGCCGCCGCGGAAATCACCGTCACGGCGCTGCCCACCAGCGCGAGACGAACGCTCCTCGCGTCGTGGCCGGTCATCTCGACTGGGACGATCGTCTCGACGTGGGCGGTCATCCTTGCGTGGCCTGTCGCGCTCGAACCCACGGGAACCACCCGCCCGCGAGGATCCACGACTGTCTCGGCTACGATCATTCGGCCCGCGACGCTTCCCGCGATTTTGCGGCGCGTCAAAATTCTTCTCAGTCATGGTATCCTCTGTTAGATTGTGAGCCCCGCAGGAGATTGCGAGTGCGCTAGCGCCAGAAAATGCGCGATCAGTTCTCTTCCATCCTTGCACACTCAGCTTTAAGTAGCGCGACAAAAGTTCAGATTGTCTGTTTCGCGCTCAGACAGAAAATAATCTTGCCGGCTTAAGCCCGGCTAGCAACCGCATCAGTAAACCAGTTAGTAATCGTGGTTGGATGCGTAATAGCTGTCCCAACAACAACCGCCCAGGCACCCAAATCGATCGCCTTTGCCGCTTCTTCTGGCGAATAGAATCGCCCCTCAGCAATAACCGGAATATCGAACTCCGCGACGCACTGCTCGAGCAGCTCAAAATCAGGGCCGGCAGTCTTTTCACGCTCACCGGTGTAACCGGCAAGTGTTGTTGAAATAATATCGCTGCCCGCCGCAGCAGCCATCCGCGCATCTTCGAGCGAGCCACAGTCTGCCATCACAAGAATTTTTTCGGCGTGCAGTGCCGCAACGACCTCTGCATAGCTCAGCCCGTCTGGGCGCGCACGACGGGTCGCATCAACCGCGACAATATCAGCCCCAGCCAGTGAGCAAGCGCGCGCATGCCTAAGAGTCGGGGTGATGTAAACTCCTGCATCCCCCTCTTTCCACAGCCCAATAACGGGCACACTAACCTGCCCTTTGACGGCAGCAATATCAGCCAAACCCTGACAGCGGATCGCTGCAGCACCACCCTGTTCGCAGGCGGCAGCCATGCGTGCGATCGTTGCAGGATCCCGCAGCGGTTCGCCCGGATAAGCCTGCACAGATACGATTAGCTTGCCCTGCAACCCGGCGATCACCGGCTCTAATTCATTCATTTTGCATGCTCCCTTCGATAGTGCACAGCCGCACCGATTAGAGGCGCATTCTCTTGCAATTCGCCGCGCACAATCGGCGTTTGTAACGCTACCGGAATGACAGAGGATGCATATCCCTCACGCACCGCCTGCCACCAACCGGCACCGGCGTTCACAACCGAGCCACTCAGCACAACCGCACCCGGGTCTAACAGATTTACAGAATCACCGATGAGCACACCCAGCGCACGCGCCGATCCGAAAACTATTTTTGCTGCCACACCATCACCGGCAGCCGCACGAGCTGCGATTTCGGCACCGCTGAGCTTCTCTCCGGTTGCCTTCTGGTAGCGCGCGATTAGACCGGAGCCGGAAGCAAGCGGTTCAATATGCCCGATATGCCCACAGGAACACACAAGTTTCTCTGCAACAGCCTCCGGCACGGTCATATGCCCAAAATGACCGGCCAGCCCAACCACACCGCGCTGCACTCTATCACCTTCGGTGAATGCGCCGCCGATGCCGGTTCCCAAGCCGATCGTAAGGCAGGATGCAAACCCTCTGCCGGCACCATAGATTGCTTCACCGAGACCGTGCGCATGCACATCACCCAAAGCTGCGACCGCACACCCGGCAGCGTCCGCAAGCTCTCCAGTAATATTCGTGCCCTGCCACCCCGGCAGCAGCGCACTCGACGAGACAACCACGCCGTCCTTTATCACGCCAGCAGCAGCCACAGCGATACCCTCATAAGCGGTGTAGGAATTAGCGATCTGCTGCAGCTTTGCCATAATTTGGCGGCCACCAAGATGCGCCTCAGTGGGCACAACACGGGGGTCTACAACCTGATCTCCATCAACCAGCCCGGCACGAATCTTAGTTCCGCCAATATCGAACGCGAGAATGCTCACGCGCTACCTCTTTAAGAAACAAGTCCGTGCCGCAGGAGCACCTGCCGCACCGCTTCCGCATCATCACCTGTAAGCGCCGCAACAGGTTCTGGCATTGCGTTAGTTTCGAGCACACCCATCTGCCAGAGGGCCGTCTTAAAACCGCCGACACCCGCGCCGTAGCCGACTATGCTGCGAGCACAAAACGCGAGTGACATCAGGTCTGCGAGCCGATCCTGCTCCGCCCGCACAGCCTCCCAGTCACCCGCCTGGAAGGCATTCCACTGCCGCACATAACCCTCGGGATCAACGTTTGCGAGACCCGGCACTGAACCGTCTGCACCAGACATGTAGGCACCGTCAACAACAATCTCATGCCCGGTAAAAAGCTGCAGCGGATGCCCAACAGCTTCGTTCCGCAGCGCCAGCAGGCGAAAGTTGACGTCGTCACCCGACGAGTCTTTAACACCCTGGATTACTCCGTCTTGGCCGAGGGTGATGAGCATATCCAACGGTAACTTCACATGCACACAAATCGGGATGTCGTAGGCATAAATTGGCAGCTGTGTTGCCTCGCGCAGCGCACGGAAATGGCGCTCGACCTGCGCAAACCCACCCAAGGCATAAAATGGCGCGGTCGCAACAACCCCGTCAGCGCCATACTCTTCAGCCATTTTAATGTGCTCAATTACGCGCTCTGTCTGTGTGTCAATAACACCCACCAGCACCGGCACGCGGCCGGCGACAACACGCTGGGTCGTCGCCATAACCTCACGACGGCGTGCAGTTGTAGAAAATGCCACCTCGCCAGAGGATCCCAAAATAAAAAGCCCGTGCACTCCAGCCGCAATTAACCGCTCTAGTTGCCGCTCAAACGAAGCCTCATCAAAGCTGCCGTCGGCTCGAAGCGGAGTAATCACCGGCGGCACAACACCGCGAAGCTTTTCAGACATTTCACGCGCACTTTCTTTGGTATTAAATTAGTGAGTTTTCAGTGGTTTATAGGGGCTTGCGGACACGCGGCGGTCTGGGTGGGGGGGTAAACCGCCGCGCATCACGCAAATCTAAACCTGCTGTGGCGGGTGCAGCAGTGATGGGGCTGCGCCAAGCAGTTTCTTGGTGTAGGCATCCCGCGGGTTGGCAAGCAAAGCCTGTGCCTCACCGGATTCAACTATTTTGCCAGCGTTCATCACAACGATGCGATCTGAAACATAGCGCACAGTCTGAATATCATGCGAAATAAACACCATCGAGAGGCCGAGTTCTTCTTTCAGATCGCTCAACAGATTCAGAATTTGCGCGCGCACCGACACATCTAGCGCGCTGGTTGGCTCGTCAGCGATAATCGCGTCTGGGCTTATCGAGAGCGCTCGCGCGATTGCAACACGCTGCCGTTGACCGCCTGAGAGCTGCCCGGGCAGGGCATCAAGAGCGGAATCTGGCAACCCAACCATCGCAATAAGGTCTTTAACTCGCGCCTCACGCGACTCCTTGGTGCCAATCTTATGCACAAGCAGCGGATCCAAAAGTTGGTCACGCACAGCCATCCGAGCGTTGAGTGCGGTGGCTGGGTCTTGGAACACAACAGACACCACCCGCCCGATGCGACGGCGGTCGGCGGCTGTACGTTTCGTGACAGACTTGCCTTTGAAAAGCACTTCACCGCTTGATGGCGCCAAAAGACCGCACATTACGTTCGCGGTGGTTGACTTGCCGCAGCCTGATTCGCCAACGATACCGATAGTTTCTTTCGGCATCAACGCCAGATCTATTCCCGCTATCGCGTTCACCTTGTTCGGCTTGAAAATCGAACCAGTGCGAGCGTTGTAAGTGACGCGCACATCTTTTAATTCAATAATTGGGGTGCTATCTTGAGTCATCACTATGACCCTTCCTGATCACGGTCTGCGAGCACTTTCTCAACCGGGTTGAGAGGCTTTCCATCCGCGTCTACTGCGCTGGAGTAGAAATGATCGGTGCCCGGAATATGCAGGCGTATCGGCGGCACATCAAGACCAACATCTGGGTGCGATGAGCGGGGCACAAAGCGGTCGCCAATCGGGAAATCCTTCGGCGATGGGACGGTGCCGGGCACCTGATGCAGACGACCCTCCCCCGCTTCAATTGAGAGCACGGATCCGAGCAGACCGCGGGTGTATTCGTGCACTGGATTCTGCAGTAGTTCGCGTGTTGGCGCCTGCTCAACAACCTGTCCAGCGTACATAACTGTAACCGCATCAGCCACCTCTGCTTCGAGCGCGAGGTCGTGTGACACGAAAACCATTGCGAATCCAAGTTTGTGCCGCAGATTATTGAGCAGCTCAATTACCTGTTTTTGCACTGTTACATCAAGCGCGGTTGTCGGCTCATCAGCGATAATGAGCTTCGGGTCGCGTGTCAGCGCCATAGCGATGAGCACCCGCTGCCGCTGACCGCCCGACAGCTCATGCGGATATGACGCAAGAGTGCGTTTCGGATCGAGACCCACCAAAGTTAGGAGTTCTTCCGCAGTGCGGGTGCCGCCGCGGCTGGTCAGCTGCTTCAACTGTGACCGAATTAGCATCGACGGATTCAAAGAGCTCAGCGCATCCTGATAGATCATGGCGAACTCATGCCCAAGCAGCGACTGACGCTCTTTCTCTGACATTTGCAGTAAATCTCGACCTTGATAGAGGATCTCGCCCGAGATTTCCGCCTGCGGATCGAGCAGACCCATAATTGCCAAAGAGGTGATCGATTTACCACAGCCGGATTCACCCACAAGACCCATAGTCTCACCCGGTCGCACTGCGAAGCTCACGTGATCAACCACATTTACATCACCGTGTCGTGGGAACTTAATGCAGAGGTCTTTAACCTCTAGCAGTGGCTCACCATCGAATGTTTTGTGGGTGCGATCAGAACGGTGAGATTCTGTGACACGCAAGGCCGCCAGTGATGCAGCAAGCGCACTCTCCTGTGCAGCGTGTGCTTTAACCGGGTCGTTGAGCAAACGATCTGCTTCACGCTCGGCGTCTGAGCGCGGCGCATCGCGCAGCTTCCCTTTCGGCGCAGCAACCATCGCGTCGGTAATGCCCTCAGACAGAATGTTGAGGCAGAGCACTGTGATCATGATCGCAAGGCCAGGGAACAGGGCCTGCCACCACCAGCCGCGAATCATGCCAGCCTGCGCACCAGAGAGGATATTGCCCCAAGTTGCGATAGGTTCTTGCAAGCCAGCACCAATGAAGGTGAGTGAGGCTTCAAGAATAATCGCGTCAGCCACCAGCACAGTGGCAAAGACAAGCACAGGTGCCGCAGTGTTGCGCACAACATGCTTTGCAAGAATCCACGGCGCACGCGCACCAGACACGACAACTGCGTTGACATAGTCCTCGCCGTACGCGGCGATCACATTAGCTCGCACAATACGTGTTAGCTGCGGCACATAGACCGCCGCGATCGCCATGATAATAACGAAAACCAGTGATTCAGGGTTTTTTGCATCGCGGAAAACCACTACGAGCACAGCCGCGAGGGCTATTCCCGGGACGGCCATAACGATATCCATGGCCCGCATAATTATTTCAGACAGCGATTTTCGCACAACCGCCGCGATCGAACCAATAATCGCACCAAATATCAGCGCAATCCCTGTTGCAGCTAGACCCACTGCAAGTGAGTAACGGCCACCGTAAAGCACCCGGCTAAAAACATCGCGACCGAGATGATCCGTGCCAAACCAGTAGGTGCTGTTGGGAGCAATGCCTTTAGCATCAATAAACTCAGGATCGTGTGGTGCGATAAACGGCGCGATAACTGAGATCACAACCACGAGCGCCAACACAACCAACGCAACCTTTGAGCTGCGATTCATGCGTGAGAAGGGTTTGAGACGCACTCCTGGCTGAGCCATTTTTTCGGTGAGTTGTTTACGGCTCATGATATTTAGACCCCCCGAATTCGTGGGTTAATGACCACATAGAGCAGGTCAACCAAGATGTTTATGATGACGAATGCAAGCGCAACCACTAACGCTGCGCCCTGCACAACTGTGACCCAGTTCTGTTGAATCCCCTCAACAAGCACCCGGCCCATGCCGGCCAAACCAAAGATGATTTCAATCACAACTGCGCCGCCCATCAGATAGCCCACCCGCAAGCCAATTACTGTGACTGGAGTGATGAGCGCGTTACGCAGCACATTGCGGCCGATAACAATGTTCTTTGGAATACCAGCGCCGAGAGCGGTGCGCACATAGTCACGGTTCAGCTCTTCCACCATCGACGTGCGCACAACACGCGTCAGCTGTCCGATGACCGGCACTGCGAGAGCACACGCTGGCAGGAGCATCCGGAGCAGCCAACCGCCGGGATTGTCAGAGAATTCAGGCAGCTTACCGGAGACGGGAAGCTTGCCGATGAACGTAACAACTAAAAGAATGGCAAGCCAAAAAGACGGAGTTGCAATACTTGCCACCGACAGCAGTCGGATCACCTGGTCGGGCCATTTATCCCTGAAAATAGCTGCGATAATGCCCAGCGGAAATGCCACGATAAGTGCAATTGCCAGACCTAAGAAGGTCAGTTGTATTGTCAGCGGTAGCGCAGTAAAAACCTTGTCGGAAACAGACTGTGAAGCCTGACCGTAGACACCTAGATCGCCCTGAAACAGATTAATAATGTAGTTGAAGTACTGCACGAGAAACGGTTGGTTTAGACCGTGCAGTTCGCGATACGCGTCAAGTTGCACCTGAGATGCTGTATCACCAAGCGCTGAATATGCCGGATCAATGGGCGACAGCGACATCAGCGCGAACACTAAAAAAGTGACGCCGAGGATGGTGATCGGCAGCATCAAAAGTCGGCGGCCAATCAGCCTGAGGAGGTTATTCACCGGTGGGCTCCCTCTAACAAGTTGTTCTGTGTGACGGTTACGGCGGGAGAGCAAAAGCTCTCCCGCCGTAACAGCTCAGCTGTTAAAAGCCGCTTCTTTATTCAGCTTTATGAGCGCCGAGCAGAGTCAGGCCTGTGGTTCCAATCGCCTTGAAACCAGAAACATCTGCGCTGTAACCGGTCAGGATAGAACGGTGGAAGAGTGGATAAATCGCTACTTCCTCAGATGCGAAATCCTGCACAGCTTCCCACTTCTTCTGTGCATCTGCAGCGTCTGTTGCAGACGCACCAGCATTCAGCAACTCCTGGAATTCAGCGAATTTCTCAGGATCGCTGTTCTTCCAGTTTGAACGTTCCTGAGTCCAAGCATTATCGCCAAGCCACCATCCGAACAGCAGAGCCGGGTCGGTGCCAAACACTGAAGGATCACCAGGAGCCACGATGACATCAAAGTTAGGCACATTGCCCTCAGCTGCGTTACCAGCCGCCCGGTTTGGGTAAAGGTCTGCAGTAGCCATGCTCTCGATGGTTGCTTCAATACCAGCAGCGGCCAAATCGTTCTTGATCTGTGGCGCAAGCTCAGCAACCCACGGGTGGTCGGTGGTCAAAATGTTAACAGTGAGACCAGAAACACCCGCGCTTGCCAGCAGCTCTTTTGCTTTAGCGGTGTCGTGGGTGTAAACGTGTGATGCACGCTTGTAGTTCGGGTGCCCTTCATTCAGGAATGAGCTTGCTTCAGTAGCTTCACCACCGAGGTTGTTGTCGATCAACTTTTGGGTGTCGATTGCATAGTGGAATGCCTGTCGCACCTTAGCGTTGTCGAAAGGAGCCTTAGCGGTGTTAAACATCATGAACGCAACGCCGAAGCCCGGAGTTGAGTCAACTTTAAGGCCGGCTGCTTCAAGCACCTCACGGTTTCCTGCTGGCACATTCTCAATAACATCGATCGTGCCGTCAGACGCTGCCGTGGTGCGAGCGGTGTCGTCTTTCTGCACCAACCAAGTGAGTTTCTCGGAGGTAGCAGGGCGTGGACCGTTGTAGTGCTCGTTCGGCACAGCGGTGACTTCAGCAGCGCCGTCAACAGACTCGTACTTGTAAGGCCCTGAACCAATCGGCTTTGCAGTAAGCTCCTCATCGGTCGCCGCTGAAGGAACGATCTTAATCAGCGCAAGACGTTCTTTCAGCTGCCCGAAAGGTGATGACAGGGTTACAGTAACAGTCATGTCATCTTTAGCCTCAATGGACTTGATGAAGGTGAGGAAGCCAGCATACAAGCTGCCCGCTTCAGGGTCGACAATGCGCTTGTATGAAGACTCAACATCTGCTGCGGTAACAGGTGTGCCATCAGAGAACTTTGCTCCATCACGCAGCGTAATTTCGTAGGTGTTCTCACCGACCTCTACCGGATCGCCCGCTGCCAGAGCTGGCACAGCAGAAGCGTTATTTGTGTAGTCAAGCTCCCAAAAACCTTCAACAACGTGCAGGTTGGTGCCCATTGCGAGAGCTGAAGTGGTGTTTGACGGGTGGAAATTAGTGGTGTCATATGCAACACCGGCCGTCAGCGGAGCACCAATAGTGTTAGTTTCTGGTTTAGCGGCTGCATCCTCTGATGATGAGCCACCCTTGCTTGCGCAAGCAACCAGTGACGCAGCAAGCGCAACTGAGGCAACAGTCACGAGTGCTTTTCGAGTGCGGGTGAATGACATCGACCCCTCCTCTTCCTTGAGTTTGAGTTACTTTTGGTATTAACTTGTCAGACATCAGACAGATCGTACTAACAGCCCTATGTTAACTTATGAAACGAGTTAAATTACAAATTTTGCAAACATTTTCTATTGCGTGACCTAACTGTAAACCTGACGAAACTCACGCAGATAGCGAGTCTCCTTTGATTTCAAGCCGCAAACTCGATCTCGGATCACGTTTTAACGCGACCGCGCGGGCGATTGAAGAGTACATTCTGCAGCACCAATTAAAACCGGGTGATGCTCTGCCGAGCGAAAGCGAACTGTGCAAAGCACTCGGCGTGTCTAGATCGTCTGCGCGTGAGGCTCTGAGGCAGCTTGAAGCCCTCGAAATTGTTTCTATTAAGCAAGGGCGCGGCGCGGTAGTCGGAGAAATGAGTTTGCGTCCACTGGTGCGCACCCTCTTAATGCGCTCATCAGCTGCGCCCGATTCCGCCGAGGCGCTGCTGCAGGTGGTGCTGCTCCGAGAAGTGCTGGAGCTTGGAATGGCTGAAGAGGTTGTTGCAAAACTGGCTGGCACTCGTAATGAAGAACTGCACGCCACCGTTTCAGAGATGCAGAGTCACGCCAACCAAGGGCGCAGTTTCTTAGAAAAAGACATTGAATTTCACACAAAACTCAGCGCTTGCCTTGATAATTCGGTGCTTGAGCAAATGCAAATAGCGATGTGGACGGTGCATCAGGAAAGTATCGTGCTGAACAGCACCCCAACACCCAGCGATCTAATGGATACTGTTAACGCACACGCAGCCATGCTGCGCGCCGCCGAATCTGGCGATTTAGAGGGTTATCGCACAGCAGTGCGAGCCCATTTTCACCCGCTCAAAGCCGTGTTACGAACGGTCATAGAGGAAGCTAGAGGCTAGTTTCACCAAACAGTTCTAGCTCGCGCGGCGGCGGCGCAGCGCGGCATCAAGGTTAACCCCACCGCCCTGTCTCGGGTCGATAACTCCAACCTCGTGCAGACGACGCTTAAGCTCAGTTGTTGGGGCAGTATTAGCAGTTACCGGCGCAGGTGTCGAGGTTGCCTCAGCGGCGACTGCTTTAGATGCAGTTTTGGGGGCTGCTTGCCGCAACAGAATTGAGTCCGTCTGGTTCTCTAGCACCACTTCCGGTCGCCGCACACGCGCCAACTGTTTGGCACGAGCCTCGGCGATCCGCTGCGCTGCAGCCGCCTGAGCTGCAGCATGCTGACGCGCCTGCGCGCGTGCTACTTCAGCAGCACTGAGAGTCGGATTAGCTGCGTTTGTCGCAGGCTCTTGCTTCACCACAACAGCAGAGTGGCTCCCGCCGCCAGCAGAAGCCGCCCGCAAGGAGCGCGCATCCCGCCGAGCCCGCTGCGCACGCTGCGCTGCACGACCGGGAGCTAACAGCACAAGCATCGCCAAACAGACGATAAAGGATCCGCCGGAGGCGACAAGCAGCGCAGCACCCTGACCACCGAGAGCCAGGCCGATTCCAACAACAGCGGCGATCAGTGACAGCACACCGATCGCCAGGAACACGAGGCGAAGAGATTTTGGCAGAGCGCCACGCAGTTTTTCCGCGCGCACAAGCGCAGCCTGTGAGCGCATCTGTCGTTTAGCCTCCAGCTCTGCGATGCGCTGTTTAGCTTTCGCCTGCGCCAGATCGGCACGTCTTGCCGCTAACGCTGCTTGCTGTTCAGCGTGCAGTTTTCGTTCCTTCTGCAGCACCTGCTTAGCCTCTTCAACAATCGCTCGCTCGGCTGAGATCTCAGCCTGATTCGCAAGCCGCCGCATCGCCCGTTGGAGACGTCCGGCATACAGCTCAGCCTTCAGAGTGCGACGACGTTCAATCAAGGCAGGAATTAAAATTCCAGCCCACAAAATAATAGCTAAGCCAACCAGTAATCCGCCGCCAATTGCACCCATAGCCACAACTGTATTCGGAAACTAGAATATATCCGCTTTTAACACGCGGAAGACATGCTACAACTGTGCTGCAAACTCTTTCAGCCAGGCTTTTAGATCGTCACCGACACCGGGGCTTTCGATCCCCACCTGCACATTTGCTTTGATCCAGTCGCCTTTATCCCCGGTATCGTAACGGCGGCCGCGGAAAATTACTCCGTAAACAGGGCCAGCGCTCTCCCCAGCTTCACCGCGAGCCAGTGTGTTTAACGCGTCGGTCAGCTGAATTTCACCACCACGCCCGGGTTCTTGCTTTGCGAGCAGCTCAAAAATTTCTGGCCGTAACACATAGCGGCCAATCACGGCGAGGTTGGAGGGCGCTTCTGCTGCCGTCGGTTTTTCAACGAGCGAGGTGATTCGCACAACTTCCGAGTTCTCCGTCGGCTCAACCGCGGCGCAACCGTACATGTGGATCTGCTCCTGCGGCACCTCCATCAAAGCGATAATGGTCGCACCGCGCGCGTCGTGCTCAGCAATCATCGTTGGCAGCAGAGGATCACGTGCGTCGATCAGGTCGTCACCGAGCAGCACCGCAAAACTTTCCTGCCCAACATGCTGCTCTGCGCGACCGACGGCGTGGCCGAGGCCGAGCGGCTGCCCCTGCCGCAGGAAGTGCACGTCAGCGATATCGCTCGCGTCTTTCACCATGCCGAGTTTGGTGTTATCACCTTTTTTATGCAGAGTCTGTTCAAGCTCAGGCACGCTATCAAAGTGGTCAACGATGTTGCCTTTGTTGCGGCCAATAATTATCAATACATCATGCAGTCCACTGGCGGCCGCCTCCTCAACCACATACTGGATTGCTGGCTTATCGACAATCGGAAGCATCTCTTTCGGAGTGGCTTTTGTAGCAGGCAGGAAGCGGGTTCCGAGCCCGGCAGCGGGAATTACTGCTTTGATCACTGACTTACTCATACCCCGAGGGTATCCCAAATATTCTAAATTTCCTGAGAAGTGCGAGGACTCCAGCAACATTTGAGCGGATTTTGAGAGAATTGAGACATGCAGATTGACAAGATGCACCAAATTAAGCGCGAGATTCGAGCGACCGTAAAAGCTAAACGCTTAGCGCTGACAGATGCACAAAAATCTGCCGCGGCCCAAGCCCTCACAGCCAACATGCAAGAGTTGGTTGTTGCGCGCGGCGCCCGCACCGTCGCCGCCTATCTCCCGGTGCGCTCAGAACCAGACACAAGCCAATTTATATCCTGGGCGAAAGAAAACAGCGTTCGAATCTTGCTGCCGTCATGCAGACCTGACATGCTAATGGACTGGATCGAGCCGAGCAGCTCAGAAACTATTATCGGCGCGAACGGCATCCCCGAACCTATTGGCAAAGTTTTTAGCCCAATGGAGATAGACAACTGTGATCTAATTCTGCTTCCCGCTGCTGCGGTTGATGAATCCGGCACCCGACTCGGATGGGGTGGCGGCTACTACGACCGCACACTCGGTTCAACGCAACAGGTGCCCGATACTTTCGCACTGCTCTATGACGATGAGTTGGTTCCCGATCTACCGCGCGAAACACACGATGTTCCCGTCACCGGCGTGGTGCAGCCGCAGGGCATCCGCTACCTAGACCGTAAACCGTTAAAACTCGATCTCGAAAGCTGATGCCCAGAACGGAATTCGATCCGGTAGCTCAGCTGAAATTGCTGGGCACCAGGGATTTCAAAATACCGTTTAAAGCGCTAGCGGCTGTGCCAGATGACGCGGGAGCGATCCGCAAATCTGCGGTGTTGCTGCTGTTTGGAGAATCAAGCAACCACCCTCCGCAAACTCCAACAGACCTTGATATTCTGCTCATTCAGCGCAGCCCGAATCTGCGCTACCATGCTGGGCAAATATCCTTCCCGGGTGGCGGTGTTGAGCCGCAGGATCAGAACCACACAGACACCGCGCTGCGCGAAAATCATGAAGAAACTGGCGTACCAGGCTCGCAGGTAACTCCCCTGGGTGAGCTACAACCGTTGTTTTTACCGGTGAGCAACAACCTGGTCACTCCTGTGCTTGGGTGGCGACACACGCGAAGCGAAATTCGTGCGGATCAGGTAGAGGCGATAAGCGCCTTCCGTGCTTCACTCGCTGAGCTGCTAAACCCTGAGAACCGCGGCACACTGACTTTAAAATTTGACGACAAAAAGGTCGGCACACCGGCCTTTGAAATCTCTTCCCCGCACGGTAAAACCCTGCTGTGGGGTTTTACCGCGATGGTTTTTGACGGTGTGATATCCGAGCTGGGCTGGGAGATTCCTTGGGATGAGAGTCGCCAGCTATATTTACCAACTCGCTAGGTGCCCTATTTATGCGTGATGCGCAGCTGCGCCATCGGGGAACACCGTTTCGCTATCTTGCAACTGGAGTGCGTTAAAAGACATTCGCGCAGCCCCCTCTAAATTGAGAGCACGCCGGTAGGCCATCTCAACGGTGTCCGCAACAACCGAACACCCGTGATGCTTCATAATTACGCAGTTTTTAGTTTCCAGTTCGGCAGCTGCCGTTTCGGCCAGCGCGTCAGACCCATTCGGGTAAAACTCTGTCACACCTATCTCACCCGCATAAAACGCGTGATCGAGTGTTAAAAGACGGATTTTGTGCCCCAGTGTTGGCAGCAGCGTCGCGTATTCCGGATGCAGATGGAGCACGCATTTAACATCTGGCCGTCTCTTATAGACCTCGCGGTGTAAGCGCCACTCACTCGACGGGGTGACACCTCTAAGATGCTCACCCGTCAAATTCATTGTCGCAAAATCAGCGCGGGAGAGCCGGTCAAACCAGACTCCCGAGCCTGTTATCGCAAAGGTGTCATCGCTCAGCCGCACAGAAAAATTACCGGCGGAGGCCAACACAAGCCCCCGCCTAGCTGCGTCAGCGCCCACAGCGATGAGTTCATCTAAGAGGGTCTCGTCGTGCTTCATGATGCTCAATTATCTCGCACACTCATGGCAGAATTAAAGACATGAGCAACGGAGGTCAAGTGTCGTATCCAAATTCAAATGCGCCAGAACCCAGCGGAACAGCTTGGGATGAGCTCACCTCCCCACTGCTGCACACACGTTATGACAACGCAAAATACCAGATGGTTGACAGCGATGTGCTGCCGTTCTGGATTGCTGAAATGGATTTTCCGCCAGCGCAAGAGATTCGCGATGCGTGGACGGATGCAATTGCGAGCGGCAGTATCGGCTACGTGCACGAAAGCCTGCGCCTGCGCGAGGGGTTCGCGACCTTCGCCAAGCGACGCTGGGGTTGGGATCTTAAGTTAGAGCAGATGCATGCGACCCGAGACGTTTACCAGGCTGTGCGCGATGCTCTGCATTTATTTTTACCGGAAAATGGCGGGCATATCGCCCTGCACACCCCAAACTATAACGGTTTTGCAGTGATGTTTTCAGCGCTCCCGCAGGCCAAAGTCAGCCAGCTCGAATTGCAGCAGACGATAGCGATAAGTGACGGCCGTCAAACCATCTCGATTGACATTGATTATGCGGCTCTTGAAGAGTATTTCCGCACTGCAAGCGTAGACGTCTTTGTGCTCTGCAACCCGCACAATCCGTTCGGCCGCGTGTGGAGCGCAGCTGAATTGGAACGCCTGGCACAGCTGTGTGCAAAATACCGCGTTGCAGTTGTTTCTGACGAGATCCACGCCCCGCTGACACACCGAGATGCGACATTTATCCCGTTCGCGCCCATCGCTGCGAAACACGGTGTGCCCTGTTTCGTCACAACATCAGCTAGTAAAAGTTGGAACATCCCGGGCACAAAGTGCGCGCTCCTTATCGCCGCTGGCACAGCTGAAACCGCGATCCTCGCAGACTTTCCAACACCTATCAACGCTGGATTTGATCGCTTTGGCTATCTCGGTAACCTTGCAGCTTTTACAGCAGGCGAAGCCTGGCTTGAGCGCGCTATTGAGCGAATCGAGGCCAACCAGATACTGCTGCGCGAAACTCTCGATCCTGCCATTCCAGTCTCAACACCTAACGCCAGCTATCTGGCATGGCTAGATTTAAGAAATCTTGGTCTGGGAGATTCCCCCACCCAAACACTCCTCTCGCAGCAGCGCATTAAACTCGCCGACGGCGATGTCTACGGGCGCGGCGGGCAGGGATTTGCACGCTTTAATGTCGGGTGCGCCCCAGAAATGGTGATAGAGGGCGCACGCAGGATAAATACTGCTATCGGAAGGAACTAATATGGCGCACGACGTAGATGCGATTGTGATCGGCGCGGGTCTTTCAGGCCTCGTCGCTGCCAGAGAGATGTTTCTTGGCGGGAAGCAAACTCTAGTTCTTGATCAGGAGTCTGACCAAAATCTTGGCGGGCAGGCGTGGTGGTCATTTGGCGGCCTCTTTTTAGTGGACTCGCCGGAGCAGCGCCGGCTCGGGGTGAAAGATTCTTTTGCCCTCGCTTGGCAGGATTGGAAGGGCTCTGCTGCGTGGGATCGGCTTGCTGGGAAGCATCCGGAAGACGAATGGGCAGCAAAATGGGGCCGCGCCTATGTTGAGTGGGCTGCAGGCGAGAAGCGGTCATGGTTGGATCAGGTGGGAATTAAGCTGACCCCCGTCGTTGGATGGGCTGAGCGTGGAGATTTAAGCGCCACCGGACACGGCAACTCAGTGCCCCGCTTTCACGTGCCATGGGGCACCGGCACAGGTGTTGTCGGCCCGTTTATTGACGCACTGCACGAAGCCGTCGCAGCTGGGAAAACTGAGGTGCGCTACCGGCACAGGGTCGAAGAAATAATCGTTGAAGATGGCAGGGTGGCAGGCGTGCGTGGCAGCGTGCTCGCAGCTGATAACGGGGCCCGCGGTGAGGCCTCAAATAACACCGTGGTAGACGATTTTGAACTGCGCGCCGCAAATGTTATTGTCGCCTCTGGCGGTATCGGCGGAAACCACGAACTCATCCGTAAATACTGGCCAGAACGCTTAGGAAAGCCACCGCGCAAAATGCTCACCGGTGTTCCTGAGTATGTTGACGGGCGCATGCTTGATGTTGCTGCAGCTGCTGGCTCCCGGCTGGTTAACCGTGACCGCATGTGGCACTACACCGAGGGTGTCAAAAACTGGGATCCCGTCTGGCCCGGGCACGCAATTCGGATACTGCCCGGCCCTTCTCCTCTGTGGTTGGACGCACTCGGGCGGCGTCTACCGGCGCCCGGTTTACCGGGACACGACACTTTGAGCACTCTGCGCATGTTGCGCACTGATCCTGCTATTGCCGACTACGACCACAGCTGGTTTATTGTTTCAAGCACAGTGGCGGCAAAAGAGTTTGCCTTAAGCGGCAGTGAACAAAACCCTGACATCACAAACCATGATCGTAAACTGCTGCTCAAAACTCGTTTAGGGAAGGGTGTCCCTGCGCCGGTGCAGGCATTTATTGATTGGAGCGAAGATTGGGTTAGCGCTGATACTGTGCCCGAGCTGGTGGCGAAGATGAATGCGCTAACCGATGAAGATTTACTTGATGCAGACAGCGTGCACCGGGTAATCGGGGCGCGGGATAATGAATTTGTCAACCCCTTCGCGAAAGACGCGCAGGCGATGAGCGTGCACAATTCACGCCGCTACATCGGAGACAAGCTATCGCGCACAACAAAACCGCACCGGCTGCTTGATCCAGAACACGGCCCGCTTATCGCAATAAAAATGTATATGATAACTCGGAAGTCGCTGGGTGGCATCCAAACCGACCTGCACTCACGCGCACTCGACAGCTCAGGCAGTGTGATCCCCGGGCTCTACGCCGTTGGCGAGGCTGCCGGATTCGGTGGCGGCGGCGTGCACGGATACAACGCACTAGAGGGCACTTTCCTCGGTGGTTGCCTGTTTAGCGGCCGAGCCGCAGGCCGCGCTGTTGTAGCAGACGGGTAGCTAGATAATCACAAAACGGGGCGCGAGCTGCTTCCAGAAGATGGAAAGCAGCTCGCGCCCCGCTCTAAACGCAGTACTACCCCTACTGCTCCTGCCCGTTCTGCGCGATCGCTGCTGCGGCATCCGCCGCTGCCTGGCCGGCATCAACCTGCTGGCCCTCAATCTCGAAGACAAACTCACCGTCGACAAAATCAACCTTCAAGAGGCTGTTATCGGTAATCTCACCGGCAATAATCTTCTCTGAGATCGGATCTTCTATCATCCGCTGCACAGTGCGACGCAGCGGACGCGCGCCCATCGCAGGGTCATAGCCAACTTCAGCCAGACGTTCGCGGGCTGCGTCAGTAACCTCCAGACCAATCTCACGGTCGAGCAGTCGCTCGCGCAGGTGTCGTATAAAGATGCCAACAACCTGCAGGAGTTCGTCCTTCTTCAGCTGCGGGAACACGATGGTCTCATCGACACGGTTCAAGAACTCAGGCTTGAAGTGCTGTTTCAGCTCTTCGTTTACCTTAGCGCGCATTGCTTCATAGCCGGCCTCGGTGTCTGCTCCCATTGAGAAACCGACCGGGCCGCCCGCAATGCCCTTTGAGCCGAGATTGGTGGTCATGATGATTACAGTGTTCTTGAAGTCAACTTCGCGCCCCTGACCGTCTGTCAGACGCCCCTCTTCGAGTATCTGCAACAGCGTGTTGAAAATATCCGGGTGCGCTTTCTCAACTTCGTCGAACAGAATGACTGAGAACGGCTTGCGACGCACTTTCTCGGTCAGCTGCCCACCCTCTTCATAGCCAACGAATCCTGGTGCTGCGCCAAACAGACGTGACACAGTGTGCTTCTCACCGTACTCTGACATATCGAGAGAAATGAGTGAGTCTTCGTCGTCAAACAGGAATTCAGCAAGCGCCTTAGCAAGCTCGGTTTTACCAACACCTGTGGGGCCAGCGAAAATGAATGAGCCTGAGGGGCGCTTCGGATCTTTCAAACCAGCTCGCTGGCGGCGAATCGTGCGAGAAAGCGCTGAAATTGCTTCGTTTTGGCCGATCACGCGTTCGTGCAGAGCATCCTCCATAAAACGCAGCCGAGCTGTTTCTTCCGCGGTCAGCTTAAAGACTGGAATGCCCGTTGCATTAGCCAGCACCTCAGCGATCACGCTCTCAGTTACGACACCAAACTCGCCGCCGTTGCCCGCCCGCAATTCTTTTTCAAGCTGCAGGCGTTTACCGGTAAGCTGTTTTTCTTCGTCACGTTTTGTTGCGGCGAGGTCGTAATCCTGATCCTCAATAGCCTTTTCTTTGGCGGCGCGAGCGAGTTTAATCTGCTCTTCGAGCTCTTGTAACTCAGGCGGATTTGACAGTGCGCTCAGGCGCAACCGAGCCCCGGCCTCATCAATAAGGTCAATAGCTTTGTCCGGCAGGAAGCGATCCTGAATATAGCGAGCTGACATGTTTACAGCAGCTTCGATTGCCTCATCGGTGATCTTAACTTTGTGGAATTCCTCGTACTGCTTGCGCAGCCCCTTCAGAATGTTAATAGCGTGCGCCGGAGTTGGCTCATTCACCATTACCGATTGGAAGCGACGCTCTAAGGCGGCATCCTTCTCAAAGTGCTTGCGGAACTCGTCAAGTGTTGTCGCACCAATAGTCTGCAGCTCGCCGCGTGCAAGCATTGGCTTCAGAATATTTGCTGCGTCAATCGCCCCCTCTGCCGCCCCCGCGCCAACCAGGGTGTGAATCTCATCAATAAAGATAATGATGTCGCCGCGGGTCCGGATCTCCTTCATCACCTTTTTCAAGCGTTCTTCAAAGTCACCGCGGTATCGACTACCGGCGATCAGAGAGCCGAGATCGAGCACATACAGCTTCTTATTTTTCAGAGTCTCCGGCACGCTGCCGCTCACAATAGCCTGCGCAAGACCCTCAATAACTGCGGTCTTACCGACCCCCGGTTCACCAATTAATACCGGGTTGTTCTTAGTGCGACGCGACAGAATCTGCATCACACGCTCAACCTCTTTTTCCCGCCCAACTACAGGGTCGAGCTTGCCGTCACGCGCAGCCTGTGTCAGGTTGGTGCCAAATTTATCGAGAACCTGAGAGCCCTTTTCTTTGGCAGCATCAGACTCCCCGCCACCGACAGCCACTGGCTCTCGGCCGCTATCTTGATTGCCAGACAGCAGTTGGATCACGGTCTGCCGCGCACGGTTTAAGTCTGCGCCGAGTTTTACCAGCACCTGGGCTGCAACGCCCTCACCCTCACGCAACAAGCCCAGCAGCATATGCTCGGTGCCAATATAGTTGTGGCCGAGCTGGAGAGCTTCGCGCAGGCTGAGCTCGAGCACCTTCTTTGCACGCGGAGTGAACGGGATGTGCCCTGACGGCGTTTGAGACCCCTTACCGATCATCTCAGTCACCTGTTCCCGCACGGCCTCGAGCGAAATCTCGAGCTGCTCGAGAGCCTTCGCGGCTACACCGCCGCCCTCATGAATCAGGCCGAGCAGGATGTGCTCAGTGCCGATGTAGTTATGATTAAGCAGTTTTGCCTCTTCCTGGGCAAGCACAATCACACGGCGCGCACGGTCTGTAAATCTCTCAAACATAGTTTCCTCCGTTTATCTGGTTACCACGATACGGGGGTTTAGCTTGAAATTGGGCGGTGTTCGCCGAGGGCTTACGTGAGCTGAAAATTACTACTGTAAAGAGCTAGTGAGACGGGCAACATTGTCAGCAAGCTGCGCGAAAATATTGCGCTTATTCCACTCTTCAAGGGTGAGCTCGCGAGAGTGCTCACGATAGTAGTCGTTCACACCGTCAAGTTCTGTCACAAAATCAGCTCCGTGCACCACAAGAGAAATTTCAAAGTTCAAGTTAAAGGAGCGCTGATCCATATTTGAGGATCCGATAACCGCGACATCATCATCAACCGTGAAATGTTTTGCGTGCAGGATAAAGGGCGGCCGGAACATGAAGATGCGCACATTCGCTTCTAACAGCTCCTCATAGTAAGAGCGCTGCGCATGGTAGACAACCGGTTGATCACCAATCTCTGAAACGAACAGCTCAACCTCAACACCCCGCGCAGTGGCAGCTTTAATGGCTGCCATAAGCGCACCATCCGGCACAAAATACGGGCTGGTGATGCTAATCCGGCGTCTGGCAGTGTACAGCAGCGCAACAAACACCTGCAGGTTGTTTTCTGTTGCATAACCAGGGCCAGACGGCAGCAGCTGTGTTTCTAAGCGAGATTCTTGGTGCACAACAGGAAACTCGTCGGTCGCAAAATCAAGCAGCTCCCCGCTCTCGGCGTACCAGTCTTTTAGAAACATCATGTCTAAGGCGAGCACAGTAGGCCCCTCAACGCGCACCATCAGATCTTTCCAGTGCAGACCACGCCAGCGGTTTTTAAGTTTGTTGTAGCTTGAGTCAATGAGGTTTTGCGAGCCCATAAAACCAATGCAGCCGTCAACGGTAAGCAGCTTGCGGTGGTTGCGCAGGTCTGGGCGCTGATACTGCAGCCGCCAGGGCCTGAGCGGCAGCATGTAATAGAGTTCAGCGCCAATCTCATGCAGCTGTCTGCGGGTGCGCAACATGCCCGGGTTCATGATTGCAGCGACGTGGTCAATTAGTACTCGCACTTTCACGCCTCGCGCTGTTGCGCGGCGGAGGGCAGAAAAAACCGGTTCAGTTGTGCTGTCGCTAACGAGAATATAAAACTCAACGTTAACGTGCGACTGAGCTAGATCTATCGCATCAGCCATCTGTTGAATCGACTCTTTGTAGTCGTAGTGCAAAGAGGCCTTATTGCCGCCGAGCATCGGGAATGCACCAAGCGCGCGGCCGATCCGCACCGCGTTCTCAAGCCCCTCCGAACGCGGCTCTGGGGGCAGCGGGAAACTCGCCACAGCTGCGTCGGTAATCGCCGCCTGCAATTTTTCGTGAATAAAGTCGTGTCGTGCACGACGGATCGCCGGCAAACGCCTGCTGCCGATGACGGCAAAAAGCAGAGCGCCCGGAATCGGGAGCGCAAAAATAAACAGCAGCCAGGCAGTGCCGGATGAGGGGCGACGATTTCGCGGCACAATAAAAAGCGCAAGAATACGAATAATCGTATCGATGACGACAACAAAAAGCGGCAACTGTTCCAGTAGTTGCAAGAGCAGACGCATAAACTACTCTTTCGGGGGCAGCCCCGCCTTTGCCCGCTCTTCAGCCTCAATTTGCTTATAAACTCGGCGCTCAGTGCGATCTGCGCGCAAAACAGCACGCAAGATAATCCAGAGCACCAGACCCGCAAAAATTGTCGGAATCAGCGACCAAACAGCGTTACTCAACCAGTCCATACCTGCCACCCTACTTTACAAGCGGGAAGAGAATTGTTTCACGAATACCAAGACCCGTCAGCGCCATCAACAGACGATCCATGCCCATACCCATGCCACCGGCGGGCGGCATACCGTGCTCCATTGCGCGCAAGAACTCCTCATCAACGCGCATCGCCTCATCATCGCCTGCAGCACCCATTTTTGCCTGCTCGACAAAACGCTCCCGTTGCACAACAGGATCGGCAAGCTCTGAGTATCCGGTCGCCAACTCAAAACCGCGCACATAAAGATCCCACTTTTCGACAACACCCTCAATCGAGCGATGATGCCTGGTCAGCGGGCTTGTTTCTACTGGGAAGTCCATGACGAAAGTTGGCCTGTCGAGACCGTCTTTTACAAAGTGTTCCCACAGCTCTTCAACCAGCTTGCCGTGATTCGGAAGCTTCACCTCCACACCCTCCTTATCGGCGATTGCCTTAAGGTCAGCTACTGAGGTTTGCGGTGTAATCTTCACGCCGCAGGCTTCTGAGAGGGTGTCGTACATTGAGATTCGATCCCAGTTGCCGCCAAGATCAAAGAGCGTACCGTCTGCCCACTTCACAACATGCGTGCCCTCGCGGTCTGTGCCCTCATTAACCGCAAGCGCAGCATTTTGAATCAGCTCTTGAGTGAGGTCGGCGATGCCGTTGTAGTCGGTGTATGCCTGGTAAGACTCAAGCATCGCAAACTCAGGTGAGTGGGTTGAGTCGGCTCCTTCATTGCGGAAGTTGCGGTTGATTTCAAAAACTCTTTCCAAACCACCAACTAGCGCACGTTTTAGGTAGAGCTCCGGCGCGATACGCAGATACAGCTCAGTGTCAAAAGCGTTTGAGTGAGTGACGAAAGGCCTAGCTGAGGCGCCACCATGCATTGTCTGCAGCATTGGGGTCTCAACCTCTACGAAGTCTTTCTCGGCGAAGGTTTTGCGCAAGCTCGCCATTGTTTTAGCGCGCGTCAGCACGTTTACACGCGCCTGCTCACGCACGATCAGATCAAGGTAGCGCTGCCGCACACGGGTTTCCTCGTTGAGGTCTTCGTTAAAGGCGTTTGGGAGCGGCGCAAGAGCCTTCGAAGCAATCTGCCAGTCAGCGACCATAACCGACAGCTCGCCGCGCCGACTGGAGATAACCTCACCTTTAACAAAGAGGTGATCACCCAGATCGACGAGCGCCTTGAAGTCTGCGAGTAGCTCTTCGCCCAATTCTGCTTGGCTAAACATTGCCTGAATACGGGTGCCGTCACCCGCCTGCAGCGCAGCAAAGCAAAGTTTGCCGGTGTTACGCTGAAACACAACCCGGCCTGCGATACCTACAACCTCGCCAGATTTTTGATCCGGGCTTTCTGTCAGATGCTCCCACTTAGTGCGCACATTGCGGATTGTGTCTGTTACCGGCACTGTTACCGGATATGCACCACCTGCGAGGTCACCTGCAGCAATCAATTTTTCACGTTTTGCCATGCGCACAGCTTTTTGCTCGTGCACGTTCTGTTCGACACCCGATTCTGCTGCCTGCGACCGCTGCTCACCCATGTGTGGCAATCCTCCATTTGATAAAAATCTTTACCCGCCAATCTTAGCGCTTCCAGCTGTTTTCTAGCCTTGAAATCACAGCGTAGAAAAGCGGTGTGCCGAGCATTACAGCACGCAAGAGCAGACAAATATTATTCAGCCGAATACTGTTCCGCTACTCGCAGGGCTTCTGCGACAGCTGCGTTTGCAACTCCGGCAACTATGCGCTCGGGCATTGCAGCTCCGAGTTCGCGCAATCCGCTCACAGTTTGTTTCACAATTGCTGCGCTCATTTCACGGGCGGCGTCGAGCATGTCGGCGTATGCCGGGCGATCCGCATCAGATATCACAACCGGCTCACCGCCCATTTCAACTGCGAGCGCCTGCCCAATAGGGAGCACTATATCGGGCGCAGTAACTGCAATTGTAGATTCGCTCAGGCGCGCTAAATCGAGGCTCGTGCCGGTGAAAACCAGGGCCGGATGCAGCGCAAGCGGGATGGCTCCGACGGCCGTTGCGGGATTAAAAACTGAGTAGCCATGCTCTGGTGCGGTGTGCACGAGAAGCTGACCCGGCTGCCAAATTTTTGCCGTGGTAAGACCGGCAACTAACTGGGGCAGCTCGTGCCCGGGAATCGCGAAAAGCACCAACTGGGAGTCGCGCACAACAACATCCAGGGGCCTAACCGGCACACCTGGAAGCATTGATTCAACCCGCTCACGGGCGGCGTCGTCACTTGCTGTAATCGCAGTAATCTCATGCCCCGCGCCGGCTAGCGCGCGCGCAAGCACCGGGCCGACCTTGCCGCTCCCGACAACGCCAACAGCCAACCGTCCCGGCTTTTTATTCGGCACTCATACTCTCCCGTTTAATTGCTCCGACAATTTCGCTATTCACTCTCGTGAATGCTTCTTTCGCCGCAGCAATATCGAGAGCGCGCACAGTGTTCTTATTTACCGCACCAGTGCAGTGCACCGTTACCGCAGCGAGCCCAAACAGTCTGTGCCCGAAGCTGCTGGCTACCGTTATCCCCTGCGCTAGCTCGAGTTTAATTAAGCTTGTCTGCCGCGGGGCGATGCCGCCGCGCAGCGCCAGAAGCGGTGTTTTATCTTTCTCAGAAAAGATAAGCTCAGCACCCTCTCGTTTTGGAGACCACAACAAGAGTGGGAAGGCCTTCCGCTCGGCTTTATAGTTAAGTGGCTCAAGCTTCGCAAACTGCGCAACACGGGCAAGCTCTGTTTCTGTTACTCGACCCGGCAGAATCCAGGACACCAGCTGCTGCACTTGGGAGGCCGAAGCCGTTGGCATTACCTCATAAGACCGGCCAGCACCGACTGTTTGAAAACCTGAAGTGTAAATCCGCACTTTGTACCAGCCGGGAATTCGCCACAGCAACGGCTGGCTAACCGCAACAGTGTGCACACGATCCAACTTCACCGATTCTGACTTTGTCGTGGTCAGACCTGAGCGCATCCTTAGCTCGCGCTCCTGCACCTGAACTGCGGTATTCCACTGCTTATTCAACGCTCCTATTAACTGCGCGCCGAAAACAAACAGCATCGGCACCACAACAGGTATTAAGAGCAGAAGCGAATCACCTTTATCTTTGATGAAAAACCCAAGCACAATTGACCCACCGGTCAACGTAAGCACGATAATAATAAGCGGCAGCTTCAGGAGATAGCCCAAAATTAAACGCCCGGTATCCTGTTTTAATGCTTCGCCGTCAAGATCTTGGTCAATAACGTCTTTGGCGCGATCCGCAAGCAGCGAAGATTGTGTCTCTGCCACACCTGCGTCCTCGGCTTCCTGCACGGCGGCAGCAACATCGCTATCGGAAACGATGTCTTTTTCTACCAGTAACAGCAAGAGATCCCGTCGCAGCTCAACAGCCTCAGCGTGCGCTAAATACTGCAACTGCATATCTCCTGCGGCTGTGCCGATGCGCAGAGCTGTCAGCCCGAATACGCGAGCCAAAAAAGGCCGCTCTAAGTCAACAGCCTGAATCCGGTTGAGCGTTGTTTCTTTGCGCCCGCGAAAGATCACACCCGTGCGAAGCTCAATCGTGTTCTCGGTGATCCGGAACTTAGTGAACCGCCAACTCAGCCACGAAAAAAATGCGATCAGCAGCAAAACCGCGAGAACACCGCCGGTAATAATCAACCAACCCAGCTGCGCATGACTGGCAAACTGCAGGGCATCATCAACCGGGTCGCCGCCCTCGACTGCATAATCGTCAACTCCGAGCACTTTATAAAGATTGTTTAAAATCAGGTCTCGCATGTTTGCTAGCAACAACCCAATAACAATCAGCAGCGTGAAACCGGCACGCAAAATAGGTGACAGCGGATGCAGCTTCCGCCAGTCGTGAGTCATCTCAGCCATTTATGCTTAAACCCCGCTGCGTCGAGATTCAGCTACGCTAATCAGCTCATCACGCAAGCGATCAGCATCTTCAGCTGACAGTCCGGGCAGCACCTGTGTGCCACTGGCTGCCGCAGTTAAAAACTTTAGTGACGCTAAGCCGAGCTTACGCTGCAGCGGCCCCTGGCTGATATCCACCAGCTGCAAGCGCCCGTAAGGCACCGCACTGGTGCGCTGAAAGAGGAGGCCGCGCCGAAACACAAAATCATCCTGACGCATCACCCACCCCATTGTGCGCACCCGCCTAAAGGCAAGGGCGGCGTTACAGAGAAACAACCCCGCGATAACTAGCGCCATATATCTAGCCCACGCAGGGATCCACTCGAAAAAACCACCGAGCCCGTGCTCCGCGTCAATTATGGGCAGCACGAACACGAGAGCAAAAAGGAGAACAGGAATTAAATTGCCCACCAAATCGACCCACGCGTAGCGTGCATCAAGACGATTCCAAACACCGCGCTCATAGGGCCAGTCATCCTTCGGGCCGAGTGGTTTCACCGCAGAGCCAGTTGTTTCAAACGCCCGAATTTCGGGATCTTCTGGCATCGCATCCATAAATGTCTCCCTCAGTTTACGACTACCCGACCCATTATAGTAAGCAGCAAAATGCGTCAGCTCAGAGCTTCGCTTCACTGGATAATGACTCGGGAACAACATCGGGCAGTGTATCCGGATCCGCATCACGCCCGCTGTCTCCATCGTCTGAGCCCGGCGGCACTTTGCACATCCGCTCTACCAGCGGTGCAATAACCCAGAGCAGCGCTCCTGTTAGCAGCAGCGCCACCATCGGCAGCCACAGCTCGGCAGCCGTTTCAGCCAAGCGCGGCGCCACCCAAATAAAGAGACCGAGCCCGAAACCAGTCCAGAATGCCCCGAGAATCTGCCCTGCGCGACTCGCCGCCAATAGCCGAACTGCCACAAACGGATCGGGCCGTTTCTCCCGCTCTAACAGACGCTTCCGCAGCTGCAACCCCGTGATCAGCAGCACCACTGCGACAGCCACTAACAGCACCGCCAGCAGATAGCTCGGTGAGAGCAGGGGATGCCCGAAGTTGGTGCGCAGTTGCTGCGCGAGGTAGCCGGCTGCTACGGCAAACACTGCTGTTAAAAATCCCCACCGCAGCGGTAGCGTCTGGTTATACACGCTCACCACCCGCGCTTTCATTTTCTGTGTAGGGCAGCGTTGTATCGCCGATCCGCTCGAGCAGATCCGCCACACGTCCGTGCCTGAGCAGCACCGCATTCGGATCGAGCGCGAGCCACGGCGACAGCACAAAGTCCCGCTCGTGTGCGTGTGGATGCGGCAGGGTGAGTTCCGGGGTGCGCTGCACCAGACCGGCATAGCTAATCACATCAATATCTAGTGTGCGATCTCCCCACCGGGTTGTGCGGGTGCGGCCGTATTTTGTTTCCACCTGCTGCACAAGTCGCAGTAGCGCCAGGGGCTCTAAGGTGGTGACAGCCTGCGCCACCCCGTTTAAGTAGCGCGGCGCTTCCGGGTCGGGGCCGTGCTCAGTAAGCGCGATTGTTTCGCGCAAGGGGCTAGAGTCAAACTCATGAATCTCGGGGTGCGCGGCCAGTTCAGCCTGCGCAGCACGAATTGCACCAGCACGATCGCCGAGATTGGCACCGAAGGCCAGCAAAATAGGCGCTATCTGTCGCACTGCTCCCCCGTTTTTTCTCTGCTTACGGTGATGCTCACATCGGTAAAATTCTTGCGGATCGGCGCTTCGGGTTTGTGCACAGTGATCTCTGCCGCCGCTACACCAGTGAATTGCAGTGCCACATGAACGAGACGGTCAGCAAGGGTCTCGATCAAATCTACCGGCGCGGTGGCTGCTGCTTTATGCAGAGCCTCTGCCAAATCTCCATAGTGCACAGTGTTTTGCAGACTGTCTGCCGCATCGCCGGCAAGCTTCTCGAGGGTGACCGTTGCGTCTATCAAGAATTTTTGCCCTTTTTCGCGCTCGAAGTCGAAAACTCCGTGATGGGCAAAAACTTCAAGACCGGTCAGCGTTATACGGTCTGCGACCGGTGCTTTATGCTGCGTAACAGCCGCAGAAATACCAGCAGGCAGACCTGCTTTTACAGCGTGCAGTTTCTGCGCAACTTTCACGGTATCGCTCGAAGCTTTAACATTGTGCACGCGCACACCCCACACACCCGCAGCAGCACAGTGCATGGATACTGCTGCGGTTGCTACATCTCGCGCATCTGGCGGCGCACCGTGCAAGAGGTCTGCGAGCATTCGCTTGCGGCTTGCTCCGATTAACAGCGGGGCGTTCAATACTTTAAACTCTTGCAGGCGGCTTAAAATTTCCCAACACTGTTCGGTGTTTTTATCGAATCCGAGGCCCGGATCTAACACGATCCGTTCTGGCGCAATACCCGCAGTGATCGCGTCAGCTACGCGATCCGCAAGATCCGCAATAACATCTGTAACCACATCACGATACTGATCTCGATACTCGGTTGCGCTTGGAAAACCTCGCCAGTGCCCCGCAATATAGTGTGCTGCGCTGTCGGCTACCACTCGTAAAATTTTCGGATCGTGTAAACCACCGGAAACATCGTTAATGTACTGCACACCCGCAGCAATCGCGCGCTGTGCAGTTGCTGCGTGCACGGTATCGACAGACACGGTGATACCGAGCGACACCAGTGTTTTTACAACGTCAGCGATCCGCTCCCATTCTGTATCTGGGTCGACACGCACTGAACCGGGCCGGGTGCTCTCACCCCCGACGTCAATAATCTCGGCTCCGGCCGCTACCATCTCGCGCGCCCGTGCAACAGCGGTGGCAGTATCGACATAACTACCGCCATCACTAAAGCTGTCCGGGGTGAGGTTTAGCACCCCCATAATAAGTGTCATGGCTCACTCCTGCGCAGTTGTTCGAGCGCGATTAGTCGCTGCGCTGGCTCATCTAAAACGCCACGCGACACGGTCGTCACAGCGGTTGCCTGTGTTTCGCGCGGGCCGCGCGCCGAAACACAGCCGTGCCGGGCTTCTATAAACACCAGCACGCCGCGGGCGTCAAGCCCCATCATCACTCCGTCAGCAATCTCCGCTGTGATGCGCTCCTGCATTTGCAGACGCAGCGCGACGGTCTGCACGAGACGCGAGAAGGCACCAAAACCGGCAACCTTACTGCCTGGCACATAGGCAATATCGATACTGCCACTAAAAGGCAGCAGATGATGCTCGCACAGGCTCGTGAACTGCAGGCCTTTGAGCGCCACTATTTCATCTTTGGCAGCAACCTGCTCCAGTTGCATTGCGTTATCGAAAACAGCGGCTGCGTCGCGGTTTTTCCCTGAAACAAATTCGGCTAGAGTGTCAGCGACCCTGGCTGGCGTGCCACTCAATCTGGCTGATGTCGGATCCTCACCAAGGGCGCGCAACAGCTGCGCAACAGCTGCAGCTGCGGCCCTATGATCCACAGTCATTTCGATTACTCTGTTTCTGATTCTTCGTCGCCGTCTGCCTGCGCCTCTGAGATCTCAGCAACCGGCACATCGGTTATAGCAGCACTGGGTATCGCAATCGGGGGTTGCGTTGAAACCGGACGGTCCGCGCTTGACAGCCAGGTTGGGCGCGGCGCAAGCTTCTCGACATCTTTGAAGATCTCAGCGATCTGGTTGTGGTCGAGAGTTTCTTTTTCTAGCAGTTCAGCAGCAAGCCGATCGAGGATGTGGCGGTTCTTAGTGAGCACCTCATAGGCCTCGTTGTGCGCCTGCTCAATAATTTCACGCACCTCTTCGTCGATACGCTGAGCTACCTGCCCAGAGTATTTTGGTGCGCCACCTCCGGCTGCCCCCATAAACGGTGACACGTCTGCATCGCCGAATTTGATAGGACCGAGCGTCGCTGACATACCGTAATCGGTAACCATGCGGCGCGCTGTTGCGGTTGCTTTGTCGATATCGTTTCCCGCACCGGTTGTTGGATCGTGGAAAACAAGCTCTTCGGCAACGCGCCCACCAAGCGCGTAAGCGATCTGGTCGAGCAGCTCATTACGGCTGACAGAAACCTTGTCGTCGAGCGGCACAACCAGGGTGTATCCGAGCGCCCGCCCGCGCGGCAGAATTGTGATTTTTGTGACGGGGTCGGTGTGGTTGAGACCGGCCGCCACCAGCGCGTGACCGCCCTCATGATATGCGGTCACCAGGCGCTCGTGATCTTTCATAATGCGCGTGCGACGCTGCGGGCCCGCCATCACACGGTCAATTGCCTCATCTAAGGCGCGATTATCGATTAGTTGCGCGTTAGAGCGTGCGGTGAGCAGAGCTGCCTCGTTCAGGACGTTTGCCAAATCAGCTCCCGTGTAGCCGGGAGTTTTGCGGGCAACCGCTTCTAGATCAACGCTTGGAGCAAGCGGCTTCCCCTTCGCATGCACCTCAAGAATTGCTTTACGCCCCTTTAGGGATGGTGCGTCAACACCGATCTGACGGTCAAAGCGGCCGGGGCGCAGCAGCGCTGGATCGAGGGTGTCGGCACGGTTGGTAGCCGCGATCACAATAACGTTAACTTTCGGGTCGAAACCGTCCATCTCGACAAGGAGCTGGTTCAGCGTCTGCTCACGTTCGTCGTGGCCGCCACCCATGCCGTGCCCGCGGCGCTGGCCAACAGCGTCGATTTCGTCAACGAAAATAATCGCAGGCGCGTTTGCTTTCGCTTCTTTAAAAAGGTCGCGCACGCGACTAGCGCCAACGCCGACGAACATTTCAACGAAATCTGAGCCTGAAATGGAGTAGAAAGGCACCCCTGCTTCACCCGCTACCGCTCGTGCAAGCAGCGTCTTACCTGTGCCCGGAGGCCCGTAGAGCAGCACTCCCTTTGGCACGCGCGCACCGACTGCTTGGAAGCGTGCGGCGTCCTGCAGGAAGTCTTTGATTTCCTCAAGTTCTTCAACGGCCTCTTCAGCGCCGGCCACATCTGTAAAGCGCACCTGCGGGGTTTCTTTCGAGGCAAGTCGGGCGCGAGATTTGCCGAATTGGGCCATTCGACCGCCGCCACCAGCAGCATTCATGAAGAACCAGAATAAGAGCCCCAGCATCAAAAGCGGGAACAGAAGCTGCAGGATCGTCCACAGTGCGCTTGGGCGAGCTACTGAGTCGGTGAATTCTTCATCGATGTTCGCGCTGTTTACCGCTGCGATAACGTCAGGCTGACGGCCGTCGACGTAGAGGAAGTGGACGCTGGTAGCACCGGTTTTTTCTTCGGGTCGTGTAAGCTCCAGATTTACTTTTTGCTCACCGTCAACTATTTCAACTTTTTTTAGTTCTGCGTCTGCTAATAGGGAGAGCCCCTGCTCGGTGCTAATGCGCGGATTATTGCCAGCTGTCAGCATATTTAAACCGATTAGGGTAATCAGCACCGCGACCATCGCGTAAATAAATGGGGCACGCTGGAAAAACTTCCGCTTCTTTTTAACTTCAGCCACGCAGAAGCCTCACTTTCGAAAATATCGTTGCTGCCTAATTTATCCCAGCAGATGCTGCCCGCGCCTGAATGTTTGCCAGAGGCGAACTGCAAACAGTGTCACAGTAACTAAAGATTCGTGCAAAAAGCACGGTTTTATGAGTAAACGTGCGGTGCGAGAATCGCCACATCACGTAAATTGCGGTATTTTTCTGCGTAGTCGAGGCCGTACCCAACAACGAACTCATTTGGAATGTCAAAGCCTACGTATTCAACATCAATGTCTACTTTTAGCGCATCTGGTTTGCGCAGCATTGTGCAGATTTTGACACTCTTCGCGCCGCGAGTGAGCAGATTCTCTTTCAGCCATGACAGCGTAAGACCCGAGTCAATGATGTCTTCAACGATCAGCACTGCACGATCTGTTAGGTCAGCATCCAGGTCTTTTAGAATGCGCACCACACCGGAAGATTTTGTGCCCGTCCCATAGCTTGACACCGCCATCCAGTCCATTTCGGCTTGAAAACGCAATTCGCGAGCGAGATCTGCCATAACCATAACCGCGCCTTTTAGCACACCAACCAACAGCGGTGGCTGATCCCCATAGTCTGCCTCGATGTCGCGTGCGAGCTCACTCAGCCGCTGTTTCAGCTCAGCCTCGGTGTGCAAGATTTCAGATAGTTCGTTTCCTAGTGCGCTTGCGTCCATAAATTCAGTTTACTGTGCCGCTGACTGCAACACACGGAGCATAAAAAGTCGCTTCCCCTGCCGCCAGACACGCACTCCGGGCAGCTGCAGCATCTGCTGGCCGTGCCAGTTTTCTAAAAGCGCCATAACCTCTTCTGTGTGTTTAAAAGTAACTTCTTCGGCACCCGCATAGATGAGCAACTGCCGCAGCACACGTTTTGCAATCGCCCGCGGCTCACTTTCAAGGGTGCGGATCGGCACAACTGTCGGTGTATCCTGCTCGCCCTGCACAAAATGGTCATGCTGCTGTAGTGCGTCAAGCACCTTGGCGGCGAACAGGTCGAGCGCATCAGCATCTTCACGCGCAAGCTGCGCCGAACGCGCCAACCCCGCGATTACGCCGCTGCCAAGCTCTCGAGTAAATACTGGCAAAACTGTTTGGCGCACACGCACGCGAGTGTATCTCGGATCTTCGTTGTGCGGATCACTCCAGTAGCTGAGCCCCTGCGCTTGGCAGGCAGCTTCTGTTTCAGCGCGGGTTACCCTTAGAAAGGGTCGTTTAATTATGCCCCGTTCGGGCGCAATACCCGACAGCGCACGAGTTCCCGAGCCGCGCACCAAACCCAAAAGCACCTGTTCTGTTTGATCGTTTTTGGTGTGCCCCGTAAACAGTGCGGTAGCATCGATTTTTGCGCAGTAATCCGCGAGTGCCGCATAGCGGGCCCGGCGCGCGTCAGCCTCTATGCCTTTACCGGAATATGTCACCTCGACAGCCTGAACCTCGCTAATTAACCCCATGTCGCTAGCCTGCTGCGCCGCCACTCGAGCAATGCGCGCTGAATCAGGCTGCAGTTGGTGGTCGACAACCACAGCATGCGCTTGCAGCCCCCGGCGAGGCGCTTCGAATGCGACAGCGGCTGCGAGCGCGAGCGAGTCTGCACCTCCTGAGAGCGCGACCACTAGAGGCCCGAATTCCGGCAGGTTTTTACGCACTGCGTTACGGGTTTTTGCAACAACCGGAGCTAATTTACCGCCCATAGGTCTTAAGCGTAGTCGGAAAATAAACAGGCACTTAGTAAACTGGCGCAGTAGGCGTTTTTGCGATGAAAGGAAAAAGATGGCTAGCTACGATGCCGTTATCGAGATCCCAAAGGGGAGCCGCAACAAATACGAGGTAGATCACGAAACCGGTCGCGTGTATCTCGATCGCGTGCTGTACACCAACTTTGTTTACCCGACCGACTATGGTTTCTTTGAGAACACTCTCGGGGAAGATGGTGACCCGCTCGATGTGCTTGTGCTGCTCGACTACCCGGTGTTCCCAGGGGTTGGCGTTAAAGTGCGCCCGGTTGGGGTGCTGCGCATGAGCGATGAGGCTGGCGGTGACGACAAGGTTATCGCGGTGCAGGCGAAGGATCCACGCTGGCAGCATATTCAGGATGTTGCAGATATTCCTGAATACACCCGCAAGGAGATCGAGCATTTCTTTGAGCGTTACAAAGATCTTGAACCGGGTAAGTGGGTCAAGGTTGATGCTTGGGGTTCGGCTGCTGACGCAGAGAAGCTCATCGAAGAGGCAATCGAACGGTTGCAGTCAGAGGGCAGTCACTAAACCGTTAGGCTGTCAATATAAGTTGGCTCCCGCTTGAAACACTCAGGCGGGAGCCAACTTATTGCTCTTTGCTCTATATGTAGATACCCTGCTGGGCCATAAAACCGTCAGCCGGGGTTGGGGTGCCCCAGATGCGAACTTCAAAGTGCAGGTGCGGGCCGGTTGCCAACCCGGTTGACCCAACGTAGCCAATAATTTGGCCGGGCCCTACCCACTGGCCGTAGCTCACTGATGGGGCTTGCACCATATGAGCGTACCAGGTGTGCACACCGTTACCGTGGTCGATAAACACATAGTTGCCGTTGATACCCGTATAGCCTGCAGCAATAACAACTCCCGCCCCGGCAGCGTATATTGGAGTCCACGGAGAGGTGGCCATGTCGTGACCGTTGTGTCCCGGATAGCAGCGCCACGGGCAGCTGACGCTATAGCTTCCCGGTGTCAACGGAGCTGTCCAGTTTCCAGACACCACCGGTGCTGGAGGGGCTGGCCGCGGTGCCGGGGCTGGTGCCTGCCACTGGCTGGCCGCCGCTTTTCGCGCAGCTTCCTGGCGAGCAGCCTCCTGTCGTGCGGCTTCCGCCGCAGCACGCCGGGCACGCTCAGCCTCTTCGGCCGCACGTCGACGCGCTTCCTCCTCAGCCTTGCGGCGCTGCTCTTCTTCAATGCGCAGACGCTCCTGATATCCGGCAACGGTTTCAGCAGTTTTGTCTTTTAGCGCAGCCAGCTGTGTTTCCAGCACACGCTGGTTGGTTTCAGCTGTCTGCTGGCGCTGCCGCGCCGCTTCAACAGCCGAGGCAGCCGCCTCAAACTCGCCCTGCGCTACTTCGTAGAGCTCCTGTCGTTTAACAGCCGCCTCTTCCGCTTGGCGCTGCAAATCAGCGACCGTAAGCTGTGCTCGTGTCGCTTCCTGCGCAACACGGGTGTTACGTTCGGTAGCTTTTGACATCATTGCCAACCGCTCGAGCAGCGCATCTGAAGCATCGGGGTCACCCTCGAGGAAGAACTCCATGCTGCGGTCTACACCGCCAGAGCGATACATTTCCGCAACAACGTTAGCTGCTGCATCGGCGGCACGATTCGCCTCCGCTCTCTTCTCCTCTACCTGACCGTATAAAGCCTGTTGCCGCTGATCGGCCGTCTCAAACTCAGACTGCGCAGTCATCGCTATCTGCGATGCAACCTCAGCCGCAGATTGCGCCGATTCAACCTCTGTGCGCACCTGTCCGAGCAGCTTTTCAACCTCAGCGATCTTTGCAGCAGTGGCCGCCTCGTCCTGCTTTGCCGCTTCAACATCTGACCAAGTGGGCAGATCAAGAGCAAAAGCGGCTGAGATCGTGTGCGGATTCGGAGCGATATTTAGGGTGGCCCCGAGCAGTGCCGCCCCAGCACCGATTGCGATAAGACGCGTAGCACGCAGACGTTTTCCGGTGTGCTTCAAACTTGATCCCCTTCCGGGACTGGTACACAAAGCTTAAAGGTTAGCTTTAAAGATTCCTCAGTAGAGCTACCCTATCAGGCACACCTGAATTAGCGCACTATCCGCACCGGAAGCAGCAGAATTAAGAAACTATCGCGACAGCAAATACAGGCCATCGCGCCATACCGGCACAAAACCCTGACTGTTATAAACGCGCAGGGCGGGCGCATTATCGCCCTCCACATACAGCGTCAGCTCGGCATAGCCGCGCTCTGCCGCCACCGCTTTTGCTAACTCTACGAGTTTTTTACCAAGCCCCCGCCCCGCAATCTCTCGAGCTACTCCGAGCACATAAAGCTCTGCTTCTGAGCTGGTGAGCTTCAGCCAGGCGTAGGCCAGCAGCCGCCCTTCCTGGCGCACTAAGAAAAACGCGGTCGCGTCAAACCAATCCGTTTGGGTGTAGCGTTCGAGCGCTGCGAGGGTAACCGCTCCCTGTTCTGGATGATCGGCGAACACCTTAGAGTTAAGCGCCACCCAATCGCTGGCGTCCCGCTCATAGTTGAACGATGCAACCGCAAACCCGCTTTTTTCAAGCTCATCAATATGGGCGTCAGCAGAACAGCTTGCCCAGCCAGCTAGCGGGGCTGACATTTTCAATAACTGCCGCATGCGACTCGCGCCCAGCGCCCCCAGAAAAGCTGTCGCCGCTTCTGACTCGCCATGCGCCCACAAGTGCAGGGCAGCTTTATTCTCGCTGGCATAGTTTCTGAGCGCCGCGGTCAGGCGAGCACCAAGCCCCTGACGTCTGACCTCTGGGTGCACGAAAAGCTCTGCCTCTAGCCGTGTTTTATCGGCGGTCAACCACGCTACAGCGACACCAGCTGGCGCACTCCCAGACTCCGTCTGCACAGACTCTGCGGTAGTAAAGACTGTGCGAGTATCCAAATTTCGCAGCGAATCATCGTTAAAAGGTATCGCCTCGCCAGCATTCTCTGCTGCCTTAATAGCGGCGGTAACCGCGACCCTAACCTCAGGTGAGCCACTCTCTAGGCGTTTAACCATATAAACTCCGAACAGCGCCAGGGGCGTTAGGGGAAAACCACGTGGATTGGCAGATCCCCAAGTTTTTCTCTGCCGCCTAAGCCAGCAACTTCGCAGAGCATACCAAACCCGACAACCTCGCCGCCTATTGCCTCAATGACGCGTCTGGCGGCATCGGCTGTGCCACCGGTCGCGAGAACGTCATCGAGAATCAAAACCCGCGCGCCTGGTTTGATATCCTGCTGCACCTCCACCGTCGCCTCACCGTATTCAAGTGAGTAGCTGGCCGCTGCCGCCGGGGCGGGCAGTTTACCGGCTTTACGCACAGAGAGCGCACCGCACTGTGTGTGCACACCGAGCGCACCCGCAAGAATAAAGCCTCGCGCTTCAATGCCGGCAACCACATCAAACTCAGGGCAGTGCGCCGCAAGATCTGCAACCACGGCCGCGAGCGCGGGACCGTCTGCGAGCACCGGCGTGATATCACGAAACAGCACGCCGTCTTCGGGATAGTCTTCGATCAGGCGAATTTGTGCTGCCGCGTGCTGCAACTCCTGTGAGAGCTGACGTTCGATCATGCGGCACGCTCCGCCATCTCAACAACATTTTTTAAAAGCAGTGCACGAGTCATCGGCCCAACGCCGCCGGGGTTAGGTGACACCCAACCGGCAACCTCTGCAACAGCCGGATCGACGTCACCAACAACACGCGATTTGCCAGTTTCCGGATCAGTCTCGCGTGACACACCAACATCGAAAACAACGGCCCCCGGCCGCACATCCTCAGCTTTAATTAGGCGTGCCACACCGGAAGCAGCCACGATGACGTCTGCTTCACGCAGCAGTTCGGGCAGATTCTGTGTGCCGGTGTGAGTGAGAACAACTGTTGCGTTGTGTTCGCGGCGAGTGAGCAGCGGGCCGATTGGACGCCCCACGGTGATACCTCTTCCAACCACAACAACGTGCTTACCGCTCCAGTCAAGGCCGTAGTGTTCCGCTAGCTCTATTACCCCACGCGGTGTGCACGGTAGCGGCGTATCGATCTCGCTATTCACGTTCAACACCAGTTTGCCGAGGTTTGTTGGGTGCAGACCGTCAGCGTCTTTGGCGGGATCGATCAATTCCAGCACTCTGTCGGTATTCAGGTGCTTCGGAAGCGGTAACTGCACGATGTATCCGGTCACCTCAGGATTTTCGTTAAGCTCAAGAATTACCGCTTCAAGCTCTTCCTGGCTCACCTCTTCTGGCAGGTCGCGGCGGATCGATGCGATCCCCACCTCAGCACAGTCCCGGTGCTTACCGGCAACATACCACTTAGAACCGGGATCTTCTCCGACGAGCACGGTAGCTAAACCGCACTGCTTACCGGCAGCGCTTAGCGCCGCAACCCGGCCGTGCAGATCCTCTTTAATCGCGGCGGCGGCAACTTTACCGTCAAGAATATTTGCAGCCATAATCTTCTCCTCACAGTCGAAATCTCCCAACCGCACAAAGCAGCTGGGAGAGACCGTTCTAGATTTACTTCAAAAGTTTTTCAATGCCCGGGTACAGCGGGAATTTAGCGGTCAGCGCCGCCACACGCTCGCGCTGCTCAGCCGGATCAGCCCCCTGCAGTGTCTTGGCCACGATGTCTGCAACTTCAGCAAACTCCGCCTCGCCGAACCCGCGGGTTGCCAATGCTGGGGTGCCGATGCGCACGCCACTGGTGACCATCGGCGGGCGTGGGTCAAACGGTACCGAGTTGCGGTTCACTGTGATGCCCGCAGCGTGCAGTGCATCTTCGGCCTGCTGGCCGTTCATCTCTGAATTACGTAGATCGGCAAGCACAAGGTGCACGTCAGTGCCGCCGGTGAGCACGTCAACACCCGCAGCCTTCGACTCCTGACTGGTCAACGCTTCGGCCAGCAGTTTTGCGCCGGCGAGTGTGCGCTCTTGGCGTGCTTTAAACTCAGCAGTTGCCGCAAGCTTAAAAGCAACAGCTTTACCGGCGATAACGTGCATCAGCGGGCCGCCCTGCTGCCCCGGGAAAACATTGCTGTTAATACGCTTGTAAATATCGAGATCATTGGTCAGAATGATGCCCGAGCGCGGGCCGCCAATGGTTTTGTGCACGGTTGATGACACAACGTGTGCGTGCGGCACTGGGTTGGGGTGCAGGCCAGCGGCTACGAGACCGGCGAAGTGCGCCATATCGACCCAGAGCGTGGCCCCAACTTCATCAGCAATTTCACGGAACAGCGCAAAATCAAGATGACGCGGATATGCCGACCAGCCCGCAATAATCACGCTCGGCTTGTGCTGACGGGCAAGATCGCGCACATTATCCATGTCGATGCGCATAGTTTCAGCGTTCACACCGTAGGCAACCACGTTATAGAGCTTGCCGGAAAAGTTCAGTTTCATACCGTGCGTAAGGTGCCCGCCGTGTGCCAGGTCGAGACCGAGAATAGTATCGCCAGGTTCAGCAATTGCGCTGAGCACAGCAGCGTTTGCCGACGCACCCGAGTGTGGCTGCACATTCGCATAGGCTGCGCCGAACAGGCTCTTAACACGGTCGCGTGCAAGATCTTCGGCAACATCAACCGCTTCGCAGCCGCCGTAGTAGCGCCGCCCCGGGTAACCCTCCGCATACTTGTTAGTGAGCACACTGCCAACAGCCTCGAGCACAGCACGGGGCACGAAGTTTTCGCTCGCGATCATCTCAAGGGTGTCGCGCTGCCGATCTAGCTCAGCATCGAGCACACCAGCAATCTCAGGATCAACCTCTGCCAGCGGCAAATTGAAGAATGAATCGGTAGACATTTTTGACCTCTCTGTTGCTGCAAATGGAGCAAAGTAGCAATATTTCTTGCGACCCAGGCGAGCGGCCTTTTCATGCTTGTCGCTCCCCGATGGTTAGCCATCTTTACGCCAGTTGCGACTGTCATAATTCTATCGGAGTTTGCGCCGTGTAACATCACTACTTATGGAACAGGCGTGGGTGTTAAAACTTAGATGCGTAGACCAGCCCGGAATCGTGCACGCCCTGAGCGGTGCTGTGGTAAATGCTGGCGGCAACATTGAGCAGAGCCAGCAGTTTGCGTCGGGCGATACCGGTATTTTCTTTATGCGCATCGAGGTTTCCGCCGTTAACGCAGACGACAGTTTCGAAGAGAGATTTCGCATCCTGCTCGCCCCAATCGTCGCTAAGTACGGCATGCAGTGGGAGCTCACACGCGCGGGCAGACGCCTGCGCACGCTGATCTTGGCTTCAAAAGCGACCCACTGCATCAATGACCTGCTCTATCGCCAGCGCAGCGGCCAGCTCGCAATCGACGTGCCGCTGATCCTCGCAAACCATACGGATCCAGCAGAGCTCGCTAATTTTTACGGTGTGCCGTTCGAGCACATCGCAATAACCGGCGAGGCTGATAAACAGAAATTTGAGGATCGTGTGCGCCAGATCATTGCCGAGCACAGCATCGAATTGGTTGTGCTCGCACGCTATATGCAGATCCTCTCCCCCGAGCTCTGCGCAGAGCTTGCCGGTAAGGCAATCAACATCCATCACTCCTTCCTGCCCGGTTTTAAGGGCGCAAACCCCTATCGGCAGGCGCACGCGCGCGGTGTGAAACTTATTGGCGCAACCGCACACTTTGTTACCACAGACCTTGACGAAGGCCCTATTATTGAGCAGGACGTAGTGCGGGTAGACCACACCTTCACGCCGCAGCAGCTACAGCAGCTGGGCCAAGATGAGGAGGCGCGCACCCTGCGCCGGGCGGTTGGCTGGTTTGCTGAAAACCGGGTGCTGCTCGATGGTGACCGCACCGTAATTTTTAAATAATTAAGGAGAGCAGGCTTTGGCACGCACCGACAAGCAAGTCTCGATTATTGCCACGATCCGCACCGCACTTGACTTAGTGGCTGTTGTTGCCATTGGAGCCTGGGGTCTTTTGCGCTGGCCGCTCCCGCTGCCGGGAATCGCAGTAGCTGTGGGAGCGGTGCTTGCGGCTGTGGTTGTGTGGGCACTCTTCCTGTCGCCCCGCCCGGTGCTGCACACTGATAGATATGTCCGCGCGCTACTCGGCCTGGTGTTCAGCACTGTTGGTGCTGCCGCTGCCTTAAACGCGGGCGCGTCCTGGTTTGTTGTGGCCCCTCTTCTGCTGCTCGCATTCGCTGTTAGTTATATGGAGTTGACAGCGGTTGTGCGCCGCCGATAGGTATCCGCTAGAGTGCTACTATGAGCGAGCTGCGATTAGAAGAACTAAGTGCCTCAACGATTGTTGCTGTAAACCGCCTGAGCTTAAAACCCGGCCAGGAACAGTTCATCACCCCAGTGTCTTATGCCGCCGCTCTGGCGGTCACACCAGCTAACACAGCCTGGCAGCGCGTCGCCGTGCGAGATGACCGCGTGGTTGGCTTCATTCACGCTAATTTTGATGCTGAGAACTCACGCCCTGAGTTCCGTGCGGCGCTCTGGCGCATCAACGTTGATGCCAAGCAGCAGGGCACCGGTGTTGGCACATTTATCGTAAACGAGCTCATCAAAGAGGCACGGTCGCGCGGAATTGAAAAGCTCACAGTGCTTTACGAAGCAGGCGATGAGGGGCCTGAGCAGTTCTTCCTGAACGTTGGTTTCAAGCCTGAGGGTGAAACCGAGTACGGCGAGATTATCGCAGCCTACGATCTCACTAGCGCATAGCAATAACGAGCATGAGCGCCGCGCAACAGCAGGAATACGCGATCGGCCGCGGCACACTCCTGTCTGTTTTAAGTTCGCTTGGTTTCGGGCTGCTCTACCTCTGGACGCCACTAATCGATCCGTTGGATCCGGCTTTTTTGGTGGCGATGCGCCTGCCGCTCGGCGTTCTATCGCTGATTGCTCTCTTTGCTGCTCAACGGCAGCCGCAGCTTATCGCTGACAGCTGGCGGCACCTGTGCGCTAAACCGGTGCGTTTTTTGGCGCTTATTTTGTGCGGATCGATCCTCACCTCGCAACTGTGGCTGTTTGCTTACGGGCCGATGAACGGTCTTGGCCTGCAGGTTGCGCTCGGGTTCTTACTGCTGCCGCTCGCGCTGGTGGTCGTGGGCCGAGTTTTATATAAGGATAAGCTGAGCGTCTGGCATTGGGTGGCGATCGGGCTGGCAGCGGCAGGTGTTACCCAAGAAGTTGTGCGCGCTGGCGGTCTGTCACCAGCTGCCTTATGGGTTGTGGGCACCTACCCTATCTACTTTATTTTGCGTCGCGCAATAGGCATGAACAACCTCGGTGGCATGTTCTGGGAGATGCTAGCCATGTGTGTTCCTGCATCAATTTTTATTATCTGGTACATGCCGCAGGTGTCAGATCTCGAACTGCCGCCAAACATCTGGCTGATTGTTCCCGGCGTCGCTTTCATTGGATCCGCTTCGCTCGTGAGCTGGATCCTGTCTTCTAAACTGCTTCCGATTAGCACTTTCGGAATGCTTTCGTATCTCGAGCCGGCTCTGCTTATGGGGGTGTCACTGCTGCTCGGCGAACGAATCACCCCAGCGGAGTACCCGCTCTACATCTGTATCTGGGTCGCGATCATCATAATCATTGCGGTGAGTGCCAAGGAAATGCGGATCGAGAGGCGACGGGCGCGTGAAATCGCAAAACTCGGTAAAGCGATCACGCCGGTTATCACAGATCAACCGGCACCAGCCACCGGCAGCATCCCAATAATTCAGCCAGAGGACGAGTCTGAAAATTAGCTGTAAACTGGGTGTATCCCCGTTTCTACATAGAAAGAGGCCCTATGTCAGGAGAGCACACCCAGTCAGTTAAAGGCGACAGCTTTGAAATGGCGGATGCCGCCCAACCAGACGTTACTCCCGAAATTGACGAGATTTCTGAGCTGGAGCACCTGCTAGATCCGGACTCCGAAGACGCCGACCCAGATGCGTGGCGCATCGGATACCCCTACGACAAAAAAATTAGTCGCAAGGAGTATGAGAAGCAAAAACGAAAACTCCAAATTGAGCTGCTGAAGTTCCAGGCGTGGGTAAAAGAAAATAAGCAGAAAGTTGTGATCATCTTTGAAGGCCGCGACGCAGCGGGCAAGGGTGGCGCGATTAAACGGTTTATGGAGCACATGAACCCACGTGGCGCACGCACTGTTGCTCTTGAGAAACCGACAGAGCGCGAACAGACACAGTGGTACTTCCAGCGTTACGTGCAGCACCTCCCCGCCGGCGGAGAGATCGCGCTATTTGACCGCTCTTGGTACAACCGCGCCGGTGTTGAGCGCGTAATGGGGTACTGCACACCGCAGGAATATCTCGAATTCACCCGGAGCGCGCCTGAGTTTGAGCGCATGCTCGTGCAGTCTGATATTCACCTGATTAAGTTCTGGTTCTCCGTTGGGAAGGCTGAACAGCGTTCACGCTTCCTGTCTCGCTCAACAGATCCGGTTAAACAGTGGAAGCTGAGCCCAACCGACCTTGCCTCACTCGATAAGTGGGACGCCTACACAGAGGCGAAAGAGGCGATGTTCTTTTACACTGACACCCCGCACGCACCTTGGACTGTCATCAAGTCAAACGATAAAAAGCGCGCACGCCTCGAAGCTATCCGCTGGGTGCTGAACCAGTTTGATTACACCGGTAAAGACGCAGACGTAGTTGGCACCCCCGACAAACTCATAATCGGCAGCCCGGTAGATATTTACGATCAGGGTGAAGCCCCTAAGACCGGCGCTTTTCCAATTGTGAAAAATAGCTGAAACTAGGGCGCTACCCTAAAGATTAATGGGCTGTTAGCGGTTTGCTGGCAGCCCATTATTACGTAATGCTACAGTCGGCTTGAAGCCCTATTTATTCGTTTTTAATCTGTTGTCACTGGCACTTTTAGAGAAAGCAGACAGAATGACGAACAAGATTGAAACCTCCCACGCCGGCAGCCTGCCACGCTCAGCAGAACTAATCGCAGCCAACGCCGCCCGCACTTTTGCCGAAGACGGTCTCACCCTCGAGCGCACTGCGGAGTTTGATGAGCTGCTTGCAAACGCGGTCGAACAGCTGGTTGCGAGACAGCTTGCCGCGGGAATCACCATCCCGGGTGACGGTGAATACGGCAAAGCAATGTCTAGCGCTGTCGACTACGGTGCTTGGTGGTCCTATTCATTTCAGCGCACCAACGGTCTTGAAGTAACCGGCGCAGAAATCTGGGAGCAGCAGCCGCTGCGCTCAACCCCCGGAAATGTGCGTCTCACAAGCTTCCCGGACCGTCGCGACCGCAATCTTTTTGCCGCAGCCTACAGTGATACAGAGCATCCAATCACTACCGGTAAAATTGCAACCGCGTTTCCCACCACTACCGGCCCGTTGAGCTACAAGGGGCACGAAGCTGTTGCTAACGATGTTACAAACTTGCGTTCAGCCCTAGACGCACAGGGTGTTGAAAATGGCTTTATCACGGCGCTCTCACCAGGCTCTGGTGCGCGCATCGCTGATCAATACTACGGCAATGATCGCGACCACCTCTGGGCTTGGGCAGAAAGCCAGCGCGAAGAGTATCGGGCGATCGTTGATGGCGGCCTGATCCTCCAGATTGATGATCCTTCAATCGCCGAAAACTGGGATCAGATCAATCCTGAGCCAACCATCGATGAGTATCGTGAGTTTACGCAGCTGCGAATAGACGCCTTGAACTACGCACTCGAGGGGATCGACCCTGAAAGAGTGCGCTTCCACCTCTGTTGGGGGTCATGGCACGGCCCGCACGTTACCGATATTGAGTTCAAGCACATCGCCGATCTGATGCTCCAAATCAACGCAAAGTACTACTCTTTCGAGGCGGCAAATGTGCGTCACGAGCACGAGTGGAAGATCTGGAAAGATATTGAGCTCCCGAAGGGTAAGGTGCTTGTACCGGGGATAGTCAGCCACGCCACCAACGTGGTTGAGCACCCAGAGCTTGTTGCGGATCGTATCGAAAACTTCGCAAATATCGTCGGGCCAGAAAATGTTATCGCCTCCACCGACTGCGGTCTTGGTGGGCGGATCCACCCCGACATCGCATGGGCAAAGCTTGAATCATTGGGCGAGGGCGCACAAATCGCCGCCAAACGTCTCTTCGGCTAATTAAAAGCTTCACCACTGATAAGAATGTGCGCTGTTTAGTTTTTAGACAGCGCACATTCTTTTTTTCTTCATTGACCTAATTCATAGACAGCCGTTTTAGTCTCTAGGGATGAAGAAAAACACAAAAATTTTAGCTGGGGTGCTGATCGGCATCACCGGTATCGCTCTCGGCAGCGGGATTACCGCGTTGGCACTCTCAAACAACAATAATTCTGCCCAATCAAATGCTGGCTCAGCACACTCACAAACCACGATGCAGGCACCGGCCCAGAGTAAGACAACCACAGGCTCACAGCAGCAGAACACAAATTCAACAGGCGCTACAGCCAATACTGTTGCGCCCGGCGGCACTCGTGAGTCGTTTGAAGCTGCGTTAAATACGGTTGCGCAGCAATCAAACAATGCGCAAATTATTAAAGCTGAATTTGATAGCAGTGATCAGCACTGGGATATCGAGGCATTCGATGGCACCAATGAGCTTGAATACACTGTTAGCGCTGACGGCACCTCTGTGTTTAAGAGCAAGTCAGAAACGGCCGATAATGATGATCGCGCAAAATATGCAAGCGCCACCGTCGATATTCTTGCCGCAGCTAATTTTGCGGCACTCCCTGCCGACGCTCTAATTGATGAATTCGATCTCACTCACCACAACAGGCAAATAGCTTGGAAGGTTGATTATTACGGCAGCGACAAGAAACAGGTGAGAACAATAGTCGATGCCACAACTGGCGCTCTGCTCTAGCAGCTACACCTGAATTTCAGTGACCGGCAGCGTCGAATCTGCTCCGAAACTAAGACCAGAGGGCTCACGCCCTGCCGCAATTAGCTGCGCTGCAAGCGAGGCAATCATTGCGCCATTATCGGTGCACAAGCTGAGCGGCGGAATGCGCAATTCGATGCCTTCCGCCGCGCAGCGCTCCGTCGCATACTCACGCAACCGCGCGTTGGCAACCACACCACCGCCGAGCAACAGCCGCGGCACACTGTAGGCTTTACAAGCCGCTATAGCTTTATTAATTAGCACATCAACAACCGCTTCACGAAAGCTTGCCGCAACATCAGCAATCGGCACGGTGTTACCCGCCGCCTGTTCGCGCTCTACCCAGCGTGCAACGGAGGTCTTTAATCCTGAAAAGGAAAAATCATAGCGGTGCTTAATTAGATCATTTGATTTGGTTAACCCGCGCGGAAATTTAATTGCTGTGGGTGATCCGGTAGCGGCGACTCGATCAATGTGCGGCCCACCAGGGTACGGCAGCCCAAGCACACGCGCCACCTTATCAAACGCTTCTCCCGCAGCATCATCTATCGTTTCGCCAAGCATTTCAACGTCAGTGACCAGATCCCTGACAAGCAGCAGAGACGTGTGGCCGCCGCTCACAAGCAGCGCAACGGTCGGCACCTCTAGCTCAGCCTCGCTCGCTAACAGCTCTGCCCCAACATGCCCGACCAAATGATTGACACCGTAGAGCGGCACATCAAGCGCCAGAGCAAGCCCCTTCGCCGCAGCCACTCCAACCATCAGCGCGCCAGCTAACCCGGGGCCAGCGGTGACCGCAACAGCGTCAATCTCTTGCAGTGTCACACCCGCAACTCGCAGCGCCTCTGCAATTGTGCCCTGCAGTGCTTCAAGATGTGCGCGCGCGGCAACCTCAGGAACAACTCCACCAAATCGGGCATGCTCGTCCATTGAAGAAGCGATAACATTCGCGAGGAGCTTGCGGCCGCGCACAATGCCCACACCAGTTTCATCGCAGCTGGTTTCGATCCCCAGCACAACAGCGTTGTCCGTATCAACGATTCTGCGCATCCGCTATCTCCTTCCATTTGAGCGGTAGCTGGGCCCGCATAATGAGAGCATCAACACCCGCCGGCTGATAGTACTGTGGTCGCACCGCTATCTGTTTAAAGCCGCTGTGCTGATACAGTCCGATTGCTGCAGGGTTATCAGCCCGCACCTCAAGAAAAATCTGTTTCGCGCCCTGTGAAACCGCCTCATCTGCGAGGCGCTGCAACAGTTTTTTACCCCAGCCCTGACCGCGCAGCTCTGCAGAGACGGCGATTGTTTGCACGTCTGCTTCATCGCCCACAACTAAAACACCGGCGTACCCAACAAGCTTTGCATCTTGCTCAAGTTTAAAGTAACGGCGGTAGCTTGCCGTCAGCTCATCTTTTATCAGCGCAAGGCTCCAGGCGTCTTCAGTAAATATCTGCTGCTCAAGCGCAAAAACCGCTGCGGCATCAGACTCTGCAGCGGGAGCTAGCATCACATTTGCGCTCATCGCACCACCGGTTTTACGCCCGCTGGCGGTCGCACATCTGGATCCCGTAGATAGAGCGGATCGCGGCTGCCGAACTCTCCCCCGGCCTGCAGCCGCAAATGTGCTGCGCTGAGCAGACCCACGCCGGAAACAGCTTCCGGCCAAAATTCTGGCAGGCTCTCCTGATGCTCGGCGCGCTTCACTACATACGACTCGCGCAAGGGGTTTGGAATTGTATGCGCATCTGCAATTTCGTAGGCGGTAATAAAAAGTTCTTTACGTCGCGCATCCTGAACTACTGCGAGCGCGCCTGTATAACCGGTCTCGATAGCCTTTCCCAGCGCACCAGCCTCATGACTCACGACCGGTAGCAGCGGTAGATTTGCGCCCAATGCGTAGGCTGTGGCAGCCGCCATACCAATCCGCAAACCGGTAAACGGGCCCGGCCCCACTCCCATAACAACACCTGTGAGTGTGGCAGAGTTAAGATCCGCAGCATCCAAAGCGCGGGAAATTAACTCGCTAATTACCTCAGCGTGTGCGAGTGGATCGCTGCTGCCAAACTCCCAGTATTTGTTTCCGTTGTTAACAGCAACAAGGCTTCCGAGGGAGGTATCGATAGCTATCAGATTCTGGTTGCCTGCAAGATTTTCAAGTATTCCAGATTTTGCATATATTTCTGGCATTAGTTCTCCTCTGCGGCGATTGCGGCAAAATCTACGCTCTGCCAGCGCTCCCCAACGCCTGTAATCTCAAGGAGTCGCGGCTCAACCAGCTCCATATCATCAGCTGCCGCACTCGCTTCAGTTGCAGCACCGACCGGTCTATGAATCACAATTTCGAGCGCAACAGCTTCCTCATCAACAAGCCCTGCTCCCCACTCAGCAACAACGACAGCGTTTTTAAAGTCGATATCTAGATCTTCAAGCTCGCTTGAGTCGCCGAGACGGTAGGCATCGATATGCACAAGCTGTGGCCCACCGTTCAGCGACGGGTGTGTGCGCGCCAGCACAAAAGTTGGGCTGGTAACAGGCCCACGCACGTTTAATCCCTCGCCGATACCGCGTGTGAGCGTGGTTTTTCCTGCGCCCAACTCGCCGGTTAAAAGAAGCAAATCACCGGCACGCAACACACGCCCCAATTGCACACCAAAATCATGCATTTGGTCTGCTGTTTTGATCTTCACTGTAACGGTATCCGTGCGCACCCTTCAACCTTACCTGAGCAGCATTTGGGGCGAATAAAAATTAGCCCAGCTAACTGATTAGAAAGCTCGAGAATTAGTCGGCAGCGATGCGATGCAGCCGCGCGCCGAGCCTGGCGATAACCTCATAATTGATTGTGTGCAAACGATTCGACCACTCTTCTACCGGCGGCTCACCAGCTGCTGCGTCGCCAAACAGCACCACTCTGTCACCGAGCCTCGCTTGCGCGCCAAGCTCTTTACCTAAATCGATAACACACTGATCCATACCGATACGCCCAACAATCGGCCGCTTCACACCCCCGACGCTAACTGTGGCGTCGGTGTTGTTAAGCGCACGCGGCATTCCGTCAGCGTAGCCAACCGGCACTAGTGCGAGCACCGTATCGGCCTCGGTTCTGTAGGTGGATCCGTAAGACACACCTGTGCCGGCAGGCACCTCTCGCAACGCAACAATCTCTGCGATCAGCTTCAGCGCAGGGCGTAACCCCAGTTCTGCGGAGGTGCGATCTGCAAATGGGCTGAGGCCGTAAATTGCAACCCCAACGCGGACCGCATTGTAATATAACTGCGGTCTTGTGAAACTAGCGGCGGATGCTGCCACATGCAAAAGTTCTGGCTCGATGCCGCTCTTTCTGGCAAGCGCGACCGCCGCATCGAAGACTCGGCCCTGTTCGAGGTCTGCTTGCTCACTGGTGTTTGCAAGGTGGGTAAATATACCGCGCACCCACACAGTGCCGGTGCTCTCGAGTTCAGCTGCCCGAGCGAAAAATTCGCGCCATTCTTCGGGGCCAGCACCGTTGCGACTCAAGCCGGTATCCAACTTCAAATGCAGCACCGCGGTTTTATTCAACTGTCTTGCAGCATTTGCGACCGCCTCAAGCTGCTCAACATGGCTGACACCCAACTCAATATCCGCCGCCACCGCAGCAGTGAAATCTGCATCGGCGCCGTGCAACCAGCATAGAATGTCTGCACGATCAGACAAAAATCCCGCTTCTCTAAGCGCTAAAGCCTCTTCAATGTCAGCCACCCCAAGAATTCGCGCACCGCCCGCGAGCGCAGCCTCAGCAGCTATATTCGCACCGTGTCCGTAACCGTTGGCTTTCAAAACCGCAATAACATTCGCGCCGGTTACCTCTTGCACACGGCGCACGTTGTGGGCAATAGCACTACGGCTCACCTCAGCAAAACGCATACTTCCTGTGCGCATTTAACCCCCTTCCGCGACCACATAGGCAATGGCTGTTTCAGTTTCGTGACTGAGACTCAAATGTAGGCGTGCGACACCGAGATCCGCAAGCCGCTGTTGCAGCGTCGCGGTGGCCGAAAAACTCGGGCGCTCATCTGCCACTCGAGGCACTTCAATATCGTGCCAGCGCAGCCCGTGATCACCGCCGAGAGCTTTAATTAACGCCTCTTTTGCGGCGAATCGCGCAGCCAGACTGCGTAGGGGAAGCCCAATCTCTGCGCTCGTGAAGAGCCGCGCTTTCAAGCCAGGGGATTTTTCGAGCTGGGCCGCAAAACGCGACACATCGACAATATCGCAGCCGATGCCGAAGATCCCCTGGCTCATAAGCTTTACTCAACCGTCACGGACTTTGCAAGGTTGCGAGGCTGGTCAACATCAAGACCCTTCGCAGTTGACAGCTCAAGCGCAAACCACTGCATCGGGATAATGTGCAGCAGCGGTTCAAACAGCGGATCGGCCAGCGGCACACGAATTACCTCGTCTGCATACGGCAGCACCGCAGTGTCACCAGTTTCAACGATCGCGATAACACGCGCACCGCGTGAGCGAATCTCCTGGATATTAGAAACAACCTTAGAGTGCATGGTTGGTGAGGTGCGGGGGCTCGGAACCAACACAAAAACGGGTTGACCGTGATCAATGAGCGCAATCGGGCCGTGCTTCAGTTCACCGGCAGCAAAGCCTTCGGCGTGAATATACGCAATTTCTTTGAGCTTGAGCGCTCCTTCAAGCGCGACCGGGAAGCCCACATGCCTGCCGAGGAAGAGCACAGATCTGGTGTCAGCCATCCAGTGCGCGAGCTGCTGAATCTGTTCCTGCGATTCAACCGCCTGCTGCACCTTATCAGGCAGCGTCTCAAGCTGCGTAACAGCGCGCCGGTGATCCGAGTCTGCCAGCACACCACGCACCCGCCCAAGATGCAGCGCGAAAAGCTGGAGCGCGACAACCTGTGCCATAAACGCTTTTGTAGACGCCACCGCAACCTCAGGGCCGGCATGCGTATAGATCGCTGCGTCGCTCTCACGCGGGATAGTTGCCGCCTGCGTGTTGCACACCGAGACAGTCTTTAAGCCCAGCTCTTTCGCATAGCTGACTGCGAGGAAAGTGTCCATCGTCTCGCCCGACTGGCTAATTGAAATAACCAGGGTGTTCTCGTCCACGATCGGATCACGGTACCTAAACTCATGGCTGAGTTCAATCTCGACCGGCACACGCGCCCATTTTTCAATCGCATAGCGGCCCACCTGACCCGCATATGCGGCTGTGCCGCAGGCGAGGACGATAATGCGGTTGATGTTCTGCAGATAGTCATCGCCGAGTGCGGCCAGCTCTGGAATCTCAACCAGCCCATCTTTAATGCGGCCGCGCACAGTGTTTGCGACAGCTTCAGGCTGCTCGCTGATCTCTTTTGCCATAAATGACGGCCAGCCACCCTTGTCAGCCGCTGCCGGATCCCAAGCAACCGCAAATTCTTCTGTCGCTACGGTATTGCCGTCAAAATCGGTAACCTGCACGCTGTCGGGGGTAATCACAGCAATGCTGTCTTCTTCAACTGCGATCGCGCGACGAGTGTACTCAACGAAAGCGGCAACATCGGATCCGAGGAAATTCTCGCCCTCGCCAAGCCCAATCACAAGCGGCGAATGATGCCGTGCTGCAACAATTTTGCCCGGCTCTGCGGTTGCAAACGCAAGCAGCGTAAAGGTGCCGTGCAGACGTTTTACGATATTGCGAAACGCGGTTTCTAGATCGCCGGTTTGCGCCAGTTCACGGCCTAGTAAAACCGCCACAACTTCGGTGTCGGTGTCGCTTTTAAACTCAGCGCCAGCAAGCTCTTCACGCAGTTCAGCAAAATTCTCAATAATGCCATTGTGGATCAGCGCAACGCTGCCGTCTTCGCTCAGGTGCGGGTGCGCATTCTCGTCAGTAGGGCCGCCGTGCGTTGCCCAGCGAGTGTGCCCGATACCGGTGTTGCCGTGTTTTATTGGGCTATCTTTGAGCAGCTCACGCAACTCTTTTAGCTTCCCGGAGCGTTTGCGCACATCAATCTCATGATCGCTATCGAGAATTGCTATACCGGCTGAGTCATAACCTCGATACTCAAGCCGCGCTAACCCCGCGATCAAAACCTCTGAGGTACTGTTTGGCCCTACATAACCTACTATTCCACACATAGCGCTAATAATAATCGGCAAAACCTCCGTAAACGATGAGGCATTGGGCGCGCCCAAATGCGAAGCAGCGCTAAGGTCTGGCACGATTAACAGTGATGACTGAGAAGCACAGCCAAACAGCCGAACTCCCCTCTCCCTACACCGAGATTCCGCGACAGAAGTGGGCTGAGCTCGCACAGGGGATGCGCTCACCTCTCACAGACAGCGACCTGGCGCGCCTGTCAGGCATCGGGGAACGGCTCGACACAAATGAGCTGACCGATGTTTATCTGCCGCTCAGTCGGCTGCTCAATCAGTATGCGATCGCCGCCCAAGAGATGCACCGTCGCACCCGCAATTTTCTAGGGCAGCAGGATGAGCGCAAAACACCTTTTGTAATCGGTATCGCCGGCTCAGTTGCTGTGGGCAAGTCGACGGTAGCGCGCGTGCTCCGCGATCTCTTGGCACGTTGGCCGGAAACTCCCCGCGTCGATCTAGTCACAACTGACGGGTTCCTGCTTCCAAATGCGGAGCTCGAAAAACGCGGTATCGCTGCCCGCAAGGGTTTTCCTGAATCTTATGACCGCCGCGCCCTGCTCAGGTTTGTCGCGCAGATTAAAGCCGGTGTTCCGACGGTGAAGGCACCCGTTTACAGCCATTTAATTTATGATGTTGTGCCCGACCAGTTCACCGTTGTTAAGCAACCAGACATCGTAATTATCGAGGGCATTAACGTGCTGCAGCCACCGGGTGCCGGCCGCCCACTTGCCGTCAGTGATCTTTTCGACTTCTCGATCTACGTAGACGCCAGGCAGTCAGATATTCGCCGCTGGTTCCTGGAGCGCTTCCTGCGACTGCGTGAAAGCGCTTTTACCGATCCAGATTCTTACTTTAAACCCTTTGCAGCTCTGTCAGACGATGAGGCGATTCAAACCGCGTTAGGGTTTTGGGATGACATTAATCAGCCGAATCTGATCCAAAATATTCGCCCAACCAGAGCGCGTGCGTCGCTAATTTTGCGGAAAGAGGCGGATCATCGCGTCCAAAAAGTGCTGCTTAGAAAACTCTAGCGCGAACTAAATCGCAAGCCGCTCTTTAACGATTTCGGCAAGGTCGTCTGCGAGCTGCTGCGCTTGCTCTTCCGAGGCGGCCTCAACCATAACTCGCACAACCGGCTCGGTGCCGCTCGGGCGCAGCAGCACACGACCGCTGCCCGCAAGCGCGAGCTCAGCCTGATGCACAGCCTGAGCAATAACCTCGTCACCGTTGACACCATTACGATCAACGCCGCGTACGTTCACGAGCACCTGCGGGTAGACTCGCATACAGCTGGCAAGCTCGGTAAGGCTTTTACCTGTGCGTGCAACCTCAGCAGCAATGTGCATACCTGTGAGGATGCCGTCACCGGTTGTCGCGTAATCGCTCATAATGACGTGACCAGACTGTTCACCGCCGAGCGACAGACCGTGTTCGTTGAGTGCCTCAAGCACATACCGGTCACCGACGCCCGTCTCAACGATGTCGATGCCGTTATCGGCCATCGCAAGTTTTAAGCCGAGGTTGCTCATAACAGTCGCAACGAGGGTGTTGCGCTCGAGTTTGCCGCGGTTTGACATTGAGAGAGCGAGAATCGCCATAATCATGTCGCCGTCAATTATGTTGCCATCGCCGTCAACCGCGAGGCAGCGATCGGCATCTCCGTCGTGCGCGATCCCGAAATCTGCCTGCTCTTTCACCACCGTCTCTTGCAGGAGCTCGAGGTGGGTTGAGCCGATCCCGTCATTTATGTTAAAACCGTCTGGGTCGTTGCCGATAACAACCACCTGGGCGCCTGCATCACTGAATGCATCGGGCGAAATACCGGCGGCAGCACCGTGCGCGCAGTCTAAAACAATCTTTAAACCATCAAGGCGCTGCCCTTCAAGCGTGCCGAGAAGGTGCACAAGGTAGCGATCTTCGGCGTCTGAGAAGCGGCGGATCCGCCCAACCTCACGTCCGGTTGTGCCGGCCAGCGGGCGCGCGAGAGCGGCTTCAATATCGTCTTCGATATCGTCAGCGAGTTTCTTTCCGCCACGGGCAAAAAACTTGATGCCATTATCTGGAGCGGGGTTGTGTGACGCAGAGATCATCACCCCGAAATCTGCCTTTGTATCTGCCACAAGATATGCGGCAGCCGGTGTCGGCAGGACACCCGCATCTAACACATCGACGCCGGCGCTGGCGAGGCCGGCAGCAACCGCTGCTGAAATAAACTCACCGGACACACGCGGGTCGCGTGCAAGCACAGCAGTGGCTCGCCTGCTTTCGAAGCGAGCTTCGCGTCCGAGAACGAACGCGGCCGCTTTGGAGAGGTTCAAAGCCAGCTCGGCGGTAACATCTACCCCGGCTAGGCCCCGAACGCCATCCGTACCAAACAGACGAGCCATTGCAGTAATACTTTCCAGCGCTTAACGCTTTGAGTACTGTGGTGCCTTACGTGCCTTCTTGAGACCGGCCTTCTTACGTTCCTTGATGCGCGCATCGCGGCTCAAGAAGCCAGCCTTCTTCAGGGTTGGGCGGTTGTTTTCAGCGTCAATCTCGTTCAGTGCACGAGCGATCGCGAGACGCAAAGCACCTGCCTGGCCTGATGGGCCGCCGCCTACGATGCGTGCGGTCACATCATATGCGCCACCAAGCTCGAGCACGGTGAATGGATCGGTGATTAGCTGCTGGTGCAGCTTGTTTGGGAAGTATTCTGCAAACTCACGGCCGTTAACAGTGATGGTGCCGCTGCCTGGAACCAGGCGCACACGGGCAACTGCCTGCTTGCGGCGGCCAATCGCCGCTCCCGGAACGGTAAGCGCTGGGCGATTTGCAGCTGTTGCAGCTTCGCTTGCAGGGGTCTCGGTGGTGTAGCTCTCTGCTACTGTCTGCTCTTCGGTCACTTTAATAATCCTTTACTTGCTCGCCGCGGGGTTACTGTGCAACCTGGTCGATGTTGTATACGGTCGGCTGCTGTGCGGCGTGCGGATGCTCTGCACCTGCGTACACCTTCAGCTTGCGGAACTGGTCACGGCCAAGTGAGTTCTTTGGCAGCATGCCACGGATAGCCTTCTCAACTGCGCGCTCAGGGTTCTTGTCGAGCAGTTCGGTGTAGCTGACTGAGCGCAGACCACCTGGGTAACCTGAGTGGCGGTAAGCAAGCTTCTTTGTAGCCTTGTTGTTGGTCAGAACAACCTTGTCAGCGTTGATGATGATTACGTAGTCACCCATGTCCATGTGCGGAGCAAAGGTTGTCTTGTGCTTGCCACGGAGCAGAGCTGCTGCCTGTGAAGCAAGACGACCAAGAACTACATCTGTTGCGTCAATGATCAGCCAATCATGCTGCTGATCAGCTTTCTTTGGTGAATATGTGCGAGTCACTGAAGTGCTGCTTTCTGTCGAAATGGAGATGTTCGTGGATCCCACTCCTGACACTTCGCAAAGGCGCTGGTGCCGGCGGAGGGCTCACATTCGGGCGCAACAATGTGCACCAAGGGTTTAGACTATCACGTGAATTGGGCAGCAGACAAATTCCATATAATTATTATCTATGCTCCCTCAAACGCCAGTGAGGATACCAATTGTCTCAGCCCCAAAAACCAGCAGCCGCTAAATATCGGGTTTTCCCCGGCCTTGACGGCTTGCGCGCAATTGCCGTGCTCCTGGTGCTGATTTACCATCTCCTTCCTGATGCACTGCCGGGTGGTTTTCTTGGTGTAGATGTTTTCTTTGCAATTTCAGGCTTCCTGATTACATCCCTCATCCTGCGTGAACACACAATTTCGGGCAGCATAAATCTACCTGCGTTCTGGCAGCGACGCGCGCGGCGACTTTTGCCCGCTCTGTTCCTAACACTGCTTGTTTGCTCCGCAGTAGCAAGCATCTTCGGCGGCGATCTGCTCTACGCTTTGGGTGGGCAGCTTTTTTCTACAGTCTTTTTTGTTAGCAACTGGTTTTTTGTTGCCAGCGGTGCCGATTATTTCACGAAAGACACGCCTGAGCTCTTTCGCAATACTTGGTCTCTGGGTGTTGAAGAACAGTTCTATTTACTGCTTCCGCTCGTGCTGCTCTTTCTGCTCAGGCGGCCAAGTCGCCGCAAGCTGATTGCTGTGCTCGGCTCCTTAGGTCTGCTTTCGGCTACCGCTATGCACCTACTGTCTTTGGGCGGATCGGCGGCGAGCCGCATCTATTTCGGCAGCGACACCCACAGCTTCGGTCTTATCTTTGGTGCGGTGCTCGCAATCATCCTGCACACAGCGCCCCACCCCTACCGTAAGCCAGGGTTTCTGAAACAAACCCTGTATCTGGCCGGAACAGTCATCGGCATAGGCGGGCTGCTTACTCTTGCTTTCACCCTGCACGAAGATTCATCATTCATATTTCAAGGTGGAATTCTAAGCGCCACACTCTTAAGTCTGCTGACAGTCGCTGTCATTACGCGGGATGGGAGCCTCCCAGGCAGGCTCTTCGACAACCCGGTTATGCGCTATATCGGGATGCGCTCATACGGCATCTATCTCTGGCACTGGCCGATCCTTGTTATTACTGATGCAGCCTTTGGCCCAGGAGAGGGCACTCTGCGGCAGCTGACCGTCGCTACCATAGTGGCTGCGAGCACTTTTGCGATTGCACACCTCTCTTTCCGCTTCGTTGAGCAGCCTATTCGTCGCCACGGCATCCGTGGCGTGGTAAAACTTGCGATCAGTCCACGCGCGCACAATTCAAGAGCCAGACTAATTCTGGCCTGTCTTGTAGCGGTGAGTATCGTTTGCGTCCCCGCGACCGGCTGGGCACTAGCAAATCAGCCGGCTAAAACTTCCACGCAGATTGCGATAGAACGGGGCGAAAAGGCGGCGGCTGAGGCAAAACGAAAGGCTCAGGAGGCCGCTCAGCAGGCTGCCAAACAAGAGGCAGCTAAAGCGCAGGCAGCCGCCCAGGCGGCCGCTGATTTTGATCCAACTGCTCCGGTGCTCCCAAGCGGCACACAAATTAGCGCAATCGGCGACTCAGTGATGCTCGCTGCAGCGGGAGAGCTATACGATGAGTTCCCAGGGATCGAGCTTGACGCCGCTGTTTCTCGTTCCATGACTGCGGGCTTAGAGCTTGCAAAAGAGCAGTCTGCGGCAGGCACCCTCCGCGAAACAGTCGTGTTCGGGCTCGGCACTAACGGCGCCATTACGGATGCAGATCTCGCATATATTTGTGAGCTGGCTAAAACACATCGGATCGTGCTGATCAACGCGCACGCTGAGCGCGATTGGATTCCGGGAGTAAACGAGGCTCTAGCAAGAGTGAGCACTGAAAATAGAGGGATTGCACTAGCTGACTGGACGGGTAGCGTCTCACCGCACCCTGAACTCTTAGCGGGCGACGGGATCCATCCGCACCCTGCCGGTGGCACAGTTTATGCGGAATCAATCCGTGCGGCTTTAGGCAAGCTAGTAACAGATCCTGCGGAGATGCGCCGGGTTGCAATTCCCCGTTTTTAAGTCGCGCGGTTAAAGCTTCTTTCCGCGTTCGTAAGTTGGTTTTGCTATACAAAAAAGAACCCGCCACACGATCGTGACGGGTTCTTCTTAGAAAGATAGAGCGCAGATTACTCTGATTTCTCCTCTTCGGTTGCTTCTTCAGCAGGAGCCTCAACGGTCTCTTCTGCGGCAGCTTCTTCAGCAGGAGCTTCAGTGGTTTCCTCTGCGGCAGCTTCTTCAGCGGCCTCTTCTGCAACAGGCTCCTCAGCTGGCTTTGCAGCGCGCTGTTTCTTTACCACTGGCTCAAGCACAAGCTCAATAACCGCCATTGGCGCATTGTCGCCCTTGCGGAACCCAGTCTTAACAACGCGGGTGTAACCACCCTCACGCTCAGCAAGCTGCGGCGCGATCTCGGTGAAGAGCTCGTGCACAACAGACTTGTCGAGAATCTGACGCATAACACGACGACGTGCGTGCAGGTCACCACGCTTCGCGAAAGTCACCAGACGCTCTGCCACCGGCTGCAGACGCTTTGCTTTGGTTTCAGTGGTTTGGATGCGCTTGTGCTCGAAAAGCTGCGCAGCCAATTGATTGAGGATCATGCGCTCGTGGGTTGGACCGCCACCGAGGCGTGCACCCTTAGTTGGCTTAGGCATAATTCATTACTCCTAGGAATGAGTCGTTAAACGAGCTCTATTAGTTGTCTTCTTCGTAGCTGTACAAATTCGAACCGTCAAAACCAGGCACGGCATCCTTGAGTGAGAGACCCATTTCAGTGAGTTTCTCGCGGATCTCCACAACTGACTTCTGACCAAAGTTGCGAATGTTCATTAACTGGGCTTCTGAGAGCGCTACGAGCTCACTCACGGTGTTGATGCCCTCACGCTTAAGGCAGTTGTAGCTGCGCACTGAAAGCTCGAGATTCTCAATTGGAATTGCAAGCTCACTGTCTGTTGCAACCTCTACAACCGGCTGACCGATTTCAACACCCTCAGCAGCGGTGTTCAGCTCACGCGCAAGACCGAAGAGCTCAACAAGCGTTGAACCGGCAGATGCCACTGCGTCACGTGGGCTAATAGCTGGCTTGGTCTCAACATCGACAACGAGACGATCGAAGTCGGTACGCTCACCGGCACGTGTAGCTTCCACACGGTAGCTAACCTTTAGCACTGGTGAGTAGATTGAGTCGACAGGGATCCGGCCAACCTCTGCGTCATCATTTCGGTTCTGGCTGTTTGAAACGTAGCCACGGCCGCGCTCAATCGTCAGATCGAGCTCGAACTGAGCATCTTCACCCAGGGTTGCAATAACCAAGTCTGGGTTGTGAATTTCAACACCGGCAGGAGCTGAAATATCAGCCGCGGTAACAACGCCCTCACCCGATTTGCGCAGGTAGGCGCTTACTGGCTCGTCATGCTCACTTGAAACAACAAGTCCCTTGATGTTGAGGATGATTTCGGTTACATCTTCAGTCACGTGCGGGATGGTGGTGAACTCATGTGCAACACCCTCAAAACGAACGCTGGTTACAGCAGCGCCCGGGATCGATGACAGCAGGGTGCGGCGCAGTGAATTACCGAGGGTGTAACCGAAGCCGGGCTCGAGCGGTTCGATAACAAAACGTGAGCGGAATTCTGATACTGATTCTTCTGTAAGAGTTGGTCGCTGTGCGATGAGCACTATAAAATCCTTTCGCTGATGAGTCCGCTATATGACTCAAATGCGGGCTAAAAGGTTGATAATTTTGGTGATTTATAACGGTTAACCGCTAGAAATCGGGTGCTCACCTTATACGCGACGGCGCTTCGGTGGACGGCAGCCGTTGTGTGTCTGCGGGGTAACGTCGGTGATAGAACCAACCTCAAGTCCCGCAGCCTGCAGTGAACGGATAGCGGTCTCGCGGCCTGAGCCTGGACCCTTTACGAAAATATCTACCTTCTTCATTCCGTGCTCCTGCGCCTTCTTTGCAGCAGACTCAGCAGCCAACTGCGCAGCGAATGGAGTAGATTTACGTGAACCTTTAAAGCCCACACCACCTGAAGACTGCCAGCTGATAACAGCGCCAGTGGTGTCGGTGATAGAAACGATGGTGTTGTTGAAGGTTGACTTGATGTGAGCCTGACCCACTACAACGTTCTTTTTGTCTTTGCGGCGAGGCTTACGCGCCGCGGCTTTTGGTGCAGCCATTGAAAGTTTCTCCTGAAAGCTTAAAAACGGGTGGGTTACTTCTTCTTACCAGCAACGGTCTTCTTTGGACCCTTGCGAGTGCGAGCGTTAGTCTTGGTGCGCTGACCGTGCACTGGTAGCCCTCTGCGGTGACGCAGACCCTGGTAGCTTCCAATTTCAACCTTGCGACGGATGTCTGCTGCAACCTCACGGCGCAAGTCACCCTCCACCTTGAAGTTACCTTCAATGTAGTCGCGCAGCGCAACGAGCTGATCGTCGGTCAGATCTTTCACGCGGGTGTTACCGTCGATGCCGGTTTCTGCAAGGGTCTTCAGCGCGCGAGTGCGCCCGACGCCGTAAATGTAAGTAAGAGCAACTTCAACGCGTTTTTCACGTGGAATGTCAACTCCGGCGAGACGTGCCATGGTGGCTTCTCCTTGTTGTTATGTCAGAGGTGTGGAGCGCACCGGGTGCCTGAGCCCCTGTCTCAAGGTGTCACCCACGGTTTTTATCCGTGGGGTCTTCGATGCACTTGGTAATTATTTAGTTTTGATTTTCGCGAGCCGTCACGCTGCAGGGAATTAGCCCTGACGCTGTTTGTGACGTGGGTTCTCGCAGATAACCATGACGCGTCCGTGACGGCGGATCACCTTGCACTTATCGCAGATCCGCTTAACACTTGGCTTTACTTTCATGATGTTTCCTTAGATTCGCTGTCTTCGTACCCGCGGGGTGCCGCAGGCCGTTACTTCGTGAAGACTTACTTGTAGCGATAGCTAATGCGGCCGCGGGTGAGGTCGTACGGGGTGAGCTCTACGATCACGCGATCTTCGGGAAGAATACGGATGTAGTGCTTGCGCATCTTTCCGGCGATGTGGGCGGTCACAATGTGCCCGTTATCAAGCTCAACGCGGAAATTTGCATTACGCAGGGCCTCGAGTACGCGACCCTCCATCTCAATTACGCCTTCTTTTGCGGCCATATACTCACAATCGTTTAAAGTAATTAATCACTCTGCGAATGCTTCGTGTAGACACAAAGCACCAAAGATCAATTGAACCACGCAAAAGGAAATTTGTCTAATTGAAGCGCATTTTCTTCGGCGTTTCTAAATTTTTCTGCCGCAGCCTAGAGCACAGGTAACATAGCTCGCGCGCAGCGATCCGCAAAAATTATGGAGTTACATCTTTGGCGAGGTGTTCCCTGCGGCGACGCTCAAAATCGAGCGGCAGCGCTGCCTGCAGCTGCGCCAGCTCCCCTTCTGAAAACTCACCCTCAGTGGCAACTTCGAGCACAATAACACTGACATTATCGGGCGCCTCACCCTCAAGCACTGTCTCCATAAGCAGGTCAGCGGCAAGCTCAACCGACCCCCTGCGCAACCACTCCAGCAGAGTGCTCTCATCTAGTTGCCCGGACAGCCCGTCAGTGCAGATCAGCAGCCGGTCACCGAGTTCCATCTCAAGCCGCCAGAGATCCGCCTGCGAAGCGTCTGAGCCCAGCGCGCGAGTGATTATATTTGCTTTAGGCAGCCGCGGATCCGAAATATCGTAACCTGCCTGCAGCATTTCATTCAGAAGTGAATGATCGTTGGTGATCAGCGACAGCTTATTGTCACGCAACAGGTAGACCCTGGAGTCTCCAATGTTCGCAACCAACCACTCATAACCGCTCTCCCCAGCAATTACCGCAACCCCGGAGAGTGTGCAGCCGGCGATCCCCTCCACCGAGGCTGAGATTTTAGCAACCCGCTGGCGCGCGTAGGCCAGCGCCTGTTCAAACACCCTCTGAGTAAGAGCCGGAAACCCTGCAACTGTTTCGCGAAACGAGGCAACAGCGGTTTGCGCTGCCAGCGCACCCGCTTGATGCCCACCCATACCGTCAGCAACCAGAAAAACAGGCGCTGCAGTAAGCACCGCATCCTCGTTTATGGCGCGGTAGTTTCCCACATGGCTGCGCCCTGCAACAGCAATGTTTGGAGTTTTCATAGCTTACTTACGGAATGGGAACCGGGGTGACACCAAATGGCGCAAGCCCCTCTTTACCACCGTCGAGTGCGGTGAGCACCCAAATTCCCTCTTTGTGCACTGCGACAGAGTGCTCCCACTGGCAAGAATCTTTGCCATCGGCCATGCGCACAGTCCAGCCGTCATTCTTATCGGTGACGGTTTCAGGCCTGCCGGCAGCGATGATTGGCTCAATTGCGACACACAGACCGGGTTTAACCTCTGCGGTGCGACCGTTCACCCAGTATGTGTAGACCGGCGGCGCCTCGTGCATCGAGCGGCCAATACCGTGGCCAATGTACTCTTCAACGATTGAGTAGTCGGTGTTTTCAGAAATATAATCTTCCACCGCTCCGCCGACTGAGTTTAGCTCTTTAGCGGTTGCGAGGGCGGCTATCGCTCGCCACATAGCTTCTTTGGTGTGATCGCTCAATGCCTGACGGCGGGCAACAGTTTCTGGATTATCAGGGTCTGGGACAACCACAGTAAGTGCGCTGTCACCGTGCCATCCGTTAAAAACAGCACCGCAGTCGATCGACACAATATCCCCCGGCTGGATCACGTAATCATCCGGCACCGCGTGCACAACTCGGTCGTTTACGTTTGCGCAGATCGTGTGCTTGTAGCCCGGCTCCAGCATGAAATTTGGCTCTGCTCCAAGCTCGCGGATCTTCGCCTCTGCTGCGCGATCAACATCCAGCAGGGTTGCGCCAGCCACACAGGCCTCTTTCGCTGCTTGCAGCGCCAAGGCCGTAATGCGGTTGGGCTCCTGCATCAGTCGCAGCTGAGCGGGAGATTTATAAATAGATTTGCGGAGTGAGCGAACCATAATGAAACTTAGCGACCCAATTTTTCTTTCAGAGCAGCAGCGATGCGCTCTGCTACTTCGTCTATCGTCCCAAGCCCGTCTACTGCGACCAAAATGCCGCGCTCTTTAAAGAGTTCAATAAGCGGCGCGGTCTCGGCAGCATACACATTTTGGCGGTGGCGAATAACCTCTTCGGTATCGTCTGCACGACCCTGCTCAACTGCTCGCTTCAGGAGGCGCTGCACAACCTCTTCAGTGTCGGCCTCAAGCAGCACTACAGCGTCAAGCTGCCCGCCGGCAGGCTCAAGTGTTTTATCCAGCGCATGCACCTGATCTACTGTGCGAGGGTAGCCGTCGAGCAGAAATCCCTGCTGCGCGTCGTCAAGCGCGATGCGGTCGGCAACAATAGCGTTTGTGATCTCATCTGGAACCAGCTCGCCACGCTCAATGATCGCAGCAACCTGTTTGCCAAGCGGAGTTTGGTTTTTTATATTCTCGCGAAAAATATCACCGGTTGAAATGGCGGGAACACCGTAACGTTCCGCAATTTTCCCCGCCTGTGTGCCTTTGCCGGCACCCGGTGGTCCAACGATTAAAAGATGAGTTGCTTGAGTCATAAGTTACTTTAAAAGCCCTTCGTAGTGGCGCTGCTGCAACTGCGCATCGATCTGTTTCACCGTTTCAAGGCCAACACCCACGATAATCAAAATCGAAGCGCCGCCGAACGGGAAGTTCTGGTTGGCGTTGAAGAAGCTCAACGCGAACAACGGCAGCAGCGCAATAATACCGAGGTACAGTGCGCCAGCGCTGGTAATCCGGTTGATAACGTATGCCAGATATTCTGCTGTCGGACGACCCGCGCGAATTCCTGGAATAAAGCCGCCGTAGCGCTTCATGTTGTCAGCAACCTCTTCAGGGTTGAAGGTGATGCTGATGTAGAAGAAGGCGAAGGCGATTACCAGCACAAAGAACAGCGCCATGTAGAGCGGCTGATCACCGTAAACAAGGTTGTTTTGGATCCATACAACCCACGCAGCTGGCTCCTGCCCCGGTGCGGGCTGGTTGAACTGGGTGACCAACATAGGCATAAAGAGAATTGATGACGCGAAAATTACTGGAATCACGCCGGCCATATTCACTTTGATCGGAATGTATGTAGAGGTGCCACCGTAAGTGCGGCGGCCCACAACGCGTTTCGCGTACTGCACCGGGATGCGACGCTGCGACTGCTCAACGAACACAACCGCAATCATCACAAGAAGCCCGAGCACCATCACAACCGCAAAAACTTCCCAACCTCGTGCCTGCTGGATCGCCCACAGCGCACCCGGGAAACCCGCCGCGATCGAAGTGAAAATGAGCAGGGACATGCCGTTACCGATGCCGCGCTCGGTGATCATCTCACCGAACCACATCACCAGTCCGGTGCCGGCTGTCATGGTGAGGATCTGAATAATCATCGCCCACCACTCAGGTGAGATCAGATTTTCACACGCCGCAGAGCCCACAGCTCCAAAAAGCAAGCCCGAGCGTGCAGTCACCAACAGTGTTGTTGCCTGGAGAATGCCGAGACCGATCGTTAGATAGCGGGTGTACTGGGTGAGTTTAGACTGACCAGCCTGCCCCTCTTTGTGCAGCGCTTCAAAGTGCGGGATCACCACGCGCAACAGCTGCGTAATAATCGAAGCCGTAATGTATGGCATGATACCCAGCGCAAAAATCGAGAGCTGCAGCAGAGCACCCCCCGAAAAGAGGTTAATCATCTGATACAAACCGGAAGCGTCTTGCGTTGAGACAAGACAGGCTTTCAGGTTTGAATAGTTCACAAAGGGAGCTGGGACAAATGAACCTAAACGGAACAAAGCCATAATTGCCAGGGTAAACAGAATCTTACGACGCAGGTCCTGTGCCTTAAAGACTCGAGCAATTGCGCTGAACAATATGTGTCCTTACGGTTTTTGGGCGCACTGATGCGCGCATAACATAACTCATCTAGCTTACACGCTAGGGCGGAAAACCTAAAGCGGGCCGAACTAGGTTGCTAGCTCGACCCGCTTTCAGTTAGTGCTTAGTTAACTATTTAACTTCGCCACCTGCTGCGGTGATCTTCTCTGCAGCAGACGCTGAAACCTTGTCAACATCCACCACGAGCTTGACCTTAAGGTCACCATCACCGAGCACCTTAACTGGCTGGTTCTTACGCACAGCACCCTTTGCCACGAGGTCAGCAACAGTAACGTCACCACCATTCGGGTAAAGAGCTTCGAGCGCAGATACGTTAACTACCTGATACTCAGTGCGGAATGGGTTCTTAAAACCGCGCAGCTTCGGGGTGCGCATGTGCAGTGGCATCTGACCACCCTCGAAACCGGCCTTCACCTGGTAACGAGCCTTGGTGCCCTTGGTACCACGTCCTGCGGTTTTACCCTTAGAGGCCTCACCACGGCCAACGCGGGTTTTTGCCTTTTTAGCACCCGGTGCTGGACGGAGATGGTGTGCCTTGAGAATCTGCTGTTCCTGGGTCTCGCTCATTATGCGTCGACCTCCTCTACCTCAACAAGGTGACGAACAGCGAGAATGTAGCCACGGGTCTGTTTGTTGTCTTCACGAACAACAGACTGACCGATTTTACGCAGCCCGAGTGAGCGCAGAGTATCGCGCATGTTCTGCTTCTCGCTGATCTTTGACTTTACCTGCGTAATCTTTAGAGCTTTAGCCATTGTTACGCACCTGCCTTCTTTGCAGCAGCCGCAGCAGCAGCCGCCTCTGCCTCTGCACGTACGATACGAGCTGGCGCAACGCGGTCGAAGTCAAGGCCACGACGCGCAGCAACCGCGCGTGGCTCTTCGAGCTGACGCAGCGCCGCAACAGTAGCGTGCACGATGTTCAGGGTGTTTGATGAGCCGAGAGACTTGCTCAGCACATCGTGGATGCCCGCACACTCAAGTACGGCACGCACTGGACCACCGGCGATAACACCGGTACCCGCAGCAGCAGGGCGCAGCAGAACTACGCCAGCAGCAGCTTCACCCTGGACTGGGTGGGGGATCGATGAGCCCACACGTGGGACGCGGAAGAAGTTCTTCTTAGCTTCTTCTACACCCTTTGAGATTGCGAGCGGAACTTCCTTCGCCTTGCCGTAGCCAACACCTACGGTACCGTTACCGTCGCCAACTACAACAAGCGCGGTGAAGCTGAAACGGCGACCACCCTTAACCACCTTTGAAACGCGGTTGATGGTTACAACACGCTCAAGGAATGGGTTTTCTGCGCGGTCGCGGCCGCCACGCTGGTTATCGCGGTCACCGCGGCCACGGCCACGGCCACGACCTTCGCGTGACTCGTTACGGGTCTCCTGCTGGGAACCAGCCTCAGCGTTCTTGACCTCTTCAGACACTGTCTGCTCCTTCGTTTCGTTGCTCACAGGCTCAGCCCTGCCTCACGAGCGCCTTCTGCAATAGCAGCAACACGACCTACGTACTTGCTACCACCGCGGTCGAAAACAACCGCGTCAATGCCTGCGCTCTTTGCGCGTTCAGCTACGAGCTCGCCAACTTTGCGAGCCTGGGCGGTTTTGTCACCCTCGAATGAGCGCAACTCCGCTTCCATGGTTGATGCGTATGCAAGGGTGTGACCCTTCGCATCATCAATAACCTGGACGAAAACGTGACGATTTGAACGGGTCACTGACAGGCGTGGACGCTCTGCAGTGCCGACAATCTTCTTACGCAGACGAGTGTGACGGCGGACACGTGCCGCTGAGCGACCCGCAGCGCGTTTAACTGATGCAGCCATGGGTTACTTACCAGCCTTTCCTGCCTTGCGACGCACAACCTCGCCCGCATAACGAATACCCTTACCCTTGTATGGCTCTGGTTTCTTCAGCTTGCGAATGTTTGCCGCTACCTCGCCAACAGCCTGCTTATCAATGCCGCTGACGTGAATCTTATTGTTGCCCTCAACCTGGAGAGTTACGCCCTCTGGTGCGTTGAACTCAACAGGGTGTGAGAAGCCAAGCGCAAGCTCAAGGTTGTTACCCTTCTGCTGCACACGGTAACCGGTGCCGACTACCTCAAGAGACTTTGAGTATCCCTCGGTTACACCGATAATGTTGTTCGCGATCAAAGAACGGGTGAGACCGTGCAGCGCACGACTTTCGCGCTCATCGTTCGGGCGGGTTACGAGAACCTGTCCGTCTTCGAGAGCTACAGAAATTGGCTCTGCAACTTCCAGCGTAAGCTCACCCTTCGGGCCTTTAACCGCAACCTGCTGACCGTCGATGGTGACTGTTACGCCACCAGGAACGGTGATAGGAAGCTTTCCAATACGTGACATGACGAACTACCACACATAGGCGAGAACTTCTCCGCCTACGCCCTTCTGCTCAGCCTCACGGTCGGTCAACAGACCTGAGGAAGTGGACAGGATAGCTACACCGAGGCCACCAAGAACCCTTGGCAACTCGGTTGAGCGCGCGTATACGCGAAGGCCTGGCTTAGAAACGCGCTTGATGCCCTCGATTGAACGCTCACGGTTTGGACCGTATTTCAAGGTCATTGTGATGGTGGTTCCGACGCGTGCGTCTGCAACCTTCCAATCAGCAATGTAACCTTCACGCTTCAGGATCTCTGCAATGCCCTCTTTAAGCTTAGAGCCTGGCAGAGACACTTCGTCATGATGCGCCGCGTTGGCGTTACGCAGTCTGGTCAGCATATCTGCGACCGGATCTGTCATTGTCATTTGTGTCTTCTTTCTCGCCTGGTTTCGCCTGGCCTTACAGGGCCGACGACCTGGGTGGTTGCACCGGGCTGGGAACGTCTAAGAGTTAACCCCGTAAACGCGCTGACGCTGGCGTCGGCAGAGAAGTAATTTAGAATCTCTGCCGACCCCAGCCCAATGTTGATTATTAAATTATGCGTCAGCCTTGAATGGGAAGCCGAACTGACGGAGCAGCTCGCGACCCTCTTCATCGGTCTTTGCGGTGGTCACGACTGTGATGTCGAAACCGCGCGTACGATCAATCTTATCCTGATCAATCTCATGGAACACAACCTGCTCGGTCAGACCGAAGGTGTAGTTACCGTTTCCGTCGAACTGCTTCGGGCTTAGGCCACGGAAGTCGCGGATACGTGGCAGAGCCAAGTTGATCAAACGATCAAGGAACTCCCACGCACGATCCCCGCGCAGGGTTACGTGTGCGCCGATTGGCTGCCCAGCACGCAGTTTAAACTGCGCAATAGACTTACGCGCCTTGGTAACCATTGGCTTCTGGCCGGTGATTGCGGTGAGATCAGCGATCGCACCCTCAATAACCTTACCGTCGCGAGCTGCCTCACCGACGCCGGTGTTTACAACAACCTTAACCAGGCCAGGAACCTGCATTGGGTTCTCGTAACCGAACTTTTCGGTCAGCGCAGCTACAATCTCTGCACGATACTTCTCTTTTAGACGCGGCTGGATTTTAGTGCTCATTAGGGATGTCCTTTCCAGACGCCTTTGCGTAACGAACACGCACGGTCTTTTTCACGCCGTTCTTCTCGATCTCTTCCTCGCGGAAACCAACACGGGTTGGCTTCTTGGTCTCAGGATCAACAATCGCAACGTTTGAGACGTGAATAGGAGCCTCGTGGTGCTCCACACCGCCCTCTTTGCTGCCGCGCTCTGACTGACCAACACGGACGTGCTTGGTCACGATGTTAACACCTTCAACGATAACGCGATCGCTGTCAGTGAGCACCTCAAGAACACGACCCTGCTTGCCGCGGTCACCACCGTTTTCTTTGGTAGCGCCGCTGATAACCTCTACGAGGTCACCCTTGCGAATCTTGTTAGCCATAGACTAAATCACCTCCGGTGCCAGCGACACGATCTTCATGAACTTCTTGTCGCGAAGCTCACGCGCTACAGGGCCGAAGATACGGGTGCCGCGTGGCTCCCCGTCGTTCTTCAGGATCACTGCAGCGTTCTCGTCGAAGCTGATGTATGAACCGTCTGCGCGGCGCGTTGCCTTCTTAGCACGCACCACAACAGCCTTTACAACCTCACCCTTTTTGACATTGCCACCTGGGATTGCATCCTTTACGGTTGCAACGATGGTGTCGCCAAGGCCTGCGTAACGGCGGCTAGATCCTCCGAGTACGCGAATGGTGAGCAACTCTTTGGCGCCGGTGTTGTCGGCAACCCTAAGTCGGGATTCCTGTTGAATCACTTTGCTACTCCTTTATTGAGCAAACCTTAAAAGGTTTACTTCGCCTTCTCGAGAATCTCAACCAAACGCCAGTTCTTTGTAGCGCTCAGCGGGCGGGTTTCTGCGATGAGAACGTAGTCGCCAATACCAGCGGTGTTCTCTGCATCATGCGCCTTGTACTTCTTGGTGGTACGCATAACCTTGCCGTAGAGCGGGTGCTTCTTGCGATCCTCAACCTCTACAACGATGGTTTTTTCCATCTTGTCGCTAACCACGTAACCGCGAAGTGACTTACGGTACGGGCGCTGTTCCTGTGCGACAACCTCAGCCATGCTTAGGCCTCCTTCGTCTCAGCGGCGGCGTCCGCCTGCTTAGTCTTTTTAGCGGTTTTCTTAGCAGCCTTTGTTTCGGCTGCTGGGGTTTCGCGGATTCCGAGCTTACGCTCGTTCAACACGGTGTAAATACGCGCAATGTCGCGTTTTACATGGCGTACACGGCCGTTGTGCTCAAGCTGGCCAGTCGCAGACTGGAAACGCAGATTAAAGAGCTCAGCCTTAGCCTTCTTTAGTTCTTCGATGAGGCGCTCGTTATCGAACTTATCGAGCTCGCTGATTGCGAGATCCTTGCTTCCGATTGCCATTACGCGTCACCCTCCTCACGCTTGATAATGCGAGCCTTCAGAGGAAGCTTGTGAATAGCGCGGGTCAGTGCCTCACGCGCAAGCTCCTCATCAACACCGGCTACCTCGAAGAGGACACGGCCTGGCTTAACGTTGGCTACCCACCACTCTGGTGAACCCTTACCGGAACCCATACGAGTTTCGGCAGGCTTCTTGGTGAGTGGAAGGTCTGGATAAATGTTGATCCATACCTTACCGCCACGCTTAATGTGACGGGTCATGGCGATACGAGCAGACTCGATCTGGCGGTTGGTCACGTAGGCCGGTGTCAGTGCCTGGATGCCCAGTTCACCGAAATTAACCGTTGTGCCACCCTTCGCAGCACCCGAACGCTTCGGGTGATGCTGCTTGCGGTACTTTACTCGACGGGGAATCAGCATGCTTAGTTCTCCGCTCCTGCTGCGGCAGGCGCAGCTTCCTTCGCAGCCTCACGACGTGGGCCACGACGGCGGTCACCACCACGGCCGCCGCGAGCAGGCTTCTTAGCTGCCTCTTCGCGTGCGAGCTCCTTGTTGGTGATATCGCCCTTGTAGATCCAAACCTTCACGCCAATGCGACCGAAGGTAGTTTTTGCTTCATAGAAACCGTAGTCAATGTTCGCGCGCAGGGTGTGCAGTGGCACACGACCTTCGCGGTAGAACTCTGAACGGCTCATTTCAGCGCCGCCAAGACGGCCTGAAACCTGGATACGAATACCCTTAGCGCCAGCACGCAAAGCTCCCTGCAGACCCTTGCGCATTGCACGACGGAAAGCCACACGTGCAGCAAGCTGCTCGGCGATCCCCTGAGCTACCAGCTGCGCATCAGCCTCTGGGTTTTTTACCTCAAGGATGTTTAGCTGAATCTGCTTGCCGGTGAGCTTCTCAAGCTGACCGCGCACACGCTCAGCCTCAGCACCGCCGCGGCCAATCACAATGCCCGGACGTGCAGAGAAAATATCTACACGCACACGGTCGCGAGTGCGCTCGATCTGGATGCGGCTGACACCAGCACGGTCGAGGGTCTCACCCAAGAACTTGCGGATTTTTGCATCCTCAGCGAGATAGTCGGCGTAGCGCTGACCTGGCTTAGTTGAGTCTGAGAACCAGCGTGACACATGGTCAGTGGTTACGCCCAGACGGAAGCCATATGGATGAATTTTCTGGCCCATTTACTTGGCTCCCTTCTTTACAGCCTCAGGAGTAGCAACTACTACTGTGATGTGGCTGGTGCGTTTGTTGATACGGAACGCACGGCCCTGTGCACGTGGGCGGAAACGCTTGAGGGTTGCACCCTCATCCACGAAAGCACGAGCGACAACAAGCTCATCCTCGTTGAGAGGAAGATTTTCGTTGTCAGCCTTTACACGAGCATTAGCAATCGCTGAGGCAACGAGTTTGTACACCGGCTCAGAAGCTGCCTGCGGGGCGAACTTCAAGATGGCAAGAGCTTCCTGAGCGTTCTTGCCACGCACGAGGTTCACGACGCGACGGGCCTTCTGAGGTGTTACGCGGATATGACGCACGCGTGCGATCGACTCCACCATTCTTTTCCTCCTTTACGTCACCGCGCTTAGCGGCGACGACCCTTCTTGTCGTCTTTCACGTGACCGCGGAAGGTGCGAGTCGGTGCAAACTCACCGAGCTTGTGACCAACCATGGTTTCGGTAACAAACACAGGAATGTGCTTGCGCCCGTCGTGAACAGCGATCGTGTGACCGAGCATTGCCGGGATGATCATTGAACGACGTGACCAGGTCTTAATTACTTTGTTTGTGCCAGCTTCGTTCTGAGCAATCACCTTGTCTAGCAGGTGGTTGTCAACGAAAGGGCCTTTCTTTAGACTACGAGGCATCTTTGTTCTCCTACCTACTACCTATCGCTTCTTGCCCGTTGGACGGCGGCGGACGATGTACTTATCGCTTTCCTTATTTGGGCGACGAGTGCGTCCTTCCTTCTGACCCCATGGGCTGACTGGGTGACGACCACCTGAAGTGCGGCCTTCACCACCACCGTGTGGGTGATCAACAGGGTTCATTACAACACCGCGGACGGTCGGGCGGATGCCCTTCCAACGCATACGGCCAGCTTTACCCCAGTTGATGTTTGACTGCTCTGCGTTGCCAACCTCACCTACGGTTGCACGGCAGCGCGCATCAACGTTGCGGATTTCCCCTGATGGCAGACGAAGCTGCGCGTAAGGGCCGTCCTTAGCAACGAGGCGCACAGATGAGCCTGCTGAACGAGCCAGCTTTGCACCGCCACCCGGGCGCAGCTCAATCGCGTGCACAACGGTACCGGTTGGGATGTTACGCAGTGGCAGGTTGTTACCCGGCTTGATGTCTGCGTTTGGCCCGGCCTCTACAATATCGCCCTGCTTCAGTTTGTTAGGAGCGATGATGTAGCGCTTGGTGCCGTCAACGTAGTGCAGGAGTGCAATACGCGCGGTACGGTTTGGATCGTACTCAATATGCGCAACTTTAGCGTTGATACCGTCTTTGTCGTGGCGACGGAAGTCAATCACACGGTACTGGCGCTTGTGACCGCCACCGATGTGACGGGTTGTGATGCGACCCTGATTGTTGCGGCCACCGGTCTTTGGCAGCGGACGCAAGAGTGACTTTTCTGGGGTCGAGCGGGTGATCTCAGCGAAATCGGCAACGCTCGAACCGCGACGACCTGGGGTCGTGGGCTTGTACTTACGAATAGCCATTATCTATTTCCTTTTCGCTTCCGACCTATACCGCAGCCGAGAAGATGTCGATTGAACCACTCTTCAGCGTGACGATAGCGCGCTTAGTGTTCTTGCGCTTGCCAAGGCCGAAACGAGTGCGGCGGGTCTTGCCCTGACGGTTCAGAGTGTTGACGCTTGCAACCTTGACATTAAAAATGTGCTCAATAGCAAGCTTGATTTCGGTCTTATTTGAGCCTGGCTGCACCTCGAAGGTGTAAGCACCGTTGGCATCGATAAGGCCGTAGCTCTTCTCTGACACGATTGGGCGAATGATCACGTCATGCGGATTCTTGTTAAGGCTCATTGTTTATGCCTCCTTTTCGGTACGCGCAGCAACAAAGCCGTCAAACGCAGCCTTGGTGAACACGAGATCGTCGCTAACAACGATGTCGTACGCGTTTACCTGATCTGCCACGATTACGTGTACATTCGGCAGGTTACGCACTGACAGGATGGTTGTATCTTCGTCGCGGTCAGCCACAACTAGCACGCGGCGACCAACGGTAATAGCGTCAAGCACCTGGCGTGCAGCCTTGGTGCTCGGCTTATCAGCAACACCAAAACTTTCAACCACGTGCAAACGACCACCGCGCGCACGATCTGATAGCAGCCCCTTAACAGCGGCAGCAATCATCTTCTTTGGGGTGCGCTGTGCATAGTCGCGAGGCACAGGACCGTGAACGGTACCACCACCGCGGTGCTCTGGCTGACGGATAGAGCCCTGACGCGCACGGCCGGTGCCCTTCTGCTTAAACGGCTTAATGCCTGAACCAGAAACTTCTCCGCGGTTCTTAGCCTTGTGTGTGCCCTGGCGCGCAGCTGCGAGCTGAGCGGTCACTACCTGGTGAATCAGCGGAACGTTTGTCTCAACGTTGAACAGACCCTCTGGCAGCTCAACCGAGCCCGCCTTCTTGCCTGCTGCGTCGATTACGTCAAGCTTGGTTGCCATGTGCTAGGCCCCCTTAACTGCGTTGCGAACGAATACAAGACGGCCCTTAGCGCCAGGAACAGCGCCCTTCACCAGAATCAGACCCTTTTCTGCGTCTACTGCATGAACGGTGAGGTTCTGCACGGTAACGCGCTCCCCACCCATGCGACCAGCCATACGCTGACCCTTGAATACGCGACCTGGGAATGATGCACCGCCGATAGAACCTGGCTTGCGGTGATTACGGTGTTGACCGTGTGATGCGCCCACACCCTTGAAGTTGTGGCGCTTCATGGTGCCTGCGAAGCCCTTACCCTTTGAGGTGCCGACAACGTCGATCTTCTCACCGGCTTCGAAGGTTTCACCAGCGGTCAGTTCCTGACCGAGTGAGTAGTCAGCTGCGTTCTCGGTGCGCACCTCGGTGAGGTGACGACGTGGAGTAACACCAGCCTTCTCAAAGTGACCAGCCAGTGGCTTGGTCACCTTGCGTGGGTCGATTGCACCAGCAGCGATCTGTACCGCTGCGTAGCCATCAACCTCTGGGGTGCGAATCTGGGTAACAACGTTAGGTGCTACCTCAATTACGGTTACCGGCACAACTGCGCCGTTCTCATCCCATACCTGAGTCATGCCAAGCTTCGTGCCCAGCAGACCCTTAACAGTCTTATTTGCTGCAGACATGATTCCTCTTAAAGCTTGATCTCGATGTTGACGTCAGCCGGCAGGTCGATACGCATCAGCGACTCAACTGCCTTCGGGGTTGGATCGACAATGTCGATGAGGCGCTTGTGTGTGCGCTTCTCGAAGTGCTCGCGGCTGTCCTTGTACTTGTGTGGTGAACGGATCACTGCGATCACGTTCTTCTCAGTTGGGAGTGGCACTGGGCCAATCACTGTTGCACCAGCGCGGGTGACTGTATCAACAATCTTGCGCGCCGAGCTGTCGATGATCTCGTGATCATACGACTTCAGTCGAATGCGGATTTTTTGTCCCGCCATATGACTTTCTCCTTGCTATCGCGTCTTACTCACACTTTTGGCATGAGCATTGGACGTCTTCCTTAACAACACTCTCCTGTTTTCCTTGCGGATCGCAGGATCACCGTTGTCTTCTGTCAACGCCGCCCTGAGCGGCACCAGCTAAGGAACTAACCTGCTGGCATCGTTCGCTGCGAGTGGCCTAGTTTCTTAATGACTATGCACTATCTCTGCAGTGATTCAAGCAGACGGCACAATGCCGCCGCAGAAATGCTGAACTTATCTATCTTTGCACAGATTTTGTAACCGATGCAACCCGGGCGTGTCGCGGCAAATTGACGTAGCACACAACTATTAAGAAGCCCAGAATAAGGAGACAAACAAAGGCGATGGGGCCGGTAAACCACATTGTCAAAATACCTAAGATGCTCGCTGCTGCACTGCACCCGGCAACGATCAGAGAGGCTTTGAGATGGCTCATGCCCGACTGATGCAGACGCTGATAGACGTGCTCTTTGTGCGCCTCCCCCAGCTTCTCGCCACGCCGGTAGCGTCGAATGAGCGTCCACCCAACATCACCAAAGTACACAACGGTGGGGCCGATAGCTGCCAGCAGCGGCACACCGGACAGGAGCGCGAGCCAGCTGATGGTTATGATGCCAGAGCCAAGCAGATAGCTGCCTACATCTCCCAAAAAGCCGTAGCCTTTCAAGTTCCACGGTAAAAAGCCCGCAAAGCTCGCCGCCAGAATGAGGCCAGCAGCCATCAACCACAGAGTTGAGCTAATCGCGCCGATAATAAAAAATGCGGCGCCTGCAATAAGACCGTGCAGCGAGGAAATGCCGTTCAAACCGTCCATAAAGTTCGCAACGTTAATGAACGAGGAAACGAACAGTATCCCGAAAACGAACAACAAAAGGCGAGCGATTACGGGCAGATCCGCAAGAAAAAAAGCTGGCACTGCAACTGCGACTGCAATTAACAGCTGTGCGACTGACCGCGCACCAATTGACAGGCCGCGCAAATCTTCAAGCAAGCCGAGTGTCGGGCTGAGCAGCAGCATGGCCACGGCCGGCAACAACACCAAGCCCGGCACACTGAGCCACGCAGCCACCTGCGCCGACGTGAAGAAGCCGAGCAGCCATGCGGCGGCGGCACCCGCAAGCGATGCAACCCACACCCCCAGCCCCAGGCCGCGCAAAACCGTGCCAGAGTGGGAGGATCGCGCATTAGCGACGTCGAGCACTCCCCATTTGCGCAGCAGGGGGCGCAGCGGAATCTGCACAAGCAGACTGATCGCTAGCGTCAGCGCCGTAATTAGAAGCAAATTGGGAAGTGCACTTAGAAACATTAGGAGTCAATCACCGGGATAGAGGTTGTTATCGGAGTAATTCTCGCGTCCCCTGCGCCGAGCGAGACATCGCTCTCCCGCTCAGAGAGGCGCGCAAACCAACCGTCGCGTGACAGTCTGTCGCGTGACAGTGTGTCAACTCGAGCGTGTGAAATCTTCGGGTGGAAGGGTCGATCGTCTTGCTCGTTCAACCCGATTAAATCCTCGTGCAGTTTTTCACCCGGGCGCAAACCGGTGTAGATAATCTTTATATCCTGACCCGATTCTGCGATCATGCGGCGGGCAATGTCGATGATTTTCACCGGCTCACCCATGTCCAGAATTAACACTTCACCCGGCCTGCCGTGCGCACCGGCCTGCATAACAAGCTGGCACGCTTCTGGGATGGTCATAAAAAACCGCGTCACCTCTGGGTGTGTGATGGTGATAGGGCCGCCCGCTTTAATGAGTTTGCGGAACGTCGGCAGCATCGAGCCACGTGAGCCGATGACATTACCGAATCGCACCGAGAGATAGCGGTGACCGGTTTCCTCAGCCATCCAAGCGGTCAGTTTTTCAGCAACTCGTTTTGAGTGGCCGAGCACGCTTGTCGGGTTTGCTGCTTTATCGGTTGAAATATTAATAAAAGTTTCAACATCCACCTTTTGTGCTGCGGTAAGCACATTCAGGGTGCCAATAACGTTCGTCTTCCAAGCTTCGTCTGGATACTGTTCGAGCATCGGCAGGTGCTTGAGCGCTGCCGCGTGGAAAACCACCTGCGGCCTGCGATCCTCAAAAATGCGTATCAGCGTTTCCTCATCGCGAATATCGGCGAGCACAACCTCACGCGTGCTTAACAGGCCGTTTCCTCGAATCGATATCTGCGTTTGCTGCAGCGCGGTCTCATCTCGGTCAAGCAGAATTAGCTCTTTGGGCCCGAACTCGGTTAGCTGACGGCAGAGTTCGGATCCGATAGAACCACCGGCGCCGGTCACCAAAACCCGCTTTCCATCAATATATGTGGCTATCGAATCCTGGTTCAAGCGCACCGGATAACGACCGATCAGATCTTCAATTGAGATTTCACGAATATCTGACAGTGCATGCTTACCTGAGAAGATTTGCTCAAGCGGTGGCATTACCGACACTTTCATGCCGATTGCTGCAGCTTTATCATTGACCCGTCGCAGTAAAGCCGAGTCAGCGTCACCGATACAAACAATCAGATGGGTCGCGCCGGTGCGTTCAGAAACCTGCTCCAAATCTTTCAGACCACCCAGCACGCGCACACCGCGCACCTCGCGGTTGCGCTGGCTCGGTGAGTCATCGAGAAAACCGACGGGCAAATATGCAGCAACCGGATCGGTGAGCAAGCGTCGCACAGTTGTCGATCCCGCATATCCCGCACCATAGATGAGCGTGCGCGGAGCCTCTTTGCCGGGCCGCAGTTGGTGTTCTTCACGCAACCGTAGAATGTAGCGACCCAGCCCCATAGCAACGAAAGCGAGGGGCGCCGCAATAAACATTGTGGAGCGCGGGATCGCCTGCCCCTTTGTGACGTATATCGTAAATAGCAGTGTTGGGAGCACAGCGAGTGTGACGCAGATCACAAGAGCTTTTGCCTCATCAAAACTGCCAACAGCAAAACGCTTGCGATACAGCCAAGTGACCCAGCCGGCAATAAACTGCAGCCCGATTGTGGCGGCAATCAGGACGAAAGCCCAATTGAACTGAATTAGATTGAGATTAAAGTCGAAACGCAGCGCAAGAGCTGCGAGGATTGCAAGTGTCCAGGCGATGACGTCGACAGCAATCAACATCCAAGAGCTGGTTTTCTTGGCGGGCACGCGCTGCTCTTTCACTGCACCTGTCACAGACACACCCTCCTGCACTATAACTATCGCTACAAGATGCTACCGCGATTTTTAAGTTTTTAGTAGTTTACACATCTTCATAGTTCATAATTTCAGTAACCGGCCTCTTTCCCCACGGTCGGAATTGCGAAAGGAAAATTATGGGTCTCGAAGATTTGAAGAATAAGGCAGCGAACCTTATTAACGAGAACAAAGAGAAAATTGATGCGGCTCTAAACAGCGAGCAGGCTGAGGCGGCGACCGACAAAGTTTTGGACGGCGCCGCAAATATCGCCAACAAGGTTACCGGCGGCAAGTTCGCCGATAAGATCGCTGAGGCACGCGATGCGGCTGATGAGAAGCTCGGTCGCAACGACAGCGACAGCAGTGGCAACAACAACAACGCTAGCTAAGACTAAACTAGCCGCGTAATAAAATATGGCCGATATCCGCAAACTGCGGGTACCGGCCATATTTGGTTCTTTGCGCAAATTTCTACGGCTTACCAAGCTGGTCAAAATATTAGACCCCCGAGGGATTCCCCGGGGGTCTAAATTATTGCTTAGCTATTGCTACCTGAGTGAGGTAATTACTTGATTACCTTGGTAACGGTGCCAGCACCAACGGTGCGGCCACCCTCACGGATAGCGAAGCCGAGGCCCTCTTCCATAGCGATTGGCTGGATCAGCTCAACGGTCATGTCGGTGGTGTCACCAGGCATAACCATCTCGGTGCCCTCTGGGAGGCTGATAACGCCAGTCACGTCAGTGGTACGGAAGTAGAACTGTGGACGGTAGTTGGTGAAGAATGGGTTGTGGCGGCCGCCCTCTTCCTTCTTGAGGATGTAAGCGGTGCCCTCGAAGTTGGTGTGTGGGGTGATTGAGCCTGGAGCTACAACAACCTGACCGCGCTCTACGTCTTCACGCTTGGTACCGCGAAGCAGCAGACCACAGTTCTCACCAGCCCATGCCTCGTCGAGCTGCTTGTGGAACATCTCGATACCGGTCACGGTGGTCTTCTGGGTGTCGCGCAGACCAACGATCTCAACCTCAGAGTTGATCGCGAGGGTACCACGCTCAGCACGGCCGGTCACAACGGTGCCACGACCGGTGATGGTGAACACATCCTCAATAGGCATGAGGAATGGCTTGTCCTTGTCGCGGACTGGGTCTGGGATTGACTCGTCAACTGCGGTCATGAGGTCGAGAATAGACTGGGTCCACTTCTCGTCACCCTCGAGAGCCTGGAAGCCAGAAACGCGTACAACTGGAGCGTTGTCACCGTCGTAGCCGTTCTTTGAAAGCTCTTCACGAACCTCCATCTCAACCAGCTCAAGCATCTCTTCGTCGTCAACCATGTCGCACTTGTTGAGCGCAACGAGGAGGTAAGGAACACCAACCTGCTTAGCGAGGAGGATGTGCTCCTTTGACTGAGCCATCAGACCGTCAGTTGCAGCTACAACGAGGATCGCGCCGTCCATCTGGGCAGCACCGGTGATCATGTTCTTGATGTAGTCAGCGTGGCCTGGAGCGTCAACGTGTGCGTAGTGACGCTTTTCGGTCTCGTACTCAACGTGTGAGATGTTGATGGTAATACCGCGCTGGCGCTCTTCTGGAGCTGAGTCAATGGTGTTGAAGTCACGCTGCACGTTGGTGTCTGATGGGAACTTGTCAGCAAGAACCTTTGAGATAGCAGCGGTCAGAGTGGTCTTACCGTGGTCAACGTGACCAATGGTACCGATGTTTACGTGCGGCTTAGTGCGCTCGAACTTGGCCTTTGCCATTAAATGTCCTCCTCAGGACGTCTTGTGTAGATGATCTATCGTGGGTTTACGACAGACCAGATTACAACTTTGTTTGCCTAACTATATTACTAACTCATTCTGCGTTTGGCCTAATGAGTTTGCCAGCTGGCGGCGGGTGTGTCGCCGCCAGCTGGTTTCGGGCACTATTTATGCGCCCTGAGATTTCTGGATGATCTCGTCAGCTACTGCCTTCGGAACCTCAGCGTATGAGTCGAAGACCATTGAGAACACTGCACGACCGGAGGTCTTTGAACGCAGGTCACCAATGTAGCCAAACATTTCTGAAAGCGGCACCAGTGCACGCACCACCTTCACACCTGAGGCGTCTTCCATTGACTGCACCTGACCACGACGTGAGTTCAGGTCACCAATAACATCGCCCATGTATTCTTCAGGGGTGCGCACCTCAACAGCCATAACTGGCTCAAGGAGCACTGGGTTTGCCAGACGTGCAGCCTCTTTGAACGCCATTGAGCCGGCGATCTTGAAGGCCATTTCAGATGAGTCAACATCGTGGTACTGGCCGTCAAGCAGAGTAGCCTTCACGCCAACAACCGGGAAGCCTGCGAGGATACCGTACTGCATTGAGTCCTGAATACCAGCATCAACTGATGGGATGTACTCGCGTGGCACGCGACCACCGGTCACCTTATCTTCGAAGCTGTAGATGTTGTCACCCTCAACCTCGAGTGGCTCGAGAGCGATCTGCACCTTCGCGAACTGACCGGAACCACCGGTCTGCTTCTTGTGGGTGTATTCGTGCTTCTCAACAGCCTTGCGAATGGTCTCACGGTAGGCAACCTGCGGCTTACCGACGTTTGCCTCAACCTTGAATTCGCGCTTCATGCGGTCAACGATAATGTCGAGGTGCAGCTCACCCATACCCGCGATCACGGTCTGGCCGGTCTCGGCGTTCAGGCTGACGCGGAAGGTTGGATCCTCTTCCGCAAGCTTCTGAATAGCGGTTGACATCTTCTCCTGGTCGCCCTTGGTCTTTGGCTCCACAGCAACCTCAATAACTGGCTCTGGGAAGGTCATTGACTCAAGCACTACAGGGTTGCTTGGATCGCAAAGGGTGTCACCGGTGGTGGTGTCTTTCAGACCGATAACAGCGTAGATGTTACCCGCACGCAACTCGTCAACAGGATTTTCCTTGTTCGCGTGCATCTGGAACACCTTACCGATGCGTTCCTTCTTGCTCTTGGTTGAGTTCACAACCTGTGCGCCGGAAGGTGCAACACCTGAGTAAACGCGCACATAGGTCAGGCGGCCAAAGAATGGGTGCACAGCAACCTTGAATGCCAGCGCAGAGAATGGCTCGTCAGCGGTTGGCTTCCGCTCGATGGTCTTCTCTTCGTCACGCACGTCGTGTGCCTGGATCGCACCAATGTCGAGTGGGTTAGGTAGGAAGTCAACAACTGCGTCGAGCATTGGCTGCACACCGCGGTTCTTGAAAGCAGAGCCGCAGTAAACAGGGAAGATTTCGTTCTTCACAACGAGCTTACGGATCGCACCCTTGAGCTCTTCGATGGTGAGTTCTTCACCCTCGAAGTACTTCTCGAGCAGCGCATCGTCGCTCTCTGCAACAGTCTCAACAAGCTGTGCGCGGTACTCTTCAGCTTTTGCCTTTAGATCTTCAGGAATCTCCTGGATCTCATACTCAGCACCGAGCGCAACGTCACCCTTTGCGTCACCCGGCCATACAAACGCCTGCATTGAGAGCAGGTCGACAACACCAACGAAGTCTGACTCGGCTCCGATTGGCAGCTGCATAACCAGTGGCTTTGCACCGAGGCGGCTCACGATTGTGTCTACGGTGAAGTAGAAATCAGCGCCCATCTTGTCCATCTTGTTGACGAAGCAGATGCGTGGAACTTCGTACTTATCGGCCTGGCGCCAAACAGTCTCAGACTGTGGCTCAACGCCTTCCTTACCGTCGAACACAGCAACCGCACCATCGAGAACGCGCAGTGAACGCTCTACCTCAACGGTAAAGTCAACGTGACCTGGGGTGTCAATGATATTGATCTGGTTGTTGTTCCAGAAACAGGTAACCGCAGCACTGGTAATGGTGATACCGCGCTCTTTCTCCTGCTCCATCCAGTCGGTGGTTGAAGCACCGTCGTGGGTTTCACCGAGCTTGTGGTTAACGCCGGTGTAGAAGAGGATACGTTCGGTTGTGGTGGTCTTGCCAGCATCAATGTGCGCCATGATGCCGATATTGCGGACCTTATTCAGGTCGGTGAGCACGTCTTGTGCCACGAGATCTCCTCAGATGTGAAGTTAAAAGTTTGGGGGCGGATCAGATGAGAGGTGTGGGCGCCGATTGTACCTGCGCCCACACCGAGTCTCTTCCTACCAGCGGTAGTGAGCGAACGCGCGGTTCGACTCAGCCATCTTGTGAGTGTCTTCACGACGCTTCACAGCGGCACCAAGACCGTTTGCGGCGTCGAGGATTTCGTTTGTCAAACGCTCAGTCATGGTGTGCTCGCGACGAGCCTTTGCATAACTCGTCAGCCAGCGCAGTGCCAGGGTGTTTGCGCGGTGAGGCTTGACCTCAACAGGCACCTGATAGGTGCTACCGCCAACACGGCGTGAACGAACCTCGAGAGTTGGGCGGATGTTATCCAGAGCCTTCTTCAGGACGGTAACTGCGTCCTGGTTGGTCTTTTCTGCGACAGACTCAAGCGCACCGTATACGATACGCTCTGCGAGTCCCTTTTTACCGTCGAGCAGAATCTTGTTAACCAGCTGGCTAACTACTGGTGAACCGTAAACCGGATCGGCTACTACCGGACGCTTTGGAGCAGGGCCTTTACGTGGCATTACTTCTTCTCCTTCTTTGCGCCGTAGTGGCTGCGAGCCTGCTGACGACCCTTAACTGCCTGGGTGTCAAGGGCGCCGCGCACGATACGGTAACGAACACCTGGAAGATCCTTCACACGGCCGCCGCGCACGAGCACCATTGAGTGCTCCTGCAGGTTGTGGCCTTCGCCCGGAATGTAGGCGGTGACCTCAGTGCCGTTTGAAAGCTTTACACGAGCTACTTTACGCATAGCTGAGTTTGGCTTCTTTGGTGTGGTGGTGTAAACACGGGTGCATACGCCACGCTGCTGAGGGTTCGCTTTCAGCGCAGGAGCCTTGGTCTTAGCGACCTTCGGCTTGCGACCTTTGCGAACCAGCTGCTGAATAGTAGGCAACTTGTTCTCCTAATTAGTGCTGCACGGTGACAGCGATGCTGTAAATGGTTTCAGCGGTGTTATGTCTTGCATAACGACCTGCCGCACCCACGGGGTGCTGGTGCAGGTATGCCGTGGGGGTGTGTGGCTTTTGCCGCAGTGACCCTGATGACCCTTTTTATAGGCGCTGCAAGCAACGCATATAAGGTGGGGCACACCAATAAACAATATTACGCGGAAACTTATATATTTAGCAAACGTGCGGCACTTCTTGTGGGGCGCAGCTCGTGTCTGCGATCCGCCGGTAAAAAGAAAACAGCCCCGCGGTAAAACCCGCAGGGCTGTTTACCCTTTAGTGCGTGTTAGGCGTTGCGTCGCGACCGTAGTGCTGCAGCACCGGTAAGCACAGCTGCAAGACCGATTCCTGCAAGCAACAACGGAGCTTCAGCACCGGTTTTTGCAAGCACCTTCTTAGCCTGTACTGCTGCGCCAGAGTTGGCGTTAACTGCAGCTAGCACATCAGCGCTTGTTGACGGTGTGATTGGAACAAAAACTGTGAAGGGCAGGTCTACCGCTGTGTCCCCCTGCAGCACACGAACATTGTGGGCACCCGCTGTCGCATTTGCAGGAACCGCTGCGGTGAATGAGAAGGCACCAGCAGCATCCGTGATCACTGTGCCGAGCTGCACAGGATCTGAGTGGAACTCAAAAGCTACCTCTGCGTTAGGCGCAAAGTTGCTGCCGGTAACGATGAAGCTCTCACCAGCCTTGCCAGCCTGCTTGTTCAGCGCTGCGGCAGGTGCCACCGGTGCTGGATCAGCATCTCCTGCTGGATCAGTCTCCCCAGCAGGGTCGGTCTCCGGCGCAGGAACAGTACCTTCAGCAGGATCAGTGCCTTGCGCAGGATCAGTATCTCCAGCAGGATCCGCACCTTGCGCAGGATCAGTCTCTGTTGCAGGGTCAGTCTCCGGCGCTGGAGCAGGCTCCGGCGCGGCCTTTGCGGTCACGTTGACAGTAGCGGTTGCTGACTTTGCTGCGCTAGCCTGTGCCGCAGTCAGTGTCTGGGCACCTGCAGCAGCATCTTCAGGAAGAGCCACGTTGAAGATTGTGTTTCCGGTAGCGTCTGCGACTGCGGTGCCGAGGGTCTTATCGCCGAGCTTCAGCACAGCCTCTTCACCCGCTTTAAAGAACTGACCCTTTACCACTACGCTGTCGCCAGCTTTAGCAGCGGCAGGTTCAACAGCGAGGGTTGGGGCAGCAAAACTTACAGGGGTGAAGGTTTCAAATGCAGGGTAGCTAGCCCCGCCGCCAGGGTAGGTTACGATGCCCCAGTGCTTACCCTCAGCAAGGGCACCCTCTTTGAGAGTAAGGGTTGCTGAAAAAGTGCCGTCTGGGTTGAGGGTGTGAGCGCCGCTTGCTACGCCACCAACCATCGGGTGCGATTCTTCAGGCAGCAGCCACTTCAGGGCGTTGCGATCGTTCACGCGTGCGCTAGCTGGAGCACCTTCTGACGGCTTCCAGGTGTCTGCATACTGGCCAAAAGCAAGGTAAGCGCCAGTGAACTTACCCGCGAGCGGCGGGCGGCCGCCGGTAGTTGCAGGGTCGTTTGGCAGGAAGCCGGTGCCGGTAATAGTAACCTCAGCACCGTTTGGGTTGAGGTTTGTAAGATCCGCCGGTGAAACGCTCACGGTTGGAGCAGGGAGCTCCGCTGCTGGGCATGTGACAGCCGCAACGGTTTTACCGGCGCTGAAATTAAGGTCGGCAGCTGGTTGCCCACTGTAGCCAGCAAGGGCGTCTGGGCCAGCTTCCTGAGTGAAGATGCCCTTAACATTCTTAAAGTTGGTGAAGTTATCAGTGTTTTCGGCGGTAACCCCGGTCAGGTTTACAAACGCACGGCGCACTACGGTGAACGCTGAGGTGCCGGTTTCACTGGTTTCAAGGGTCAAAACGCCGGTGCCGTCGCCGTTAACGGTGATCTGAGGGTTCTGGATCACAACATCTGCCGCGCCGTGGTGCCCGGTGTAGCGTGCGCCACCGGTGAACGCGATAATTCCTTTACCGGTGTTCGCATCAAAGGTTGAGGCAGCCTTGTCTTGCTTGTAGGTGATAACACCATCAGCAGCCCTAGTAGCACCACCGTGCGGGGTCACAACCCACCCAGCGAATGGCATGGCAAGGTATCGGTTCCAACTGTCACGGAATGCCCACTGCAGATCACCGACAGTGTTCACCTCCTCAACAGGGGTGCAAGCCTCCGCTGCTTGCGCAGGGCTTGGGGCGGCAATCGCAGGGGCGACTGCAAGACCACCGAAGGCGAGGGTTGCAGCAGCAGCGTATGCTAAGCCCCCAAGAAAGCCGCCGTTACGGCGCTTATCGCTTGAGTTCATGTTTCATCCTTCAAGGTTTACGGGGCAACGCCCCTCGACTGCACTGGTCTACGTGCAATGTTCATCATACCTTTTTCATCTGATGATTTAAAGCTGAACTGTCACAATGTTAAAAACGCGTTAACATTGTGGCTCAGGGCTAGCGCTAATATCCGCTCAACTCCAGGTAACGGGTAGCTTCAGCAACAACCGCATTATTGTATTGCACATTCGGGTTGTATGCACGAATTGCAGCAATATACCCCGCCTCAGTAGAGAGATCGCCGCCCTCGGTGCACAGCAGTGTTGCCGCGCTTAAGGCAGCGTCATGCACGTTATCTATGTCGGCTTTACCGTCACCGTTTGCATCACGCTTGTAGTGCTCCCAAGTGCTCGGGATAAACTGCATCGGCCCGACAGCGTGATCCCATACGGTGTCATTGTCATAGAGGCCGCGATCTGTGTCCGGAGTTGCGAGATAGTGCTTTCCGTCTAGCGGTTGCCCGATAATACGCGGTCTAACACGCCCATCCTCGTCTAAGCTTGCGCCGTTTATTGTGCCGTGATTTGATTCAACAGATCCGATAGCGGCGATAGTGTTCCAGCCGATATTGCAGCTCGGAAACTCCTGTTTGACAGTCAATTCTGCCGCGGCATAAGCGGCAAGAGCCAGCCGTGGGATGCCAACTTTTTCTGCGGTAGCGGTCAGCCATGTCTCATCTGCGACAAGCGCCGTAAACGGCTCGACATCGCTAACAGAGGCCTTATCCTGCGCATCCTTATCTGCATCAGCGGTCAAAGGCACCGCGTTTTCGCTCAGCTCCGCGGAGTCTTCACCCTCTGCGGCTTCGTCTGCAACTGCAGCAGCACCAGAGTCTGCTTCTTCACTACCGTCTTCGTTTAAGAGGCTGGCTACAGCAATGCCGTTTGCAATCAGCAAGGTAAAGGCAATAACCAGCACAACCGCCGTAAAAATACGACGCATACCCGCGGTTGCAAAATCTCTTGGCGGGCGCGCATAGTAATTCAGCGTCTCAATTGGTGCGGTCTGCTCAGTAAAGAGTTTTTCGCCACCGGTGAGCTCAGCAAAAACATCTTCGGTCGCCCGAGTGTCTTCAGCTGCACGCTCTTGACGGCGCTGCTCGTTATGCGCGGTGTCTGACTCTTCCCAATCTTTGCGACTCAACCGCAGATCACGAAAACGATTCTCGAGCCACGACTGCTTACCTCGATCAGGCGCGCCTGATTCTGAGTCTAATTCAGACATTATTTGGGGGAACTTCCTAGATTAAACTTCGAGCTTCAGAGTTTTCGCGGTGCTGTCGAGAGTGGCCTGCGCAAGATCCGCATCTGAATTAATGTTTTTACCGTATGACGGCACAGATTCAGCGATCTTAGCAGCCCACTTTCCGTGAAACTCCTCAGGGAAGCAGCGCTCAAGCAAATTCAGCATCGCATACACGGCTGTTGAAGCGCCCGGTGAAGCTCCCAGCAGACCAGCGATCGAGCCCTCAGCGTTAGCTACTATCTCTGTGCCGAACTGCAGAACACCACCCTTTTCAGGATCCTTCTTCATAATTTGGACACGCTGACCGGCGGTAACCATCTCCCAATCATCAGCGTCGGCGGCGGGGAAATACTCGCGCAGTGTTTCAATTTGCGCTTGCTTGGTGGCGCTGAGCTCTTTTAACAAATACTTTTCAAGTGCCCACTGCGTGAGACCAACTTTCATCATTGGCCCAAGGTTGTGCGGGCGGATAGATTGGAATAGCGCACCGTAACCTCCGTGCTTTAGGAAGTTGGTGCTGAAGCCGGCATAGGGGCCAAACAAAAGCTCTTCTTTGCCGTCAATGATACGGGTGTCAAGGTGTGGCACAGACATTGGAGGTGCGCCAACCTTTGCCTTACCGTACACCTTCGCATGATGCTGCTTTATCACTTCTTGGTTTTTGCACCGCAAGAACTTACCACTGATCGGGAAGCCACCGTAGCCCTTGATCTCAGGGATTTTTGCTGACTGCAACAGCAGCAGCGCACTGCCGCCAGCGCCGACAAAAACGAATTTAGCGTTTACGGTTTTTGACTGTGAACGCTGCTTATCTGTAATCTGCAACTTCCATGTGCCGTCGTCGTTCTGCGAGATCTTAGTTACAACGTTATTGGTAAAAACAGCCGCATTTTCTTTTTCAAGATTGCCAACGAGCTGCCTGGTCACTTCACCGAAGTTAACGTCGGTTCCAGTGCGTGAGCGAGTGGCCGCAACTTTTTGTGACTTATCGCGACGGTCAATGAGCAGCGGTGCCCATTCTGCAATAACTGCCGGGTCTTCGGTGTACTCCATATCGGAGAAGAGCGGCTCATTTTTCAGTGTTTCATAGCGGCGACGCAGATAGTCGACGTCTTTTTCACCTTCTACAAAGGTGAGGTGCGGAACGGCTGTAATAAACTCTTCCGGCGCGCTCAGCACGCCCCGCTCAACCAGCTGAGACCACCACTCGCGCGACATCACAAACTGCTGATTAATGTCGATCGCTTTCGCCGATGACAGTGAGCCGTCAGCACCTTCGGGCATGTAATTAAGCTCGCAGAGGGCCGCGTGACCTGTGCCGGCATTGTTCCACGCATTTGAGCTTTCTGTTGCAACCTCTGATTGTGATTCAAAGAGGGCAATAGACCAAGATGGCTCAAGATCGTTAATAAAGGTGCCCAATGTGGCGCTCATAATGCCGCCACCAACAAGTGCTACGTCAAGTATCTCTTTAGTCACGGTCATAATTCTACTCTGCTCATAAAACCTAAATTAACCCACACAGCTACAACGATATCTAAGCGTTAAATGCTATTTCGCTAGCCCGCTTAAGCGACTTCACAGAATCATTTAAGTATCGCTCATACCCCAAGCGTTTGGCTTCCTTCTGGCGTTGCGCCCCCGCAACGACGGATCGCACCTCACCCGCGAGAGTGAGCTCACCGGCCACCGCTAAAGCTCTTGGCAGGGGTTTGTTTTTTGCGGCACTAATAATCGCTAACGCAATAGCGAGATCTGCGCCCGGCTCAACCAAACGCACACCACCGACGGTGGAGACGTACACATCTGCGTCGTGCAAACGCACACCCGCGCGTCTTTCGAGAACCGCAAGGATCATCGCCACTCGTGCAGCATCAACACCGCTTGTAACACGCCGTGGGTTCGGGGTTGAAGTTGGAGCAACCAAGGCCTGCACTTCAACCGGGAGCACTCTGCGCCCCTCTACCGCCATCACAACACAGGTGCCGCTCACCGGCTCATCCCCTGAGCTTAAGAACAGTCTTGAGGGGTCTGCGACTTCGGCGATGCCCTCTTGCACCATTTCGAAGCACCCAACCTCGTCGGTCGGCCCGAAACGGTTTTTCAGTGTGCGCAAAAAACGCAATGCGCTCTGCCGGTCACCCTCAAAATGACACACAACATCTACCAGATGCTCAAGGGTGCGCGGCCCTGCAACGTTGCCCTCCTTGGTGACATGCCCAACGAGCATGAGCGGCATGTTGCGGGATTTTGCCGCGCGCACAAGGGTTGACGCAACCTCACGCACCTGCGCCGGGCCACCAACTATGCCGTCAATTTCTGGTGCTGCGATAGTCTGCACTGAATCAACAATCAGAAAATCTGGGTCAACCGCTTCAATATGCCCAAGCACCGCACCCAGGTCAGTGTCGGAGGCCAGGTACAGTGTTTCTTCCACAGCCCCTGTGCGCTCAGCCCGCATTTTAATCTGCCCTGTTGATTCTTCACCGGACACATAAAGCACCCGCGCCCCCTGCGCCGCAACTTTTGCCGCTGCCTGTAGCAGCAGGGTTGACTTGCCAACACCCGGCTCACCAGAGAAGAGGATCGCAACACCCGGCACACAGCCGCCGCCGAGCACGCGGTCGAGCTCTGCGATACCCGTCGGTAAGTATGCGGTTAGCGCCGCCTTTAGCTCAGTCACTGGCAGCGCTGGAGTCGTCGGGGTCGTTGCCCCGCCTGAGCGCAAACCCGCTGATTTCGCAACAGCAACCTGCTCAAGAGTGCTCCACTGACCGCACCCGCCGCAGCGACCCACCCATTTCAAGGATCGCCAACCACACTCTGCACAGCGATAGTCACCAGTATTTTTCACCATACGACCACCCTACGTGGTGGGACTATGATTTTATATCGCTGTTAACTCGTTTCAGTCTGATATTTGATCCTGCTAGAATCAAAGTTCTGGTGACGTGTCCGAGCGGCCGAAGGTGCGACTCTCGAAAAGTCGTGTGCGGTAACCCCGCACCGTGGGTTCAAATCCCACCGTCACCGCGTCCGGAACCCCGTGTTCATTGAGATCGCGGGGTTTTCTCTTTGTTGCCAACTAAAAAATTTACGCTGGCTTATCTTGCCTGGCAAGTGTATGAGATTTACTCACAAGAAACAGCCAATTCAAAATATAAGGCAGCTCAAGCAGGTCGTGTGGGTCATGACCTCGGCTACAACGACGGTAGGGTGAAGAATCCCAACTGCCGCTAAAATACTAGGATTAGACAGGCGCAGAAGTACAGACATCAATGATGATGAGGAGTGAACCATGGCTGATGGTATTGATGTCAAACCTACCTACAAAGGTGAGACCATGCACGTGTGGGGCTGGTTATTCACTGTTCTGTTCGGCATCAGAATCGTGTCAGACATTGCCCACCTCCGCTTCCCAATACCTATAGCGCTCATTGGTGCGACTCTTGGAATCTTCTGGATTTTTCGCGGCCGATGGTGGCTCAAAAAGAAAATCGTTGACGAAGAGGCCACCGCTAGAGCCCAAAAAGCCAAAGAGGCCAAAAAGGCTAAGGAAGCAAACGACCAACAAGACCAGTCTACGCCCTCTGGAATTTCATCGACGCAACAGACTACGAGTGCTGACTTGTTGCATGGTTACATGATCGACGACGAATGGTATCCACCAAAACCATCGGGAACGTTCGTTGAGCCGTGGGTACGAGGCAGAAACCTAGAAATCGTCGGTGAGGCGTATCACCCCGATGCATTTAGGAGACTAGTGGGACACAAAACTGAATTCCATAGTCCATCCGGCATCACAGCTCTCGGTGAGGCGATCCTAGTACCCGACCCAGACAACCCGTACGGCAAAGGCGAAGCCGTAGCCGTCTACTTCGACGGAGAACATGTCGGCTACCTCGCTCAAGAGGATGCTCATCGTTATTTTCCTGTGCTTTCCCGCTTGTCAGAGGAAGGGGATCAGCTTCGAGTACCAGCGAGAATGTGGGCTCGCAATAACGTAGTGGATGACGTGTACTCCAGTGTCACACTAAACATTCCCGACCCACACGGTCTAACACCTTCCAACGGGCTACCAAATACTCCATTCGTAATCCTTCCTACTGATCGCAAGATACAAGTAACTAAAGAAGATGAGTTCATGGACGTACTGGTCCACTATGTGCGACGTGGAAGTGGTGTCGAAAACCATGTTGCTGCAACCTTGCGGTCCACAGTCGAAATCCGACCACGCTCCGCATATGAAGCCGTTCAGGTTGAGATCGACGGCGAGCCAATCGGTGTTCTGACAAAAGGACAATCCGAAAAACTTTTGCCCCTGGTTAAACACATCGAGCAACGTGGACTAATACCGGTTGTGCGTGCAACGGTTAGGGGGACGAAACTCAAAGCCGATGTCGTGCTTGATACCGTTGATGCTCAGACAGTGGATGATGACTGGCTGGACTCCCTAGGAGAGGCCGCCACTGAGGCGAATGTGGATCGGATGCCGGAGCCACCGAAACGCCCAGCCTTCGAGTGGGACGAGTAAGGAAGTCGCGTCATATTTTGATCAACTCCATTCTAGCTCGAGCACAAAAATCACCCCGCCACCTGACGACCAGGTAGCGGGGTGTCTCGTCTAAGAAAACAAAAGATTAGTAGATAGCCACACGCTCAACGTAGGGATTTTCCTCCGTTCCGCCAACATAACACTCAACATTAAAGTCTGCATTGCCAACACGAATGGTCATAATAATAAAAAATCTATCGTCATCTCCAACACCGTCAGTGATAACGTCCGTGAAGCGCTCTTTAACCTTCACTTCGGGATGTTGCTTCTGAACGGTTTCTTTCCATACCCGTCCACACGCATATGTTGCTGTGTCTTGAGTCAAACCTTGAGAGTTAATTCTACCTTCGGCCTTCGCCTCTTCTTGGGCCTTCTCCAAAGCGGCCTCAGCCTCTTTCTTAGAGTCATGATTGACCTTGAGAGTCACCTGCACATCCGCATCAATCTCTGTGCCCGCAGCTGGATTCTGCGAAACAACAGACCAGTTTGAATCTTTCCACACGCTATCCTGGCCATCAACGTCTTCCAAGTCGACCAAGCTAGTAATACCTGCATCTCTAATCGTCTGCTTAGCGACGTCGACCTTCAGGCCGGTCACATCAGGCATCGTGATCTTATTTTCTAGCTCTTCTCCCCCCCCAAAGAAAGTTCCCTATCCCGAGGATAACTACAACAATGATGGTGATTCCCCACCACTTCTTGTAGAAGGGTTTGCCTGACTTGCTGGAGTCAGGTTTTTTGGAATTGATAGGCATTATGCTCTCCTGTTTATGTGGTAATGGAATTAGTTGAATTCAGTACAAAATTTAGTTACACAGTGGTAAATCCCACCGTCACCGCCATTTACTGTGACCGGTTAAGGCAGCGACGTTAGCTCGTCAGTTGGGCGCCTGAGACCCACGTCTCAAGCACCTCTAAGCTGTCATTCAAAACGACAAAATCTGCCACGTAGCCGGGCTGTAAAGAGCCGTGCGTCGCCGCCGCGCCAATTGCATGCGCTGGGATCACAGTTGCCGCAGCTATCGCTTCAGCAAGCGGCCAACCCGAGGCAACAGCAACCTGCACCGCACGCTCCATCGTCAGCGTTGAGCCGGCGATTGATCCGAGCGTGCCATCTTCACGCACCAGACGCGGCAGACCGTCAACAACCGCAACCGCCAGCTCGCCGATTTGTGCGGGGCCGTCCGGCATGCCAGCAGCTGACATCGCATCAGTAATCAACGCAACCCTACCGGCAGCTTGTTCATGCAGCAGCTGTATCATTCGGGGGTGCACGTGATGCCCGTCTGCAATCACTTCGAGCACCACCTCTTGAGCGTCAAAGGCAGCCGCCACCGGCCCCGGAGCACGGTGCTGCAGTCCGTTCATCCCATTAAAGGCGTGGGTTAGTATGCTAGCTCCGGCAGCAAAAGCACCCGCAGCAGTGGCAAAATCGCAGTCAGTATGGCCGACCGCAACACGAACACCTGCCTCTTTCAACACCGCAATAGCCTGCTCACTGTGCGGCAACTCAGGCGCTAAGGTGACCTGCCGCAGCCAACCACCAGCTGCTTTCAGCAAGCGCTCCACATGCTCAGGATTCGGCGCTATCAAAAGGTTCGGATCGTGCGCGCCGCACTTTTGCACAGCTAAGAACGGCCCCTCAAGATGGATTCCCAAAAAATGCGGATCGATTTCACAAAGCTCTGCAGCAGCCATACACCGCGCCTCAAGGGAGGCAACATCGGCGGTCACCAAAGACAAAATCTGCCTGGTTGTGCCGTGCTGCTGGTGCACTCGCTTAGCCGCAGCCACAGCCGCAAAACCGTCAGCTTCGCTGATCTGATCGAAAGCATACCCGCCAGCACCGTGACAGTGAATATCAATATACCCGGGCGCAATGATGCGATCCGAATAGTCGAGCACAGGCAGGTCTGCCGTGGCCCCACCGTCGGGCAGCTCAGCCGGTAGCGGGCCCGATCCGCAAGCAAGCACCCGCCCGTCTGCAACAGCAAACCAGCCATCTGCCAGCGGAGCAACACCAGCCACACCGTAGAGAGACTGCGCTCGCACTATGAACTTTGAGTATCCACTCTTATGCGCCACTGTTACACGATCCTGTTCCTGCCACGACAGCCTCTCCACGGTTGCACCTTAGACGATACGTGTTTCAGTTTCCTTATCAAAAAGATGCACGTGCGCAGGGTTGGGAAGCACGTAGACAACATCGCCGGTCTTTGGGTGGGTGCGACCGTCAACACGGGCCACCACTTGCTTATGCTTGTCAGAGGCACCGATGCCGTCAGCGTATGCATCAGATTCAGCTTCGATTGAGCCGTAAAGATAACCGTCAGCGCCGAGCTCTTCAACGAGATTTACGCGCACACGCAAACCCGGTTTTTCGGTGCTCACAATGAGATCCTCCGGGCGCACACCAACAAATACGCTGTCACGGTTGCCAATTTGCTCAGCCGCGACCGGGTGCACATGATCGCCGAAAGCAACTCCCCCGTTTGTGAACGGCAGATCAAGCAGGTTCATCGCTGGGCTGCCGATGAAACCAGCAACAAACATGTTTACTGGGTTTTCGTAGAGATCACGCGGTGTGCCCACCTGCTGCAGCACGCCATCTTTCAAAACCGCAATACGGTCACCCATCGTCAGGGCCTCAGTTTGATCGTGCGTGACATACACAGTGGTCACGCCGAGACGCCGCTGGAGCGACGCAATCTGTGTGCGGGTCTGCACACGCAGCTTCGCATCCAGGTTTGAAAGCGGTTCGTCCATCAGGAACACCTGTGGCTCACGCACGATTGCGCGCCCCATCGCGACACGCTGACGCTGACCGCCAGAGAGCGCCTTTGGTTTGCGGTCAAGATACGGAGTGAGATCGAGCAGCTCAGCCGCCTCCCGCACACGGCGATCACGCTCTTCTTTTGAAACTCCAGCAATCTTCAGCGCGAAAGCCATATTTTCAGCCACGCTCATGTGCGGATAGAGCGCATAGTTCTGAAACACCATCGCAATATCACGGTCTTTTGGTGAGAGCTCGGTGACATCTTTATCACCTATCAGAATGCGACCCTGTGACACCTCTTCCAGACCGGCGAGCATGCGCAGCGTGGTTGACTTACCGCAGCCCGATGGCCCAACCAAAACCAGGAATTCACCATCTGCGATCTCTAAATTAAAGTTATCTACCGCAGGATGCTCGCCACCGGGGTAAATCCGTGTAGCGCCATCGAAGGTTACTGTTGCCATTTTTACTCCTAAAACACCGGCAGGTACGTGCCGGACGATCCGTTGTGTTTCGTGATTACCATATTCAATTGGAAGTTTAGAGGTTGCTTAACTATATCCAACTATGCGACCTGCACGATAAAATCCTCCACGCCAAGATCCTGCAGGATCTTGGCATCGCCGTTGCCATCTGTCACAACACCGGTGAACTGCTTCAGCTCCCCGATTACAGCAAATGAGCGCTGCCCGAGTTTAGAACTGTCACAAACGACCCAACTCTCGCTAGCGCGCTCCGCCATTAACCGGTTAATCGGCGCCTCGGGTGCCGCGCTCACCGTTGCACCAAGCAGAGGATCCAGACCGTTCACTCCAATAAACGCCTGATCAAGCGTGATCTGCCGCAAAATTAATTCTGAAAACGGGCCAGACAGCTCATAGGATCCCTGCCGCACCATCCCGCCAGACACCACAACCCGAATATAGGGTCTAATGACAAGCGCCTGCGCAATATTTATTGCGTTTGTAACAACTGTCAAACCTGCGTCGGTGAACCGTTCATCTGCTCCCAACAAGCGCGCCATCGCACTGGTTGTGCGCCCACCGGAAAGCCCAATACTGGTGCCGGGCTGCACTAGTTTTACCGCCGCTGCGGCAACAGCTTCGATATTTGCGGCCTGCCCGCCTTCCGGAGTGCGGCTCGAGAGTCGGTAGTCTACCGCCCCTAATTTTGTTGCCCCGCCGTGCGTGCGGGCAAGCAACCGGCGCTCCTGCAGTGAGTCAAGATCACGCCGCACGGTGGCGGGTGACACACCCAGCGCCGCAACAATTTCTTCAACTGTGACGTTGCCGTGCTGCGAGAGTAGTTTTAGGATCCCATTTAGGCGATCTTCACGGCTAGTCATCAGCCCGCAATTATCTGCGCCAGACGCGCCGCCTCTGCTGTCAACGCTTTGCGCCCTGCATCGATATATTTCCTTGAATCAACCACCGTCGGGTTATCCTGCAGAAACTCACGCACACCGGCGGTAAAGAGTTTTACCAGCTGCGTTGAAACATTGATTTTCGTCATCCCTGACCTAACACCCGCAGCAATTTCGCTGTCCGGCAGACCGCTGGAGCCGTGCAAAACAAGCGGTACAGGCACCGCCTGTCGCAGCTTCGCGATTAGCTCATGGTCGAGAGCCGCGGTGCGATCAACCATTGCGTGTGAGCTTCCCACAGCAACAGCGAGCGCGTCAACGCCTGTTGCTGTCGCAAATTCCTGTGCTTCTTGCGGATCAGTGCGCACACCCGGAGCATGAGCACCGTCTTTTCCGCCAATCTCACCGAGTTCTGCCTCAACCGCCACGCCACGCTCGTGCGCATAGGCCACAACCGCTTGGGTTTGGGCGACATTTTCATCGTAAGGGAGATGAGCGCCGTCATACATCACCGATCCGAACCCAAGATCGATCGCCGCCTTGCACAGTTCAGTGCTTGTTGCGTGATCCAAATGCACCGCCAAATTGCCAGATGAGCGTCTAGCGATCTCTAAAGTTGCGAGCGCGATAGGTGAAAACTCGCCGTGATATTTTGCGCAGTTTTCACTTATCTGCAGGATCAGAGGAATTCCGGTATCTGCAGCTACTGCGGCAAGCGCTTCAGCTGTTTCAATGTGAATCACATTAAAAGCTGGCAGCCCCTTATTGGCGGCGGTTGCTTCTGCGAGCAGATCAAAGGTAGAGCGCAGAGTCATATTTAATGGCTTTCTAGCTGATTGAGAATAATTTTTTCGGTCAGTTGTGCGTCGTGAACAATCTCACCGGCGACTTCAGCCAGCACAGCTCCCGCCGACCAGGCAACTGCGTCTTTGAGCATTGCAACGGCGTCCGGTGAGTCGGATTCAGCAAAGTGTTTGGCGATTGCGGCAACCGCAGCATCCCCTGCCCCGGTTGTGTTTCCAACCAGTGGCTCTGGCAGGCGGCCAGCCAGTGGCGAGTGACCCGCGGTGAAGAGCACCATTCCTTTTTCGCCGAGTGATGCAACCACGCATTTTGCGCCGAGGTTGAGCAGATGCTCTGCTGCTTCGCGCGGATCCGCAATATTTGTTGCATTAAGCAGCTCACTGACATTTGGTTTGACAACATCGGCTCCGGCCGCGCAGGCTGCCAGCAGTGCCTCCCCCGCAGCATCTACGATGGTGCGCACACCAACTGCTTTGCAGGCGCTGATGAGTTTTGGAATGAAATCACCCGGGGTGCCCTGCGGCAGGGATCCGCTGCACACAAGCACTCGAGCGCCGGGCAGTGCTCCGGTTATAACAGATTCGAGCGCACCCCATTCTGAGCTAGAGAGCGCAGGGCCTTCCTCATTAATGTTTGTTGTATCGTCGTCGGTCACAATTGCGATTGTGCGACGGGTTTCTGCAGCAATCGGAACAACGTCGGTGTCGATACCTGCGGCAGAGAGTAGGTCGTAGATCGCTAGGCCACGCCGGCCACCAAGGGGAGCTATCGCCCGCACCGGCTGCCCTTCACCGTGCAGAATACGGGCAACGTTTAGACCCTTACCGCCGGCCCGTTCTAAAGCTGGGGCTGTGCGATGACTTTCGCCAAACTGTAGAGCATCGAGGCGGTAGGTGAGATCGAGCGCCGGATTTGGTGTCAGTGTGATAATCATTGTTTTGTAATCTCTCTGGCTCGCAACAGTGAGCCGATAATTCCAGCTTTTGCACCTAGGCTAGCGAGAATTATCTCAGGAAGCTTGGTAACGGTGGTGCGCTGTCGCACTTTTTCCCGCAGCGGAACTATGAGATTGTCACCGGCCTGCGCTAAGCCGCCACCGATAACCACCCGTTCGACTCCAAGCAGCCCTGCTGTGATTTGGATCCCCTGGGCGAGTGCGTCTAACGCGCTCTCCCAAACCTCAGCGGCTTGCGGATCCCCCTGTTGCATGCTCTCTAACACCTCACGGGCACCGGGCACTGTGTTACCCGAGAGCTCGCTGTAGCGGCGGGCAATTGCGGCTGCGCTTGCAATTGTTTCTAGACAGCCCAGAGCGCCGCACCCGCAGGCGGGGCCGTCAGCTATTTGCACATGCCCCAACTCGCCCGCCCAACCGCGGCTGGTGACCGGCTCTCCTGCGATTATGAGCGCAGCGGCAATACCTGTGCCAACGGTTATCACCGCGCTGCTGTCAACTCCTTTGGCAGCGCCGAAAACGTGCTCGGCATAACCGGCGGTAGCGACGTCGTGCCCGAAAAACACAGGCAGCTGCAGGCGTGTCTGAAGCAGCTGGCGAAAGGGCACATCACGGTAGCCGAGGTTAACCGAACTGTGAGCGATACCGCTTGCAGAGTCTACGATGCCCGGCACAACCATTGAAAATCCGCGTGCCTCAGGCACCTGCTGCAGGGTTTCGGCGGCAAGTTCAATGATCGCCTCAGCACCGCCTGCAACAGGTGTTGGGACGGTTTGCAGCTCGTGCAGACTGCCCTCAGCATCGACCCAGCCACGCTTCACATCGGTGCCACCCACATCAAATGCGAGCACAACCGGGCCTTGGCCGAAGAGCCTCTCACGAGCTGCCACCGCTACCACCTATGGTTCGAGAATGATTGAACGGGTCAGGCCGCGCGGTTTATCAGCGTCAAGCCCGCGGTGGCGAGCACGTTCAACTGCAACCATGTGTGTAGCTACAAGGCTCGCCATCGGGTCAAGCTCTGGGCGCTCAATGAATTTTGCATCAAGCGCTTCAACCTGTGCGCGCAGACCCTCCGGCGCAACACCGAGCATCCAGGTGGCGCGGTTCTTGTTTGCGATTGAGATTGGGCCGTGGCGGTAATCCATTGCTGAATAAGACTCGCACCACGATTGCGACGCTTCACGGTTCTTTAGCGCGGCTTCGTGCGCGAGACCGATAGTCCAGTCGCGGCCGAGGAACGCGATTTGCTCTGCTGTCACTAAGTCTTGATCTACTTCTTCGCTCAGCACCTGCGCACAGTCAGCGATCGCTTTATCAAGGTTTTCACCGGTGTGTGCACGCAGCAGCGCGAGCGCTGTGGTGGCAAATCTGGTTTGCACAACCGACTGCTCATCCGCGAACGGCAGCGGAATCAGCTCATCAACTATGTCAACAATAGGGGTGTTTGGATCCCCCACAATTGCGGTAACCGGAATTCGCCCGCGCACACGCTCGATGGCTTCTAGCACCTCTGTTGTGGTTCCCGAGCGTGTGATAGCGAGCACACGGTCGTAAGGACGATCAAGCTTTGCTTCGGTTGCGAGGAAGCTGTCGGTCTCACCGAAACCAGCGGCCTCACGAATCTTCGCATAGCTTTCGCCAATAAAGCTTGGTGTGCCGCACGCAATAATTGCGAGACGTTCGCCCTTTTTCGGGAGGTTGACCTTGCTAACAAGATCAACAGCGGTTTGCCAGTTGTCTGGCTGGGTACGCAGTTCTGCGTCCATCCATGCGCCGAGCGCCTTTGCTTGTTCATTCATAGTAAAAATGATAGTTCATGATTACTTGAAACTCCAAATAATCATTAACGATCATTTTGGCTATTTTTCTGAGGCAGCAGCGCTGAGCTTCTCATCGTAAAATTTGCGCAGCTGCTGACTCTTTAAGAAAACCACTTCATCCCACTCAGCAACTGCAGCCTCGTCAGCAAAGTCGCTGGGCACCTTATACACCTCAAGAGGCACCCCAAACCTGTCGGTGATGCGCGCATAGGCGTAAATCTCCATGTCGCACAGCGAAGCACCGAGCGAGACTATTTCACGGCGCTTCTCGTCAGTGCTGACAAACTCATCACCGGTGGCGATAGCTGCTGTCGCCTCCCATTTCGGGCTGTTGGTAATTGCAACCTCCGGGCTCGGCAGCGGAAAGTCATGCTGCACAGCCCGCGTTATCTGCACCACCGTGTCGAGATCGTGCTCACGCCCCACAATGCCGGCGGTGCCAAGCACAATAACTCGCTGATATGGGTTACCACTAACTGCCGCCTGATGCAGCGCAAATGCCAGCTCTACAGCAGCGTTTACCTTTCCCACACCCGTTACTAGGTGTGGCAGATCTGTAAACGCAGACGCCTCATCTTGGTGCGCGAAAACGAGCAGCGTAGAAAGTGCGGAAGCCAAAATAAATCCAATCTAGTTATGCGCCGACAGCATATTTCAGCGACCATTCCAGCCTAGCTTGGCATGCTATGAGTTTCTACCGGCCTGCAATTTGCCGTAATCTCTCCGCAGATACGCACCAATAGCGCATACAATATTCGCATGTCTGAAAACAAGGAACTGCAACTTGCACAGGTAGAGAGCTTCGAGTTGGATCACACCGCTGTTAAAGCTCCGTATATTCGCTTGATCGGCGTAGAGCACGGCCCGAAAGGTGATGCAATCAGCAACTTCGATGTGCGCTTAGTGCAACCAAATGAGCAGGAAATTCCAACCGCAGGTCTGCACACAATAGAACACACAATCGCAGGTTTGCTGCGCACACGTCTTGCCGGCGTAATAGACATCTCTCCGTTTGGGTGCCGCACCGGTTTCCATCTCATGGTTTGGGGAGAGCCAACAGTGCGTGAAGTTGCTGAGGCAATTCGCTACTCACTCACGACTATTGCAGAGCGGATCGAATGGGCCGATGTGCCAGGAACAACAGCTGAGTCGTGCGGCAACTATCGGGATCATTCTCTCCACTCAGCAAAAGAGTGGGCAGCACAGATTGTGGCGCAGGGTTTCAGCCTTAACGCTTTCGACCGCAGCGAAGTTGTCTAGGTCTCAACTAGTCGATAAGACCCAGTTCGCGCACAGCTTGACGCTCTGCGTCAAGCTCTCTGGCTGAGGCCGCTATCAAGTTGAGTGTTTCCTCTGACACGTCAAGATCCTTAACGATCTGCCACTCACCATTAGCGGTAGTGACCGGGAAGGAGCTCACGAGCCCTTCTGGCACACCGTAAGAGCCGTCAGAGACAACGCTCATAGAAACCCAATCGTCAGCAGCCGTGCCCAGCACCCAGTCACGCACATGTGCGATGGTTGCATTTGCAGCTGAGGCGGCAGATGAGGCTCCACGCGCCGCAATTATGGCGGCACCGCGCTTTGCCACAGTCGGGCGAAACTCGTCTGCCACCCAGTTCGCATCTACCTGCTCGAGCGCTGCACGATCGTTCACAAGTGTGTGCGCCAAATCCGGCACCTGGGTGTCTGAATGGTTGCCCCAGATTGTCATGCGCTTAACCGCCCCAGGTGAAACTTCAAGTTTCGCGGCAAGCTGCGCAATAGCACGGTCGTGATCGAGACGGGTCAGCGCTGTGACGTTCTTTGGGTCAAGACCCGCCCCGGTCGCAAGCACTGTCAGCGCATTTGTGTTTGCCGGGTTACCCGTTACTGTCACCTTCACATCTTTTGCGGCTGCTGCCGCCAGCGCCCGCCCCTGGCTCGCAAAAATCTTTGCGTTCGCAGCCAACAGATCAGCTCGCGTCTCACCCGGCCCGCGCGGCTTAGCCCCAACCAGCAGGGCATGGTTCACTCCGTCAAACGCTGCTTCGGCATCTGCGCTCCACCGCACATCAGCTAACAGCGGAAAGGCGCAATCAGCAAGCTCCATTGCCACGCCCGCAACTTTTTCGACAGCCGCAGGCACCTCCAGCACCGAAATCTCTACCGGCTGGTCGGGGCCAAACATTTCACCTGCTGCGATCCGAAAAAGCAGCGCGTAACCAATTTGACCCGCACCGCCGGTAACCGCAACCTTGATTGGAGTTTTTGCAACCATTTTGACTCTTTCTAGTTTTTAGATTCGCAAAATTGGCGGAGCTGTTCAGCACAGATCCGCGCTCGAGAGCCCCACCAATTTTGCGCTGTGCCAGGATTAAAACGCTGCGAGGCCGGTGAGCGCACGACCCAAAATGAGCTGATGCACCTCATCGGTGCCTTCGTAGGTGCGCACCGACTCGAGGTTTGCCATATGGCGCATAACCGGAAAATCGCTGGTGATACCGTCACCGCCGAGCAGTGCGCGACAGGTTGAAGCGATCTTGATCGCCTCACGCACGTTATTAAGCTTGCCCACTGAAATCTGGTTGTGGTGCAGCTTGCCCGCATCCTTCAAACTGCCGAGGTAGTGCGCAAGCAAAAGACCCTTCTCATACTCAACAAAGCAATCGGCGAGCTTGCCCTGCACAAGCTGCTTCGCGCCAATTGGCTCCCCAAAAGTCTCACGTGTTTGAACGCGCTCAACCACAACCTCAAGGCAGTTGCGGGCAGCACCCATAACACCCCAAGCGATGCCGTAACGGGCCTCATTCAGACACTTAAACGGCGCCGACAGACCCTGCCCATTAGGCATTACAGCGTCAGCTGGTAGACGCAGATCGGTGAGGGTAATTTCAGTCTGTAGTGAAGCGCGCATCGAAAGTTTATTTTCGATTGCCTGCGCCGCATATCCCGGAGTGTCGGTCGGCACAACAAAACCGCGCACAACACCTTCTTCATCTTTCGCCCAGATGACGGCAACATCAGCGATTGTGCCCAGCCCGATCCAGCGCTTCTTACCGTTGAGCACCCACTCGTCACCGTCTCGGCGCGCGGTTGTAATCATAGTGTTCGGATCGCTGCCCCCCTGTGGTTCGGTGAGCCCGAAGCAGCCAACAGCCTGCCCCTTACCCATCTTTGGCAGCCAAGTCTGTTTCTGCTCTTCTGATCCGAACTTGTAGATTGCGCCCATTGCGAGAGAGCCCTGCACACTAAGCATGGTGCGGAAGCCGGAGTCAACAGCCTCAAACTCCATCGCCACCAGGCCGTAAGCAACTGACGAAGCACCGGCCAGACCGTAGCCGTTCATGTACATTCCGAAGAAGCCCTGCTCGCCCACCTCCGAGACAAGCTCAACCGGGAGGCGGCGATCCTCAAAATCGCGATCGATAATCGGAGCGATCTTGGTCTGCGCAAATTCGCGTGCTTTTAACTGCCACTCGCGCTCTTCTGTCGTGACAAGATTTGAGACGTCGAATAGATCGTCAATGGTGCTCATTAGTGCCTCCTATTTTGGTGCAGGTGTGTGCTTGGTTCTACTCAACGTCGAGCCAGGTGCAACCTTGGTGTTCAGCTAGTTTTGGTGGAGCCAGATGGTAGCTGGCAGGTGTTTTAGAAAGGTGGATCGGGTTGGCAACCGTTGGCACCTCAACTGCGGTGCCGTCTGGTGCGATTCCTGTCAAAGACGCAATTGGATTCAGGCCGAGCGCTGTGGCGTAATCAAACGCCTGCCCAACAGTGTTGACGCGACCTGCTGGCACCTGCTGTTTTTCAAGCTCACTCACCCAATGCTCTGCGGTGTTCGCCAGCAGAGCGCCCTCAAGTAAGAGGCGCAGCTCTGCGCGGTGCGCAACGCGAGAAGCATTGGTCTTAAACCTCTCGTCAGATGCGAGCTCCGGTTTGCCAAGCACCTCAACAAGTCGGTTAAATTGCGCGTCTGTGCCCACTGCGAGCGCGATGGTCTGGTCTGCTGCCGCAAACGTTTCGTAGGGGGCGATTGACGGGTGAGCATTACCCATGCGTCGCGGCGAAGTGCCTGTTTCAAGGGTTGAGGATGCCTGGTTGCTCAGCGCTGACAGCAGGGAGGTGAGCAGTGACAGTTTCACGTGCTGCCCCTGACCGTAAACCTCGCTGCCAGCAGTGTCACGCGCCCGGAGGGCGGCTTGTATGCCGATAACTGCATTTAAACCGGTGATGATGTCAACCATCGCGACACCAACCTTATTTGGTTCACTCTCTGGGCTGCCGGTGATGCTCATCAGGCCACCAACGGCCTGCACGAGCAGATCGTAACCGGGCAGGCCCGCGCCTTTGCCGTCGCCAAAGCCGGAAATTGATGCATACACAAGCCGTGGATTTTTTGCGGCGAGCGTCTTGTAGTCAAGGCCAAATTTTGCCATTGTGCCGGGCTTAAAGTTTTCAATAACAACGTCTGCGGTTTCTGCAAGTTCGCGCGCAATTTTTAGGTCTGCAGCATTGCTCAGGTCGAGCGCGATCGAACGCTTACCACGGTTGGCGCTCACAAAGTAGGTTGCCTGCCCAGCTTTGTTAACCGGCGGCGTCCACTGTCTGGTGCCGTCACCTGCGGGGCTTTCAATTTTTATAACGTCCGCGCCCAGATCCGCAAGCATCATAGTTGCATAGGGGCCTGCGAGCACCCGTGAGAAATCTGCAACGCGCACACCAGCGAGCGCACCTTTGCCGTGTGAACTTGGCTTAGATTGGCTGTTCATTCAGATCCTCTCAGGCTCACCCCTATCCTACTCTGGGTTAACTAAAGAGGCTAATTTACGGGTAACGGTTAATACAGCAGAAACTGTACTGAGCTTTTCCCGGGCAGCTCCCCCAAGCCCACCCGCAAATGGTAGGCCGCTCCACCGGCAATCGCATCCGGCCGATCATCGTTACAGGTGTCTTCGGTCGAGCGCTGGCGCTGCCACTCAAGTGGCGCGCTTTCAACCTTCTGCCCTGGTTTTAAAAGCACGAGTCGATGATCCGCCTCAGTTTGGCAGTGTGTCGAAAGCCACACCATTTCTGCGCCTGACGAGATCTCAAATATCATCTGACTGGTGCCAACGTCGTAGTAGCATGTCGCTTTTCCGGTGTTTTCTAGCGTCAGCGACAGCTTCGGCAGCTCGCCCGGGCCGTAACTATTTTTATCGGTCACAGGTAGCAGCTCGAGATCGCCTGCTCCGCACTCGGTTGCTTCCGCGTTGGCAGCGGAATTGCGCGGCGCAGATGTGTCAACCAAGCCGTCTAACAGCGTTACTTCATTGCGTGCTGTCGGTCCGAGTGAAAAACGGCCGGTGATTAGGAAAACAGCAAGCGCCGCAAGCGAAACAACAATAGCGGCCACCATTAATCGCCGTCTTCGAAAGGTTTTGCGAGTGGGTTTACTGTCTATGATGTCGGTCACTGCGCCACCGTCTTCACCATGCGTGTGTTGCCGAGTGTGTTGGGGCGCACCCGCGCAAGATCCAAGAATTCGGCGACGCCCTCATCTCGCGAGCTTAAAAGCACCTCATAGGCTTCAGCAACAAACTCTCCCGGTTCTGCGGGCAGCACTTGAAAACCGTGCCGGGCAAAAAACTCCACCTCAAATGTTAGGCACACAAGCTGTTTGAGACCCAGCTCGATAGCATCAGCTTCGATCCGCTCAACCAAAGCGTGCCCAACACCTTTGCCCAACGCCTCTGGCACAACTGCGAGCGTGCGCACCTCACCAAGGTGCTCCCACATGACGTGCAGCGCACCGAAACCTAGCAGCTCTCCGCTGGCATCTTCTGCAACATAAAACTGCTGAATTGTCTCATACACGGTCACCGGATCCTTACCCAACAGAATCCTGTTTTCAACCAGCGGCTGCATTACCTCGAGAATTCTCGGCACATCTCCTGTGCGAGCCTTGCGCACACTAACGTCTTTGAGCGTCATCAGATTTCGATCCCGTAAATATTTGGTTCAGGGGCAAGCACGACACCAAATTCGGCCTGCACCATGCTCACAACATAGCGGGCAAGCTCACCGATTTCAGCGGCGGTCGCACCGCCCCGGTTTGTAATTGCTAGGGTGTGCTTATCAGATATTGCAGCTTTTGAGCCGGGCAGGCGGAAACCCTTCTTAATGCCAGCATTCTCGATTAACCAAGCGGCTGACAGTTTCACCCGCCTTTCACCCGAGTCGTAGTCTGGCAGCGGTGGCAGCTGGCCGTCGCGGATTGCATCAAAGGTGGTTACAGTATCGCTGGCTTCCTCCGCATCAACCGGGAATCGCGGCGCGTGCGGTGGCAGGGTGCGCGCAAACTGCTCGCTCACGATCGGGTTCATAAAGAACGATCCTGCCGATACACTGTTCGGATCTTGCGGATCAAGCACCATGCCTTTTTCAGCCCGCACACGCAGCACAGTGTCACGCACCTCTCGCAGCGGCACCTGGGCACCGAGCTTCACACCGAGTGCCTTTGCAAGCTGCGGGAAGATAATTGGTGCGCTCAGCGGCTGCCCTTCCGCGGTGCTGTTGTCCCGGCTCGCATCGAGCACCAGGTCGATCGACAGCACGACTGCTTCGTATCCCTGTTTCAGAATAGAATCACGGTATGCAAGCCGCAGCTCCGCTGCCGGTAAACGACGCACAGCTGCGAGATCACGCTCATAAAGTTCAACAGAGTGCAGTGTGTTTGCTAGCTCGCCGCCGTATGCGCCAATATTTTGCACGGGAGCGGCGCCGGCAAGACCCGGGATCCCAGAGAGCATTTCAATACCCGCATAGCCCTGCGCAACAGACCAGGCGACAAGCTCATCCCAATCCTGACCGGCCTGCACACGCACTCTGACTTTGTTTTCTGGCAGATTGTCGTCTGCCACAACTGCAATACCGGTATTACGCACCAACAGCACCGAGCCGGGATAGCCCGAGTCCGCAACAATAGTGTTCGAACCGCCACCCAAGAGCAGCCACGAATCTTCCGACTCCCAGAGCCCAGCCGCGTGCGCAGCCAGTTCGAAAGCGGTGCGCGCCACCAGAAGCTGCGCAAATTTACCGCCGACCTGCATTGTTGTAAGGCTTGCAAAGTCGGTCGGCGTCTGCCCGTCGGGGGTATCTTGTGCCGCGGGCTGCGGCATGCTGACATGCTCTCGCTCGTCAGCAGTAGCCGCAGGCTCTGGCGCTGCTGACGGAAGGTCATCGGAGTAGCGCTCAGGCTCACCCCGGCTCGCAACTATTGCAGCAATTTCTTCTGTTGGATCAGGCATTTAATTGGAGACCTGACGCGGCGAATCTGTCTCAAAGAATTGCACCAGCACGAGAGCCTTCACAAGCACTGTTTTACCCTCGAAATAGGTGTCAATTTTAAACTGTGCTGTGCGCGCATCAGGATCGAGTGCGTTCACAGCTATCTTCACCTCAACGGTTGCGCCAGATTCAGCGTCAACCCACACAGGGCGTGTGAATCGTGCTTGGGCGTCAAGAATTACGCCGGCGTCACCCAGCCACTCAGCGACCGGCGTGGTGGCAACACCCATCGTGAGCATACCGTGGGCGAGCACACCCTGAAGCCCAACCTCTTGTGCAACATCATCGCGATAGTGGATCGGGTTAAAGTCACCTGAAGCTCCTGCATAGCGCACCAGAGAGTCACGCGTCAGATGGTAGCTTCGTTCCGCGATAACAGAGCCAACTGTAAGCTCTGCAAACTTTGGTGAGTCGGTCATAATTATTCAGCTCCCCTCACTACGAGAGTAGAAATCGCAGTCACGACATGGTCACCATTGGCATCGGCGATCTCACTGGTTGCGGTGATCATAGAGTTACCGCCGAGTGATTTCACATCAGTTATCGTCATCTGCGCAGTTAGCTCATCACCCGCAACGATCGGACGGGTGTAGGTAAAACGCTGGTCACCGTGCACAACATGTGAAAAATCAACGCCAGCTTCTTCGTCTGCGAGCAGCTGTTGCAGAGTGAAGTCTTGAATCACCACCGCAAAAGTTGGTGGCGCCACCACATCTTGAAAACCGGCTGCCTGTGCTGTCGCGACATCAAAGTGCACGCGCGCCTCGGATTTTACAGCTCGCGCAAACTCGCGCACTTTTTCGCGCCCAACAAGATACGGAGCCGTTGCTGGATACCTGCGCCCCACAACTTCTGCATTAATCATGCTGTCAATCCTACTCTTGGGGGCGGTTTAGCAGCAGAATAACGCGCAGCAATACCGCAGCTACCGCTGACAGAAACACAAACTATTTTGTAGGTTTTCGCCAGGGAAACCACGCTATTGATTGGAGTAATCAGAGTATAAACTGTAAGGCATGTCTCGAATTCACAAAGTGTTAGTAGCCAACCGCGGTGAAATCGCAGTCCGTATTATTCGCGCCGCACACGATAGCGGCATTTCCTCTGTCGCGGTTTATGCCGATCAGGATCGCGATGCGCTGCACGCGAAGCTGGCAGATGAGGCTTACGCGCTAAACGGGACGACAAGCGCTGAGACCTACCTAGTGGTTGAGAAGATTCTTGATGTTGCTCGCCGCTCTGGCGCGGATGCGGTGCACCCGGGCTACGGATTCTTGGCAGAGAACGCTGACTTTGCGCAGGCCGTCATTGATGCCGGCCTAACCTGGATAGGCCCTGCACCGGAGGCAATCAATATGCTCGGCGACAAAGTGTCGGCCAGACACGTTGCCGAAAAGGTGGGTGCCCCGCTAGCTGCTGGCACCAGCGATCCGGTCGCAAATGCGGAGGAAGTGCTCGCTTTTGCTGATGAGGTTGGGCTTCCCATTGCGATTAAAGCCGCCTACGGTGGCGGTGGGCGCGGCCTGAAGGTCGCCTATAAACGGGAAGAGGTTGCTGAACTGTTTGAGTCGGCAACCCGCGAAGCCGTAGCCGCATTCGGACGCGGCGAGTGCTTTGTTGAAAAATACCTTGAGAAGCCCCGCCACGTCGAGACGCAGTGCCTGGCCGACCAGCACGGCAATGTGGTTGTAATCTCAACTCGCGACTGCTCACTGCAGCGCCGCCACCAAAAGTTGGTTGAAGAAGCTCCCGCTCCTTTCCTCACTGATGAGCAAATTAAGCGCCTGTATGACTCTTCAAAAGCCATCCTGCGTGAGGTTGGCTATGTGGGTGCCGGCACATGTGAATTCTTGGTTGCGAAAGACGGCACTGTGTCTTTCCTCGAGGTGAACACCCGACTGCAGGTGGAGCACCCCGTCTCTGAAGAGGTCACAGGCATCGATTTGGTGCGTGAACAGTTCCGCATCGCCGAGGGCGGGGTTATCGACTACAGCGATCCGAAAACGAGTGGTCACTCCTTTGAGTTCCGTCTGAACGGCGAAGATGCCGGGCGAGGCTTCCTGCCCACACCGGGTGTTATCACGCACTTCACTCCTGCATCAGGCCCGGGCGTGCGTGTAGATACGGGTGTGACCGCCGGCGATGAAATTAGCGGCGCCTTTGACTCCATGCTCGGCAAACTAATCGTGACCGGCGCAACTCGAGCAGAAGCTCTTGAGCGCGCCCGCCGGGCCCTTGCAGAATTTGAAGTGGCGGGTCTCCCAACAGTGCTGCCTTTCCATCGCAGGGTTGTGAACGAGCCGGCATTCACCGCTGAAAACGGTGAGTTCGGTGTTTACACTCTATGGATCGAGAATGAATTCAATAACGACATCGATCCTTGGGAGGGTGAGTCGCAGCCGAATATGATTGCGCAGAAACGGCAAAACGTGGTTGTTGAGGTTGACGGGCGACGCGTTGAAGTGATGATGCCGACGACGCTGCTGCCGCTTGCCGACCAGTTGGTCACCCGCGGCCCCGCCCCAAAGCGCAAATCTTCGGGCGCGGTTGGGGGTGCTTCAAGCGACGCCGTTACCGCACCGATGCAGGCAACCATTGTGAAGGTTCCTGTCGAAGATGGGCAGCGTGTTACCAAGGGTGAGCTTGTCGCTGTGCTTGAGGCGATGAAAATGGAGCAGTCTATTTTTGCGCCGCACGACGGCGTTGTGCACTCGGTTGATGCACCGATCGGGCAAACTGTGCCCAACGGTCATGTGCTGCTTGTAGTTGAGCCAGCCGAATAGCCACTCGGTTAAAGCTTCTAAATAATATTTGGGGCGGCAACCAGTTTGGTTGCCGCCCCAAAATTTGCTTTAAGAGACTAGAAGTCCATACCCGCAGCTGGGTCAGCCGCAGCAGGAGCTGCTGGCTCTGGTTTCTCAGCCACAACAGCCTCGGTTGTCAGGAACAGACCTGCAATAGATGCAGCGTTCTGCAGTGCTGAACGGGTCACCTTAGCTGGGTCGAGGATGCCCTGCTCAACCAGGTTGCCGTATTCACCTGTTGCAGCGTTCAGACCGAAACCTGATTCGAGCTGTGACACGCGATCAACAACAACGCCCGGCTCAAGACCCGCGTTGGTTGCAATCTGACGCAGTGGCGCCTCGATAGCAGCCTTCACGATACGCACTCCAACGCCCTCGTCACCATCAAGCTTGAGTGAGTCGAACACAGCGGTGCCAGCCTGGATTAGAGCAACGCCACCACCGGGGAGCACACCCTCTTCAACAGCTGCCTTAGCGTTGCGGATGGCGTCTTCAATGCGGTGCTTGCGCTCCTTCAGCTCAACCTCGGTCGCTGCACCAGCCTTAATAACGGCCACACCACCAGCAAGCTTGGCAAGACGCTCCTGCAGCTTCTCACGATCGTAGTCGCTGTCGGTGTTCTCAAGCTCACGGCGGATCTGCGCAACACGACCTGCGATCGCATCTTCTTCGCCGCCACCCTGCACGATGGTGGTCTCATCCTTGGTGATAATCACCTTGCGTGCGGTGCCGAGCATATCGATGGTTGCGCTCTCAAGCTTCAGGCCAACCTCTTCAGAAATTACCTGGCCGCCGGTGAGGATCGCAATATCCTGCAGCATTGCCTTACGGCGATCGCCAAACCCTGGTGCCTTCACTGCGACAGACTTGAAAACGCCGCGAATCTTGTTCAGTACGAGAGTTGCGAGAGCCTCTCCCTCAACGTCTTCAGCGATGATCACAAGCTGCTTACCAGACTGCATAACCTGCTCAAGAACAGGCACCAGATCCTTAATGTTTGACACCTTGCTGTTCACGATGAGGATGTATGGATCCTCGAAAACAACTTCCTGACGATCTGCATCGGTGACGAAGTATGCAGAGAGGAAGCCCTTGTCAAAGCGCATACCTTCGGTCAGCTCCAGCTCGGTGCCGAAGGTGTTTGACTCTTCAACGGTGACAACGCCCTCTTTACCGACCTTGTCAATCGCCTGCGCAATGAGCTCACCGATCTCAGGATCCGCCGCTGAAATAGATGCGGTAGCTGCGATCTGCTCTGTGGTCTCAACCTCGGTTGCGTTCTCGAGCAGTTTCGCGTTAACAGCGTTAACAGCCTTCTCAATACCGCGCTTGATAGCGATTGGATCGCTACCGGCAGCGACATTTCGTAGGCCCTCACGCACAAGCGCCTGCGCAAGAACGGTAGCTGTTGTGGTGCCGTCACCGGCAACGTCATCGGTCTTCTTCGCTACCTCTTTAACGAGCTCAGCGCCGATCTTCTCATACGGATCGTCAAGCTCAATCTCCTTAGCGATTGAAACACCGTCGTTAGTGATGATTGGTGCGCCCCACTTTTTCTCAAGCACAACGTTGCGACCGCGTGGGCCGAGGGTCACTTTAACCGCGTCAGCGAGGGTGTTCAGCCCACGCTCAAGACCGCGGCGTGCTTCTTCGTCAAAAGCAATAATTTTTGCCAATTCTTTGCCCCTTCTCGGCAGGTTTGTTTTGGTTACAGCACCAACAAAACCAGTTACGAGGAGCGCAGAAATTAGCACTCCTCGCCATTGAGTGCTAACTCAATTTTGGCACTCGCACCCTGAGAGTGCAAACGGCATTCTCGGTTTCTCAGCGAATTCCTATAGTTACACGCTGTCGGCAGACAAGCCTGTCTAGCTCACAGAGTCTCAACACTGAAAAGTCAGCAAGTTAGCGACCGGGGCCCTGATAATCACTCCCTAAGAGCACAACCAGGTCAGCTGGCTGCTCCGCATAGGTCTCGCTCTTATAGTGGCTAACTCCGCCAAGCTCACGCGCCAGCGCGATAGCGGCACCCTCATAGGCGTCATCGGCATAGAACACAGCGGAGATCTTGACATCACTGTCGGCAGCAATATCTGTGAACTGAACCTGCCCTAAATCACGGTTAGAAATCTCACCCGCCACACTGTCAGCGAGCTCAGAGACCGTAGTTCCGTTCACAACAATGACACGAGCTTCCGGGTCGAGCTCAGCCACAACTTTTTCGCTTTTAGTAGCTGCTGTAACGCGGTCAGCAACAGCAGCGCCCCCGCTCCACTGCGTGATCCATAAGATGCCTAAAGCAGAAACAATTATGGTGAGCACTAAAACCGTGAGCACCCATTTTCCAAAGAATGCGGGGCGTGGCACAGCGCGATGCGCACCGATCTTGGCGTCACGACCGCCGCCGATCGGAATATCATCAAAGCGATCCTGTGGAAACTTCAGTTTCTGCGCTCCACGGGTCTCACTCTTTTGCTCTGTCACGCTGCAATTCTATCCCTTCAGGCTGTCGGGTGCGTAGAATGCTCGCGCCAAACCATCGAGCGTATCAGCGGCCCGGGTCACACCTGAGAAAATTCTGGTGTCAGGCGCATCTACAATGCGACGCCGCTCACCCGCATCGGTTAGAGCAACCGCCTGATGCGTCTCGAGCATACCGTCAACTCCCCCAACGCTTTCAAGCCCCTTAGTCATCACAAGAATTAGATTTGGGTCTGCCGCAACGAGCGCCTCGTCGTTCATTGGCTTATGGCCCTCCCAGCCAATTTCCTCAGCAACATCAACCGCTCCAAGCGCATCCAGGATGGTATCAATGCCGGTGCCCTTCCCAAACAGGAAGAAAACGCCAGGCCCGCGCATGTAAAGGAACGCTACCCGCGGCAGTTTCTCAGGGTCTGCGGGCACAAGCGCCTTTATCTCAGCAATTTTTGCCTCGATTTTTGCCTCATAGAACTCTCGCAACTCAGCACCCATCGCGCTCACACCGAGCACATCTGCAACCTGCTGCCCCTGCTCAAACGATTCTTCATAAGTGCTCGCAGAGCGCACAAAAGCGACTGCAACCCCCGCATCACGAAGCTGTTCGATGACGTCAATAGGGCCGACTGTGCCGTCAGAAATCACCAGGTCAGGGTTCAGCTCAAGAATAGATTCAGCGTCCACGTTGTGCCCGCCCTGTGTCACAACGGGAATATCCAAGCCGGGCAGATCCGTTGAAATATCGGCTCCAACGATTTTGTCGCCAAAGCCGTAGGCATAGATAAAGTCTGACAGCGCTCCGGTTAGTGACAGCGAAACTATCCGCTCAGTGGATTTCACAGTCACTTCGCTCTCACCCGACGGAGGTCGTGAGGTCACCGTCACGGGGAGCTTTTGCTCAACTTTGCTGTCGAGCGGCTGCAGATCATTCTCTGGCAGCAAAACGGTAGACGGGCCTTCGTATGTTGCAGGATTATCTACCGGTGTCAGCTCACTCAAAGGCGCTAATTTTGGCGCTGAGTTTGCGTCAGCCGTATCAGATGCGGATCCGCTAGCGCATCCGGATAAACCAAGAGTTACGGCAGCCATTAACGCCGTTATTTTCGCTGCCAAAGACACTTTTTTACGCCCCATTTTGGCGACCCCTTCACAGGTTCCAGAAAATTATTATCTGCGGTTAGTAAGACTACCCTAAGATTGAACTGAATAACAGAGTAAATTTTTATGCCAAAACCATCAATCGCACCAAACCCAGCAGCCCGATCTGCGCGCGCCGCAGTGCTCAATTTTGGGCTCCTCATTTTATTGCTTGCAACCGTTGTTGTCTCGATGATGCTCGGTCAAGTGAGCGCCTCACCCGCTGAGGTCATGGGAGCAATTCTTAATAAAGTTGGCATCGACTGGCTGCCACTTCCCGAGCATCCAAAAGCATTAGACACTCTCTGGTCGATCCGCTTCCCGCGCATTGCGGTTGCCGCGCTCGTCGGCGCAGCACTCGCGCTTGCAGGTCTCCTAATGCAGGCAATTTTTGGCAACCCACTGGCAGAGCCGGGCGTTGTTGGGGTGAGCTCCGGAGCCGCACTCGGCGCCGGCATTGCCATTGTTTTTGGCATCACCTTTTGGGGCGGCTGGACAACCGCTTTAATGGCTTTCGCCGGCGGCCTAATAGCGACACTAACCGTCTATTTCCTCAGCCGCGGCGGCGGTAAAACTGAGGTTGTCACGCTCGTGCTCACCGGTATCGCAGTGAACGCTATCTGCGGCGCAGGTATCGCCCTCATGATGTTTATTGGAGACACAAGCAGCCGCGAACAAATAGTCTTTTGGCAGCTGGGCTCAATGGCCGGCAGCGGCTGGGCTGAGGTTTGGGTGATCCTTCCAGTTCTTGTGGTTGGCGCTCTTTGCAGCCTGCTAGTTGCGCGCAAACTCGACCTGCTATCGCTCGGTGAGCGAAACGCCAGACACCTCGGTGTGAACGTCGAGCTGCTGCGTCTGAGTGTCATCATTGTGGTCGCGCTAGTTGTTGGCGTGTCGGTCGCCTTCACAGGGATTATCGCGTTCGTCGGTCTTGTGATCCCCCACATTATGCGCGGCATTTTGGGTCCTGCGCACGGCCCGCTGCTGCTCTCCAGCATGCTCGGCGGCGCACTGCTTTTAACGCTTGCTGATGTTGCTGCGCGCACCCTGGTTCCAATGGCGGATCTCCCAATTGGCATGATCACCTCTCTTATCGGCGGCCCGTTCTTCTTCTGGCTGCTGCGTCGCACACGTCAATCTGCAGGAGGGTGGGGTTAAATATGGCTGCAACCATTCCAATTCCATTACCGGGCGGCACCGCAATCTGCGCAGCACGCAATCTGCGCGTGACACGAAGCGACTGCAACCTTCTCGAAGACATAAATCTCGAGGCGCACGCCGGCGAGGTGCTAACACTGCTCGGCCCCAACGGCGCGGGAAAGTCAACCCTGCTCGCCGCGCTATCTGGGGAGCTGACACCCTCAGCCGGTGAGGTTGACTTCTGCGGCTACCCGATAGCTGATTGGTCTTTGAAGGATCTCGCCAGGCGGCGCTCTGTGCTGCTGCAGGAGCACAAGCTGATGTTCCCGTTCAGCGCGGGTGAGGTCGTAGAAATGGGGCGTGCACCCTGGCAGCGCACACCGCTCGACCACGATGATGAAGAAGCAATCGCGGAGGCGATGGAGGTCGCAGAGGTCACGCATCTTGCGGATCGTCGCGTTCCAAGCCTGTCTGGCGGTGAGCGTGCCCGCGTTAGTTTCGCGCGTGTGCTTGCCACCCGTGCGCAGGTGGTTATGCTCGATGAGCCCACGGCGGCGCTCGATCTGAAGCATCAGGAAGCTGTGCTGCAAACCGCCCGCGCTTTAGCAGCACAGGGTAGCGCCGTGATTACGGTGTTGCACGATCTGAATTTGGCGGCTGCCTATTCAGACCGGATTGCGCTCTTAAAGAAGGGGCGGCTACAAGCTATCGGCACCCCGCGCACAGTGCTAACCTCACAGACGGTCTCAGAGGTTTATGACACCCCGGTTGAGGTTATCGCGCACCCACGCACGGGCGAGCCGCTAGTGCTGCCACTGCGGTCGCTCGCGCCCGTGTGTGAGTTTCACGAAGTAGTGTAGCTTGTAGCTACTGCTCAGTGCGTTTCTTACCGCTGCGCAGGAGGGCAATACCGGCGCCGACCACAGCCACGCCAGCGACCGCACTAATTGCGATTGGCACCCAGTTGGTTCCGCTGTTTGCCGGCTTCTGTTCCTCAACCACCGGAGCAGCCTGCGACTCTTCCATTGCAGTCTTGCTGTCAGCGCTGTCACTTTCTTCAGCGGCTTCACCACCGCTCAAAGCGTTTTTCACACAGGCTGAGTTACCCGCTGTCAGCGTTATCGGATCGAGTTCTTCACCCGCGACATAGTATCCGCCGAATGCTTCTGCGCCCGCCTCAGTTAGGGTTGCCGGCGCGCCATTAATCGACCAGGTTTCGCTGTTCAGTTCGAGCGCTTTGCTGGTATCGATGTGCGCCATCTCAACCTGTTTTGCGTTCACCTTCTCTTTGCCGGAGGTGTCGTTTGAGTAAACGTCAAGCAGCAGAGTTGCGCTCTCGGCGCCATCAAGGCGCACAGTCGGGTTTGAGATGATGAGATTGAGCACACCGTTGTGACCAGTAAACTGCACTTTACCGGGCATTGAGACGCCCACAGTCAGATCGCTGGGGTTACCCTCACCTGATCCGCCCCCGAAAATAAAATCTGGGGTTTCATACGCTGCACCTTCAGAAACCTCCCAAGCGCCGTTAGCGATTGAGCCTGAGATATACGAGCGGAAGCTCGTCTTTACACCCCAGGTCAGCGTGCCATCGGTCACCTGGCAGTGCTCCGCCTCGTCATGAGCCGCAGCGATGGTTGCCGGAACCAGCACCAGCGATGATGCAACAGCTCCTGCGGCAACTACGGTTGCGAACGTACGTTTAATTGATGTTTTCTGCATTATTTAAAGTTTCCTAAACCTGTTGATTGCGAGCACGAACTAGGAGTAAGAGCATGATGGCTGCAAGAACTGTGAGCGCAGCAGCAACCCACCACCAGATATCAGCGCCGGCGTTTGCAATAACTCCCGCCTGCACAGCCTGCGGTTTATCTTCTGTAGCTGACTCAGACGCAGCGGATAGCTTCTCAGTTTTTGCAACTTTAAGCTTTTGCTTATCTTTTGCTTTCGCCGCTGCCTGCTTCGCCGCAAGTTCGGTGCCGGAATTGTTTGCCTGCTGGTTACCTGCGGCAACAACCACAGCGCCTGATGCTGCGGCGGCACCAGCGCTAGCGCCAGAACCGCAGACGCTGCCTGAGCTGCCCGCGATGAACGAAACAGCCGGATCCCAACCAATCTGACCGCGGTTAAAGCCGCTGCCTAAGAATGCGTTAGCACCGGCACCGGGGATAAAGCTTGCGCCGTTAAAGACTGATGCGCCACGCTCTGTGACTGTGCGACCCTTGAGTGCCAGAGAGCCCCAGTGCACTCCGTTTGCATACAGTTCGGCACGGTTCGCGCTCACAACACGCACATAAGGGTTGGCGAAGGTCTGGTTCAGCAACCCGTGGTGGGCGTAGTAGTTGATGCTGCCGGAGTAGTAGATAGTGCCAGTCCCGTTTTTCGCATTCCATTCACTGCCGACCTGCGGGAACACAAACCCGCCCGGGCCGCCACCAACTCCGTTAGCGGTAACGGTGCCGTTGGTCTTCACAAGCGTTGCACGCCCTGCCACATAGCCCTCGCCAACGTAGCGGCCGAAGGAGGTTGAAACTCCCCAGGTGAAGCATCCAACTTCCGCCCCGAGCACAGCTGGTGCGTCATTTTTCACAGCCGGCTGTGGCGCAGGCTGCGGTGCCGGTTGCGGGGCGGGAGCCGGAGCTAGCACCGGCGGATTCGGGGCCTCGGCCTCACTAGAGTCCTCAGTTTTTAGATTGGCACCAACAGTGAAGGTGATGTCTTCCAGCTGCTTGCCGTCTTCATAAAACTCTTCAAAATATGCGAGGTTTGCGCCCTTCGCAATGTAGGTCTTGGCACCCTCCCAGGTAATAGCGCCGTCATCTGCAACGGACTTCTTAGCCTTGGAGAGATCAATTTCGGTTAGCGCAAAACGCTCGCCGTTGTGCTGCACGTAAAGCCGACCCTTATTGGCGTCGATCACTTCGATCTCAGGGTTTGCGAGCACACGCTGCAAAGCACCATTGTGTCCGTAAAAAACGATCACGCCGCTGTAGCGCACAGACCCGGTCTGTTTCTCAGCGTCCCATGCTGCATCACTCAGCTGCGGGTATTCAAAAAGGCCGTCTTTATTAACCACCGCTGGTTCGGTTGGGGTGATCGTACCGTGCGCAATTGGGCCAACCACGTATTTGCGGAACGATTCGAGCAGACCCCACACGAGCTTCCCCTCAGCCCGGGTAGTCTCGCTCGGTGCGGCCGGATCAGCCGGGGCTGCTGGGGTGGCAGGCTGTTCAGCCTCACCAGTCTCGCTAGTCTCGTCAGGCTCTGCAGGCGGGAAGACAGCATTCCAATGTTCTGGGGTTACAGTGAGTGGCACGGTCGCATATTTGGTGTCAGCGTTGTATTTAGTGCCCGACTGCCAAAACACAAGCTCGTACTGTTTGGTGCGATCAAGCTTTTCTGCAACCGCTAAACCGGTCGCCGTTAGCGCACCATCTTCGGCGCTCAGCTCCGCAGTATAGGGCAGCGTGCTTATGCCATCTTCACTGTCGAGCGCTGCGTAATCTTCTGCCGGCACCAGCGCCACAGCAGCGCTGGCAACCTCAGGCGCCAGCCCTTGCAGAACAGCCTTAATCTGCAAGCCTTCTTCGCTCGCATTCAGCACTTCGCCAGCGGCTTCAGCTTCTGCTGCGTGCGCAGCAGTTGCCAGCAGGCTCGAAGAGGTAAACACAAAACCTAGCGCAATCACTAAAGCAACAAGTGCCGCGAGTGCGCGTCGCAAAGAGTACGAAGCAGTCATAGCGCCTTCCATCAGATCTACTTAGGTTAAACTTACCACCCGCAGAGGAATAAGTCACCTAAAATTCAAAAGTTCATCTGTTGAACTTATTTTTATAGTTTTGATCAGGGATTTAGAAAATTTATTACAGATAATTTTTACGTCCAGCCAGTTCCCTTTATGCTTGTTAGCACAGTATTAACAACAACCTGAGGAGTCTCGTGAGCATCGATCCGAACGCCGCAAACCGTACCGACGCTGAATGGCGTGAGATTCTCAGCCCGGAAGAGTATCGCGTTCTGCGACAGGCCGGCACTGAGAGACCGGGCACCGGCGAGCTCCTGCACGAAAACCGCGACGGCCTCTACCGCTGCGCCGCCTGTAAAGCAGAGCTGTTTCTTGCAGGCACCAAATTTGATTCCGGCTGCGGGTGGCCGAGTTTCTATGAGGTTGTGCGCCCAGATGCCGTAAAACTCCTCGAAGACAACAGCCTGGCACGCACTCGGGTTGAGGTGCGTTGCGCGAACTGCGACTCACACCTCGGCCACGTTTTCCCTGACGGATTTGGCACCCCAACCGGCGATCGCTACTGCATGAACTCAGTTGCTCTAAACTTTGAGGCTGGCGCCAGCGCCGAGGGGCCGGTTGAACAGACTGGCGAGTCTGTGTTTTCCGCTCACAACCGTGACTGCACCTGCGAAAATCACGCACCGGGCGCCGAAAAAGCTTACTAAATTTTCAGCGCTAGAGTTTCGCAAGATGCTGGCTGCGAATGTGGGCCACAGCGGCTTCGAGGCTCGGATCATCACCGCGCGCTAATCCCGCATACTGCAGAGTAAAACCATTATCGGTGAGCTGCGCTTTTACCCACATTCGACGACGCGGCACAAACAGTGACGCCAACAGGCCGACAATTGAAGCTAGGGCAGAAACCAGCACACCACGCGCTGAGGGATCCTGCTTTAGCTCCACAGCCGCATAACGCGGCACTGCCTCAAGCGTGATTGTGCCCATCCCCTCTGGCAGATCGACAGTTTCTCCCACCGCCAGCGCGAGCGACTGTTTCTCAACCTGACGCCCGGTTAGCTGCTGCAGTTTATCTGTGTTCAAGCTATATACCGATTGCGGAATACCGCTGTTGATGCCCAAATCACCAACAAAAACATCAAGCGTTAAAAGCGGCTTATTCAAGTCTGGATAGGAAGATGCAAACGCCCCAGACTCAAGCTCAGCCACGGTTGGATAAAAGAAACCGCGCAGCCCGACCTGCGTTGCCTCGCCGTTGTGTTGCAGTCCGTATGGGATTTTGATCACGCCGACAGAGGTCAGGTTGAGATCCTGCGGAATAAACAGCGTGCTTTCACTGAACACCACTTCGCCCGTGCTGTTGCGCACGGTCAACTTTGGGGCATACCCATTTTGCACAAGAAAAATAGGGGCACCGGTTGACCGCATCGGATGGTTGACACGAATACTGTCTGCATACTCGGTGCCATCGGCGCGCGTCACACTGACGGTCGCACGAAAATCTTTCGCGATCCCCACACCCGATGCAAAGCCGTCTTCCGGCTCCACATAATCAACCGACAGATCATCAAGTTTCACACGAAACGGCTCTAAGTGTGCCGGATCAAAAAAGCGCCCTGCTGTAAAAGAGTCATAGTCGATTAGTGAGTTCACCAGCGACTCACCCTCAACAACGGCTTTTTGCGCATTGAAGCTAAAACCCGCACCAATTGCAACGGAAACCAAAACTCCCACCAGCCCCACGTGAAACACCAGGTTACCGGTTTCACGCAGATAACCACGCTCAGCTGACACGCTGAACTCTTTCGCTCCCGCACGCGACACAGTCTCCTGCACACTCGTGCGATACCGCATACCAGACAGCAGCTCTGCCGCCTTTGCGATAACACGCTGCGCGGTCTCCTCGCGCTCGGTCACGCTGGCTTCGGGGTTTTGCACCTGAAATTCTGTGTATCCGACCATGCGGCGCAGCTGCGCAGGGGTCTTTGCGGGATCGGCCCGCAGCGCTTTGATGTGGTGTGTGATGCGCGGAATAATGCAACCGATGAGTGAGATAAACAGCAGCAGATAGATGGCGGTGAACCACACCGAAGAGTAAACATCAAATGCCTGGATCGGAAACGCATCAAGCACTTTAAACAGTTCAGGGTTGTCAACTTTGAACTGCTCGACACCGTTTGGGTCGGCGCCGCGCTGCGGCACTAAAGAGCCCGGCACCGCCGCAACAGCAAGCATCAAAAGCAGCAGCAGCGCAACACGCATTGAGCTCAGTTGACGCCAGAACCAACGCACCCAAGACAGAATTCCCTGCCCCTGTTTTTCGATCTCAGGCCTAACGCGGCCGGAGCCATCATCGTAGTCATCTGGTCGCAGCATCTGTCACCCTTCGCGCACCTACAGCGGCAGCACAAACCCGCCGATCCAGGCCTGCAAAACATACATCATGCGGGTCCACAGACCGGTCAACATCAGAATTCCAATCAAAATCAAAATCACGCCGCCGGCAATATTCACAGCCCGCATATTCTTGCGGATCCAGCCGATTGCGCGGGCCATCCAACCAAAGCCTGCGGCAACCAGGAGGAACGGAATGCCGAGCCCAAGGCAGTAAGCGATGCCGAGAATTGCGCCGCGGCCGGCGGTGCCCTGCGTCAGGCTGAGCGACATGATAACTCCGAGAGTTGGCCCCATGCACGGTGTCCAACCAATCGCAAACACGGCCCCCAATAGCGGCGCACCGGCAAGCCCAACAGCAGGTTTAGAGTTGGTTTTGTGTGTGCGCTGCAGTGGTTTAAAAACACCGATGAACGCCAAACCGAGCACAATCACAAGCGCACCGAAAATCTGTGTGATCAGCATCTCCCACCGCAATAACCAGGCTCCGATAACACCCGAGAGTGTTATCAGCGCAATAAATACGGCTGAGAATCCGAGCACAAACAGTGCAGCACCAGCTAACATTCGCCGCTGCCCCCCAAGGGCGCGCAGGCGTTTACGGCCGGCACCGGTCGTTGCTGCTGCTGCCAGCTCGGCAGATCCGCCAACATAAGCAAGATACCCCGGCACGAGAGGCAGCACGCACGGAGAAAAGAACGATAGTGCGCCAGCGAGCACCGCAACCAGTGCAGCAGCGAGCACCGAACCTTCATAAATGAGCGATTCCACAGGCACTCACTAACTGCCGGCAGTCTCAGCTGCTGTTTCTTTGATCATTGTAGACAGCTGTGATGCTCCCGCGATCTGCCCTAAAATACGGTGGGCAACGCGCCCCTCCCGATCAAGCACGAGCGTTGTGGGAACAGCGTTCAAGGGAATGGCACCCGCAAATGCGCTCTGCACAGCACGGCCATCTGCAACATCCATAATGGAGGCATAAGGCACATCAAACTCGGCGGCAAACTGTTTTGCTTGTGCGGCCTGATCACGTGTGTTCACACCCAGGAATCGCACTCCCTCGCCCTGCCACTGCGCATAGGCCTCATTCAGGTCAGCCGCTTCAGCGCGACACGGAGCACAGCCTGCATACCAAAAATTTACGACGGTAATGTTTCCGAGAAACTCAGCATTTGTTATCGTGTTGCCATTTTCGTCGGTGCCGAAGAATTCAACCGGCGCGCTGCGCTCGCTTGCAGGGATCGAAATACTCGAGCCGTCACCGGCCACAAAACCTGTGTCGGCGGCAGCAACCAACGCTTCGTTCGAGCTGGAACAAGCAGCAAGACCGAGAGGAAGAGCCAACACCGCCCCGATACCGACAAGCTGCTGTAAGGGCCACTTTTTAGCGACCGCACGCCCTTTGCTCATTTATACCGCCCCCACATCGTTAGCTTGATTGATCAGTTCCGCAGCCGGGCTCACATAAGCAATTTCACGCCACACATCATCAATCTTTTCGAAGGTTGTGATGCTCGAAAGATCGCACCGTCTGCTTGCCGGGTTGTGCATTAAAGGTTTGCCATTGATACGCCTGTGCGCAGCCCAAATTACCGCCTGGTGACTGACCATCACAATATCGCCTGCGACGTCAGAAGCCTGCGCCAGCGTCCAGGCATCATCCATTGCGGCGAGCACGCGGCGCGCAATTCGGGCGTAAGGCTCGCCCCAGCTCGGCAGCACCGGATTCCACAGCTTCGGAAGGTGCCGCAACTGCTTGAACGCAGAGTCCGGGCCGTGATTCTTCAGACCCTCAAATTTATTCGTCGGTTCAATAATGCGCTGCTCAGTCTTAATTTCGCGCTCGAACACCTCGGCTATCGGTCTTGCAGACTGCTGTGCCCGAAGCAGCGGCGACGCATAAAGGTGGCCGACTGCAACACCTGAATCAAGCAGTGCCTGCGTCGCCAGTTCTGCCATCTTGCGGCCGTTCTCGCTGAGCGCATAACCCGGCAGACGACCATAGAGAATGCCCTCTGGATTATCTACCTCGCCGTGCCGAATGAGATGAATTTTGTGCGAACTCACTCTATGAGTTTACGGCGGCTAGCTGAGAGTGTGTAAGAAATGCGAACGGCTACTCCCACTCGTTAGTGAATACGAGCAGAGTTGGCACCTCGGGGTTGTCGGCTGGCGGCTCGATTGTGGCAATTTCCCGCCATCCGAGCTTGCGGTAGAGCGCCTGCGGGCCGGGCCACTCTTTGAGTGTTTCTAGCAGGAGGCCTTTAAACCCGGTTTGCCGCGCCACAGTTTCAGCGTGCGCCATCATACGAGCGGCCACGCCCTCGCCCTGCGCGCTCGGGTCAACCGCAAGCAACCGTAAGTCCATCAGGTGGTCGGGAGTCTGCACATCTTCATCAACAACAGAACGCTCTCCGAAAATGCGGCCTGACAGTGTTGCAATGATTTCTCCTGTGGGCCGTTGTGCCACCCAGATATGCTGCGGATATGCCGCACGCGCCACCGCGGTGCGCTCTTTATCCCAAGACACATCGAGGTCTCCGTAGGCCTGCGTGTAGGCGTTTTCAACCAATTCATCTACGCGTGAATAATCTTCCGGAGTAGCCTCACGAAAAATGAGCTGCGACATCGCGTTCATGCAAAAAGATTACTACACTGCGCCGCCGAGCCCGCGGCCAGCCCGCTAAAATGAAACAATGATCAAACGAGAGCTTATTGCGTCACTTGCAAACCGTGAAGAGGGTCCGGTCACTGTTGCAGGCTGGGTTGAGAAAGTGCGCGACCAGCGCTATGTCCAGTTTGTTGTGTTGCGTGACGAATCGGGCGCTGCTGTGCAGCTGGTAAACGGCGGTGTTGTGCGCGAGCTTGATCCGAATTCTGAGGATCCGAAAGACGCCGATCGGCACGTGCGCACAACCGCCATTAGCGAGGTCGCAACCGGCAGCTTTGTCATCGTCAGCGGTGAGCTGCAGAAAAACGAACGCGTAAAGCTCGGCGGCATTGAGGTGCAGATAGATAAATTTGAGGTTGTCACCGCAGCCGACCCTGAAACTCCGGTGGCCCCCGACTCCGGTATCGATGTGCGCTTAGACTGGCGCTTCCTCGATCTACGCCGCCCAGAGCAGGCTCTGATCTTTAAGATTCAAACCACCTTCTTACAGGCTCTGCGCAACGTGTGGGTTGAAAAGGGCTTTATCGAGGTGCAGACTCCAAAACTTATGGCGAGCGCATCTGAGTCACGCGCTGAGCTTTTCCAGCTAGAGTACTTTGACACCACAGCGTATCTAGCGCAGAGCCCGCAGTTCTTTAAGCAGATGGCGCAGGCGGCCGGCTTTGGCGGCATCTTTGAGGTGGGCCCTGCATTCCGCGCCGATCCGTCCTTTACGTCACGCCACGCAACAGAGTTCACCTCTGTTGACTGTGAGTTCAGCTGGATTGAGTCGCACGAAGACGTCATGCAGCTTCATGAAGAGCTGATTGTCGCCGGTTTCACCGCGGTGAAGGAGAAACACGGCGCTGAAATAGAAAAGCTCTTTGGTCAAACACTCGAAGTTCCAACGGTGCCCTTCCCACGAATTCCGCTAGCGGAGGCGAAAGAAATTGTGAAGGAGCGCGGCTACGAGGTGCCGCGCAATGATGCTGACATGGATCCAGAGGGTGAGCGTCAGATTCACGCCTATGTAAAAGAAAAATACGGACACGACTTTGTGTTCCTGACCGACTACGCAACTTCGATCCGCCCGTTCTACCACATGCGGCACGCCGACAATGCCTCCCTCACCAACAGTTACGACCTCATCTATCGTGGCGTCGAAATTTCAACCGGCGCACAGCGTGAGCATCGCATTGCTGTGCTCGAGCAGCAGACCGTAGAAAAGGGCCTCGACCCGAAAGAGATGAGCTTCTATCTCGATTTCTTCCGGCACGGTGTTCCGCCACACGGCGGCTTCGGTATGGGCTTGGCACGAGTGCTCATGCTGATGCTGGAACAGAGCTCGATTAGGGAAACCACATATCTCTTCCGCGGTCCAACTCGTCTACAGCCTTAGCTGTTAGGTAAATAAAGGGGTCGGGCAGCTTGTCAGCTGCCCGACCCCTTTACGTTTAGCGTAATCTGCTACTGCTCGGCATTCACAACAGAGATCGATTCAGTGAGATGGATCGAGCGAGTATCTGCCGGCTCCTCGATCCGCATTAATTTGGTGAAAAGCAGGTAACTCGCAGCGGAGAGCACGATCGTGGGTAGGCTTGCACCGATTGGGAGCGGCCACACAAATGTGAAGAGCAGGTACACGCCGCACCCGATAATCCAGGTGGCCACCGCGCCGATGTTGACGCCGCCGGTGAACCAGTAACGACCGCCCTGGGTGCGCAAAATATCGTGTGCGTATGTGCGTCGGCGTGCAACATAGTAGTCGATAATCATAATTGCGAACACCGGGATAAAAAAGGCACCAATGAGCACCAGGAAGTTGGTGAACTGGTCGAGCATCGCAAGCCACGTTGCTCCCGCAACCGAAATAGCGCCCAGAACAAGCGCGGTTGGCAGAAACGGCAGCGGATTTGTGCGCGGCACAATGGTTTGCGCCGAGGTTGCCATGCCGTAGACGACCATAGTGTTGGTTGCTGTCACAGATAAAAATATTGCAATCGCTAACGGCCACCCAAAGCTCTCAATGATCACTGTCGGATCAAAGGACGCTACCTCGCCTCCCCGCAGCAGCACAAAAGAGATGGCGGTCGCACCAAGGGTCATCGCTGTGATGGTGGAGGTGCTGTAGCCAAGCGCGGTTCCGATAGCGCCACCGCGCTGCGTGCGTGCGGTGCGTGTCAGATCCGCGCTCAAGACAGTCCAGGAGATCGCGGTTGCAAACACAATATCGAAGACGCTCATGCCCGTGTATTCGAGCGACTTATCTGCCGGAATCGCAAAGTACTCGGCCGGGCTGTAGGTTGTGAAGGCAACAGCAAAAATGTAGATCACAATTCCGAGGATCACAAGCCCCAGATAGGGCTCAATTTTTGCTATGCCGTCGTGCCCGAAAATTGCCAGAACGACGACGATCACCTGGCAGAGCGCGGAAAACAGGATCGGATTTGAGTATCCGGTTTGCTGCTCAATAATGTAGTTGATCGAGATGCCGGCAAGCATCGCCTGCACCCATGACCACCCCATCAGGATGATGATGTTCGCGGTGGTCGGCAGTGTGGCGCCGCGAATCCCAAAAGAGCCGCGGGCTAGCGCCATAGTTGAGAGACCTGTGCGGGTTCCCATCACCGCAATCATGGTGAGGATCAGTGCGCCGAGCAGAGTTCCAACCACAATCGCTGCAATGGCGGTGCCGTAGGTAACCCCCGGCACAAACAGCGTGCCCGTTAACAAAGTTGTCACAACCAGGTTGGCTGCCAGCCATATGAGGGCTATTCCGACGCCGGAAACGCTGCCCTTAATAGGAATCACAGAGGTATTCATATCACTCATTACTCGTAAACCCCGCTCTGTTCTCGTCCGCCCTATTGCGCTTCTCTAGATGGGCGCGCTGATCCCCTAATATATAATTAGTAAACAAATGTTGCATATAATACAACTAACTCATTTTAGCAGCAAGCCCAGGAGCCTGACATGCGACCGGTAAATCCCAGCACGAATAACACGCCACTAAAAATCGGCGACAAGATCCGCGCGATCCGCAAAGCACAAGGGTTAACGATCGGCGAACTCGCAGATTTAGTGCAGGTTACCAAAGGCTATCTGTCGCGCCTCGAGCGGGATCAGACCAGCCCCTCCGTCACAACCCTGATGAGCATCTGCCAGACTCTTGCTATCCCCATAGGGTCACTGTTCGAGGCCCCTGCGGTTGATCTGGTGCCCCTCAGCAGCGCTCCCCTCATCAACTTGGGCGGCACTGCAGCGGTTGAAAAAATGATCACACCGCGCGGGTTGAGCGGCGCACAGCTTATTCACTCAGAGATGGCACCCGGCTCGCACGGCGGACATGAGCTCTACACCATCAACTGCAAGTCCGAGATTTTGCACGTTATTCGCGGCGAGGTGCTGGTGCGCTTTACAGACCACACAACCAGCCTGAAACAGGGAGACACACTCACCTTTGCTGGCAGTGAGCCGCACACCTGGGAAAGCCCGGCAGGCGCAACAGCAGTTTGGTGCTTAATCCCAGCACCCTGGGCGAGTAACCCCGGCCACCCCAGCGCATAACCCACTAGGCACTGCCGTTTGGGACGCACGACAATCAGACGCCTCAGAAAAAATTTATTAAATATGCAACAATAGTTGCATATTAGCCACCTTATAGATTCACTAAAAGAGACGAACTAATGACCAACCCAAGCTTTCACCCCGCATACGTCGAATTTGAGAGCGGCAAAATCGGCCCCGCCGATGCGGCAACCTCTCCACGCTACGCCGGAATTGCAACATTTGCCCGGCTGCCACGCATTGAGGAGGTGGGCGCAGCTGACATTGCGGTAGTTGGCGTTCCCTTTGACTCTGGCGTAAGTTTCCGCCCCGGCGCACGCTTCGGTCCGTCATCAGTGCGTGAGATCTCCCGGCTTTTAAGGCCCTACAACCCGGCGGGCGATATCGCACCATTTGCAACCTGCCAAGTTGTTGACGCGGGCGATATTCCAACAAACGCCTTCAACATTTCTGAGGCTGTGGCGCAGATCGAAGCTGCCGCTGATGAGCTGCGCGCCGGCGGCACCCGCCTAGTAACAATCGGTGGGGATCACACCCTGGCGCTCCCAATGCTGCGGTCGGTTGCAAAACAGCACGGCCCAGTTGCCGTAGTGCATTTTGACGCACACCTTGACACCTGGGATACCTACTACGGCGCACCCATCACGCACGGCACCCCCTTCAGACGCGCCTCTGAAGAGGGGCTCATCGATATGGAGGCGAGCCTGCACGTCGGGATCCGCGGGCCACTCTACGGCAAAGAGGATCTCCGCGATGACGAGCGCCTGGGTTTCGCAATTATCTCATCGGTTGAGATTGAAACAGAGGGCGTTGAGGCGGCTATCGCAAGAATGCGCAAGCGCCTTGGCGACCGCCCGATTTACCTCTCGGTTGATATCGATGTGCTCGATCCCGCCCACGCGCCGGGCACAGGAACCCCTGAGGCTGGGGGCTTAACAAGCAGGGAGCTGCTGCGCATGCTCCGCTCTTTTGCTGATCTAAATGTGGTCGGCGCAGATGTTGTTGAGGTGGCGCCAGCCTACGATCATGCACAGATGACGGCGGTGGCCGCTTCCCACGTGGCATACGAGTTCATCAGCGTGATGGCGGCAAACCTGCAAAACGGTAAGGCTTAAACCAGGCTCTAACAGAGTGGTGGTGTTTCGGGAGTTTAAGACCCGAAGCGCCACCATCTGCGTTTACTGCGGGTTATCCGGTCACGTTCATAAAGCACTGCGTACGCTAGCTTATCTTCGTAGACGATGTGTGACGCATAGACATTGCCGTTGACCAACACCACCGGAATATCTTCCCCGTATTTTTCGGCAAAATCTTGATCGTCGTCTATCGAAACTTCTCTATATTCGATAGCGATGTCACTGTCTTTTGCTGCGGCTATCACTGTCTCAATCACCGCCTTGGCATCTGTGCACAGGTGGCAGTCAGTTCGCCCCACCAAGGTCAGTGGTACCGCAGTTTCAGACACGCAGGCTCCCAAAAATCAAAGTCAACATCTAAGCATCTATTTCTTACAAAGCACAGCCTACGCGCCTCAAATGTGAGAACGCTTAATCACCTCAGCGCAAAGCAAACGCCGGTTCCCTAAAAATTAGGAAACCGGCGTCAAGGCTAAAGCCTGAAGCTTACTTCTTGTTGCGACGCTGGTGGCGAGTCTTGCGAAGCAGCTTGCGGTGCTTCTTCTTAGACATACGCTTGCGGCGCTTCTTAATTACTGAACCCATAATTCACCTCATGTCTTAAGGGCTCTCGCCTGTTTGCGAGACCACAACACTCCAATAATACAGTAAAGTCTGACCAGCACCAAGGGAGTGCTAGCTAATTCAGTTGCGAAATATCACGCAACTACTGACCGAAGCGGAAACGTGCAACCAATTCCTTAACCTGGTTTGTCGCCGTCGCGGCCGCGCGACCAATGCTCTCTGCGGCGTTTTTTGCGCCAGAGGGCAGCACTGGCTCTTCTCCACCAGCGGTTGATCCCGGCAGAGATTTGAGACCCAGCTCTTCCGCTGAAAGCACCTGACCCGTTTCTGAAACATACTCAACCGAGATCTCTGACGACACCCCGGCGGTCAGAAAGCGCAGCACAAAATCTTCAACCTCGTTCAAAGGCTCAGACTGCAGTTTGTAAAAACGACTCTGCCCCTCTTCACGAACCTCGACCATGTCGGCTTCGCGCAGCACCTTTAAGTGCTTCGAAACGGTTGGTTGACTGATATCTAGTTCGTCGACAATGTCTGAGACCCGCATCTCTTCCTCGCCCGCGGGGCGGTCGAGCAGCAGCGTCAAAATATCGCGACGGGTAGCATCTGCGATTACAGAAAAAATGTCAGCCATGCTACTAGCGTACCTGCCTAGGCCGGTCTGCGCACTCAGGCGTATGATTAAGGACGTCTAACTATAGAACCGACGTTAAAACCAAGCACACAACTTTCACAGCAGGTAGAAGGCAGAAAATGGTCCTAGACGCCCCCGCGACTAGCGAGCGCAGCCAGGCGCGCACACTGCGGCAGGCGTTTTCCTCGATCCCTGCCCGGTTTGCAATCGGAGTTTTTACTCTCCTGATTGCGATCTGGACACTCCTTTTAACTCTGCCCATCGCTTCTAAATCCGGCACCATCACCCCGCTCCCCGACGCACTCTTCACAGCGGTCAGCGCAATTTGTGTGACAGGCCTCACCGTGGTTGAACACAGCTCACACTGGTCGCTTTTTGGCGATGCTGTAATCCTCCTAGGCGCACAGATAGGCGGCATTGGGGTGCTTTCCCTCGCGAGCATTCTCGGCCTCACAGTCACTCGCCGACTCGGCCTGAAACAGCGGCTGCTCGCCCAGTCTGAAGCAAACTCGAGCAGGCAGATCGGCGCCCGCGGGCAGAGTGCCGCTTCCAGCCTTGGTGATATGCGAGGCCTGCTCGCCAGCGTCGCCTTAAGCACGCTCATTATTGAGGGTGCGCTGATGCTCCTGATGTATCCCCAGATGCTGCTTGCCGGATACGATCCCCTGCGGTCACTCTGGTATTCGGGCTATATGGCAATCACAACGTTCACCAATACCGGTTTTGTGCCAATGGCGGACGGGCTCGACCGTTTCACTGGAAACTACGGCTTTCTGGGAATTATGTCGCTCGGAGTTTTTCTTGGCGCGATAGGCTTCCCGGTAATTTTCTCCCTCTACCGCTATATTGTCGACCGCGGGTGGAGCACACACAAGCGTTTCAACCTGCATGTGAAACTAACGCTTGTAACCACAATCATCCTCACCCTAGCTGGCTGGCTGGTGATTGGCGCACTTGAGTGGCAGAACCCCCGCACTCTAGGCGCAGGTGGGGTCGGTGAAGCACTAATGCACTCTTTCTATACGTCTGTCATGACCCGCTCAGGTGGCTTTTCACTGATCGATCCCTCTCTCATGAACGGGTCAACGCACATTGTGCTGGACATGCTGATGTTCGTTGGCGGCGGCTCAGCCTCAACCGCGGGAGGCATTAAAGTCACCACGGTTGCGGTGCTGTTTTTGGCCGCCATGAGCGAAGCCCGCGGTTACCAAGACATTCAAGCGTTTGGCCGCCGCATTCCAACCGAGGTTTTGCGGCTAGCGGTGTCGGTTGTAATTTGGGGTGCGACCATAGTTGTCACTGCAACAATTGCGATCACCCAAATCAGCGGTGAAGATCTCGACCGTGTGCTGTTTGAGGTTATTTCTGGTTTCGCAACCTGCGGGCTGACAACCGGACTGTCTGCTGAACTTCCCACAAGTGCAAAAATAATTCTTGCCGCCACAATCTGGGCTGGCCGTGTTGGCACCGTGACTCTCGCAAGCGCGGTGGCCGCTTCAAGTCGTTCCCGTCTCTATCGCTTAGCTGAAGAAAGGCCGATCGTTGGTTAATTTTTCTAGTGTGCCCCACGACGCACCGGTGCTGATTGTCGGTCTCGGCCGTTTCGGCGCCGCTTGCGCAGGTCAACTCGACCGCTTAGACCGTGAGGTTCTTGCGGTCGAAACAGATGCCACGCTGGTGCAAAAGTGGGCGGATCGGATCACGCACGTTGTGCAGGCAGATGCGCGCAGCATTGAGGCACTGCAGCAGGTTGGGGCGGCAGAATTTCAGGTTGCTGTGGTTGCGGTTGGCTCCTCTGTCGAGGCTAGTGTGCTGGTCGCCGCGAATCTTGTTGATCTCGGAATTCCACAGATTTGGGCAAAGGCTATCTCGGCCTCACACGGCAAAATTTTGGAGCGGATCGGCGTGCACCACGTCATTTACCCAGAGCGTGAAGCCGGTGAGCGTGTGGCGCACTTGGTGGGTGGGCGCATGCTCGATTTCATTGAGTTTGATGGCGATTTTGTGCTGGCGAAAATGAATCCACCCCTGGTGGTGCAGGATCAAACGCTGGACTCGTCTGGCGTGCGCACCAGATACAAGGTGACAGTTGTCGGGGTTAAGTCGCCGGGTGGCAAGTTCACCTACGCAACCCCGCAGACCGTGCTGCTGAACGATGATCTCATCATTGTTTCTGGCACTACGAGCGATGTTGAGCGTTTTGCCGCTCTCACATAACAATAGTTAGCCAGCGGCGAGCTCTGCTGCGCGTTTTACTGCGGCAGCGAGCGCTTCATCCATCAATTCCGGCATTCCACCGTCTGCAAAGCCGCGGTTAAAACGTTTCAGCGCCTGCTCTGTCGTGCCATTTGGGCTGGTTACCGCAACCCGCAATTCAGCAGCTGATTTATCGCTGCCAGACAATAGAGCAGCAGCCCCTGTGACCGTATTCTGAGCTAGCAGTTTCGCTTCCTCCGGGCTGAAGCCGAGCCTTTCAGCTGCGGCGATGAACTGCTCTGTAAACCAGAAAAGATAGGCCGGACCAGAACCCGACACCGCACTCAAGGCGTCGATCCGATCCTCATCTACAACCAGCACCTCACCAACCGCCTGGAACAAGGAAACAGCTTTAGATACTGCATCCTGCGGTGCGTCAGTTGCAGCGGCGAGACCGGTCACCCCCCTACCGATGTGCGCTGGCGTATTCGGCATCGCACGGATGACAGTAACGCTCGCAGGAGCATCGGCAGCAGCGAGCGCGGCCTGCATAGTCTCGATTGTGATCCCGGCAGCAACGCTGATTACCGTCGCGTCCTCTGCCAGGGCGGGCGCGATTTCAGTTATAGCCTCGGTGATCGCCCACGGTTTAACCCCAAGCACAACCGTTGTTGCATCTTGCACTGCTTTCAGATTTGCTGCCGAGTCGGTTTCGGTTGCGGTCACGCTGAGGCCCGGAGTGTTAGCCCACTTCTGCGCGCTCTCTGCGGATCGGGTTGTGGCTCGGATAGTATCTGCAGCAGCATCAGGCTGCGCGGATTTTTTTTCGAGATACCCCTTAAGAATGGCGCCACCCATTGACCCGACACCTATAAATGCAGTTATTGACATACAGTTCATTCTAGGTTGGATATGCCAGAGTTGTTACAGATCAGCTAAATCGGAAGGCGTGGCGATGAGTGAAGAAAATCCGTTAGTAAATCAGATTGAAGCCGCACTGTTAGAGATCGACGGTGTCGACCGTGTGATTCGCGTCACGGTTATCGATGTTGATCAAGAAACCCAGGTTGTCGGGGCAAAAATTTCACTGCCGGCAGACACGACTATGCGACAGGTGTCTATTGCGGTTGCTCTTTCAGAGCGCAAAATTGAGCGTCTAATTCCGGTTGCGAAACACATTTTTGTGACCCCGGATGTTTACTTTGACGACTCCGGCACAGCGCCGAGCACATCAAACATCGTGACTCTCAGCTACGATTAGAGTTTTTGTTTAGCGGCACAGAATTCTCACGGCGAGCGCTGAAGAAATTCTGTAGCAGCGCGGCACACTCACTTTCGCGCACGCCCGCAATCACCTCCGGCACCGGGTGCGGCAGGCGTCCGTCTCGCAGCAGGTCGTAAACTGAGCCGGCGGCACCGGCTTTGTCATCCCAAGCGCCGAAAATAACGCGACCCACTCTGGCGGCCAGAATCGCTCCGGCGCACATAACGCACGGTTCTAGTGTGACAACCAGGGTGCAATCGGTGAGCACACGATCACCCCGCTGCCGCACCGCCTCATTGATCGCTAAAACTTCGGCGTGCCCGGTGATGTTGTTTGCTGCTTCACGGTTATTGCAGGTGAGCGCTAGCAGCGATCCGTCCGCATCATAAAGCGCTGCCCCAACAGGCACATCGCCCGTCTCTAGCGCCCTCTCAGCAGCCTGCAGCGCCTCCCCCATTTGCGCACACTCGCGCGCTGCAACGGGGATACCGGGCTGATTTTTCATACTTCTACCATAATCGCGCAGATAGACTTAAAGCATGCAGATTTTTGTCGCCGATCACCCCCTGATCACCCACAAACTGAGCGTCTTGCGCAATAAGCACACCCCGCAGCCAACTTTTAAGCAACTGATTGAAGAAATCATGACGCTTTTGGCGTATGAAGCAACTCGTGATGTGCGCGTGACAGAAATCACAATTGAAACCCCGGTGGCAACAACGACGGGCGTTGAGCTGACCCGCCCGACCCCGCTTGTTGTGCCGATCCTGCGAGCGGGGCTTGGAATGCTTGAGGGAATGATCCGTTTGGTGCCGACCGCTGAAGTTGGCTTCCTCGGCATGGTGCGCGATGAAGAGACTCTTGAACCGACAACCTACGCTGAGCGTCTCCCGAAAGATTTAAGCGGCAGGCAGTGTTTTGTGCTCGATCCGATGCTAGCAACCGGTGGCTCTCTCGCTGCAGCGGTTGAATTCCTTTTTGAACGCGGTGCAGACGATGTTACTGCAATCTGTGTGCTCGGCACCCCGCAGGGTGTTGAAACTCTTGAACGGGTTGTCGGCGATCGGCGGGTGCGACTGGTGCTCGGCGCGCTCGATGAGGGCCTAAACGAGCAGGCGTTTATTGTGCCCGGGCTCGGCGACGCGGGTGACCGCCTCTATGGCACGCCACACTAAAGTTGCGCTTTTCGGTGACATAGTGTAATTATTATTTTTATGACTAACACACACGGCTTCCAGTTCATCAGCGAGGTGATTTCTGGAGACATGGGCAAGATGATGTGCCGCCGTAGTGTGTGCGCATTCGAATTTAGCGCCTAATAAATGATTCGAGCTCGGCACTAAAAGCCACAGACAGCAAAAGCTGTCTCTCCCGCTGCACAGCAGCACACTACTTAACAGCACCGCTGGCGTTTATAGATTCAGCCGCGGTCGCAGCCGAAAGAAAAGCTCAAATGTCAAACCTCGCAACTCTAACCAAACCCGCCTCTGTAAAACCTGCAATTCACACCACGCCTGACGGCGCCGAAGTGCGCGGCTTCGCACTCTACATCGGTGCAACTGAAGCGCAGCTCGCAGCGCAGGACACCACCCTCGCAACCATCGTCACTGAGCTGAAAGCTCGTCTCGCAGAGCTAGCCCCCGGCGTAGAAAGCTACGCAACGCTAGCTATCGCACCGAAAAACCTGGGTGGCCGAGATGTTGACGTTGTGCGCTACGCGCTCGGTGAACCGGGAGCGCGCAAGCGCCAAGAAAAAGCACGCAACACCAGCGCAGACCGGGCACACAGCGGTGTCACTGTAGATATTCAACGTCAGCGGGTGCTCCTCGATAATCTTGAAACACCGTTCACCTATCGTGAGTTCCAGCTGCTGCAGTTTTTCGTGCTGCGCGAAGGTCAGACCATCTGCCGTGAAGATATTCTTGACCGACTCTGGCGTCACGCACCGGCTGAAGAAAAACCAAACGAGCGCACCATCGATGTGCATATTCGCCGCCTGCGCATCAAGCTCGGCCAGTACGGTAACATCATTCGCACAGTGCGCGGCACCGGGTACCGCTTCGACCGCCACGCTGATGTGCGCGTTATCACCGCTCCCGGCGCAAGCCCAGATCTCTAAACTGCAAGGGGCAGGCACAAAACGATCTCAGCTGTCGCGGCGCTGTTTCCACCATGCTTGGAGGCGATGCGCCGCGGCATAAACCCGGATCCGCGTCCATGTTAGTAGTCTGCGCGCCCAAGCAAACTCTGAACCAAGAATCGCCAGCCCCAAGAAAATAGTCAGCCATCCCGGCCCCGGTAGCACCAGCATCAGGATGCCGGCGATGATCACGATTACGCCGACAATAACCACAAGAATCCGCCACGCCCAGAACAGCAACGGATACTGTGCCATAAATGTGCGCCATTTTGCGGTGCGCACCGCCCAGCGGCGGCGGATCTGCGCAAGCCGGCGCTCATCTTCCGCAGCGTGGTGCGAGCTGGGTTCTGCCATAAGAAAAGTCTATTAGTATCGTGTTATGAGCATCGTAGCGACCTTTCAGGAACTCCGCACAGCTTTCGACTCTGGCGTTACTCGCCCTTTAAAGTGGCGGCTTAAACAGATCGCACAGGTCGAAAAAATGGTGAAGAAACATCGCCGTGAGTGGGAGGCAGCGCTTCACGCTGACCTGGGCAAAGCTGGTGTTGATGCGCATCTGACTGAGATCTCGCAGGTGTTGGGCGAGATCACCCACACACGCAAACATCTTGCAAAATGGATGCGTGACGCCAAAGCCAAGACCCCGCTTACTCTCGCACCGGGTCGCAGTTGGGTGCGGCACGATCCGCTCGGTGTTGTGCTAATTATTTCACCCTGGAACTATCCACTGCAGCTGCAGCTTTCACCGCTTGTTGGCGCTTTTGCCGGCGGCAACACGGTGGTGCTGAAACCGAGCGAGGTGGCCTCGCACACAGAAAAACTCGTCGCCAAACTTGTGCCGCAGTATTTTGACCGCAGTGTTGTGCAGGTAATTACCGGCGGGCCGGAGGTGGTCTCGCAGGCTATCGCCCAGAAACCAAATCACGTGTTCTTCACCGGCTCCACCCCAGTCGGGAAAATTATCGCAGAACAGTGTGGAAAGCATCTCATTCCAACAACTCTGGAGCTCGGCGGCAAATCGCCAACCTATGTGCATAAGGATGCAAATCTAAAGACTGCAGCACGTCGCATCGTCTGGGGAAAATTCACCAATGCCGGTCAAACCTGTGTCGCGCCGGATCACATCTATGTGCACAGGAAAGTTGCGAAAGAATTCACAAAACTGCTGGTCAAAGAAATAAAAAAGCAGTACGGTAAAGCGCCGCACAAGAGTGCACACTACGGCCGCATTATCACTGAAAAACACGCACAGCGGCTCAACGATCTGATTGTAGACGGCTTAGCTTTCGGATCAGCGGCAGGCGGGGCAAAGAAAAATTCCCGTCCGCAACTGCTGTGCGGGGGCAACACTGATGTCGCTAATCGCTATATCGACCCAACCGTCATAACCGGGGTTACCGAAGACAACCCGTTAATGGCCGAAGAAATTTTCGGGCCGATTTTACCGGTTATTACAGTGCGCAACTTTGCTGAGGCGGCGGCAAAGATTAATCTGCGCCCGCAACCTCTCGCCTTCTATGTGTTCGCTAAGAGTCGTAAGCTGCTCAGTGAAGCAGTCGATACCGTCAGCTCCGGTGGTGTCGCTATCAATGCTCCGCTTGTGCATCTTGCAACACCGTATCTGCCGTTTGGCGGGGTTGGCGAGAGCGGGCTCGGCAACTATCACGGAAAGTGGTCGTTTGAAACTTTCACCCACGAACGTGCAGTATTAAAGAAAAACAACTGCCCCGATACTATTAAACTGATTGCCGCACCGGTCGGTCGGGTCTCAGAGAGCATTATTCGAAGGTTCATGTGAGCACTACGGAAACACTGTTGTTACCAGATTTAGAGCACGCCGCATCGTTGTGCGCGCTGCCTCAGCATGAGAGATTTGCGCGCTACAACCAGGCTCTTAAAGCAGCAGTCGCACAGGGCAAAACATACCCTGTCGCGCTGCTTGATCTTGCCGCTGTGCGCTGCAACGCAGCCGACCTTGTGCGCCGGGCAGAGGGCGTGCCGATTCGTATTGCCTCAAAGTCACTCAGGGTACCAAGCATCATCAGCGCAATTTTGGCGCTCGATGGTTTTTCTGGAGTGCTCGCGTACAGTCTCGGTGAAGCGATTGAGCTTGTGCGCAGCGGGGTGACAGATGATGCTGTTGTTGGCTATCCGGTGTTAGACAGCGCGCAACTAACAGTGCTGCACTCAGATCCCGAGCTGTTGCAGAAGATCACGCTGATGGTCGACCGCCCAGAGCAGCTCACCCCAATTCTCGCTGCGCGCACGATGGTAGCAAGCGGGATTGGGAGCGACGCAGCTAATGAGCTGCCGGCAACCCGGATCTGCCTAGATGTTGACTGCTCTCTACGGTTTAGCCGGCTGGTGCATATCGGGGCTCGCCGATCCGCCATTAGAACAGTGCGGGATGCTGTCGCCGCAGCAACCCATATTGCTGGAGTTCCCGGCCTTAAACTCGTTGGAATTATGGGATATGAAGCGCAGATTGCGGGGGTTACCGACAGCAGCATGATCGTGCGCCAAATGAAGCGTGTATCGGTGCGCGAACTGTCTAAACGCCGCACAGAGATTGTGCGCGCGGTGCGCAAGGCGCTAGCAGCTCAGGGTGCTCCCGACTTAGAATTCGTAAATGGCGGCGGCACGGGCAGTTTTGAAACCACGCGAGCTGAGACCGAGGTCACAGAGCTTGCCGCCGGCAGCGGTCTCTTCGGGCCGCATCTATTTGACGGCTACGATGCTTTTAAACCGCAGCCGGCCGCGTTTTTCGCCACGCAGGTAACCCGCAAACCAACCCCTGATATAGTCACCGTGCACGGTGGCGGGTGGGTTGCCTCGGGCGCCGCAGGCGCGGACAGACTCCCGAAACCTGTGTGGCCGCGCGGGCTAGCTGTGACAGACCTAGAGGGCGCTGGTGAGGTGCAAACCCCGTTGCGCGTTCGCGCACGCGCTGGTGCGACCGGCACCCCTGAAATTGGCAGTCCGGTTTGGTGGCGGCACACAAAGGCCGGTGAGCTCGCTGAACACGTTAATGAGTTTTGGGCGCTCGGCACCGATCTTGAAAATCTGCATCGACTACTAACATATCGCGGCGAAGGGGCGGCATTCTTATGAATTCGAAAGCAGTCTGGTCAAACTGGTCTGGTGCACATCAGGTCACTCCAAAGCAGGTATTGCACCCCGCTTCAACGGCTGACATCTCAGCAGCCATTGAAACGGCTATCTCTCAGGGGCGAAAACTGCGCCCCATCGGCAGCGGGCACTCATTCACAGGGTGTGCGGTCGCCGCAGATACGCAGCTCGACCTCAGCAGGCACCAGGGAGTGGTCGCAGTTGATGTCGAGAAAAAACAGGTCACTTTACGTGGCGGCACCAAGCTGTGGCAGATTCCGCCGCTGCTAGCGCCGCTGGGTCTCGCGATGCAAAACCTGGGTGATATTAACCGCCAGAGCATCACCGGAGCTATTTCCACCAGCACGCACGGCACAGGGCTCAGCTTTGGGGGCCTGGGCAGTCAGGTGGCCGGCGTCAAGTTAATTGACGGCACAGGTGCTGAGATCACTATCGACGACTCAGACTCAGAGGAATTAGATAAGTATCGTGTCACGCTTGGCGCATACGGCGTTATTTCTGAGGTGACACTGCAGCTCGTAGACGACTACGACTTAAAGGTTGTCGAGCGCCCAGAGAGTCTCGATCTCGTGCTCGGCAGCTGGGAGCATCTCAACCGCAACAACGATCATTTTGAATTTTTTTGGTTTGCTGAAGCAGATCGCGTTGTCACCAAAACCTCAACTCGGGTGCAGCCTAATGAGCTGCCGCGCACCCCTGACAGGCGCGTCGCCGATTTTATTAACGAAGAGCTGATTGGGAACGCCGCTTTCGCCGGTCTCGTTGGGGTCGGTCGCCTAATTCCCGGCTTCACCGGCAGATTAAACAGTTTTGCAACCGCCGCTTGGGGCTCTAGCGAGCGGGTACGCAACTGGAGCGCTGGTTTTGCCAGCCCTCGCCGTGTGAAGTTTAACGAGATGGAATATGCTGTGCCGTTTGCAGCTGTGCCTGAGATTTTGCGTGAGCTGCGCTCGCAGTTTAAGCGTCGCGGTTTGGTTTCAACCTTCCCGCTTGAGGTGCGCGCAGCTGCTGCCGACACCGGCTGGTTGGCAACTAGTTACGGCCGCGAAACCGGTTATATTGCTGTGCATAAACCGGCTCACGAAGACTATCGTGAATACTTTGCCGTGTGTGAGAGTGTTTTCAAAGCACACAGCGGCCGCCCGCACTGGGGCAAAATGCACTCGCTCACAGACACGGATCTCGCAGAGCGCTACGACCGCTGGGATGCGATTCTAGAATTGCGCAACAGGCACGATCCGCACCGTATCTTTACAAACAAATATCTCACCCAGGTGTTTGGCTATTAGACGGCTGCCACCCACAAATAGCAGCTGCTATGCAGCCAGTTCTAACTGGATGAGGCAGCTGCTAGCTCTGTGGGATCGGCGGCCCGGCAAACAGCAGCACGAGGAATAGCACGGTCACGAACACTGCCAGCAGGAGCACCGCAACAAGAGGGTTGCGCAGCACCCAGGCTTGGGTTTTTTCAACAAAATTCTGCGGCTTATCACCGTCGGGTGCGAGTCGCCAGCCGCCTGCGAGCAGGCCTTTTCTATCGATTGCAATGTCAAACGGCACGGTCGCAAACGGAATTATCGAAAGTAGGAGGCCTGTGACACCAACCGCTGTTGGCCACTTCTGGTTTACCCAAACAAACACTGTAACGGTGCAGTAGCTCAAAAACACGAAACCATGAATCCCGCCGGCGATGCGCACTAGATCGAGATCCGCAACTGCACGAACAATAAGCGCTGCGATCAATCCCGCCCAAGTGATAGCTTCTGCGGTTGCAAAAATTTTAAACAGTGTTTTCGGGCTGGGGCTTGAGCTTTTGCGCATAGCCTCATTATTGCAGGGGAGGCTGAGACCCGTTCTCTAGGCGGCTGCTGCGAGCACCCGAGCAGCTGGTTCCCAACCCTTTAAGGCTTGCAAAAGACCGCCCTCTGTGATGCCGCCGGTCACAAAGTTTGCCGCTTCAAATGCGTCAGCAGAGCCCTGCCCCATCGCAACACCGCAACCCTCTGCGGCCGCCCAGGCAATCATTTCGATATCGTTTTCACCATCGCCCGCGGCAAAAACATTAGCGCGCGGCACACCGAGGCTAGCTCGCAGCGGCTCTAACGCAACGGCCTTGTTAATGCCGTCGGCAACAATATCAAGCCATGCTGAGTCGCCGACCGTATAGGTGACACTGTGCAAACCGAGACGGTCGATGGCCCTAATAAACTCTTTGCTTGCGTGACCGCTGCTCACCCCAACGATACGCACGGCATCGAAAGTCACGAGAATTTCAAACTCAACATGATAGTGTCGCAGCGGTAATATAGTGGTCTCGAACTTACCGTCTGAATAGAAGTGCCCGTCGGGAGACTCAACCGCGAGTGACGCTGCTGGCAGCTCCTGTTTTATTTTGCGCAACAGCGGTTCAGGGTCAAAAGTGTGCACTTTAGCAATCCCGTAGTGACCGCCAGGTCGTGTCGCACGGTAGAGCACAGCACCGTTTGAACAGGCAAGCCATTCTGGGCGGATCCCAAGCTTTTCAACAACAGTGAGCGTCGCATCAAAGCTGCGCCCTGTTGCGATCACCAGCTCAAAGTCAGGGTGTGCATGAAGTTTCTGCAAGGCGAGCACCAAATCATCGTCGATGCTCGCGTCGTGGTGCAAAACCGTGCCGTCAAGGTCTAATGCAATAAGGTATTTTGAGTTCATGGTCGCAGCTCAGTCATGCCTCCCATAAATGGTTGCAACGCTGCAGGGATTGCAACGGATCCGTCCGCGCGCTGATGAGTTTCAAGCAGCGCTACGATCCAGCGGGTTGTGGCGAGCGTGCCGTTCAGTGTTGCAACAGGCTGTGTTTTACCGTTTTCGCCACGATAACGGGTGCCCAGACGCCGCGCCTGATAACCAGTGCAGTTCGAGGTGCTCGTCAGCTCACGGTAGGCTCCCTGCGTTGGCACCCAGGCCTCAATATCAAATTTACGTGCGGCGCTCGAACCGAGGTCACCGGCGGCCACATCAATAACTCGGTAGCTAAGCCCCAGCGCCTGCAGCATTTCTTCCTGCCAAGCGACAAGCCGGTCGTGTTCGGCCTCTGCATCTTCTGGTTTTGTGTACACAAACATCTCAAGCTTGTTGAACTGGTGCACACGAATAATGCCGCGTGTATCTTTCCCGTGTGAGCCGGCCTCAGAACGATAGCATGTTGACCAGCCGGCATAGCGCAGCGGGCCGTTTTCAAGATCCAGAATCTCATCGGCGTGGTATCCCGCGAGCGCTACCTCGCTGGTGCCCGTCAGGTAAAGATCCTGATTCTCGAGGTGATACACCTCATCAGCGTGTTCGCCCAGAAAACCGGTGCCCTGCATAATCTCAGGCTTTACGAGGGTTGGTGTGATGAGTGGCACAAAACCGTTTGCGAGCGCCTTCGAGAGTGCCAGGTTCATGAGCGCCAGCTCAAGCTGCGCCCCAACTCCACGCAGAAAATAAAACCTGGCCCCCGACACCTTCGCCCCGCGTTCCATATCTATAGCGCCGAGCATTTCGCCAAGTTCGAGGTGATCGCGTGGTTCAAAGTCAAACTCTGCCGGCTTTCCGTGAGTGCGCAGTGTCACGAAGTTTTCTTCGCCGCCGGCGGGCACTCCTGCAATGACGGTGTTTTCGATGCGCAGCGCAGCCTCACGCGCCGCCGCCTCAAGCTCACTCGCCTTAGCAGCTGCTGCCTTCACCCGGCCAGCAAGCTCTTTAACCTCGGCGATAAGCGCCGGCTTCTCTTCTTTTGTGGCTTTTTTAACCTGATCGTTAAAACGATTCTGTTCAGCGCGCAGAGTCTCAAACTCAGACTGTGCCGCACGCCACTTGCTGTCTGCAGCGATAGCTTCTTCCAAAATTGCGGGATCGTTGCCGCGTTTTGCCTGCGACTCGGCAATAATTTCAGGTTGGTTGCGAAACAGAATAGTATCAATCACTATTCCAGTCTATCCGCCCAGTTTACGGATCAGCCAGGCTAATCGAGCGGGGTGGTGAAAATATCTACCGGCTGCTCCCAGGTGCCAAGCACTCTAATTTTTAACGCAGCGGGAGCAACAGTAAACCGCACCTGGCTGGCCTCACCAAAATCATCTCCATCAAGCTGCACAGCCTCTCCCTCAGGAATTTCAAGCTCAAGCTGACGCACCTGCTTGTATGTGACTGTGCGGTTGTTGCTAACCCACGGCAGTGCCACCCGCTGGCCAAGCTTATTTTCAACCGCCACGCGGCGCGCGATACGTGCAATAGAAAAAACTCCCCAGCGTTTTTCTGGTTGCATTGCAACCACATCAAGCAGCCCGTCGTCGATTGTTGCATCGGGGATCAGCAGGATCCCACCCTGTAGCACACCACAGTTACCGATCATGATTGTGTACGCATCTAGCGCAGTCGGTCGAGAGGCAAGCTGCTCAGCATCGAGTGTCACTGCTCTCGCGCGAAACGGTTTCAGGTTGCGGATCGAGCGCATCCCTGAGTCAACGTATGCGAGCCACCCAAAGTTCTTTTTCAATGCCGGATCGGTGCCGGCGATCATCCGGGCATCAAGCCCGATACCGGCAAGCACCAGGAATGGCTCTCTAACGGAGCTTCCATCAGTGCGCACAATCTCGGCGTATCCGATATCGATGTGTCGCTCTCTGCCGTGCAGGGCGGCAGCTGCAATGCTGTCAAACCGTGTCAACGGCACACCGATATTACGCGCGAGGATATTGCCTGTGCCCTGCGGGCAAATAGCTAGCGCCACATCAGTGCCGGCAAGCACCCCTGCAACAACGCGGATCGTGCCGTCACCGCCGGATGCGAGCACCACATCGGCACCCTCACTAACCGCCTGCTCCGTAGCACCAACACCCGCATCAGACGCTGCTGTTGGGTACCAGCTAATAACGTCTTCTTCATCTTTTGCCCGCTCGAGAGCGGCCGACAAAATCTCGGTATCGGTTTTCCCAGGATGATAGACAACCGCGAGACGCAAACTTAGTCACCCGCTTCGCTAACACCGGAAACAACATCGTTCAGCCACTGTTTCGCGGCTTTAAAGGCGGCGTCACTGTGGTGCACATCGGTGCTTGGGGCAATTTTGTCGGCGCGCGCATACGACCCTAAAAAGCGGACGTTTGGTGAGTGCAGTTTCAGCCCCAATACCGCATATCGCACACGCTCTTCCCGAATGTGCCCCTCCGCATCAATATAAAAACGGTAGCTTCCCATCACACTGCCGGTCGGGCGGCTCGCAATCTGGGTGAGGTTCACACCGTGCGCAGCGAACTGCTCTAGCAGTGTCAACAGGGCACCCGCCCGGTCGTCAGGCAGGTCAACAATTAATGAGGTTTTATCGTGACCGCTGGGCTCCCCCGCCGGCTGCCGCGGCCCAACCAAAACAAAGCGCGTTGTTGCGCTTAAGTCGCCGGCAAGGTCTGTCGCGTGCACGGTGAGGTTGTAGTGTTCAGTGATCGTTGGCGGCGCAATTGCAGCATTCGCAACTGCGTTTGTGCCGAAAAGATCGACAGCTGCCTGCGCGTTCGAGGTTGCTGGAATATGTCGGTGCTTAGGTAGATTCTTTTCAAGCCATGCACGGCACTGCGCGTAGGCGACCGGATGCGCTGCGATTGTCGTGATCTCGTCGCGCGACACATTGCGCCGTGACACTAAAACAAAATTTACCGGCACGAGATATTCGCCCAAGATTTGCAGATTATCTGTTTTTGCGAGAGCGTCTTGCGTCGCAGTAACCCCGCCATCGAGGGAGTTTTCAATGGCGATCATGGCGGCGTTGCTGGTGCCGTCTGTCACATCAGCCAGTGCCTGACTAACATTTAACACCGGCTTCCAGATTTGACCTTCAGCTTCTGCCACCTGTTTTAAAGCTTGCTCGGTGAACGTGCCCGCCGGCCCTAAATAGGAGTAAACGCGAGCGGTGTCTGCCGAAATGGAAGTCATAAATACTACTCTACTGACCGGGTCTGAGACTTTAACTCAGGGCGCTAGCTAGCAGCTCTTGCGCTTCTTTTTGCACGCGCTTCAGATGCTCAGCGCCAGCGAAAGACTCAGCATAAATTTTCATCACTGCTTCGGTGCCGGAGGGGCGGATCGCGGCCCAGGCATCGGCGGTTTTAATCACAAGGCCGCCAATTGGCGCACCATTACCTGGCGCATGCGTCAAAATCTCTGTGATGCTCTCCCCCGCAAGCGTTGCTGTCTTAATATCCGCAGCGCTTAAGGCGAGCAGTCTAGACTTTTGCTCTGCCGTAGCCGGTGCATCAATGCGTCCGTAAGCGGGCGGTCCAAACCGCTCTGTGAGCTCTTGATAAAGCTGCGCGGGTGTTTTACCGGTGACTGCGGTGATCTCCGCGGCCAGCAGACAGAGCACAATACCGTCCTTATCTGTGCTCCACGGCCCACCCTCGAAAGTGAGCATGCTAGCTCCCGCGCTTTCCTCACCGCCGAAAACGGTTGTGCCCGCACTCAAGCCCGGCACAAACCATTTGAAACCGACCGGCACCTCTTCCAGGGTTGCGCCGTGCGCGGCCACAACGCGGTCGATCATGCCGGAGGAGACAACAGTTTTGCCAACGGTCAAAGGAGCCCCTGTCGCACTATGCCACCCCTTCCGGTGGGTCAGCAGGTAGTCAATCGCGACCGCTAAGAAGTGATTTGGATTAAGCAATTCAGTGCCGACAATAATTCCGTGCCGGTCTGCGTCCGCATCGTTAGCGAGTGTCAGCGTGTAGTCTGCGTGAGAGGCAGAATCAACAACCGCTTTCACCGCGTTTAGGCTTGACGGATCCATCCGAATTTTGCCGTCCCAGTCCAGCGTCATAAAACTCCACTGCTGATCGATCCCCGGGCCGATCTCGGTCAGGTTCAGCTCATAAGTTTCAGCAATTGCCTGCCAGTATCCGGTTGCGGCCCCGCCCAGTGGGTGCGCCGCAAAACGCAATCCGGAGCTGCGGATCGCTGTCATATCAATTACGTGCTTGAGATCTGCGATGTATTCGGCAGCATAATCGTGCTGGGTGACGGTTCCCGTCTTTTCAGCAAACGGCACAATCTCACGGAGCGAAGCGTGATCAACAACACCGGCTGCAAGCAATTGATTTGCGCGCTGCTCAATCCATTTTGTGGCGGTTGTGTCGGCGGGGCCGCCGTGCGGCGGATTGTACTTAATGCCGCCGTCGGCTGGTGGGTTGTGGCTCGGGGTGATTAAAACACCGTCGGCCAGCCCAAGACCCGTAAGACGCGCAACCTCGTTGTATTTCAAAACGGCGTGAGAGAGCGCCGGGGTTGGGGTGAAACTACCGCCAGCGCTGATCCGCAAATTAACACCCGCTGTGATGAGTGTCTGCCCGGCAGAGGCAAACGCCGGGCCAGACAGAAAGTGGGTATCTATCCCGATAAAAAGCGGACCTGTGATGCCCTGCGCCGCACGATACTCCGCGATCGCCTGTGAGATAGCAACAATATGCGCTTCATTAAACGAGCGCGACAGTGAGCTGCCGCGGTGCCCTGATGTGCCGAAACTCACCCGCTGCGCCGGCAGTGTCGGATCCGGCCGCAGCTTGAAATACGCAGACTCTAACTCGTCCAAGTCAACTAGATCAGCTTCCGTAGCGTAATTACCTGCCCGTTCACTCATGCTTATATTCTTGCATCGCTGCCGCAGCCTGTACGTAATAGAAGATGCAGGGTACGCTTAAAAGTGATGAACACTAAAACGAACAAACTAGACGAGGCAGCCGCTCTAGCGAGTCAGGGGCGTGCAAGTGTCGAGTGTTGGCTCACCGATATGGACGGTGTTCTGGTGCACGAAAATCAGGCCATTCCAGGCGCGGCTGAGCTGCTAAAACACTGGCAGGAGACGCAACAGGAATATCTTGTGCTCACCAATAATTCAATTTTTACCGCCCGCGATTTAAGCGCGCGACTTGCCGCCAGCGGTATTAACGTGCCGGAAGAACGCATCTGGACCAGCGCCCTTGCGACCGCCGCTTTTTTGAAGCAGCAGGCTCCGGGAGGGTCTGCGTTCGTTATCGGTGAGGCTGGGCTGCTCACCGCACTGCACGAGGCCGGGTTTATTATGACCGAGACAAACCCCGACTTTGTTATCGTCGGTGAGACCCGCAACTACAGTTTTGAGGCTCTCACCAAAGCGATCCGCCATATTGAGAAGGGTGCCCGTTTTATCTCAACCAATCCTGATGCGACAGGGCCGAGCGCAGAAGGGCCGCTGCCGGCAACCGGTGCGGTAAACGCGCTGATCACCAAAGCGACCGGGCAGCAGCCGTATGTTGTGGGCAAGCCAAACCCGATGATGTTCCGCTCTGCGCTCAACCAGATCGGCGCCCACTCTGAAGTGACCGCGATGATTGGTGACCGGATGGACACCGATATTGTTGCCGGCATGGAGGCTGGCCTGCACACAATTCTTGTGCGCACAGGCATCAGCGATGATAACGAGATTGCACGGTATCCGTTTAGACCGAACGAGATCATCGACTCGGTTGCTGATCTTCTACCTAAAAACTAAAAATCACGAAGATCGATCAGAAAATTTCCGTAGCCACTATTGCGAAGGCAGCAGCATGACTCAGGAACAGCTATTTTCCGGGCTTAGCGCTTTTCCACTGACACCGTTCGTCGATGACACGCTCGATGAGCAGGCATATGCCGGATTAATCAAGCATCTACGCGATGCACGATATGTTGATGCGGGCGGCACCGAACATCGCGTCGCGTCGATCGGCGCTCTCGGATCCACCGGCTCTTACACCTATCTCAGCCCTGCCGAATACCGGCAGGGCGCTGAAATAGCGGTTGCTAACGCCGGTGAGGTGCCGGTTTTTCTCGGGGTGAGCGCGCTGCGCACCACGCACATGCTCGATCGCCTGCGCACCGCCCACGAGGTTGGCGCGAGCGCGGTGCTGCTGTCTCCTCTGCACTATCAGCCGCTGCGCGATCACGAAGTTTTCGACTACTATCGCACAGCCGCCGAAAACAGTGATCTTCCGATCATCATCTATGACAACCCCGGCACCACCAACTTTAATTTCAGCTTGGAGCTTTACACCCGGCTCACCGCGCTGCCGCAGATAAAGGCGGTAAAAATTCCGGGGTTGCGCGCTGACACAACTGGGTGCGGATCGGCGGCTGACGCCGACCATCTGAACACGATCCGCGAAGCTGTCGGCAGTGACACCGCAATCGGTATTTCTGGTGATTATCACGCGACGTCCGCTTTGCGGCACGGATCCGAGCTCTTCTTCTCAGTTTTTGGTGGCACTCTGCCAACTCTCGCGCTCGAGCTTGTTGCTGCCGCGGCTGACGCGGATCCGCAAGCATCGATAGCGGTTGAGGAAAAACTGCAGCAACTCTGGGATCTCTATCGCAAATTTGGTGGCAGTCTGCGAGTTATGGACGCCGCAGCCGGCGCGCTCGGTCTCGTTCAGAGCAGTGCCGCCGCAAGCTCATTCCCGTTACCGGTGCAGGGGCTTGATGCTGCGGCTCGCGCCGAGATTGCCGCTGTGATCACTCACCTACTCAATAACTAGAATCAGATCACCCGCTGCAACACCGCGCGTGCCGTCAAACGCTAGCCGGGCAACAGTGCCAGCAAGCGGCGCAGTAATTGCCGCCTCCATTTTCATGGCCTCAATTGTGGCCACAGTATCCCCCGCAGAGACAGCATCACCCACCGAGAGCTTTTGAGTTACTGTGCCTGAGAACGGCGCGGCCACCTGCCCCGGCACCGTGCGATCCGCTTTTTCAACGCTGTCGACGGCAACCGCAACACTCTCATCCTGCACAAAAACCGGCCGCAGCTGCCCGTTAACTCGCACCATAACGGTGCGCACGCCCTTTTCATCAGCCTCGCCAATCGCTTCAAGCCCGACATACAGGCGCACACCGCGCGCGAGATCAACGATATGCTCTTTAGCGGCGTCGAGTCCGTAGAGGTAGTCGCCAGTCTCTAGCACTGACAGATCACCGAACTGTTCACGCACTGCCTCATATTCCCTGGTGGGCGCAGCAAACAGCAAACGGTTCAGGGTTGCGCGCCGCACCTCGCTCGCGCCATCGGCAAGGGCGGCGGCATCCTCTGCGCTAAGCGGTGTCGCTGACAGATCTATTTTGCGCCCGCGCAGCACCTTTGTTCTGAACGGCTCAGGCCAGCCGCCCGGAATATCGCCAAGCTCCCCCGCTAAAAATCCGACAACAGAATCCGGCACATCAAACTTCTCAGGTGCCGCCTCAAACTCCGCAGGATCCGCATCTACTGCGGCAAGGTGTAACGCCAGATCACCGACGACCTTCGATGACGGAGTGACCTTCGGGATCCGACCCAAAATGCGATCGGCGGCGGCATACATATCCTCGATCTTCTCGAAGTTGTCGCTCAGCCCCAGCGCAATTGCTTGCTGGCGCAAGTTTGACAGTTGCCCGCCGGGGATTTCATGCGTGTAAACGCGGCCGGTGGGAGACTTAAGCCCCGATTCAAAGGGCGCATAAAGATGCCGCACCGCATCCCAATAAGGTTCTAATGAGTTCACCGCTGTGAGCGAGATGCCGGTATCTCGCTCAGTGTGCTGCAGCGCCGCAACTAGGGCAGACAGCGATGGCTGGCTGGTTGTGCCACTCATTGGAGCAGAGGCCACATCTACCGCGTCAACCCCCGCGTCAGCGGCAGCAAGCAGGGTTGCAAGCTGCCCACCCGGGGTGTCGTGTGTGTGCAGGTGGATCGGCAGGTCAAAACGCTCACGCAGCGCAGACACTAGTCGGGCAGCAGCCGCCGGGCGCAGCAGACCCGCCATATCTTTAATCGCCAAAATATGCGCACCCGCTGCCACAATCTGGTCGGCAAGCTGCAGGTAGTAATCCAGTGTGTATTTGCTTTCTTGGGGATCTAGCAGATTGCCTGTGTAGGCCATCGCCACTTCTGCTACAGCTGTGCCGGTCTCGCGCACCGCATCGATAGCGACCCGCATTTGCTGCACATCATTTAGGGCGTCAAAGATGCGGAAAATATCAACACCGGTTGCTGCGGCTTCCCGCACGAAAGCCCCAGCAACTTCTTTCGGATAGGGGGTGTATCCAACAGTGTTTTGACCGCGCAAAAGCATTTGAATCGGCACATTTGGGAGGGCCGCACGCAGCGCCGCAAGTCGCTCCCACGGATCCTCACCTAAAAACCGCAGTGCCACATCATAGGTGGCACCACCCCACGCTTCAACAGAAAGCAGTTCTGGTGTGAGGTGCGCAACGTGTGGGGCAACCGCTATCAGGTCGCGTGAGCGCACACGGGTTGCTAGCAGTGACTGGTGGGCGTCTCTAAAAGTGGTTTCGGTGACCGCGAGTGCGGTCTGCTCACGCAGCGCTTTTGCAAAACCTGCCGGGCCCAGTTGCAGCAGTCGGTCGCGCTGCCCCTGAGGTATAGCTGCCGCAAGGTCGATCTCGGGTAGTTTTGTTGCTGGTGCTACTGTGATTGGGCACTCGCCGTGCGGCTGGTTGACCGTCACGTTTGCCAAATACTGCAGCACTCTGGTGGCTCTATCTTTCGGTTTATTCAGGGTGAGCAGCTCCGGGCGTTCAGCAATGAAGGCTGTTGAGATGTCACCCGCTGTAAAGTCAGCATCGTCAAGCACCGCCTGCAGGAATGGGATGTTTGTCGCAACCCCACGAATCCGAAATTCTGCGAGCGCCCGTCGCGCTCGCACAACAGCTTCTGTGAAATTACGGGCACGACAGGTTAGCTTTGCAAGCATTGAATCAAAGTGCGGGCTGATATAGGCTCCGGGGTTTATGGTGCCGCCGTCAAGCCGCACCCCGCCGCCGCCGGGCGATCTATACGCGGTGATCCGACCGAGATCCGGCCGGAAGTCATTGGCGGGGTCTTCTGTTGTGATGCGGCACTGCAAAGCGGCGCCGTGCAGTTTTATGTTTTCCTGCGTCAGCCCGAGCTCGACAAGGGTTGCGCCCGCTGCGATCCTAATCTGTGCCTGCACGAGATCAACATCAGTGACCTCTTCTGTGACGGTGTGCTCGACCTGGATGCGCGGGTTCATTTCGATAAAAACGTGTTGGCCGGCACGGTCTCCCTCAGTGTCGAGGAGGAATTCAACAGTGCCAGCGTTTTCGTATCCAATCGATTTTGTAAACGCGATTGCATCGCGGGTGAGCGCCTCACGGATTGCCGGGTCGAGGTTTGGTGCCGGCGCAATCTCAACAACTTTCTGGTGCCGGCGCTGCACTGAACAGTCGCGTTCGTATAGATGCACGGCCGCACCGGTGCGATCGGCAAGCACCTGCACCTCAATATGGCGCGGGCGCAGCACGGCTTGTTCGATGAACATTGTTGCATCGCCAAAAGCGCTTTCTGCTTCGCGCATGGCAGACTCTAGTGCTTCACGTAATTCATCAGCATTTTCAACGCGACGCATGCCACGCCCGCCACCGCCGGCGACCGCTTTGGCAAAAACCGGAAACCCGATTTCTTTAGCGCCCGCTATCAAAGCTTCGATGTCTTGTGATGGCGGGGTTGATTGCAAAACCGGCACCTGTGCGGCAATTGCGTGTTCTTTTGCCGACACCTTATTGCCTGCCATTTCTAGTGCCTGCTGACCGGGGCCGATAAAGGTGATGCCGTTTTTAGCTGCGGCTGCTGCAAGTTCAGGGTTTTCAGACAAAAACCCATAGCCCGGATAGATAGCGTCAGCACCGGATTCGATGGCTACTCGAATAATTTCTGCAACATCTAAATATGCGCGCACGGGGTGGCCTTCAGTGCCAATCTGATAGGCCTCATCGGCTTTTAAGCGGTGCAGGGAGTTGCGATCTTCGTAGGGATAGACTGCGACGGTGCGCGCACCGAGTTCGTTGGCGGCGCGAAAAGCACGAATTGCAATTTCACCGCGGTTGGCAACAAGAATTTTTTTGAACATCTTTGTCCCCGATCGTAATCGTCCGATATGTAAATTATGTCGCAAATCGGGGCAGATAGAAGTTCAGCAGGTAGCTAGGATCGCATACTGCTTAAAAGAAATTGGCGGAGACGGGGGGATTTGAACCCCCGGTCCGGTTTAACCCAGACCCTTCATTAGCAGTGAAGTCCGTTCGGCCGCTCCGGCACGTCTCCTTGCGCCAATAAAAATTGACGCGAGTTTAACTATAGCGCAGGCTCTCCCACCCTGCAAAGCCCGGCGGCGCTAATAATTCACTCGGCCGGCAGCGCAGGTGGGTTTAGCGGCGTTGAGGCCGGTGACATTGCTCGGGTTTGCCTGCTGCTGGTTGAGATTATCTGCTTCATCGCCCCCAAATTCTTCGGTTGCGCCTTCAGCTGCTTCAGGCTGCGCTGCCGCATCGGGTGCAGCCTCGCCTGCTGCAGATCCGCTCTCGTTATCTGCCGCCTGCTCGCCTTCCACCTCGGCAACATCGACAGCGGCAACACCCTGATCGGTGATGGTGAAATCTTCGTCGTTCAGAATACGCTGCATCAAAAGCTCACCGTTGTAAGTATCAGGGGTAAGCCTGCCCTCTTGGTAGGGGTGTGGCAGTGCCGGATACTGCACAAAATTGACGTTTCCTAGATCGACCTCAGAGAGCGTTTTTGCAAGACCCCGTAGAAAATCAACTGAAGCAATGTTGCGCGACAGGGTCATATTTTCAACCGCTGCTTTCGCCAGTTGGTAAACCTTCACAGGGTCTGTCAGGGTTGAGGCGCTCTGCAACTGGCGCGCCATTGCAGACAAGAACACCTGCTGATTTGAGATGCGCCCAAGGTCGCTGCCGTCACCAACGCCGTGGCGCGTGCGCAAGAACTGCAGGGCTTCATAACCCTTCAAGGTGACTTCACCAGCCGGCAGATCAAGGTCAGCGTTTGGATCTTGGATCGGCTGCGCCAAACATACGGTGACACCGCCCAAAGCGTTGGACATGTTGATAACACCGTCAAAACCGATCATTCCGGCATAGGAAATATCGGCTCCGGTCAGTGCCTCGACTGTCTCCACAACGCACGGCAACCCATACTGCAGCACAGAGTTCAACTGCTGTTCACTCGAAGCCGGGTAGTAGTTCTCTTCACCGGCAGGCCCCGGGCAAGACGGAATTGGCAGCATCAAATCGCGTGGGAAACTCACTACCGTGGCACGTTTATGGTCTTCTGAGATGCGCACCAGCATCGTGACATCGTTAAGCTCACCGGTTTCACCGTCATCGATGCTCTGCCCGACACGCGAATCAGAACCCACCACCAAAATATTGATGGCACCGTCGAGTGCGTGTTGGCTTAGTTTTGCCCCGGTCACATCTTCATCTGCGAGATCAACGGTTTGCACGCGATTGCGTAAATCCCAGATCGCATAAGCTGCGACCGTGCCCGTGCTGAGCACAGCGACAACCACCATTGTGAGCACAGTGCGAAACAGATTGCGCACAGTGCTGGAGCGCGGCAAACGCCCGTGTCGCACTGTTGTTGTGCGGCCAGCATGTTGTTTCTTGCTGTGCTTTGCCAAAGCTACTCCTCAAATGCAACCAGCGCCCGCGCCGGAACGTTCGTAGTTTAATAAGCATATTTCACTACACTTAAAAGCTACCCAACCAAAATAGAGGGGCGCAAATGACACAGCAGATGCAGCCTGTAACGGCAGCTGGCACCGCACACGGTAAGTCGATTCTGATCGGCGAACACTCTGTTGTTTATGGTGCTCCGGCGATCGCTTTCCCGCTGCACGCACTCAAGGTCACCGCCACACTCACAACACTCGATAATGGTGCGGATCAGGCGCAGATCTCTTCTGCTGTTTACTCAGGCTCCGCCCAGTCAGCCCCGGCCAGGCTGCGGCCGCCGCTCACAGCTCTGCGCGAAGCGGCGCGCCACTTCGGCTTTGATCCGCAAACAGTCCACCTAACAATTGACAGCCCGATCCCGGTTGAGCGCGGGCTGGGTTCGAGCGCTGCCGTGTCTACCGCGATAGTGCGCGCAGCTGCCGGTCTTGCGGGATACGATCTGCAGGAGTCTGAACGCTACCATCTCGTGCAGCACGCAGAACGTGTCGCCCACGGCACCTCCAGCGGGCTTGACGCGCACGCTGTTGCAAGCAGTGTGCCGCTGCTGTTTCGAGATGGCATTTGCAGGCCGTTACGATCAGCAAAAGCGCTCACCGTTGTGATAGCAGACACCGGAAACCCGGGGAAAACCTCAATCGCGGTTGGTGGTGTGCGGGCACTACGCGAGAACAACTCACAGCTGATCGACGATCTGGTCTATCAGCTCACAGACCTGACGGTTGCCGCTGAAACCGCGCTCGCAAACGGTGAAGACACCGCCCTCGGAAAGATTTTAAGCGCCGCACATGAAGTGTTAAATGAGATGGGCGTTAGCTCCCCCGATCTCAACAATCTGGTGCGCGCAGCTGCTGTCGCAGGCGCCCTAGGCGCTAAAATGACAGGAGGCGGATTGGGCGGTTGCATTATTGCGCTCGCCCCATCAGCTGCAGACGCTCCGGCAATCGCCGCACAGCTCACTGCCGCCGGTGCCGCCAACACCTGGGTTTCAACACTGGACGCAGGTGATCAAATAACCGACTAGAACAGGCAGAGCGTATGGGCACCGCTACCGCAATAGCGCATCCGAATATTGCCCTAATTAAATACTGGGGCAAGCGTGATGAGACGCTGATGCTACCCGCTGCCGGCTCACTGTCGATGACGCTTGATTCTGTTGCCACCCGCACAACTGTGTCAGTGGGCGGCGACAGTGACGTTTTTCAGTTGAATGGAGAGCTCAGCACCGGCCGCGCAGCCGACAAAGTTTTTAAGTTTCTTGACCTGGTGCGCCAGCTAGCGGGCAGCGATGATCGTGCAACAGTCCTATCGCACAATGACGCCCCCACTGCGGCAGGGCTTGCTTCGTCAGCCTCTGGTTTCGCAGCGCTCGCAACCGCTGCCGCCGCAGCATACGGGTTAAACCTCTCAACCGCCGAACTGAGTCGTCTCGCACGGCGCGGTTCGGGCTCTGCCGCCCGGTCGCTAATAGATCGCTTTGCAGTGTGGCATGCTGGCGATGACGATCAGACTTCTTTTGCAGAAGAGATCGATGCGCCGGATATGCGCATGATTATCTGCGAAATCAATGCGGGGCCGAAGGCGGTTTCCAGTCGCGACGGAATGCGACACACCCGCGACACTTCACCGTTTTACCCGGCTTGGGCACCTGCAACAGAGAAGGCGCTCGCAGAGATGCTGGCAGCGTGTGCCGCGCAGGACTTTACAAAAATCGGCGAGCTGACCGAAGCGCACGCAATGCAGATGCACGCGCTCGCGCTCTCAGCAGTGCCACCGTTGCGCTATTTAGCGCCCACCTCATTTGCGGCTTTTGATCGCATCGCTGAGCTGCGCGCCACCGGCATTGAAACCTACGGCACAGCCGACGCCGGCCCAAACGTTGTTGCAATCGCGAGGCCTAAAGATGCTGCGGCGGTTGCTGCAGCGCTTAGCGAGTTTGGCGCAACCCATATTGCCGCCCCTGGGCCTGGTGCATATTTGGAGGGTGCTGCGTGATCAGTGCACGCGCAGCTGGCAAGCTTTTCATTGCGGGCGAGTATGCGATTGTAACTCCCGGCAACGCAGCCCTCATCGCTGCTGTTGACCGCTATCTCACTGTCACGGTAACAGAACACAATCACGCGCCTAGCGATGCCGTGTCTGACAGAGAAAACCCGCACACAGCAGCAGTTCCGGTTATCGGTGCCAGCGTTATCGACGCAGCCTACGGCGACCGGGCAGAGCTCACCATCGCCCCCGACGGCACCGCCACGATTGGTGACTATCCGGCAGACGCCTTAAGCGCTGCGATTACCGTTGTAGAACAGTTGCGGGTGCTGCAGGGGCTGCCTCCGATTAACTATGAGTTACGGGTTGAAAACGATCTCACCGCCGCAGACGGTTTAAAATTTGGGCTCGGCTCTTCAGGCGCTGTTATTGTGGCCACTGTCGCGGCCCTAGGAGAATTGCATCAGCTTGCGCTGACACCGGCTGAACGTTTCCAGCTCGCGCTGATCGCCTCAGCAAGTCTGTCTGTGCGCGGGTCCGGTGGCGATATCGCAGCAAGCACTTTTGGCGGTGTAATCCGCTATATCAGCCCCGATCGCACTCAGATCGCAGCCGATTATCGAAAGGGCGGGCTTGATGGAGCACTCAACTCGCCCGGCTGGCACGGGTGTCTGATTGAGCCGGTAGAGCTGCACAGCGATCTGCACTTTCTTGTCGGGTGGACAGGCAGCCCCGCCAAAACAGAACAGCTTGTTGCTAAATCAAAGGCGGCACCTGTCGATCCGCAAGCTGAAGCATTGTTTCTTGCGAAGAGTGCACGAGCGGTACAGGAAATCGCAGCGGTGTTAAGCGCCGATACTCTCGATCGAGAGCAGCTGCAGCAAACCGTCGCAGCTGCACGATCCGCCCTTAAAGAATATGGGGAGGCAACCGGGATCGCAATTGAAACTGAGCTGTTGAGTGCGCTTTGTGAACTCGCTTTAAGCGCTGGCGCAGCCGCTAAAAGCAGCGGTGCCGGCGGTGGTGACTGCGGAATTGCTTTTGCAAACGACCTGGCAACCAGGCAGGCAGTGATTCAAGCGTGGGAGGGCGCAGGGATCACTGTGCTCGACACTTGTGTCACTCGAGGCGAAGGAGTGTGCGTTGAATTCTAACCCGCAGCATACAGCTGCCAGTCGCAAAGAGGATCACATAAATTTGGCGCTCGCACAGCAAAATTCTGCCGTGCGACACAGTGATTTTGACGATCTTGAGTTTATCCATCATGCGCTGAGCGGCCGCAATATCGAAAGTGTTGATCTAAAAACTGAGGTTGCCGGTAAAACTTGGCAGCACCCGCTTTACATTAACGCAATGACGGGTGGCACTGACTCCGCGCTGCGCATCAACACCGCTCTCGCTGAGGCTGCCGCCGCAACCGGCACTGCTATCGCAACAGGCTCTGTCGGTATCGCGCTTGACCAGCCTGAGACCGCCGCAACTTTTAAAGTGCTTCGTGAGCGCAATCCGCACGGTTTCGTGTTTAGCAACATCGGGGCGGGCCGCTCAGTTGATGATGCGCGCCGCGCTGTTGATCTGTTGGAAGCTGACGCGCTGCAGATTCACGTTAATGCTGTGCAAGAGACAGTGATGCCGGAGGGTGAGCGACGTTTTGAAACCTGGTTGCCGCTGATAGCCGAGATTGTGCAGGCGGTGCCGGTGCCGGTGGTTGTGAAAGAGGTCGGTTTCGGGTTGAGCCGGCGCACTCTCAAACAGCTGGGTGAGATCGGTGTGCAGATAGCTGACGTCAGCGGCACCGGTGGCACCAATTTTGCGCTGATAGAAGCGGCACGCCGCCCAGAGGGATACGATGATCTGCTCAGCTACGGTCAGTCGGCGATTGTGAGCCTCCTTGACGCGCCACAGTTCGACACACTCCTGGCAAGTGGCGGCGTGCGCACGGCCATGGACGCCGTAAAGCTGCTTGCGCTTGGCGCACGCAGTGTGGGCATAGCGGGCGCGATCCTGAAAGAAGCGGTCGACGGTGACAGCGAGCGTGTTGTGAGCGCACTAAACTGGTGGATAACGCGCATTCGTGAGATTAGCGCGTTGCTTGGTGCAGCAACCTGCGCTGAGCTGCAACACACCGACGTGCTTATTCGCGGGCGAGTAAAAGAATACTGCCAGCTGCGAGGAGTCGACCCTGCCGGGTTTGCAAGTCGCAGCAGCGAACGAGCAAACAGCGAAAGGCTCCGATGAGTTCAGCTGACCAGCTTTACACTCCGATCCCCACCGCATGGGTAGGCCCGCTGCGCATCAGCGGCAATACCCTGAATGAAGAGGTTGCGGTGCCGCTGGCCACCTATGAAACTCCGCTCTGGCCTTCTGTCGGCCGTGGCGCAAGCATCTCCCGCATGGTTGATGAGGGCATCGTCGTCACCCTAACGGGTGAACGCATGACCCGCTCGACTCTCTTCCAGGCGCCAAACGCGCAGGTCGCCCTCGACGCAGCTAGGGTTTTAGAGGCGCGCTTTGATGAGCTTGCGGCTGTAGTGTCAAGGCAGAGCCGGTTTGCAAAACTTATTGAAGTGCACCCCGAGATTGTCGGCAATATGCTCTTTACACGCTTCGCCTTCACCACCGGGGATGCCAGCGGACACAATATGGTGACCGCCGCTGCCGAAAGCCTGATGGCTGAAATTCTAAGCTGGGATCTCGGGCTCAGCTACGGATCAATCTCCGGAAACTACTGCTCAGATAAGAAAGCTACCGCTGTAAACGGTATTCTCGGACGCGGCAAATCCTGTGTGGCTGAAATCACGCTGCCGCGCGAGATTGTTGTTAACCGTCTGCGGTCAACACCAGAAAAGATTGTTGAGCTGGTTGTGCAAAAGAACCTGGTTGGCTCAACAATTGCTGGCGCACTACGTTCGGCAAACGCCCACTACGCAAACATGCTGCTCGCCGTATATCTTGCAACCGGCCAGGATGCGGCGAATATTGTTGAAGGATCACAGGGCATTACCTACGCTGAGGTGCGCGGCGACGACCTGTATTTCAGTTGCACACTCCCCCACCTGATTGTGGGCACTGTCGGCAACGGAAAGCATCTGCCACACGTGGGTGAGGCGCTAGAGCGTATGGGCTGCGCAGGGCAGGACGAGCCGGGCGCAGACGCACGCCGTCTCGCCGCGATCACGGCAGCGACAGTGCTCTGCGGTGAGCTCTCGCTCATTGCTGCGCAAACAAACCCCGGTGAACTGATGGCAACGCACGTCGCAATTGAACGCCGCGGCAACACGCGAGTGAAGTATGAAGAGGCCGCAGCTGCGGCAGAGGAGGCTTAGTCATGAAGCTCGGAATCGTTGATATGGAGATGGCAACCGCACACCACTCCGTGTCTTTGAGCGCACTGGCTCACGCTACCAATGTTGATCCGAACAAATATCGTTTCGGTTTGCGACAGGAAAACTTCAGCATGCCCGCCCTCGATGAGGATGCGGTTACGCTCGGCGCCACTGCGGCGAGTCGGGTTTTGGCGAGGACTGGGAAAACCGCGATCCGCACCCTGATTTTTGCGACTGAGAGCAGTGTCGATCAGTCTAAATCGGCTGGTGTTTTTGCGGCAGACCTGCTTGATTTAAGCGTAAATACGCGCATTGTTGAAACTAAGCAGGCGTGTTATGCGGGCACGGCAGCTCTGCAGATGGCGCTCGGTATCGTGGCGCGCAACCCGCAAGAGCAGGTGTTGGTTATCGCCAGTGATATTGCGCGCTATGCGGTTAACACTGCGGGTGAGCCGACGCAGGGTGCCGGCGCTGTTGCAATGGTTGTTGGCGCCGATCCACAATTGCTTGAGATTGAACCGCAGACGGGTGTGTGGTCGGCGCATATTGATGATTTTTGGCGCCCAAACGATCTGAGCACACCGCTGGTAGATGGTGCGCGGTCGCTTGATGCATACTTGGGTGCTTTTACCGGGGCGTGGGAAGATTATCTTGCGCACGGCGGCGCTGGGCTCGATGAAATCGATTATTTTGTGCACCATCAGCCGTTTACCAAGATGGCAGTGAAGGGGCATCGTCGCCTCGTCGAGCACACCGGCAAACTGATTGATGAGCAAACGGTTGAGCCGGGGCTGCGCTACACCACACAGTTTGGCAACAGCTACACGGCAAGCCTGTATCTTGGCCTGCTGTCGCTGCTGCACAGCGATGCTGATCTTGACGGTAAGCGGATCGGCCTCTACAGTTACGGCTCTGGCGCGACCGGCGAGTTTTTCACGGGGGTTGTGCAGCCCGGCTATCGCCGCGTGATCGACAGCCACTACGCTGATGCTGCGATTAATGAGCGCGAAGAGCTCTCTTTCGAGGAGTATCGTGCCCTGCATGCGGCGCACGAACGCGGCAGCAAGCACGACTATCAAAACCCGCGCGTCACCCGCGCGCCCTTCCGTTTTGTCGGCGTGCGCGACGGCGCCCGCAGCTATCAGCGCAACACGCTGCCAACCGATTCTGGGGTTATCAGCACTATTAACAAGAGTTAGTTCACTAGCCCTGCTAAACCTCTGCCGCGGTTCTATGCTCTGCAGAAACAGCTAGATCAGCGCGGCTTTTCGTCACCCCTTAGGGTTGATCGTCGAACTGGGTTTGGGGCCTTGCGGAACCCTCTAACTAGTGCTGCTCTATAAAGGCCCACACGCTAAAGGTGAATGGCACCCAATTCAGGTGCAATGAACATACCTGCGCAATTTGCATAACGCCTGACTAATCGCTATTGTTCATATAACTGCACATGCTGTTCAGTGAGCAAAACGCTTTGTACAACGATGTAAATTGGGGGCGGTATATTGACAGCCGATATTAATCAGCAGAATAACAACACTGATTTTCAGCTCGGGAAACGCATTTCTGAGTTTCGTAAGTTGCGTGGTATGTCTCTTCGTGAGCTTGCTCTAATGTCTGGCGTCAGTTTCAGCTTCTTAAGCCAACTAGAAAAAGGTAAAACGAATGTAAGTGTCGGTTCGTTACGCAAAATTGCGAGCGCACTGCACATAACCCCTTCACATTTACTGGATCAGAACACAGTAGCAACTCCCGGGGTTCTAAAAGCAAACCAACGCCCTCAGATCATTGATGGTCCGGCAAAGAAATGGGTTCTCTCCAGTAGCGCGGCAAGAGGTTTTGAAGTTTATTGCGGAACTTTTGAGCCAGGCGCATCTACGGGTGCAGAGCCCTATGGCCACGGAGATGCACAGGAAATAATCATCGCAGTTCGCGGAGTGATCACACTCCAACTAGGACATGAAGAATACACACTCGAAGCGGGCGATTCAATCGAGTTTCTCTCTAGCATCTCGCATCGTCTAGTTAATCGCAGCGAAGAGCTAGCAGAGGTCTATTGGATCACCGGCGACACTACAAATGTCGCTCTCGCCGCAATTCATAGCAGACTTTAGCAATTTCATAGTTCAAAGGAGAATACAAAATGGCAGTCAAGTTACAAAAACTCACTAGCAAAGGCGCGATGTGTGCAGCAGCAATGACCCTGCTACTTACAGGCTGCGCAACTAACCAAGCAATAGAGGTTGATCTTGGTAATGGCCCTGCAGTTGCTGGTCAAACAAGGGGGGGCACTAACCGGTGTAACCCTAACCTTCTCCTCCTACGGCGGCATATATCAGGATGCGCAAATCGCATCTTTAGAGGGCTTCCAAAAACAATCTGGAGCCCGAGTGCTGTCAGACGGACCGACAGAGTATTCAAAAATTAAAGCTCAGGTTGATAGTGGTAACGTCACCTGGGATGTCGTTGACACGGATGTCGTCTGGGCTGAGCGAGAGTGCGGTAACCTTCTCATGCCCCTCGACTTTAACATTATCGATGTATCAGATATAGACCCTGCTCTGGTCGGGAAATGTCACGTACCTGCGATGCAGTACGCATACGTGATTATGTACAACAAAGACAAATATCCAAAAGCACCTACCGGTTGGGCAGATTTCTTTAACACAGAGAAATTCCCGGGCACCCGAGCTATCGCCGGGTTCGAGGATGTTGGTCCAGGCATATTCGAGGGTGCGCTATTGGCTGATGGCGTAAAAACTGAGGATCTATACCCCCTGGATATGGATCGCGCATACACAAAAATGGACAGCATAAAAGATAGCATCATTTTCTGGAGCACCGGAGCAGAGTCACAGCAGATGCTTGAATCTGGTGAGGCTGACATGGCTCTAGTGTGGTCGGGACGAGGCTACAAAGCAGTTGAAGCTGGCGCAAACTACGCGCCAATCTGGGATGGCGCACTAAGAGTTATGGACAGTATCTCTGTACCGAAAGGTGCACAGAATCCTGAGGCTGCAATGGCTCTCATCAATCATTACGTCGGCCCAGAGGCACAGACCATTTTGAGTGAGCAATCTAGCTACGCACCTATTAATAACCTTGCAAACCCGCAGTTTGATGAGCTAGGAAAATCGTTCCTAATCACAGATCCAGAGATTAATAAAAAGCTAATCAATACCGACGGTTCCTGGTGGGGCAAAGTCTACGACGAAGAACTCAAACGCTTTATTGCTTGGATCCAGAATTAAAAATGGCTGACACAACTGCAATCCCTATCGGGCGGGCAGATAAACACCCGTCGCGCTGGAATTCACGCGCTTTTCTGCTGCTGTTACCTGCGTATGCGCTTCTCATAGGAGTTTTTGCTTACCCGCTCCTTGAAAGTTTATTGCTCAGTGTTACCGACCCAACTTTTGGTGATCAAAACTATCGTTGGTTATTCGGAGATCCAAACAATATACGAATTATCTGGCGCACTTTCACAAACGCTGCATTGGCAATGATTATTTGCCTGGTGTTGGCTTATCCATACGCATACTTAATGCTTATTGTGGGGAAGAAAGCTCGCACAGCTCTGATCATAATTGCGTTAATCCCTTTCTGGACATCACTTATGATTCGCACCTTCGCTTGGATAGTTTTACTACAGGACACGGGTTTAATAAACAGTTTCCTGCAAGCGATTGGACTCCCGCAGATGGAACTCATTCGCACGAACACTGGCGTTATGATCGGCTTAACTCAAGTATTAATGCCGTTCATGGTGCTTCCTCTATATTCCGTGATGAGCGGCATAGATATGCGTCTAGTAACTGCGGCACGTTCACTGGGCGCATCCCCCGCGGCAGCTTTCTTCAAAATATTTCTGCCGCTCACAATACCCGGTATAGCGGCAGGGAGCCTCTTGGTCTTTATACAAGCTCTAGGGTTCTATGTCACCCCCGCTCTGCTAGGTTCTCCACGCGATAGCATGCTCGCGCAAGCAATTTACACACAAGTTAGTGGATTGCTCGATTGGGGCCGCGGAGGTGCCTTCGGGGTCATCCTGCTTGTTTGCACACTCATAGTTTTGGCAGCTGTCGCACTCATAGCAAAGATCGGCAGGAAACGCGGAATGGCGGTGAAGGTCTTCTAATGCTGAAACCAAATCGTACAACCAAGATAATATTATGGCTTGTCGCCACAGCTGTCGCTGTCTGGCTGATTGCCCCAACCCTGATTGTGATACCTTTGAGTTTCACTGATAAGGCATCACTCTCTTTCCCGCCATCGGGTTGGTCAGCCAGATGGTATGAATCATTTTTCACAAACTGGCAATGGACAACCGCTTTAGGCAATTCACTGTTATTAGGTTTGTTGGTAGCCTTACTCGCTACTGTTCTGGGTTTATTTGCAGCCCTAGGGCTTAGGCACATAGTTAAGAAAAAAACCGTTGGGATTCTAACGACAGGTCTTCTCGCCCCTATGATTGTGCCCAGCATAGTAATTGCAATCGGCATATATGCAGTGTTCCTAAAGTTAGGGATCGTCGGAACGCTCGTGGGTTTCTTACTAGCCCACACTGTCCTTGCTCTACCGTTCACAGTTGTAGCAATAACTGCGGGTTTTGCGAGTTTTGACGAGAGACTTGAGTTAGCAGCTCAAAGTCTTGGTGCTAGCCCAATAAAGACCTTTCTCTCCGTAACAATGCCAAATATTGCTCCGAGCATGGTCTCTGGCGCGCTTTTCGCATTCGTAACTTCATTTGATGAGGTTATGATCTCGCTGTTTATCAAGAGCCCCCATTTTGAAACCTTGCCAGTCCTAATGTATGCGAGTGTTACTCGTGATACAGACCCAACCCTAGCTGCAGCGGCGACCATGATTTTGGTCCTTACAACGCTGCTGGTGGCTATATCACTGACCTTTGTGGGAAGGAAAAAACGTGGATAATAAAAAAACAGGTGCTGAAATTCGCCTTGAAGGAATCACGAAGGTTTACCCAACTTCAGTAGCGCTCGACCATGTTAGCTTGCATATAAAAGCTGGGGAATTTATCACTTTTCTTGGGCCGTCTGGCTCCGGCAAAACAACCACGCTCAACCTTATCGCAGGGTTTGCTTCACTAACTGAGGGTGATGTTTTCATCGACGATATAAAAATGAATGATGTACCTGTTCACAAGCGTGAGCTAGGTATTGTATTCCAGCATTATGCGCTTTTCCCCCACATGAATGTAGCCAAAAATGTGGGGTTCCCCCTAAAACAACGTGGGGTGAATAAAAAAGAAATTGCTGAACGTGTTGATAAAGCTCTAGCTGTTGCCGGTCTTTCAGGATTCGGTAACCGACTACCAAACGAGCTGTCCGGAGGTCAACAGCAGCGCGTTGCCCTGGCACGCGCTCTGGTGTTTGATCCTCTTGTCCTCCTATTAGATGAACCGCTTGGGGCGCTTGATAAAAAATTACGCGAAGGACTGCAGTTAGAGTTACGGCGAATCCACAAAGAAGTTGGTCGCACTTTTATTTTCGTGACCCACGATCAGGAGGAGGCCCTCCTACTGTCTGATCGAATCGCGGTTTTTAATGCCGGCAGGATCGAACAGGTCGGCACGGCACAAGAGCTTTACGATGCACCATGTTCTCGATTCGTTGCTGAATTTATCGGAGATTCCACGATTGTGGAATCTGGCGAAACAGGATTGGCTTATGTGGTGCGCCCAGAGCGTGGAACCCTCTTCCCGAGCGGAGCAGATATTCCAGCCGACATGCAAGCTGTGCCGGTAACAATAAAACAATCAATCTACCTTGGTTCAGGATGGAAATTTGAAATTGAACTAAAAGACGGCACTAAAGGTGTAGTGCGCAGCCCAAATCTCCATAACTGGATTACAGGCGACAATATTTCAGCGCAGCTAGCTTGGAACCCCACAAACACCCCAACAGTTCCCGCTAGCTAGAAAGATAAAGAGGAATACTATGCTCAACGGACAAGTGTCACACTGGTGGCAACAAATAGGCATACCAACCACGAGACCGCAACTACCGGGTGACTTAACTGCAGATGTTGCAATTGTTGGCGGCGGATACACTGGGTTGTGGACTGCTTACTATCTGAAACAAGCTCAGCCAGATTTGCGAATCGTAATCATTGAGCAACGTCACGTAGGATACGGGGCATCAGGGCGTAACGGAGGCTGGCTCACCAACTCAATCACCGGAGGAAGGCAACAATATCTACGCTCACACGGCTTAGAAACAGTAAACCGTTTCCAGGCAATCGTTAATGAGACAGTAGACGAGGTAATCCGAGTATGCGATGCCGAATCCATCGATGCTGACATCGTCAAAGGTGGTGAATTTAATGTTGCGCTTAACACTGCGCAAGAAAATCGTCTGCGAGAGTTCGCAAAGGCAGAACAGCGATTCAAGCACACAGATTTACAACTATTGGAAGCACCAGATGCGATAGAAAAGATTAATATCGCTGGCACTAAAGCAGCTGTTTGGCACCCACACTGCGCCCGTATACAGCCGGCAAAATTGGTTAAAGGTCTTGCGAGTGCAGTAGAAAAGCTTGGCGTTAAAATCTACGAAGGAACCCAAGCAATAGAAATAACTAAAGGTCTGGTTGTGACAACTTGCGGCAACGTCAAGGCCGATACTGTCGTACGTGCAACTGAAGGCTTCACAGCAAACTTACACGGGTTAAAGCGTCTATGGCTGCCGCTTAATTCGTCGATAGTTGCGACAGAGCCACTACCAAAAGCTGTATGGGATGAAATCGGCTGGGAAGGGCGAGAGACCCTCGGAGACTTCGCACACGTCTACATGTATGCGCAACGCACCTCCGATGACAGAATCACAATCGGAGGGCGCGGGGTCCCATACAAATACGGATCAAAAACTGATCTAGACGGAAAAACACCTGATGTAACGATCCGTATGTTAAGTGAAATTCTCCATCGTTTTTTCCCGGTAACAAGCAACTTCTCTATTGACCATGCGTGGTCTGGTGTGTTGGGTGTGCCTCGAGATTGGTCTGCCACAGTGGGCATTGATAGGGAAACCAATATAGCTTGGGCCGGTGGGTACGTCGGAACAGGAGTTGCAAGCACAAACCTTGCGGGACGCACCCTAACAGATTTGATACTGCACCAAAAAACACAGCTCACTACTTTGCCTTGGGTTAATCACCGGGTACGTAAATGGGAGCCAGAACCACTTAGATGGATCGCAACGAAAACCCTATACACAGCTTACGGAATGGCTGACGGAGCTGAAAATGCAGGGCGTGCAAGCACATCACCGCTAGCAAAAATTGCAGATGTGGTTACCGGGCGTGGGCACTAACCAGCAGAGGAACACGTGACACAATAAGCAATTCAGAGGGTCACAACACCCCACAGTAAATAGCAGAAAGTCCTGGAAAGATTCACTTTTCCAGGACTTTCTAGTGGCGGAAGGTAAGGGATTCGAACCCTTGAGGCTTTCACCTGCTAGTTTTCAAGACTAGTTCCTTCGGCCGCTCGGACAACCTTCCGCAGATTAGCCTAGCAATCTCACCCCGGCATCGCAACTTTTAAGCTGCGGCACGCAAGCAAATTAACCCTCTGCCACTAGCTGAGCGATTGACGGCGGGCTCTTGTTTGCAACGCGCGCGCCGCAAGCTCGCCAGGGGCCGGATAAGCGATTTCTTCGAGCGAGAGACCGTGCGCGGGCATCACAACAAATTTTGCGGATCGCGTGCGCGCCGCCTCAAGCTCAGCCAGCTCCCGCAAACTGATCCGTCCGGTACCAACAGCAACCGCGGCGCCAACCAGCGCACGCACCATCGAATGACAGAATGCGTCAGCCTGCACACGCGCCGCAAAGGTGCCAGGCGCCACCTGACGCCACTCAAAGTGTGAGAGATGCCGCACAGAAGTTGCACCCTCGCGCGCCTTACAAAAAGTGGCAAAATCGCGCAAGCCTACAAGCGACTGTGAGGCCGCCTGCATGGCATCAAAGTCGACTGTTTTCTTTAGCTCCACGGTGTGGTTGCGTGTGAGCAGATCGAGCGCGCCAGGGTTGCAGATGCGATATTCATAGCGGCGATACAAAGCTCCGAAACGTGCGTCAAACTCGTCCGGTACCTGAGTTACCGCTCGCACCACAGCGTCACTGACCCCCTGCCGCACAAGCACCCCGTTAATGCGGCGAGGGCGGTCAAGCAGCTGCGTCGCCTCTGCCTCACTCACGTCGAGGTGCGCAACCTGCCCGCGTGCGTGCACTCCCGCATCTGTGCGCCCACCGACTGTCAGACGCACCCACTCCGGGTCGGCTGCGGTGACAGTGGTTTCAGCTCCAGCAGGCTTGCGCCGCAGCACTGTGGTTAGTGCCTGTTCGAGCGCACCCTGCACCGTCCGCAGCCCGGGCTGTGTCGCCCAACCGTGAAAATCGGTGCCGTCATAAGCAATGTCAAGACGCAGTCGCGGCATCCGGGTTACGCTTCCACACTTTCGCCGCGATCCGCAAGCTTTTTCGCTTTCACATCTTTTCTTATGCGCAAGCAATACTGCACAGCGATCAGCGCCAGGAAAACTGAAAAGAGCACATTGGCGGTAAATGGATCAATTGACACTGCGATCCACGCCCCGAACGGCGCTGTTGCAGCCGCAGACACCCCGATAGCTATCGCCGGCCCAAACTGCACGTTGCCCGATTTAAACTGTTTTTGTGTTGCAGCAATAGCGCCCACGAAAGCCATCAACAGTGAAGTGCCTTTCGCGAGAATATCGCTCATTCCGAAACCGACAATCAGCAGCGGCACAACAATAACACCGCCACCGATGCCGAGCAGGCCGGTCGCTATCCCCGCGGTAAACCCACTCACCGCAAGCAGCACAAGCACCCACCAGTGCAGCTCAAAGTGACTGCTGCGATCCGGGATAAACACCCACAGCATAACCGCTGACACAGCAATAAACACCAAAAACACAATCTCCAAGGCTAGGAGGCTGAGTTTCTGCTGCAGTTTCACGCCGAGGCGCGCACCGAAAAAGATCCCCGCCGCAAGCGTGATCCCGCCAATCCAATGCACTGAGCCGTGATATGCGAAAGAGGTGACACCTGAGAGTGCGATCGGTGCGAGTGCCAGAGCCGACGTCGCGCTAGCCTGTCGCTGATTGAAGCGAAACAGAAAAACCAAAAGCGGCACGATCACGACACCGCCGCCGAGACCGAAAACGCCGCTGATCGCGCCGCTGATCGCGCCGACTACAAGGTACGGCCAAAGCGCTCCGAGAGAGTTAGCGCCGCCGCCGTAGCGCCCCCATTTGCCCGGCATACTATCTGCTGCAACTGTGTTCACTGGTTCTTATTCTGTTAGCGAGACTAGTGTTCTGTCACTCTAACCGACTACTGCGGGTCAAGGCCGAGGTCGTCAAGGCCGATCGCGTAGCGGTATTCATAGCCGGCTTCTTCAATGCGCGCCTTCGCCGGAGCCTGTCGATCAACTACCACAGCAACACCAGCGATCTCGGCCCCCACCTTTTCAAGCGCTGCAATCGCCTGCAACGGTGAACCACCCGTTGTTGAAGTGTCTTCAACAACAATCACTCGTTTGCCCGTAAGATCAGGCCCCTCAACCTGGCGGCCGCGGCCGTGATCCTTCGGCTGTTTGCGCACAACAAAGGAGTCATAGGTTTTACCGCGCGCAACACCCTGATGCATAATTGCTGAGGCGATTGGATCGGCCCCCATCGTGAGGCCACCGACCGCGACAACACCGTCAATATCGTCAATTAGATCAAGCATAACCTGCCCGATGAGTGGCGCCGCGCGGTGATCTAGGCTGAGTTTGCGCAGATCAATATAGTATGTGGCTTTTTTCCCGCTCGTCAGCGTAAAATCACCGTGAAAAACAGCCTCAGATTTAATCAGCTCAATTAGTTGCTCGCGTGCATCACTCATGCTTCTATTCTAGGAGTTAGAAACACGGATCATTTCGTCGCGGTCAACAACTTTCAGACGCTCACGCTGGTGCTTATGCGTCGCGCCGAGTTCACGCTCATATGCGTCAAGCTTCTGCCAGCCAGCAACCGTTGTGTATGCAACGCCACGCTCGTTAAGCAGGGCGGGGATCACCGCCGGGTCAGCGTCAGCGGCATCTGGTTGCCACAGCAACCCCGCCCGCCAGTCGGCCACAAGCGAGTCGATCGTTTCTTTCGCATCTGACTTGGTTGCGCCTATCAGCCCAACCGGCCCGCGTTTAATCCACCCGGTGGCATAAACCCCAGTGGCAACTCGGCCCTGCTCATTCGGAATCACGCCGCGCACCGCATCAAACGGCACACCAGGCAGCTCGCTGCCGTAGTATCCAATTGCACGATACAGCGCCTGCACAGGGATCACTTCCACCTGGTCAGTATCAACAACCCCGCCGGAGCCATCCGGTGCTGTGCGCTGTATCTTCACACCCGAAACCCGCCCGAACACGTCGGTCTCAACACCGATGGGTTTAGACCAGAAGTGAAACACAAGCTGACGGCTGGCGGGGGCCTCATCCCCCGCGGCACGGGCACGCTGCGCCGCCCGCCACTTGTCAAAAATGCGCGTCATCACCAAAACCTGTTTGTTTTGCTGTGGCAGCGCAGCAAGATAGTCGTCGGTGAGGGTAAAATCGCGCTCATCGAGCACCATATCAACGTCACGCACTTCACCCAGTTCACGCAGCTCAAGCGGCGTGAACTTCACCTGCAGCGGGCCGCGCCGCCCGAAAATATGCAGCTCTTTAATAGGGTTTGCAGCCAAACCCTCATACACGTTATCCGGAATCTCGGTTGTTAAAAGATCGTCTGCGTGCTTGACCAGCATGCGCGAAATATCGAGCGCGACGTTACCGTTGCCGATCACGGCGACCGACTCTGCCTCCAGCGGCCAGGTGCGCGGCACATCAGGGTGACCGTCAAACCAGTTCACAAAATCGGCAGCACCAAACGCGCCCGCAGCATCAATGCCGGGAATCTCTAAAGGTGCATCCGTTATTGCGCCCGTCGCAAAAATAACCGCATGATAGTGCTTTTTAAGATCGTCTAACGTGATGTCGGTACCGAAATTAACGTTTCCGAAATAGCGAATCTGCCCCTCATCAAGCACCTCTTTCAGCGCGTTGATGATGCCCTTAATGCGTGGGTGGTCGGGCGCAACACCGTAGCGCACCAGCCCATAAGGCGCAGGTAACCGCTCAAACAGATCAACCACCACATCAAAATCGCGCTGCAGCTTCAGCAGAATATCGGCTGCATAGGTGCCGGCAGGGCCCGCACCAATAACCGCGACGCGCAGTGTCGGAAGTTTCACACCGGTGTCTGTCACTGCCCTTAGCCCTCCCGGTTGACGATGGTTTGCGCCAGTTCGGTCAGCCCTGACTTCACAACCCCGTCGGGCAAAATATCCAGTGCGCTAATAGCCTGCGCCGCAATCTCCCGGGCGCGCTCTGCAGTTGCCTGCGTCACCGAGTGGGCACGCAGCTCCTCTACCACTGCGTCCATAACACCAGGGTCGGCCCCCTCTGCAACAGCCTGCACGCCCGCATCGATACGCTGCAACAGGTCTGCTGCCTGCGCATCACTGCGCGCTTTGTCACGCAGCAGCAGGAGCGGCAGTGTCACAACTCCGGCGCGCAGGTCGGTGCCTGCCCGCTTGCCCGTATCCTGTTTTGCGGGCGAGAGATCGATAACATCGTCGATTAATTGGAACGCCAAACCGATCGCCTCACCGTATTCGGTGAGCGGGTCTAAATACTCGCGCGGCGCACCGGACACCAGGGCACCCATGCGTGCCGCACAAGCGATTAGTGCGCCGGTCTTGTCGGCGAGCACCTGGAGGTAAAACTCAAGCTCGTTGTCACCCTCAGCTGGCCCCACTGTCTCATGCAGCTGGCCGAGGCAGAGACGCTCAAAGGTTGCAGCCTGAAGTTTAATTGCTTCCTCACCAAGATCGGTAACCAGGCTTGAAGCGCGCGCAAAAAGCAGATCACCGGCGAGAATCGCAACCGAGTTTGACCAGTTCAGATGCGCAGTTTTCACGCCTCGACGCAGCACCGCCGCATCCATCACATCATCGTGATACAGGCTCGCTAAATGCGTTAGCTCAATGGCTTGCGCCACCTGCCGCACCCGCTCATCAGGCCCGTTTCCAAGCTCGCTCACAAGCACAGTTAAAAGCGGGCGGATCCTTTTGCCGCCGGCCTCGGCAAGATAGCGAGCAGCGGCATCTGCCACCGGAGATGAGAAACGAGTTTGCTCTAACAAACCCTCTTCAATTTTGGCTAGTTCGCCCTCTAACTGCTTAATCTTGCGCTTGTGTTGCACATTGCGAAAGAGCCTGCCGGGCAGTGCTTGGGTTGCAGTTTCAACCGTAATTGCGCCGCTGTCTGATTTGCCAAGCATTATTCCTCGCCCTCCTCAAGCGGCACAAAACCGCGGTGCAGTGCAGCAATTCCGTAAGACAGGTTGCGGTATTTCACATTTTCAAGACCCGCCGCAGTGAGCAACTTTGCCAGCTCTTTTTGGTTTGGCCATGCCGCAATTGACTCATTCAGGTAGTCGTAAGCGGCGCGATCCTTCGTCACCGCACCCGCAATTACCGGGAGCACTTTTGCGGCATAGAAGCTGTAGGGTTTGCGCAGCGGTGCTACCGGAGTTGAGAACTCGCAGACAACAACACGACCACCGGGTTTTACAACACGACGCATCTCGGCAAGCGCCCGCGGCACATCGCTCACATTGCGCAACCCGAATGAAATAGTTGCCGCATCAAAGCTGTCGTCTGCAAACGGCAGCTGTGTGGCATCAGCGAATTCAAAGCTTACGAGCGGGTTGTTAGCGTGTTTTGCGCGACCGACAGCGAGCATGCCCTCTGAGAAGTCAGCTGCCACCACATGCGCACCGTGTTTTGCGAGCGCGACGCTGGAGGTTCCGGTGCCGGCGGCAAGATCGAGAATGCGCTCACCCTCTGCCGGCGCTACAGCTTTCACCAGAGCTAGCCGCCACAGGCGATCAATACCGAAAGTTAGCAGGTCGTTCGTTAGATCATAGCGGCTGGCGATCTTGTCAAACATTCCTGAAACGTCGGCGGCTTTTTTGGTTTCAATATCCGGTCTGCTCACTCCTCTATCGTAGCGGCGCAGACAGAGCAAATCCTAGGAAGCACAGTAAAATGAGCGGGTGAGCATCCCGATGCTAAAAGTTGTGAGCGAGTTTTGCGCCGATCCTGGCGAGCTGCTCGATTTTGCGCACCGCCAGAAGCCGCTCGTTTGGTTGCGCGGCAACCGGCAAGCGGTTGGAATTGGGGAGGCTTTAAGGCTCACCGCGAGCGGCCCGGCACGTTTCACTGTGTTGCGTGAGAAGTGGCAGGAAATCGCTGCCGCGGCAGCGGTGACAGACGAGGTGCATCTGCCGGGCAGTGGGTTAGTGGCTTTCGGGGCGTTTGCGTTTGCCGATGACAGCGCGGCGCAGTCGAGCCTTGTCGTGCCTGAAATCACGCTGCATCAGCATGATAATCAGTGGTTTGTGACACGCGTTACTGTTGCAAGCGCGCACTGTGCCACCGCACTGCCTGATTTTTCTGCTCGACCAACAACCCCCGCTGGTGAGTGGGATCCTGTCGCACTCAATCCACACCCTGATCTGGCTGCGCGCACCAGCTATCTCAAAAAAGCTCACCAGGTTTTAGAGACGCTCGCTGCAGGAGGCGCAGAGAAGGTTGTGCTCGCGCGCCAAATTAGTGCGCCGATCCACCCCAATGCTGATTTGCGAGTGCCGCTCCGGCGTTTAGCGCAGCGATTTCCCGACTGCTGGACCTTCGCGTTTGACGGGTTTTTGGGCGCCACCCCTGAAACACTCGCGCGCGTGGTGCGGGGTCGCATGTCTGCTTTGGTGCTGGCCGGCACCACACCGCGCGCCGCAGATAGCGCAGCAGACGCGCTCAGACGTCACCATCTTTTGGCCTCAGACTCACTCGCGCGCGAACATGAGTATGCCGCAGCGAGTGTTGTCGAGGCGGTTTCTGATCTTGTGACTAAGCTCCAGGTGACTGCGCCACAGGTTGTGCAGCTGCCGAATGTTTGGCATTTGGCAACAGCAATCTCAGCTCACACAACCGCCGATGTTTCTGCTCTCGATCTGACAGCGGCGATGCATCCGACCGCTGCGGTGGCGGGCACGCCAACATCGGCCGCGAAAAATGTGATCGCTGCGGTTGAAGGTTTTGATCGCAGATTCTATGCCGGCGCGATCGGCTGGCTGGATGCGAGCGGTGACGGTGAATGGGCCTTAGCCTTACGCTGCGCTGAAGTGCGCGATGGGGTTGTGACCGCTACCGCCGGCGGTGGGTTTGTCGCAGGTTCCGATCCGGTAAGAGAGCTCGACGAGACCGTCGCAAAATTTGCGCCGATCGTTGATGCTTTTAAATAGTTACTTCAATAATTTCTGGGTCTTGCACCTGCCGGGTCAGCACAGTATCGAGTTCGGAGCGCGTAGCTACCTTTTCGTACTTCCAGCCGTAAGCGGTAGCGAGCGACTCGATCACAACATTATGCGGGGTGCGCATAACACGGTCGTATGCCTGGGCAGATGCTGTTTTCTTCACCTCAAGCTGCTCGAAGATAGTGCCCCCGCAGTCGTTTAAAACGAATATTTGCAGCGCTGGTTGCGCCTCTCCCGGGGTTAGCGCGAGAGACCCGGCATCGTGCAACAGCGCCAAATCGCCGATTAAAAGCCGGGTTACTCCGGCAGACGCTGCGATTTCACCGTTTACTCGCGCTGCGACTCCAAACTGGGATGCGGTAGCAATGCCAAGCGCGGTCGCAACAGTGCCATCAATACCCGCAACGCCCCTGTTTGCGTGCACGGGCACGGGGCGTCCCGGCACCTGCCGGTCAGCAACACGCACGAGACGAGACGCCGCAAAAACCAGCCGATCGTGCGGCCAGCAGGCCTGCCAAACTCGCTCGACCAGCATTTCGCGGGTGACCGGTTCGCGCATTGCGGCAAGCTCCTGCCTGGCATACTGATTGCGTTCTTTGTAACCGGTTTCACGTGCGAGAGCTGTATCCGGCGCGTGCGCCGTAGTGCGGGATGTGAGCAGCTCACGGTCAGCGCGCACCCATGCTCGAAGCCACGCTCGGCCGCGGTCGCGGTTAAACCCATCTGGCAGCAAAATATCGGGAACAACCCGCACCCTGTTTTTAAGCTCCGCATCAGACACACCGGCCGGTAAATAAACAGGCAGACCGACACCTGCCGAGCTCGTTGCCACAGCATCCACTACCACCACTCGCACTGCCGGCTCGCTAAGCAGCGCCAGCACTTCCCGAGTGAGAGTCGGGTAACCGAATACCACCGCCTGGGCAATCGCGCCACGAGTTTCGGCATCAGCGAGCAGAGTTTGATAACAGTTGATCACATTCCTACCGAAACGTGCACCGGAAACAACCTCTGCCAATAACGGCAGCCCCGCACGGTGTGCAAAATCTTCGGCGGATCGGCCAGCGCCGGCACCTGCAATCACGACGGTGGGGAGGGAGTCATCTAACACAGCGGGAGAAGTCTCGACCAAGCCAAGCTCATACGCTTTTACCTGGGAGTTGGCGCCGCCCTCGTATGCTTGCTCCGGTGGCGACACAGATTCGGGAACGTCACCAGACCCGGAGAGCGGCTCGTTGAGCCGCAGATTTAGATGCACGGGCCCCGTTTTGCTCGCGGTGTGTAAGCGCCCAGCGAGTGAGTCAAAATAGGAGAGCTCAGGCACTGCCGCCGCCGCAATCTCAAGGTCTATTCCAAAACGGGCATATGCTCGGAAAATAGCCGCCTGTGACGCTGTTTGGTTGGCGCGAATACCGTGTAACTCAAGCGGCCGGTCTGCGCTTATCACAAGCAACGGAATACGTGCGTTTGCGGCCTCCATAACCGCAGGCATCAGGTTTGCAACTGCTGTGCCGCTGGTCGTCACAACCGCTGCAGCCCGCCCTGTTTCACGCGCTAGGCCGAGCGCGAAGAACCCCGCACTGCGCTCGTCCGTGCGCACATGCAGGAAGATACGCCCCGATTTTTCCAGCTCTGCAGCGGCAAGCGCCAAAGCCTGTGAGCGAGACCCGGGGGCGATAACAACGTCACTTAGACCGTATGCGAGAAGCGACTTCAAAAGCCGCTCAGCCGCAGCAGCAGCACCCGACAGCGGTAACGGCACTGTCATTAATTGTTTTCTTCCGGCTTGTCTCCGTCAGAATCATCCGTGGGTTTCGGGTCTTCACCCGGAAAGGTCTCATTATCGAGTTCACGCAACCGCTCTTCAAGCTCACGCAACCGCGCCTCGCTCGACTCATTGAGACGGGATAGCGCATCAGCCGCAGCAGCAGCGCCAGATGCCGCAGCGCCTGCGACCGTGCCACGAGAGCCGGCCGATCCGCCCACCTGACTGTCGCGCACCTTCCCGATGGTGAGCCAGAGAATACCACCGATAACAGGCAAGAACACCACTAACACAACCCACACAGGTTTAGAAACGCCACGCGTGCGCTGCGGCTCAGTCATTGCAGCATCAACCACCGCAAAAATCTGAAACGCCGCCGCAAGCACAACCGTGATTATCAAAGCTCTTGCCATAGCGTAATTTTATCGCACGGCACCTGTCAGCTAGCCGTCGGAGTGCATCGCTAAACTCGAAGATATGAGCGCAAAGAAAGCTTGGATTCTATACACCGTGTTGCGGCTGCTGTTTTTTGCGGTGCCGTTCACGCTAATTATGCTGTGGCTGCCAAATGTCTACGCAAACGGCCTCACCATTGGAGTGTTTTTTGCCGTTATCTGCGCAGCTATGATTTCTTTAGCGCTCTCGCTGCTGTTTTTGGGCAAACTGCGTGAACGTGCCGCGCAGGGGGTTGCCGAGTGGCGCACCTCAAGTCACACGCACGACAGCGATGTGGAAGACGCCGCCATCGACGAGCTAGAGCCCGAAACCCCACGCAATTAGAATCGCATAGGCGAGCGCTGCGATGCTTGTCAGCTGCAGCGCGAGAATCAGCTCACGCGCAGTTTTCGCGGTGAGCACAATCAAACACGTTGGCAGCACAATTAAGAGCACTAAGAAAGAAACCGAGATCCGCGGGAAAAACGGAGTGTGCACAGCAGAGACCAGAAACGGTGCGAGCGCGAAAAGCACAAACAGGATGCGGGCAGCGCGATCCCCAATAACTACCGCAAGTGTGCGCTTTCCCGCCTGTCGGTCGGTTGGAATATCGCGGATATTGTTGGCGATTAACACAGCGACAGCAAAGCACCCGATGGCGCCAGCCACCCACCAGATCTGCTGATTGGCGATATCAGACTGCAGATAGTAGGTGCCGGCGGTTGCAACAAGACCGAAGAAGATGAACACCATCACCTCGCCCAAGGCCATGTAACCGTAAGGGCGTTTGCCGCCCGTGTAAAACCAGGCTGCGATGATCGCGAGAACACCTATTACGAGAAACCACCAGCGCCCGGAGAGCACAACCGCAACAAGGCCTGCAAGCGCCGCGAGCGCAAAACATCCGAGCGCGACAGCAAGCACTTTTTTCGGGTTCACCAGCCCAGATGCGGTGAGTCGTGCGGGGCCGACGCGAAATTCATCAGTGCCGCGCACCCCGTCACTGTAGTCGTTCGCGTAGTTCACGCCGATCTGCAGCAGCACCGCAACGGCGAGCGCCAGAAGGGTTAGCGGCCAGGAAAATTCTTGCACCATCGATGCAATGCCGGCTCCGGCGATAACCGGCGCAAATGCGAGCGGCAGTGTGCGAAGCCTCGCTCCGTGCACCCAGTCGCCTATGGTTACGCTACTGTGGCCTGTGGTTTTCAGGTGTGCTGCGGTGGCGGCGCGTTTTGCGGGGTTACCTGAGACGCCCGGCCGATGCTGGTTTTTCTGCTTATTCACAAATCCACCTATTCTTTTTAGCTAACCGCTAATCCTGGCTGCCGCGAGCGCGGTTAGAGCCTGATAGTCAGGCTTGCCTCCGGCTAGTGTCGGCATGGTTTCAAGGCTTATAAATCTAGCCGGGGTTGCGGCTCTGCCGAGCTCTCTAACAAGCTCTGCGGTAACTTCTGATTCTTCTAATTTGCTGTTTTCAGTGTCATCGTTATTGCGGTGCACGACAACGAGCCGCTCACCCCAGTAGGCGTCAGGCACAGCAACCGCTGCCACGCTGCCATCCCCGTATAGTTTGGTTAGCACTGTTTCGACGCTGTCCAGTGAAACGTTAACGCCGCCGGAAATAAAGACACGATCCGCCCGCCCTGTGATCTGCAGCATGCCGCCGAGCAGCTCACCGGTATCACCCGTGCGATACCAGCGCACGCCTGTTTTTTCATCGGTAATAAACCGATCCTGCACAGAAATTCTGCCGTCTTCAGTGAGATAACCGAGCGCGAGATTAGCGCCGGCCAACTGCACCTCCCCATTGCGAATACGCACGCGCGAGTTGCCGATCTCAACCCCGTCGTAAACGCAACCGCCTGCTGTTTCAGTGGATCCGTATGTGCGCACAATGTTTACACCCAGATCGTAGGCGCGCTGTCGCAGTTGTAGCGAGGTCGGGCCGCCACCGACAAGAATCGCTGCGAATTCCTGCAGGGTTTGTAGTGCTGTCGCGTCGGTTTCGGCTAGGTCTAATAACCTGGCTAACTGCACCGGCACCACCGACATATAGCGCCGTGGGTGGGTCAGCTGTGCCGCCCGGGTAATAATCTCATTGGCGTCAGCGTTTAGGGCAAAGACAGGCTCAGTGCCGCTGATGTGGCTGCGCACCAACTGCCCAAGACCGCTCACCAGGTTGAGCGGCAGGGTGACAAGCCACTGCCCGTCGCCGCCAAGCTCTGCGAGGCTTGCGCGTGCGTTTTCAAGCAGAGCTGCAGCGCTTAAAGCAACTGTTTTTGGCTCGCCGGTCGATCCGGAGGTGCGAATCAACACAGCCGCTTCAGCTCGCACCTCATCGCTTATAACTGCTGCCTGCGAGAGCGGCTCTGTGCCCTGCGCGAGCGGCATGAGCAGTGTCTTACCCGCTAGCGCATCTGACAGAGCGGCGCACAACCAAGCGATATCCGAAGTTGGCACCTGCACGAATTGTTTCATGTCGCGCCCTAAAAGTGATAGGGGAAGGCCGACCAGTCGGGCGAGCGTTTCTCGAGGAAGCTGTCACGCCCCTCAACTGCCTCATCGGTGCCGTATGCCAGCCGGGTTGCCTCACCGGCGAACAGCTGCTGCCCGACAATGCCGTCGTCGACCGCGTTAAACGCGTATTTCAGCATGCGGATCGCGGTTGGCGACTTCCCGAGTATGGTGCGCGCCCATTTAATGCCCTCTTTTTCAAGCTCTTCGTGCGGCACGACACGGTTAACAACACCCATTTCATATGCGCGTTGCGCATCATATTCTTCGGCGAGGAAGAAGACTTCGCGCGCAAACTTCTGCCCGATTTGACGCGCAAAATATGCTGAACCGTAACCGGCATCAAAGGAGCCCACGTCTGCGTCGGTCTGCTTAAACTTCCCGTGCTCACGGCTTGCGATAGTGAGGTCGCACACCACGTTCAGCGAGTGCCCGCCGCCTGCCGCCCAGCCGGGCACCAACGCGATAACAACCTTCGGCATAAAGCGAATTAGCCGCTGCACTTCGAGGATGTGCAGCCGCCCTGCGCGGGCGGTGTCTATCCCCGCGGCGTTCTCGGTCGCCGCATATTTGTAGCCGTCTTTGCCGCGAATGCGCTGATCGCCGCCGGAGCAGAAAGCCCACCCGCCATCACGGGGGCTCGGGCCGTTACCGGTGAGCAGCACAACCCCGATTTTGGGGTTAACACGCGCTTTTTCAAGAGCGTCATACAGCTCATCAACTGTCTGTGGTCGGAAGGCATTGCGCACCTCTGGGCGGTTAAAGGCGATCCGTGAAATACGGCCATCACCACTCACGTGCGCTGTAATATCACTGTAGTTTTCAGCACCCGGCGCAAGCACCCACTCACTCGGGTCAAACAGTTCAGAAACCTTCTCACTCATGCTCACAAGTTTAGCCGCAGCCGCTTCGCACATTGGGTGGCGCGGTTAGACTTGCGGTATGGCTTTAGCCCCCTCTCCGACAGAGCATCTTCCTGACCCGCTGCCCTCGCTCGACGAGCTGCGCGAACGCGCCCGTGTCGTCTCTATTCCGCTTCGCGTCAAGTTTCGCGGGGTGCTGCAGCGTGAGGTGATGCTGTTTGCAGGGCCAAACGGGTGGGCCGAATGGGCTCCGTTTTTAGAATACGGCCCCGCTGAGTCTGCTCGTTGGTTGTGCGCCGCGCTGGCACAGGGTTGGGGGTCGCACCCTCCCCTGCTGCGGGATCGGATCGCGGTTAACGTCACAGTTCCTGCGGTCCCCGCACAGCGTGTGCCGGAAGTGCTCGCACGCTACGGCGATCTCGCTGCGCTGCAAAAGATAAAGGCTGTCAAGGTTAAAGTTGCAGAAACTGGGCAGTCGCTCGCGGCTGATACTGCGCGGATTGCGGCGGTTCGCCGCGCACTGGGTGAGAGTGTTCTGCTGCGTTTAGACGCTAATGCGGGCTGGTCTGTAAGCGATGCGCTCAACGCAGCACTGCGGCTGCAAGAATTCAATATCGACTATTTTGAACAACCCGTTGCGACACTAGCGGAACTGAAGCAACTGCGGCAGGAGTTTTCCAAGCACGAAATTCGCGCCCGCATTGCGGCAGATGAACTACTGCGTAAAGCACCCGATCCCTTCGATAAAAACTTGCAAGCCCGCCTGCGCGAAGCTGCTGATTTGGTAATCGTGAAGCAGGCACCGCTTGGCGGGGTGCGCCGCACGCTTGCAATCATCGAATCACTAAAGCTTCCCACGGTGGTTTCCAGCGGGCTCGAGACTGGGGTTGGGATAGCCGCAGGGCTCAAGCTCGCCGCCGCACTCCCCGACGCTCTGCTCGACGGCCCTTGTGGCTTAGCAACGGGCAGCTTGCTGCAGCGCGACATCCTCACCCAACCGCACAGCATTACAGCGGGAGAAATCGCCGTGCGTGCCCCCGCGGTAAGCGCAGCAGCTCTGCACGAAACTCGCGCAAGTGTTTCACGTGAAACATGGTGGCACTCGCGTCTGGCACAGAGTTATCAGGCGCTTCTAGCTGATGGTTAGGATATACACATGAACGAAAATCAGACTCCCCAGGATCAAACTCCCCAGGATCAGAACACCCCTGCTGCGCCGCAGTATTATCGGCAGCCGCAGCTTGCAGAGGCCCAGCCAGCACCGGATGCAGCGGTAACCAATCCGTCTCAGGGTTATGTGCAGGCTGGCTACGCTGCGCAGACGCCAGAAAACCCGATTAGCGCCCTAACTATCGTGGGCTTCATTATGGCTTTTGTGATGCCTCTTGTTGGCCTTATTCTCAGCATCATTGCACTAAAGGGTGCGAAGGCGCGCAATGAAGAAGGCAGCAGGCTTGCACTAGCCGGCATTATTATTGGCGCAGTCTTCACCGCTCTTACCCTGTTGTACATTATTTTTGTGATGGGCACAGTGGTCTGGTTCGGCAGCATCAACAACTTCTGATTGCTACGGCAATAGCTCGCGAATAATCTCACGATCAAACAACTCAGCGCCCGCGCCAGCAAACTTAATGGCTAGGGCGCTGTAGTCTCTATCCTCAGCGAAGCGAATCAGAGACACAAAACCATAGTCTCGCCCGCGCACTCGGCCCCGCCCAACCGTGGGATCCCCCTGATAGGCCACGGCGGGAGTGACCCACACCGGCACATCCGCGATGCTAGCAGCCTGTGTTATATGGTAGTGGCCGCAGAGAATAGCGTCTATCCGCGCTCCCGCGCTCTTAGCGCCGCGCAGGATATCGGCAAATTCTTGCTGACCGCGCAGCCCGATATTGCGCATTTCAATATACGGGTTAGCTACCGGCGGGTGGTGCAGGGTGATTACCGTGCGCTGCTGCAGCGCGCTACTGTCGGATCGGCCAAGCTCCGCGCTCAACCACTCCAACTGCGCATCAGTGAGATGCCCCTGCGCCACCCGGTAGCCGTGCGAGTTTAATGAAATTACCCGCAATTGCGCCGTCTCGAAAACAGAATCAGCCGGTTCGGGTCCGTAGCTGATGCGCGCCTCTCCAAGCGGCACTGTGCCACGGTGATCCCCCGGCGCACTAGCGGGTGTCACTCCGGCACTGCTCGGCGCAACACCAACAGTGCCTCCCGGCACGTAAACACTCTGCGTGAAGTCTGACTGCAGGTCGTGGTTGCCCGGGATGGTAATAATCGTGCGCCGATAGGTGTCAGCCATCTCCTGCAACAGCTCGTCTGCCGCAGGCCTAATTTCGTGAAAACGCTCAGCAATATCACCCGTGACCAGGAAAATTGCCGGCTCATGCGCCATTGCGGTGGCGAAGGCCTCGCGCGTGCGCCGCCAAGTATCGATCTGCTCAAACAGTAGCGTGCCCGGGGCGACCAGGTGCAGGTCGCTAAGGTGCGCAATCGTAAGCTCTGGCGGAGAGTATGGCGTGCTCATACCCTTAGCCTACTTGGGAATTTTCAGATTTCGAGAGTAGCGTTAAAGCATGAGCACGAAGAGCCTGAATTTCACCGTCACCGGCATGAGTTGCGCACACTGTGAAGCCGCTATTCGCTCTGAATTAGAGGAGCTCGACGGGGTTCACGCAGTCGCAGTTAGCGCCGCTAATGGCACTCTTACTGTGCAGGCTGATGCGGCTGTCACGGAGCAGGCGATCATCGCAGCCGTTGACGAGGCGGGGTATGCAGCGCACTCAGCATGAGTTACAAATCGGCGGCATGACCTGCGCCGCCTGCGCCGCACGCATTGAAAAGAAACTAAACCGCATCGCAGGTGTTGAAGCCACAGTTAACTATGCAACCGAACGCGCAAACATTAGCGCAGCTGCCGGTGTCACCGAGGCCGAGCTCATCGCGACTGTCGAAAAGACCGGATACACCGCAACAGAGGTTCGCCAAGATACAGAGCAGGCTGATCTTGCCGCCCTCAAAATCAGAGTAATTATCGCCGCCGCACTAACTATTCCGGTGGTTCTCATAGCGATGGTGCCGCCGCTGCAGTTTGACTACTGGGGCTGGGTTTCGCTCGCGCTCACACTTCCCGTTGTATTCTGGGCGGGCCTCCCGTTTCACATTGCGGCGTTCAAAAATGCGCGCCACGGCAGCGCCACAATGGACACGCTCATCTCCATCGGCACTTTGGCAGCAACCTTATGGTCAACGGCCGCGCTGCTCTTTGGGCACGCCGGTATGCCCGGCATGCGTCACACCTTCACGCTCTTCGGCGGACGATCCGACCCGCTCTCCGACATCTATTTTGAGGTTGCGGCCGGAGTAATCACATTTGTGCTGCTTGGGCGCTACTTTGAAAAACGGGCAAAGAGTCAGGCGGGCTCTGCGCTATATGCACTGTTGGATCTCGGCGCGAAACAGGTCACAGTGCTGCGCGACGGCGCCGAACAGCTACTGCCCATTAGTGAGCTGGTGGTCGGTGACGAGTTTGTCGTGCGACCCGGAGAGAAGATTGCAACAGACGGGGTTGTACTTGCTGGCGCGTCAGCTGTTGATGAGTCAATGCTCACCGGCGAGTCGGTTCCTGCAGAGGTCTCTGACAGCAGCACGGTGACAGGTGGCACGCTAAACACCTCCGGTAGGCTCGTTGTGCGCGCTACTCAGGTTGGATCAGCCACCAAGCTGGCACAGATGACAAGGCTTGTGACCGAAGCGCAGGCGGGTAAGGCTCAGGTGCAAAAACTTGCGGATCGAGTCGCCAGTGTTTTTGTGCCGGTTGTGCTCGGGCTTGCCGTGCTGACGCTCGCATCTTGGGTGCTGTTCTCAGGCGACTGGACTCGCGCTCTTGCGGCAGCCATTTCCGTTTTGATTATCGCCTGCCCGTGTGCGCTCGGGCTTGCCACTCCGACCGCTCTGCTTGCGGGCACCGGCCGTGGCGCTGAGCTTGGAATCTTAATTCGTGGCGCGCAGGTGCTGGAAACCAGCGCCAATATAGACACCATTGTGCTAGACAAAACCGGCACAGTCACAACAGGGAATATGGCGGTTACAGCGGTGACTCCGGTGGGAGAGTTTCCTGCGGATCGCGCACTAAGCTTCGCAGCGGCGCTGGAGTCTGCGTCTGAGCACCCTGTCGCACGGGCGATTGTTGTCTACGCTAAAGAGAGAGATGCGTATGATCCCGACCTTGAGGTGACAGATTTTAGGAACGAACCTGGAGTGGGGGTTTCCGGAGAAATTTCTGGAGTGCGCGTTAAAGTTGGGCGACCGGGCGTTACCGTCTACCTAGACGGCACACCGGTTGCCAGCATCGAGGTGAGCGATCAAATAAAACCCGAAAGCGCCCAGGCCGTTAGTGAGCTGCACAAACTTGGTTTTAAAACTGTGCTGCTGTCAGGCGACAAGCGTGAAACAAGCGAGGCTGTTGCTGCAGCAACAGGTATTCAAAATGTGGTCGCTGAGGTGCTGCCCGCAGAAAAAGTCGCCACGGTGAAGCGTTTGCAAAACGCCGGGCAGCGGGTTGCAATGATCGGTGACGGAGTTAACGATGCGCCGGCACTCGCAACCGCAAATCTCGGAATCGCAATGGGAACGGGCACCGACGCCGCGATAAACGCCGCAGATATCACACTGATGCGCGCAGATCTGCCAACAGCTGTTACTGCGTTGCGCCTGTCCCAGCGCACACTGAAAACAATTAAAACGAACCTGTTTTGGGCCTTTGCTTACAACACAGCAGCAATCCCGCTAGCTGCGTTCGGGCTTCTGAACCCGATGTTGGCTGGCGCCGCAATGGCGCTCTCATCAGTGTTTGTTGTGAGCAACAGTCTGCGACTGCGCCGCTTTAACGGCTAGCAACAGACACCGTCTGACACATTTCTGCTTTTGAGAAATAAAAAATCCCAGGAGAACCTGGGATTTTATCTGCGCGCCCTAAGGGATTCGAACCCCTGGCCTTCTGATCCGTAGTCAGACGCTCTATCCAGCTGAGCTAAGGGCGCACGTTGAAATCATCAACTCGTACAACTATACACTAATTAGACGGGTGCGCAAATTTATTGCCTTAAACACGCCCCGGCAACTGCGGTGAGTGCTGATTTACCCAGCTAAACATTGACACCGCTGCTGCTGCGGATGCGTTAATTGACCGTGTCGAGCCGTACTGCGTAATTTCTACAACAGTCTCTGACACACCGATAGCTTCTGCGGTCAGCCCCGGCCCCTCCTGACCGAAAAGCATCACACAGCGTTTGGGCCACGCAAATGTCTCCATAGGCACGCAGCCCGGCACATTATCGATAGCGATGATCGGAAGATTTTCAGCAGCAGCCCAGTCGGCTAAAGCGGCGATAGATTCGTGGTGCTGCACGTGCTGGTAGCGGTCTGTGACCATCGCACCGCGCTTATTCCAGCGACGGCGCCCAACAATATGCACAGTATCGGCCCCGAAAGCGTTCGCGCTGCGCACGATAGAGCCAATGTTCATATCGTGCTGCCAGTTTTCAATCGCGACATGAAAGCTGTGACGAAACTGGTCTAAGTCTGCCTTAATCGCTTCAAGCTTCCAATAGCGGTAGCGATCGATAACATTCCGGCTATCCCCATGCTCTAAAAGCTCGGGGTCATAGAACTCTTCCGTCGGCCAGTTCTCACGCCCGCCAGGCCACGGGCCCACACCAAAAGTTGAGGCTTCAGGGTGTGGGCCGGCGGCAGCGAGGATTGCGCTATCAGTGCCCAGCGCTGCAGTCTGCTCAGTCATACCTTCAATTGTGGCAGAGCATTCTGCTTAAGTGACGCACTACAGCTCAACCTGTTCGACAGCAAGTTCGGTGCCGTCAGGGCCGAGCACGACACGCACGGTGTCACCGTCACGCACCTCGCCGGCGAGCAGAGCACGTGCGAGCTTGTCTTCAATTTCACGCTGAATTAAGCGACGCAGTGGGCGCGCACCGTATGCGGGATCGTAGCCGCGAGCTGCGAGCCATGCTCGCGCTTCAGGGGTCACTCCCAGCGTGAGACGACGCTCGCTGAGTCGCTCCTGCAGCTTCTCAACCGCAATATTTACTATCTCCCCCAGTTCGCTCTGTGACAGCGCGGTGAAGATTACCTGCTCGTCGAGACGATTCAGAAATTCTGGTTTAAAGCTGGCGCGCACGGTGGCCATAACAGCCGCCTCACGCTCGTCCTTTTTTAGATCGGGATCGATCAAAAACTGTGACCCGAGGTTGCTGGTGAGCACCAAAATCACGTTTTTAAAATCGACTGTGCGACCCTGACCGTCTGTTAAGCGCCCGTCATCTAGCACCTGTAACAGCACATCGAAAACTTCCGGGTGTGCTTTCTCAACTTCGTCAAGCAGCACAACAGAGTATGGACGGCGACGCACCGCTTCTGTCAGCTGCCCACCTGATTCATAACCGACATAACCGGGAGGGGCACCGACAAGACGCGACACCGAGTGTTTCTCGCCGTATTCGCTCATGTCGATACGCACCATAGCGCGTTCATCGTCAAACAAAAACTCAGCCAGAGCTTTCGCCAACTCCGTCTTCCCAACGCCGGTTGGGCCGAGGAAGAGGAAGGATCCGGTCGGCTTGTGCGGATCGCTAATACCCGCGCGACTGCGCCGCACAGCGTCAGCAACGGCCTGCACCGCCTGGGTTTGACCGATCAACCGCTTGCCCAGCTCGCTTTCGAGATTAAGGAGTTTTTCAGTCTCTCCCTGCAGCAGTTTGCCCACCGGAACACCTGTCCATTGGGCAACAACCTCAGCGATATCTTCTGCGGTCACCTGCTCATTAACCATTCTGGGCGCGCCGGAAGCGCCTGCGGCTTCTGCAGCCTCAGCCGCAGCGAGTTCCTTTTCGATCACGGGAATCTCACCGTAGAGCAGTTTAGATGCTTTTTCTAGGCTGCCCTCGCGCTGTGCGCGCTCCGCTTCAAAGCGGGCACGGTCGAGACGCTCACGCAGATTGCCCACGCGGTTTAGACTGTCTCGTTCGAGCTGCCACTGCGCTTCTAACTCAGACAGCTCCGACTGCTTCTCGGTGATTGTTTGCCGCAAAGCTGCCAGACGCTCTTTGGAGGCAGCGTCTTTTTCTTTCTTTAGCGCCAGCTCTTCGATTTTTAAACGGTCGACGGCACGCCGCAACTGATCAATCTCGAGCGGGGCTGAGTCAATCTCCATGCGCAGTCGGCTTGCCGCTTCGTCAATTAGGTCAATTGCTTTATCTGGCAGCTGCCTGGCGGTGATGTAACGGTTTGACATTGTTGCAGCAGCAACCAGTGCGCTGTCGGCGATGGTCACCTTGTGGTGCGCCTCATACCTTTCTTTCAGACCGCGCAGAATCGCGATTGTGTCTTCAACGCTCGGCTCACCAACATATACCTGTTGGAAACGACGTTCGAGCGCCGCGTCTTTTTCAATGTATTGACGATACTCGTCGAGTGTTGTCGCGCCGATCAGGCGCAGCTCGCCACGCGCAAGCATTGGTTTTAGCATTTGGCTTGCAGCCACTGAGGCTTCGCCGCCGCCGGCACCCATCAGGGTGTGCAGCTCGTCGATGAAGGTTATGATCTGCCCGTCTGCCTGTTTGATCTCTTCGAGCACTGCTTTCATGCGCTCCTCGAACTCACCGCGGTATTTTGCGCCCGCAATAAGCGCAGAAATGTCGAGGCTGATCAGCTCTTTATCTTTAAGCGAGTCGGCTACGTCACCGGCAACGATACGCTGCGCGAGCCCTTCAACAACCGCTGTTTTGCCAACGCCCGGCGCCCCAATGAGCACCGGGTTGTTTTTTGTGCGGCGGGTCAAAACCTGACTGAGACGGCGAATTTCACCGTCACGCCCAATTACCGGATCGAGCTTTCCGCTCCGTGCAATCTCTGTGAGATTCTGCCCAAACTGCTCGAGAGCGCTCTGATTTTCTTGGACTGGCTGTCCAGGATTCATATTTTGCATTTTGCACTCCAAAACTTGAGTTATGTTGACTCAAGTTTAACTCTGTGCAAAAACTTGAGTCAAGCGCACTCAGATTTTCTCAGCATTTTTGAAGCTCTGGTCGCGCAAAACAGTAAATACCACCCAGCATCGCGAGTAGTGATCCCTCTCCGGCGAAAACTACCCCATCGCGATATAAAAAAGGCGGCCAACCCGAGGGATCGGATCGGCCGCCAACTCTGGTTATCAAGCAGAGTTACTCGTTGGTAATAACAACCTTCATTGAGTTGTGCTCGTCGGCATTCTTGAACGCCTCCCACGCATCTTCAAACTGATCCCAGGTGAAGTGGTGGGTTGCAAGGTCGGCGATTGGCAGATCGCTGTTACGCACCGCCTTCATCAGCATGGCGGTCGTGTTAGCTGAGACGAGACCGGTGGTGATGGTGAGGTTTCTGATCCACATCTTCTGCAGCTCAAACTCAACAGGCTTGCCGTGCACGCCAACAACAGCGATGTTGCCACCCTCTCGCACAGCTCCGGCGCACAGATCCCAGGTTGCTGGCAGACCAACCGCCTCAATAGCGGTGTCAACGCCACGACCATCGGTAACCTCTGCAATTACTGCGTCAAGATCGCCAGTGGCCGGATTCACGACGTGGGTTGCGCCCATCTTCTTTGCCATCTCCAGGCGCTTGTCGTTCATGTCGGCAACGATGATGCTGGCGGGTGAGTAAAACTGCGCTGTCAGCAAAGCTCCCATGCCAACAGGGCCCGCACCGACAATCAAAACGTCCTTACCCGGAGCTACCTGCCCGCGCTGTACGCCAAGTTCGTGACCGGTTGGCAACGCATCTGAGAGGAAAACTGCAACGTCTTCGTCGAAGCCCTCTGGCAGGTGGAACAGCGAATTGTCGGCGAACGGGGTGCGCACATACTCAGCCTGGGTGCCGTCGATCATGTAACCCATGATCCAACCACCGCCGTTGCGGCAGTGCGCATACATCTGCTTCGCGCAGTTATCGCAGGTGCCGCAGCGTGAAACACATGAGATGAGCACGCGATCGCCAACTTTAATGTTCTTGACAGCGTCACCAACGGCTTCAACGACACCAACGCCCTCATGCCCGAGAATGCGACCGTTCCACTCTTCGCCGCGAGCTTTTACCGTCTCTTCAACTTCTGGGTTCTTACCCTTGTAGATACCAAGATCGGTGCCGCAAATAGTTGTCCGAACAACACGCACAATAGCGTCGGTCGGATCAATGATCTGCGGCTTCGGGCGCTCTTCAAAGCGAATGTCGTGGTCACCGTAGTAGGTAATAGCGCGCATCGTGTCGCTCATTTTGAAACTCCTTTGTTCTGCGTATCCATATCTTGGCTACGCCCTCAAGATACGCCCCTAAAAACGCAGTTTCAAGCCGATTTTTGGAAAAACAAACGATTTCGCACCTTAATAGTAATGATTCTCATTCATATAAGCTTTTTGACCCGCAAACACGGGAATTTACTCACAACTGATACCGCAGAAAATTTTTTAATAAATTTTTAAAGCCACGCCGCAACATACAAAATGCCCGCCCAAACTTTGTAGCCAGGCGGGCATTTCAGGAAGCAGTTTAAAGTCAGACTGCGACGTTAAAACATTAGTTAGAAATCCCAGTCTTCATCTTCGGTCGCTTCCGCCTTACCGATCACATAGCTTGAGCCAGACCCCGAGAAGAAGTCGTGATTCTCGTCAGCGTTTGGCGACAGGGCAGAAAGAATCGCCGGGTTCACGTCGGTGACGCTCTGCGGGAACATTGCCTCATAGCCCAGATTCATCAGAGCTTTGTTGGCGTTGTAGTGCAGGAACTTCTTAACGTCTTCGGTGAGACCCACCTGATCATAGAGATCCTGGGTGTATTTAACCTCATTGTCATAGAGATCAAACAAGAGCGCGAAAGTGTAGTCTTTCAGCTCCTGCTTGCGCTCCTCGCTCTCGTTCTCAAGCCCTTTTTGAAACTTGTATCCAATGTAGTAACCGTGCACAGCTTCATCGCGAATAATCAGACGGATCAGGTCTGCGGTGTTGGTGAGCTTTGCGCGGCTCGACCAATACATCGGCAGGTAGAAGCCGGAATAGAACAGGAACGACTCAAGCAGGGTTGAAGCAACCTTGCGCTTGAGCGGATCATCACCGTGATAGTAGTCGATAATGATCTGCGCTTTCTTCTGCAGATACTCATTCTCCACCGACCAGCGGAAGGCCTCATCAATCTCTGGGGTTGAGCAGAGGGTTGAGAAAATTGACGAATAGCTCTTTGCGTGCACCGACTCCATGAAAGCAATGTTTGTCAGCACAGCTTCCTCGTGCGGGGTTAGCGCATCAGGGATGAGCGACACCGCGCCCACTGTTCCCTGGATCGTGTCAAGCAGAGTAAGCCCGGTAAATACGCGCATAGTCAGCTGCTGCTCTGCCGGCGTGAGTGTGTTCCACGACTGCACATCGTTAGAGAGTGGCACCTTTTCAGGAAGCCAAAAGTTGTTGACAAGACGGTTCCAAACTTCAACGTCTTTGTCGTCTTCAATGCGGTTCCAGTTAATCGCCTGCACGTGGTTGACGAGCGGGAGCTTATCTGCGGGGCTCATTGTTCTCTTTCCAGACCTTATTTTTCTTGTGGATCAATTCGACTCTACCGAACCTCAGGAGCGGCAACAGCCGCCCTGACGGTTACAGCATGCAGCTGACGCAGCCTTCGATTTCGGTGCCCTCCAGCGCCATCTGCCGCAGGCGGATGTAGTAAATCGTCTTAATCCCCTTGCGCCAAGCATAGATCTGCGCTTTGTTCACATCGCGTGTGGTTGCGGTGTCCGGGAAGAAGAGTGTGAGAGACAGCCCCTGGTCAACGTGCTGAGTTGCGGCCGCGTAAGTGTCAATGATCTTTTCTGGGCCGATTTCGTAGGCATCCTGGTAGTACTCCAGGTTGTCGTTGGTCATGAACGGCGCTGGGTAGTAAACACGCCCCAGCTTGCCCTCTTTGCGGATCTCAATCTTTGAAGCAATCGGGTGGATTGATGAGGTTGAGTTGTTGATGTAGGAGATAGAGCCGGTTGGTGGCACAGCCTGCAGGTTCTGGTTGTAGATACCGTGCTGCTGCACCTTCGCCTTCAGCTCGCGCCAATCCTCCTGCGTTGGGATCTGCACTCCCGCCTTCTCAAAGAGTTCGCGCACCTTCGCCGTGGCCGGCTCCCACACGCGGTCTGTGTACTTATCGAAAAACTCACCCGAAGCGTACTTTGAGTTCTCGAATCCCTCAAAAGTCACACCGCGCTCTATCGCGATCTTGTTTGACGCAGACAGCGCGTGGAAGAGAATCGTGTAAAAGTAAATGTTGGTGAAATCTATACCCTCTTCAGAGCCGTAGAAAATACGCTCACGAGAAAGGTAGCCGTGCAGGTTCATCTGGCCGAGACCGATTGCGTGTGAGCGATCGTTACCGTCTTCAATAGAACGCACAGAAGTAATGTGGCTCATATCACTCACCGCGGTCAGTGCGCGGATCGCTGACTCCACGCTCCCAGCGAAGTCTGGGCCGTCCATCATCGCCGCAATATTCATTGACCCGAGGTTGCATGAGATATCTTTGCCAATCTCTTTGTAGCTGAGGTCGGCGTTGTAGGTGGTTGGGGTGTTCACCTGCAGAATCTCAGAGCACAGGTTTGACATATTGATGCGGCCGGCAATCGGGTTCTCCCGGTTTACTGTGTCTTCAAACACGATGTATGGATAGCCCGACTCGAACTGCAGCTCTGCGATGGTCTGGAAGAACTGGCGAGCGTTAATTTTGCTCTTGCGGATACGAGAATCATCAACCATCTCGTAATACTTTTCGGTGACCGAGATATCGGCGAACGGCACACCGTAAACTCTTTCAACATCGTAGGGCGAGAAGAGATACATATCTTCACCCTTTTTCGCCAGTTCGAAAGTGATGTCGGGCACAACAACACCGAGTGACAGAGTTTTAATGCGGATCTTTTCGTCGGCGTTCTCTCGCTTAGTATCGAGGAAGCGCAGGATGTCCGGGTGGTGCGCTGAGAGATAAACGGCGCCCGCGCCCTGCCTGGCGCCCAGCTGATTTGCATAGCTGAAGCTATCCTCAAGCAGCTTCATGACCGGGATAATGCCCGATGACTGATTCTGAATTTTCTTAATCGGGGCGCCGGCTTCACGCAGGTTGGAGAGCAGCAGCGCTACACCGCCGCCGCGTTTTGAAAGCTGTAGCGAGGAGTTAATGCCGCGGGAGATTGACTCCATATTGTCTTCAATACGCAACAGGAAGCAGGATACGAACTCGCCGCGCTGCGCTTTACCTGCGTTTAGGAAGGTTGGAGTTGCTGGCTGAAAGCGGCCAGAAATAATCTCTTCAACATAACGCTTTGCCAGTGCTTGGTCACCGGCCGCCAGAGCGATCGCGACCATCACCACACGATCTTCAAAGCGCTCAAGATAGCGCTCACCGTCAAAAGTCTTGAGTGCGTATGAGGTGAAGAATTTAAAAGCACCGAGGAAGGTTGGGAAGCGGAACTTTAGACCGTAGGCGTAGTCTGTGAGCTCCTCGACAAAGCCGCGCGGGTACTGCTCCAGGATCTCTGCCTCGTAGTATTCATTTTCGATGAGGAAGCGCAGACGCTCGTCAAAGTCGTGGAAGAACACGGTGTTCTGGTTAACATGCTGCAGGAAGTATTGGCGCGCAGCCTCACGATCCTTATCGAACTGAATATTGCCGTCTGAGTCATACAGATTCAGCATCGCGTTCAGTGAGTGGTAATCCATCTCGCTGACCTTTGATGAGTCGTGGCCGGGTTCGATTATTGTGCTTTCCAAAATTCTTCCAATCCTGCTTTGACGCGGTCGACGTCCTCGGGGGTGCCAAAAAGTTCAAATCTGTATAGGTGCGGGACTTTGCACTTTCTAGCGATGATGTCTCCGGCGAGGCCGTACGCCTCCCCAAAGTTTGTGTTGCCGGCGGCTATAACACCGCGCAGCAGCGCCCGGTTATCCGGGTTGTTTAAGAACTTAATCACCTGTTTTGGCACGGCTTTTGTCTCTGGGCCACCACCGTATGTTGGCACGAACAGCACATACGGCTCAGTTACTTCTAGGGGATCTTCTTTCGGGAGAAGCGGAATGCGGTGTGCCGGCAGATTCAGTTTCTCTATGAATCTTTTGGTGTTCCCAGAGACACTCGAGAAGTAAACGATGTTTGCCACCGGATACTCCTTTCTAATCGCAATGCCGAGCGCGCAGGTGATTTCAATCTTGAATTCGTAACAACTGGCCCCGAGTTTCTACAGCAGAAACCTGAGGCCAGTTGGGAAGTATGTAGTTGTAAAACAGCTTTAATGCTTAAGCGAGACGACCGGCGAGAGCGTCGATCTTGTCTGGGCGGAAACCTGACCAGTGGTCTTCATCTGTTACAACAACCGGCGCCTGCATGTAGCCGAGCTCTTTCACAGTTTCGAGCGCAGTTTCGTCCTGTGAGAGGTCGACCACTTCATACTCGATACCTTTGCTGTCAAGAGCGCGGTAGGTAGCTGTGCACTGTACACATGAGGGCTTTGTGTAAACGGTAGTTGCCATTTTGAATTCCTTTATCTCCGTTGCTCACCTGAAACACGTCAGGCACTACATATAGTGAACCACATCATTTAAGACCACAAGATGCAGTAATTACACCCGTGTGATTATGAACAAGGTTTTCCCCTAATTTCATTCCAACTTGTTGAAAATTTTCAGCGCAATTACGGCTCACCTCGCAAGTTATCCACAAGGAGTTGAAATATTTAATTTTTTGAATCTCATAATTCGGGTGGGCGTGTCGTCAACCACTAGATGTAGTGGTCAAATTTTTAGCAGCCCCGATACCTGGTGTTTTTTCGCGCAAATAGTGGATTTATGCCCAGGCGAATAAACAGCGTATTTTTCACCTGTGGAAATTGGCAAGGAGGTTAGTGACCATGTTAAGAATGAGCGCACTTCCAACTTCTGTTCCGTTCGGCAAGCGTGTGCGCGAGCTCCGCACTGCCGCCGGCATTACGCAGCGCGATCTTGCAGATCTCACCGGGATCGACCCCAGCACAGTTGGAAAAATTGAACGCGGCACAGCCAACCCAAACCTGTCTACAATCGGGCGCATTGCCTTTGCGCTTGGAGTTACTGTTGCAGACCTGTGCAGCTACATCACATTGGATGATATTGAGCAGGGAACTGCGCGCGGTGAAACTGAAAATATGCGTTTTGCTGAAGCGCGGCTGCAGCAACTGCGGCAACGCATAACCCAAGAGAGCAAAGCAAAACAGCACTAACACAGCGGCACAGACCACAGCATCTCACCTCCGTCTGGCTCAAACCAACGCAACACAAGCACACCATCGTCACGCATCTCTTCTGTCTGCTGATAGAGCACTCGCAGCGTTTCACCAGGATCAAGTGACACCGGCAGAGACTGACTAAACAGCCCCTCTCCCGCACACATCAATCGCACGCCCCGCAGCCTGCGGTTGCTCACATTCGTCACAGCACGTAACCGCCCGACAGCATCGCGGCCAACACCCCAGGGCACAGTAACAGCGCGTGTAGTGTGTGGCTTACACGGCGCCCGTTTGAGGCTTACAAGCATTCTTTCTAGTCGCATACCTCAACACTAAAACGCGGGTATATGACTTTATAACGCCCTTATGTCTCCCAAGGATTAGACATGGTGATACGGCCTACCGGCGGCAATTTCACCCGCACGATACAGTTGCTCCACAAGTATTAAGCGCACCAGCTGGTGCGGAAAAACCAGCGGAGACAGGCTCCACACCAGATCCGCCCGCGCGCGCACCTCGTCTGTCACACCATAAGCCCCGCCTATTACAACGGTGACCGAGCCGCTCCCCAATGCCCTGTAGAGTCGCTGTGACAGCTGCGGCGAGCTCAGCATTTGGCCGCGTTCGTCCAGCACCACAACGAACTCATCGCGCCCAAGTTTCTCAAGGATGCTTTTTGATTCTGCCTCTCGCGCCCGCTCTGCAGCAAGCGCCGAGTGCGGCAAAAACTGCCAAGACATGTTCCAGGGTTTTCGCAGTCGCCTGTCATAGCGCGCAATGCCCTCAGAAACCCACGATTCGTGCTTTTTTCCCACCGCAAGAACCTTAACTGCCATACCTCCAACCTACCTAAGCCGGTACTGTTATAGCCATGAGCAGCGAGATACACGAGCGTGCCCCAATTTTCTTCACCTCTGACAACGCCAGCGGCGCCCACCCAACGATTATGGACGCAGTGCAGCGTGTCAATGGTGGTCGTGTCGGAGCATACGGCGCTGATCCGACAACTGCTGAATTTACTGCGGTCATTAAACAGCATTTTGGGACGCGCGCAACGGCCTACCCCGTATTCAACGGCACTGGGGCAAACGTTACCGCTCTCGCAGCAGCGGCACCTCGCTGGGGTGCAATAATCTGCGCAAACAGCGCACATATCAATGTTGACGAGACCGGCTCTCCCGAGCGCACCCAAGGCTTAAAACTTATCCCCATCGACACCCCGGATGGCAAACTCACACCGGAACTCGTCCTGCCGCAGCTTGCGGTTATCGGGGTCGAGCACCACGCGCAACCAACGGTGATTTCCATTTCACAAACCACCGAATACGGCACCTGCTACACGGTAGCGGAGATCACGGCTTTAGCTAAGCTCGCCCACTCTCACAACATGCGCCTGCACATGGATGGCGCACGGCTCGCAAACGCCGCTGCCACACTGCAAACCGAGCTGCGCACACTCACAAGCGATGCGGGCGTTGATATTTTAAGCCTCGGCGGCACTAAAAACGGCGCTCTTGCAGCAGAAGCAGTTATTGTGCTGAACCCGGAGCTAGATCACGGCATGCACTATCTGCGTAAACAACAAACGCAGCTCGCCTCAAAGATGCGCTTTATCTCGGCGCAATTGCTGGCACTCTACGGCACCGATCTGTGGCTGGAAAATGCAGGAACCGCGAACAGTATGGCAACCCGACTGGCCGCGGGGCTAGCGCAGCTGACCGAGTTAGATCCCGCATTTCGGATCACACAAAAGGTTGAGTCAAATGCTGTTTTCGCGACCATGCCCGCCACCGCACGCGAGCAGGTTGCAGCAGACTTCATTTTTTACGATTGGCCCGGGCTGCCTAATGAGGTGCGCCTGATGTGCGGCTGGGATTCCACCGTCGAAGAAGTGGATCAACTGCTCGCCGCGTTAGAGGCAGCGCTTACAAAGAGCTAGCCACAGTCGGGAAGCAGCGAGTGAGACGAAAATTAGTCAACCTGACGTTTTTCGGGTGGCAGGTTAGTGCCGTCTTTAATCAGCTCTTGCATCACCAGCGCAGCTTGGCTGCTCGACACCAGTATGCGCTGCGTTTGCGGTGGCAGCTGCGTCTGGGGCGACATCTGCACATCTGGCGCAGAGCTGTCAAGATCAAGCACGAAGGCTTCAGCGCCCTTGCGGATAAAGACGATGTCTTGCCCGCCACGGTGTTTCCAAATACCGCGCGCGAGGCGATTCGGCAGATGTATTCCCCGCTTGGGCACGCCACGCACCCAGAGCCAAGGATCGGAGGTAGAGATAGCGGTTAGGATCTGTGCACGCGGAATTGTAATCGTGCCGGGCAGCATTGAAGTGAACTGTTCGGATCGAGAAAACTTGAGAATCAAACGATCTGAATAAATTTCAACGCGTGCCATATCTATTAGTTTGCACTCTATTTGATTCCGAAAACTGCATATTTCCCACATAATTCTTTGAAGATGCTCAGAAATGCCCGCTAGTCTTGTTGTTACCCCGATTTTTATAGATTTTTACGTTTGGAGAACTCATGAAAGGCAAGCTCGCTCTCTTTGTAGGTTTCGGTGCAGGATACGTGCTCGGTTCTCGCGCCGGCCGCAAGCGTTACGAACAAATTAAGAGCACTGCCTCCAAGGTTTGGGATACCAAACTTGTGCAGAACGGTGTTTCTCAAGCAAAATCATTTGCGGCAGACCGGAGTGACGATGTGCGTCAGTTCATCGGTACCAAGGTGGGTGAGGCAATCGCCGGCACCCGCAAAAAGGTGAAGAAGGCACAGAAGGGTAAGCGCCGCTTCAAAGAGATGAGCGCCGCTGAACCAACCCCAGCCGTTTAATTGTCTAGAACTTCAGAAATTTTAAGCAAATGTTTTCAAAGAAACGTTCAACCCCCAGCACTCTAGCGCTGCTGACTCGAGTGCCAGCACAGGCGGTGCGGTTAGCGAAGGCTGAGATCGGTAACGCTAAAGAAGAAGTTAGCGGCCGCATTAAAAACCTCGTAATCGGCATTGTGCTGGTTGTGGTCGCTCTTGTAATTCTTTTTTGGACCACAGCTGTGCTGCTCGCGGCAGCGGTTGCAGGCATCGCCGAAGGGGCGGGCTGGCCTGTGTGGCTCTCTGCTCTCGTAATTGGCGGCGCAGGTGTTATAACCATACTGCTGCTCGCTGTCATTGCTGTTGTGCTGTTCAAGCGCGGCAATCCGGTGCCGCACAAAACCCTTGCACGCATCAAGAGCGATCTTGATGCTGCGGGTGAGGTGAAGAAAAACTCAGCCGACAAGATGAAGCCGCAGCCCGGCAAAACTGGCACCGAGACCGGCAAACAGGGAGTATGGCGATGAGTGACAGCACAAACAATATGGCAGAGGCTAAGGAAGCACGCACAGAACTTCAGCAAACACTGGGGCTGCTATCGCAGAGACTCGACTTTGGCACCCGTATAGATAACGCAATCAGCCGCCAGAAGGCGCGACTGATTGCACTGCGCAAACGGCAGCCGGCAGTTTTTATCGCCGGCGTTACCGCAGTCGCCCTGCTCGCAGGTGCGGCGGTAACCGGAGCTGCGCTAGCCGTCACAAAACGCCTCAGCGAGTAAACAACCTCCCTGTATTTGCTAATTTTTCGCGAAGCGACAACAATAGATGATTAGCAAATTGTGTTGCGCAAAGCGGCCAGCACGTGCTCTACTGTGAGCTGTGTTGGCCGCTTTGCTATGTATCAAGATTGTGAGCATATGGCTAATCAGGGAGCGCAGCTAACCGGTCAGAGGGTGCTTGTTCCGCGCGGGGGCGCATGGGGTAAAGTAGTGGCCAAAGCCTTGCGCGCCCAGGGCGCAACTCCTGTTGTGGCGCCCCTCATCGATTTTGCGCACACAAGCGAGGTAGATCGGCTGCGCGAAGCGCTGGTAAAACTCGAAGCCGGCTACTACGACTGGATGACCGCAACGAACGCAACGGTTGTCGATGTGCTTGACTACAACCACATTAAAATCGCAAAACGCACCCAGGTGGCAGTTGCGGGTGAGGCAACCTATGCTGCATTCATCGATGCCGGCTACGAAGTTGCTCGCACGACGCACGAGTCAGACACCACAACCGTAGGGCTCTTGAAGGTTTGGCCGGAAATCAACTCTGGTGACGTTTTACGTGTGCTCACCCTGCGTTCAGATGTGGCAAAGCCTGTGCTCACAATGGGTCTGCTCGAACGCGGGCACGACGTTACTCAAGTTGTTGCATACCGCACAGTTGGTGTGCCGGCTTCAGTGCACATTCGCGAAGATGTCGCAGCGGGTGAAATAACAGCAATTTTGGTGTCGTCACCGCAGGTTGCGCGCGAGGTTGCGACACAGTTTGGTTCGCGCACCGACTCTACTGTGATTGCATGTATCGGCGAGCACACGGTTGACGAGGCACGGCGACTAGGGCTAGCTAGCGGCGACAAAGCGCCAGCTGATATTGAAGAGCGGATCGTTGAAACGGTGTTGGGCGCACTAGACCCTGCCGATATGCTCGATTAAGCAATTCCCATTAGTTTGCGACGCAGCCGCTTTACCAGCGGCTCTAAATCTGCCACCGCTGCTGCAATTGCGCCGCCCCAAACGGTCGGCCCAACCAATAGTGCTGCCTCTGCCGCGCCAGCTTCTTCACGCACAGCTGTCACCTCCAACATCTGGGCAACAGTGCCAAACGGCGCACTTTCAACGCGCGCTCCAGTAACCGCCTCACCGCTAATACTGACGCTCTGCGCCGTCCCATCACCGCGTGACGCAAATTCTTCTGGGTAGAGTAAACGCAGACGCCGCGGTGACGCATTTTCTGTCACGATCAGTTCTGCACCGTGCGGCGCATCCCACTGCACCTCTTCATACGTAATCGACAGATAGACCCGCGGCAGACTCGCAACCTTCTCGAGCACCCCGTAGATTCCAGCAGGCTTAGCTGCTTCTGCAATTGCGGTGACGTCTAAAAATTCTTGTGCTTCTGCCGGATTTCCTGGCGCGAGCACCAATGTCGCATTACTTAGCTCGGTGGCGAGCGTCGCGTGCTGTAACTCAGCAGTGGGTTTTACGGTCACACCGTAGCTTCGCAAAGCTGTCAGCAGTTTTTCACGTGCATCGTCCCACCCGGCAGCCGGGAGAATTAGTGACTGTTCCGACTGCTCCGCCGCTAAAAGACTGACACCGCCGGTGAGAGAGCCTGCGCGCGTGATCGCCTCATTCAGCCCCGGAAACACCGCCTGTGTTTCTAACACAGCAAAATCCTGCGGGTAGCGCGTCGTTAATTCAGCCGCCGCTAACCTGCTAGCCTGGGTTCCGATCCGCCGCTTAAGCAGGCCTTGGAGATTTTTATATTTTCCAATCGTCAGCACAGGCAGCAGTCTGTCTAGGTAGGCACGGAAGGATCCGCCCCCACCCAACAACGAGCGATTTTGGGAGGCGAGCGGATTGCCCGTTATACCCCCTATCCGCGGCCCTACAAGCTGCTTTGCGGTTGCTGTATTGCTGCCAAAATACAGCGGCCCCGCAGGCACTCGTGTAATCGCTATTTCAAGATCGCGCGAAAGCTCACCCGGGCGCGCAAGCAGCGTGGCGAGAGCGTTATCACTGTCATGCACTGGCGCATACGGCCAGAGCGACTGCGCTCCCAGCTGCAGTGTTACAGCTACGCCAACCTCAGCAAGTTCGAGCGCAGCAGCGAAGGCGGCAGGGTTGTCTCCGATTACTACCGCGTGTTGCTGCGATTCACGCATCGGTTAAGCACCCGTGTTAGGGGCGGCTACCGGAACAAGACCGGCCTGCCGGCGCTGCTCTTCAGTTAGCTCCGCAATAGGCACATCGACCTCAATGACATCAACGCGAGTGTTTGCCCAGCCTCGATCCGCAGCTTTTTTCTTCCAGAGCAGCTCCACAGCCAACCAGAAGAGCGCGAGCACAACGATTTCGGTGAGCACCAGAGCAGGGCCAGATCCGCTAGTTTGACTCTCCTGCGAGGTGCTGTCTAAGTAGCCCGACGCCATGAAACCGAAGGCGACATAGTTGTTTACAATGTGCAGAGCCATTGCCGCCTCAAGCCCGCCAGTGCGAATCGTCAGGTAGGCCGCCAGACAGCCAAGCAGTGTGACAGAAAGCATCCCCCAAATGTCGTAAATATGCATCGCACCAAACAATGCAGAGGTCAGCAGTATCGCTACCACTGGGTTGCGCATCCAATTGCCGAATGTCTGCAGCAGGAAACCACGGAAGACATACTCTTCAGCGGTTGCTTGGAATGGCACCAAAACCAGCACCAGCAGCACCGAAATCCACATCGCGCGAGTGTCAAAGTCGGCCGGGCGCTCATTCAGCACCGGCTCGCCACTGACCGCGCTGACAATGAACATGCTGCCAAACTGCACGATTACCAAAACAACGGCGGCGATAGCGAATGCCGCCAACAGCAGATCCCAGCGGATCTTTAAAGCTACCGACCACAAGCGTCCGGTTGGTTTAATGCCCATAGTTTTAAGCGCCAACCAACCTGCTGGAATCATTAATGCCACAGATGTGAGGCCGATAAAGATAGAGAGCGGATGCTGGGTGTTAATTGCCGACAGACTCATCAGAAGATCTTCTAGGTTAATAGAGCTCTCTGCGGAGGTCACAAAAGCAATACCGAAGGCTGCGACAAAGGCCAATATGACGAAAACAATGGAAATCGCAATATAGTAACCAACCCCGATAAGGCTCACTACAAGCGGCTTATACCAGCGGGGTTTATTAATCCCACGCCACAGTTCGTGATATCGCAGCGGCTCGGTGCGAGCGCGCACGCGAGCTGTCTGCTGCGCCCACGGATACAGCGGTTCTTGCGGCTGGTTGTTCTGGGTCATAAATTTAAGCTCCACGTAGTTTTTCGGCAAAGAAACTATAGAGATCAGCGATTGGCACGCGCACCTGCTCCATCGTGTCGCGTTCGCGCACTGTGACGGCGTTATCTTCAAGTGAATCAAAATCAACCGTGACACAGAAAGGTGTGCCAATCTCGTCTTGCCGTCGGTAGCGGCGGCCGATCGCAGCCGAATCGTCATAGTCCACGTTCCAGCTGTCGCGCAGCTCATCTGCAATCTGCTGCGCAAGCGGGGTTAGAGTCTCTTTCTTCGAGAGCGGCAGCACCGCGATTTTCACCGGTGCCAGGCGCGGATCCAGTCGCAGCACTGTGCGAGTGTCGGTGCCGCCCTTTGCGTTCGGCACCTCTTCTTCGGCATAGGCATCAACCAGAAACGCCATCAATGAGCGGGTGAGGCCGGCCGCTGGCTCAATAACGTAGGGCACATATCGTTCATTCTCTGCCTGGTCAAAGTAGGAAAGATCCTTACCCGATTCTTTCGAATGCGTTGACAGGTCGTAGTCGGTGCGGTTTGCAATGCCCTCAAGCTCACCCCACTCGCCGCCGGTGAAACCAAACTTGTATTCAATGTCTACTGTGCGCTTTGAATAGTGTGAGAGCTTCTCTTGCGGGTGCTCATAAAAACGCAGATTCTCAGGGTTGATGCCAAGATCGGTGTACCAGCGCAGCCGCTCATGCATCCAGTATTCCTGCCACTCTTCATCAGTGCCAGGCTTCACAAAAAACTCCATTTCCATCTGCTCAAACTCGCGTGTGCGGAAGATGAAGTTTCCCGGGGTGATTTCGTTGCGGAAGCTTTTACCGATCTGACCGATCCCGAACGGTGGTTTCATACGTGCCGACTGCAGCACGTTCGCAAAGTTCACGAAGATACCCTGCGCTGTCTCGGGACGCAGGTAGTGCAGCCCGGCCTCATCATCGACGGGGCCGAGGAATGTTTTTAAGAGACCGCTGAAGGCGCGCGGTTCTGTCCACTCACCGCGAGCGCCGCAGTTTGTGCAGACGATCTCTGCCATGCCGCCCTCAGGTGCGCGGCCCTTCTTCTCTTCGAAGGCCTCGATCAGGTGGTCTTCACGATAGCGTTTGTGGCAGCTGGTGCACTCGACCAGCGGGTCAGAAAACACCTCAACGTGCCCTGAGGCCTCCCAGACCTGCTTCGGCAGAATCACACTTGAGTCGATCCCAACGACATCGGCGCGTTTTTGCACCATTGTGCGCCACCACTGCTTTTTGATGTTCTCCTTCAAAGCAGTGCCGAGTGGGCCATAATCCCAGGCAGAGCGCGAACCGCCGTAGATATCACCCGCCTGATAGACGAAACCGCGATGCTTCGCGAGGGCCACTACTTTGTCAAGACGGGATGCTTCTGCCATTCTCTCTATTTCTCCAAGGTGCTGATGGGGATCTTTGGACTTAACCAGTTTAGGGCTTAACCAGGTTTTCTGGGGTGGATCCGCGCATAAGGTGCTTAATCTGCCGCACCAACAGCGCAAAAATACGCGGGTGCATAGCGTCACTATCGCCGCCGGTGTGCGGAGTCTGAATCGCTCCATCCAACTGCCACAGCGGATGCTCCTCCGGCAGCGGTTCTGGGTCTACGACATCGTTCGCTGTGCGAAGCCGCCCGCTTGCGACCTCGGCGACCAGTGCTGCGGTGTCAACGACCCTGCCACGCGCAACGTTTACAAGCAGTGCGTCATCGGGCAGCTGCGCCAGCTCCACCGCTCCGATCAACCCTGCAGTATCAGGGGTGAGTGGCACTGCGAGCACCAGAATATCCGTTTCTGCCAGCTGCGCGTGTAGGTCGGCGATCTCTCGCACTGGGACTGTTAGACCACCGGTTAGTTCCAGGTCGCGCGCACTGTTTGCCAGCATCGTGATTTGCACCTCAAAAGGCATAAGTCTTTCGGCAATCGCTCTGCCGACACCACCCGCACCAATGATAGTAACCCGGCGATCCGCAAGTGCCCGTGTTGTGCCGCCGCGCCAAATTCCCTCGGTCTGCTGTTGAAAGAATCGTTTAAAATCCCGCTGTGCTGCGATGATTAAGCCAAGGGCTAGCTCAGCCGTCGCGGTCTCATGCACTGAGGCGGCGTTGGCGAAGCGAACACCGCTCGGCAGGTAGTCGCTCACTCCGTCATAACCGATCGACTGCCACTGCACAAGCTGCGTCTCAACACCCTCTAACCTTGTGAGTGTTTGGGCACTATCCAAATACGGGGGCACCACTAAATCAATTTTTTCTGCCGGGGGCGCTGAGCGCATATCCCACACAAGAAAGTCGATATTTTGGCCGGAAAACTCTTCCTGTAACGCCGCTAAATGCCTCGAATCGGGAAGAGAAACCGTAAGTTTTGTCATAGATCTCAGTTTAGTTTTCGCGTCTGACTGTTACCTCAAGCCGTAGTGAGCCCTAATTCCAGCGACAAAGATGGCTGCTCCCGTTTCGATGACCGCAGTGTTGCGCGCGTAAACGGAGGGGCGGGCTTTACCAGCGCGCCGCATTTCTTCCGGTAGTGATACTGCGTCATAGATACTGGCCGGTGAGCTCGCGTCAATCGCCGCCCCAATCACAAACGCATCAATTACTTCAACCAGTGTCACCGCGTCACCGGCTGCTACGCCAGCTTTGCGAAGCAGTTCAAACAGCGCACCATAGGTTTCGGCCGCTTCTTCCTCGCAGAGGGGCAGCTGTGCAAGATACTGCGCCGCATGTGGGTGGGAGCTATACATTTTTGCGCTCTGCCTAATCCATGCCAAAACTCCTGTTTCCCAATCTGCCGCGGGGTCGATGTGCGGCTTGAAGGTTGTCAGCAGCTGCCGGCGCACCAGACTGAGCACCGCTTCTTTGCTCGGCACGTGGTGGTAGATAGAAGAAACACTGACGCGCAGCCTTTTGGCTAACTGCAGCATATTTACCTCACCGCCCGCATCAATCTGCGCAAGCGCTGCTTTCGCAATTTTCTCGGGGGTGAGTTTAGCTGTTGTGGGTCTTGGCATTTCTACACCTTATATTTGACAACAGTCGGAGGTTACTGCATACAATACAGAAACCGAATAATGTTCGGTTTCACTCGCATCCATAATGCTGCCCAGAAAGCTTCTCCTATGACGATTACGGTCTACCATAACGGCACAGTTTTCACCGGCTCGACCGCCGCGCCAAACGCAGAGGCTTTTGCGGTCGCAGATGGTAGGTTTTTAGCTTGCGGATCAGCCAGTGCGGTAGCCGATGCCGCGCGTTCTCTGGCAAGCGCTGCAAACGCAGACACTGAGGTGCAGGCGGTTGATTTATCTGGGTCGTTCGTGATGCCCGCATTTGTTGAAGCGCACACACACCTGCTGATGCTCGGGCAGGCTTTAGAAAAAGTGCAGTTGCGCGACTGCAACAGCATTGCTGAGGTGCAGGAAAGGCTGCGGCAGGCCAGAGCAGAAAACCCCGACGCAAAACATCTGTTCGGGGTCGGTTGGAGATTTGAAATATTCGATGACGCACAACCAACAGCGGCGCTGATTGACTCAGTTGTTTCTGATATCCCCGTAATTCTCGACGCGAACGACCTGCACTCTGCGTGGGTGAACACCGCCGCATTGACTGCGCTCGGCATCGATGAGCACACGCCAGACCCGCACGGCGGTGAAATTGTGCGCGATGCGAACGGTCAGGCAACCGGTTACCTCATTGAGAGTGCCGCAATTCTTATCGCCTGGCCGTTTGCAGAAAACGCAGTCGATGACGCAGGCCGCGATTCTTTTCTCGACACCGCCGCAGCAGCATACCTTGCCGCCGGGGTGACCACCGTCACCGAAATGGCCGGTAATCCGACGATTCTAGCGACGCTGCGCCGCCGCCTAGAGCGGGATGGCAGGCTGCCGCTAGTAACCAATATGCACTGGCTGATCCGCCCTGATAGTGAGGTTGCAAACGTTGTCGCGCAGGTAGAGGAGGCTGCGGCACTCCGTGATGAACTCGCTGCAAGCTATGGCACCGACTGGTTGCGTCTGATCGGAATAAAAATTGTGTCTGATGGGGTGATCGACGGCTGCACAGCCGCTATGCACGAGCCCTACATAACCGGCGCCCACCCCGCCCCCATCTGGTCTAGCGAGGCAGCCGTAGCCGCGACCGTCAGAGCGCACGAGCTTGACTTGCAGGTGGCTTTTCACGCGATCGGAGATGCCGCCGTAACCCTCGGCTGCGAAGTTTTTGAAGCTGCTAAAGAGAGGCAACCCGGCCACGATCTGCGCCCGCGCATAGAGCATTTAGAGTACGTCTCAGAAGAGACCTTTGCGCGCCTGGCAGAAAACAACATCACAGCATCTATGCAACCGGTGCACGCCGATCCAGCGGTGCTGAAAAACTGGCAGGCGGTGCTGGGCGATGCGCGCGCCGAGGGCGGTTTTGCCTGGCAAAAGATGCGGGAGGCGAGGGTGCCTATTGTGCTCGGTTCCGATGCGCCAACAGCACCGCACGAAACTCTGCCAAATCTGTTTATCGCGGTGACCGGCCGCTCTGCGCTGCAGCCAGAGTTAGAGCCGTATCATCCGGAGCGAGCGTTCACTCCCGCAGCAGCGCTAACAGCGATGACGCACACCGCCGCGTGGGCAACCCACCGCGACGAAGAGGTCGGCCAAATTGCCGCGGGTTTGCGCGCCCACTTCACAGTGCTCGACCACAATCCGCTCACCGCAGACGCCGAAACAGTGCTGCGCGGCGCAGTCTTGCAAACCTTTGTTGACGGCGCGAAGGTCTACAGCCGGCGGTAAGGTGTGCGTGCCACAATAAAGTGTTATGAGCATCGCACACGAACGTTTTACCTATGCCGATAAATACGGTGTAACCATCCATGCAAGGCGCTGGCTGCCATCACCCGATGAACAGGCAACAGGGCCAATCGCGGCTGATCCCAGCACAATTGATATCAGCAACCCAATCGGTGTGGTACAGATCCTGCACGGTCTGGCTGAACACAGCGACCGCTACACAGAATTTGCCGAAGATCTCGCTCACGCAGGCTTCATAGTTTATGCGGACGATCACCGTGGCCACGGCCGCACCGGCTTGGAACAGTGGGGTGATGACCCGGCAAAGATCGCCAAACTCGGCAAGGGTGGGCTGCGCGGCACCGAAGACGCAATCACTCAGTTAACCGCGATGATCCGCAGTGAGCATCCAGGCCTTCCCGTAGCGGTGTTCGGCCACTCCTGGGGCTCGTTAATGACGCAACGCATCATAAATCGTGAACCGGAATTATGGGACGCGGTCATTCTCTCAGGCAGTGCGTATCGCACTCCAAAGCACATGAATTCTGGCGATCTGAACGAGGGTTTCGGCGATAAAAACGGTCATGAATGGCTCAGCCGCGACCCTGAAGTGTGGCGCAAAATGGCTGCGGATCCGCGCACCACAAACGTTAATGTCTTCCGCATGTTTGGGGTTACTAATGCGGCCAAACTATTTGGCAAGCCGAAGCAGGCTGCCGCAAATATTCCGATCCTGATCGTGTCAGGGTCGGCTGATCCGCTGAATCTCAATGACGGTCTGACGCTGCTTGCAACCGCCTACCGGAAAGCCGGTGCGCAGCATGTTTCACTGCGGCTCTATCCAGAAGCGAGGCATGAGCTAATCAATGAGATCAACCGGAGTGAGGTAATTTCTGATCTCGTTACCTGGCTCTCAGATCGCTTATCTGCCGAGTAACCCACGCTCAACTAAGAGCCTGCCAAGCAGCGGCGCGAATTTCGCGGCGTGCCCGGAACACGCTGAAAACAGCGTAATGTTGCGATCAGTCTCGATAAAGAATTCCTCATCGGGGGTTTGGGTGTAGTTGCACAGGGTCTCCCCAAAAGCCTCTGGCACAACCCCGGGAATGTATTTAGCGACATAATCGAGCGCTTCTTGACGCGGTCGCCCACCGTGAAAAGCAAACTTTAAAGCTGTGCCATCAACGTCAGCACCACCGGGCAGCGCATAAGCCGGAACGTTTCCGCGCCGGTGAATAATTGTTGGAAAGTCGCTGTATCCCTCCCGGTAGGGGAAGTGCAGCGCCAACACCTCGCGCACTGTGAACTGCGGCGTGGGCAGAGTGAAATCGATGCGCGCTAAGAGTTCGCGCGGCAGCCAGCTGCCAGCAGCAACAACCGCGTGATCCGCTTTAAACACTGCACCAGAAGCTGTGTAGGCAACAGCCTGCGTCGCCGTTTGCGTGATGCGCTCTATTTCTGTGTCGAGATAGAGCTCAAGCAACCCTGTCGCCTGCGCTGCTGCGATAAGGGCGTGCACTGTCGCAGCAGCATCGAGCACCCCGCCCTGCGGCTGCCACAGCACATACTCACCCTCCAACAGATACTGCGGCCAGCGCTCACTCGCCTCGGCAACCTCAATCAGCTCATACGGCACCCCGGCGCGAGCCAAAACCGCTGCGAGCGCGCCCAGCTCAGCTGCGTCGCCGTGTTCGATGTGCCCGGTGAAATTCAAGAGTTTTTGCCCGCTGACGTCTTCTAGCTTGCGCCACCACGAGAGCGACTCCATCGTCAGGCGCGCATATTTTTCGTCAGCGTAGCTGGCGCGAAAGATGCGGGCGGAGCCGTGTGAACTGCTGCCGACAGCTGCTGGTGCTGTGCGCTCTATGAGGGTTACTCGGTGCCCGGCGGCGGTGAGATGCCAGGCGAGGGAGGCTCCGTTGAGACCCGCACCAACAACTAGGTAGTGAGGCAATTTGGCGAACGACTTTGCTGTTTCTGGGTTGTTGCTTGGCACCCTAAAATTTTAGTTTGGCTTTTGTGTTGGCGTTAAGGGGCAGCGCCGTAAACTTGAAGCATGACTGCGTTTCACGGCGAATACAAACTGCCCGGCGGCAAGCTCACGGTTGTTGATTTCGATGTTACGAGTGGCATAATCGAAAACTTTAGTCTCGCAGGTGATTTCTTTGTCGAGCCCGATGAAGTTGTACCTGAAATCAACCGGACGCTCAACGGGATGCGCGCCGACAGCTCTATTACCGACTATCGCACTGCAATAGATGCAGCGCTGCCCGCTGAAGCACAGCTGCTCGGTGTCACCCCGCAAGCGATCGGTGTGGCTGTGCGCAGAGCCCTCACAAACGCCGCAACCTGGCGTGACTACGACTGGGAAATTGTGCATGATGCACCCGTCAGCCCGGTTCTGAACAGCGCGCTTGATGAAGTGATGACGCAAGCGGTTGGCACGGGCCTGCGCAAACCCACGCTGCGCATCTGGGAATCTACCGGCCCTGCAGTGTATATCGGCAGTTTTCAGTCACTAAAGAATGAGGTTGATACCGCTGAGGCCGAGGCGAGCGGCACCGCTATAGTGCGGCGCATCTCGGGCGGGGGCGCAATGTATATGGTGCCCGAAAACTGCATCACCTACGCTATCTTCGTGCCCGAATCGCTTGTGCGGGGCTTAAGTTTTGAGGAGTCTTACGCGTTTCTCGACGAATGGGTTATCGAGGGTCTGCAGCAGTTGGGGATTGACGCTCGGTATGTGCCGTTGAACGATATCGCAGGGCCGAACGGAAAGATTGGCGGGGCCGCTCAAAAGCGGCTCGGATCGGGCGGTATCCTGCACCATGTAACGATGGCTTACGATATTGATCCGCAAAAAATGACAAAGGTCTTGCGGATCGGGCGCGAAAAACTTAGCGATAAAGGAATTAAATCCGCGCAAAAACGCGTCGATCCGCTGCGCTCACAAACAGGTTTGAGTCGCGAGGCGATCGTTGAGCATCTGATCGATGTCTTTAAACGCCGGCACGGCGGCGAGATGGGCAGTGTGACAGCGGCTGAGATGGAGCGTGCCGAGCAGCTGGTCGCCGAGAAGTTCAGCACTAAGGAATGGCTCTCGAGAGTGCCATAACTTCTTCCAGTTACAATTAAAGCGTGCTTCTTTCAGACAGAGATATTCGCGCCCAGCTGGCCTCCGGCCGGATTGCGCTTGATCCGACCGATCCAAAACTTTTGCAGCCGTCGAGCGTTGATGTGCGCCTCGACCGCTACTTCCGTCTTTTTGACAACCACAAGAGCGCTGAGATTGATCCCGCAAAAGAACAGCCCGATCTCACCCGGCTTGTTGAGGCCGATCCCAGTGAGGGGTTCGTTTTGCATCCGGGTGAGTTTGTGCTCGGGTCAACCTTCGAGCTTGTGACGCTGCCTGACGATATCGCTGCCCGGCTCGAGGGGAAGAGTTCGCTCGGCCGTTTGGGGCTGCTCACCCACTCAACCGCGGGCTTTATTGATCCCGGTTTTAGCGGGCACATCACGCTTGAACTAAAGAACGTTGCAACCCTCCCGATTCGCCTGTGGCCGGGCATGAAGATCGGCCAACTCTGTTTCTTCCAGCTCTCTAGCCCGGCGGATCAGCCCTACGGGCACGGTGCTACCGGCAGCCGCTATCACGGGCAGCGCGGCCCAACCGCGTCGCGTTCCTTCCTCAACTGGGAGGTTATCGACGTGACCAGCACCGATCACGGTGCGCGCGGGCAGTAATCTCCCGCGGGTTACCCTGCCGCGTAGCGGTGCATGATTTCGCTGAAACTCGCAGCGAGGGCGCGTGCAGCAGCGGTGTTTGCCGCATCGTTTTTTCCGGCCTCAAGGCAAAGCTCTGCGAGATTAAAGCCCTCTGCCGCAAGCTCCTCGGCATTCCAACCCCACATGTCAGTTGCGCTCACCTCAGGGTGAAACTGCAGACCGTAAACATTTTCGTTAATCCGGAACGCTTGAATTTCAATCGCATCACTTGAGGCCAGCAGCACCGCGCTCTCGGGAAGGCGGGTAATCATATCCTCATGATTCTCAATCATTGGGGAGGCTGCGCCAAGCACGGAAATTAACGGATCGTTGCGGCCTGCCGCGGTGGTTTTAATCACCGTTGAGCCACGCTCTTTCGGGCCGGTTTTAGCCTTAACTTGACCGCCGGCAACATCAGCTAAGATTTGGCCGCCCAGGCAGATTCCGAGCGTTGGTATGTCTTTGTCGATAGCCTCCTGCGCAAGCTGTCGCTCCTGCTTCAGCCACGGCGCATTCTCGAATTCGTCGGGCATTAAACCGCCACCAAACAGCACCATTCCCGCATAGTCATCAAGATTTTTCGGCAGCTCAACCTCTTTACCAAAGCGAATATCTAGTTTGAAGCCGGCTTCAGTAAACCATGTTTCAAAGCGTCTGGGCAGTGATGTTGCCCAGTTAACAACGAACAGCACTTGCGGCATCTCGCTGTCAGACACAGTTTTTACCGGCTTTACTAACTCGTGTGCAGGAGCTCCAGCGCTGCCCGCAATAAATGCTTCATAGTCGGCGTCGACAGTTTCTAGCACACGCAAAATGTTTTCACTTGCGAGGCCGCGCAGCTCCTCTTCTGTCCAACCGCGATCCGCCAGCTCTTGCAACAGCAGCGGGTAGCCGCTGACATCTTCGAGACCGGCGGGCATATCATCTGTGCCATCGTAGTCTGCGCCCAACCCGACAGCGTGCACACCCGCTACTTTGCGAATATGCTCAATGTGATCGGCGACCTCCTGCACCGTCACCTGCGGCCCCTCGCCTAGGCCACCGCTCTCCCACCAATCGCGCCGCGCTTGCGACACAAAAGTTGGCACGAAAGCCACCATGATAACTCCGCCGCCAGCGCCGATACGCTGCAGCACATCATCCGGCACATTGCGCGGGTGGTCGCAGAGAGCGCTCGCGCAAGAGTGCGAGACAATCACGGGCCTGCGCGACTCGTCTAAAGCTGCACGCATCGTATCGGGCGACACATGCGCTAGATCTACAAGCATCCCGATCCGATTCATTTCACGCACCACTGCCTTGCCGAAATCTGTCAGGCCCCCGTGCTGTGCCGTATCGGTTGCTGAATCTGCCCAGTCGGTGGTGCGCGACCATGTCAGCGTCATATAGCGCGCGCCGAGTCGTGCAAACTGACGCAGCGCCGCTGTTGATCCGCCAATCTGCTCTCCGCCTTCAATACCGATTAGCGAAGCGATCCTACCCGCACTAAGCGCCTGGCGCATTTGTGCAGCGGTGGGAGTGAACTCAAGCTGCTCTGGGTGGGCCGCAATAAATCGACGCACCCAGTCAATCTGCTCCAGTGTCGCCACCACCTGGTCTGCGCCCCTCAGCGCAGGGTCAACCCACACCGACCAGAACTGCCCACCAACCTGACCCTTCAGAAGCCGTGGCAGGTCTGTGTGTAAACCGGCGATAACTGGAGCGAGCTCGCCGTTTGCAGAGCCAGCAAGCCCGGTGACACCGTAATCTAACTTTTGTCTTGCCGCCCAGGCGAGATCGTTGTGCCCGTCTATAACTCTGATGTTTGTAATATCCATCGCTACACTTCCAAAACTCTAAGCGCCAAGTCTCGCACCATCTGTTCACGCACCGCATGGCCGATTCCCGCCCCGCTCGGCACGGTCACCATCCCACCGGTGGCGGTCACAACCGGATCGATAATGTCTTCGCGATAGTATTTCTCAGACGCTGACACATCTGACGGCAGAGTAAATCCCGGCAGCGTTGAGAGCGCGACGTTCGCTGCACGACCGATGCCAAACTCGTGCATTCCACCACACCACACCGGGATCCCCACTTCAACGGCAAAATCGTGCGCGGCACGAGCCACCGTCAGCCCTCCCATGCGCGACACTTTAATATTTAAAACTCCGATAGCGTTGAGTGCGTGCGCCAGTCTTAAGTCGTCGAGAGACACCACCGATTCGTCCAGACAAACCGGTGTTGCTACACGTTTTTGCAGTTCGGCGTGTGACAGAAAGTCGCGCTGCGCAAAGGGCTGCTCAAACATCGTGAGCTCTAATTTGTCAAGCTGTTTAAACAGCGCAAATGCTGCCTCGCCGGGCTCATAAACTGCGTTAGCATCAACGTGAACATCCACTGCCGGGAAGGCAACCCGCACAGCTCGAGTTGGCTCTAGATCCCACCCCGGCGCAATTTTTAGTTTCACACGCTCATAGCCTGCTGCAACGTGCTTTTCAACCTCTGTCAGGAGCGCGTCAATGCTGGTTTCGATGCCGAGCGACACACCAGCCTGCACCCGCTCACGCTCACCACCGAGCGCGGCTGCCAAAGAGACTCCCGCCGCTTTTGCGAGCAGATCCCAGCCGGCAATTGAGAATCCGGATTTTACGAACTCGTTACCGCGGATCTTTGCCCAGTTTTTTTCAAGTTCGTGCGGAGTCTCAAACTCCACCCCAACAAGCTGTTTAGCGAAGTATTTTTCAGCAATAAGCCAAGCGGTGTCGTTTGTTTCCGCACAAAAGAAAGGATCTGCGGGGCTTGCGATCTCACCCCAGCCGGTGTTGCCCGCGCCGTCTTGTAAGGCAACGAGAATGTGTGTGAGTGAGGTTTTACGGTGTGAGCTGGTCTCAAACTCATGCCGCAGCGGCAACCGCACTTCAAACAGTGAAACTCCGGTAATTTTCGGCATTCTTAAGCGCCTTCCCTAGTCTTCGTTGCGCCACTTAACTGCAAGATAAGCGGCGGTGTCTTCACGGCGATTGCACGCAATCAGCTGGTATCCATCGGCAAACAGTGCGGTCAGTGTGGCACGCAGTTGCTGCGCAATGTGCTCAGGGTCGGGTGCCGCCGGATCATTACTGTTATCGATGCTGCCGAGGTTCGCCGGCACCGGCACCCAGCAGGCACTAACAACCGCGTTCTGGCTGGCCAGTTCATGCGCATCAATTTCAGCCGCAAAAGCCCAATTCAAGGCCGTTAGTTCTGGTGGATACTCACTGCGCAGGCTCTTAAGCGCCGCAGCTCGCGCAGCTGTTTGCCCTGTTTCATGCGCGCTAAGATCCCAAGAAACGAGAATGCGATCACTGTTTGTTGTGCGGTAGTAGTCGTCTAAATATGCGATACCAGTGGCGCCAAGCCCGTTGAAGTTAAAGCGCGCATTGCGGGTTAGCTTCGGGTCAAAGGTCCACCGCATTTCGGTGCAGCCCCAGGCGCGCGCGACCTCTGCTTGTGCGAGTTTCAGAGCTTTCCCGATTCCCGCACCGTGGTGGCTTTCGGCCACAACAGCGGCCTGTGAATAGTGATATACCGTTCCGGGAATATTATTTTTTCCGCCGGCCACAGCAGGAAAACCGTATGCGAAACCGATTAAGTCTCGGCCGTCAAAGACGCCGACGGTTGATCCGCCATTTTGTGACAGAGCGCTGAGCAGATACGGATTTAGAAACAGGGTTGCGTCGCTGTATTTAAAAACCTCGGTGTAAAGTTGCGAGGCACGTTTTAAGTCTGCGTGTTTGACGAGCTGGCGACACTTAAAACCTGCGGGGGCAAAGCCGGAAAGATCCAGCTCTCCGGCTGCTGCTGCGGCAGTTAAAGCCGCATCCGCGCTAAGCCCGAGTGGCTTCCCAACGCTCATTAAAAACCCTACTAATCTAGACTTCAGTGTCGATAACAGCTCAATGATAGCGCGGAGATCTCATATGCAGGGTGCAACAGTCGCTGATTTAGATTTTGATCCGATCGAGTTGCTCACCAAGCTGGTCACTATCGAAACACCAACGGGCGACACCACTCAAAGCGCTAAAATTGCGCAGTTGCTTAAGAGCGAATTCACCCGTATCGGCGGCACAGTTAAGCTGATCGATACTGCGATGGGCACAAGTTTGGTTGCCGATTTTGCCGGTCTCGGCAAACCTTTTGTGCTGTTGGGGCACACTGACACGGTGTGGCCGCTGGGCACTCTCGCTGAAAAGGTGCCGCTGCGCATCTCGCCAGAAAAAATTTCCGGCCCGGGAGTTTACGATATGAAGGCCGGGATCGTCGTCATGCTAACCGCGCTCGCACGGTTGCGTGAAACCGCGCATCAGGCTGTGCGCGTTGTGCTGGTTTGTGATGAAGAGGTTGGATCGCCCACAACCAAAGAGCTGCTGCTCGAAACCTGTGCGGGCGCAAAGGCTGTGTTGGGGTTTGAATCACCGCATCCGGATGGTGCGCTAAAAGTTGGTCGGCGCGGCAGTGTGCGTATGCGGTTGAGCACGCAGGGGCGCGCAGCGCACGCGGCGCTCGATCCTGAAAACGGTGTTAACGCAATCGATGAGCTTGTTGATCAGCTCCTGCGGGTGCGAGAAATAACCGCGGATCCTGCGGTGCAGCCGGTGCTTTGTAACGTCGGGCAGATATCAGGCGGCGAGCGGGCAAATGTGGTGGCAGACGAGGCTTCAACTGAAATCGGGTTACGGTTTTTTGACTCCGCCTCTGAAGAGCAGGTGCTTGACGCTCTCACGCATTTAGAGCCGACCCATGATGAGGCCGAAGTTGCGGTGGAGATCCTGTCACGGCGCCCAACTTGGGAGCCTGGCAAAAAAGAGCACGCGCTGCTTGACCGCATCAGCAGTGCGGCTGACAGAGTTGGCCAAGAGATTGAGTGTGCCCCAGCTGCCGGTGCCGGTGACACAAACTTCACAGGAGCGGCCGGTTTTCCAAGCGCTGACGGGTTTGGGCCGCGCGGCGCAGGTGCTCATGCAGTGCATGAACATATCCTGGTTGAGTCTCTGTGGGAACGTATCGACTTGATTACAGCTCTGTTGCGCGCTGCACCTCAGGTTGATAACAAACAATAAAGCCTAATAGCATTGGGAAATCAGCCGCCTACACAACGATGTGCGGTTGTTGACCTTGAAGGGAAGAAACATGGTAAACACCACGAAATCTCGCTTCTTCCGCGCTCTCGCCGCGTGTGCGACTGCGGCTGTCGCTTTCGGGACAGTCGGAGCGACAGCCTCTTACGCAACAGGCGGCGCATTCGTAGCGGCAGATGAAGCAAGCGACGCAACCACCCTGCGCATTGCAACCGCGGGATTTGTAGACTCTTTTAACCCGTTCACCTCTGTTTACCTGCTGCCCACCAACACCAACCGGTATCAGTACGAAAACCTTGTGGCCTACTCACAAGACGGTGGGGAGCCAATTCCGGGCCTTGCTGAAAGCTGGGAAACTGATGATACGGGCAAAGTTTGGACTTTCAAGATCCGCAAGGGCATGACCTGGACAGACGGTGAGCCAATCACTGCGAAAGACATCTACTGGACTTACAACCAGATCATGACTGTGCCCGAAATGGCTGTCGCTAACGGCGACAGGGTCGAAAACTTCGAGAGCATCGAGGCTCCCGATGATCACACATTCGTAATCACTCTGAAGGCGGCGCAAGCCCCGAACCCTGGGGTTGAGGTGCCGATTGTGCCAGAGCATATCTGGTCAAAGCTCGACGATCCGTCTACCTTTGCAAACGACTCAGACGTGGTTGGCTCAGGGCCCTTCCAGCTCACCAAATACGCAGCCAATGAGAGCCTTGAGCTGGTTGCCAACAAGCACTACTGGCGTCAAACACCAAATATCGACAAGATCCACTACATTTACTACACCGACTCTGACGCGCAGGTGCAGGCTTTGCGCGCCGGAAATGTTGACCTTGTCAGTGGTCTGACACCAAGCCAGTTCAATGCGCTCCAGAATCAAGACGGCATCACAACCCACTCTGGGCATGGGCGCCGTTACACTGCTCTCTACCTGAATCCAGGGTATGAAACCGTTGACGGCACTCCATATGGCACGGTGAGTGAGCCGCTGCGCGACCTTCAGGTGCGCCAGGCTATCCGCAAAGCGGTCGATATCGACACCCTGCTTGATAAGGTGCTCGAAGGTCAGGGCACAAAAGCAACCAGCTTCATTCCTGCCTCTTACGCAACCTGGGCGCTGCCAGCTAACGATCCGGTAATTGAGAGCTTCGACCCGGAGGCAGCAAAGAAACAGCTTGATGATGCTGGCTGGGTTGAGGGCGCAGACGGTATTCGCGAAAAAGACGGTCAGCGTCTGGCAATCAAGTTAAATGTTGACGCAACAGACTCTAACGCGCAGTCAATCGGTGAGTATCTAGGGCCGTGGTTGCGCAGTGTTGGCATCGAAATGACTGTTGAGTCAACCGATAGTGACACTCTGAGTGCCAACACTGATGCCGGTAACTACGACATGTACATATCCGGCTGGTCAATCAACCCGGATCCTAACTACCAGCTGAGCATTAACACCAGCGCTGCCCGCCCGACTAAAACGGACGGCTCAGGCGGCACCTCACAAGACGGTTTTACTAATCCTGAGTTCGATAAGCTCTACCAGCAGCAGCTCACTGAGCTCGATGAAAAAGCGCGCGCAGAAATAGTGCACAAGATGCTCGCAATGCACTATGAAGCAGCCACCCAGGTCACACTGTGGTACCAGAATCAGCTTGAGGCGTATCGTTCGGATCGCTTCCAGAACTTCGGTCTGCAGCCAAGCAAGGACGGCGTGATTGCAAACCACGTAGGTTACTGGGGTTATCTGCTCGTCGAGCCGGTTGGCACCGCTGATAACAGCGCAGACGGTGGTAACTCTGGCGGTGGCGGCGCCAGCAGTGTCCTCTGGATCGCTCTGGCGGTAGCTGCAGTCGCCGGTATCGGTGGACTTCTTGCAGTTCGTAAGAAGAAAGCCGCAGACGTCGAGTAACACTCTCGGGTGCTCACGGCTCGGGCTGTGAGCACCCGCGTTACCGCTTCCCCTCCAGGAGAGACTCCTATGTCAAATGTGGTACCACCGTCGACATCGGCAATTGCAACCAGCGCGCACGCGGAAGAGCCGGCGCGCGACAATAGTTTTTGGCGTTACCTAGCCAATAAAATCGGCGGCGCACTCATCAGCCTTGCGATGGTGATCCTGCTCGGGTTTTTCTTTTTCAAGCTGCTGCCCGGTGATCCTATTTCGCGTATCGCTCGCGAGCAAAACCTTGGCGCCGAGCAGATTGCGGTCCTGCGCGAGCAGTACGGCCTTGACAAACCCTTCTGGCAGCAGTTTGTTGACTATCTAACAAACGTTTTCACTCTCAATTTCGGTGAGAGCTACGTGTATCGCAAGCCGGTGTCAGAGCTGATTGGGCAGTATTTCTGGAACACTATTCTGCTCACCGCCACCGCTGCCGTAATCGCGATCATACTCGGTCTCTGGCTGGGGCAAAAAGCCGCTTGGAAGCGCGGCAGTCTCTTTGACAAGCTCGCCTCAACCACCTCCCTCGTATTCTGGTCGGTGCCAACCTTCTGGCTTGGTTTGATCCTGCTGATGATTTTTGGCGGCACCCTCAAATGGTTCCCGACCGGGGGCATGCGCTCGCTGTCAGCCGGCACAGATCCGCTCTCAGTGGTGCTTGACGTAGCTCAGCATCTTGTGCTCCCGGTCACCACTCTTGTTGCTGTGATCTATGCGCAATACCTGATGGTGATGCGCTCCAGTTTGATAGAGGAAATGAACGCGGACTATCTCACGACCGCCCGCGCGAAAGGTCTGCGCGAAGATTTTGTGCGCCGGCGTCATGCGGTGCCAAACGCCCTGTTACCGACCGTCACTCTTGTTTTTCTGCACATTGGCGGGCTCATCGGCGGCGCTGTCACTGTTGAGGCGGTGTTCTCTTGGCCGGGTCTCGGCAAGCTCACCTATGAAGCGCTCAGCGGCCCGGATCTGCCACTCTTGCAGGGCACTTTCGTGGTTTTTTCCGCCATTATCATTTTCATGAATCTAATTGCCGATCTGGTCTATCGCAGACTTGATCCGAGAGTGAGGCACGCATGAGCAGCATTGCCGCACAACGCCGCAGGGTCGCCTTAATCGATTTCTGTAAAAGCTTCGCTAAGAATCGTGCCGGGATGGCTGGCTTCATCTTTCTGCTTGCGGTTAGTCTGATAGCTCTGCTTGCCCCGGTGATTACACCAGCGCATCTGCTCGATGTCACACAGCTAAACAACCAGCGTTTTGCGCCGCCCTCGCTTGAGCATCTTTTCGGCACGGATCATCTCTCTCGTGATCTTTTGGTGCGCATGGTGTGGGGTGCCCGATCCTCGCTTATCGTGGGGCTCTCTGCGACAGCAATGTCGATGGTTATCGGCACACTTGTGGGCATCGCCGCCGGTTATTTTCAGGGGTGGATCGCCTCTCTCTGGATGCGCATTATTGACTTTTTCCTTGTGCTTCCCAGCCTTATTCTGGCGATTGTGCTGTCGAGCGTAATGAGCCGCGGAATGCTGACAATTATTATCGCGATCGGTGTCACCTCCTGGGCGGGCACTGCGCGCGTTGTGCGGTCGCAGGCTCTGACGATCTCTACCCGAGACTATGTTGAGCGAGCCAAAGCCTTAGGTGCCGGCCACTGGCACATTATTTTGAAGCATATTTTCCCCGGCGTGCTGCCGCTCGTGCTCGCAAACACGACGCTAACTGTTGGGTCGGCTATTATCGCTGAGTCAACGCTCGCCTTCTTAGGTTTGGGCGATACCACCAAGCAGTCTTGGGGCACGATCCTGCGTAATTCGATGGACGTTTCTGCGGCTACCAGCGGTTACTGGTGGTATGTCTTAATCCCGGGTCTCGCTATCGTTTCGGTTGTGCTCGCCTTCACGCTAATCGGGCGCGCAGTTGAAACTATCGTCAATCCAACGTTGAGGAGCCGCTAATGCCAGACCTCGTTTTTGACGACGTTTCCATCACCTATCGCACTTCCGGGAGCGCAACCGCTAAGCACGCTGCGCGCGGTGAGGTTGCGGCGGTAAAAAATATCTCACTCACTGTGCCCGCCGGCAGCACTCTCGGCATCGCGGGTGAGAGCGGATCCGGTAAATCAACCCTGATTATGTCTGTGCTGCGTCTGCTGCCGAAATCGGCAAAGCTAACAGGTCGGGTGCTGATCGGCGACACAGACATCGCAACTCTCAATTTCGGTGAAATGCGCGCGGTGCGCTGGGCGGAGGCGTCAATCATCTTTCAGGGTGCTATGCACTCACTGAATCCCGTTCGCACAGTAGGGCAACAGATTATTGAAGCGCTCGAGCTACATGTCACCGATAAGTGGCAGACTGCGGCGCTGCGTCAACAGCGTCTGGCTGAGCTCTTAGAGATTGTTGATCTGCCGGCTGTTAAGGCAAAATCGTATCCGCACGAGTTGAGCGGCGGTCAGAAGCAGCGCATTATGATTGCGATGGCGCTCGCCTGTGAGCCCGATATCATCATCGCTGACGAGCCAACAACCGCGCTTGATGTGATTGTGCAGAAGCAAATTCTCGATATGCTTTCTGTGCTTGTGCGCGAGCGCGGCATCTCGCTGCTGATGATTTCGCACGACCTCTCTGTGCTGGCAACCACGTGCGAGCGCATCGCGGTGATGCGCAACGGTGAGCTGGTAGAGGTGGGCCCGGCGTACGAGATTTGTAATAACCCGCGCGAGGCCTACACGCAAAAGTTGGCGGCGGCTTTCCCGGTTATCGGCGATCCAAACTCTCGGCTGCGCCCCGTTACTCGCTACTTGGGTGATGAGTTTGAGGAGCGCAGTTTTGTCGCCGGACCGAGCGATGACGTGCTGCTTCAGGCAGAGAATGTGAGCGTCACCTACCGCACCGGCGGGAAGCTCAATCGGGCGGTTAAAAACGTTAATCTCACGCTGCATCAGGGTGAGATTATGGCGCTGGTTGGCCAGTCTGGATCGGGTAAATCGACCCTCGCACGCACCCTGCTCGGTTTGCAGGCGGCCGATCAGGGCAGCACTATCACCTTTAAAGGATCTCCGATTCCCACCAACCGCCGCGAACTCAAACGTTTTAGGCGTGATGCACAGCTGGTGTTCCAGGATCCCGCGGCAGCACTCAACCCGAAACTGAGTGTTTATGAGCTGGTTGCAGAGGGGTTGCGCGTGCAGCGTCTCGATGTAAACGAGCGGGAGCGGGTTGCGCAGGCGCTCACAGACGCAGAGCTAACACCGCCGGAAAAATTTTTCGGAGCGATCCCGCAGGAATTGAGCGGCGGTCAACGACAGCGTGTGGTTATTGCTGGTGCGCTGGCGCTCGACCCGGAGCTATTGGTAGCCGATGAACCTGTCGCTTCTCTCGATGCCTCAGTGCGCGGTGAAATTCTCGGCCTGCTGCTCTCGCTGCGCGAAAATCTCGGGCTGTCAGCACTGGTGATTACGCACGATCTCGGCTTGGCCTGGAACATCGCCGACACTGTTGCCGTGATGTATCAGGGTGAAATTGTTGAGTTTGGCCCCACCGCTGACGTCCTCCTGCACCCCAGCCACCCTTACACGCAGCAGCTGCTGGCTGCTGCTCCGAGCATCAACGAAAACCCATAATGACTCAAACACTAGATGTTTCACGTGAAACAGTGGATTTACGTGCGGCTTACCTAAACAGCGCTCCGCTGCAGCCGGGTGACACGGTTGCGATTGTTTCACCTTCCGGCCCCGGCACCGCCGAGGCAGCAGAAATAGGCGCCCAGTTTTATCGAGACTGGGGGTTGCATGTTATTTTCAGTGAGCATCTTTTCGCAAAGCATCCGCGTGCAAGCTATTTGGCCGGGTCTGACGCGGTGCGGCGCGCCGATCTCATGGCTGCCTGGGCAAACCCGGACGTGGACGCTGTTGTGTGCGCACGCGGCGGTTATGGTGCGATGCGTCTGCTTGACGGCATCGACTGGCAGTTCATGCGGGCGCACTCTGTGCGGCGTGACGGGCGCCCCAAACTGCTAACAGGCTCCAGTGACATCACTGCCCTGCACGAGGCTTGGCGCCACCATCTAAACGTGCCCACCCTCTTTAGCCCGATGGCCACTAACGATGTGTTCAAAAACTCCGAAAGCATTCGCCAAGATGTGCAGCGCTGGTTGTTTGAACCGTGGGGTGGCCGCACCCTCGTGGGCCCGCAAACTGAGGTGCTTGTGCCCGGGAAAACCGAGGGCACAGCCACAGGCAACTTCACCGGCGGCAATTTGAGCCTGCTGGCTGCGGCTATTGGCGCCCCTGAATCTACTTTTCAAAGCGGCGATATTCTCTTCTTAGAAGATATAGACGAAGAAACTTACCGAATTGACAACCTGCTAATACAACTGCAGCGTTGGGGGCGCCTCAAGAGTGCGGCGGGTATCGTGCTCGGATCTTGGCACGACTGCGGCTGGGATCTGCTTGAAGTGAAGGCTCTTCTGGCAGAGTATCTCAGCGACTTAGAGATCCCAGTTTTGTGGGAGCAGAGTTTTGGGCACGATCCAAATGCACTTTCAACCCCGCTAAACGTGCCGGGCACACTCTCTGCTATTGTCGGTGACTGCAATTTAACTGTTGCAAACAGTTTGTGAGAGGAAAATCACGTGGTTATTGAACTAAATCGCGACTTTGGCACGCAGTGGTCGGTGCTGGTTAAAGATATTGATTCGGGTGCAGAACTGTTTAGCGCTGATCCGCAAACTGTGCTGGCCACCGCCTCGATCGGTAAATTGTTTTTGCTACACCGCCTCCTACACGAGGTGGATGCTGGCACTCGCAAGCTGGAAGAGACCGTCACTCGTCAACCGTTTGAGCAGATCGATGACTCTGGCCTGTGGTATTTGATGCAGCAAAACACGCTCTCTCTTTACGATGTCGCGGTGCTCATCGGTGCTTTCAGTGACAACGCAGCAACCAACACTCTGACCCGTGTGCTCGGCATCGAAACTGTGCGGGAGCACGCTAGCAGTCTTGGTTACAAACACAGCCGACTCAACGATGTTGTGCGCTGGCCGAGACCGGTGCACAAGCCGCAACAGTTAAGCGTTGGCAACGCCGAAGAGCTGGTGCGTTTCGTGACGCGACTTGCTAACGCCGAAGATTTGAGTGAGAGCAGCTCCGATATTTTGCAGCGCTGGTTGGGTGCGGGCGCTGATCTCTCAATGGTCGCGCAACCGTTTAACCTCGACCCACTAGCGCACTACGCCTACGATCGCGATATTTGGTTCTGGAACAAAACCGGCACAATTGGGTCGGCGCGTGCTGATGTCGGGTTGGTTATGAATCGTGAGCGACGCGTTGCTTACGCAGCTATCGCGCAGTGGCAGACCGACACTGAAAATCGTGATGCCGTGCTGGCTAATATGGCTGAAATTGGTGAACTTATCGGGCAGCATCTTGGATTTAAACAAAACTAGCGCCACCGAGCTTTCGCATCTCTTAAAAACGGGAGCTGTGTCGGCTGCGGAAGCCACCGAGCACTACCTCTCACGCATCGACGTTTTAAACCCGAAATATGGCGCCTTTGTTTCTACACAAGCCGAGCTGGCGTGTGAAGAGGCAGCGGCTCTAGACCGCGAGCGCGCGGCGCACCCTGCGAGGCCGCTTCCCGCGCTGTGGGGTTTGCCGTTAGCTCATAAGGATTTGGTCGCTGTCGCTGGCGCACCAACAACTTACGGCTCCCTGGCGTTTGCTGCTGCGCCTGCCGCGCAGGACGATCCGCTCCCCGCTGTGTTACGCAGCGCTGGCGCGGTGAACTTGGGTAAAACGCAAACCTCTGAGTTTGGGTTGACCGGCTATGCAGAAAATCTCGTCGCGCAGCCCGCGCGCAGCCCCTTTGATCCGCAGTTGACGGCCGGCGGTTCGAGCGGGGGTGCTGCTGCGGCGGTTGCCACAGGTATGCTGCCGGTCGCGCCGGGCAGCGATGGCGGGGGCTCGATCCGCATTCCGGCGGCCTGCTGTGGGCTTGTGGGGTTGAAGCCGACTCGCGGTTTTGTGCCCACTGATCAGCGTGCTGAGAGTGCGACGCTGCCGCTTACTGTGTCTGGTGTGTTGGCGCGCTCTAGCGCTGATGCGAAGCTGCTCTTTCAGGCGATCGCTCCTAGCAGTGCGCCTGCAATGGCTGCAGACGGTTTGCTCAGGGCAAAGAAATTGCGCATCGGGGTCAGTCTCGCCTCCCCCTTCGCCCACGACTTAGATATTCGCGTTGCCGACAACTACCTCGCCGCAGTTTCGCATGTCGCAGAGGCTTTGGAGGCGCTCGGTCATACAGTTGTGCACGCTGATATTAAGTATCCGCCGCACTATCTGCGCCTGTTTTCTACGCTGTGGCAGTCGCAGTTCGCGCAGACAGAGTTTTCTGCGGAGCAGCTTGCGCAGTTTACGGCTTATGCGAGATATTCCTGGGAGGCAGGTGCAGGGATCGGGGCGGATCAGCGCGCCGCAACAATTGCACAGCTGCAGGTCTTTGCGCGCGAGGTTGCCGCGCAGTGGTCTGCCTATGATGTGCTGCTCACCCCAACACTTGCGGGTGACGCAAAGCCGGTTGGATGCTTTGAGGCGTTAGCTCCGGCGCAAAATTTTATTGCGCAGTGTGAGTGGTCTCCCTTCACGTCGATAGTGAATGTTGTGGGTGCCCCGGCGCTTGCTATGCCTGTGTTGCCTGCCGCTGCGGTGGATGATGCTGCGCCCGCAAGCGTGCAACTGATTGGTCACAAAAACTCTGATTTTGCGCTTTTGGAGCTCGCAGCTGCTCTCGAAGCAGCTCTGTGACTGCGTGAAAACACCCGGTCAGAATACTATTTTTAAAATAACAGTTTGATAACTTGCTTTATAACGAAGAAGTAACAGATAATTATCGAGTTGGTTTAATTCTCTTACGAAAACCACGAAGCTAACACTTCAGGAGGAACAAGCATGCGTCGAGCGTCAAAAGGTAGCGTCGTTGCAATTATTGCTGCGTTCACTCTCAGCTTCGCAACCGCTCCAGCCAACGCATACGCCGGTAACGAAGATCCTGAAACAGCTTTTGCTGCAACCACCGGACAAACACTCGTGACAGTAGATAGCGACCTCGCATCTGAATCACTTGACGCGCTCTCTGTTGCAATCTCAACCGACTCACTGGTTGTCGGTCACCACTTCGATGTAAAGGCCGCTATCGCGCAGGCTCGCTCTGAGATCGGCACGAGCCGCCCAACCGGTTGGAATCAGCCCGGTGAGTGCCTGATTAGCGCAAAGCGTTGGATTAACGCTGGTGGCGGCGCATGGGTGCACGGCGGCACTCCGGTCAATAACTACCAGAACGCAACCCGCCTACCGATCTCTGCAGCGATGCCCGGTGACGTTATTCAATACGAATACATTGCTTCACCGCACAGCTGGGCTGCGGGCGTGCACACTATGCTTGTCACCGGTGTAAACGACGACGGCACCCTGCAGATCATCGAGTCTAACAACCCTGGCGGGTCGGGGCTCGTGAGCGAAAACACGAAGTTCACACCGAACCCACCTGCTGGCTTCCAAGCAGTTGTTTGGCGCTTCTAAAATATCGGTTGATACTTCCGAGCTAGTGCCCGGCGTTCTAAACCGTCGTCTGACACTCCCCAAACCACTAGCTGGGGTTTCTAAACCCGCAAACTAGCCGCGGTAGAGTTCTTCAAACCTGTCGAGCGTGTTATTGATGTCGTGCACTTTGACAGCCTCTAACGAAGCCTTTTGCATCGCCTGAAATTCTTCGTGTGGCAGAGACAGAATGTGCTTGAGATGCGTCGCCAGCTCAGCGTCGTCGCGCGGCTCAAAGAGAAAACCGTTCTGACCAACCGTCACCAGATGCGGCAGTGCCATGGCGTTTGCCGCAACAATTGGCAGCCCCGAAGCCATTGCCTCCATCGTTGCGATCGACTGCAGCTCAGCAATTGACGCAATAGCAAACACCGACCCCTTGGTGAGTGTTGCACGCAGCGTTTCGTCACTGGCGCGGCCGTGGAACACCACTCGCTCCCGCACACCCAGCTCGCTGGCGAGCTTCTCGAGCGCCGGCAGCTGATCGCCGGGGCCCACCAAATCGAGCCCGACCTCTGCGTCTAACCGCGCAACTGCGCGCAGCAGCACGTCAACGTGTTTCTCTTGCGTCATGCGCCCAACAAACACGACACGCTTTTCGGTGCGCTCGCTCAGGTCTGCAACGTACTGGCTCGCGTCAAGGCCGCAGCTGACGGGCAGCACCCCTGTGCGGGGTGTTGAGCGCTCTAAGAAGTCAGCGGCACGCCTTGTTGGGGTGGTGATCCCATCGGCACGGCGCAACACACTGTCAGCATCATGCCAGCCCCACTTTACGCACAGCCGGCGCAGCCACAGCGGCATACTCCACAGATCCACAATGTTCTCTGGCATCACATGGTTGGTTGCAATAAGGCGAATCCCTCGCTTTTTTGCTTCCTTCGAGAGTGCACGACCGATAATAATGTGCGACTGAATATGGATCACATCAGGTTGCACAGAATCAAGCAACTGCCGCACATAGTGGTCAACGCGCCAGGGCAGCACAAAGCGCACCCACTCATGCATCAAAAGCCGCCAGGAAGGCAGACGGTGCACTGTCATCTCTTGCCCTTCGACCACCTCTCGGTAGCGGCCGTGGGTTGTGAAAGTGGCTGCCGGCGCAGCGATGTGCACATCGTGACCCCGCTCCACTAATCCCGCAGCTAAACGCTCGGCAAAACGGGCGGCGCCGTTAATGTTTGGTGTAAAAGTGTCACAGCCTACTAATATTTTCAACGGCTCGGTGCGGGTTTCAGTCATAACTGTTACAGTCTAGAGCCTAGGCTGGGGTCGCCACACCACTAATTCAGTTTTTCTGCGCACGCGTGTGCCGCGACTGACGCTCACAACCTCTCCGCCGGTACCGGCTGCAAACACACGGCGTTCACTGCCCACCACCGCATCGGCCAGCGCTCTTTCAAGCTCTCGCACGCGCTGCTCGAGGCGCCCAACCTCATTTTGCAGGGTGAGTACCCGGCGAATACCCTCCAAACTCAAGCCCTCGTTAGAGAGCTGTTGAATCTGGCGCAGCTGTTCAATATCGTGCAGTGAGTATCGCCGGGTGTTACCTCTGGTGCGTTGCGGGCTGACCAGGCCGATCCGGTCGTACTGCCGCAGAGTTTGCGGATGCATGTCGCTGAGCTCAGCGGCCTGCGCGATCGGGAAAATCGGCGAATACCGATTCATGCGTTCGTCAGCCATCCAACAACACCTCGCTTAGGCTTTCGCGCGCGCGAGCAGATCGTCACGCGGGTTTTCTTTTGGCTCAACCTCGCGGAAAGCCGCAAGTGCCTGCTCCTGCTCATCGCTTAAGTGCGATGGCACAACCACCTGCACCTCTGCCAGCAGATCGCCTGTGCCACCGTCAGCAGCGATGCCGCGGCCTTTAACGCGCAGCACGCGACCGCTCGGAGTGTGCGGTGCGATCTTGAGTTTCACGGTTTCGCCGTCTAGAGTTGGCACCTCGATAGTGGCACCGAAAACCGCTTCAGTAAAGGTGATCGGCACCTTCACCCGCAGGTTTTTTCCGTCGCGCTCCCACACCGGGTGCGGGCGCACTTTCACAGTTAGCACCAGGTTGCCGGCCGGCCCGCCGTTCGGGCTCGGCTCGCCCTTGCCGCGCACTTTGATCTTTTTCCCGTCGGCAATACCCGCGGGGATCCGCACCTTTATCTGGCCGTGCTGCGTGTTGAGCGTAATGGTGTCACCGGCAACCGCTGAGCGGAAACTCACCGTGGTGTTGGCCGCAATATCGCGCCCCGGAGTCGGCGCAAACCCGAAACCTCCGCCACCTCCGCCGCCAAACATGTTGAACAGGTCTTCATAGCTCGTCGAGCCGTTTGGAGCACCGCGCCTCGCGCCCCCGCCGAACATGCCGCCGAAAATATCCTCAAAGCCGCCGGCACCCTGGCTGAAGCGCGCTCCGCCCGCACCCATCGCGCGAATCTGATCGTACTCCTGCCGCTGCTGTTTGTCTGACAGCACCGAATATGCTTCGCTGATGTCTTTAAACTTCGCCTCGGCCGCCGCATCGCCCGGATTTGAGTCCGGGTGGTACTTGTGCGCCAGCTTGTGATACTTCTTGGTTAGCTCTTTATCTGAAACGTCTTTATCGACGCCTAAGACTTTATAAAAGTCTTTCTCTAACCAATCCTGACTAGCCATCTGCAGCCACCACCGCTACTTTTGCGGGGCGCAGCTCAACGTTTCCTAGGCGATAGCCACGCTCCACAACATCAAGCACAGTGTTTGGCTCCTGCCCGGGCACAGGCACCTGCGCAATTGCTTCGTGCTGCTGCGGGTCAAACTGCTCTCCTTTTTCGCCGAAAGCAACCAGCCCCATTTTCTCGAGCGTTGTGCGCAGCTTCTGGGCGATAGCGGCAACGGCGCTGCCCTCCGGCAGGTCTCCGTGCTGCTCTGCCCGATCGAAGTCGTCGAGCACACCCAGCAGTGACAGCACGATGCTCGCCTTTGCCCGGTCGCGCTCGATTTCAGCGTTCGCCTCGGTGCGCTTGCGGTAGTTTGCATACTCCGCGGTGAGGCGGCGCAGATCCTCCAAATACGGATTTTCTTGCGGATCTGCGGCTTCTTCGTCAGCTACTGCCTCTGCCGCATCGTTTGCTGTCTGTGCGCCCGCTGCTTTTGCTTCAGCGGTCTGTTCCGCGTCGAGAATGTCTGCAACCGTAAAGTCAGCACTGTTTGCGCCGTCTGCTGTCTGTTCCTCATGCGCCGCAGGGCCGGTAGCGTCTGCCGCCGGCCCCTCAGCCTGAGGAACCTCTTCGCCCTCTGGGCGCTGTTCCTCATTAGTCATGATTTACTTCTGCTCTCCCTCGTCGTCAACAACCTCTGCGTCGACTACGTCTTCGTCAGTTGCGCCCTCAGCAGCACCCTCAGCGGCCGCTTCCTCTTGCGCTGCGGCGTAGATTGCCTGACCGAGCTTGGTCTGGCTCTCTGCGAGCTTATCTGCTGCTGTCTTAACAGCGTCGTCGTCATCTCCTGCGAGCGCATCCTTTAGCGCTTTCAGGTCTGCTGAAACCTCAGACTTCACGTCTTCTGGCAGCTTGTCTTCATTCTCTGAGATGAGCTTGTCAACTGAGTATGCAAGCTGCTCTGCGCTGTTGCGGTTCTCAGCTGCTTCGCGACGCTTCTGATCTTCAGCTGCGTGCTCTTCAGCTTCCTTGACCATGCGGTCGATGTCTTCCTGTGACAGGCTAGACCCTCCCGAGATGGTGATCGTCTGCTCCTTGCCGGTGCCCTTGTCTTTCGCGCTCACCTGCACAATACCGTTCGCGTCGATATCGAAGGTTACCTCGATCTGTGGAATACCACGCGGCGCAGGTGCGATCCCTGTCAGCTCGAAGGTGCCAAGGTTCTTGTTGTCGCGGGTGAATTCACGCTCACCCTGGAAAACCTGAATCGAAACCGATGGCTGGTTGTCTTCTGCGGTGGTGAATGTTTCTGACCGCTTGGTTGGGATCGCGGTGTTGCGCTTGATGAGCTTGGTCATGATGCCGCCCTTGGTCTCAATACCGAGAGACAGTGGGGTGACGTCGATAAGCAGCACATCCTTGCGCTCACCCTTTAGCACGCCCGCCTGCAGCGCAGCACCAACAGCCACAACCTCATCAGGGTTTACACCCTTGTTTGGCTCTTTGCCGCCGGTCAGCTGCTTCACGAGCTCGGTCACTGCTGGCATACGGGTTGAGCCACCAACGAGCACAACGTGGGCGATGTCGTTTACGCTCACGCCAGCTTCAGCAATAACATCGTTAAACGGCTTCTTAGTGCGTTCGAGCAGGTCTTTGGTGAGCTCCTCAAACTTTGCACGGGTCAGTGTCTCGTCCAGGTTTACCGGCCCCTCTGGAGTTAGTGAGAGGTATGGCAGCTGAATGTTGGTGCTGCTTGAGGTTGACAGCTCTTTCTTTGCCTGCTCAGCGGCTTCCTTCAGACGCTGCAGCGCAATTTTGTCGGTTGAAACATCAACCCCGGATGCGCTCTTGAGCTGGTTGATGAGCCAGTCTACGATGCGCTGATCCCAGTCGTCACCACCGAGTCGGTTGTCACCGCTGGTTGCGCGCACCTGAATGGTAGAGAGGTCGTCGTCCTTACCAACTTCGAGCAGTGAGACGTCGAAGGTGCCGCCGCCGAGGTCGAAAACAAGAATCAGCTCGTCTTCTTTACCCTTGTCAAGGCCATATGCGAGCGCGGCAGCGGTTGGCTCGTTCACAATGCGAAGCACGTTCAGACCTGCGATCTCACCGGCTTCTTTGGTTGCCTGACGCTCTGCGTCGTTAAAGTATGCGGGGACGGTGATAACGGCGTCTGTCACCTTGTCACCAAGATAGGTTTCAGCGTCGCGCTTCAGCTTCATCAGCGTGCGCGCGGAAATCTCCTGCGGGGTGTACTTCTTGTCGTCGATGTCGATCGTCCAGTCGGTGCCCATGTGGCGCTTTACCGAAGCGAGGGTGCGGTCGACGTTTGTGACCGCCTGACGCTTAGCGGTTTCACCGACGAGCACTTCACCGTCTTTTGTGAAGGCAACAATTGATGGTGTTGTGCGAGCGCCCTCAGCGTTCGCGATTACCTTTGGCTCGCCACCCTCAAGAACTGAAACTACTGAGTTTGTAGTGCCGAGGTCAATGCCTACTGCGCGTGACATATTTTCTCCTTTTGTCGAAACGGCTCACAGACTTGAGCCTTACACACTCAAGTTTACGTGCGGCACACCACTTGTCAAGCCAGATTCACAAAAGTTGAGCGAATTTGACTCAACTTTAAGCTGGTTCTCAGAAATGGTGCGGATCGCGCGAAAAACCACTGAAGTTTCAAGCCCTACCGCGGATCCGCAAACTAGAAAGATAGCATTTAAGAATGGCCTGCAACTAAGGAGAGACGTGGCTCGCAAAAAGAAGGTGAAACTCAGCGCCGCGCAGCAAGCGGTTTTTGAGCGTATCGAACTGTCAAACGAGCACCTCTTCATTACCGGCAAGGCTGGCACCGGCAAATCGACGCTGCTGCAGCACCTTGCGCGACACACGTCGAAACAAATAGCGATTTGCGCCCCGACAGGTGTTGCTGCGCTTGGCGTCGGCGGTCAAACAATTCACTCGCTGCTGCGCCTGCCCGTGGGGGTTATAGCCGATCATGAGCTAACTCAGAGTCGCGACTTAAAAAAGATGCTCGCAGCTATTGAGCTGCTGGTGATCGATGAGATTTCGATGGTTTCGGCAGATCTGATGGACGGCATCGATCGCGCCCTCCGTCTCGCGCGGCGCAAACCCTTTGACCCGTTTGGTGGGTGCCAGATTGTGATGTTCGGCGACCCGTATCAGCTGCCGCCCGTGGTGCCCCGTGACGAACACGAACGCGCATATATGAAAGACACCTACCGTTCGCTCTGGTTTTTTGACGCCAAGGTGTGGGAGACAGCTGCAGTGTCAGTTATCGAATTGAATGAGGTGCACCGCCAAAAAGACGGGCGCTTTAAAGAGATTCTGTCGGCGCTGCGTGAGGGGCGGGTAACCGCAGATATGGCGGAAGAAATAAACGCCGCAGGCTGTCGCCCGGCACCCGCTACCGGCGTTATAACCCTCGCAACCACAAACGCCACAGTGAATCGTATTAATGCCGCACGGCTTGCTGAGCTGCCCGGGCGCACCTTAAAGGCACGGGCAGAGATTACAGGCGAATTTAAGCAGCACTCCTTCCCCGCCGATGAAACCCTAGAGCTGAAAGTGGGGGCGCAGGTGATGTTTTTACGCAACGATCCCGATGGGCGCTGGGTTAACGGCACAATCGGTGTTGTATCGCGCATCGCCGGTAACGTCTGGGTTGAGATTGACCACGAGGAGCACGAGGTTGAGCCAACCGTCTGGGAGCGGTTTCAATACACCTACGACGCAGAACTCGGCAAACTCGAGCGCGAAGTTGCGGCAGAGTTTGAACAGTTCCCGCTGCGGCTAGCGTGGGCCGTCACGATCCATAAATCGCAGGGGCACACATACGATAGAGCGATTGTTGACCTCGGCCCTAGAGCCTTTAGCGCCGGGCAGACCTATGTAGCGTTAAGCCGTGTGCGCTCAATCGAGGGGCTCTATCTCACCAGGCCGCTAAAGCCGAGTGATGTTATCGTCGACCAGAATGTGCAAAGGTTTATGCGCACACAGCTGTCGCTCGGCGATTAAAGCGTCGCGTGACGTCTAGTAGCGCGGGTTACTGCTTCCGCTTTAACGGCTGCCAGGTCGTTAAACACGGCTGTGTTGAACTCATAGGCCATCCGCACCTCATCGAGGAACCTTTCGTGCCCTGCCGCATCGAGCGTTTCCCCGAGGGCGTCGAGGTTTGCACGATACTCGTTCTTAAAGGCGTCAAGGTCTGGGATGCTATTGAATTCATAGAATTCAACCCCCGCATGCTCGAAGCCGTGCTGCTTCCGCATCCGCCTCGCGATCATCTGCCCACCCGACAGATCGCCGAGGTAGCGGGTGTAGTGGTGTGCGACGATGCCCGGCAGGTAGCCTTCTGCACCGCATTTACGAATCCGATTTGTGTATTCGGTAACCGCTGGCACCGGCGCAATCTTCTCGCGCCAGTCATCACCGATCAGATGCTCTAAGTCTGCTTCGAGCGCACTCATGCGCAGCAGCTCTTCAGAAATAAACGGCCGGGTAGCGTCTTCCTGCGCGAGCAGGGTAGTTACCTCTTCGAGCGCGGCATACATATAGTAGTGCTGTGCGACAAGGTCGATGTAGTCCTGCAGCGGCGCCTGCCCACGCATAATATCTGCCATAAAGCTCGCACCCTCACTATCTGAGTGGAAGCCCCAGCTGCGATGGCGCACAACCGCCGAAAAAGGAGCATCGTCTGGCAGCGGCGCGGGCTGTTTTTTGCCCGGGTGACCGTGGTGGGCACCGCCGTGGTTGCCACCACCGTGGTGGCCGTGCGGCGCACTATAACCGCCTGCGTGCGGGTTTTCGCTGCTAGCAGTTTCGCTGCCCCGCGGCGCAGTGCCGGTTTTTTTGCAGGCCTCTTCATATAGCGCAACAATTTCCCGGCGGATTTCTGCACGCTCACTAATCACGCCACACGGCCACTCAACGCGCAGCTGGTGCTCACCAGCCGGGTTCACAACCCGCCAAGTGCCGGAGTTAGTGTCAAGGCCCACCATTTTTGCTTCGGTTGCGTCAGGGTATCCGAATGCTCGCGCAATGAGCAAACAGTCATCATTGTGATCGTCGTTCATGTGCGTTAGCACTGCCTGAATTACTTCCTGAGAAAACGCTGTCATACCAATCACCATAGAGCATGGCATAGGCCAAGCGCATCATCATCTGATGAAGTATTTTTCCGCGTACTTACGCGGAAGTTGCGCGCAATTCATCGGATGAAGTGCCGCTCTGGGCCGAGTTTTCGGCACTTCTCAAACACCACACTCCATGCTCTCCACACACCGGGCGGCATAAAATTTTATTTCAGAATTTCTACTATCTGATACCCTATATTTTGCGTCCTACGCAGATTGCGGGTGTAGTTCAATGGTAGAACATCAGCTTCCCAAGCTGAGAGCGCGAGTTCGATTCTCGTCACCCGCTCCACTATCACCTCCGCTTTATACTCGGCAGATGACCGCCTTACTTACGCAGATGCTCCGCTCATATGGTCGGCGGTAACCTCTGCCGGACCAATCGGTGAGGGGTGGCTAACTTCGGCAGCGAGCGTAACAAAGTGAAACATAGGCTCCTCTAGTGGGCTGTGTGGGTTACAGTAAATCTCGAGATCAAGAGTCCCAACATCAAGCTCTGGCTAGTTGGGCGGCAACCCTCTCCCGTAGCGGGGTGCCCCAGATGAGGATCAGGCAGGAATGCAAGTACGGCGCAACCAAGGCGCCACCTTCGCGAAAACTCGGTTCTTTTACCTTAGGTAAAGGCACTAGTGGCAGCACGGGCGCGGAGGGCTAAACATCAGTTGTGAAAGGGCCCGGCGCCATGACCGAGAAGAAGCGCATTGTCGTCAACGCTTTTGATATGACAACTCCCAGCCACCAGAGCTTTGGCCTGTGGCGTCACCCCCGTAACCGTGCGGACGAGTACAACACCATTAAATACTGGACAGATCTGGCTAAGGTGTGCGAGAAGGGTCTGTTTGACGCCATTTTTATCGCTGATGTGGTCGGCGTCTACGATGTCTACAAAGATTCCGTAGCTCCCGTGCTGAATGATGGCGCCCAGGTTCCTGTGGGCGATCCATTCCTGCAGATTTCCGCCATGGCCGCTGTCACCGAGCACCTGGGCTTTGGCGTTACCGCCGCTGTCACATACAACCAGCCCTACACTCTGGCCCGCTCCTACTCCACCCTGGATCACCTGACCGGTGGTCGCGTGGGCTTCAACGTGGTGACCTCCTACCTGCAGTCTGCTGCTGAAAACCAGGGCCTGCCCGGTCAGATTGACCACGATGAGCGCTATGAGATTGCCGAAGAGTTCCTCGATGTCTGCTACAAGCTGTGGGAAGGCTCCTGGGAAGACGACGCTGTGCCTCGCGACCGCGAAAATGGGGTCTTTGCTGATTCCTCAAAGGTTCACCCCATTCTTCACAAGGGAAAATACTTCCAGGTGCCCGGTATCGCCCTGACTGAGCCTTCCCCGCAGCGCACTCCCGTTATTTTCCAGGCCGGCGCCTCCTCACGCGGCCAGGCTTTCTCTGGCCAGCACGCCGAAGCTATCTTTATTACCGCCCTGCGCCCCCACCTGACCAAGGTGCTGACCGAGCGCATCCGCAACGCAGCCGAGAAGGCCGGCCGTAAGCGCGATGATGTGAAGATCCTGGCCATGCTTTCCGTTGTTGTAGACGAAACCGACGAGAAGGCTCAGGCCAAGTATGCCGAGTATCTTAAGTACCAGGACATTGAGGCATCTCAAGGCATTATCGGCGGCTGGAGCGGCGTTGATTTGGATCAGTTCGATGAGGACGAGGCCCTCAAATACGTTGAAACCGAGTCTATTCAGTCATTCCTGACCCCCTTCACCCTGCAGGACAAGGAGAAGGAGTGGACCCGCAAGGACATCGCCGAGCACTGTGCCACCGGCGGCATGGGCGCGGTTCTGGTGGGCTCTGCTCAGACCGTCGCCGATGAACTGGAGAAGTGGATCGACGAGGGCGGCTTGGACGGTATTAACCTGGCCTACCATGTTTCCCCCGGCTCTTTCGAGGATTTCGTAGAGTTTGTCGTTCCCGAACTGCAGAAGCGCGGCCGCTACCGCACCGCCTACGAGGGCTCAACCCTGCGTGAGAGCCTCTTTGGTGCGGGCAACAAATATGTGGACGAGCGCCACCCTGCTGCCAAGTACCGCGGCGCCTACGCGGGTAAGCCCTCTGCGGCTGACACTCCGGCGCGCGACTTCCTTAAACTGGCGCTTGAGAAGGCTGCGGCCCAAGGCCAGTAGTTCGCTAATCTACAGGGCGTAGATCAGCACCGCTGCCCGATAATAAAGCCTGCAATAGCGCCATCTACAAGGGTGGCAACTGCAGTGATCCCCCCCCCCCGAAGCGTCTCAGTTGATCATTTGCAGACAGAGCCGAAAACTGGTTTACTTGGTACGAGTCGCTACCCGCATGGGGCAGAAGTGTGCCCGTATTTGGTTCGCGACGCCCCCACCCCCGATTAAAGAAAGGATCTCATCTGTGATGAGGGAAAATAATTATTCTTCGAGCAGATGGCGTTTTTCACGCCTGAAGCTCACAGCTACCTGTGGTGTAGCTGCTTTAGTGGTTGGAAGCCTCAGTGTGGGCGCCGGGGGAGTTGCTTACGCTTCCTCCCCTGATAATCCTGCCGAGGTCGGGGTAAGCTACCCCGGTTTCAACCCTGACAACGTCTATCAGACAGGCGCTGATGAGCAGCGCTACACCTACAGCGGTCAGGCTGCTAAATACCCTGATGCCATTGAGTCCCCATCAAACTCTGACGGCAGCCAGACCATCTCGGGTCAGGTTTTTGTGCAGCGCTATGGTGGCTTCGCGGTAGACAGCAAAAACGACGCGAAAATGCGCGCGATCCCTCTTGAAGGTGTGCGCGTCTACGCTCAGTGGAAGGAAAAAGACGGGACTGTCTCCCCTATCTACACCACCACAACCAACGCAGCCGGTGAGTACTTCATCAAACTGGCTGACTTCACCACCGCTGCAGGTAAGACCTACCATTTTGATGCAGATCCTAACCTCCCAGAGGGCGAAAAGTGGCGCGTCTGGGCAGATAACCCTGACAAGGGCAATCTGACGCAGCTTGCAAACTACATGAACGGCCAGTTTGGCCCTCCAACCTATACATACGACACTGAGGTGCATGCTGGTATCGGCAATGACATCGTCACCGGTGCACACATTCGTTACGGCCTAAAGCCTCAGAATGACGCCATGCACAACCTCGACGCTGTCAAAGCAACCCCTGCAGCTGACGGTGCTGGCCAGGTTAAAGGTCAAATCCGTTGGGAGCTTTCGAAGCTTGTTGCTCCAACCGGCTGGACCGGCGGTCTCATTCCGCGCTACTCACCTAACGGTGCAGATGTCGGCGCTGATAACGTAACCGTTTACGGTTCTTACCTCTCCGACTACGCTCTCTCCAAGATTTACGCTGAAGATCCACGCACTTTCGGCTCTGACGGCAAGGTCCGTGACGCAAGCTGGACCATGGATAATGAGGCAAAGCTGCAGGACTGGATTCGCCGCCAGATCGCTGCTGAGGGTAAAGAGAAGTGGATCGCAGAAACAGTATCTGCGATAACCGACAACCGTGGACGTTACACGCTGCAGTTCTCGGGCACATACGGTGTCGCATGGGATAACGTAGGAAACTTCGCTGGCCCAACAGAGAACGAGCGTTTCAACACTGTTGCTGAGCTGCCGACCGACGGTCGCTGGGCGACAAGCGGTGGTGACGTTGCAACCCTTGGTGGCCGCACCACAAAGCACATCAACACCGCCTGGGTTTTTGTCTCAACGAACCTCTCTGATGGCATTGCTGTCGGTACACCATGGATGGCAAACGGTTACCTGAGCGAAACCGCTTACAACGCACTCGGTGCTGGTTGGGCAAACCTTTCGCTGTACAACGGCATCAACAATGCGGATATGGCTGTCTACCCAGACTATGCAGATTTCCGAGTTAGCGATGGCGAAGGCGATCTGAACTCTGGCGTACCGGGTGATGTCGCGCAGACTATTACCTCTGGCCTGCCTACCCAGTTCGTTGACGGTAAGGTTTACCAGATTGAGTGGACTGAAGCCGAAACAGGCCGGGTTATTGCAACCGGTCCGCTTGTTGCTGCTGGCCCAGACGGAACGATCCCTTCATTCCCGCTGGAAACCGATAGGAATCTGACAAAGACAACTATCTACAACGCAACCCTTTACCCGGTTAATAAAGAAACCAGTGAGCGCGGCGAAGCTTACGCTGTTGACTCATACACGGTAGTTGTTGGGCACAAGCCTATCTATGACGAGGTAACCGGTAAGCCAGGCGAAACTCTGACTTCTCCAGTTAAGGGCTTTGACCTAACCACCACGGAAGAAGAAGAACGTATTTCTGCAGACGCTTTGGATCCAAAGCTGGCTGCCGAGAATCCATTCTCGATTCCGGAAACCTTTAAAGCTCCTGAGGGTTGGACCGCAACAATCGATCCAAAGACCGGTGAGGTAACCGTTGTTCCACCTGCTGATGCTGCGCCTGGCACCGAAATTACGGTTCCAGTTGTTGTAACCTTTGCTGACGGCACAACAACAACAGGTGAGGCAAAGTTCGAGATCACTAAACCTGCTGATGTGGATACATACCAGCCTGTTTATCCAGAAGTAACGGTGAATGAGGGCGCTCCTATTACTGTTCCTGCGCCAACCTCTGACCCTGCACTGCCTGAGGGAACCAAGTTCGAGATCGTAAACAATGCGGGTATCCCAGGCCTCACAGTTGACGAGAATGGTGCTATTACCGGCACTGCTCCAAACGTTGACTCTGACACCCCGTACGTTGTAGAGGTCAAGGTAACCTACCCAGACGGCACCTCTGAGACAGTGTCGGTAACTCTGAACGTTTCTGACGTTCCTGCTGAGGCTCCTAAGCAGAGCGACCAGCACGACCCGGGATACGACCCTGCAACAGGTAAGAGCGGTGATACTGTCACAGTCGAGCAGACCGGTGACAAGGATGTTCCTGCAGGAACTAAGTTTGAGGTTCCTGAGAACTCACCTGTCACTGTCGATCCTGAGACCGGCACCGTGACCGTGACCATTCCTGCTGGCAGCAATCCTGGTGATGTGATTGAAGAAACCGTCACCATTACCTACCCTGATGGCACAACCGATACAGCAAAGGTTGTTGTAACTGTTGTTCCTGATGAGCAGCCACTGGATCCTCGTCCAATGTATCCAGTGACCATCGTTCCTGCGGGTCAGGAAACCTCTGTGACACCAACCAATGAAGGTGATGACTACCCTGAGGGCACAGTCTTCGCTATCGATGGTGGCTTTGAGGCTCCAGCCGGGTTCAAGGTTTCAATCGATCCGAACACCGGTGTGATTACTGTAGTCACAAATCCTGCTGGTAAAGATGGTGCTGACACGGAAGAGTTCACTGTTCCGGTTGTTGTCACCTATCCTGCTGATTCTGGTGCTGTAACTGACCGCGTAAACGCTAGGTTCCAGCTTGACACCGATGGTGACGGCACTCCTGACGTTACTGACACCGACGACGACGGCGACGGTCTCACTGACGAAGAAGAGCAGGCTCTGGGCACCGATCCGAAGAACCCAGACACTGATGGTGACGGGCTGACCGACGGTCAGGAAAAGGACCTGGGCACCAACCCAACCAACCCTGACACCGACGGTGACGGAATCAACGACGGTGACGAAGTATCTGGCGAAAAGAACCCGTTCAAGGACAACAAGTTCGACGAGAACGGCAACCCAGGTAACACCGACCCGAAGAACCCTGACACCGATGGTGACGGCGTAAAAGATGGTGAAGAAATCAACACCATCGTGGATCCAACAACAGGTAAAACTATTGACGATCCAAACGCTAACGATCCAAAGACCAACCCGAACTCTAAAGACACCGACGGTGACGGTGTGAATGATGATCAGGAGTTGGCTGACGGAACCGACCCAACCAACCCAGACACTGATGGTGACGGGCTGACCGACGGTCAGGAAAAGGACCTGGGCACCAACCCAACCAACCCTGACACCGACGGTGACGGAATCAACGACGGTGACGAAGTATCTGGCGAAAAGAACCCGTTCAAGGACAACAAGTTCGACGAGAACGGCAACCCAGGTAACACCGACCCGAAGAACCCTGACACCGATGGTGACGGCGTAAAAGATGGTGAAGAAATCAACACCATCGTGGATCCAACAACAGGTAAAACTATTGACGATCCAAACGCTAACGATCCAAAGACCAACCCGAACTCTAAAGACA
>NZ_JAAIKA010000002.1 GCF_011752015.1 Canibacter zhoujuaniae
CTGAGCCTGTTACTGCGGTTACTGGTGCTGATGGTAAGTACCGTTTTGAGCGTGTTGTGCCTGGTGATTACAAGGTGCGTGTTGCTCAGCCTGATGGTTTTGTGCAGTCGTTTGGTCCTGGTGAGGGTGAGCTGTCTTTGACTTCGGGGACTGTGAGCCTTACGCCTGCGGCGATGACTAATTTGGATCAGGATTTTGGTTTCTATCGTCCTGCTTCTATTGGTGATACTGTCTGGCTCGACGGTAACGATAATGGTGTTCGTGATGCTGGGGAGTCTGGTATTGCCGGTGTTGAGGTGCATCTACTTAATGCAGCTGGTGAGCCTGTGACCGATGCTGATGGTGAGCCTGTTGTTGTGACCACTGATGCTGAAGGGAAGTACAGTTTCCCTGGCTTGCGTCCTGGCGACTATCAGGTGAAGCTAGTGCTGCCTTCTAAGAATGCGTATGCCGCGACTGTGACCGGCGCTGATAATAAGCTTGCTGAGCTGAATGCTGGTGAGGGTGTTATTACTCCTGTGACTGTTGTTTCTGGTCAGGAGCGTCTGGACGTTGATGCTGCTGTGAAGAATGCTGGTGTGATTACCGGCAAGCTCTTCAACGATGACAACGGTGACGGTGTGCAGGATGCTGGTGAGGGTCCGTTCAATGGTGTGACTGTTGAGCTGGTTGATCCTGCTACCGGTAATGTCATTGCTACCGCTGTGACGAATGATGCTGGTGGGTATCGTTTTGCTAATCTTGCTCCTGGTGATTACCAGGTGCGGGTTAAGACGGATACTCTGCCTGCCGGTTACTCACAGTCTTCTGGCCCAGCAGCCGGTGGTGTTTACGATGTTGCTTTGAGCGATGAGACTGCTGAAAGCATGGTTGTGAACGATCGTGACTTTGGTTACGCGAAACCGGTTAGGGTTGGTGACCGCGTCTGGCTCGATAAGGACGGTGACGGAATTCAGGATCCGGCTGAGCCTGGTCTTTCGGGTGTAGTTGTGAACCTGCTTGATCGTAATGGTGAGCCTGTGCTGAATGGTGATGGTGAGCCGTTGACTGCGACTACTAATGAGCAGGGTCTGTACAGCTTTGATGAGCTGCCTGCCGGCACCTACACTGTGAAGTTTGATTTGCCTGCTGGGTTTACGGCTTCGCCAGCTGATGCTGGTAACGGCCGTGACGACTCACGCGGCGAGAGCTACACCTTCACTATCAGTGGTAAGGATGTTGCGCGTAGCGATATTGACTTCGGTGTTGTTGGCACCGGCGTTATTACGGGCAGCATTTTCAACGACGGTGATCGCGACGGTGTTTTTGATGGGTCTGAGAAGACTTTCGAGAATGTTGTTGTAGGTCTTTATGATGCTGACGGTAATCCGGTGCTCGACTCTGAGGGTAAGCCGATTACTGCGGTTACTGATAAAGACGGCGGTTATGTAGTTGAGAAGCTGTGGCCGGGAGAGTACACCTTGCGCATTGTTGATGTGCCTGCTGGTTACAAGTTGACCACTGATGAGGTGCTTTCGGTAGAGCTTACGCCTGAGCAGATGACTGCTGAGCAGCAGGACTTTGGTCTTGTTGGCGCTGGCAAGGTGACCGGCACTGTCTGGAATGATGCGGATCGCAGTAATCTGCCTGACCCAAGTAAGGGTTTCTCGAATGTGAAGGTTAACCTTTTCGATGCTCAGGGTGAGCTGATCGGGACTGCTGAGACTGATGAGAATGGTTTCTTTGAGTTCGGTGATCTTGAGCCTGGTAGCTACACGGTGAAGATTGATGCTGATACTGTGCCTGCTGGTTTTGAGTTCAGCTTTGGTGCTGACGGCTGGTCGGTTACCTTGGATGCAGGCAATGAGTGGACTGCTGAGGCTAATTTTGGTCTTGTGAAGTCGCCTGAGCCGATTAAGGCTGCGCCTCGGAAGCCAGGTTTGGCTATCACCGGTTCTAGTGGTGAGTTTGCTGTGATCGGTGTGATCTTGGTTGCGCTTGCTGCTGGTGTGCTGCTGGTGGCCGGTCGCCGCAAGGAGGAGCAGGAAAGCTAGCTAGCTGACTAGGTTAGTTGTTGGGGGTTCGGGTGTTACTCGGACCCCCAAACTATTACCCCCAAGCCACCGCTATTTGTGAACGATTATCATTAAGGGGTATGCTGGAGGGTATGCTAAAAAACGGTTTACGAAAGAGAATCGCCACCCTAATCGGTGCTTTCGCAGTCTGCGGTCTCGCGCTTGCTGGATGCGCCACAGGCGGCACTTCTGACACCGGAGCACCACAGAGTAATGGCAGCGCAGAAGGCAAACTTAAAGTAGTTGCGAGCACCACCCAGGTGCAAGACTTTGTTGCGCAAATTGCCGGTGATCGTGTGCAACTCACCGGGCTTTTAAAACCGGGTGCCAGTGCGCACAATTTTGATCCAACCCCAGCTGATCTAGTTGCACTCGGCGAGGCAGACATTCTCTTTCTAAACGGAGTCGGGCTTGAAGAATTTCTCGACTCGGCAATTAAATCGAGTGGCTTTCACGGCAAAATTGTGGAGGCGGCAGACGCTGTAGATCTAGAGGCCGCTGCAGAGATAACCGCAAAATCAGCCGCGCAGGGTGAGGCTGATCACGACGGTCACGCTACCGAAGCTGAGGATCACGATCACGATCATGATCACGATCACGGTGGTGTCAATCCGCACATTTGGACAGCACCGAAAATGGCCCGGCAGATGCTTGACCCAATTGCAGAGGCGCTGAGTAAAGCAGACCCAGAAAACCGGGAGTACTATCACGAAAACGCGACAGCCTATGGTGAAAAACTAGCTGCGCTTGACAGCTGGATTGCGTCAGAATTCGCGAAGGTGGATCCTGCTAAAAAACGGTTTGTGAGCAGCCATAATGCGCTCCTGTACTACCTTGACAGTTATGGCATAGAGTTTGTTGGCAGCGTGATCCCGAGCTTTGAAGATAACTCCGAGCCGAGTGCTGCGGAAATTAACGAGCTTGTTGCCAACATTAAAAAATCGGGTGTGCAGGCTATCTTCTTTGAGTCAAGCGTTAGTGATCGGCTCAGCAAAACCGTTGCAAACGAGGCAAACGTGGTGCTTGTCACAGATCCGATTTATGCTGATGCTGTCGGTGTAGAACCGCCGGCAAACACCTACATCGGGGCAACGATCGCCAACACAGAAAATATCCTGCAGGCGTGGGGATACGATCCTTCTCCTGTGCCACAAGAAGTCACAAACTAGTGCGGGAGTAAAAGGCGGCATTCGATCTGGCACAACCTGGTTCGATAACTGTCTAACCTCACACCCCAGGCAAGCGATACAGCGAGATGAGTAAAACTTTAACAAGACCGATCCCGCCACGAAAGCCTGCGCAGGCAGCAGCCGTGGTTGATCTGCGAGACGCCAGTTTTGGCTATGCTGGCAGAGCAGCGGCAACAAACATCACCGCCACCCTGCACGCGGGCGAGTCGGTTGCTTTAATCGGGCCAAACGGCAGCGGAAAATCGACGCTGCTGAACGGTCTTGCCGGGCTTACTGAGCATCTTGGCGGCAGCGCGCAGGTGCTCGGGGTGCGGCCCGGATCCGCAAACAAACAACTGGGGCTGCTGCCTCAAGCAGACAGTCGCAACCTGCAGATTCCTGTGTCTGTGCAACAGGTCGTCGCAATGGGCCTCTACAGTCACCGCCGTGCGCTGCAACCGATCGGAAAAAACGGCAAAGCCGCCATCAGTGAAGCCTTGTCGACTGTAGGCCTGACAGAGCACGCGAAAAAACTTTTCTCAGACCTCTCCGGCGGGCAGCAGCAGCGTGCAATTCTTGCTCGCGCTCTCGTCGCAAAACCACGCCTACTGCTGCTAGATGAGCCGTTTAACGGTCTCGACCGGCCCAATCGCGACGCCTTACTGCGCACTATTACAGCTCTTAGAGAGAGCGGATGTGCCGTTGTTGTGAGCACGCACGACCTTGAGATAGCGCGAGATGCCTGCACTCACGTGATGCTCCTCGACCAGCGTATGATCGCGTTCGGCACTATTGCCCAAGCGCTCACCCTTGAAAACGTCGCGGCCACATTCCACGACACAACTGTTGAGATAGACGCGCACAAACTCACTACTCGCCACGAAGACACCGGGCATCAGCACCACGTGCACCACGGCGACCACATTCACGAGATGCACACGCACGCCGCCGCAGATCCTGAAGAGTGCCCGTGACCTTCACAGACTTACTTGCCGCCTTTCAACTGCCGTTCATAATGCGCGGTTTATTAACCATGCTCATGCTCGCAGCTGCAGCCAGTATTATCGGGCTTTTCGTGAGTTTTCGAGACCTCGAGTTTGTCACTGACGGGCTCGTGCACGCGGTGTTTCCCGGTCTAGTAATCGGTTATATTATCGGCGGATCAGCGCTCCTCCTACCTGGCGCCCTTGTTGCCGCAACGATCGCGGTCGTGCTTATCACCCTCCTCACGCAGCGCGGCAAGCTCGGTAATGATGCGGCTGTTGCTGTGATCCTCACCAGCGCGTTCAGCCTCGGCATCGTGCTCGTTTCACGGCAGCAGGACTATGTGAGCGCCTTGAATGCGCTGCTGTTTGGGCATCTGCTGACCGTCACCGCGACGCAGCTGATCGCCCTTAGCTGTGTAGCGCTGCTCTCAGTGCTCATGATTCTCATGACTTGGCGACGACAGATCTTCCGTGCGCACGATGTGAGCGGTTTCCGTGCCGCCGGTTACAGTGTGCTGGCTACCGACCTCATCCTCGGGGTTGCGATTGCGTTTCTGATAGTGGCTGGTGTGCAAGCGCTCGGTAATCTGCTGGTTACAGCGCTGCTTATCGTGCCAACAGCAGCCGCTCGGCAGCTCACTAACAGACTCTGGGGAACGGTGCTCCTGGCGTTTCTGATCACCGCATTCGCTAGTTTCGTAGGCATTGCTTTTGCAATTTGGTCGTCATTCGCGCTGGGCGTAAACACCCCCGCGGGTGCAGCGGTAGTGCTTGCCCTCATCGCAATATACGGGCTGACCCTGCTGCCTTCTCTAGCTCGCAAACTACAGAGCAGAAAGGTTGCGCAGTGATACTAAGCTACCTCGAACGCGCAGCCGTTGAACTTCTGCTGCTCTCCATGCTTGCTGCAATAGTCGGGCCGCTGATTGTGATGCGTGGGCGGGCTTTCTACTCGGTAGCGCTCAGTCACGCAACCTTCCCTGGTGGCGTAATAGCCGCAATGCTGGGGATTAATGTGCTTTTCGGGCAGGCGGTTGCTGCCCTCCTCTTGACAGTGTTGCTTGCTCTGCTCAGTCGTGTTAAGCGGCAGGGGGCGGGCACGGCAACGGGTATCGTGCTGGTTTTCGGTTTTGCGCTCGGATCCCTGCTCGCTTCCCTGCAGGGTGGCAGCTCAATTCCGGTTGAATCGCTGCTTATCGGTTCTCTATTCGGTGTGCAAACAACAGATATTGTGGTTGCCGCAGTAGTGCTCGGCTGCGTTGTCGCAGTGCTCGGTTTCACACATAGAGCACTGTTTTATGACACATTCGATCGCATCGGGTTTCGAGCGGCGGGCGGCAATCCACTGCTGCCTGAGTTGGTTGCAACAGCCATCACCGCCGCAACAATCGTTGTGGCAATGCCGGCTGTGGGTGCAATTCTTGCGGTCTCGCTTGTTGTTGGGCCGGCCGCAACCGCACAGCTTTTAGTGCGAAACATCGCCTGGGTGCCGCCGGTCGCATTCATTTTGGCGGTTACCGCCAGCGCAGTCGGCCTGTGGCTGTCATGGCATTTTGCTGTTGCCGCCGGAGGCGCAATCGGACTTGTTGTCGCGCTGCTGTTTTTGCTGTCACTCGGTGTGCGCGCGATCCGCACCTGACATATTTAAACTAAACACATTACAATCTTGTGCAGAGCCCTAGGAGTGAAAATGGTTGTAAAGCGGAACACCTGGCAGCGTGAGGCTGTGCGGGCGGCCATGGCGGCCGAGACCGGGTTTGTGAGTGCCCAACAGCTGCACGACCGTTTGCGCGCTGAGGGCAGCACCATCGGGCTTGCAACCGTCTACCGTTCGCTCGCCACCCTGGTGGAACTGGGTGAGGCAGACATGCTGAACTCACCCGAGGGTGAAAACCTCTTTCGATTTTGCAGCACAGACCACCATCACCACCACCTCATTTGCCGCAAATGCGGGGCAGCGGTTGAGATTGCGGCCGCCCCAGTTGAACGCTGGGCGCAAGAAGAGGCAAAACGACACGGCTACAGTGACGTAAAGCACGTGATCGACATCTTCGGTATCTGCGCTAAATGTCGTTAATCTAGCGCGGTAATCAAACTTGCGCAGGCTGTGCTAACTAGCGTAAGCTTGATTCTTGGCTGTGTTCTCTCCTAGGAGCGCAGACCGTGACCCGTGCCAACCGGCCGGGACGCAGACAAGAGATCTTGGGAAGAATCACTGCGATTCTTCGGTACTGAGAGGAAACATTTATGGCAGCAGTGTGCCAGGTGACCGGAGCCGTTCCAGGCTTTGGCCACAACGTATCACACTCACACCGCCGCACCAAGCGTCGGTTTGATCCAAACATTCAGAAAAAGACCTACTTCGTGCCTTCACTCGGCCGCAAGGTTACCCTGACCCTGTCAGCAAAGGGAATCAAGGTTATCGATGCGCGCGGTATCGAAGCCGTAGTTGCAGATCTGCAGAAGCGTGGGGTGAAGCTCTAAAATGGCAAAAGCTCAAGACGTTCGCCCAATCATTAAACTGCGCTCTACCGCAGGCACCGGTTACACCTACGTAACCAAGAAGAACCGCCGCAACACTCCAGATCGACTCGTGCTCAAGAAGTACGATCCGGTAGTTCGTAAGCACGTTGAATTCCGAGAGGAGCGCTAATCATGGCGAAGAAAAGCATGATCGCTAAGAACAAACAGCGCCAGGAAGTTGTTGCGCGCTACGCAGAGCGTCGCGCAGAGCTGAAGAAAGCTCTCGTAGACCCAAACGGCACCCCTGAGAGCCGTGAAGCTGCTCGTCGTGGCCTGCAGAAGCTGCCACGCAACGCTTCTCCAGTGCGTGTGCGCAGCCGCGACGTAATCGACGGTCGTCCACGTGGCGTACTTTCAAAATACGGCGTCAGCCGTGTGCGTTTCCGCGATATGGCACACCGCGGTGAGCTGCCAGGCATCACCAAGTCAAGCTGGTAAACGCTTATACATATACTGACGTAAGGGCGGGCACTGTTAAGTGTCCGCCCTTATGCTTTTGCATTCTAGGTGTGCGCATGAAGCGGTATCGTTATGGATGGATTCAAAATCGAGAGCTGGGAGAAGTAAATGCTGCGACACGTTGTGATGTGGAAAATGAACGGCGCCACCGTCGAGGCGCGAGCTGAGCAAGCCGCCGAGTGCGCTGCGGCGCTTAAGGCTATGGACGGTAAAATTCCGACTCTAGAGCATATAGAGGTGCATGCGGAGAGTCTTGGAGCTGAGGGCAACTGGGATTTAGTTTTAATCACTGACTTTGCAGACGCGGCAGCCCTTGCAGAATACAGCGTGCACCCGGAGCATCTGCAGGTTGTCGAGATAGTGAAACCGCGCTCTGCTGCGCGCGCCGCAGTTGACGCTGAATATTAAAGACGATGTAACCCTTGCGCCTATCTCAGCTATGGAAATCGAAGATATTTGCAAGCCTCGAAAACCGCAAAATCGGGTTAAAAACCATAAAAAACTCTGAGAAACCGGAAAATTGCGGGGCAAACACTAAAAAAGTCGCCGCAAAACACCGCTAATAGGCGATTACTGGGGTAAATTAGCGTCAGATCAACTGATCGACTCCGTGGCACCGTCACGGTGGAAACTCCCCTTGTGGGGCTTCCCTTGAGTCTTAAACAATTAGGGTGGATACCCCACTTTGAAAGGATGACAAATGTCACTCAACAAGACTGAACTCGTTGCAAAGGTAGCTGCAGAGACCGGTCAGAGCCAGGCAGCAGTAAACAGCGTAATCGACGGTCTCTTCAGCGCAGTTGCTGAGACCCTCGCTAACGGCGGTAAAGTTTCAATCCCAGGTTGGGTAACCTTCGACACCATCGAGACCGCTGCTCGCACCGGCCGCAACCCACAGACCGGCGAGACCATCAACATTCCAGCTGGTAAGCGTGCAAAGGCTACCATCGGTTCAAAGCTGAAGGCAGCTGTTAAGAAGTAAATCTTTTAAAAGAATTTAGATCCCGGGGTCGCAGCTATCGCGGCCCCGGGATTTTTGTCTCCGGTAGGCTAGACGGGTGAGTAAATCTGTCCGTATCTTTATACCAGCGCTAATACTGCTGCTGGTGACGACAGCGCTCACACTCGCCGCCGGTCTCGATATGGGTGGTGCTAGCGCTGCACGAGCGCTGCTGGATCCCGGTGTTTTTGTGCGTTATGCGGTGCCGGCCTCGCGCACGGTTGTAAACGTGGCTCTGGCGATAACGGTCGGCTCTCTCGTTCTTGCACTCTGGGCGCTCGACCCCAAGAGTAAACTGTGGGGAAAAACGATCGACCTTGCCGCCGGTGCGGCAGCAGTGCTGACAGTTGCCGGGATGCTCGCAACAGTGACAACCTTTATTGATGTCAGCAATCAGAGCTTCAGCGCAGACGCACAGTTTGGCGCGGCGCTGCTTCAGTTCATTACCGAGTTCGAGCTTGGACAGTACTGGTTCTTACTGGTTTTAAGCGCGGCTCTCACAACTGTGCTCTGCTTTGGAATCCGCTCTCGGAAGCTCCTGCTGCTGCCGCTTCTCACAGCTGGGCTGACACTGCTGCCGCTTGCGGCGCAGGGCCATGCCGCTGGCGCAAGCGGGCATAGTCTCGCCGTCAACGCAATTTTTATGCACATAACAGGCGCTGCAGTCTGGCTCGGTGGGCTGGTAGCGGTGTCTTTAATAGCAAGCAGTGCAAAACCACAGCAGCTCGTGAATATCGTGCAGCGCTACTCATTTTTAGCGCTGTGGGCGTCGTTTATCGTCGCTGCATCCGGCGTCGTTAGCGGCGTTATTCGCCTGTCAACTGTAGACGATATTTGGGGCACTGGTTACGGCAGGCTGCTGATCGCCAAAGCTGTCACCTTGGTGTTAGCTATTGCCTTCGGGGCGTGGCAACGGCTGCGCATTATTAACTCACTGGAACGTGCAGCAACCGGGGCGGTTGCCGGAAAGCAGGGGTTTGCCGCGATCCGCAAGACTTTTGTAGCTCTGGTGCTTTTGGAGCTTGCCGTGATGGGAGCAGCCTCTGGTTTTGCTGGTGCCCTCGGCCGCGCTGCAACCCCGCAACCTATCGAAGTAGCGCGTGAATCACAGCGCGAAATCACCCCTGCAGAGTATCTAACGGGGGATCCGCTCCCGCCTGAGTTGACACCTGCAAGCATATTCAACGCGTGGAAATTCGATTTGCTGTGGGCTTCTTTCGCGCTAGGCGGTATTGCGCTCTATCTCTTCGGGGTGTGGCGCTTGCGAAAACGCGGCGATAGATGGCCGATTCTGCGCACTGCATCTTTCATAACCGGAATGCTGCTTTTGGCATACGTCACGAACGGCTTCTTAAATGTTTATGAGGCATATCTGTTTAGCATGCACATGCTCGGGCACATGTTCCTGACTATGTTGATTCCGACCCTCCTGGTGCTTGGCGCGCCGGTAACTCTGCTGCTGCGGGCGGCCGCAAAACGCCGCGACGGTTCTTGGGGTGCGCGTGAGTGGGTGCTGTGGCTGACTGAGACCCCGTGGGCAAAGTTTGTAACGCACCCGATTGTGGCGTGTTTTATTTTCGCAGCCTCACTCTGGGTGTTCTATTTCACGCCGGTGCTGCGCTGGGCGATGGAGTCCCACCTCGGGCACCAGTGGATGATTGTGCACTTTTTGCTCTCCGGCTATTTTTTCACCCTGACGCTGATCGGCATAGATCCGGTGCCGAAACGCTATCCGCACACACTGCGCATGGTTTTATTACTCGTCACTATGGGGGCGCACGCCTTCTTTGGAGTTACGATCATGAGCGGCACCGGCCTGCTTGCGGCTGATTGGTTTGGTGCGATGGGGCGCACATGGGGGGCGGATCCTTTACGCGATCAGCAAAACGGCGGCGGTATCGCTTGGGGCATTGGAGAGCTGCCAACTCTTTTGATTATGCTGGTCTTGGCGTGGCAGTGGGCGCGTTCGGATGAAAAAGAGCAGCGCCGCCGTGACCGCGCCGCTGAGCGCTCCGATGAGGCAGAGTTGCGCGCTTATAACGAGATGCTGCAGCAGCGTGCGGCACGCGACGCTGCAAAGCAAGCGCGCCGCTAACTGGAGCGTAAATAAAAACCGCCACAAGGGGGAGCTGGGAGGCTGCTTGTGGCGGTTTTATAACCTGGGGGGATATTCGCGAATTCACCTATAGAGTGTTGCGTCAAGGCAGAAAGTGACAGCGTTTAAAAAAGTAATCTTCGGCGTGTCGCCTGGTATCGGCCGGATTTTACGCGTTTGCAGATGCGCCGGCTGATCGTGCAATAATGGAAGAGAGCCCATCTCTAGGGCGAAGGGCATTTATGCGAAAGCTTAATTATTTTAATCCGAAGCGGGCAGAGCAAGAGCTGTTAACAGCGGCCCGACAGGGACAGGCTGATGCCTATTCTGCGCTGTGGAAAAAACACAATCGTGCGGTCACCGCCGCGATGCGCACACTGGCCTATGACAACGCTGAAGATGTCACCGCTGAGGCATTTGCTCAGGTTTGGGAGCGGCTCCAGAAAGACGCAGAACCAATAAAGAACTTCCGCGCCTACCTCATGACGGTTGCGCGCAATATCGCTGCGACTTGGTATCGTGACGCAACTAGGGAGCGGGCACGACTATTGCACGAGATCGCGTTGGATGCCGCCGATGTGTCGGTTGAGGAGCGTGAAAACCGCCGTGATATCGCTCTCGCCTTCAAACAGATTCCACCGCACTGGCAGGAGCTGCTGTGGCTGCTCGATGTTGAAAAGTTGCCTCGCACCCTCGTTGCAAATCGGCTTGGGCTCAGCCCGAACACCGTGACCGTAAATGCGCGTCGCGCACGCGAGCGCCTGCGTGAAGAGTGGCTGAGCGTGCAGCTGCCAGTGCAACTGATCGGATCCCACTCTGACACGCTCAAAAATCTACCCAGATATGTGCGCGGATCACTCAGCGCAAAGATGCGTCAGCCTCTCGATGAGCATCTCGAACACTGTGAAAGCTGTGGGCGCATCTACGCCGCGCTCAGCGACTCTGACAACCGCCTGGGTCGGGCGGCTGTATTCGCGCTGTGGACGGGCGGCGTTGGCGTTGCTGTTGCGGCGGCGCAGGGCACTGCTGCGACAACCCCAGCTGCAGCAGCGGTCTTACACATAAAGAATTTTGTCCCCCAACAGTTGTTGAGCTCAACTGCGGTTGCGGCCGGTGTTGCCTTGGTAACAGTCGCCGGTGCGGCTGCGGCAGTCACGCTGCCCACCTCCCCAGCCACGCAGGAAGCTACCAGCTCTGACACCTCTAATTCTGCTGCTAGGGATAGCTCTAGCGACACACGCGCAAGCGGAGAGGAGGGCACACCGCTTGCAGACTTCGACGGTGTTGAGCTCGCAGTTGGCGATCTTGACGGTGACGGCGTTGAAAACACCCCTGCGGATCACGCTATCGCCCACGCTCCAGATAACAGCGAAACTCCGCTTGAGCAATCCGGCGCAGTCGCTGGACCATTTTCATTCACACAGACTGGTGCTGCTAACCCTCGTAACGAACGCGCAGCTGAGGCACCGACTGGTGCGCCCGTAGATGTTTCACAGGTAATGCCGGTTGGCGGGCCCGATCCGAAACCTATTACACAGGTGATCGTGCCAGAGCCTGCCGAAGAGCCCGTTGATGAAGATCCAATAACCGACGATTCTAGCGCCGTGCTTACGGAGCCAGAGTCGACGGAAGCTGAGCCGCCCACCCTAGACGTGGGTGAACCTGATTACTCAGAGACTTCTGACGGCTCGAGCTCACGCGACAGGTCGGCAATCCTTGAGTGCGGTGACAGAGAGTTTCTTGGCGAACTTTCCTGTATTTTCAGTTTTCGCTAGTCGGGTAGGCTAACCAGTTATTTGCGCATCCCCCGAGAGAGGGCGCACGAAATCTAACGCTGGAAAAGGGTGATAGTCTCGAAGTGATGCGTGTGTGGGAACATATCCAGCCCGTGTATTTCTAAGAGATCGTATCCGTCAGCCAGCAGTGTCTGCGTATCACGCGCTAACGCTACCGGATCGCAAGCAACATAAACTATATTTTTCGGCTGCAGCGCTATTAGGCTTCCGGTTACGGCATTACCCGCCCCCGCACGTGGCGGATCAATTATCACGGTGCCCTTTTTTAGACGGTCGCGCACTATCGCCGATCCCTTATATAGGTCACGTAAATAGTGCTCAACCTTGGCGGTTAGCGCCTGCGCGCCCGCAAAATCTGCGAGGTTTTCGGCAGCAAGATCGGTGGCAGACTCAACCGACTCGATAGAAGTAATTTTGGCTCGCTCACCGGCCGCGTCAATAAACGCTGCCGCCAGAAGACCAACCCCGCCATACAGATCAAGATTGTAACCAGTCGGGTCAACGGCATCACCGAGTGCGGTAACGGCCGCAGAGACCTCGCCGTATAACCGTTCTGCTGCGCCGCGGTGCACCTGCCAGAAGCCGCCAGCACGCACCTGAAAGTCACGGTTGTTAACGGCCTCATAAACCACGTCTGCCGCGCCAACGGGCGCCTTTTCACATCGGTAGGTCAGCAGCATACGCGGATCGTCGGCGCTTGGTGCCACCAAATCGACTCGTGTAACGTCAGGCATCCGTTCATCAAGCGGAGCAATTAAGCTGAGCTGATCAGAGGCGAGAGGCAGCGACTTGACAGGAATTACCCTGTGGCTGCGCGCGGCGTATGGGCCGACGATCCCGGTTTCAGGGTCGGTGTGCAAACTCACTCGGGTGCGCCACCCCAAACCGTTCTCGTAGTCGTCACCCAGCAGCGGGTCGATGCTGACATTGGGGACGGCGTCGGCCGCGATCCGCCCCTGCCTGATCAGCGCGTCTCGCAACACCTGCGCTTTCAAATCACGCTGGTGACCGAGTGCGATATGGCCGAATTCTGCGCCGCCCACACGGTCTTGCGGATCGCGGCTAATGTCGGCTTCAGCCCACACATGCGCTGTGCGGAAGGGCGACGGCTGCAAAACCTGCACAGTGACTGCGCGAGCAAAATTCTTTTTAAGTTCAATAATGCGTGCGCGCACCTGCTCGCCCGGCAGAGTGTCTGAGACGAAAACAACGCGCCCGCTGCTGTGGCGCGCGACGCTGACGCCACCGTGGGCGATGCCTGTGATATCAAGGACGACATCATCTCCGACGTGCAGTTCTGCTGAAGTAGTCATTTAATTAGTGTATCTAGGGTGTTAGCGCAGCGGCTTAGGATTGAAATATGCGTTTAGTTCTTGCCTCGACTTCTCCGGCGCGGCGCGCGGTGCTCACCGCCGCCGGCATTACCCCAGTTTGTTTTGCGCCCACTGTTGATGAGGCCGCCGCAGTTGCAGCTGCTGAGAATGAACAGGGCACGCCACTCACCGCAGCGGAAACAGTTGACCTTCTGGCAAAGCTGAAGGCGCGCGATGTTGCTGCCCGCTACGGCAGCACAGCTGACGGTCTGGTGCTCGGGGGAGACAGCGTTTTTCTGCTCGACGGCGAGGTGCTCGGGAAGCCGCATTATCCTGATGTTGCCCTGGAACGTGCGAAAAAACATCGCGGGCGCACCGGCACTCTGCACTCCGGTCACTGCCTGCTTGAGGTTAAAAACGGTGAGATTGTTGGGGAGGCCACGCTCACCGACACGGCTCTTGTAACGCTTGCTCCCGATGTTACTGATGCGGAGCTTGCTGCCTATGTTGCAAGCGGTGAACCCCTAAAGCTCGCTGGTGGATTCGCGATTGACGGTCGTGCTGGCGCGTTTATTAGCGGTATTCAGGGCAGCCCGAGCTGTGTTATGGGGTTATCGCTGCCCGCCCTGCGTCAGCTGGTGCGTCGCTTAGGTTACGAATACACCGCCCTGTGGACTGCGTCTGCATAACTTCCGTTTGAGTATTACAAAGCAGCGTTAAGACAGAGATAGTTTGCGCAGTAGAATTGCGAATGAACCGCAAATTTGCGGCGCAATAATTGAAGGGACCGATAACTGGTGGCAGATTTTGTTGACATCCGAGGTGCAGAGCAAAACTTCGGCGACAATGCCGCACAGCGCGAAGTGCGCGCGAACGATCGTGGCTTTGTCTTTCACTCATGGAGTGCACAGGGTAAGATCGATCCGCTGCCCGTAGCCAAGGGCGAGGGTGTGCGTTTCTGGGACTACGACGGAAAAGAGTATCTCGACTTTTCTTCACAGCTTGTAAACCTGAACCTGGGTCACCAGCACCCTGATTTGGTGCAGGCTATCCAAGAGCAGGCGGGGCGGCTTGCAACCATTCAGCCAGCATTCGCTAACGATGCGCGCGGCGAATTAGCGCGTTTGATCGTTGAAAGCAGTTTTGAGGGTGCGCGTTCAGTGTTCTTTACCAACGGTGGTGCAGACGCGAACGAGTATGCGATTCGGCTGGCTCGGCACCATACCGGCAGGCAAAAAGTGCTGTCACGTTTCCGCAGCTATCACGGCTCAACAGGCACTGCGATCACGCTCACCGGTGAGCCCAGGCGGTGGGCAAACGGTGTGCTCGATATCAACGTTGTGCACTTCTTCGGGCCGTATGAGTATCGGTCAGAGTTTTATGCTGAGTCGCCAGAGCAGGAGGCTGAGCGCGCTTTACGGCACCTTGAGCACACTATTGAGCTTGAGGGCCCGGACACAATCGCCGCGGTCATCCTCGAGACAGCAACCGGCACAAACGGTGTTTTGGTGCCGCCGCCAGGCTATTTAGAGGGTGTGCGTGAGCTGACTAAAAAGCACGGCATCATGCTGATCTGCGATGAGGTGATGGTGGGCTTTGGCCGCTTGGGCAGCATGTTTGCTTTCCAGCAGTTTGGGATCACTCCGGATCTCGTGACCTTCGCGAAGGGTGTGAATTCAGGCTACGTTCCACTCGGCGGCGTAGTGATCAGCGAGGAGATCCACAACACCTTCTCAGAGCAAACCTTCTTCGGCGGCCTCACCTACTCAGGACACCCGCTTGCCTGCGCAGCTGGTGTGGCCACCTTTAATGTTTTCGAACGTGATGGCATTGTTGAGCGAGTGCGCGATTTGGGCGAGCGTGTTGTGCGCCCGGCACTTGAGCGGTTGGTCGAAAAGCATGAGTCGATTGGCGAAGTGCGCGGTCGTGGGCTGTTCTGGGCGTTGGAGCTGGTTGTTTCACGTGAAACACGTGAGCCGCTTGTGCCGTTCAATGCGGCAGGTGACGCAGCTGCGCCTATGAACGCTGTTGCGGCAGCGTGTAAGAAAGCTGGTTTGTGGCCGTTCGTAGCCGGTAACCGTTTGCAGATTGCGCCGCCGTTGATCATCTCGGAGGAAGATCTCGTGCGTGGCTTAGAGATTATTGACGGTGCGCTTGACGTTGCAGATGCTGAAGCGGCAAAGCTGCGTGGTTAAACCAGTTAGTTACTCAAAAATTTATTATCACCATTAGATAACGTTTTTGCCTGAGCTTAGGTAAAAGTGATTCAGCCTGATACTCCTAGTAGGCTTTTGGTGAAAGATATTTGCGTGCGCAACGAAGCGATACTGTTGCAGGATGCGTTCGCAACAGCACGGAGGATATATGAAGAAAAAATTTTATGGCTCAATAGCTTTAGCTAGCACAGCTGCGCTGCTGCTTGCTGGCTGCGCTGGGGGCGGCGACAACAGCGGTGGCTCAAGCAATGGAATTACCGTCGGCACAACCGAGGTGGTTACATCACTCGATCCCGCTGGTTCTTACGACAATGGTTCATTTGCCATCGCGACAAATGTTTACCCATTCCTGCTGAACAACCCAGTGGGTGAGGCAACTGTAGAGCCAGACATCGCAGAGACGGCTGAGTTCACCGGCCCAACCGAATACACTGTCACCCTCAAGAAGGATCTGACTTTCGCGAACGGTCACGACCTCACAGCATCTGATGTTGTGCACACATTTGAGCGTATGCTCAACATCGACGACGCAAACGGGCCGCAGAGCCTGCTAGAGGGTATGGAGTCTGTAAAAGCAACTGACGATCTCACTGTTGTTTTCACCCTAAAAGCTGAGCACGATCAGACTTTCCCACAGATTCTGTCAAGCCCAGTGGCTCCGATCCTCGATGAGGAAGTATTCCCGGCTGATAAGTTGCTTGACGATGCAGCCGTTATCGAAGCCAAGCCGTTTGCTGGTCAGTACACACTCGAGCGCTTCGACAAAGGCAACCTTGCCGTGTTTAAGGCTAACGACGCATACAAGGGCATTTGGGGTGCACCAAAGACTGAGCAGATTAACGTTCGCTACTTTGCAAACGAGTCAAACCTGAGCCAGGCTATCGAAACTAAAGCTGTTGATGTTGCATTCCGTTCACTCTCGGCAACCGATGTTGCAAAGTTTGAGAAGACTGACGGTCTGAACGTTGTGCACGGCCCCGGTGGCGAGATTCGCTACATCGTGTTCAACTTCGACACCATGCCCTACGGAGCAGCAACTGCTGAAGCAGACGCTAACAAAGCTCTTGCTGTGCGCCAGGCGGTTGCAGATTTGATCGACCGTGAAAAGATTGCGCACGAGGTGTTTAAGGACACCTACACCCCGCTCTACGGACATGTTCCTGCCGGGCTCGAGGGTGCTGCTGAACCGTTGAAGTCTCTGTACGGTGACGGTAACGGTGGCGCTGACGCTGCGAAAGCAGCTTCCCGCTTGGAAGCTGCCGGTGTTGAGACTCCGGTTACCCTTGACCTGCAGTATGTTGCTGAGCGCTACGGCGCTGCGGCCACCGAAGAGTATGCGCAGATTAAAGCAATGCTCGAAGCTGATGGTCTCTTCAACGTAAACCTGCAGACCACTGAATGGGGTGTCTACTCAAAGGAGTACAGCTCTGGTGCGTACCCAGCCTTCCAGCTCGGCTGGTTCCCTGACTACTCAGACGCTGATAACTATCTCACGCCGTTCTTCCTTGAGGGTGGCTTCTTGAAGAACCACTACAACAACGAAGCGGTAAATACCCTGCTGCGTGAACAGGTGGCGACAGACGACGCCGCGAAACGCGCCTCACTCATTGAAGAGGTGCAGAACCTCACCGCTAACGATCTGCCAACCGTCCCACTGCTGCAGGGCGCACAGGTTGCAGTAGCGGTTGATGGCATCAGCGGCGTTACCCTTGATCCATCATTTAAGTTCCGTTTTGGAACCCTCGCACGCTAGGTTAGTTAGCTGAGACAAGCGGGCGGGTCTCTCGATACTCTCGAGGACCCGCCCACATTGGCTTTAACAGGAAAGCAAAAATATGGCTGCAGTAGCTGAGACGCAGGCAGTGTCTGCGACGAAAAAGAAGAAGTCGGGCGGTGGGCTCGGGCGCTACATTCTGTGGCGCGCTGTGCTGATCATTCCGACTGTGTTTATTTTGGTGACGATGGTGTTCCTTCTGATGCGCACCATCGGAGACCCAATCACCGCGTCTATTGGCGGAAAACTGCCACCCGATCAGCTCGCTGCCCGCATTGCGGCGGCCGGCTATGATCGGCCAGTTTTGGTGCAGTACTTCGAGTACCTCGGGCAGGTTTTTACCGGTAATTTCGGCACCACAATCACAGACAACCGCCCGGTTACTGAAGTGCTGCTAACCTTCGGTTCGGCAACTTTGGAGCTTGCGTTTTACACGCTGATTGTTGCGTTTATTGTCGGTATCCCGCTCGGTATGGCCGCAGCCTACTACCGCGACAAGGGGCCGGATGCGGCGCTGCGCATGTTTGCGATCTTTACCTATGCAACCCCGGTCTTCTTCTCCGGTTTGATAATGAAGCTGATCTTTGGGGTCTGGCTTGGTTGGCTTCCTGTGTCGGGCCGCGCCTCGGTGAACACTGAGATCGACATCCAGCTGAATGTCGCAAACCCAACCGGTATTTACCTCATCGACGCCATCCAGACCGGGAATCCGGCAAACATTATCGATGTGCTGCGTCACGCGGTGCTGCCGGCGCTGACACTTGGCATGATGACAGCTGGTGTCTTCCTGCGTCTTGTGCGCACCAATATGATTGGCACTATCGGCCGTGAATACGTTGAGTCTGGCCGATCACGTGGTGTGTCTGAGTTCAGACTTATCACTAAACACGCATACCGGCCGGCCCTGATCCCAGTGATCACTGTGATTGGCCTGCAGATAGCGCTGCTACTCGGTGGCGCTGTGCTCACCGAAACCACATTTGAGTGGAAAGGTCTCGGCTTTCAGCTCGCCTATTATCTTTCAGGCCGCGACTTTGTTGCTGTGCAGGGTATTGTGGCGATGCTGGCGGTCATCGTTGCGCTTTCCAACTTCATCGTGGATATACTTGCGGCGCTCATCGACCCACGAGTGAGGTACTAACTATGACTGTAAAGAAATGGCACAACCTGCCACTGATTAAGCAGTATCGGATGTCTGTTGGCTGGCAGCGTTTTATGCTCACGGTGGGTCTCGCGCTCGTCGGCCTGTTTGTGGTTGTTGCGGTGTTTGCCCCGCTGTTGGCGCCGTACTCACACAATCAGCTGTCAAACGAAAACGGATCTTTTGGATCTCTGTCAGCGCCGAGCATAGCCCACCCGTTGGGCACAACTATCGCTGGATACGACGTGTTATCCCGTGTTATCTGGGGTAGCCGGACAGCGCTGTTCGTTATTGTAATCGCCGTGCTCGCATCTATCTTTATCGGCTCACTGCTCGGTCTTATTTCGGGTTACATTGGCGGTGTTATTGACCGTGTGCTCGTGATGATCTCTGATGCGGTGTATGCGTTCCCGTCACTGCTGCTTGCGATTGTGCTGTCGATTATGATCTCCGGCGGTCAATCGAGCATGTGGGGCGGTATATTGGCCGCGGGATTCTCGATCACAGTTGTGTTTATTCCGCAGTATTTCCGCGTCGTGCGGTCAGAAGTTGTGCGCATCAAAGCAGAAGCATTTGTGGAGTCTGCGCGCGTTGTTGGCGCAAGCCACATGCGGATCATGTTCCGCCACGTGTTCCGCAACTCGACCCGCTCGCTGCCGCTGGTGTTTACGCTGAACGCATCTGAGGCGATCCTGACTTTGGCAGGTCTTGGATTCTTGGGTTTCGGTATCGAGCCAAACTCTGCCTCTGAGTGGGGTTACGATCTGAACAAATCACTCAGCGATGTAACAAACGGTGTCTGGTGGACGGCGCTGTGGCCTGGACTTGCAATTGTGCTCGTCGTGGTCGGACTCACCCTCACAGGTGAGTCACTCAACGATCTGGCAGACCCACGTCTGCGCAGCCGCCGACGTGCTGTTGCAGGATCGGGCACCGTCGCGAACACCTCTGTTGTGACAATACCTGATGTAGCGGCGGGCTCTGCTGCAGCCGGGGAGGTCGCGGCTGATCCGAAAGAAGCAGGCACGAGTGAAGGAGGTGCCCGATGAATCAGGTGCTAGATATTCAAAACCTTGAGGTTACTTTTTCGACCGACCGGGGGCCGGTAAAAGCGGTTGATGGCGTGTCACTGCAGGTTGCTCCGGGTCGAGTGCTTGCGGTGGTTGGCGAGTCTGGCTCGGGTAAAACCGTGTCGGCACGCACGGTTTTGGGCTTGCTGCCGGAGACCGCGGCTACAAACGGCGCTGTTTTGCTTGCGAACACCACTGAGCGCGGCGGCGTCAGCGATGTAATTACGCTGAGCAAAGATGAACTGCGAAAAGCGCGCGGGCGTGACGTGGCGATGGTCTTCCAAGAGCCGTCAACTGCGATGAACCCGGTGTTTCCAATCTGGTGGCAGATTGCAGAGGGGTTGCGGGCGCACGGCAAATACACGAAAAAAGAGCTGCGCGCCAAGGTGCTTGAGATGCTGAAGCTGGTGGGTCTGCCAGACCCTGAAGCGCGTCTCGACTACTACCCACACCAGCTGTCTGGCGGGCAAAAACAGCGCGTCATGATTGCGATGGCGCTGGCCTTGCGCCCGGGTTTGATTGTTGCTGATGAGCCAACGACCGCGCTTGATGTGACGGTGCAGGCGGAAATTCTCGACCTCTTGCGCAGGCTGCGCGATGAGCTGGGAACAGCAATTCTGCTGATCACCCACAATATGGGTGTGGTAGCCGATCTGGCCGATGATGTTGCTGTGATGTATCAAGGCAAGGTTGTTGAGACCGGCTCGGTTGAGCAGATTTTTAAACACCCGCAGGAGGACTACACAAAGACTCTGCTCGGCGCTGTGCTGAAGCTCGGCGATGGGCGGATCCGTGCGGCCAGTGTGCATGAGGCTGAAGCTGCTGCGCATGCCGCAGGTATTGCACATGAGCCGAAGCCGAAGGGCGAAGTTTTAGTTGCAGCCCGCGGTCTAGAGATCCAGTATCCGGGCCGCTTGGGGCGCCCCGGTTTTAAAGCTGTGCGCGGTGTTGACTTCGAAATTCGGGGCGGTGAGGTTTATGGCCTCGTCGGTGAGTCCGGCTCAGGTAAGTCAACAATTGGGCGCGCGATTGCGGGTCTCACCGAAGCTACTGGCGGGTCGTTGCAGGTTTTCGGCCACGAGATGGTCGGATTTAAAGAGAAGGCTTTTAAACCGCTGCGCAAAGACATTGGATTTGTTTTCCAGGATCCCGCATCAAGCTTTAATCCGCTGCTAACGATTGCTGAGAACGTTGCTGAACCGTTGATTGTGCACGGTAAAGCGAAAGACGCTTCTGCTGCTCGCGCGCGAGTCGATGAGCTGTTGGAGGCGGTGCAGCTGCCGCGGAGCTATGGTGACCGCTTCCCGCACGAGCTTTCCGGCGGGCAGCGCCAGCGTGCCTCATTAGCGCGAGGTTTGGCGCTTGATCCGAAACTGTTGATTGCTGATGAACCGACAAGTGCCTTAGACGTAAGCGTGCAGGCGCGTGTGCTTGAGCTGTTTGCGGAGTTGCAGCACGAACTGGGTTTCGCGTCTCTCTTCATCACCCACGATTTGGCTGTTGTTGATGCTTTGGCTGACACGGTGGGTGTGCTTTTCCACGGCGAGCTTGTTGAAGCAGGGCCGGCGCAGCAGGTGTTGAGCGATCCGCAGGAGCTTTACACGCAGCGTCTCTTAGCTTCACTGCCAGTGCCAGATCCTGCCGAGCAGGCAGAGCGTCGCGAGCTGGCACGGAAGCTGCGCGCCGCAGCTGGGATTAACTAACCGTTACATCTAAAAAGCCGGTCTGCTTTACCATCCAGACCGGCTTTTTAGATGTCAGAGACTATTTTGTGCCAAACAGTTTTTGCAGGCGCTGGATGCCCTCAACCAGCGCCTCATCGCCCAGGGCGTAACTGAAACGCAGATAGCCGCTCGGGCCGAACGCCTCGCCCGGCACCGCCGCGACCTCGGCCTCTTCAAGAATGATGTCGGCGAGCTCAAGTGATGTCTGCGGGGTCTTGCCGGCAACCTCAGTGCCGAGCACCTCAGAAACATCGACGTAAGCGTAGAAAGCGCCCTCAGGCATTGGGCAGTTGAAACCACGCACTTTATTTAGCTCAGCAACGATGAGCGCACGACGACGCTCAAAGGCCTGACGCATTTCTTCAATCGGCGCAGTGTCGCCCGTCAAAGCCTCAATCGTTGCGCGCTGCGCAATGTTGTTGACGTTGCTGCAGAGGTGTGACTGGAGATTCGCGGCAACCTTAATTGCGTCAGCAGGGCCGACCATCCACCCCAAACGCCAACCGGTCATAGCGTAGGTTTTAGCGACACCGTTCACAAGCAGTGTTTGCTCAGCGAGCTCTGGCACAGCTTCAACAATTGAGACAGCCTTTACGCCACCGTAGGTGAGATTTTGGTAGATCTCATCGGTAATCACCCACACGCCGTTTGCGAGCGCCCATTCACCGATAGCCTTTGTCTCTTCAAAGTTGTAGACAGCCCCGGTTGGGTTTGATGGTGACACGAACACAACAGCTTTAGTGCGCTCTGTACGGGCAGCCTCAAGCTGCTCGACAGTGACCTTATAGTTTTGATCTGCCCCTGCATAAATCGGCACGGCAACCCCGTCAGCCAGTGCAATCGCCTCAGGGTAGCTGGTCCAGTACGGGCCAGGCAAAATAACCTCATCGCCGGGGTTAATAATTGCTTGGAAAGCCATATAAACCGCCTGCTTACCGCCGTTGGTGACGATAATCTGTGCAGGATCCACCTCAATGCCACTGTCGCGCTTAGTCTTCTCGGCAATTGCCTTGCGCAATTCTGGGAGACCCGTTGCCGCGGTGTAGCGGAAGTTTGCCGGATCATCGAGCGCAGCGCGTGCTGCATCTACGATGTGGGGTGGGGTTGGGAAATCAGGCTCACCCGCAGCGTAACTAATTACCGGGCGACCCTCGGCTTTGAGGGCTTTCGCTTTTGCGTCAACCTTGAGCGTTGCTGACTCGGCGATTGCCGCCATCTTCTTTGAAACACGTTCCCTTGTCATGTCTTTATCATAGTGCAGTTAGACAATCGGAGCGTTATACCGTATGCTTGACAGGTGCTAGTAAATAGCATTAATTTTTATGTCCGCAACACATAAAAATCACCCAAAGGGCGGTGGCTCAATTGGTAGAGCAGCGGTCTCCAAAACCGCAGGTTGCAGGTTCGAGTCCTGTCCGCCCTGCAAATAACTCACACAGTGGGTTGGTTAAGAGAGGAAAATGCGTGAGCAGCACTGAGATCCAGGCATCTGCGGCGGGTCGGGCAGCAGGCAAAAAGCCAAATATTTTTGCGCGCATCATTCTCTTCATCAAGCAGGTTTTTGTTGAGCTGAAGAAGGTAACCACTCCAACTCGTAAAGAGCTTTGGAAGTATTTCCTTGTGGTGCTCGGGTTTGTTGTGCTGATGATGCTGTTTGTGACAGTCATCGACCAGTTGTTTGGTTTGGCGACCTCATTCCTGTTCGACGGCTCAAGCTACTAAGAGCTTGCTCAATAGCTATTAAGGAGCGATTGTATGACTTCTGAAAATAACGTGGAGGAAACCCTCGAAAACGCGCTTGACAAAGCTGCTGTGGAGGCGAATGGCGAGGCCACTGCTGCCGCTGTTGATGCAGATAGCGCAGAGGGTGAGGATCGCGCAGTTGATCCTTACAAAGAATTTAAGCGCGAGCTGCGCCGCAAGCCCGGTAAATGGTACGTCATTCACAGCTACGCGGGCTATGAGCGCAAGGTAAAGCAGAATCTGTGGCACCGTCGCGAGATCATGAAGGCGACCGAAGACATCTACGAAGTAGAAGTGCCTATGGAAGAAGTCATGGAGGTGCGCAACGGCCAGCGAAAGATGGTTTCGCGTGTGCGCATTCCCGGCTATGTGATGGTGCGCATGAACCTGAATGAGACAACCTGGTCTGTTGTGCGCCACACACCTGGTGTTACCGGATTCGTTGGTAACGCACAGGATCCAATTCCGCTGCGCTTCAACGAAGCTTTCGAGATGCTGAAGTCAACGGTTGAGATTGATGGCGAAGGCAAGGGCGAGGCGGCTGCGCGTGCTGCCGCTGCTGGCAATGTTGACATTGATTTCGAGCGCGGCGAGACCATCACCATCACCGGTGGCCCATTCGCTGGCTACCCAGCAACGATCAACGAGATCAATGCGGCAGCCGGCAAGGTTGTTGTGCTTGTTGCGATGTTTGACCGTGAAACCGCGGTTGAGCTCGGGTTCGACCAGATTGAAAAGATGGTCTAAAATTAGAGACTTGTGCATCGATTTTCGGTGCACTTACTTGCCAGCTTGGTAAGTAACCTTCACCGCATCGGTGAAGTGCCCCAAAACTCACGTGTTTCGGGGCGCGCCACAACGGCGCAACTACCGCCGACAGAAATACTGTCGCGTGGGAGAGGCCCACGGGCTTCGATGAAAGGAAAACTCATGGCGAAGAAAGTTGTGGGTCTGATTAAACTTCAGATCCCTGCTGGCGCCGCTAACCCAGCACCTCCTGTAGGTCCTGCGCTCGGTCAGCACAGCGTCAACATCATGGAATTCTGCAAGGCATACAACGCAGCGACTGAATCACAGCGCGGCAACATTATTCCTGTAGAGATTTCTGTTTACGATGATCGTTCATTCGATTTCGTGCTTAAAACTCCACCAGCAGCTGAGCTCTTGAAGAAGGCTGCAGGCGTGCAGAAGGGTTCAGGCACCCCGCACACCGTGAAGGTCGCAAAGGTTACTCGCGACCAGGTACGTCAGATCGCAGAGCAGAAGATGGCTGATCTAAACGCTAACGATCTTGACGCAGCAGAACTTATCATCGCGGGCACCGCTCGCTCAATGGGCATTACGGTCGAATAGGAGGGGCGTAGAAAATGGCTCAGAAGTCAAAGGCATACCGCGCCGCTGCCGAAAAGATCGAGGCAGGCAAACTTTACACTCCAGCAGAGGCAGTAACCCTCGCTAAGGAGACCGGCTCAGCAAAGACTGACAGCACCGTTGAGGTTGCTGTGAAGCTCGGCGTTGATCCACGCAAGGCTGATCAGATGGTGCGCGGCACCGTTTCTCTGCCACACGGCACCGGTAAGACCGCACGTGTGATCGTTTTCGCTATTGGCCCTGCTGCTGAGGCAGCTATCGCTGCTGGCGCAGACGAGGTGGGCGGCGATGAGCTTATCGAAAAGGTTGCTGCAGGCTGGACCGACTTCGATTCAGCAGTTGCAACTCCCGACATGATGGGTAAGGTTGGTCGTCTTGGTAAGGTGCTCGGTCCACGTGGCCTGATGCCAAACCCAAAGACCGGCACTGTTACCCCAAATGCTGCACAGGCTGTGACAGACATTAAGGGCGGTAAGATCGAGTTCCGCGTTGACAAGCACGCTAACGTGCACTTCATCGTTGGTAAAGCATCATTCAGCCCAGAGCAGCTGACTGACAACATCAATGCTGCGCTGGAAGAGATTGCACGTCTTAAGCCAGCATCATCGAAGGGTAAATACTTTATCAAGGGTGCGGTTTCAACCACCTTTGGTCCTGGTATCCCGCTCGATGTAACCGGTCTCTAAACACTGGTTGATTGTTTTTGGGGCTCCGCCGCACGGTGGGGCCCCAATTTTTTTATGAAAGTTCTTTGTATCGGGCGGCTCAGCCTTAACCAAACTCTTACGGGTCGGCAATGTTTGTAACAAACTGTGGGTAATCGTAAAACATGTGAGGATTTCCACAGATCCACCTGCAGTTAAACACCTGCACAATAACTATGTTTGGCTGGTGGTATGAGTTTAGACACAACCGCAGTTATGCAGATCGTTTTTGGTGCGACTGTGCTGCTTGTGTGCGCTGCGATTGTGACGCTCATAATCTGCCAACAGCGACGACGTAAATTCTGTCGCGACTATGGAGTGCCGAAAAATGTTAGCTGGCAACTAATCTGGCTGTTTCCGCTGGGGCGTGAATATATAGCGCAGTTGCGAGCGGCGCATGTCACTAATATTGCGGATATCTCTGAGACGGTTGGTGAGATGCCGAGAGATGCCTGGGCAGAGATAAAACTGCCGGAGACAGCTGTCGCGCAGCTTAGGGGGCTAAGCAGCAGCGACCGCAGCGAGCAGACAACAAGCTACAGTTCAGGCAAATCGTTGCCGCAGCAGCGAAAACTTAAAGTCTGCTACACAGACGAAGATCTCACTGCGAAATACGAAACAATATTTGAGACGGCCAGAGACGATGTGCGGGCGCATTACAATTAACTAGGAGGTAAACGTTGACGACACCACTGAATGCAGATGCTCCCGGTAAAATACGTGTTGGCGTAATCGGAGCGGGGCAGTTAGCGCGCATGATGGTGCCCCCAGCAATTCATCTGGGGCTCGATATTAGTGTTCTCGCAGAGGGGCCGAATATGAGCGCCGCTCGTGCAGCTGATGCAGAGGGCGACTATCGCGACCTTGAAACGGTGCGTGAGTTTGCTAAGACAGTTGATGTTGTCACCTTCGACCACGAGCATGTGCCACCAGCCATTCTTGAAGCGCTTGAATCCGACGGTGTGCGGGTGCATCCAACCCCCGCCGCGCTGCAGTACGCGCAAGACAAAATTTTGATGCGCCAAAAGCTCACAGAAATTGGTGCGCCGGTGCCTGAGTGGGCATCAGTTTCTGATCCTGATGAACTGACTGCGTTTATAGCTGAGCACGGCGGGTGTGCGGTCGTGAAAACAGCTCGCGGTGGCTACGACGGTAAGGGAGTTAGAGTCGTTAGTTCCGCTGCTGAGGTGGCTGATTGGTTCGCCGCACTAGCAAACACCGATACGGAAAAAGCAGAAAATGAGCCAGGCCAGGCTGCACAAGCGCTTCTGGTTGAAGAGCTTGTTGACTTTACGCGTGAACTGTCGCAGCTTGTCGCACGGCGCCCAAGCGGCGAGATCGCAGCTTGGGAGGTTGTTGAAACTGTGCAGCGCGACGGTGTGTGCGCTGAGGTTGTTTCCCCCGCGGTAGAGCGAACCGCAAACGAACAAACCGCTGCCGCACAGACAGCAAAACCGTCGGCAGGCGACAGCCAAAACACTGCGCTGGCAAACACTGCTCGCAGCATTGGTGAACAGATTGCTACAGGGCTTGGTGTGACGGGTGTTATGGCGGTTGAAATGTTTGAAACAGCAGACGGTCGCTTACTGGTTAATGAGCTGGCGATGCGCCCGCACAATTCCGGACACTTCTCAATCGAGGGAAGTGTCACCAGCCAGTTTGAGCAGCACCTGCGTGCGGTTACAGACCTACCGCTTGGTAGCACAGCAGCCACAGCAAAAGTTGCGGTTATGATCAATGTGCTCGGCGGGCCGGCTGAAGGCCCGATGCCGGTGCGCTACCATGAGGCGCTCGCAGCATTCCCGCGCGCTAAATTTCACTCATACGGTAAAGATCCACGCCCCGGTCGCAAAGTTGGTCACGTCACTGTGACTGGGAGTGATCTGGCAGAGACTCTTGATTATGCGCGGGCAGCTGCCGCCGTTTTCAACAACTAACTTCTAACCCCAATAAGCTGCAGGAGAAAAGATGTCGCAAACGCCACTGGTCGGAGTAATTATGGGATCCGACTCTGACTACCGAGTTATGGCAGATGCTGTGGCGATACTGCGAGAGTTTGGTATCGCACACGAAGTGTCGGTTGTGAGCGCCCATCGCACGCCAGAGAAAATGGTCGATTATGCCCGGTCAGCAGCTGCACGTGGTTTGCAAGTAATTATTGCTGGCGCCGGTGGGGCTGCCCACCTGCCGGGAATGGTTGCCTCAATGACCACACTGCCGGTTATCGGTGTGCCAGTGCCGCTAGATAAGCTTGACGGCCTAGATTCACTGCTTTCGATAGTGCAGATGCCCGGCGGAATACCGGTAGCAACTGTCTCGATCGGCGGTGCGAAAAATGCTGGAATTCTTGCCGCACGTATTATTGGTGCAAACGACCAGGCGGTGAGCCAGAAACTCGCGCAGTATGCGAGCAGTTTGGAGCAGCAGGTGGCCGCTAAAGATCAAGCGCTGCAAGAGCGGGTTGCGGCTGAGGCCTAGGAGCGCTTAAATCTCAGCGTGAATCTGCCAGATTTCACGGGCGACTCGATCCCATGAGTAGACGCCACTACGATCTGCGGCTAGCACCTGAAGCGTTTGCAACTGCGCGCTAGCCTGGGAGTCGCTATCGAAAAGATCTTGTAGCAGGCGCTCAAGTGTCTCCTGATTGCTGAATACGACACTGCCTTCCTGCGCAAATTCAGTGACCTCATCGTGCTCAGCGTGCGCAATTGGGATGCCAGCCTCAAGCGCAGCATACACCTCATAGCCAGCCTCTAAGTGCTGCTGCGGCAGCACTAAGAGCTCTGCTCCAGCAAGCACAGCACCAATATCTGTCGCTGCTTCAAGTGCTGGGTAGCAGACCCGATTATCTGCGGCAGCTGGTGTAGCGCTGTCGGCAGTAGCCGATTGATCCGAAAGAAAATTAAAACTTGTGTCGAGCACCACCAATTGCGGTGCCCCGCGCACAGCGGTAACCGCTTTCACCAATGATTCCAATTCTGCGCTGCCGGCCGCCGCAGTGGTGACAATATAGTGTTTCGGCAGACTAAGTTCTTGACGACGCTTTTTCGCGTTATCGCCGGGCAGAAACTCGGTAGGGGCCGCCAACGGAACAACATTGACACGCGTGGCACCGTGCTGCGCCTGCAATTTTTCTGCAAGCGTGTGGGAGGTTGCGAGAATTCTGTTCGCATTTTTTATTGCACGTTTCAAAAGCGCCCGCGGTGCACGGGTAACAGGATTGAGCGGTGAACCGACGCTCGCCTCTGGCAGATGCGTCACGGACACGGTGACTTGGGTGCCATCCGCATTCGAAAGCGGGCTCGTTGGAGCCAGGGGTGTTAGGGCGTGCACAAACTCACCGCTCAAAGGATTCGCTGCTGCGCTAGCACGCCACACTACTGGCAGAGTTTTTGCCGCTAACGGAATTTCAGAAATAGTCAGATTCGGATCGGAAATCTGAGGCAGCTGCGAGCCGCGCGGGAGCAGATACTCAATTTTGCAACCGCGGGGTGCTGTTGCAAGCAGAGCCGCTGTGAGATCTTGCAACGCAAAGCGATTTGCTTCGTGATCGTGATCAAAAAACGTCTCACCTATGACGTTTAGAACAGTCATCGGAATCCTCCCGAAAGCAAATCAATACAGTGTTAATTTTAGAGCGCAGATGCTAGAGAATTGCTGGTGACGCACCACCGCAACAGACATCTAAGAGTGGCTAGCACACACAGCGCAATAAAATCACAGGTACCCTTATAGTTATGCGCGTTTTACTGACCGGCGGCGCCGGCTACATTGGCTCACACACGGCTGTTGTTCTCGCCGAACGCGGGCACGAAGTCGTGATTGTTGATGACTACTCAAATGCTCACCCAGAGGCGGTGCGGCGCGTTGCTGAAATTGTGGGCAAAGCTGTGCCGATGGTGGAGGCGGATCTTGCGAACCAAAAGGCCGCCGCACAAGCGTTTACAGATGCCGCTGCGGCTCTTGGCGGTGAATTAGACGCGGTGATCCACTTCGCGGGTTTAAAAGCTGTTGGTGAGTCCGTTGCGCAGCCAACCCGCTACTACCGCACAAACATTAACTCAACACTAAACGTGCTCGATCAGATGCGTGCGCACAGCATCAATCGCTTGGTTTTCTCAAGCTCAGCAACGGTCTACGGAGACCCTGAGACGAACCCGATCGCTGAGACACAGCAGGTTGGGGTCGGTCTCACAAACCCCTACGGCTGGTCCAAGGCAATGAATGAGCAGATTATTCGTGATGCGGCGGTTGTGCAAAAGGGGTTCAGAGCGGTGCTGTTGCGCTACTTCAACCCGGTGGGTGCCCATGAATCTGGACGCATCGGCGAAGACCCGAGCGGTATTCCAAACAATCTCATGCCGTTTGTCGCGCAGGTTGCTGTGGGTAAAAGAGAGCAGCTGTCTGTTTTCGGCAGCTCATACCCAACACCTGATGGAACGGGCGTGCGTGACTACATCCACGTTATGGATCTTGCTGAGGGGCACGCCGCAGCGCTAGAGGCTGCGGGCGAGGGGGTTGCTGAATACAATCTCGGGAGCGGCAAAGGATCGAGCGTGCTTGAGGTTGTTGCAGCTTTTGAACAGGCAAGCGGCAGGCCTGTGCCGTATCAGATTGTGGACGCCCGGCCCGGTGATGTGGCAGAGTGTGTGGCGGATCCGCGGAAAGCTAACTCCGAACTAAACTGGCAGACTACCCGCTCACTAGCTGACGCCTGTGCTGACTCATGGCGTTGGCAGTCGCAAAACCCGAACGGCTATGCAAAAGACGGGGAGGTGACTGCATAATGGCCACAAGCCAGCTCGCAGCGCAGTTGGAACAACCGTTAAGGTATCCAGATACCAATTCAGAACCGTTTATGACCAAGCGCGCTCGCTGGTTGGTTGTGCTCGGCTTCCTGCTGCCGGGCACCGCGCAGATTACCGCGGGTAAAAAGAAACTAGGCCGCTTCGGGCTGGCAGCTTCAATTTTTATGTGGTCTTTACTGGCGCTTGCCGCGCTGGGTTTCTTTCTCTCGCGCAGTTTTCTTATAAACCTACTCACGAACACTTGGGTGCTGCTGGTAATCCAGATACTGCTGATCGGTTATGCGGTGCTGTGGCTGGTGTTGGGTCTTGACACGCTGCGAATGGTGCGCGTGCGCAAGGTGAAGAGCGCGTGGCGACTCCCCGTTGTGCTGCTCTCACTCGTGCTGACAGTTGTGCCAGCGCTGGGAGCCGGGTGGGCGGCCAACACTATTAACGCCGGGCGCGGGCTTATCAATGATCTCTTCCAAAACCACCAAGCCGCGGTGGAACCGGTGGACGGGCGCTACAACATTCTGCTGCTCGGCACCGACGCTGGCGCAGATCGTGAGGGTATTCGTCCTGACAGTATTTCGTTAGTCAGCGTTGATGCTGAAACTGGGCAGGCGCTAATTATCGGTCTGCCGCGCAATCTTGAACACGCGCCGTTCCCAGAATCCAGCCCGATGCACACCCTGCACCCGGACGGCTTTGGTATCGGCACCTACTGCTACACCGGTGAGTGCTATCTGAACCACATCTACACCGAGGTGCAGGAGTTCACTCCAGAGCTCTACCCGAAAGCAACTAAACGAAGCTCGACTCCGGGCATTGAGGGCACAAAAGATGCCGTTGAGGGCGCCACAGGTTTGCATGTGCAGTTCTATGTGCTTATCAACATGGACAGTTTTGAACGTTTGATTGATGCTCTCGGCGGAGTGGATATTAATGTGAAAGAGCCTCTGCCGATCGGTGGTGATGCTTACGGGAACGGTGTTGAAGGATACGTTGAAGCGGGGCAGCGCCGACTGAGCGGCTTTGAAGCAATCTGGTATGCGCGCAGCCGCTATGGCTCAGACCGTGGTGACTATGACCGCATGGAGCGCCAGCGCGAACTGCAGGCGGCTATTGTGGCGCAGATGACACCGGAGAATGTGCTGCTGCGTTTCCAGGAGATTGCTGCCTCTGGCAGCTACATTGCAGACACCGATATTCCAAAATCGATGCTCGGCACATTTTCTGAACTTGTTATGAAGACAAAAGAATATCCAGTGCAGCGTCTGGAACTGGTGCCGCCAGCAGTAGACACCGCTGATCCAGACTATGCGACTGTGCAGCAGCTTGTGCGAGACGCGGTTGCAACTGCCTCAGCACCAGAAGAAACAGAGTAGCTACAGTGAATCCAGTTGAAATGCATGTCACCGCGGTGCTGGTGTCATACAACCGCAAGGAACTTTTGCGCGAAGCGCTCGCCGCGCTGGGTGCCCAAACCCGACGCCCAGACAGACTGATAGTCGTCGATAACGCCAGTGATGACGGCGCTACTGAGCTGGCAGCCGATTTTATTGCCGTTTGGGGCAACCGCGGCAGGCTGATTCAGCTCACACAGAATACTGGCGGCGCCGGTGGTTTTACGGTGGGTATCGCAGCCGCGCTGCTGCCGGATAGTGACGGTCGGATGAGCGACTGGGTCTGGGTTATGGATGATGACACGGTGCCACACCCTGATGCCCTTGAAAACGCGCTGCAGGCGCATGCTCGTTTCGCTGCAGCCGGTCAAGATTCGCTCGCTGTTATGGGGTCGCGGGTCGTTTGGACGGACGGCAATAACCACCCGATGAACACCCCTAAGCCAAAGATTCTCGCCGCTGACCGTGAGAAAAAGCGTGCGGCCGCTGCCGGCGGCACTGAGATCCGCTCTATTTCTTTCGTATCCGCATTTCTTAGAGTGCCGCGAATTCTTGCAGAAGGGCTTCCCGTTGCAGACTACTTTCTCTGGAACGATGATTTTGAATACTCCGCCCGGCTGTTGCGTGGCGCGCGAGGTCTTTTCGTGCCAGACTCGGTTGTCACACATAAAACTAAACTTCGTGGCTCTAGCGACACAGACCCGGGTGAGCGCTTCTACTTTGAAGTGCGCAACAAGACCTGGGTGTTTAATCAGTCGCGCGCGTTAAAGCTCTGGGAGCGTAACGCCTATCGGGCAGCAACAGTTAGGCGCTGGCTGCGCACAGTAAAAAATTCCACGAATCGCAAACAGCTCGCGAACTGTCTGCGCAGGGGTTTACGTGACGGGATCGGCACAAAACCACGCTACAACAGTGAGGTGCTACTGGGTGCTGGGGTGCCGGATGATGTGGCGGCGGTCATCGCGCACCTAGAAGAGCCCACCTTCAAGAGAAAGACCGCAGCCGGCTGGAGCAGCAAAGCATGAGTGACGCTAAGCAGACAGAGAACACACTGAAAACTGCTCCTTTTACTCTGCTGATGAGTGTTTATGCCGGTGATACCGCCCACGATTTGAAACGCGCCTTCGAAAGCTCCGTGCAGGAACAAACCTTAGCCCCCGCAGAAGCGGTGATCGTGCAAGACGGGCCGGTGAGCCCGGAGCTTGCGGCAATGCTTGAAACAATCGCGGCAGCAGCGCCGATCCGCACAAAAATCATAAAACTTGCGCGCAATCAGGGGCTTGGCGCCGCGCTCAATAACGGCCTTGCAGCCTGCAGTTACGAGTATGTTGCGCGCATGGACGCCGACGATGTGAGCCTGCCTGAGCGATTCGCCACCCAATGGGCGCGGGTGCAGCGTGACAACCTTGACCTGCTCGGCACCGGCATGTATGAGTTCAGCAGCAACCATACAACGCCCGGGATGCGTCGAGTGCCGCCCACCGGCGCCGCTATCCGGACACACATCCGGACGCACAATCCCGTAAACCACCCAACCATGCTGTACCGCAAAAGCGCGGTTGAAGCGGTTGGCGGTTATGACGAGATGGGATCGATGGAAGATTACTACCTCGTTATCCGGATGCTCGCAAACGGGGCCAAAGTCGATAATCTTGCTGAACCGCTGCTGGCATACAACGTTGGCGACACGACAGCGAGCGGAGTTTATAAGCGCCGTGGCGGTATCGAACCATTGATAACCGAGGTGCGCATTCAATGGCAGTTGCTGCGGGCGGGGTTTATCGGCCCTGTGCGTTTCATTGTGAACAGCGCTGTTAAGGGCACCTATCGCTTGCTTCCGGCAGGTTTGAAGCGTAGGCTTTTTAGTCGTTTTGTGGCAAACGGTCTGCCGGGCGAAAGGGGAACAAAATGATCGCTGACCCGCTCGATACAACAGTAACTTTGCTGCAAGATCTGATTCGTGCAGCGTGTGTAAACGACGGCGCAGACCAAGCCGGACAGGAAATTCGGGCAGTCCGGGTGCTGCAAGACTTCCTTGCCGGGTCTGACGCCGAGATTGAGGTCTATGAAGCACTGCCGGGCCGTGGCTCGCTGGTAGCGCGCGTGAAAGGCACCGATCCTAACGCACCAAAGGTTGGCATGCTCGGCCACCTTGACGTTGTTCCAGTTGAGCGTGAGGCCTGGGAGCGCGACCCCTTCGGCGGCGATCTCATCGACGGTGAAGTTTGGGGTCGGGGCGCGGTCGATATGCTCTTTCTGACCGCCTCATTTGCGACTGTTCTGCGTGAAGTCGCGCTCGCGGCTAAAGACGGTCGCCCACCACGCGGGGATCTGCTGCTGATCGCTGTAGCCGACGAAGAAGCAGGCGGTGAGCGCGGCATTAAATGGCTTTTGCAAAACGCCCCAATCATGCGTGAGGTAACAGAGATTATCGGTGAATCCGGCGGCATGCGGTTCGGTAATCACCTGGCTATCGAAGTGGGGGAAAAGGGCAGCGCCGGCCGCAAAATTAAGGTTAAAGGTGTGCCCGCCCACGCTTCTATTCCTTTCGGATCAAATGGCGCGGTTTCGGTTTTGGCAGAAGCAGAACGACTTTTGCGCGAAGCTAAAGCCCCTGTAGTTTTGGGTGAAACATGGCAGGCGTTTGTGACCGCTCGCGTCAGTGATGAAACCGTAGCTGAAAAGCTGCGGCACCCGAGCACCGTTGCAGAAGGGATCGCACAGCTCGGTGTCATTGCTGGCTATGCGCATGCAATTTCGCGCACGACGTTTGCGCCAACCAAGGTAAGCGCGGGATCCGCACACAATGTGATTCCCGCAAGCGGCACACTAACCCTAGATATTCGCACTCTGCCCGGTGTTAACGACGCAGCGGTTGATGAGATTTTGCGTGACACACTCGCGCCTTTGGGTGCAGATTTTGAGATTAAACACCTGCTCGGGTGGGCGGCCACACAGTCGCCAACCGACTCCGATCTTTTTCAGGTGCTGAGTGAGGTTGCAACTGAGGTTTCAGGCGCCCCCACGATCCCGCTCCTCGCCGCTGGCGGCAGCGACTGCCGCTTTTACAGAGAGCTTGGCATTCCGGCTTATGGGTTTGCCGTGCTCAGCCCGCAGTGGACGTATGAACAGTACCGTGAACGCATTCACGCGCACAATGAGCGTATCGACGTTGAATCGATCAACCTCACCCTAACCGCACTGCGCGCCGCAGTGGGACGCAGAATCGGATAGCGCGAGTTTCACACTTTACGCTACCTATCTGCGGTTGTGCTCCCGCATGAACTCGACAGCCTCGTCAATCGGGCCGTCAAACGCTTTGCGGCCGTGATCTAGCACGATCCCGCGCTCGCAGAGACGCTTCACCTGCTTTGCATTGTGGCTCACAATAAACATGGTGGTGTTGCGTTCCTTCAGCTCTTCCAGCCGATCCATACACTTATTAGCGAAATTTGCGTCACCGACAGCAAGCACCTCGTCAACAAGCAGCGTGTCTACCTGTGTGTGGATCGCTACTGCGAAACCGAGTCTTGCGTACATGCCGGAAGAATAGAATTTTACTTCAGTGTCGATGTATTCACCGATCTCAGCGAACTCTTGGATCGCATCGAATTTCGCATCAACCTCTTCGCGGCTCATACCCAAAATTGCGGCGTTGAGATACACATTTTTGCGCCCGGAAAGATCCGGGTGAAAGCCCGCGCCAACCTCAAGCAGGCCGCCCAGTGTGCCGCGGGTGCGCACCCATCCGCCGTCGGGTTGCATAACACCCGAGAGCAGCTTTAGGGTGGTTGATTTGCCTGAACCGTTGTGCCCCATAACCGCGACGGACTGCCCTTCGGGAACGGAAAATGTGAGGTCTTTTAATGCCTCGAATTTGCTGGATGTTTGCTTGCCACGAATCTTTGCAACAAAGGTTTCCTTCATTGACTGAGTGTGTTTAATTGCAAAGGTTTTGGTGACTCCGTTGAGCACAATTCTCGGGGGAGAAGTGTCGCCGGGCCGCGGTGCCTCCATCGGATTTGGGAGGTTTGGATCAACAACCGGGAAGTTAGAGTCGCTGTGCAAAGATACCCTCCATCTTACGGAATGACAGCTGCCCAAAGAACAGGCTCAGAATCGAAATACCAACTGCTGCGAGAATATAGATCGACATATGCCCTGGACGTTCAGCGCCTGGTGATATTGGTAACCAAATACCATCGTGTATCAGCTCGATCGCAACGGTTACCGGATTTGACATATAGATGTGGTAGAACCAACTCGGTGCAATGTCGCGAATCATTTGGAAGCTGTAGAGCACCGGGCTGGCCCAGGTGGAATACATAAGAATTAGGTCAACAATATTCTTTGCATCGCGGTAAATAGCGTTGATACCGCCGAAGAACATGCCGACACCCAGCCCAAAGACGAGCAGTAGCAGCACGCCGCCGAGAAGCGATAAGAGGGCGGTGAAGCTGAACTTCCAGCCAAAGATAATTGCGATTATGAGCAGCAGCGAGGCTTGTGGCAGAAAGTGCACCATTGCCACCAGGGTTGACGAAACAGGGAAGAGCTCGCGCGGCAGAAAAATTTTGCGCACAAGGCCTCTGTTGTCGACGATACTCGAGGTGGCGTTTCTGAGAATTTCAGAAAATAGGCCGACCCCAACGATGCCGCAGAACAGGTAGATGGGATAGAAGTCGATGCCGCGAGTTGCGCCGAACACCAGCCCCACTACGAGGTAGTACATCAAAAACTGTGCTGCTGGTCGAATATACGACCACACCCAGCCGAGCACGGAACCGTAATACCGTGTCGCGATTCCTTTATTGGTCAGGAGGGAGAGCAGATAGCGGTTTTTGAAGACGTCTATGAGGCCGCGGCTGTGACCGGGGCGGCGAAACTCAGGGTGGTTTTTATACTGCGCATAGTGTGCAGACATTGCCTGCTCACGCTGCTCAGCAATTTCTGGTCGCAGCGAGGGAATGGTTGCCTCGTATGAGTATGATTCAGTGGAGTCGCTCATCGTGCCTACCCAACCTGCATAACCTTATCGCTGGCACGCTCAGCCCACCAGTCAACGAGTTCTTGCAGTGATTCGAGTTTTTGTTGCAGCTCTGCTGCTGTTAGGGGTGTCTGGTTTTGATAGGCGAGCGCGAGAGTCTCACTCAGTTCTGGTGCGAACCCCGCACGCTGAAGACCAACAGTGTTAATGCCTTTGATGCGTGGTGGGGTGCCGAAGACTTTCGCGAACGGCGGCACATCCGCGGTTACCGGTGTGCCCATGCCGACCATTGCGCCGCCGCCGATCACCCTGCGCTGATGCACGACCGCATTCATGCCAATGTTGACCCGCTCGCCAATTTCGCAGTGCCCGCCAATCGAGACACCCGCGGAAACGGTGGTGCCATCACCGATCTGTACGTCGTGCGCCAGATAGGCACGATTTAGGATCCAAGCATCTTTGCCCACATATGTTGGGCGGTGGCTCCCCTGATGAATAACCGCAAGTTCGCGCACCACCGCACCGGCTGCGATAACCACGCCAGCTCCACCGGTCTGGCCGGCCCAAGCGGCGTTTTGCGGCAGAGAGGAAATTTCTGCGGGCGCACCAATCTGCGCCCCCGATCCAATAAAGACGTTGTCGCCGATGGTTGCAGGGCCGAGTATCACCGCGCCGGGGCCGATTTTCACATTCTGACCGAGCGTGACGTTTTCGCCGATATATGCGCTTTCAGCTATATGGGACATAGTTACATCAATTCTATGGTTTTACCAGACTTGCCTGACTCTAAAGCGGCTTCTACGATGCGCAGAGTCTCAAGACCTTCACGCAGGGTGACATGATCCTGACGAACGCCCAGAATCGCATCACGGAAAGCTTCATGCTCGTTCTTTAGCGGTTCTGTCTTATTCAAAGCAAAACGGGTTACGGTGCCTTCGCTGACGCCGCGGAAACTGGTAACGGCGTGCCAGTCTCCCTCGCCAACACCGTTTTCGTAGTATGTGAGGTCAGCGGTGAGGGTGTCGGCCACCATAGCGCCACGCTCACCTGTCACAACGACGGTGCGCTCCTTAAACGGAGTGAGCCAGTTAACGATGTGGTTGACCATAATGCCGTTTTCAAGCTTGCCGGTGATTGCGACCATATCCTCATGTTCGCGCCCCGAGCGATGGGTTGTTTCTGCCGCAACATGTTGGTAAGCAGACTGAGCAAGCCACGCGGTGAGATCAATATCGTGACTGCCAATATCTTTCACAACACCAACGTCTGCAATGCGGACTGGGAAAGGCCCCTGACGGCGGGTTTGGATCTGATACACCTCGCCAAGCTCACCGTCTGCTATCCGCTTACGCAGCTCAATTAGCGCCGGGTTGAAGCGTTCAATATGGCCGACAGCTGCGGTGAGATTAGCCTCTTCAAACGCAGTCACCAGCCGCTCTGCCGCTTCTAAGTTGTGCGCGACCGGCTTTTCAATCAAAGAGTGCACCCCGGCAGCGGCGAGCTTCAGCCCAACGGCTTCGTGGAATCCGGTCGGCACGGCAACAACCGCTACTTCGATACCGGCGCTGATCAGGCCGTCAACAGAGTCGAAGAGTGGCGTGCTACCAGCGACATTGTGCGGATCGCCCATCGCGTCGGCAACAGCAACTAGCTCGGCACCTTCGAGTTCGCGGATGACGCGGGCGTGGTGACGTCCCATCATACCTAAGCCGATGAGGCCGTATTTTAATGCCATGTTATTCCTCTTTTCTTCGTGCCTTAATGCTAGCGCTACGATCAGTTGCAACCGGTAATTTCGTAGAGTTTAGCGTCTCCTTCTGCATCAATTTGCGTCAGGATCGGAGACCTATCCAAATAGTTGAGACCTGGGAAGTCTTCCGGATTAATGGGTTTTTGCCTTGGAATCATTTCACCGTCAAACTCGGTTGCGGTAGTTTCGACAGGAAGGGTGAGGGTGATAGGTTTTACAACTTCACCATTCTCATCAACCTCTGTTTTAATAGCGTGCAGAATTCCCTGGTGGATGAGATCCTCTACCTCATCTTGATCTCGAACCTCATAGATCACAGGACCGAAGTCGAGCATATGGGTAATTCCGAGTTGGCTGGTGAGAGTGCAAGCTTCTGCGGCTGGCAGAGTAGCAAATTCGTGTGCGAGCTTAACATTCTCAGGTGTGGTTTGGAAGCGCAGGTGTTTGAACAGAGTGTCACGGTTGCTAATTGCCTGCGCGAAGCTCGTTCCCGTCCAAGGGTTACCCGCGATCAGAGCATCCTCAGGAAGCTCATCAGGCAGCCGCTTAAGGAGCTGCAGCTCATCATCCGATACAAAAGCGATATTTTCCGGATCAGCGAAGGTCGAGTATATGTCGTGCAGCTGATTGTATATTGAGGCGCCTTTGCCAGCGCTAAACAGCAACCCAAACACAACTGCAATAGCGATAGCGGGCTGCATTGATTCTCGCCAGCCCGCTACAGGCTTAAGGTCCGCTGCACTGCTGAGCTTACCAATTATCCACCCGACAGTGATTGCCGCAAGCGGGATAGCGAAAATTGGAATATAAGCCGCTAGGCGATGCGCATCGTTGTACCAAATTCCTGTAATGAATGTGCGCAGAGGGTCTGGGAAGCTGACCGCCACAATATAAAGGGCGCCTGAGATAGCCCAAGAGACAATGAGCCAGATATGTTTGCGCATCAGGATTAGCAACAGTAGGCCGCTCACCGTCAGTAATGAAATGGGGACAGCAACCGCATTGTTATTTAGAACGGTGTTAAAAAGGAACTGCGCAAGCGCTATGAATGGTGTTCTATTAAACTGCCTGTCGTTGTCTCCAGTTCTGAGCACCACGAATGCGACTGTGAGAGCTGACACAACCGCAATAGTTAACGCACCGACAGCGTATTTCTCTCGAGCATCAGCGTATTTGAAGCTGCGGATTAGTGCCGTAACCAGCAGTGGCAGCATAAATATGAGCGCAGCGATAGCAGAGCTAGGGTGAGCGAAAGCAGACGCCCCCAAGGCACCGGCGGCAAAAACTAGATACCCGATTTTAGTGTTTGATGTGCGGTTTGGATAGATGTTTAGCGCTCGCAGCACAGCACCGAGCGCAATGGGGATAAGAGCGGTCCCGAGCAGAGAAGGGTAGAGGATCCCCCAGGAGAGGAGATGGTAGGGGAAGTTCGGAAATAAGCCAGCGAGCAGAGCGGTTGCGAACTGGTATCGTTTTCCGTTTGGCAAAATCGGTGAGACAAAGAACAGAATTGCTACCGGCCAGACAATGCCTGCCACAGCAAAAGTTAGCCCGTTGGTGGCGGCAGCAACGCTTGCGCCGCTCAACTGGCTTATCAACGCCACAGTCGCGTGCCAGAGAGTTGGATAGAAGGATCCAGTCGTGCCGTCAGTGCTGGTCAGTGAGAAATTAAGGGGGGAGGGGCTAGCGCCCTCCAAAATATGGTTGACAGCGTTTAGATGGAAGAGGTTGTCGAAGCTGCGTGAGAAATTTTCTGGATCTCCAATGTTGTTAATAACGCTTTGTGAGAAAACCGCCAGGGTGACAAGCGGCGGAACAACAGCTAGCAGAGTGACAGATACGGGACGGGGATCCTGCGACGCATAATCTGAGTGTGTCAGCCAGCGCCTAAACGGCAGCAGAGCTATTCCGACTATGACTCCCACGATGAGAGGGAGCAAAATATTCCATTTGACGGCAAATGCACCTGCAGCTAGTGTGCTTATTCCAATTACTGCGAATGATGCTGCAATGCTGCACGCCCAAAACGCAATGCCTGTCAGGCGCAGTGAGATTGCTGTGAGCAAACCGGGGATAGTGATAACAGCAATACTTACTATGAAAATTAGTCCGAAAGCGAGCCAGCTCACAATATCACCCTTAAAGTCTGCTGCGACTACTTAGATTGGTAGCGCTTGTTTGCCTCGGACAGTGCCATGGCACGCGCGAGCTTGGTAACCCGCGCGTCACTTCTAGCTTTTGCGCGAATTACAGCGCCTCCGAATAGCACTGCGGCAATAATAAAAAGATACAGTAGCAAATCAGTGCCGCGACCGACACCTAGAAAATTGGCTATTTTCGAGATTAAGCCTGGAAAGAGAATCGAGACGATTGCGAGCAGCGCGAAAGCTAATGCTGCAAGTCTTTTGATGGCGAGCTGTTTCTCGCCACGGAGTGCTCTGAGAGTGAATACTACGCCGAGTATCACCGCAACGATCAGAAGAATCTGAATTGCCATTAACGCACCACCAAGTCAATCAAGATATTTACTGAGTTTAAGAGTGACTGACCCTTAGCTTTTGAATAGCTGGTGTAGAGCACCTCGACAGGTTCTTCAGCCCAGGGTAGATCGCACTTTCCGAGCTGAATAATAATTTCAGTGCCGTGCGCCATGCGATCCTGTTTGAGCTCGATTTTTTTAAGCGCGTCGCGGCGAATTAGTCGTAACCCGTTGTGCGCATCGGTGAGTTTCATGCTGGTGGCAAGATTCGTAACGAAAGCAGCGGTTTTCAAAACGAGTTTTTTAAGTGCTCCGGGTTGGGTGCGCGTATCCAGGAATCTAGATCCGACTACAATCGCTAAATTTTCACGTCGCGCCCGTTCGAGCATGCGCAGCGCGTCCTCAACCCGGTGTTGACCGTCAGCATCAAAGGTAATGACGTAGTCTGCGTTTTGCTGCAGCGCAAATTCAAACCCGGTTTGCAGGGCGGCGCCCTGGCCGAGGTTAATTGGGTGATTGATCACGAAAGCGCCCGCCTGTTTTGCGAGCGTTGCTGACGCATCCGTGCTGCCGTCGTCGACACAAATAACGTGTTTAAAATGCTGTTTTAACTCTCCAATAACTTCAGCTATGACCGTGGCTTCGTTGTAGAGCGGGATCACCACGAAGGTGTCGTGATTGAGTGCACTCTGGGTCATCGGCATGTGTCTATTCTCTCAGAGAGCGATTCAAAACGTTGTAAATTCGCAATATAGGGGTAATCTCGCTAGTGAATACTCATTATTTATGAAAGGTTGGGCGTTATGACCGACTTTATTCCAGCGGCAAAACCGCTTATCGGTGATGAAGAGCGTGCGGCGGTAGATCGTGTGCTGCGCAGCGGCATGATTGCGCAGGGGCCAGAGGTTGCGGCCTTCGAGGAAGAGTTCGCTGAGCACTTTGTGCGCGGTCGTGCAACAGTAGCGGTCAACAGTGGCACAAGCGGCCAGCACCTTGGTCTGCTCGCCAGTGGGATCGGCCCCGGTGATGAAGTGATCGTGCCATCATTCACTTTTGCGGCTACGGGTAACTCTGTCGCACTTACGGGCGCAACCCCTGTTTTTGCTGATATTGAGCCGGATACATTTACGCTCGATCCGGCAAGTGTGCGCGCTGCGGTGACCGAACACACTAAGGGGATCATGCCGGTGCACCTCTACGGTCACCCATTCATGGTCGATGAGATTCAGGCAATCGCAGACGAGTTTGACCTACAGATTTTTGAAGATGCGGCGCAGGCGCACGGTGCTTCCCTAAACGGCCGCCCGGTTGGCACCTTCGGTTCTTTTGCAATGTTCAGCCTCTACCCAACTAAGAACATGACCAGCGGTGAAGGCGGCATGGTGAGCTGTGCGACTGAAACAATCGCGCGTAATGTGCGTTTGCTGCGTAATCAGGGAATGGAAACACAGTACGCGAACGAGGTTGTCGGCTTCAACGCTCGCATGACAGATATTCACGCGGCAATAGGCCGTGTGCAACTGACAAAGGTTGATGGGTGGACCGAGCAGCGACAGCGCAACGCACGCTTTTTGAGCGATGCGCTCGCAAACGTGCCGGGTGTGACCGTGCCGGTTGTGCGCGAGGGAGCTGTGCATGTGTACCATCAGTACACAATCCGTGTTGATGCGGCCGAACGCGATCGCTTGCAGCGTGCGCTGCGTGAAGAGCACAATGTTGGCACAGGTGTTTACTACCCGATCCCGAATCACCGTCTGCCATCGCTTGAGAAGTTTGCACCCGGTTTAGAGCTGCCAGAAACCGAGAAGGCGGCTGCAGAGGTGCTCTCACTGCCTGTGCACCCATCTCTATCGCAGGCGGATTTGGATCGGATCGTATCCGGAGTAAGCGCCGTGCTCGGGGCTGGCGCTTAAGACGCCGCCGCTTTTTCAAGCACGTTAACAACTGTTCTTCCCGCCGCCTTAAGAGAGAAATTCTCAGCAGTCCAATCTGCTACCGCGCGGCGGGAAGAATCGTGCAGAGGTGCGTTTGCGAACTGGAGCATTGCCTCATATATTTCGTCAACTGCATAGTTGGTGTGAAGGCTAAACAGCTCGGGGTTTTCATCGAGAAAATCTTTGGTCGGGCCGACACCTGAAAATATGACGGGGCAGCCCGCGGCAAGCGACGAATAAATTTTTGTCGTGAATGCAAACTCGTAGCCACCTTGCGGATCTAAGGTCGCTAGGCTCGCTGTTGCAGATTGCAGCAACGGGAGTAGCTCACTGACCGGACGCGGATCAAGTATTTCAACACGATCTGCGATATTTAACTCGTGCGCGGCGGCCATAATTTCGTCTTTAACTGTGGAGTTGCCAACAAAAATGAGACGAAACTCTGGCTTTTGGTGCAGCAGTTTCGCAAATGCTGGGATCAGAATTTGTGCCCCGTGCAGTTCAGTGAATGTTCCGGCATAAATAAAATAGGGTGAGATTGGGGCCTGTGAATAGTGGAAAGAGTCAGTATCAGCTCCTGTGCCAGCCACGATCACCTCTGCCGCCGGTGCCAGCTCTAAAATACGATTGCGCGCGTTAGATGAAACGGTCGTCAACGCTTTAGCGCCGTTCAGCGCAAACTTCTCGATCCGACGTAAAATACTAAGCACCGTCTGTGACTTAGTGGCGTGCGCTGCCGCCTCCGACCACAGGTCTGCAGCTCGATAGACGTAGGGGATCCCACGCATTTTGCAGATCACCCGTGCCACCGCTCCCGTAGTTGGCGGCGGCTCAACAAAAACAACATCCGGTTTTTTAGAAAATAGCAGTCTGCACGCAAGCGGAATATCGAAGCTCATGTATTGGATGTAGCCGCGGACGTATCCCTCACGGTCACGCAGGACCGGGAATGACTTTATTTTTTCCAAGGTTGGCAGTCGTTTGCGACGCTTGGGCAGGTTCACTGTGAGCACGCGAACACTGTGACCACGGGAGGTTGCTTCATCAACCACGGCGCCTAAATAGATGGGGGCGGCCCCTGGCTCGGGTCTATAAATTCGGCTGGCAATAACAATATCCATGGCTGTTAGCTATTCTACGGCGGTCTGCGAGCTTAACCCAGTACGATTCAACATATGAGTGTTAAGTATGCGGCTGTTGATTTCCGGAAAATTCTGACGTACCTTCCGGCCGGTACTAAACGCTATATGATCGTTTACTCTCTCGTTGCCTCGTTGCTTTCGCTGTTAGACGTGGCGGCGCTGATGGCTCTGGCCTTTTCTGTTTCTGCGGTGCTTGCCGGAAAACCAATTGTGGTGCCGGTTTTAGAGTGGTCGTTTGGGTCAGAGTATTACCTGCATGTAATTGCCACCATTTCTTTTGTGATTCTTTTAAAGACTGTTCTCTCGCTTTTGCAGCAGTGGTTTGCGACGCGAAAATTTGCCGCGTTTGAGATGAGTCTTGGTAAAAGACTGTTTGACGCCTATTTGGGGGCGCCGTGGGTAGAGCGGTTGAGCAGAAGCACCTCACAGCTTGTAAGAATGGCAGACGTCGGTGTGGCAACGATTAACGCCGGTATGATCTTGCCGATTTTGGGTCTGCCCTCAATGATTGTTTCGGCTGTTGTCGTGGTTGTGATTTTATTCGTTGTGCAACCGGTAACAGCTATTGCGACGCTAACCTATCTGGGTCTAATTGCCCTTTGTATATATCTGTTGCTCTCGCGACGCACACAGGAAGCTGGTCGAGTTAATCGTGATTATTCCTTTAAAGCCGCAGGTTTAATGACAGATATGGTGGGGGCGCTTAAAGAAGTGACCCTGCGCAATAAGTTTGGCGAGGTTTCTGAGGTAGTTCAAGACAGTCGTTTTCACGCGACAAGAGCACGAGCAAACCTGCAGTTTTTGGGATCGATTCCCAAATTTATAATGGACTTCGCTCTCATCGGTGGGTTTTTAATTATCGGCGGAGTTACTTTCTTCGTTGAGGGAACCTATGAATCTGCAATAAATGCGGTAGTGCTTTTCGCTGTTTCTGCAATTCGCTTGATTCCTGCGTTGACGGGTTTCCAAGGGACGATCAACGTTCTGAATGCGAACGGCCCGCAGGTGCGAGCTGTGATTAGAGATATTGAGGAAGCAGAACGCTATATAGAGCTGCGTGAAACAGTGGGCCGTGAAAAGCTGAATTCTGACCCTAAAATGCTCTCTATTCAGAACATAAGTTTCACCTATCCGAACCGTGAAACACCAGCTATTGACCGCGTTTCTGTGGATATAAAAATGGGCTCCTCTGTGGCTTTTGTTGGTGAATCTGGCTCTGGTAAAAGCACCCTTGTTGACATACTGCTTGGGCTGTTCGTGCCGCAAGAGGGGAGCATTTTAGTTAACGAACAAAACCTCTCAGATGTTTTGGCAGACTGGCGTTCTCGTGTGGGCTATGTGCCGCAGGAGGTATCACTGTTTGATGGAACAATTGAGCAAAATGTCGCACTGACCTGGAAAGGTGAAATTGACCGAGATCGGGTTATCGAGTCTCTGAAAAAAGCTCAGTTGTGGGAGGCCACGCAAGCACGGCCGGGTGGGCTGAAAGCGACTATCGGTGAACGCGGCATTGGTCTTTCAGGCGGTCAACGGCAGCGTCTTGGTATTGCCCGCGCACTGTACGCTGATCCGTCTGTGCTTATTCTGGATGAAGCAACCAGCGCCTTAGACACCGAAACAGAAGCAGAAATTTCAAAAGCTATTCGTGAGTTGCGTGGTGAAGTAACAGTAATCGCGATTGCGCACCGACTTTCTACGGTGCGTGACTTTGATTGCCTGCACTATATGGAGCATGGAAAAGTGCTTGCCAGCGGTCGCTTCGATGAAGTTGTTGCACAAGTGCCAGCTTTTGCGCGCCAGGCGACACTTTCGGGGCTGCTTTAAGGAGGGCAAATGGAGCAGCAGATAGATATTGTGATTGCCGCTCACGATCCCGCTAGGCCGGTGCAGCGCGCAGTTGACTCGGTTTTAGCCTGCCCGGCTGCCCGTGTGATTTTGGTTGCCCACAACACAGACCCAACTGCGTTTGGGTTAAAAGAGCACCCTCGCTTAATTTTTATGCGGCTAGACGGTAGCCCGGGTATTCCTGGCGCACCAAAAAACGCCGGTCTTGCGCGCGCAAACCTGCCCTGGGTGGGGTTGCTAGATTCGGATGACTATTTTGAAGAGGGCGCATTGGAGGCGATGCTGCAGCATGCTATTGCAGAGAATGCAGATGCGGTGCTAGCGCCACTTCTGATAGTTGGAAACCGTCACAGAAGCAGGCTTCCCTCTTTGCGCAGCAGCGGCTTAACAGCGGTGCGAGACGAACTTTTTTATAGGACGGGCCCGCTCGGTATTTTCAAACAACAGCTGATGAATGACGCGCCTGACTTTAACACCTGCTACAAGACTGGTGAAGATCTGCGTGTTACCGCTTACCTCTGGTCAAACGCACGCAATATAGTTTTTCACTGGAATGACCCAGCCTATGTCGTAACTAATGACGCACACACCAGGGCCAGCACAACAAAACGTTCGATCGCAGAGACCGGTGCGCCGTGGCTTGCTGTTTGGGATGAACCATTTATTGCAAACTGGCCAAAACGCCTGAAGGTTGCGTTGGCAACAAAGCTTCTTCGTGCGAATTATCTGCAATTCGATCGTTCAAACTTAAGCGCAGATGAAGAAACTTGGGCTGAGAATTTTCTAAAACGTCTGCGTGAGGTTGCGCCGTTAGCTTTTAAACACATTGCGGAATATGAGTGGAACGGTCAGCCGCATAAATTCTCACTTCGCGACCTACTTTTCTACAGACATTCAATATCGCGGTGGGAATTCATTAAAAAAATACAGTGGATGCAAGATGCTGCCGCAGAACTTAAAGGTAAATTGTTGCGGGGACGGGTTAATCCTAGGAGGAAACTAAACTAATGCAACGGCCAGACATTACTATTGTTGTTCCAGTTCACGATAAGGAGCGACCAATTCGCCGCGCTGTGGAATCGATCCTCCTTGATGAGCGCGCGATACCACTGGTTATTGCGCACAATTTACAGCCAGCAGAATTAGATTTGCCCGCTGATCCGAGAGTTCGAGTGGTCGAACTTGCAGGCAGTAAAGGAATGCCCGGTGCCTGCTTTGACCTCGGAATAGCCGAAGCTGAAACAGAGTGGGTTGGCATTATGGGGTCAGACGACTGGTTTGAACAAGGGGCCTTGGCTGCGATGCGGAAACGTGCAGCCACAGACGGTGCAGATGCCGTGATTGCGCCATTAAAAAATCAGGGGACTCCTTCTAACGTTATTCGCCCACTCACCTTAAGGAAGAAGAATCTTCGCGCAGCCAGGGATCGCGTCTTTTATCGCACAGCCCCGTTGGGAATTTATAAGACAGCTGTAATGCGAAAACCTGAATATCGTTTCGGTGCGGTGTTTCCGGCTGGCTCTGATATGCGTGTTACCGCGGCACTTTGGACGAGCGGGCACAAGGTTTCTTACTACTGGAACGATCCTGCGTATGTGGTTGGGGCTGACGCCAAAACACGTGTCACTTTTACTCCGCGGCCACTAGATTTTACGGGCGCACCCTACCTCGGGCTGTTTGAAGAAGATGCGGTTAAAAGATTCTCAGCTGCAGAAAAACACGCCTTAGCGGTGAAGATGGTTAATGTGCATGTTATGAGCGCGGTGATGCTGCGACCAAATAAGTCTGACTGGCAGGGCAACGATTTTGTTTGGTTGTGCGACTACGTAGAGAAGTTGAAACAGTTTGATCCGCGCCTGCACCGCGCAATTTCACGGCGTGACCGCTGGATTTTGCAGGCTCTCTACGAACGCAATATCGACATGCTAGTAGAGGCGAACCAGCGCAGACTGCATGCTCGCATGTGGAACAAACTTTTGCCGATGAACGTATTTTGGGCTCTTGCAGACCGTCAGGCTGCGTTGCGGTTGGCAATAGTTGGTGTGCTTGCGGCCCGCAGCACGCGATTCTAGCTCGCTGGGTTTCTTGAAACTCTCTCATAGATGCTGAGCAGCTGCTGCAGCACTGTATCAGGGCTGTGGGTGGCTTTGACCCACGCCTTAGCGGCGGTGGCATCTGTTCCTAAAGCAGCCTTTACGATCTCTGCAAGCTCTGCAACCTGATCTGTAATAGTGCTCGGGTCAGCAGGACGAGCGTCGAATGTAAAGACCGGGGCGCTCTCTTCGTTCGCCATGGCAATTAGAGGTCGCCCGACAGCCATGGTTTGATAATCGGTCATTGAAAAGGCCGGGAACTTAAGCTGCCCCACAACCGCTTCTGCGCTGGCGAGAAATTTTTGAAATTCTTCAGCCGACATTAACGGGTGCAATACAACACCAGCTGATCCCGCTGCGGCGGCATCTGAGCCCCAGTCGAGCCCGTGCACCTCGAAACCGTCTGAAATTAACCTCTTCGCCAGGGGGATCAATAGTTCGACACCTTTTGTGCTGTCCCATCTAGAAGAAAAAACTATCCTTCCAGGGGCGGGTGTAACCGCAGTGGTGAGCGGAGTTAAAAATGTTTGTGGGACTGGATTCGGTAGCCACACTGCGTCCGGGCGAATTTCACGCACCCAGCCTAATAAATCAGGTGTGGCGCAGATAACCGTCTGCGCGTCACGGAGGGTTTTGTTGATTATCTGGCGGAGGCCGGGTTTTTGCCAATCTCGGCGAATGTCGGATCCGTGCAGATGCACGATAAATGGGCGCTTCCCCCAAACCATATAGCCGTTTGTTGCAAAGTGTAGGTGCAATAGATCGTACTTATGAGACTCTTTGCGCCACGCTATTAAATCACAGAGGCGACTCCACAGCACTCTAACTGGATTTCCACGCCCAGGTGGGATTCTGCGCAGATCCCAAGAGAGATTCTGAGCTCTAGCTGCAGCTACAAGAGTACTCGGAACACCAGCAACCTCATTGATATGAGCTACGCTGAAGCCGTCGGTCTGCATTAAGCCGCAAACTTTCTATAGAGGCTTTGCAACATAGGAATGTAAGGATCGGGTAGATGATGATCAAGCACCCACTGCCTGCCATTTAGGTTGTTTGCTGCGGCGACAGGATCGTGCAGCGCTGGCCCTATTTGCTCAACCACATCTGCAACCGAGCCTTCAAATACGGGAGGGGTTGAGCCGTCATCGGGGCGGGGTAGCCGTGATCCGAGAACCGCTACGGGCAACCCCATAGCCATAGCCTCAAACTCTGACACTCCGAGCATCGGGTTTGCCTGCCCGATCGCGACTGTGGCGCCGCCTATCCACTGCATGTAGCTAGTGTGATCCATTTTAGGCACCAAACGCACCCCGAGTTTTGCGGCTGCAGCGGCGTCAGCACCCCAGTCTAAGCCTTCAATAGTGGCCTCTGGATAAGCCTTCGTTAAGGCCTTAATGAGCGGCCACTGCCGGCTCGCGCCCTTAATCTCTTCCCAGCGTGACAGGAAGATAATTTTCGGAGCTTGGTTGCTGTCAGGTTGCCAGGTGGTGAGCCTATCGGGATCAATAAATGCCGGCATAAACTGTGCATCGGGGCGGGCTTCTTCAGCGTTTTCCTGTGTGTCCAGATTCGTGTAAAACACAGCTTCGGCCTGGTCTATATACCCCTGCATTCGTGATTTGCGCCGGCCTCTTGCCCAGTGGGTGCGGATATCGGTTCCGTGCAAATGAAGCAGAAGAGGCCTTTTCGGCATCGGCTTCCGCCGCGCCTCAGACACCGCTGTGCCATAGTGCACATGCAGCACATCAGATTCTCTAATTGCGCGCATGTGCCCCAGACGTAGTTTTGCTTGAAAAAGCATATTCGCTACACGATTTTTTGGACGATTTGTTGGGCGCACTGCTTCAGCACCTAGATAGCCCCAGTCGTAACCCACTCTGCCGGCGGCCTTCACTAGCGCCGCGCCGACATCGGCGCAGTCGTGGAAGTGGAGCACTCGCGGTTCTGACATGGATATCCATTCTCTCGTATTGTCTCCATCATATCTAGCGAGAAGCGGCTAAAATGAGCCTATGAAAATTGCTGTTGTTGCTACCGGAAAAATCGGTCTCCCGCTTGCCACTCAGTATGCCTCGATGGGGCATGAGGTGGTTGGTGTTGATGTTAACCAGGCGCTGGTTGATTGCATTAATCGGGGGGAAGAACCGTTTCCTGGTGAGGCTGGTTTGGCAGAGAAACTTGCCGAGCAGGTGCCTGCCGGTAAGTTGCGCGCAACAACAGATTACGCTGCCGCAATTCCGGGCGCTGACGCCGTTGTTATCGTGGTGCCGCTGTTAGTGGATGAGGAGACCTGGCAGCCGGACTTTGGCTGGATGGACGCTGCAACGCGCTCTCTTGCAGAAAACCTCACTCCCGGCACACTTATTTCCTATGAAACAACGCTGCCGGTGGGCACCACACGCGGTCGCTGGATGCCAATGATTGAAGAGATTTCAGGTCTGAAAGAGGGCGAAGACTTCTTCCTGGTTTTCTCTCCTGAGCGTGTGCTGACCGGCCGAGTCTATGCTGATCTGAAGAAATACCCGAAGCTTGTTGGCGGTCTGAGCGAGGCCGGCACCAAAAAAGCGATCGAGTTTTACGAGTCGGTGCTGACATTTGACGAGCGGCCAGATCTCGCACAGTCAAACGGCGTGTGGGATATGGGCACCGCCGAGGCGGCCGAGATGGCGAAACTTGCAGAAACCACATACCGCGACGTGAATATCGGTCTGGCGAATCAGTTCGCGCGCTATGCAGACACTGTTGGGGTTGATGTTTACAAGGTGATCGAGGCATGCAATTCGCAACCGTTCAGCCACATTCACCGCCCGGGTATTGCTGTTGGTGGGCACTGCATCCCTGTTTATCCGCGACTGTATCTATCAACAGACCCGGCTGCAGATATTGTGCGCACCGCCCGTAACTACAACGCTACGATGCCAAGTTATGTGGTTGATCGGGTGCAGCAGATAGTTGGGGATCTGACGGGTCAGACGGTTGTTGTGCTCGGCGCTTCCTACCGCGGTGGGGTGAAAGAAACCGCTGTTTCGGGCGTTTTTCCAACAGTTGCAGAGCTAAAGGCGCGAGGCGCAAATGTGCTTGTGCACGATCCGCTGTTTAATGCGGCAGAGCTTGCTGCGCACGGCTTTGATGCATACGAGCTCGGTAATCCGGTTGATGTTGCAATTTTGCAGGCGGATCACGCTGAATACCTCGACCTGACCGCTGCGGATCTGCCGGGCATCAAACTCTTCGCTGACGGCCGCAACTTCACCAAACCTGAAGCGTGGGTCGGCACCCCACGTATCGTTATTGGCGGTTAAACGCTCTACGGCTATTTTTTAGGAACCTCACCGTTACTGCAACGGAAATGATTTTTGGGCGGATAAAATGTGCCCATGGATCTTGTTGTAGTTGGTTCGGGACTGTTTGGTCTTACTATTGCTGAGCGCGTTGCCTCAGAACTGAATAAAAAAGTCGTAATTATTGAACGACGCAGCCATATCGGCGGCAATGCGTACTCAGAAAACGAAGCTGAGACCGGTATTGAGGTGCACCGCTACGGCGCGCACCTCTTCCACACCTCCAACGAAACAGTGTGGGAGTACGTTAATAAGTTCACTAGTTTCACAAACTACCAACACCGTGTTTACAGCAACCACAAAGGTGAGGTGTATCCGCTGCCGATCAACCTTGGCACGATCAACCAGTTTTTCCGGGCTGCGCACTCACCAGAGTCTGCGAAGGCTTTGATAGCTGAGCAGGCTGCAGAGTTTGACTCAAAAGAAGCGCAAAATCTTGAAGAAAAGGGCATCTCGCTGATTGGGCGCCCGCTGTTCGAGGCCTTTATTCGTGACTACACCGCGAAACAGTGGCAGACCCCAACCACCGAGCTGCCGGGGTCAATCATCAGCCGCCTACCGGTGCGTTACAACTACGACAACCGTTATTTCAACGACACCTATGAGGGCCTTCCGGTAGACGGCTACACGGCGTGGCTTGAGCGCATGGCGGCGCATCCAAATATTGAGGTGAAGCTAAACACCGACTTTTTTGATGAGTCACAACCGCTGAACAAAAAAGCGCTGGTTGGTAAGGTGCCGATTGTCTACACCGGTCCGGTTGACCGCTATTTCGATTATGCGGAGGGTGAACTGCAGTGGCGCACTCTTGATTTTGAAGAAGAAGTTGTCAACGTTGGCGATTATCAGGGAACGAGCGTAATGAATTACGCAGACGCTGACGTTCCCTACACTCGCATACACGAGTTCCGTCACTTCCATCCGGAGCGCGACTATCCAAAAGATAAAACCGTGATCATGCGTGAGTATTCGCGTTTCGCGACAAAGGATGACGAGCCGTACTACCCGGTTAACACCCCTGAAGACCGTGAGATGCTGCTGAAATACCGTGACCGGGCAGCAGCCGAGCCGCAGGTGTTCTTTGGTGGCCGTTTGGGCACCTACCAGTACCTAGACATGCACATGGCTATTGGCGCTGCGCTATCAATGTTCCGCAACGAAATTACTGAAATTTTTTAGCAGACACAGATAGCTGAGATGCTTGGCTGCGCTGCTGCTAGTTATCGCTAAGCGGTTGTTTTGTGCGCGATTGGAACCTGACTCCATGGCACACGTACGGGCTCCTCGAAACGGCTCGGCAGCTCATAATCTAGGCGACACTTAACCGCGAGCAGCACGAGCAGCACCCAGCCGCCTTCCACCAGTAGCCTGCTCTCTGCGAGAGATTGGGTGAGCAGCGCGACAAAAACGAGCAGGGGGAACAGCGCGCTAGTTGCGTAAGGCAGCGGTGCTCCAACCCCGCGCCGTGGCTGATCAATTGCGCGGCACCACACACGCTGCAGGGTTATGAGCACGAGCACCGTGAACACCGCAAGCCCGACATAGCCAAGCTGCAGCCACACATCCAGCCAGGCGTTGTGAGCGTGCATAACCGGCAGGCCTGCCTTTTGATCGAGAGATTTAAAAGGCTCCACCCATGGAGTCCAATAGCTGACCCAGCCCCAACCAAACCAGGGGTGCTCAGCAGCAAGTGCCGTAACTTTCGACCAGATTTCAAGCCGTCCAGTTAAATCGGGGCTCTTCCCGAGGAGCGGTAGCCAAACTGCACGCCCGAAGATTCCAAAGGCAATTACCCCCGCAAGGAGTATGCCGCCGACGGAATATACAGGTGCGCGGCGCACACCAGCGCGGCGTGCCCACAGCGCAAAAAGAAGAGTGCATGAAACCACTAGCAGCGCGATCCAAACGGTTGCAGAGCGGGTGAGTGCCAGCACCCCAAGCGAAACAAACACCCAGAACCAACCGTTAGCCGGTCGCACCAGGCCGCCACGCAATTGGATTGCGAAAACTATTAAGCCGAGCAGCGCGAGAAAACCGAGCAGGGCAGAGTTTGCCACCACACCCTGAATAGGGCCGCCCTCAAACAGCAGTGAGCGACTCCAATACAGGAGTTTTGAGACTTTTCCGGAGTCGGGCACGTCTACGAAACCCATAAAAATAGGCTCACCAAAGACCATCTCAACGAACAGCTCAAATAGCAGAGAGAGCCCGAGCAGGTAGCGCAGCGCTGTGCCGAGTGTGCGCAGCACCTCGTGCCACGTCAGGATAGAGGCCAATATCACCGCAATCACAGTGGTCGCGAGCTGCGCGAGAAACCCGAGCACCGTTTCAAAACGGTAAGCAGACCAAGTCACCGACAGCAGTGCGAGCAGCAGGAAGGTGAACAGCGGCTTGGGCACCCTGTACCACTTGAAATTAGCCGGTTTCAAACGCACAAAGAGAACAACACCGACTGCAATAAGCACAACAGCTGAGCCTAAATAGAGCGGCCAGCCGCCGATACTGCGCAGCGCGTTAGAGCCGAGCTGGTGCAAAAACACAAACACCGCGAAAGCGCTGATCCCTATCCGAGTGCGAGTGTCTGACATATTTTTATCGTACCGGGCGGAGTTAGCTTATAGGCCGGAGTATGCGTGCAAACCGTTAAACATGGTGTTTACAATTGCGAAATTGAATATCACCGTCGCATAAGCGATGATCGACAGCCAGGCAGAGCGGGTGCCGCGCCAACCGCGTGTGGCACGGGCGTGGATAAAACCGGCGTAGAGCACCCAGATGACGAAGCTCCACACTTCTTTAACATCCCAGCCCCAGTAGCGGCTCCACGCGTTTTCAGCCCAGATAGCGCCTGCAACCAGTGTGAAAGACCAGAACACGAAGCCGATAATCGCCACTCGATAACTTAGATCTTCGAGGCGCACCGCATCAGGAATTCCGCGCAAGAAGGGGAGGATCTGCTTTCCTTCTTTTTCCTTGTTCGCGCGTCTTGTTTGCAGCAACTGCAGCACTGACATACCAAACGAGAGCGTCAAGAACCCGACAGCGAGAACCGCCACCAGGATGTGGATTACGAGCCAGTAGGAGTCAAGCGCTGCCTGCAGCGGCACAATTTCGACGTAGTAGTTAACTTTTGTGATGCCTAAGAACAGCGTCACAAGACCTGTGATAAGGGTGCCGAGATAGCGTACCTCAACCACGAACTGCGCAAACAGATAGACGCCCACCATCACAAAAGTTCCGGTCAGCGCAAATTCATACATATTCGCCCAGGGCACGCGCTCGGCTCCGATGCCGCGTAAAACGGTTGCTGTGCCGTGCAATAAGAAAGCAACAATCGTCAGGGCAAACCCCGTGCGTGCCCACCGGGTTGGCTTGATTGTAGCCTCTGCGGTCTCTGCAGCCTGTGCGCGCCCCGCCAGATCAAAGGCATAGAAGATGAAGGCGAGAGCGTAAACCGCCATCGCAGAATACAGTGCGGTTACTGAATAGCTTTCAAGAGTCTCGAGCACAACTACTAATCTTACTTGCGAAGCCTGAAATTAAACAGTGTCAGACCACTCCGCCACGATGCCGCCGGCTGCCTCAAGTTGTGCGGCCAGAGCGAGCAGCATTCCTTCGGCGCCACGTTTTGCAACGAACTGGATCCCGATTGGTACGCCCGCAGCGCTGAACCCTGCGTGGATGCTCATCGCCGGATGCCCGGTCACGTTAAAGAGAGCAGCATTCGCAATATCCTTACGCGCAAGGGTTAGTGATGCACGCCAACTGAGATTCGCGTAGGCGTGCGCCTTCTCCGGGAGATCGACCTGGGTGGGCAGAGCGATGAGATCGGCTCCTTGAAACAGCTCATCTACAGCGTGCGCAAGTTTTTCTGCACGCAGCTGCGCCTGCCGCACAGCAAATGGGGGCACTAGCATGCCAACGCGTGCGGTTTTCTTTGTGCGGGAGGTGAGGTTGCGCCTAAACTGCACCTGCTTTGTTTCGACGTGCATGCCGGACAGATGCAGCGGCACAAATGCGTTGGATGGATCCGGCCAGCGAAACTGTGTCTGCTTCACCTCATGGCCGAGTGCGGTCAGGCGGGGCAGGAATGCCTGCATCGCCATCCCAACTTCGGTATTAATGCGTATTCCCCTAAGGATCGGCGCTAACGCAAAACGAACTCGAAGATTTCTATTATTCACGCCATAGAACTTGCCGGTTGCGCCGGCGCTTACTGCTTCGGTGAATGACTGTGTGGGGGAGTCGAGACGCCACACGTCGTGTGGCTCGTTGCCGCTTATGGTGTCGAGTGTTGTGGCCATGTCTTGGGCGGTGCGTGTTATTGCGCCGAAAGTGGCTAGACCGTGCCAATGTTCGGTGAGCGGTGCGCTTGAGATGCGGCCGCGAGTGGGTTTGAGGCCAAATACTCCGCACGCTGCGGCTGGGATGCGCAGCGATCCGCCGCCGTCAGCGCCGAGGGCGACAGGAACCATTCCTGTGGCAACCGCAACTGCCGACCCCGCGCTGGAACCGCCAGGCGAATAATTCGGGTTCCATGGGTTGAGAGTGGCGCCATGGTATTCACTTTCACCCGCGGGGAACTGCCCAAACTCGGGCATATTAGTGCGAGCAACTACTACCGCGCCGGCATCACGCAGCTTCGTTATGACGGGGGCTGTAAACGCTGTGGGGTTGAGGTTACCGCACCCGCCAAGGGTGGTTACATCTCCGGCAATGTCATATTCTTCTTTAACCACGACGGGCACACCAGCCAGTGGGTGGGTGGGCTGTGCAGCTTCATGTAGATTTTTGTCGACTGCGGCGGCCTCTGCTGTAGCACTATCACGCACAACTGTAATCGCATTAAAACGGTGGTCGAGTGTGGCGATCCGCTGCTTGGCAGCCTGCACCTGCGATACCGCAGTGCTCTCGCCAGCGCGCACCTGGGCGGTTATTTGCGTGGCGGAGTGAAAGCTTGTCATAGCTGTAGTTTAGCTGCGGTCTGTTTTAGAAGAAGCGCATTTGGTGTTTTAATCTACTTTGGCCAAGCAAGCCAAATAGCTAAAGCGAGGCTCAAAACCCCAGGCAGCAAAGCAAAAAGCCAGAGTTTGTTTTCTTTAGCCTTTAATGCACCTAAAAGAATCAAAGCCAGTCTGATGATGGCAGAAAGCACCATGACTCAAAAATGGAGCCGCCTATCGGACTCGAACCGATGACCTTCGCTTTACAAGAGCACTGCGCTACCAACTGCGCCAAGGCGGCATGCGCTAAAAACAAGCGCGGTTAAAATTATAGCCGGTCGAAACCCGTTTTGCACAAGTTGCGACCGGCTAAAAATTATCCGTTTGCTGCTTTAGCGTCTTGGATTGTTTTCAACAGGAACTGTTCGAGGTCACCATCGCGCTGTGGCACCCACTGTTCGCCATTGACAAGCACGGTCGGAGTTGACACAAGAATCTGTGGTTTCCCCTCTTCCTGCAGCTCGCCAGTGGTTGGGTTGCCAACCAAACGTGAGCCTTCGTTTAGGCCGATAATGCCCTCGCTGGTTACCTGGTTGGTAACCCGTGAAGTGAAAGAACCGAAGGGGCGACTGTTTACACAGCTGGTTAGCTCTGCAGTCTTCTCAGCGCCGGCAGAGACCGCAAGATCCAAAAGCTCCTGGTCTTTAAGACCCGGGGTGCCCTCTGCTGGTTGTTTTTCAAACAGAGCCCTTTGCACTTTAAATGCGTGTTCTGGCTGCTTATCGACGACGCATGAGAAGAGGTTAGCGGCGCGGGTTGAGTAGCGGGTTCCTGCGCTGGATGCATCCAAGAAGTTGAGTGGTGTCACCTCGAAGGTGAGATCACCAGCAGCGGCCTGCTTTTCTAACAGCTCCCCGTAACGCTGTTCAAACGCCCCACAAGCAGGGCAAATAAAGTCGAGGTAGAGCTGCACATGCACAGGACGTTCCGCAGTGTTAATAGCGGTCGGCACGAAGCTCTCGTCGGCAGCTAAGGCCGGAGTTTTTTCAACCTGCAGATCTTTCCCGAACACAACCCCGCCAGACTGCATGTTTGCCGCGCTGACAGCAGGGCCTTCAGGGCGCACCTGCTGCGCGATTGCAAGACCGGCAAGCACTAACACGCCAACAACAACCAGAGCAACGAGCGCTTGAATAGTGATACGGTTGCGTTTAGCTTTCTTCGCCTCCTGTTCGCGCGCCAGTCGAGCCTGTTCGCGCGCCAGATTACGGCGTTCCTGCTTACTGAGATTCTGGTTCATCGTTAGATTTGTTTCCCCTTCTGAAGTCTTAGCGCTGTTCCCCGGTTGTGTGTGCTGTGCCGTCCTCGTCAGGAGCGGTGTAGCTCAACTCAGATTCATCCGGAGTGGTTTCTTCCTCAAGGCCTGCGCCTGCGAGTTCAACATGGTCGGCTTCCTTGCGCACCTGCACCTGCAGGTTGTGAATCATACCCAAAGATTCTTCTTTGATCTGATCCGTCATTGCCTGGAAGAGCTCATATCCCTCGCGCTGGTATTCAACGAGCGGATCGCGCTGTGCCATAGCGCGCAACCCGATGCCCTCTTTGAGATATTCCATCTCGTAAAGATGATCACGCCAGTGACGGTCGATAGTGGCGAGCACAACACGACGTTCTAGCTCACGCATACCGATTTCGCCGAGTTCTTCCTCGCGCGCCTTATAGGCGTGTTCGGCATCTGAAATTAGTTCACGACTGATGTAGTCAGCGCCGTTTTTACCGAACTTTCCGCCCGCTGCCGCAAGCAGTTCATCAGCGGTAATTCCCATTGGGTAGAGGCGACCCAGCTCGTTCCAGATACCGTCAAGATCCCAGCCGCCGTCAGCGTTCTGGTGTGCGTTAACAATATTGCGGATGGTGTCTTCTCTAAACTGAGTCACCCGATCACGAATATCGTCACCGTCCAAAATTTGCTCACGATCGGCGTAGATAGCCTGCCGCTGACGGTTTAAAACATCGTCATATTTGAGCACATTCTTGCGGATCTCGGCGTTCCTCGTCTCAACCTGCGTCTGTGCCGACTGAATACCGCGGCTCATGATCTTGCCTTCGAGCACTGCGTCGTCGGGAATGCGTGGATTATTCATCATAGTGCTTGCCAGACCAGACTGGAAGAGACGCATCAGATGGTCGGTCAGAGACAGGTAGAAGCGGCTCTCGCCAGGATCGCCCTGACGGCCGGCACGACCTCGCAACTGGTTATCGATGCGACGTGACTCGTGACGTTCGGTGCCGAGCACATAGAGACCTCCGGCAGCGATTACTTTTTCAGCCTCTTTGGCAACAGCGTCTTTGGTGTTTTCGAAAACCTCGTCCCAAGCAGCTTCGTACTCTTCAGGGTTTTCTTCGGTTGAGAATCCTCGTGCCGTCATCTCCTGCACCGCAAGAAACTCTGCGTTACCTCCGAGCATAATGTCGGTGCCGCGACCGGCCATATTGGTGGCTACGGTTACCGCACCCAGGCGACCGGCCTGGGCTACGATGGCCGCCTCACGTGCGTGGTTTTTTGCGTTCAGCACCTCGTGGCGGATGCCCTTCTTCGCCAACAGACGCGAGAGGTATTCGCTTTTTTCCACCGAGGTGGTGCCAACTAGCACAGGTTGACCCTTAGCGTGACGCTCAACAATATCGTTTACTATCATGTCGAACTTCACCTGCTCGTTTTTATAAACGAGGTCTGGCTGGTCGACGCGCTGCATTGGGCGGTTGGTCGGAATTGGCACAACACCCAGTTTGTAGGTGCTCATAAACTCTGCGGCTTCGGTTTCAGCCGTACCGGTCATGCCGGAGAGCTTTTCGTAGAGGCGGAAATAGTTCTGCAGAGTAACGGTTGCCAGCATCTGGTTTTCCGCTTTTACCTGGACACCCTCTTTGGCTTCAATCGCCTGGTGCATTCCCTCGTTGTAGCGGCGCCCCGGCAGGATACGGCCGGTGTGCTCATCAACGATCATCACCTCGCCGTCCAGCACGACGTAGTCCTTATCGCGAGTGAACAGCGCGTTAGCTTTAATCGAGTTATTCAAAAACGAAATGAGCGGGGTGTTGACTGACTCGTAAAGGTTTTCGATACCGAGGTAGTCTTCAACCTTTTCGATGCCTGGTTCGAGCACTCCAACGGTGCGCTTCTTTTCATCAACCTCATAATCAACGCCGGCAACCAGTGTTTTTGCAATTTTCGCAAAGTCTGCGTACCACCGGTTTGCATCCCCCGATGAAGGGCCAGAAATAATCAGCGGTGTGCGGGCCTCATCGATCAGAATCGAGTCAACCTCGTCAATAATGGCGAAGTAGTGACCGCGCTGTACGCGGGCGTCGGCGCTTGAAGCCATGTTGTCGCGCAGATAGTCGAAACCGAACTCGTTGTTCGTGCCGTAAGTGATATCTGCGTCATACTGTTTCCGGCGTTCTGCGGGGCTCTGGTTTGAGATGATGCAGCCCGTGGTCATACCCAGTGCGCGGAACACGCGACCCATTAGATCTGACTGATACTGCGCCAAATAGTCGTTTACGGTAATAACATGCACGCCGCGACCGGTGAGAGCATTTAGATATGCCGGCATAGTTGCCACAAGGGTTTTACCCTCACCGGTTTTCATCTCAGAGATATTGCCGAGATGCAGGTTTGCGCCACCCATGATCTGTACCGGATAGGGGCGCAAACCGATTGTGCGTTTTGCCGCCTCACGCACAGCCGCAAATGCTTCGGCCATAATGTCGTCGAGAGTTTCGCCAGCTTCGAGGCGCTGCCGAAACTCGGCTGTCTCTTCACGCAGCTCTTCGTCTGTTAACTCCTCGTAAAGTGGCTCTAGGTCTTCAACCTGCTTCGCAATCTTCTCAAGTTGTTTGCGAATACGACCCTCTCCAACACGGAGAATTTTCTCTATCACATTTGCCACGTGCGGCTCCATCAGGGTGTGCGTTAGTAAACCGTCTGCCGGGTTGGCAGACATACGTGACAAATTCTACCAATGCTGTCTGGGAACTACTCAGCCGCATCATCAAGCGAGATGACACCGTAGTTCCAGCCCTTGCGCCGATATACAACGCTTGGACGACCGTTAGCAGCATCAATAAACAGATAGAAATCGTGCCCGACCAGCTCCATCTGATCAACAGCCGCCTCTGCGGTCATCTCGACAGCTGGAAAACTCTTTGTGCGAATAAAAATGGGGGTGTAATCATCTTCCTGACCGTTTTCATCTCGCCCAGCATCGCCGGTGTGTAAACCAAACGCCTCAGGTGGTGCTGCTTCAATATCCAAACCAGCAAAAGCGCCATCAGCAACTGAAATCTTCCCTTTGCGGTGGTCAACCTTACGCTTGTCTTTTGCGCGTCGCACACGCTCCAGCACACGACCGTATGCGATATCGAACGCTGAGAATTTATCTCCGGATGTTGCCTCAGCGCGAATTACTGAACCGGGAACGACAATCGTGATCTCAACACGGTCACCGTGCTCGGGGCTTTTATCACTTGTGCGTGACACCCGCACCTCAAACTTTTGTGCCTTTGGTAGGAGAGAGGCAATCTTCTCTGTCTTGGCACCTACATAATCTTCAAAACGATCGGTGATGCTGACGTTACGTCCGCGAATGATGACGTCCATGATGGCCCTCCTTCAGTGCTACGCAAGGCGGGTGCCACCCAGGGTTGGGGGCAACTCTGCCCGCCTTAACCAAACCATACTCCCCTAAAGATGAGTTTTCAATCAAAACTTGTGACGTTTGGCGCTGCACAGTGTCACAGCCCCAAAAATCTTGCATCCCGTATCTGCAAGAACACTCGCCGCCGCGCTCAAAGTTGCCCCTGTTGTGCAGACATCGTCAACCAACAGTAACTGCGCTAATGGATATCGTTTGCGCAGACGTTGGAAATTACGTCGGTTGACTCGCACCCGCCGCGCGTTTCTCTCCCGATCACCCGCAGAGCTACCAACCTGGGAAGTGCGAAAGTAACTCGCGCGCAGCAACCAACAAACTGGAATTCGTGCCGCAGTAGCGTCACGAAAGCGCAGCAGCAACCGTAGGTGATTGTAGCCGCGCTCACGAGTTTTGCTGCGGCGCGAGGGCATCGGCACCAACACCAACTGCGGCGCAGCGGGGATTTTAGAGACAGCGCCGTTTAGAATAACCCCCAGCAGTTTCGCATACTGTGTTGCCCCCTGATGTTTGTAGCGCAGCAGACACTCTTTCAGAACACCTTCATAGCTTGCGAGATACCAAACTGAGAGGCCCTGAGCAGAATCTGACGTGCGGTAATAGACGGTGCGCGATTGCAGACTCTCTTGACTGAGTGCTCGAATTTGGTGTCGACAGTAGTGGCACAGGAACCTGTCAAAACGGCCGCAGCCAAAACAGTTGCTGGGAAACAGCAGTGCTCGCAGATCAAGGAGCACGCGATACCAATAGGGGTGTGCAGTCATAAAATAATGGTTGTGCAAGCTGGCCCCTGCCAGCACAAAGTTCTGAAAATCTGTGGATAATCTGTGCGAGAAACTCAGATACGTTTGGCCAGCAGCGCGATCTCGCTGGCAGCCTGCGTCCAGCCGTTGGCACCCTGCGGGCGTAGCACAGTTCCGTCTGTATCAAGAACTCGCAATCCGCGGCTGCTGTCTGCGGCGGCCACGCTAATACCGTTCGGCACTACGCCACGGTCGGTCGGCAACAAGCCGACACCGCCCACTGTCACCTTTGCCGCCTCGCTCACGCGGGACAGCACAACAAAGCGACTGCCGTCGATCCAGTCAATATCAACCGCATTACCGGTCTGAGTGAGCACTAGGTGAGCGGCGGGATCCAATCCGTTTGGGGCCCCGTGCGCATCACGGCTGATACCTGATACAAGCACACTGGTTTGTGAGTTGCGGGTGACGAGCATCGCGAGCAGATTGCCGTCAGCAGAGACGCGAATTTGCTGCAGCCCGTCCAACTCCACCGCCGGAACTTGGAACTCGGTGGGTGCGCCCTCGCCGTTCTGCACGAAAATCTGACTGCTGCTACCGGGGGCAGCCGTCCAGACGTAACCCCACGGGTCTAGTGAGGGGTTTAACAGATCCTTACGTGCATCAACCAAAGTCTCGCTATCGCCCTGCACAAGATGCACGCCCTTTGTTGTTAGCACCGCTGCGCGATCACCGGCGATATTCACCATTGCATCAAGGGGTTTTAACTTTTGCAGAGGCTCTGCCAACGCAGTCTGCCCCTCGATTAGTGAGCCGCGCAGCTCACCGAAGCTATTATTGCGCAGCGCGTAGGGGAACTTACTAAGCTCTTCTTCCTGCTTTGTCGCAACCCAGCCCTCTCTGACACTGCGGTTGCTTGCGGTTGAGATTGTGTAGTGATCGAGCACCCCAAGTGGCGCGAGCGTTGCGTTTAACTGGGCAGCGAAAGTGTCTATCGCGGTGTCGCTTAATTCAGCAAATGCGCTCGATAGCTCAACATTGATGCGACCGTCGTCGATCAGTGGCGGTGACTGCAGCGCAACAGAGTTTGGAATAGCCGGGCTGTAGGCGAGCTGATGCATTGCAGAGGGCCCTGCAAGCAGTTGCTCAAGCACCCGCTGCATCAGCAGGGTATCGTTTACAAACCAGCGTTGATCGGCGAAAAGTGTGCCGGTGCTGTCGGGATAGTACAGGCTAATTTGCATCCACACAGTGGTAAACATGCTTCGATCGAGCACGATTCCGACGGGCGCGCGAGAGATGCGCCACTCGTTGCCGACCCGCTCAAACTCAAAATTTAGTTCGCTTGTTTGGCTCTGCGTTGGGTTGACGGTGAGGATGCCATTGCGATCAACCTGGGCGATGGTTGAAATCGAAACTGAGGCGGATGTTTCGCTAATCTGCTGAAAAGGTCTGGTGCCCTCATCGATCAAAGCGATAGCTCGTGGCTCCCAAACGTCAGCAAAAGCGGGAGTTAGGTATTCACGGGCGACAGCATAATCGTGGTTGGCTGATGAGGCGGCCACGAGGAAACCGCGCAACACCTCCTCCTGCGTTGCGCCGGGGAGCGGGCCGCTCGGATCAAAAACCACCTGTTCGTCAGTCTGTTTTAGATTGCTGAGCCCCGTTTGTACACTGCCAGAGGACGGCACACCAGCACAGCCTACTAATGCTAATGCGCTTGTGAGAAGCACAGTCAGCAGTACAAAAATTTTCTTGAAACGGTGCACTAGCGCCCTCCCTTCGAGAGCCATCGGCGCGGACGATCCAACCAGCCGGTTTGCTCTGACTGTGTAGCAGGGTCTGCAACATCTGCGGGGGTCAGCGGCAGCGGCGACAAAAACGTGTCTTGGTTGTCATTTTTCGGGAGGGTCAGCCTGAAGTTGGCGCCGGCATCTGGAGCAGACCAGACATCAAGCACACCGCCGTGTGCCTCAGCATCTTCACGAGCGATTGCAAGCCCTAACCCGGTGCCGCCGAGAGTGCGCTTGCGGCTCGGATCTGCGCGCCAAAAACGATCAAAGACGCGATCCACCTGCGCTTCGGTCATGCCGATACCGTAGTCGCGTACCGTAATCGCAACGGCGCTTGAGTTGGAATCCAGCGTGACGATAATTGGGCGCCCCTCACCGTGTTCAATTGCGTTACCCACTAGATTGCGCACAATGCGACTAATGCGGCGCGGGTCTATTTCAATGGCGTTGTATGCCCCGAGTGGGCGCACCTCGATGATGCTTTGTGAGAGCGGCTGCAGTTGCTCGACCTGTTCCTGCACAAGCTGCACCAGTGATGTGGGCTCAGTGTCCAGCTGGACACGACCGGCATCGTAGCGTGAAATTTCGAGCAGATCATCAAGCAGCATGCCGAAGCGAGTGAGTTGTTCACCCATCACGCTCGCTGCTCGTTTCTCAACAGGTGGGAGATTTTCAGAATTTGTCAGCACCTCGCTTGCCAGGCGGATCGTGGTGAGCGGGGTGCGCAACTCGTGCGAAACGTCTGAGACGAAACGCTGCTGCATAACCGAGAGAGTGTCAAGCTCACTAATCCTGGCGCTTAGGGTGTCTGCCATCGTATTGAAGTTATTGCTTAGAGCATCAAAAGCGAAGTCACCCTGCTGTTCCATACGCGCCTTGGCGTCGCCTGAGGCGAGACGTTTAGAAGCTTCAGCCGCCTCCCTAATTGGAGCAAAAAGCTGCACCGCTGCATACCACACTAGGAGCAACAGAATTATGAGCGTGAATACTCCGGTAACAACAAGGGTGCGGGTGATAAAAGTGAGCGAGTCATCAGTTTCTGCAAATGAATAACCGATGAATAGATCATAGGTGCCGATTCCGGCAGGAAAAACAAGCTCAGTGGCAACAATTATGCCGGGCAGGGTATCCGTGTCAAACCCAGAGGTGGGAAGCTCTACATACTGCCAGAGTTGTTCTGCGTCAGAGGTTGCCGCCGCGTTGCTCAACTCAGTAGTAACCGCCTCCATCACACCAGCTCCGGTGCGAAAATCTAGTGGCGCGTCTTGCGAGGCCGCTTGCCCGGCTTGCCGTCGCACATATATTAGTGAGCTGGAGGAGATATCGCGGATCGCTGAGCGAACTGACAGCATTAGTGATGACAAAGATGAACGGTCGCTCGCATCAGAGCTGTCGATTATTCGCTGTGCGGCAACGGTTGCGCGAGCGCTATCTTCTAAGGCGTTCTCGAGTTTGCTCGCGGTTAAATCTTCGCGCACGCTAGAGAGAATAAAAGTGCCACCAAATAGGGTTAGCAGAGAAGCAATAACCACCGTCATCGTAATAACACGCAACGGCAGGGAATTTTGCCAGCGGCGACGAATCGGGCCGAATACTGGATCGATCCGACGTAAAAACCGGAGTTTGCGCAGCCTCCGCCGCCGCCGTTTTTCTCTAGCAGGCATCGCCTGAGATTACTTCCCGCTACCTGCGCGGTAACCAACGCCGCGCACGGTCACTACGATAGTTGGGTTGTCAGGATCAACCTCAATTTTTGCGCGCAGGCGCTGTACGTGCACATTTACGAGACGATTGTCTGCTTTGTACTGGTAGCCCCAAACCTTTTCCAGCAGAGCATCTCGAGTGAATGCTTGATCCGGATAGCGGGCAAGTAATTCGAGCAGATCAAACTCCAGCGGTGTCAGCTGAATTACCTCGTCACCGCGCTTTACCTCGTGTTTGCTAACGTCGATGCAAACATCGCCAATGCGTAGTTTGCTGTCGTTTGAGCCCTCAATTTTGCGCAACCTGGCACGCACACGCGCAAGCAATTCGGTGGGGTTGAACGGTTTCATGACGTAGTCATCGGCGCCAGCTTCAAGCCCGGCGACAACGTCTTGCGTGTCGGTGCGGGCGGTGAGCATAATGATTGGAGTGCCGCTAGTTTCGCGGATGGTGCGGCAAACCTGAATACCATCCATCCCCGGCAGCATCACATCTAGGAGCACTAGATCGGGCTGCAGAGAGTCAAATTTTGCAACCGCGTCGTTGCCGTCCCCTGCATGTGTTGTCTGGAATCCCTCAGCTGCAAGCACCAGCCCAAGCATTTCAGCCAGATCAAAATCATCGTCAACAATTAGGACGTGCGCGTTCATTGCTTAGGGATCCTTACGTGATGAAAATGGTTTTTAGAAAATTTTACTTTGTATAAACAGTAAGTTCGTTTAGGCGACTGCGGCTCGGCAGCACAGGATAGGCGGCTGCGCCACTATCAGTGAATATACGCACACCGGCATGTATGGCTCCGTCGCTGGCAGGGTCCGTTTTAATAGTAAAAGTTTGGTCGGGGGCGCTCGCAGTAACAGCAGCCCGAGCGGGTATGGTGACGGTGCTTGATTTGCTGCTATCGGCCGTTGCAGTAAGGGTGACGGTTGCTGGTGCGGCGCTGCTGTTTGCGAGATACAGCTGTCCATTGGGAAGGATCGCGCCGGCGGCGCCATTATTTAACGCCGGAGCTGGGGAATACCACACCATATCGGTGTTTGCGCCACGTAGCGAGTCGCCAACCGCCGCTGCGGCAATGTTTGTGTCTGCGATGATTAGCAATCCGGTGCTGTTTTGTGGCACCTCAATTTTGGTGTTCGTGAGGGTGTTTGCGGGCAGATCAACTTCGGCTAAGGCTATCTGCGTGCCAGCGTTGTCTAGTGAGTAGATTGTCGCGTGGCTTGCCGCTCCGGGTGAGATCACCTGGACATCAACAGCGGTGTCTGCGCCGGCATCAGAACCGGCCGTCGCGCGCTCGTTAGCGACACCCAATAGCAAGACCTCATTTGACCCTGCCACCTGTGAAGCGACAGTGTCTACCCCGTGCGGAGTGATGTCAGTGAGTGCGGAGGTGCCGAGCACCGCGCTGACCGCAGCACCGGTTGACTCAAGACGCAACGCAAGCGCCTCTGCGCCGGGGGTGATACCGTTTACCGAAACTGAGCGGGATTCACCGGCGGGCACCAAGAGACCGCTGATACTTGTGCTTTCGAGCTCACCTGCTTGTGTGAACCCCGTGATGTTGACAACAGCGGTTGTGTCGCCCGGGTTGGTGATAGAAACTGTGCTGTTGTTGCCGCCGAGTGTGCGCCCGCCGACAATCCACTGCACTGATTCGGGGGCGGCGCAGGCGTGTGCTGCGAGGCCGCGCAGAGTTGGCTCGTTTAATTGCTGCCAGGCTGCTGCTGCCAGCGGGGTATCGCCGGAGCTGCTGTAGGTGTGGCCGGCGCTTTCTGGCGCACCGATGTTGCGTTTAATTTCACGCTGCGAGGAGCTGGTGGTCACGTACTGCGGGCTGCCGATTGGGGTGACTGCCGCAGGGTTACTCGGATCGGATCCGAGCTGCCCAAACCCACCGTCGCATGCTACTAGGCGGGTGCTGTTGCCAGCAGCATCAACCCCAATCGGTTGCGGGCTCGCCTCCCACGAGGGAAGGGAGATAACGTTGAGCGCGAAAACCGTTGCAACACCGACTGCGGTGACGGCGAAGCCGGTGACTACACGCCCGGTGTATTGACCCAATTTTGTGCGCTTAGTCATCGGCTCTCCTTCCCATTCTCAGCGTTATTTGCGTCGGCCTTTTCATGCAGAATCACGGCCGCATCGGTGTCACGTACGCGCATGCGCTTGCGCCGACGTGGCCGTTTGGGTGGTGTTTCCGTCACTTCGCCAGTCGGCAGTGCTAGCAGGAGCATCGCAAGGAGCAGCACAATCTGTGCCGCCCACAGGGTGTGTGAGGTTAACTGCAAAGCAGAGATGTTTAGGATCGGCAGTTTTGTGTCGAGTTCGGCTGCCTGATTCGCGGATGCAGTCGCGTTCTGCTGTGCGGCTTCTGTAGCAACTACGGTCCAGAGTTGACCCGCCTCAGTTGGGCCGGTTACCTCCAGCGCTACCTGCTGGTCGAAAACTTCTTGGAGGGCGGAGCGCAGCGCTGTGTCTCCGGTGTTGCGAAGCAGCACAAAGCTAACACCGTTTTGCACGAGTTGGTCGTTTAGTTCGGGGGAGCCCTCGCTTGCGAGGATTGCTACCAGCTCAGCGAGCTGTTGATCCGCAGCAGAGAGTTCTGCCGTATAGTGGCCGGTGCGGATCTCGTCGAGCACAGTGCCAGAGCCGGTGATAATCTCAGCTTTAATGCTGTTGTCACCGAGTGCTTCAAGCGCCAGGGTGCGCATATTTTCGTTCGTGCTTCCCGCTGCTTGGATAATTGCCGGCACCGGAGTGCGGGTGTCGCGTGCCTCAGACTGGCCTGTCGCGAGACTTGCCAGCAGCGGAGTCACAACGACCATATTTGCGATAATTGCTATCGCTGCGATTGGTGTTGCAGCTTTCCCGAGCATAGACGATCCTGATGCTGCGAGGGTGATAACTGCGATCCAGTAGAGGGCGAGACCCGAGCCTGTCCACAGCGGCACAACATTTTCGCCGCTGGTTGTGAGGTATGTGTTGGCGCTGAAAATAGCGGTAATGAGACCGAGCCCGCCGAGAATGGAAGCAAAAATCGTGACGTTGACTTTTCCGAGGTAGATGCCGATCGCGGCGAGCAGGGCGAGCGGCGCGAGGAGCACTCCAACCAGGAGGGTTGTCGGCGCATCGGCCAGGCCGAAGTTTGCAAAAATAGCAGCCCAACCTTCAAGCCCGTTGCGTGGAAAGCCGAGCAGCAGGTGCCACAAATTGCCCGGTTCATAAGGAGTGTTTAGACCGGGATCACGCAGCGCCAAAATAGGGTTACCCACTGAGAAGGAATGCCACACGATTGGAAACAGCAGTGCGGCAGGCGCGATTGCGGTAGCAGCAACGCGGGTGATTTGGCGTGGGTGCAATAACATTCCCGCAACCCACATGACAAGCGCCATCGGAATCAGCACCGGTGCTGTCGCAAGCCCTGCCGCAGCGAGGAGCGAGGCGGTGCCCGCCCACGACCAGGATTGATGTGCGCGCGTTGCTGCGATGAGTAGCCACGGCAGAATTACTGCCAGCGCAACTGTCTGCAGCCGGGCGTGGTCGAGTGAGCCCAGCAGTACGGGGCTGAGCGCCCAGCCAAACCCAGAAAGTACACGGCCTGCTGTGGTGTCGGTGAATTGCGCGCCCCAGAACCAGCCGCCCACTGTTGCAAGCGGAATAGCCAGTGCGAGGAAAAGCACAACAGCAAGGGATGGATTAAAGAATGTTGTTGACCCGAGCGCGGCAAGCACCCAAGTGAAAGGATCGGCCGGTATGCCGTCAGCCATTTGTGTGTTTCGCCACAGTTGGGTGAAGTTTGAGAGTGGCGCGGTGCCCCCCGCAGAGATCTGCTGCTCACCCGCGAGCCACCAGGTCAGCGCGGCCGACATCACAATGCTAATGAGCAGTGTGGCAAGCCCGCCCGTAGAAATAAAATGAAGTTCTTTGCGGCTGCGACCCTGCGCTGCGAGAATCGCCTCACGGTCAATCATGCGTGCGGTGCGCACATCTTTCGGATCAGCGCGGAGCGGCCCGACAGCTCCCCAGCCCGCCACATTGTGTTTGCGCAGTCTCCGGCGGGCGCTAATAATTGCACCCGGGTTAAAGAAGACTTTGAGAGCGGCTAGGAGCTCACCGAGCATGTTGCCCGGTTGTTCACGCAGCAGCGCCCAGAAAATACGGAAAAGCCCGAGTAATGGGAGCAGCAGCCACATGCAGAAGGCGGAAACCGGATTTGCGTAAACGATTCGGCGGTGCATGTGTGAGGCGCGGGCGTGGTAGTGGTTGTGTCGCCTGGTTGTCGCGCGTCGATCCGAACGGGGGCCTGCAATACCTGAAAGCGCAACCCGCACGCGCGATTTGGGGGCAACAATTACACGGTGCCCAGCAAGTCTTGCGCGGACGCAAAAATCGAGGCTGTCATCGTAAATCGGCAGTGCCGGGTCAAAACCGTTAAGCTCTCGCCAGACATCGCGCCGCACAAGCACACCGATCGGGCCAACCCCGAGGGTGTCTTGCAGATGGTCATACTGCTGCTGGTCGAGCTCCTGACGGCGCAACAGCCAGCGTGAGCCGTAACGTGTCAGACTTTGACCGAGTTCGACGATACGCTCGGGGTGTTCCCAGTCGATGAGTTTTGGGCCGGCAACCGCTACTGATGGGGCGCTCATCACAACAGATAGGATGGCGCGCAGTGCTTTGGGCTCTGGCGCGGAGTCTTCGGTGAGCAACCACAGCCACTCAGAGACGGCATCGTCTGCGGCTTGCGCAAGCTGCAACGGCTCAATTTGACGCTCTGCTGCCGCTATTGCTGCGCCGAAAGAGGCCTGTTTTCCGGTCGCTACGAGCCTGGTTATACCAGCGTTTAAATACTGCTGTGTAATTTTGTCACTGCGCCCGTTAATAACGCCAATAATTCTGTCTGGTGGCAGAGTCTGACTACCCAGTGCTTCGAGAGTGGCGTCAAGCCATTCGCCAGACTGGGCTACAACGATTGCTGTAACTAAATTGCGCATACTGTTTCATACGATACGCGCGCCTGGGCTGGAAGTGTGTTGCCGCGCCGTTTAGCTTGCTTGTTGGCGGCGGAGTTTGCGGCGTTCGCGCTCTGATAGGCCGCCCCAGATGCCGAATCGTTCATCGTTTGCAAGCGCGTATTCGAGGCACTCTGCGCGCACCTCGCACTGTTCGCAGATGCGTTTAGCTTCACGGGTTGAGCCGCCTTTTTCTGGGAAAAACGCTTCGGGGTCGGTTTGTGCGCACAGTGCGTCTGCCTGCCAGGCGAGGGGGTTAGTGTCGTCGTCAGTGCTGTTACGTCGCACGCCAGGGATCCCAAGCAGCACTGGATCAATATGCCAGTCGCTTGGGACGGGGCCGTTTGCAATTGTGCTCACGCCCACTCCTTTCATCGTACGGCGGCGGGGGAGCCGTTGTTTAGTTATTTAATTACACCCGTGTAATTAGGGTGAAGTCAAACTAAAAAGCAAAAATCCTTAAACTTTTAAGTTAAGGTTTAAGGATTTTCGGCGTGTCGGATCGGCGTTACAGCAGTTGGGCGTTACCGGAGTCGCGCATATGGGAAACAAGTTTTTTGACGTCCTGAGCGTGTGCCTTATTCGTCACAAGCAAAACATCAGGGGTGTCGACGACGACAACATCATCCATTCCCACAACAGTTACAAGCCGCTTGCTGCCCGAAATTACAATGCCGTTTGATTTCTCAGCAAGCACACTAGAGCGCTTTCCCAAAACTGCCAGATCGTTTGCGCGACCGCGCGTCAAGAGGTTTGCGATACTCGCAAAATCTCCAACGTCATCCCAGCTAAAGTGCCCGGAGACGCAGAGCATTTTTCCGGCAGCGGCGGCTGGTTCTGCGACGGAGTAGTCGATAGCAATCTTCGGCAGCGTGTGCCAGAGACGCTCACGGGCTGCCGCTGCGTGCGGAGTGTTCCATGCATCCGCTATTTCATGCAGTGCCGCGACGAGCTCTGGCTCAGACTCCGCCATCTGTTCTAACAGAACGTCGGCGCGAGAGATGAAGATGCCGGCATTCCAGAGTTTGCCGTTGCGAATGTATCTCTCTGCCGTTTTTTTATCTGGCTTCTCAACGAACTTAGCAACGCGGAACACATCCATTGGCGCGATGTCTGGCCGCGGATCCGCCGTTTTTATATAGCCAAAGCCGGTTGCGGCGTGTGTTGGGCGAATGCCGATTGTGACAATTGCCCCCGTTGCCGCTGCGTTAACCGCGGTGTGCACGGCGCGCTGGAAAAGAAATTCATCACCGATGACGTGGTCGGCGGCAAAACTGCCGATAATGGCTTGTGGATCGCGCCGAAGGATCAACGCGGCGGCCAGGCCGATGGCGGCAGAAGAATCTTTGGGCTCTGACTCTGTTACGAGATTTGCTTCGGCAAGATCCGGAAGCTGCTCGCGCACCGAACGCTGATGCGCGTTTCCTGTGACCACCATAATGCGTTTCGGATCGGTGAGCGGAGTGAGGCGATCCCAGGTGGTTGCGAGCAGTGATTTACCGCTGTCGGTTAGATCTAACAGAAACTTCGGGGCGTCAGCGCGGGAGAGCGGCCACAGGCGAGAGCCCACGCCACCGGCCGGAATGACGCACCAAAAGTTTTCATTGTTTTGCATATTAAGCAGAGTAGCGCGCCGCCCGCCATTGGAACGGAGGCGCGGTGGGGCAATAAAAATCAGTAATTAAGCGCCTTAATAACATCAGATGAAGGAGCTTCGTAAATTCTTAAAATATGCCGTGAAAGGTGCGATAATTAGAGACACAGTAATTTCCCGCCAGAGGGTATTTAACATCTATCGAGGAGGATGTTCGTGGCAGCCGAAAGGGCGCAGCTCGCGCAGCCAGCTCAGCCGCAGGGTGAGCGACTGGGCGGCACTTTATACCGTGGAAACGAAGGCATGTGGTCGTGGGTGCTGCACCGGATTACCGGTATCGCAATCTACTTCTTCCTGCTTGTGCACGTGCTAGATACGGCACTCGTTCGGGTCAGCCCGCAGGTCTATGACGTTGTCATTGGCGCATACAAGAACCCAATTATGGGTCTTGGTGAGGTTGCGCTGGTGGGTGCGGTGGTTTTCCACGCACTGAACGGTTTGCGCATTATCTTGGTGGACTTCTGGAGTAAGGGCACCAAGTATCAGCGTCAGATGTTCTGGATTGTGATCGCAATCTGGGCGGTGCTGATGATCGGTTTCTGTGCTCGTCATCTACCAAACGTGTTTGCACACTAGGAGGCTCGTAAAAAATGTCAACTAACGCAAACAATCCGTTCATTAAGAACAAAAAAGTCACCAACTGGGAAAAATGGGGTTGGATCTACATGCGCGTGTCAGGTGTCATCCTGGTCGTGCTGATCTTTGGCCACCTCTTCTACAACCTGGTGCTCGGTGATGGCATTAAAGCAGTAGATTTCGGTTTTGTCGGCGGCAAGTTTGCCAATCCTGTCTGGCAGTGGTGGGATGTTGCAATGCTGTGGCTTGCGATTATCCACGGTTCAAACGGTATGCGCACCATCGTGAATGACTACGTAAACAAGCCGAACCTTGCAAAGGCTTTGAAGGTTGCAATCTGGTCTGCTGCAGCGCTGCTCATTCTGCTCGGCACCCTGGTCGTGTTTACCTTTGACCCCTGCCTGCCGGGGGCGCCTGAAGAGCTCGTTGCGAGCTTCTGCTCTTCCCTCTAAGTTTCGAGAAACAATTTTTAAGGACTGAAGTTGACTGACAACACAGCCGCAGAGGTAACCGTCAAAGACGGCGTAACCTATCACAAGTACGATGTCGTAATCATTGGCGCTGGTGGCGCCGGAATGCGTGCAGCGATTGAAGCCGCCCCAAAGGCACGCACCGCGGTAATCACCAAACTGTACCCAACCCGATCACACACCGGTGCGGCGCAGGGCGGTATGGCCGCTGCCCTTGCCAACGTGGAGGAAGACGGTTGGGAGTGGCACACCTACGACACTGTTAAGGGTGGCGACTATCTTGTAGACCAAGACTCGGCAGAGATTCTCGCGAAAGAAGCGATTGAAGCGGTTATTGACCTTGAAAACATGGGTCTGCCGTTTAACCGCACCCCAGAGGGAAAGATCGACCAGCGTCGATTCGGCGGTCACACCGCAGAGCACGGTAAGCGTCCGGTGCGCCGTGCGTGCTACGCAGCCGACCGTACAGGGCACATGATTTTGCAGACCCTGTACCAAAACTGTGTAAAGCACGAGGTGGAGTTCTTCAACGAGTACTACGCACTCGATCTTGCAATGACCGAAGATGCGAACGGTCAAAAGCGTGTGTCGGCTGTTATCGCCTACGAGCTTGCAACCGGGCAACTGCACGTATTCCAGGGCAAGTCATTCGTGTTTGCGACAGGCGGTTTCGGTAAGATCTTCAAAACCACCTCGAACGCACACACCCTCACAGGTGATGGTGTCGGTATCATTTGGCGCAAAGGCCTGCCACTGGAAGACATGGAGTTTTACCAGTTCCACCCAACAGGCTTGGCGGGTCTGGGCATTCTCCTCACAGAGGGGGCGCGCGGTGAGGGCGCAATCTTGCGTAACGCCAGCGGTGAGCGTTTCATGGAGCGTTATGCGCCAACCATTAAAGACCTCGCACCGCGCGACATTGTGGCGCGTTCCATGGTGCAGGAAGTGCTGGACGGTCGTGGCGCCGGGCCACACAAAGACTATGTCTACCTTGACTGTACCCACCTTGGTGCAGAGGTGCTTGAAACCAAGCTGCCAGATATTACGGAGTTTGCCCGCACATACTTAGGTGTCGATCCGGTTGTTGAGCCGGTGCCGGTTTACCCAACCGCACACTATGCAATGGGTGGGATCCCAACCAATAACGACGCAGAAGTTTTGCAGGATAACGACACCGTTGTGCCCGGCCTGTATGCCGCAGGTGAGTGCGCTTGTGTGTCTGTGCACGGCTCGAACCGTCTCGGCACCAACTCACTGCTCGATATCAACGTCTTTGGTAAGCGTGCCGGAAATAATGCTGCCGCTTACGCTAAAACAGCAGATTTCGTGCCGCTGCCGAACGACCCGACCAAAAACGTCCGTGAGTGGGTTGACCGTCTGCGCCACACAACCGGCACTGAGAGCGTTGCGGGCATTCGCCGTGAGCTCCAGGAAGCAATGGACCAGGGCGCACAGGTGTTCCGCACCGAAGAGTCACTAACCGCTGTGCTTGAAACTATCCGCAGTTTGCGCAAGCGCTATGAAAACATCGCTATCCACGACCGCGGTCAGCGCTACAACACTGACCTGCTTGAGGGGATCGAACTCGGATTCCTGCTCGATCTTGCAGAGATTCTGACGTTTACCGCCCGCAACCGGAAAGAAAGCCGGGGCGGTCACATGCGTGATGACTATCCAAAACGTGACGATGTGAACTACATGAAGCACACTATGGCTTACAAGGTTCAGGCAGACTCAGAGCTGCCTGAAGACCGCATCCGTCTTGACTGGAAGCCAGTGCGCATGACTCGATACGAGCCACAGGAGAGGAAGTACTAATGAGCACCGCAACAGTAGACGCTCAGAGTGTTGAGACGGCTGAAGCCGTTGAAGCTGCGGCACCAGAAGCCCCGCAGCCGTTCACTGTCACCCTCCTAGTGCGTCGCTACAACCCAGAAGTGCGTGAAGACGCCTACTGGGAAGACTTCGACGTTGAAATGTATCCGACAGACCGGATCCTTGACGCACTGCATCGCATCAAGTGGGAGCAAGACGGCACCCTCGCGTTCCGTCGCTCGTGCGCACACGGTATCTGCGGCTCAGACGCTATGCGTATCAACGGTCGCAACCGCCTGGCGTGCAAGACCCTGATTAAAGATCTTGACATCAGCAAACCGATCTACGTTGAAGCGATTAAGGGTCTGCCACTTGAAAAAGACCTCATCGTCGACATGGAGCCGTTCTTCGATGCGTTCCGCGCTGTGCAGCCGTTCCTGCAGACTGAGGCGAAGCCTGAGGGTGGAAAAGAACGCCTGCAGTCAATTGCGGATCGCGAGCGGTTTGATGACACCACCAAGTGCATTCTGTGCGCAGCCTGCACCACTTCATGCCCAGTATTCTGGACCGACGGCCAGTACTTTGGCCCGGCAGCGATCGTGAATGCGCACCGCTTCATTTTCGACTCCCGTGATGAGCAGGCTCAGGTGCGTCTCGACATCTTGAATGAGACCGAGGGCGTCTGGCGCTGCCGCACCACCTTCAACTGTTCAGAAGCCTGCCCGCGCGGTATTCAGATTACTAAGGCGATCGCCGAGGTTAAGTCTGCGCTGGTGTCTGGCAAAGTGAAGTAGTCGTAGACTATTCAGCACCGTTTGCTAGAAATAGGCTGAACTGTTTGCAATAACCGCTGCTGGGGAGAGTTTCCCAGCAGCGGTTTTGTTGTGAGACGGTAAGCGCAGCATTTTCAAAGACCGCTAAAATGTCAGGGTGACTAAGACCAATGACACAGCAGCGACTGCGGGCGCAGAAACAGCCAACCACGGCAAATCATTGAAAGACAAAGTACTGGCGCTCGTTGAGAAACTACAGCGCTCACGCCCGTTACGCGCAAACACGAACCTCACCGAAAATGGTGGCGAGGTGCTGTCTGCCGGCATGAGTTTCCAGGCACTTTTTGCAGTCTTTGCCGCCCTCTGGGTTGGGTTCAGCAGTTTTGGTTTCTACCTGCGCAGACAGCCGGAATTGCTGAAAGCGCTGATCGAAAATCTAGACACCCTGATTCCTGGCCTGTTTGGCGAGGGTGGTGCGATTGACGTCCAAGACCTGCTCGATAGTCCGGCGCTCGGCTGGTCAAACGCGATTGCTATTGCCTCTCTGTTTCTATTGGTGCTTACTTGGTTCAACAGCACCCGCTCTTCAATTCGTCTAATTAACGGGCTAGATGCCGTCCCCGGTCGGAACGGCATTATATTGAAGCTGCGCGATCTGCTGTTTGCAGTTGGTTTTGGGGTGCTCATTCTACTGTCGTCAGTGCTGTCGATCAGCTCTACCGCGGTGCTAAATTTCATTGAAAACCTCGAAATCCTGCCCGCTGACTCGTGGATTTTCGGCGGTCTCGGCACCCTCCTACGCTTTGGCACAATGTTCTTACTTAACTGGTTCGTGCTGTTTGCCATTCATAAATGGCTGGCTGAGCTCAAGATTCCAGCTAAGCGCATTTGGTTGGGCACGATCCCAGGCGCTATCGGGCTCGTAGTGCTCACCGTGCTCGGTTCTTCCCTGCTCGGCGGAGCATCTAGAAACCCGCTGCTCGCTTCCTTTGCGGTCATTGTCGGTTTGCTGCTCTGGTTCAACTTCATTTGCCGTGTGCTGCTGTTTACCGCGTCTTGGATCGCTGCCGGCGAAGATAAATCCTGCGGCCTGCCCGCTGCGCTGCGCGAAAAAGATTTAGAGCGGGCGCACTCTGAAGAAACTCTCGCCAACGCAGGTATCGCCTACACTGGAGCAGAGTCTGGTGCGATTGACATCAACAGCATTGAGCCCGCTGCCCGAGTAAAACGCTAGACCGCAAGCAGTTTGTGGATCGCGGTTTCCAGCTCGACAAGCAACCCCTCAGCCGCCTTTTTTCGCTCGGCAACTGTGCCCTCAGTGACGCACACATCAATGTAGAGTTTCAGTTTTGGCTCTGTGCCACTCGGGCGCACCATGACACGGCTCCCACCAGCAAGATCAAAACGCATAACGTTTGCGCGCAGTGTGCTCTCCGGGTGCTCAGCAAGATCCTGATAGTTGACTACCGAAACAGTGCCAAACTGTTCTGGTGGATTTTGTCGCAGCCTTTCCGCGAGAGCTAACACCGCCTCAGACGACTCGAGTCGCACAGTAACTTGAGTGCTTGCGAATGCTCCAAACAGCTCGTAGGCGGCGTCGAGCTCATCCCATAAAGTTTTGCCCTGCGCGTGCAGTGCAGTCAGCATTTCAGTGGCTGCGACAGCTGCCGAAATGCCGTCTTTATCACGAATTATGCTGGGGTTGACAAGATACCCCAAGGCTTCCTCAAAACCGAAGATCAGGCCGGGCACGCGCGACACCCACTTAAAACCAGAGAGGGTTTCAAAGTATGCGAGCCCGTAGTGGTCAGCCACAGTCTTGAGCGCGGGGGAAGAGACGATTGTGCAGGCGAGCGCCGGTTGCGGCTCAAGAGCCGATAGCGCAAGACCCTTTTCGGCGGCCCTGGCAGCAGCCTGGCGTGCTGCACGCCAGCCCAAGAGGAGGCCAAGCTGATTGCCGGTTAACATTTTCCAGCGGTCAGTTTTGGCTCCGTTAGCATCGCGTTCAGGCAGTGCGATTGCGAGGCGATCCGCGTCAGGGTCGTGGGCGATAATCGCGTCAGCGCCCACGAGCCTGGCGCGGGTGATGGCCAAATCTAGCGCTCCCGGCTCTTCTGGGTTTGGAAAGGCAACGGTTGGGAAGGTGCCGTCAGGCTCCACCTGCTCGGGCACGAGCTCAAGCTCTGGCAGGCCCGCAGCCGCAAATAAAGACACCGTTGGGGCGGTTCCGACACCGTGCATCGCCGTATAGACGAGCTTCGGATGGACTGCGGCTCCCTGCTGCTCGGCGTCGAGCACTGATTGCGCCGTAGCCCGCAGATAAGCGTAGATGATTTCTGCACCCACAAGCTGCACTCCGTCTGCGTTGCGAGGGTAGTCACTAATTGGAGTGGCGGCTACCTCATCAATAAACTCTGCGATTAAATCGTCAGCCGGTGGCACAATCTGCGATCCTGCATCAGCGTCACCAAGATATACTTTGTATCCGTTATCGTTTGGTGGGTTGTGGCTCGCGGTGATCATCACCCCAGCCGCAGCGTTTAAATGTCGCACAGCGAACGCGGTTACGGGAGTCGGCAGTGGGCCCGGCAACAGATGCGCATCAAACCCGGCGCCAGCAAAGATTTCTGCGGCATCACGGGCAAATATCTCTGAGTTTTTACGCGCATCAAAGCCGATAACAACGCGTTTTTTTGCAATCTCACCCTGCATAAAGCGCAGCTGTAGAAACTTCACGAAACCGGCGGTTGTTTGCTGCACAACCACCCGATTCATACGCTGCGGCCCCGCACCAAGCTCAGCCCTAAGACCTGCGGTGCCAAACTTCAGTCTGCCGGAAAAACGCTGCGTAAGATCGTGCGCTGCGGCCCGATCCTCCCCCAAAGCCTGATCGAGCAGAGCCTGTAACTCAGATGCTGTCGTAGGATCGGGGTCGGCGGCGATCCACTCGCGGACGCGAGTTAGCAGTTCTTGGGCGAGTGTCATGTGCGGCCTCTCGTTATTAAGTGCATGAATAGTGCAGCGTGTGTTGCGAGTTATGGCAGCCGGTGCACAATTTTGGTGAGCAGCTCACTCAGGCGAGACTCAGCCGCTTTGCCTGCGGCAATAACCTCTGCATGGCTGAGCGGTTCATCCTGCAAACCCGCAGCCGGGTTGGTGACAAACGAAAGCCCCAAAACCTTTAACCCGAGAGAGCGAGCTGTGATAGCCTCTAGCGCGGTAGACATGCCAACCGCGTCAGCGCCGATCGTCTGTAAGTAGCGAATCTCTGCAGGTGTCTCAAAGTGTGGGCCGGGCAGCTGAGCATACACGCCCTCGCGCAGCTCCGGCGCCACCTCGCGAGCAATTGCGCGCAACTCTAGAGCGTAAAGATCGGTCAGATCAACAAACTCTGCGCCCTTCAGCGGGCTGACGGCGGTGAGATTTAGATGGTCACTGATCAGCACAACCTCACCAACCCCGTAGTCCGGGTTGACTCCGCCAGCGCCGTTGGTGAGCACGAGAGTTTCAACGCCTGCGGCATGTGCAGTGCGCACACCGTGCGCCACCGCATCAACCCCGCGCCCCTCATAAAGGTGGGTGCGCGCCCCAATAATTAGCACATTGCGGCCGTCAGGCAGACGTAAAGCGGTGAGCTTGCCGGAATGGCCTATTACACCATTCGCATGAAAACCCGGCACCTCAGAGGCCGGCACCTCAGCAATAATCTCACCCATCGCCTCGGCGCTTTTGCCCCATCCAGAGCCCAAAGTGAGGGCAATATCAAACTTTTTAACCCCGCTTTTTACAAGCAAAGTCTTGGCAGCTTCTGCTGCGAGGGCACTATTTTCCTGCTGTAAGTCACTCATATTTAGAGCCTAAACCCCCTTCCTATGAGTTGCTAGCGCTGCTGCTTGGTTTCTCTAATTTGGCTGCCGCTGAGGCCGGCAAACACAGCCGACAAACACGGTGTCGCAAGCAAAGTAGACTGATTAGTATGGGAAACAGTGAGCGCAAGCATCGGATTGTGATCCTGGGTGGCGGCCCGGGCGGGTATGAGGCAGCTTTCGCAGCGGCACAGCAGGGGGCTGAGGTCACCCTCGTAGAGCGCGCCGGTGTTGGTGGCTCAGCGGTGCTCACAGACGTCGTGCCCTCAAAGAGTCTGGTTGCAACCGCAGACGCTGTCGCCGCTGTGCGTGAGAGTGAACAGCTCGGTGTGCAAACCACAGTGCCCGGCGCAGCAGGTAAACCAGTGCGACCAGAGGTTGTTGTAAACTTCGCAACCATCAACAAACGTCTTATGTCTATGGCAGCAGCACAGTCGGTAGATCTGCAGCACATGCTCGAAGAAGACGGCGTGCGCATTGTGCACGGAGAGGGGCGGATCGAAGCACCTGGCACAGTTGTTGTCGCCACAGCCAAGGGCGGGAAAGACTTTGACACTATTACGGCAGACACTATTGTGGTTGCCGTTGGCGCAAGCCCGCGCGAGCTAGACTCAGCAAAACCAGATGGTGAACGCATCCTCACATGGAAACAGCTCTACGATTTGAAAGAGCAGCCGGAGCACTTAATCGTCGTTGGTTCGGGTGTAACCGGCGCTGAATTTGCAAGCGCCTACCGCATCCTCGGCAGCGAGGTCACGCTGATATCGAGCCGTGAGCAGGTGCTCCCTGGTGAAGATAAAGACGCGGCAGAGCTAATCCAAAACGTTTTTGAGAGATCGGGTATGCACGTGCTCTCAAGGTCGCGCGCCGACAAAGTTGAACGCACCGCAGATGGCGTGCGAGTGACCCTCGCAGACGGGCGTGAAGTATTCGGTTCACACTGTCTTATGGCCGTTGGCTCAATCCCAAACACTGCCGGTATCGGTCTTGAAGAACTCGGTGTGCAACTGACAGAGAGCGGGCACATTAAGGTCAACCGTGTCGCCTCGACAAACGTCCCTTCAGTCTATGCAGCGGGCGACTGCACCAACTTTTTCCCGCTCGCATCGGTCGCGGCAATGCAGGGACGCACCGCCATCATGCACGCTATGGGTGACGTGGTGCGCCCAATCGATCTGCGCAATGTCGCATCAAACGTTTTCACCTCACCGGAGATCGCAACCGTCGGATACTCTGAGCAAGATTTAGAGGATCTCGGTGAGCTGCACACTCGATCTGTGGTGCACAAAATTCCGCTCGGCGTAAACCCGCGAGCAAAAATGTCGGGTGTCAAAGACGGTTTCGTCAAGATCATTGCCTCAAAGCGCACAGGCGTTGTGCAAGGCGGTGTGATCGTCGGGCCGCGAGCGAGCGAACTCATCTTTCCGCTCGCGCTCGCGGTTGAGCATATGCTCACAGTAGACCAGATAGGCAGCGCCTTTGCTGTCTATCCTTCCATGACCGGTTCAATTAGTGATGTGGCGCGTGATTTGCATGTTCGATAGTTTTTCAATCCAAAAGAAATCAGGGCGCATTATTGCGCTCGCTATGGCTGGCTTGTTGGCGGTAGGGGTGGCAGGTTGCAGCCCCACCAAGCCGGAGGTAACAGCCTCTGCGGAGGGGGTGACCGCCGCGGTTGAGGTGAGCGCTGTAGACAACGCATACTATCCGCAAACTGTGACAGTTAAAGTCGGTGAGGCTGTGCGGTGGACGTTTGACGGCGGTGCCAAACACGACGTTGTTGCAGCTGATGGCTCTTTCGTGAGTGAGCTGCAAAAGGGTGGCTCATTCACACACGTTTTCACCGAGCCCGGCAAATATGACTATGACTGTTCGATCCACCCAGAGATGCGCGGCACAGTTATTGTCGAGGAGTAAACGCTACGAGATTAGTCGGCGCTGGTAGAGCCCGCGTCACGGCGCACACGGCGCCCGATGCGGCGCACACGCCCGGTCTTCGCTGTTCCCTTCGCAGCAGCTCCTGCTGCCTGTGCGCTGCGGCTCTGCTCAAACACTGTGGCGGCATCGAGCCCAGACTCAGAAGTTTCAAGCCCGAGGATTGGCTCGGCGAGTGGCAGCTCGACCCTGAAGGTTGCGCCGCCGCCCTCGGTCTCAATGCAGCGGACTGTGCCGTTGTGAGCATCAACAATAGAGCGCACGATTGAGAGCCCCAATCCGCTGCCACCGGTTTCACGGTTGCGGGAGGTGTCTGCGCGCCAGAAACGATCAAAAATTTTGTCGCGAATCTGTTCTGGCACGCCGTCTCCGTGATCACGAATCTCAAAAACGGCGTGCTCTCTACTGCAGGTGACAAACACCTCAATCGGAGTGCCCTCATTAGTGTGGCGGAGCGCGTTACCGATTAGGTTGGTCATCACCTGACGAATTTTGTGTTCATCGCCAAGCGCTCGCGGGTTGTGCGGGCACTCAATCGCGGTGATCACACGATTTGGTGCCTGTGCCATACCGTCGAAGGCGGCATCGCGTGCAAACCTGTTTAGGTCAAGCGGTTTTAATTCAAGCTCACGTTTCGCGTCAAGCCGTGCCAGGTTGAGCAGATCTTCAACGAGTGAGGTCATGCGGATCGCTTCCTTCTCGATACGATCCATAGCCTGCTCTATATGCTCAGTCTCCTGCAGCATACCCATCCGGTACATTTCTGCGTAGCCGCGCAAAGAGACCAGCGGCGTGCGCAGTTCATGGCCGGCATCACCAACAAAGCGGCGCATTTTATCGATTGTTTCGGCGCGCTCATTAAAGGCGTTATTGATCTGGTCGAGCATCACGTTTAGTGACGTTCCCACATGGCCGACCTCCGTGTTTGGCGACGCCACATGAATACGTTTGGAGTAGTCACCGCGTGCGATTTCTCTAGCGGTTCGTTCAACCTCAGTGAGCGGTTCGAATGCAGCAGAGACGAAGATCCGCGTGAGCGCTGCGCCCAACAGAATCACCGCAATCCCAAAACCGGCGAAGATGCCAATATATTGCGCAGCAACCTGTTCGATTAGTTCGGTGGATCCGGCAACAAGCAGATAACCATCGATGTTGCCAAAGGCTGAGCCATAGACAGGAACCACTACGCCGCGCCAAACGACGCCATCATCGTCGGTGAAATGGACGATTTGGTCTATCTCACTGGGGCTCTCCTCGATGTCGAGGTCGTTATCATTGCCCTGCGGGAAACCGCCGCCAAGTCCGTGACCGCCGGGGGAGACCGCTTCTATCTGCAGATCATCAATCTCAAGATGTTCGATCTCGGGCAGCACCGCAGCCTCAGAGTTTCGATTGTCGTAGAGAAAGTCTCCCTCCGCATCAAACATAGCTACGTAGTTGCGCCCCGGCGCATAAATCACATCGTTCCGGGTTATCTGATCCTGCTGCGCCCCGGGTTGCAGGGCGCTCACAGGGTTATTGCTGATAGCTCTGAGCTCAGTATCTTGGTTTGCGTAGAGTGAGGGTTTCAGCAGTGACATTGTGCCGACACCAGCAACCAACAGGCCGAGGCTCAAAATCAGCACCGTCACACCGGTCATTTTGGCGCGCAGAGGCACATCAGCCCAGCGCTGCAGCAGTGACCGATTAGTTTTAATCTTCATCAACCTTCAGCATGTATCCAAAACCGCGCTTTGTTTGAATCAGTGATTCCTCAGTGAGCGGATCAAGCTTGCGTCGCAGATACGAGATATAAGACTCAACGATGCCAGCATCGCCGTTAAAATCGTACTCCCAAACATGATCGAGGATCTGGGTTTTTGACAGCACGCGGTTTGGGTTCTGCATCAGATAACGCAGCAGTTTGTATTCAGTCGGGCTGAGCTCAACAGAATTATCACCGACCTGCACTTCATGGGTGTCCTGATCCATGCGGATCGGCCCGATAGTGAGTGCGGTGTTGTCCTCTTCGGGCACAGTGCGGCGCAGAATTGCTTTAATGCGGGCAATGATCTCATCGAGGCTGAACGGTTTAGTAACGTAGTCATCGCCACCAACGCTTAAACCTTTGACCTTATCTTCCACATCATCTTTTGCGGTTAAGAACAGGATTGGGGAGGTGTAGCCTGCCTCCCGGAGCCGCTCGGTTACGCTAAAGCCGCTCATGTCGGGGAGCATCACGTCGAGCAGGATGAGGTCTGGTTCCTCTTCCAACACGGCAGAGATGGTCTGTGCGCCGTTTACAACCGCGCGCACACCGAACCCAGCGAAGCGCAAACTGGTCATTAGCAGTTCGCGGATGCTTGGCTCATCATCAACGATTAGGATTCGTGGACCTTTATTTTGCTGTGGCATAAGCTTAGTTTCTTATAGTTACCTATGAGTCTGCTGAATATTTGGCAGCCAGGTCTTGAACTGTCAGCAGCTCATAGGCGTAACCCTGTTCGGCGAGAAAGCGCTGCCTGTTTTGCGCAAAGTCCTGGTCTACTGTGTCGCGTGTCACTAGCGTGTAGAAGTGGGCCTGCTTGCCGTCTGATTTCGGGCGCAGAATACGCCCGAGCCGCTGCGCCTCCTCCTGACGCGAACCGTAGCTGCCTGAGATCTGGATCGCGACAGACGCCTCAGGCAGATCGATAGAAAAGTTAGCAACCTTTGACACCACAAGAGTCTGCACTCGCCCCGCTCGAAAGGCTGCAAACAGTTCTTCACGATCGCTCGTTGGGGTTTGCCCGGTAATTAACGGCACGTCCAAGGCCTCGGCTATCTGCTCGAGCTGGTCAATATACTGACCAATAATAAGGGACTGCTCACCGTCGTGGTGGGCTAAAATTTCCCGCGCAATATCTATCTTCTGCCTTGCGGTAGAGGCGATCCGATAGCGTTCGCGATCCTCTGCAGCGGCGTATTGCATTCTGGTATCGGCGTCGAGATCGATCCGCACCTCAAAACAGGTTGCCGGGGCGATGAACCCAGCGGCGGTCAGCTCATGCCACGGCACATCGAAACGTTTTGGCCCGATGAGACTGAAAACGTCACCCTCCCGACCGTCTTCGCGCACGAGTGTGGCGGTCAGCCCGAGGCGGCGTCGCGCCTGCAACTCGGCGGTAAGTTTGAACACAGGAGCCGGCAGCAGGTGCACTTCGTCGTAAATTATTAGCCCCCAGTTTTCGACACTCAGAAGCGATAAATGCGCATAGTTGCCGCCGCGTTTTGCGGTCAGAATCTGGTACGTCGCTATCGTAACGGGTTTTATTTCCTTGACTTCGCCTGAATACTCACCGATGTCATCGGGTGTTAGATCGGTGCGTCGCAATAGCTCTTCTCGCCACTGCCGGGCACTTACTGTGTTGGTCACTAGGATCAGTGTTTTTGCTGAAACTTCGGCGATTGCGCCAGCGCCGACAAGAGTTTTTCCAGCGCCGCACGGCAGCACAACAACGCCCGAGCCGCCGCGAGTAAACGCTGATACGGCCGCACGCTGATAGTCACGCAACTGCCAATCATTCTCTACCAGGGCGACAGCGTGCGGGTCACCGGGGGTGTATCCCGCATGATCTGCCGCAGGCCAACCGCGCTTTAGAAGCTGCTGTTTTAGCTCGCCACGCGCCCAGTCTGAAACCTCATAAGTGCTTTCGTTGCGTTCACGCAGCAACAGTGGCGCGATCTTTTTATCGGTTACCACCTCGCGCAAAATGTCTGGTCTGTCACTTCTGATGAGCAGCGCGCCCTCTGCATCACGCACGATCTCGAGTTTGCCGTAGCGTGCAACAGTGTCGCAGATACTGTTTTTAACTGCCTCCGGAATCGGAAACTTTGCGTAGGAATTAAGTGTGTCTAGTATTTCTTCGGCATCGTGCCCTGCGGCGCGTGCGTTCCACAGCCCGAGACGAGTGATGCGATAGGTGTGAATATGTTCCGGTGCGCGCTCAAGCTCGGCAAACACGGCCAAGGCTTCTCGTGCAGCGCCCGCCTGTGGGTGATAGGTTTCCAACAACACAGTGTTGTCGCTCTGCACGATTAGCGGGCCAAAACTCATAACTATCCAGCCTACTCTGGCCGGGATAGAATCTCAGCTTCACAAATCGCACTCACCGGCACTGTTCGCTCTACCTGCTGAACTGCATCGTAGAGGCGCACACGATCTGCGCTTAAAGTTTTTGCTACCGCAACCACTTCTATTTGACCTGTGTTAGAAGTGAGTAGTAAACGAAGGTTTGCGCCGGTGTGTATCGCGTACTCTAAACAGATTGAGATGCGGTCTGCGCTGCTCTCTTTGAGATGCGCAGCAGTTTTTGTGAAGTCTTTAGCGGGCGGAGTGTTGGTGCGCCTGTGCCTTGGTTGCAGCTGCGCTGCCGCGGCAAGCATTTCTGAAAATGGTCGCTGTGCGACAAAGTAGTGAGCATCCTGTAAAACGGCAGAGATATTAAGCGGCGCGAGCGGGCTTGTGAGTGTCGTTTCGCTGGACCCTGGCGTGAGTGAAAGCGCCTGCAGGGCGCGATCCTCATGCATTAATTTGGCTGTGTTTACTGATTTTGTATGAAGCAGTGTGAGCCGGCCAGACTGGTGTGGCGTTAAGCGCACAACCCGGTCAGAGTCGCGTATGTCTTTGATTAAGAAAGTGAGTGAGCTGGGTACGTCAGTGATGCTTAGCTCTGCCAACAGGCTCAACCACTCCTGCGTGGTGCGACTGTCGTTGAGCACACCGCGTGCGATGCTGGCTTCAGTGAAGCGGTAGACCGTCGCCACGCCGCTCTGCTCAATATCTGCCAACTCTAAAAGCAGAATTTCTGTTTCTGGCGATAGCGGTTGCGGCGCAATAGCCGACAGATCTGGTTGGATAATCACCTGCTGGCCGGGGGATGGCAGTAGCGCGCTAAGTTCTGTGGCAGCTTGGTTCAGCTCGTTGATGCTGCTCACTGCGGGAACTGCAAGCAGCTGCAACAGAGTCGCATCAGATTTCAGCTGCTGTGCGCGTTTTGGTGACTGCGGGCTGAGCTGTGCAAGCAAGCGGCTAACGGCTGTCAGCGCGTCGGTTTGGGTCACTGCAATTTCGGCAAGCAATTGCGGATCGGCGCTTGAGTATCCGGCTGCAGCGAGAATTCGCCAGCTAGCGGCAGTATCTGCGGTGAGCCACTCTCGTAACTGTGCGCCCGCGCTTGAAAAACCAGTGCTATCTGTTAGCAGGTTACAGTCTAAAGCGAGGTTTAAAAGCATTAAAGTTTGGTGCTCACTGAGCGCGAGCGTTTGCGCTGCTCGGGTAAGAGATTTTGTGACGACTCTGGTGGTGTCATCGAGACTGATGGGGTTGCGGATCAGGTGCACGCAAAGCTGGGTTACCTGCGCGACGGCTGTCGCGGCGTGCGTCCACCAATTTGTGCGATCTGTTGGGCTGTTATAAATCGCAAAGTTTTGTGTGTCACGGTCGGGTATGAGCATCGCGCGCCAGCGCTGCGCTGCGTGCTCGAGTGCTGCAATATCAAGCGACGGCTCTTCCGCTGTGTTAGCAGTCGCATGCACGGTGCGCGCCCAAGATTTAACAGGGTCTGGTATGCGCGTCGATCCGCCCCTCTCTTTGTATGCTAACCCGAGAGTGTGCAGAGTTTCTAGCCAAGCTGCTGGGGCGGTGTGTGCGACAGCGGGGTGGGCAAGCGCCGCAAGCTCGGCGCGTGTGAGAAACGCACTGCAGGCGTTGAGACTGTTCGGCTGCAACAGCTGGGCAGCAAGCCGTACGAAAGTATCTGCTCGGCGCGGTTTTCGTAACGCGATGAGGCTCAGCAGATGCTCGAGCGAGAGGGCGCTCAGGTGCTCCGCAAGATGCAGGATATCCGGCATCTATTTTGCTAACTGCTTTTTGCGACGCTTCCTGGAATCAAGAAAAAGCAGGGTGAAGAGCATCGCGAACCCGACCGGGAGGCCAACGTAGGCGATCCAGACAAGCTGGCGGATCCCGTTGCGGTTGAGCTCTTCAGGTGAGAGAAATACCGCAAAGATAAGTGTTACAAAAAATGCGAGCACCGAAATTAGGATCAGTGAAACCGAGCCCCACCCGAGGAATAATTCTAGCCGTGACGACTGTTTTTTACTCACAGGGCTAAGTCTAGTCGACAGCGCAATTACGGCGCTAAGCTAGGTGTGAAGAAAACTGTAAAGAAAGAGGGCATATGCCAACCGGAAAAGTTCGGTTCTTTGACGAAGAAAAGGGATTTGGTTTCATCTCAGGTGAGGGCGGTCAGCAGGTTTATGTGCACGCCTCGGTGCTTGGTGATGACGATGAGCTGTATCCTGGCGCCCGTGTTGAATACTCCGTGGTTGACGGGCGTCGTGGCCCGCAGGCTCTCTCGGTAAAACTGCTAACCGCCCCACGCCCGGTGCGTCGCAACCGGAAGCGCCCAGACGATTTGACGGTTATCGTGGAAGACCTGATGAAGCTGCTCGACGCTGCGGGTGAGAAGCTCAAGGTTGGTCAGTATCCGGATCGGAAGCAGTCGCGCATGCTGGCCACTCTGTTGCGCAGCGTGGCAGAAGAATTTGACGCTTAGAGATTAAAAAATACATGGCAGTAAACACTGAAGATAACGGCAGCGAAAATATCGTGCTGGAGCTTGACGCCGCAACTATTGAGCAGGGAGTCAAGCTCGCCCGTGAAACTCTGTTAGCAGACTTAGCCACAGCCGAGGAAGTCGGCGAACTTGTGAGCGTGCGAGCAGAGGCGCCGCGGGTGGCCACAATACTGTTTGCATACAGCGGCACGACCTACGAAGGTTGGTTGTGGGCGGTGAGCGTGACTCAGGTCGCAGATGATGCACCGCTGACCGTGCTTGAAACTGAGTTGATTGCGGGAGAGAATTCCATTGTGGCGCCAGAGTGGGTGCCATGGAGTGTGCGTTTGGCACAGTTCCGTGAGGCACGCGCGGCTGCGGCCGCCGAGGAAGCTGCAGCTGCCGCCGCCGCTCACGAGGAGCTTGATGAAGACGACGTTGACCCCGAAGACGATCTGCTCGAAAATGACTTCACGGATTTTGACGACGAGATGGACGGCATCGACATCGATGAGCTTGACGACTCCGACAGTGAGGACGAGCTTGACAGCAAGGACGAACCCGATAACGAAGACGAGTCTGCTGAAGACTCAGAAGGCGATTAGTCGAGGCGCTCAACCACGTAGTCGATGCAGGCGATCAGCTTTTCAACGTCTGCCGGATCAATCGCAGTGAATGTTGCAATACGCAACTGATTGCGACCGAGCTTACGGTATGGCTCAGTGTCCACGATGCCGTTTGCGCGCAAAGCTTTTGAAATCGCACTTGCGTCAACATCTGCATTGAAATCGATTGTTGCAACCACCTGTGAGCGCGCATCAGCGTCAGCTACGAAAGGAGTTGCGAAACTGCGCTCTGCTGCCCAAGTGTAGAGCAGCTGTGATGAGTGCTTGGTGCGCTCAGACGCCCACTCAAGGCCACCCTGTGAGAGGATCCACCGCAGCTGCTCGTCCATCAACGCCAGCGGCGCGATAGCCGGGGTGTTGAGAGTCTGCTGGAGCCTAGAGTTATTAACCGCGGTTTGCAGGTTCAGGGTGTCTGGAATGTAGCGGTCGGTGCCGTCTATCTCTGCGATGCGTGCGATAGCAGCAGGGGACATTAGCGCAAACCAGATACCCCCGTCACTCGCGAAATTCTTCTGCGGTGAGAAATAGTAAACATCAACATTAGCGGCATCAAAGTCGATCCCACCGGCGGCGCTTGTTGCATCTACAACGGTCAGTTGCCCATCTTTGCCGTAGCGGCGGATCGGGCTCATAACGCCGGTCGAGGTTTCGTTGTGTGCGTACGCGAAAATATCGACATCACTGGCGTCAACATTTTGCGCGAGGGTGCCAGGTTCACCCTTGATAACCGCAGGATCCGCAAGCCACGGAGCTTTTTTAGCAGCCGCAGCAAACTTCGAGCTGAACTCACCACAGGTGGCAAACTGGCCTTTTTCTTTGATGAGTGAGTGCACAGCCGCATCCCAGAAGCTGGTTGCGCCGCCGTTACCGAGCACAATTTCGTAACCCTCCGGTGCCCTGAAAAGGTCACGCAGCTGTTCTTGCACACTATTGACAAGATTCTTAACCGAAGCCTGCCGGTGCGAAGTGCCCAGCACAGTCGGCTGCAAGCTTGCCAGGAAGCTCACCTGCTCATCGCGGACTTTTGAAGGCCCGCATCCGAAGCGGCCATCGACGGGACGAATTTCAGCAGGAATCTCAATATGCGCCATACTCCTATTTTAAACGGCATTTTTCAGGTCTGCGGCACTATGCTTGAGGATAATTGCGACCATCAAGGAGGATTCTCAAGTGACCGACCTCATCGATACAACAGAGATGTACTTGCGAACGATCCTCGAGCTGGAGGAAGAGGACATCGTTCCTCTGCGCGCCCGTATTTCTGAACGCCTGTCTCATTCGGGGCCGACGGTGTCACAAACAATTGGGCGAATGGAGCGCGATGGGCTGGTTGTGGTGACCGGCGATAGACACCTTGAACTGACAGACAGCGGTCGCACGCTGGCGGTGCGAGTGATGCGCAAACACCGTCTAGCGGAACGGCTCTTGCACGATGTGATCGGGCTCGAATGGGAGTATGTCCACGATGAGGCGTGCCGCTGGGAACACGTTATGAGCGAGCGAGTCGAGCGCCGCATTCTGGAACTTATTGAGCAGCCCACAAAGTCACCATACGGGAATCCGATCCCCGGCCTGGAAGAGTTGGATGTCAAAACACGCGGCATGTTTTTGATGAGTGTTGTCGATGTTATGACCGTCTTTACAGAAAACGCAATCGACGACTTTGAAGCTGAGATTGCTAGGCTTGCCGAGCCTGCGCAGGTGGATCCTGAGCTGCTGCGCGCATTCGATGCGGCGGGCATTAAACCGGGTGCGCGGGCAAGTTTTGTGCTTGAAGATGAAATTGTGCGGATCGCTGTTGGGGTGTTTGAGCCGCTGGAAATTAGTCGCGCGATGGCTGCACACATTTTTGTGATTGAGCAGTAGGCTCGAGCGCGAACCGGTAAGCTGGTTTAGCCAGCCCCAGTAGCTCAGTGGATAGAGCACTTCTCTCCTAAAGAAGGTGTCGGAGGTTCGATTCCTCTCTGGGGCACTAAAACCACTGCGGCAGTGGTGTGGTGAATCAAAGCAAGGCTTGATTAGCTTAAGCTTCCCGCAGGCTGCGAGCGTAATCTTCTTTTGCTGTGTTGATGTGCAGCCAGGAGGAAATCTCGCCGACCAACCCGGTGGCACGCAGTGCTTCTAAAAAGTCAAAAATGACTCGAGGAGTGGCAGCAGTCACTGTCACGATCAGGTCAAAAGAGCCTGAACACGTTGTAGCAAAATCAACCTCTGGGCGGCCGCGTAAGAACTCGAGCACAGGATCTAGCGGCCCACACAGGGAGATCCCCAACCCAATCGCTATCTGCGAGTTAATGACACCGCGCTCTTCAACCGCCGATATGCGAATTACATTCGCCTCAACCATGCGATTCACGCGGGCGCGCACGGCTGACGGGCTAAGATTCACTTTATTTGCAATTGTGCGATAGTTCATGCGGCCGTCAGTTTGCAACAGATCGACGATCTGCCGATCCCGCTCATCGAGGGTGATATCTCCGCGATACTCAGCAACAAAAAAGCCCTTAACCACCCGCAGATAGCGGTTTGTTTTGACGCGCTGCACACGAGGTAGGCCCCGCAGATACTCGAGAAACAGTTGCAGCTCTGCTTCTGTGCGCAAACGTGATTCAACAACGACATTGCTGCTGCCTGTGACAGATGACACAAACACGGTCTCTGCCCGATCCTTGAGAAGCTTGAGCAGTTCAGCAGTGGGGCCATTAACCGTCACAAGGTGATGCGCGAGCACGCGATCCCCAGAATATCCAGGATCGAGCGCCGCCACTACACGTAATGCGCCGGATCTAAGGAGTCGGCCCAGACGATCGGCAACAACCGCTCGCGGTTGCCCAATATCTGCAGCGATAGCGCTGATGCTGGCGCGCCCGTTGTGCTGCAGTGCTGCAATGAGCGCAGTATCTAGAGACGGTTTCTGAATGATTTCACACCCTTTGTGGCTAAATCGTTATTAAAAAATGTTTGTTCCGGAAATGATCAAAAAGTTTGCATAACGCGTTTCAGACACTTATTTTAACGTCGATTTTATCTAAAATTACACAAATGATTTGTATATCACGCAATCGCATTGATTATTACTCACATATGATCGTTAAATCTGGATAGTATCTCCCACATACCTGTAGGCAAGGGAGCTTAATAATGACTGCAACTCAAACTTGGACCCCCGCAGAGCGCAAACGCGCGTATCGTGCCGGTTGGGGCGCCTTTGTCGGTACCACGATTGAATGGTACGACTTTTACGTCTACGCAACGGCTGCCGCAATATACTTTCCAACGCTGTTCTTTCCGGAACAGGATCGCTTCGTCGGAACGATCGCCGCGCTCGCAAGCAGCGCAGTCGCTTTTTTCTTCCGCCCGCTCGGCGGAATCATTTTCGGTCACATCGGTGACCGTCTCGGCCGCAGACCCGCTCTTGTTATCACTCTGGTAATGATGGGTGTCGCCACTGTCGCAGTAGGCTGCCTGCCGACATACGCGGCGATTGGGGTTGCAGCGCCGATCCTTCTTCTCCTGTTCCGCGCTGCGCAGGGTTTGGCTGTCGGCGGAGAGTGGGGCGGTGCCGCACTCATGAGCGTGGAGAGCGCACCGGCAGATAAGAAGGGCTTTTTCGGCGGCTTCACGCAGCTGGGCAACCCCGGTGGCGCCCTCCTAGCGACCGGCATCTTCTATGTGATGGAGTTGTTTGGCAAAGAGTGGATGATGGAGTGGGGCTGGCGCATCCCATTCTTGCTGAGCGCAGCCCTCATCGCTGTGGGCTTTTGGGTGCGTAAGAAAACTGAAGAAACCCCGGTCTTTGAGACTGAGGTGGAATCAGCAGAACAGGGTGCGCCCGTGTGGTATGCGATCCGCCGCAACTGGTGGCCGATCATTCTCGGAGCTTTTATCGTGCTGGTGCCGTCAGGTGGCTACACCATGGCAACCACATTTGTGCAGAATTACGCAACGAGCCCAGCCATCGGATTTAGTGAGCGGCATATTCTGCTTGCGATGACCATCGCATCTTTTGTGGAATTCCTGGTGACACTGCCGGTTGCGGCCCTCGCAGACAAGCTTGGCTCAAAGAAGGTGATGTACATCGGCTTAATCGGTGCGGTCGTCTGCATGATCCCGCTAATGCTCGCAATCGGTGGGCAGCAGCTGGCTTTGACCTACATTCTCGTATCCCTGATCCGTATCGCGATGAGCGCAACCTGGGCACCGCTCGCAACTATCATGGCGCAGATGTTCCGCCCGCAAGCACGCTACACCTCAATGTCAATGGCATACGGTCTCGGTGCTGCGCTGTGGGGTGGCCTCATGCCAATTGTCTCGGTCACGCTTGTGGAAATGACCGGCACAGACTGGAGCGTTGTGTGGCAGTTTATTGTGATGGCGGCGCTAAACTTCATCGCCATGTGGCTCGCGCCGCAGTACATCGATGAGCTGCCCAGAACCACCGCTGTGAAAACAACCGGCGCACGATAGAGGCTTGATGCCTGATTCCCATCCAGGCGGGAATACATTATGAAATCACTTGCAACATTTGATGACCGTAATTCTTCCCTAACGATTGTGACCGCAGAGCGTATTCACACTCTGAACCCTGCTGCTGAGAGCGCAACTGCGCTGCTTGTGCATAGGGGATCAGTGCTCGCCGTTGGCTCTGTTGCTGAGATCGAACGGATCGCGCTGGCGCAGCAGGAAGAAGTGAACAGGGTGGACTATCCAGGCGCAACAATTGTGCCCGGCTTTATAGATGCGCACGCTCATCCGCTGATGTACGGACAAATGCTGTCATGGGTGGATGTTGGGCCGGACAAAGCTAAGAACATTACGGAGATTGTTGCCCTGCTGCGGGAGGCAGAAAAGCAGCTTCCGCCGGGGGCTGCGCTGCGCGGTTACGGATACGAACAGCGCAACCTAGCTGAACGGCGACACCCCACCCGACAGGAGCTCGACCAGGTCTCAACATCACGCGAGGTCTACATTATGAACGCCTCCGGGCACGGCGGGGTCGTAAACTCCTTTACCTTTGCAGTGCACGGAGTGACGCGTGACACACCTAACCCGGACGGTGGCGAGTTTTTTCGAGACGCTAAGGGAGACCTTACCGGTGAGCTCTCAGACGCCGCCGCCAATGTGCTGACCGGCACCCACGGTGTCAAAATTGGCCACCACGGCCCGAACTTTCATCTCAGCGATGAGCCCGCCGAGCACCGGCGGCAGCTGCGCGCTGTGCAGACCGAATTCTTTCGCGGCGGAGTGACCACTGTCGGTGATGCGCAGGTGAGCAAGCGTGAAATGGCCGCCTATCTTGACCTGGCTGAGCACGGCGAGCTGAAGATGCGTGTCTCGATGTATTTTCTGTCGCATCTGCTTAACCAGATTCTTGATCTTGGGCTGGTTGCTCCATTCGGCAACGCCCGCCTGGCAACAGCAGGCATCAAGCTCTATGCTGACGGCACCCTCGGCGGCTGGACCGCGTATTTTCCTGAAGGATATGCGGGGGATCCGTGCCGCACTGGGCTGCTCTATCACTCACCTGAGGAATACACCGAGCTGGTGAGACTGGCGCACGCAGCTGGGCTGCAAACCGCAACCCATGCCCAATCGCCAACTGCGATTAAAATGTGCGTCGATGCAATTGAGGCTGCACAGCTTAAGTATCCGAACGCAGATGCTAGGCATCGCATCGAGCACTGCGGCCTGCCCGCCCCTGCAGAAATCACCAGAATGGCAGCCCTCGGGATCCGCCCCGTCAACCAGACGCAGCACTATTACAATTGGGGCGAAGGCGTGACCCAAGCGATTGGGACACCCGGTGAGCGCTTCAATCCGCTCGGAGAGTTTCGCGACGCGGGAGTGCCGATCACAATCTCATCGGATGCTCCGGTGGCACCGCCGAAACCACTCGAAGCGATCCAGGCAGCCGTGACCCGTGTCACACGTCGCGGTGTGCAGCTGGGAGCTGATGCGCTGCGCATCTCAGCACGTGAGGCGCTTCTGGCGCACACGTATGAAGGCGCGGTCACACTCGGGCGCGAAAATGAATTGGGATCGCTTGCGGCGGGAAAACGCGCCGACTTCGCCGTGCTCTCAGCCGACCCCCTGTCTGTTCCAGCGGAGCAGATAGGTAAAATTTCTGTTTTGAGCACTTGGATAGACGGCGAATGCGTCTGGGACACCGACACTGATAACCCACTATAAACACAGCATGTAGAGAGAAAATATATGCCTACGACACAGAAGCGCACTACCGGATGGGTTGTGCTGGAAACCCTAGCCAACTACGGCATTAACACTGTCTTTGGGATCCCCGGCACACACAACCTTGAGTTTTATCGACCACTCGAGACGCTGGGTATCCGGCCGGTGACGACCCGACACGAGCAAGGAGCCGGCTACGGGGCAGATGCCTGGTCGCTCCAGACGGGGCTGCCTGGTGTTGTGATCACTACGAGCGGTCCCGGACTATTGAACGCGCTCTCAGCAGCAGGCACCGCATTCGCAGAGTCACGACCGATGATTATTCTCTCACCCGGTGTCGCCCTCGGCGCAGAGTTCTCTGACTCAGGCACACTTCACGAAACTAAGGATCAGCTCTCAGCTGCTGCCGCGATTGTTGAATGGGGTCGCCGAGTGAAAACCGCAGAAGAAGCGGTTGCGGCGGTGCACGACGCCTTCGAGCTGTTTGCGACGGGGCGCCCACGACCGGTTTACATTGAGGTGCCACTAAACATCCTTGAGCAAGAAACCTCGATCTCTGCCTCTGAACTTGCCGCAAAACAGTTCGAGCCGGTGCCAAGCCCCGATAAGAAACTGATTGCAGAGGCTGCTGCGCTGCTTTCTGATGCGGTGAATCCGGTGATTCTGGCTGGCGGCGGTGCGCGACGGGCGGGGCAAGAGATACAGGCTCTCGCTGAAAAACTTGCTGCTCCGGTGGTTACAACACTCAACGGCAAGGGCGTTATCGATGAGCACCATCCACTCGCACTCGGCTCTAATCTGCGTCTTGCAGCTGCAAGAGAGGTAGCTCAGAAAGCTGATGTCTTGCTGGTGGTCGGATCAAAACTCGGTGAGGCTGAACTCTGGGTGGATGCCTTGCGCGCGCAGGGCAAAGTTGTGCGCATTGATGTGCTCGAATCACAGCTCAACAAGAATCAGCCAGCAACCGTTGGTATTCGTGCCGACGCGGCTGCAGCCGTGGCCGCGATCACAGAGCTGCTTGACGATGCGGATCGCACCTCGGCCATTGACGTGCCCGCAACACTTACCGCAATTAGACAAGAATCCGAAAAGCTCGACGCACTCAACACCTCGGTCGGCCAAGCGATTGCGCGGGCGCTGCCGGAAGATGCGATCCTGACCACAGACTCCTCAAAGATTGCCTACTGGGGGCTGCTGAACATGTTGCAGGTGCGCAACCCGCGCTCTGTGGCCTATATGGCAACATATGCGACGCTCGGATATGGGCTGCCGGCCGCGATCGGTAGCAAACTCGCATCCCCAGAGCGGCCTGTGGTCGCGGTCACCGGCGACGGGGCATTTATGTTCAGCTTCAACGAGATGCTTACGGTTGTTGAACAGAATCTTGACATCGTCATTCTGGTTGTTGACAACGGCGGCTTTGCCGAGATTAAAGACAACGAGATCGCGGCAGGTATCAACCCGGTTGCCGTTGATCTCGTGCAGCCGGATTGGGCTGCGCTCGCTAACGCTTGTGGCGGTGCAGGCACACGCATTAGCTCCGCAGAGGAGCTTGATAAGGCTATTGAAGCAGCAGTTGCTGCTGGCGGTCTGCAGCTCATCCATCTGCCACTCGCATAGCTCCGTTTTACCTGTTTAGGCCAGCCGCCCCACTGTTTTGGAGGATCCATTATGAATGAAAACCAGAAGCCGGTTGCGGTTTACACAGATATGGACGACACCGACTTTCAAAGCGGTGTGCGTCTGCTTGAAGACGCCGGATTTGAGGTGCGATACCTCGGCACGCGAAACACTGAACGCATTATTGCCGCGTCACAGGATGCGGAAGTGCTCTTGCTCGGTTATGCGGAGGCGCCGCGCAGCTTGATTGAGGCACTGCCCAAGCTGAAACTTATCGCCTTAATGTCGATGGGCTTTAACAATGTTGATATTGAGGCGGCGAATGAGCACGGAGTGTGGGTCACAAATGTACCGGGTGCCGCAACCGAAGAGGTTGCAACGCACGCGCTCGCACTGCTGCTCGCCGCTGTGCGGCAGCTGTCGTTCTACACCGCACACGCGGTTGCAGATGCTGAACAGTGGAACGCTCGCGCTCCGCTTGCCCCTGTGCGCCTGAGTGAGAAAACACTCGGCGTTGTGGGGCTCGGCCGGATTGGGAAGGCCTTCGCCGCGATCGCCGGACCGTTGTTTCAAAGGGTTGTGGGCTACGATCCCTACCTTCCGGACACCGACGAAACCCGCGCAGAGCTTGCGCGCTACGGTATTGAGCGCAAAAGCCTTGCAGATTTGCAGAGCGGCGCTGATGTGCTTTCCCTGCATGTGCCGCTGACGGATGAAAACGAGGGGATGATCAACCGTGCGTTTATCGCAGAGCTTCCCGATGGTGCAATTATTGTGAACGTCTCACGCGGTGGGCTGATCGACTCACAAGATGCCCGTGATGCGCTCGATGCGGGGAAGCTTGCGGCTCTCGCTCTGGATGTGCTTGATGAAGAACCGCCGGCAGCAGACCATCCTCTTCTCTCTCACGACCGCGTTGTGCTCACCCCGCACATTGCGTACTACTCGAATCGAACCGATGCAGAATATGTTCGAATTCAAGCCGAGAACGCTACGAGCTGGCTAGCAACCGGGCGCCCAAAGAACCCCGTAAACACTCCCTGAGATTGAGCAGCTGCAGCAATAGCCTGTCGATTAGTGCTGTGAGGTCGGTTGCATACCGGCCTCTTTCAGCATCTCCTCGATGCTATCGAACTTGTGTCGCGCCCGCCCACTGCGTGCGGCCTCAATCTCCTTCTGCTCGATTCGCTTCCAACCGTCATAGTCGATTGTGCTGCCGGGGGTGAGATTGAGTCCGGCCACACCAGACTTTGTGCTGTTAAGATCGGCGAGATCCGCACCAATAATTTTTGCAAGCTCAAGCGCATCGATTCGCTGTGAGGCGATTGTGCCCCGAGGCCCGCGGCGAGCCCAGCCACCCACGTAGAGACCTTGTTCAATCTTGCCGGTCTCGCGCCCTGCCTCAGTAACCGGAACAAGCGGATCACCCTGAAAGCCAATGGCGGTGATAACACTGTCGGTCTTTATTAGTGCGTGGGTGCCATCTTCGCCCACGATTTCGAGTGTGTCTACGAGATTGCCACCGTGCACTTCGTGCGGTGCGAACCCAAACCACCAGTGAATAACCCCACGTAGCTCTGGGTCTGCATCGGTGCATTTATCCTGCAAGATGGTGAGGATATCCCGCCGATTCTCGTTTGTCACCGCGGCTAGGTCACCCGACCCAAAGTGAAGTTCATGGCGCACATGCTCAAAGTGAGTCATCTCACGCAGCATGGAATCATCGAACTTCGCTTGATCAACACCGCTGCGACTGACGAGGTGGAGCTCACGGAGCTTCCCGCTAAGCTGCTGATGATTGTCGTCGTGCACATCTGAGCCGGTAAACTCAGTGCCGTTCTTAGTCAGGAGCCGCATGCAGTCGATCGCTACGTTTCCCGCCCCGACAACGATGCAGACTTCGCCGAGCGAGTAGTCAAGTGGCAGCTTTGCTTCGGGGTGACTATTTAACGCGCGGGTGATGTATCCGGCACCAACCACACCGGGTGTAGCGCTTCCTGGGATGTCGAGTTGCCGATCCTCATGGAGTCCGGTTGCGACAATAACCGCGTCGAAGTGCTCGCGGATCGTATCTAACTCAACGTGCTCGCCAACATTGAGATTGCCAACGAACTTGACACCCTGACGCTCGAAAAGACGCGCAAATTGCTTTGTGACACCCTTGGTGCCCTGATGGTCAGCTGCAACACCAAACCGCGCAAGACCGAATGGAACTGGCAGACGATCAAACACCGTAATTTCTGCATTTGGGACGGTCTTAAGCAGCGCCTGTGCAGAGTAGCAACCCGATGGCCCAGAACCGATAATGGCTATTTTAGGTGAGTTTGAGTCAGACATCATTATCCAATCAATGCGCGTCGTTGCAGACGAAGATGTATTAGCGAATAGGCGGCGTTGTGTGTGATTTATTCAAAAGCTGCGAGGGCCTCTGGTGCCCATGCAACCGCAAGATCCGATGCATCATCCGGTGATGCCGCATCGTGACGCCCATACTCCCCAACACGAGATGCGCCGAGCGATTCAAGAGCGGCAACTACTCGCTCGCTGCCCTTCGAATAATTTTCGTAAGTGCTGTCGCCAAGCCCAAACACTGCGAATCGCACGCCAGTAAGATCGGGCTTTTCATTTTCTAGTGCGGCAACAAACGGCTGTGCGCTGTAGGGCAGATCGCCCTCGCCGTGTGTTGAACAGATGATGAGATAGCGATCGTCGCTATTAAACGCATTTACGTCAACGTTTGCAAGATCATCTACATCAAGATCTTCGCTAGTTTCTGCTGCAAGAGCATCTTCGATATCGGATGCGACAAGCTCCGCGTTACCGCTCTCGGTGCCAAACAGAATGCGAACAGCCATTAGAGACTTCCCTTCTTGGGTGCAACGCTGCACCCTGATTTACTTGAACCAGTAGTAACTTTATCTATTTTGCGAACTTCGGTGAGCAAATGCAAATGGACACGAACACGGCGCGGCGAGCAGCAGAAAAGCCTGAAACTTCGAGGTTTTATGCGACGTTAGGCAGCTACGAAGATTTAACACGCGGTGCGGTTAAGGAAATTTTGCAAAAGCGCTAACATTGTGATCTAATTCCTTTTTGTCAAAGGCAATGACGCTGAAGATAAGGATATCTAATGACTGATAGCACCACAGTAGCTGCTCTCTCAAATGCTCATGATGAGCACTCAGAACAGGGATTCAAACGTGAAATGGGTTTCTGGGGAAACCTCGCGCTTGGATTTACGTATCTATCTCCCGTAGTAGGTGTTTACACCACCATCGGGCTCGCGCTTGCGATAGCGGGCCCGATTTCATTTTGGACGCTTGTAGTCGCGGGCCTCGGGCAGCTACTTGTTGCTCTTGTCTTCGGCGAGATTGTCTCCCAATACCCGATTGCCGGCGGTATTTACCCTTGGAACCGCCGCCTCTGGGGCGCAAAATGGGGGTGGATGAGTGGTTGGGTATACGCAGTCGCGATAAACGCCACGATTGCTTCCGTTGCGTTTGGTGTCGGGCCGTTCCTCGGCGCATTCTTGGGAATCGAGACGAACCCAGGCACAAACGTGATTCTTGCTCTGGTGGTGATCGCCTTCTCCACGCTCATGAACTTTGGTGGAACCAGACTCCTGTCAGTTGTTGCGTTTATCGGTTTCTCGCTTGAAATTATTGCAACCATAGTAATCGGAATTTGGCTGCTTGTTGCCGCTCGTCAGCACGACCTCAGCGTATTCTTCACCGATTTCCGCCCACTAGACGTACAAGAAAACGAACCACTGTTTGTTGCATTTGCTTTCTCTGCAATCCTTGGAATCTTCCTGTACTACGGTTTCGAGGCAAACGGTGACGTCGCAGAAGAGGTTAAGGATCCGGGTCGTGTGATCCCGAAAGCGATGCGCACCACGCTTTACGTTGGCGGTGTTGCCTCAATGTTCATCGGCATGGGCTTGATCCTTGCAATTCCAGATTATGCAGCGGTGATTCGCGGTGAGAACACAGACCCGGTCACTGGAATATTCCAGACCACATTCGGCCCAATCGGTTTTAAAATCGTGCTGCTGCTCATTATGATCTCGTACGTATCGTGCACGATCTCCCTCCAAGCAGCTGCATCACGACTCCTATTTTCAATGGGACGAGACAAGCAGCTTCCAGGTTGGAGCGCACTGCGCAAGTTCTCTGTGAAACGAGCTGTTCCGCCGTACGCGCTGCTTGTTGCGGGTATTCTGCCAGCATTGATCGTGGTTGTGTCGCTCTTCTCGGCCGACGCGCTGATTGCGGTTATTTCGTTTGCATCACTCGGCATCTACCTCGCCTTCTTCTCGGCGGTGCTTGCATCATTCCGTGCTCGCCTAAAGGGATGGCAGCCAAAGGGGCCGTTCAAGATGGGCCGTTGGGGATGGCCAGTGACCATCGCTGCCGGTCTTTACCAAATCGCTGCGATGATCATGTTGGTTTGGCCGGTTGAAGACGCTGAAAACTGGTTCCAGCGCTATCTCGTCTCTGCTGTCGGTGTGATAGTGCTTGTAATCGGTGTCATCTATCTCTTTACTACACGTCCAGACAAACGCGGTGGTGGGCCAGCAGGTGACGCACACACGGGTGTCGTTAACATGCACTACGCAAGTCCAATTGCTCCATCCGAAGAAATTGTTGATATGGCCGTGCTCCTTTCTGGCGGCAAGCCACACTACTACCCCCACGCTCCTCAAAATGAGTCGAGCAGCGATTCGTCAGCGAAAAATTCACAAAATACTGAAGGGGAAAAATAATGTCGGAATCCGCGTACCTAGATATTGCTGATAGCAATTTCGCTATCAGCTCTGATGAAGTTGAACAGGCACGAGAAACAAATTGGTACGCAAAAACTAACTACGGGCTTGCGGTGCTCAGTTATGAAGACAATGCTGCTTTGATGAAGAGTAAAAATCTTAAGCAGGGCAGTGCTGAGTGGCCTGATCTGAACGGTGTCCACAGTGGTGTCTTCTATGACTGGTGGAAAGAAAACCTGCTTGTGCTTGAAGGTGACGATCACGACCGCTTGCGCCGCCTTGTGCAGCCAGCCTTCTCGCCAAGAAAGATTAAAGATCTTGGCGATCGCTTCGATGCCTTAGCAAACGAGCTTATTGACAACTGGATTGATAAGGGTGAGGTTGAGTTTGTTGAGGAGTTCGCAGCTCCGTTTGCCACCCGTGTTCTGTGCATCATGCTTGGGATCCCTGAAACTGAGTGGGCTCACATCAACGATCTAGGGTCGAAGGTCGGCGCAGCGCTTGGTATCACCATTAAGGAACAGATCGAAACTATCGATGCTGCGTTAAAGGAGCTGCAGCAGTATGGTCGCGACCTCCTCGAGGATCGTCGCAAGAACCCACAAGACGATTTCGTGACGCGACTTGTTGAAGCAAACGCAGAGGGCGACCAGCTGTCTAACGAAGAGCTGGAGAACATGATTGTGCTCCTCATTTTCGGAGGCATGGACACCACCCGAAATCAGCTGGGGCTTGCGCTGTCGTCGTTTGCGAAACAGCCTGACCAGTGGGAGAAGCTTGCGGCGGATCCTGACAAGTATCGAAAAGCCGCTGTTGAGGAGGCACTGCGTCTGAACCCAACCACTCGCTGGGTGACACGCGAAGCGGCTGAAACGTTTGAGCACAAGGGCTTGACGATTGAAAAAGGCACCACAGTGCACATGTTCACTGAAACCTCTGGGCGTGACCCGGAGGCGTTCGAAGATCCAAACAGGATTGACCTCGATGCCGTCCGCAAACCTCACTTTGCTTTCGGCGGCGGTGCTCACCACTGCATTGGTCACTTCGTCGCGAGGTCTGACATGATGGCGGCACTGCCTGCGCTGGCAACCCGCATCACTGATCTCAAACTTGGTGAGGATCAGGAATGGCTGCCAGATTCAGGAAACACGGGCCCAGAGCGTCTTCCCGTGTCTTTCACAAAACGCTAACGACCCGGTGTGCGCGGCAACGATGCAGCGGCACATCACATAAATAAAAATCGGATGGAGATATGGCCACTACAGAAAAATCACAGGTTGGAGCAAAGATCGTTGCAGCGCAGAAGGCTGGTAAGGATCTTGCAAAAACCTTTCACAAAGAACTCGAAAAAGCTCTCGCTGACAACGGTGCGGCGAGCCGCCACCGGGAGAACAATCTAAAACAAGAGACTGTTGCAGAGCTGAGTGAAAAAATTGAGCGTTCAGGAGTGAAGTACATCTACTATATGCTCCCAACGCTTGGTTCACGCACCGTTGCGAAGATGGTTCCAGCAAAACACTTTGTTCGCAATCTCGAAAAAGGAATCGCATTTCACCGCACCGCGTTGAGCGATTTGCAAACGAATATTTTCGGCAACCTTATTGGTGGCGGTGTCGATGCGAAGGAATTCATCGGCCTGCCAGATCCGGAAACTTTCCAAGCACTGCCTTGGGACGGTGAGGTTGGTCGCATCTTCTGCTCAGCATACGAGCCAGATCACTTCAACGAGGTTGGCGGGCGGCCACTGCAGGTGGATTCACGCGCTACCATGAAGCGGATCCACCAGGTTATGAAAGATGTGTTCGGCCTGACGATGAAATCTGGCACGGAGCCTGAAATGGTCTGGGCTGGTGAGTCGATTAAGACGAATATTATTCCTGGCCACAGCCCCGCCTATCAGGTGGACAACCTTGAGGTCATGCGACCTATATACAAGCGTGTGCAGGAGTATGCAACAGAGCTTGATTTTGACATGATCGAAGGCGACTTTGAAGACAGGGGTCAGATCGAGCTGAACTGGATGTTCGATGAGATCGAGAACACAGCGGATCGTCTTGTCACCTACCGCCAGATCTGCAAGCAGGTTGCTCGCGAATTTGGTGTTCAAGCAAGCTTCATGCCAAAACCTTACGCCGGTTCAATGGGTAACGGCTGCCACCACAACATTTCACTGTGGGATGAGGAAGGCAACAACACCTTTGAAGACCCGGGCCGCACTGAGCTGCACCTGTCCCAAATCGGCCGGTGGGTTGTCGGCGGCATCCTGAAGTATGCGCCCGGCATGATGGCAGTCTTCTCGAGCACCGTGAACAGCTACAAACGCTTTTGGGATCCAGGCCAGTTTGCGCCAGCTCGCGGCAACTGGGGTCTTGATTCACGCGGCGCTATGGTGAGAATCTCGGCAAACGGTCGCGCGGAAGTGCGCGTACCAGATGCTGCGGTGAACCCGTACCTGTCACACGGCCTGCTTGTTGCTGCGGCTGCGGCTGGTATCGGTGAGCAGATCGAGCCACCAAAGCCTGACACTGAGGGCGATGCGATGCCGATGAACCTTGGTGATGCACTTGAGTTGTTTAAATCAAGCGAACTTGTGCAGGCCGTGCTCCCGCCAAAACTGGCAGAGCTTTACTATGAGATGAAATATGATGATTGGGCTCGCTACTGCGGTGCGATTACCGAGTGGGAGTTCAACCAGTACTGGGAGGCGATCCCCTAATGACAGAAAAACTTCGATTGGCGTGTATCGACTCACCCGCGATGCCACTGTTTGGGCTCGCAGATGCGAACGGTGTGCGCGACGGTTATGAACCAGAGGTTGCTAAGCTGCTCGCTGAAGCAACCGGCAGGGTAGTCGAGTGGGTTATGATGCCCTGGGATGACATGCTGCCATCGGTGCAGCAGCACCGTGTTGATGCAGTGCTGTGCGGCCAGGGAATTATCCCCTCACGAGAAGAGCAGGTCGACTTTGTGCGACCCTATGCGGTCTTCAACGAATCGGTGCTTGTTAGGGCAGGAGATCCGGCGCGCAGCCCTGAAGATCTCAACGGGTACAAGGTTGCTGCGATTGCTAACAGTGCAAATATGCGATTGGCAGAAACTTTCCCTGGTGCTATTCTGGTGCCGTTCGGAGCCAGCGATGATGTCTTCTCAGACATGATTGAGGCGGTTCGATCCGGTGAGGTTGACGCGATGGTGGATGATGATGTGGTGACGGTGCCGCTCGGTGAAGAAGCTGACTTTGATCTAGCATTCACCGCAGAAACCCGAAACCCGTGGGGCGTTGGGGTTGCGAAGGATTGCCCTGAGATGTTCCGTCTCCTCAACGATGCGATGACCACGATCATCGAGAACGGAAAGCTCAAAGCAGCGTGGAACAAGTGGTTTCCGCATCTGCCGTATCCGGAAGAATCCTTAGAGGGAGCAACTAAGTGAGTGAAAAACCGCTGATCGGAGTCCCTGCTATGTCCTCTGCGCAGGTCAAGGGGCTCCGCAAGAGCGGATCCACAGTATCGGATACCGTCGTGAAAGCTATTACGGCTGCCGGCGGAATTCCCGTGCTTATCAGTCCCTTTGCGCCTGATGAGATCTGGGATAGCGTAGCGGGAATCGTCCTCCCCGGTGGGAACGATGTGACCCCGAGCCGATACGGGCAGGATCCTCACCCAACTTACGGACCAACCGATTTTGAGGGTCAGGATGAGGCCGATCTGCGTGCTATTTCTGTTGCTGAAGAACGCCGCATCCCTGCGCTTTTAATTTGTCGTGGGATGCAATTGTGGAACGTGCACCGTGGCGGTGACATGATTCAAGATATTGAAAATTCAAAGGATCATGTGGGAACAGAGCATGACGTTGCGATTGCTTCTGACTCGCTTTTGCATTCTCTGTTCGACGGGGCTGACACGGTTAACGTGTCAAGCTATCACCACCAGGCGCTTGGCCGCATAGGTGATGGGCTGCGCGTCGTCGCGCACGGATCAGACGGCACCGTTGAGGCGATTGAAGATCCAGAGTTCGAGATCGTGGCGGTGCAGTGGCATCCAGAAGACCGTTTCGAGCGTATCGCGTCTGACGCGCGATTGTTTGAATGGGTTGTCGCGGCCGCGAAATCACACAGAACCACAGCGTAAACCACGCATCACGGCGCGCTGGCAGGAGGAAATACCTGTCAGCGCGCCGCTGTGTGTTTACCGCACGTCCCAACAGAGGGCGGCGGTACGGGATTAACGGCGGCGGTCTCTGCTACCGCCCAAAGAGCCTAGCCAAGAATCCTTTTTTCTTCTTCTGTTGGGGCGTTGCCGATCCGACAAGCGCCGCAGCCTCGCCGCCTGTCGAGCCAGGGGTGAGCGCAGCAGGCCCAACCCCATCATGCTCATCAACAGCGGATGAGATGTCTAGCACGACATTAACGTCGGTCAGTGTTGTGGTGTCGCCAATTTCACGGCCCTCGGCAATATCGAGCAGCACGCGACGCATAATCTTGCCCGACCGTGTCTTTGGCAGCTCATCAACTATGAACACATCGCGTGGGCGCGCAATCGGGCCAATAATGTTCGCAACGTGTTTTTTCAATTCAGCTTCCGCGCTGTCTGCGGTCACCAGATGCTGTTGACTCTTCAAAATGACAAAGGCCGCAACCGCTTGGCCCGTAGTTTCATCAGAGGCACCCACAACCGCTGCTTCGGCGACAGCGTGATGCTCAACCAGCGCTGATTCAATTTCAGCGGTAGAGAGACGGTGCCCAGACACGTTTAGTACATCGTCCACACGACCGAGAAGCCAGACATCTCCGTCGTCATCAAACCGCGCGCCGTCACCGGCAAAATACTTATCGCCAAATTTTGACCAGTAGGTGTCAATGTAGCGTTGATCGTCACCGAAAACGGTGCGCGCCATTGACGGCCACGGCCGCTCAACCACAAGCAAACCACCCGAACCGTGCGGCACCGGCACAGCCTCATCGGTCACGATATTTACCGCGATCCCCGGCAGCGGCACCTGAGCAGATCCCGGCTTTAAGGTGGTGAGCCCCGGCAGCGCAGAAATCATGATCGCACCGGTCTCAGTTTGCCACCAGGTGTCAACGATAGGGGCAACCCCGCCGCCGATCACCTCGTGATACCAGCGCCACGCCTCCGGGTTGATCGGCTCACCGACGGATCCGAGCAGGCGCAGAGATGATAGATCATACTGCGCGGGCACTTGGCGCCCAACTTTCATGCAGGAGCGAATCGCGGTTGGCGCAGTGTAGAAAATTGAGACTTTATATTTCTCGATGATCTGCCACCAGCGACCCCAGTCAGGAGTGTCTGGGGTGCCCTCGTAGAGCACCTGCGTTGCACCGTTTGCGAGCGGGCCGTAAACAACATATGTGTGACCGGTGATCCATCCAACATCGGCGGTGCACCAGTAAACATCTGTCTCCGGCTTCAAATCAAAAACATTTGAATGAGTTGTCACAGCCTGCGTGAGATAGCCACCACTGGTGTGCAAAATGCCCTTCGGCTTGCCGGTTGTGCCGGATGTGTAGAGAATAAACAGCGGATTCTCGGCGGGGAACCCAACCGCTTTGTGATCCCCCTCAAACGCGGTTATCTCCTCGTGCCACCATAGGTCACGCCCGTCTACCCAATCGACATCTTCACCGGTGCGCTGCACAACGATAACACGCTCAACGCTTGATGTTTCACCATCGTTACTAGCAAGCTGAAGAGCCGCGTCTACCGTTGGCTTTAATGGTGACACTTTGCCTTTTCTAAAGCCTCCGTCAGCCGTGATAACAAGCTTCGCCGCAGCATCGTCGATACGTGCTCTGAGACTGTCGGCGCTGAAACCACCGAATATCACCGAGTGGGTTGCGCCCAGACGCGCGACCGCGAGCATCGAGATAACTGCCTCAGGAATCATCGGCATATAAATCGCGACCCGATCCCCCGCCTGCAGCCCGAGAGCTGCGAGCATGTTCGCAGCGCGTTTCACCTCGAAGGTGAGCTCCTTATAAGTAATGGTGCGAGTATCACCACGCTCACCCTCAAAATGCAGCGCAACACGGTCTCCATTGCCCGCGAGCACGTGGCGGTCAAGACAGTTAAAGGCCACGTTTAGTTCACCATCTGCGAACCATTTCGCAAACGGCGGATTCGACCAATCTAAAACCTCAGTAAACGGTTTTGACCAGGTTAGTCGCGTGCGCGCCTGCTCAGCCCAAAAGGCATCAGGATCAGATTTTGCGGTGTCGTAAATAGTCGCATCACTGATATTCGCCTGCGCTGTAAATTCAGCCGGTGGCGCATATGTTTCGCGCTCCAGCCCGTGCAGCGAGAGACTTTCGATTGTGCCGTGATCTTCAGACATTGACTTACCCCGTTGTTTGCCGTTAAATAACTGCATTAATTATAGACAACTCCGCTGTGGATGCTCTTTCACGGGCAGAGTTTTACAGTTAAATTTAGCTGCGCGAGTTCTCTAAAATTAGTGACACCCGATCGCGCAAATAGGCTTCTAAACTTGGCGCCTGCGCAAGATCCGCTGCGGCGCGCCAGCGCACTTTCAGGGTGTTACCGGAAAGCGCAATCACAGCTTGCGGATCTGCCGCCAGAGCTCGCAAATCCTGTTCGTCTTGCGGCATTTTTGTGCAGCCAAAATTTATCACCGTGCCAGTCGCATATCCGGAGTCGTATGCGAGCCCGGCAAGATCGCGTCGATACTCCTGCGAGTTTGAAACAACGCCAAGACGTTCCCGTTTTGCGGCACGGGTCTGCCCCTCGGCGCACCAAATTTCACCACTTTCTGTCAGCAACAGCACCCCGACTCGATAGGCTTCACCCAGTGTCTCCAGGCGCCATTTGCCACCGAATAGCAGGAGTTTGCGACGCCTACGCCAGTTTGCGAGCACCTCAGGCCGCGCACCAGCATTCTGCAGATCGCGCACAGCTTCAAGCACAAGCTTTGGAATCTGAGACTGCACAAAATCTGTCATGCTTAAAGTATGTCTAAAAATGCGAGTGTGCATCACGAGGTTGAGCTGAAGTTTGAGGCGCCAGTTGGAGCTGAGCTGCCAGAGCGTTGGCCCGCCCACTTAGACCCTGAGCCGATTCAAGTGGTGCAGCTTGAGGCGGTCTACTTCGATACGCCCGATCGCGCGCTTGCCAAGGTGGGCACTGCGGTGCGGCGGCGTGCCGGTGGGCATGACGCAGGGTGGCATATTAAAACCCGGATTAATGAGACTACGCAGGAAGAGACCAGCTGGGAGTTTTGCGACGAAATTCCGGCGGGTGCGGCTACACACCTCAACACTCTTGTGCCAGGCAGCGCGGAGCGGCTTGAAGTTGTTGCGGAAATACGTACTGAGCGTAAAATCACGTTTCTGCACGATCAGGCGACCGTTGCCCGTTACGAAATCGCCGATGATGCCGTAGTCGCTACAGACCGGACGAATGGCGTCACTCGAGCTTGGCGGGAATGGGAGATTGAGGCACTCACCACGGATCACAGCGCGCTGCAAACACTGCAGGAAGCGCTGCTCGCTGCGGGTGCTGCACGCTCTCTCGCAGATAGCAAAATAGCGCGCGCGGCAGGAGCATTAATTCCGCGGGCGCTAGCTAGCGGGGTTGCGGCGGAAAGGATCGCGGCGCTAGCTGTGCAAGACCTTGCGGATCGGCTTGCCGCACAGGAACTGCAAGCCGACACAGCTGATGTAACGACTTCTGAACGAAACACCCGTATTCAAGAATTACGCGGCATCGCGCGGCGGATTGGTGCAAACAAATGAGCAAAAAGGTAACCCGCAAGCAGCGTATCGCGCAGGTGGTGCTCGGGATTTGTGTTGGTGTTGTAGTCGGTTTTGTGTGTGCGCTCATTTTTAACTTCTGGTTGTGGACTCTCACCGGCGCCGTTTTCGGTGCGATTGTTGGCTTGGTCACCACACCGGGCGGCCCAGAAGAGCATGTGAGAAAGCGCCGTTAGACGGGTGCAAATCCCTTGCTGCTGTGGCGCCTAGGCTCTTCACTAGAATTGGGTGTGTGCTTAACAGGCGCTAATTAAACTGCAATGTTTGGAGAATAATGTTTGATTGGAAGCTACACGGTAACGGTAAAAACGTGGCTCCGGATGCGCGTGTGCTTCCAGAAGAGCGTATGACATGGGCGCGCACCATCGGGTTTGGTGCGCAGCACGTGATAGCGATGTTTGGCGCGACCTTCCTAGTGCCACTGATCACAGGTCTGTCACCGACAGCTACACTCTTCTTCTCTGGTTTAGGCACCCTCATCTTCCTTGCGATTACGGGTAATCGGGTGCCGAGCTATCTCGGTTCTTCTTTTGCGTTTATCGCCCCAATCGGGGTGGCAATTGCGGCTAACGACGGGGATACAGGGGCCGCGGGCTTCGGGCTTTTTGCAACGGGTTTGCTGCTGTTCCTGATCGGTTTGCTGGTGCATTTTGTTGGCTCGGGGTGGATCAACCGACTGATGCCACCTGTTGTGATGGGCACAATTGTGGCGCTGATCGGTTTCAACCTGGCGCCGGTTGTGCGCGACAGCTTTTCTGTTGCACCGTATATAGCGCTGATTACAGTCAGCTCAATTCTTCTGATAACCGTGGTTTTCAGAGGGTTTATTGGGCGACTCTCAATCGTGCTCGGAGTCATAGTTGGCTACATTGCGGCGCTTCTTGCCGGGCAGGTTGATACTAAAGCAATTGTGGACGCAGCGTGGTTCGGGCTGCCGTCCTTTAATCTCATGGCTAATCCGTTTGCAAACCCGGCTCTCTGGGGTTTGCTACCCGTTTTTCTGCCGGTGGTGCTGGTGCTTATTGCCGAAAACGTTGGGCACGTAAAATCGGTTGGGCTAATGATCGATCGGAACCTTGATCCGGTGACCGGTAGAGCACTTTTTGCTGACGGTATTGCCACTGCCCTCGCAGGTTTCGGTGGCGGTGCTGGCACCACCACTTACGGAGAAAACATCGGTGTTATGGCAGCCACTCGAGTGTTCTCAACCGCTGCCTATTGGGTTGCGGGCCTGTTTGCGATAGCGCTCTCTTTCTCACCTAAAATCGGTGCGGTTATCAACTCAATCCCGGCCGGAGTGCTCGGCGGCGTCACAGTTGCACTGTACGGCCTGATCGGTTTAATTGGGGTGAAAATTTGGATCGATAACCGGGTTGATTTCAACAGGCCGGTAAACCAGTTCACTGCCGCTATTGCGCTGATTGTTGGTATCGCTAACTTCACCATCGAAAGCGGTGATTTTTACTTTAACGGTATCGCCCTCGGCACCGTTGCAGCGCTCGTTGTTTACCACGGTATGAGTTGGGTCGGGCGGCTGCGCGGTGACCGCAATCCTGATACGGCGGATCGGGCAAACTTGACGGCCTAGTTAGCTGATCCGGCTACTTCTCTGCTGCGTGCATGCTGAAGCAGAGTTAGCGCTGTGTGTATGTGCGTTTTCTGGAATATAAATCACAGCTAGTCGGCGCTGTTCGGGGAAATTCAAAGAATTTCGCAATAGGCTGTTTAGGTGTGGTCTTTTGGAAAGTTATTTGGTCGTAACAGCAACGCCGGCAATGGTGCTGGTCAAGAGCTGCCTGCAGACACCGGTGAAACAGAGGTAATTCACACTGGCCGTTTTGAACCAGGCGCTTTTACAGCTGGCCCGGTAGAGACTGGGCCGGTTGCGCCCACACACCCAGCGGGTGCGCAGGCTGCTGAGGCGCGGGCTGCGAAGGCAGATCATCCTGCGCAGGGAGACAACCGCGCTGCTGAGGAAGCGGTTGCTGAGCAGCCGGTGCTGAAAACAGCGGGGAGTAAAAAATCGCTTAGCGGCACTGCCGCAGAGGCTGCAACCGCACAAGCACCACATGCTGAGAAGCCCGCTTCGATGCCGGCTCCGACTCCAAAATTTGATGTGCTCCACGCTTCCTGGCGGGAGGCTACTGCCCGTCTCGGTGGCGTTAATCCACTGTTGCACTTCGAGGATAAAGAGCGCAACCGCATTGATCTTTCGACCACACACCCAAGCGGTCTTGCGCAGTTTATTACCGGCCAAAAAACCCTTCTTTCTCAACTGATACGCGATGATGTTGCGTTGCGCAAGGCGAAGCGTGCTGCGGCTAATGTTGCTGCGAAGGCTCTCGAGATGCGAAATGTGCGCGGGCTTGAGACTGTGCACCTTGGCGTTGGTATCGCTAAATGGGTGTTCGAGGGGGAGAGCTTTGCAGCTCCCGTGCTTTTGCGCCCGCTCGCTATTCGCCGCTATGGCCGCGATTTTGAAATCAAACTGAAGGGCACGGCGACTGTCAACCCTGAGTTAATTCGGGTGCTCTACCAACAGTTTGGTATTGCGATAGACGCTCGCACTCTGCTCGCGCTATCGCAGTCCGAGGGTGTTTTTAAACCGCAACCTGTTATCGACCGTCTCCGGATGATGGCTGCAGGGGTTGCGGGTTTCACCGTTGAGCCGCGCCTTGTCGCCTCATCGTTTAGCGGAATATCACACCGTATGGTGCAGGACTTAAAAGACCTTGACACCCCTGTTTTGCGTGCTGTCGCAGGTGATCCGACCGCGATCGAACAGCTGCGCCGTGCATACAAGCCGGTGAACCCCACGCCGTTAAACAGTCGCACACCTGAAAATGATCGACTGCTCTATGACGCTGATTCGCAGCAGGATGACGTCATTAGTCAGATTGCTGCCGGGCACTCACTAACCGTACACACCCTGCCGGGCACCGGCGGCACCCAAACCGTCGTTAACGCTATCGGTGAGCTAGTGCGAGCAGGTAAACGAGTGCTGGTTGTCTCCCCGCGTCATGCAACCATTGAAGGAATTTCGCACCGTCTAAACCGAGTCGGTCTGGGCGGTCTCGCCGTGACCCCACGACGGCTGCGTCGCTCACTTGTGGAGGCGATTCGCAGAAATGAGGTCAGCAACCAACAACCAGCTGTTGACGTTGATCAGGCGTTGGTGCGCCTGCGCAATCTGCTGATTGATTATCGCGATGCGCTTGATACCGAAGACAAACAGCTAAACGTGACACCGTTAACGGCGCTGCGAGAGCTGGCGAAACTTTCGATGCTTCCCAACGCGCCACAGACAACTGTGCGCCTGAGCCATTCCGCGCTGCAGTCACTGGCGCTTGATCGTAGCGCTGTTGCGGATGCTTTGATAGAGGCAGCGCGACTTGGTCAATTTGATTACGGGCCGGCAGACTCGCCCTGGTACGGGGTGAGCTTTAACAGCACAGAAGAAGCGCGCAGCGCCTATTCACGCGCAGTGGATTTGGCTGAAACCAAGCTGCCGCGCCTGCACTCAGTAGCCGGTGAAATGATTGTGCAGACTTCACTGCGCCCATACGAAAGCATCACCGAGCTGGGGATTTACATTCGCCTGTTTGAGGGTATTCGTGAGACCCTAGACCGTTTCGTGCCAGAGGTTTATGAGCGGTCGCTCAGTGAGGTCATCGCGGCGCACGCACCGCGATCCGCAAACGATACTATGTCAGCGGCAAACCGCCGCCGCCTGAAGAAACTAGCGCGTGAGTATGTGCGGCCGGGTGTGACCGTAAACGATATGTTTGAGCGTTTGAAGGCGATTCAACAGCAGCGGGTGCTGTGGCATCGGTACTGCACTATTCCTGGTGCGCGCCAAGAGGTGCCGCTCGGCCTAGCTGAGGTCGCAGCAAACTTTGAGCGTGTCTACGATGACCTTGAAAAGCTTGATGCGGTGCTGGGTGTAGCTAGCGATGACCAGCGGTTACGCAACCTTTCAGTTTCAGCTCTCGCACATCGCATTTCCGCCCTTGCGCAGGAGAGTGAAGTCCTTAAAAATATTCAGGAACGCACCGCGATCATGGAGCAGTTGCGTGACGCTGATCTTGGGCAGCTGCTTGATGATCTGTCAGCACGCCATGTGCCAGCCGATGAAGTTGCGGCAGAGTTAGAACAGGCGTGGTGGCAGACCGCGCTGGAAACGATGCTGCATAATAATCCCGCCCTGCTCAGTGCAAATACCGGTGTTGTGGAGCGTCTCGAGTCTGATTTCCGTCTCGTTGATGATGCGCATGCGGGTGCCAATGGCGCAATTCTTGCGTCGCAGTTGGCTGATATTTGGCGAGTCGGAGTGATAGACCACCGGAATGAGGCGAAGGCATTGCGTGAGGCTTTGCGCGCTGGTGGTGCAAGCCCGACCGCTCTTTTAGAAACTGCTCCAACGCTGATGAGTATTTTAGCGCCGGTGTGGGCGATGAGCCCGTACGAGGTGTCGCTTCTGCCTTCGCAGATGCGCTTTGACACTCTGCTGATAGTTGATGCTGCCGGCATCTCGCTGGTTGAAGCTGTTGGCGCTATTCGGCGCGCCAAGCAGGTTGTTGCTTTCGGCGATCCGGTGATTCAGCAACCCTCAAGCTTTGAGGTCGGTGTGCGTGAAACAGATAGCGTCGCAGCTGGCGCTCAGCCACTCACCGAGAGCGTTTACAGTGCGCTGCGGAAGGTGCTGCCAGAACTGCAGTTGACGCGCAGCTATCGGGCGGGCGGGGCTGATCTCACCAAACTCGTGAACGAGAAGTTCTATGAGGGTCAGATTGAGTCGATGCCGTGGGCAGGTTCTTTCCTCGGCCGTTCGAGTCTTGTGCATGAGTATGTGCGCGGCGGTCAGGGCTTGCCAGATCCGGAAAGCGGCGCTGTTGAAAGCACCGACGCTGAGGTTGAGCGTGTAGTTATTCTCGTATTAAAGCACGCTGAGGAGCGCCCGAATGAGTCGCTGATGGTTGTCACCGCCAGCGCAAAACACGCTGTGCGTGTGTGGCAGTCGGTGCTGTCTGCTTTTGCGAAACGTCCTGAGTTGCGCGACTTCCTGTTGGGTGAGCACGCCGAGCCGTTCACGGTTGTGACGATCGAACAGTCGAGTGCGCTCAGCCGCGATCGCGTGATTTTCTCGATTGGTTACGGGCGCACGCCGCACGGGCGTGTGCTGTCTGATTTTGGCCCGCTCAGCCAGCCGGGCGGTGAGCGTCTTATCGCGGTTGCGATGACGCGTGCCCGTCGTGCGATGACTGTTGTCAGCTGTTTCAGAGCGCAGCATCTTGAGAGCATCAATCCTCGTTACGGTGTGCATCAGCTGGCTGCCGTGCTGGGAGCTGAACCGGCTCCGGAGATTGAGGCAACGCTGCCAGCAGAGCCTGACTCTATGGTTGCTGAGCTGGCAGAACGGCTGCATCGCTTGGGTCTGAAGGTGGCTTTGAACTATCAGGGTGTGATTCCGATTGCGGCGGCGTTGGGTGATCGCGCGATTGCGATTGACATCGATTTCAGCGGCGAAGATGAGAGTATGAGGCACACTCTGCGTTTGCGCCCGGCGCTTTTGCGTCGTCTCGGGTGGCACTATCAGCGGGTGCAGAGCTTCGACCTGTTCAGCGACCCACAAGAGGTTGCGGAGCGCGTGGCGGGCATCATCGGTTGGGATCGCGAAACCGCTGCTGCTCGCGAACGGCTGGCAGAGCAGGAGACTGTCGCATATACCGAAACAGAGATCGTGAATGTTGTTGAAAATGACACAGCCACTATCTTTGAGGAGCGCGCAGCCGGAGCGGCGGCGGTAGCTGAATTTGCCACCACTGTTGCTGAAGCTGAAGCTGAAACTGAAACTGAGGTGTTTGACAGCGCAACTGAAACCGCTCAGGGAGTGGAGGATGGGTCTGCAGATTCGCACTCTGCAGGTGCTGTGGAAGCTGCTGCAGAAGCGGAAGATTCTTCAGAAGCGGAAGAATCAGCCACCGATGACTAAGGCAGGGCAGTCTGAGAGTGCAGAGCGGGAAGGGCGCAAAAGTCGCCGCGTGACGCGCCCGACACCTGCTTACGTAGATGACGCTCCGACGCTCGGTGCGCTAGACTCGCAGCCGCTTGCGGATCGCCCAGAAACCTGGGGTGATCAGCCTTTTGGTGGGAATGAGAAGTCTGAGAATGCGGCACGTTTGCGGGCAGAGGTGCCGCCTCATTACGGGAAAACCCACTAGATTACGCACTCTAATGTAGATCTATAATTGCATAAGCAATTAATATTTGCTTTTCTTGTTAAGGCGTGCTACCTTTGTCAAAAATTTAATATGAGGCACTTCGATAGCAAATTTTTTGCTAAGTCGCAGCAATATACTGTGATACCCCAAAATAATCAACGACGATCAATATCGGTGGGTAATCATGTACACACAAACGATTTCAAAACCCAATAACAAACAACAAAGTAATTCTCAATTTTTACCCGTGGGTGTGCAGCGTCACAGTGTTAGGTGTGAAAGTTGGTTGCTAAAGTGGCTGCTGCTCCGATAGTCGAGGTTATCGGAGCAGCAGCTTCTTATAGGCGCATAGGAAAACCTCAAATACAGGGTTTAGATTTTGTTGCCAATGATGAGATAACCGCGCTTATCGGTAGAAACGGTGCGGGAAAATCAACCCTCATGAAAACCATCCTTGGGACGGTGAGGTTGCGTACTGGTGAGATTCAAGTGCTCGGGTTCAACCCTTTCCTGCGCCGCGAAAGACAGCTGCTTATGTCGGATGTTGGCTATTTACCGCAGCAGTTTGGTTACGTGCCAAGTTTTACTGTGTTGGAATTTGTTGCCTACGCGGCTTGGCTGAAAGGGCTTCCTTCAGCTACAGCAAGAACCTGTGCGGAACTTGCGCTCGAACGGGTTGGCATTACTGAGCTTCGCAGTAAGAAGATGGGGCAGCTCTCAGGTGGCATGCGAAGGCGAGCAGGAATCGCTCAAGCAATTGTTCACAGCCCAAAACTATTAATTCTGGATGAACCAACAACTGGTCTTGACCCTGAGCAGCGGGTGAAGTTTAGAAAACTGATAAGTGATTTAGCAGAAACTAGCGCAGTTATTTTAAGCTCTCATCTGGTTGAAGATGTGCGATTTCTCGCCCAGAAAATAACAATTCTTGAAGCCGGTCAGAACTGTTTTACAGGCACCCCAGCAGAGCTTGAAGCACAGGCGCAAACCGATCTGTTAGATGCAACATTACGCAACGCAGAAATAACTCCGCTTGAGAAGGGATATCTGAAAGTAATTTCCAAAGATAGAGGGGAGACAAATGTTATCCCTTGAACTGCGCACATCACCGTTTAAATATGGTGCCTTCGTTATTTATGCGGTTGCAGTAGTGTTTGCGGTTTCTAACTCGTATAAGTGGTTAGCAACTTGGACTAGCGTCACCACTGAAATGCTTGCGGCGCAGGCCTATATTGCTCCGCTTATTTGCTGTTTAGCCGCTTGGAGTGGTTTGCGCAGCAAAAGACAAAAAATGCATGAAACAGAAGCTGCAGCCGTGCGTTCGGTGGCGGCAGTAAGAGCGTTACAGATATTGGCTGATGCGTTCTGGCTTGTAGTAGCTTCGATGGTGGCCTTTTTAGTTTTATTACTGCGTGGTGTGTCTCTATCTTTAAGGGGTACACCAGTGTGGCCGGCGGTGTTGATGGCGCTGTTTGTCTGCCTGCTTTATTTAGCTATAGGGCATACAGTTGCTGCTCTAATTTCACACTGGGCTGCGATACCGTTGGCCGGCGCAGTTGCATTGGCTATATATGTATCTCGAAACTATTTTTGGCAAATCAGGTCTTTATTGTGGCTGAGCCCGATGAACTATCAGGATGGTTTTGCGGTAACAGTACCTAACCCGCTGTTTTATAGTGGCCAGTTGCTTATAGTGGGCGGTTACATTTTAGCCTTGCTCGTGGTTTATTACCTTGTGCGAGGGTCGCGCAAAACTCTGCGGCTCACAACCTTTGCGCTACTTGCCGTGCCGGTTTTGATTGTTGGTTTTGCAACGGTAAAAACTAACAATAGTCCGATGCTAGCCAATCAGCCGAAAATGGTAACTGTTACTGATCCGCGAACAGGGTTTAAACTAACGCTCATTGAAGAATATGAACCCTTAGGTGCTGAGATTGCTGCCGGGTGGGGAAGAATCTCAGAGTTGTTTTCGGAATCAGATTTGCGATTCGACTCACTGCGTCAGCTGACCGATGATGATTTTGATTATTCGGATTTGCCTAAAGGTACCGTTCCGCTAAGCATAGCTTCAAGACCCATGTTTGAGGACTCGGTGGACGTTATTTGGCTGAATCAAATAACTAATTGTGAGCCATTCTCTGGTGAGTTAGGGCTTGCTGGTGATGTAGTAGTTGCTGCTTGGCTTGCTGATCTTAGACAGTTGCCATCTAATGTTGGAGGTGCTAGTAAGGCCGAGATCGATCGTTTAAACTGGCTGCATTCGCTGTCGATTGAGGAAGCTAAAAAATGGGTTACTGAGCATACATATAATATGCAAAACTGCGCCTGGAATAAATCAGATTTTGGATCGCTATGAAGCTGTTTTTGCGCAGCAGGAGCTTTTGGCTGATAGCGGTAACTGTTTTTCTGTTAGAGTTTTCACTGATTTACTGGGGCAGACCAGCGTTTGTTATGCATCGCGACCATTCAGCTATCGCTCTGCCTTTAAGCGTTTTTGCACAGTCGCTTGTGGGTTTCGCTAGCGCTATCACTCTGACTTCGCAAAATGCTTGGCTTGAGATCTTCACTGCGAGAAGACTGGGGTTTAACCGCGTAATTCAGTTCCTCATGCTGAGCGGCTGTGTTGGTGTAGCGCTTCTGTTGGTCGCTTGGCTATTGGGTGCTCAGGGGTCACTAGACGCCTTTGCGCCGTTGCGTGCAGCGCTTGGCATAATGAGTATTGCGGTGATTGCTACAGTTCTTATGGACTACTGGATTGCTGCAAGCTGTGGAATTATTTTTATTTTTATTCCTCTGATTATTAACCCTAAATCTAATCTTTTGTATGCGGTTATCGCTTTTGTGGGCGCTGATGCCCAGTATGCCTGGTGGACGGTGGGTGTTTTATTTGCTGCAGCTGTCATCGTTTTACAAACCGGCATCTGTTGCCGGGTTAAAGAGTGATGATCAGTAAAAAATATGGTGCGACCAAATCATCCCTGGCCGCACCATATTCGTAAAGCAGTTTTTACTGTTTGTTTGCGAGTAGGTCGCGTATCTGCTTTAAGAGCTCTTCCTGTGTTGGCCCCGCCTCACCTTCGGGCTCGACAACACCCTTCTTTGCAGCTAGACGATCATTTACCTTATTCATCGGGGTGATCACGAGGAAGTAGATCACAGCGGCAACAATAAGGAAGTTTACGATGGCGGTGAGAATGGTGCCCGGCATAATCTCGGCACCGTTTATGGTGAAGGCGCCCAGCGAGTCGAAGTTCGGTGCGCCAAAAATGGCCCCGATCAGGTTTAGCAGCTGAGTCGTGAAGTTCTCAACGATCGGGCCAAACGCGCCAGCAATAATCACCGCAACAGCAAGCTCTACAACATTGCCGCGCAAAATAAAGTCTTTGAAGCCCTTAAGCATAATTATTTAATTCCTTTCACAGTTTGCTAACCTGACCATAGCCGAGTATAGCTAGCAGTATCAATGTGTGGTTAGCGTTCGCCAAGCCTGTTGAAGTCTTCCATATTGCGCACCTTGCGTTGCGACCTGCGCCACGGTTCGCGCTCTATGCGCGCACGGTGACGCACACGCCCGCTCTCTTCACTGCGCAGCGTGTGGAGTGCGGCTACCACCGCGACTTTTTCGTGCACTGAAAGATTTCGAGTAACAAACTCAAACTCTGCGGCGTGCACGGCGTCATCAACCGAGAGTTCGGAGCGCTTCGCCGCATCACGGTCGGCAGCGCTCGGCGGGAGATGCTCAAAACTAAATTCGCTCATCGTAATCTGACACCCTACAGCGGAATATTGCCGTGCTTCTTTTTCGGCATATGTGCGCGCTTACCGCGCAGGCCGCGTAAGGCTTTCAGCACCGCAAGTCTTGTGCCAGCAGGCTCGAGCACATTGTCTATCTCGCCACGCTCGGCGGCTAAGAATGGGCTGGTCACCTCAGCGGTGTATTTTGCCGTAAGTTCAGTGCGCAGCGCCTCGACATCTTCGCCAGCGTCCTGAGCCGCCTTAAGCTCTTTGCGATAGAGAATATTCACAGCGCCAGCACCACCCATTACCGCGATTTCAGCTGTCGGCCAGGCAATGTTGAAGTCTGCGCCCATCTGCTTTGAACCCATCACAATGTAGGCTCCGCCGTAAGCTTTTCGAGTAATGATGGTAACCAGAGGGACTGTCGCCTCAGCATACGCGTAAAGCAGTTTCGCGCCGCGCCGGATCACACCGTTGTATTCCTGATCGGTACCCGGCAGGTATCCGGGCACATCAACCAGGGTCAGAATCGGAATAGAGAATGCGTCACAGAAGCGTACAAATCGTGCGGCTTTTTCAGATGCATCGATGTTCAGTGTGCCTGCCATCTGATTTGGTTGGTTTGCCACAATGCCAACAGTGCGACCTTCGATCCGCCCAAAACCGATAACCATGTTCGGTGCAAACAGCGGCTGCACTTCTAAGAAGTCGCCTCCGTCGAGCACCGACTCGATAACCACCTTCATATCGTAGGGTTGATTCGGGCTGTCGGGGATCAGATTGTTTAGTCGACGATCCGCCTCAGTGATTTGATATGCGGTGTCTGTGTCATAGATAGGAGCCTCTGCCAGATTGTTATCTGGCAGATAACTCACAAGAGTGCGTGCGTAATCGAGCGCGTCTTGTTCGTCTGCTGCCAGATAGTGTGAGACTCCGGAGGTCTGGTTGTGGGTGGCAGCCCCGCCGAGCTCTTCAAAACCGACATCCTCACCGGTTACGGTTTTAATCACGTCAGGCCCGGTGACGAACATGTGGCTGGATTTGTCGACCATAATTACAAAGTCGGTGAGAGCGGGAGAATAGACGGCGCCGCCTGCAGAAGGCCCCATCACAATCGAAATTTGCGGAATCACACCCGAACACATCGTGTTCCGTTTAAAAATTTGGGCATACTTCGATAGTGAGACAACGCCCTCTTGAATACGTGCGCCGCCAGAATCCAAGAGGCCAATGATCGGCACACCGGTTTTCAGTGCGAACTCCATCGCCTTCACGATTTTCTCACCCGCAACCTCACCGAGCGAGCCACCAAAGGTTGTGAAGTCTTGAGAATACACAACCACCTGGCGGCCGTGAATCTCACCAGCACCGGTGATCACAGAATCACCGAAGGGACGATTCTTTTCCATCCCAAATGCGGTCGTGCGGTGACGCACATACTTATCAAACTCAACAAATGAGCCAGGATCGAGCAGCTCATTGATGCGCTCACGCGCCGTTAACTTGCCGCGGGCGTGCTGCTTTTCAGCGGCAGCGGCATCACGGTCGCCCACCGCCTGCTGATACTTAATGCGGTGATCCGCAATGCGGCCAGCGGTCGTAGTTAGATCTGGAGTTGCATTTGCCTCAGTCACGTTTTCGATCCTACCTGCATAATCCTCTTACGACTTAAACTATTTGTTGTGGAATTACTACAAACATCGCAGTTAATTGATACCCACTTTCTTCCGGCGGTCGCTTCAACCAACGATGTTGCAAAAGAAATCAGCGCGACGCAAGCAGCTCCGTCACCGTTTCTGGTGGTCACTACTAATCAAACAGCGGGCAGGGGCAGGCGGGATCGAGTGTGGCAGACTCCGCCAGGTGTTGCGTTAGCCACTTCTGTCTACACGCCTAATTGGCAGGCTGTCGCGACTCCGGTTAGTTGGGCTCCGCTGCTTGCCGGATACGCAATCTCGCAGGCGCTCGCAAAATGGTTGCAGGTTTTTGTTAAATGGCCAAACGATGTGCTTGTGTCTCTGCCTGCAGAGCAGACAGATGAGTTAGCGGAGCGTCGTGGGGGTGCCAAACTGTGTGGCGTGCTTTGCGAAACAACCGGCGACGGAGGAATAATTTTTGGCGCCGGTGTTAACGTTTTTACCGCACCAGCGCAGACTGCTGAAGGCGGTGTCAGTATAAAAACTGCGCTTGAGGCGCTCGGCAAAAATCCACTCTCTGCGACGAGTTTTGAGACTCCAGAGGGCCATGCACTGGCTGATGAGCTGCTGCAGCGTTATGTTGCAGAGCTGCTCTCAGGCATCGAATTGGCCGGTGCCGATCCGCAAACATTTCAACGGCGGATCGCTCAAAATCTTGCCTCAGTAAAACGCCGGGTGCGAGCACTGCTGCCGGGAGGTAAAACTCTGAGTGGGTATGCAGTCGGTCTCGGAGCAGCTGGAGAGCTGCTAGTGCGTGATGAGCGCGGCCGCACAGTAGCTGTCGCATCTGCGGATGTTGAGCATTTGCGTTTAGACTAGGAGGGCTATGGCTTATGAATCAACAGAGTATATTGACGAGCCGGAGCGCATTATCGTGCGTTTTCGCCGTCACGGTGCGGTGCTAACCGGCCCGCTCTTAGTGCTGTTGATTTGTGCGGTGCTGGCCGGGGCTTTTATCGGAAAATTTGCAGCTGCCTGGGCTAATTTGTTGGTTGCCAGCGGAATAGCACTGCTTTTAATCGTTGGGTTTGTCGTGCCATTTTTTAAGTGGTTTGCGGGGCGCACAACCATCACCACCAGGCGGGTTATTGTGCGCGGCGGTGTTTTTACGCGCACACGTGAAGAAATCAGTATTGTGCAGGTGCGCACTGTGGCATCACGGCGGAGCCCGCTGCAGCGCCTCGTTGGCGCCGGTGATATCGACCTAACAGTAACCGATTCGGATGCAATGCGTCTTATTAATGTGCCCGGTATCGCAGCCATCTCTGAGGTTTTACAAGAACAGATCGAGAAGCACTATAACGCGCAGGCTCGCACCCAGACGGGGTATTATGCCGGCGGTGTCCCGCAGCCGAATGTGCCGCAGGCGGATGCTGGTAGCAGTTTTGTTGCCAGGCGTCGCAGCTAGCCTGCGTGCGGTGACCTAGTCGGAGTGGCAGCCGCTGTGGGTTAGTGCGCTATCGCAGTCCTATCTGCGCTGTTCGTCAGCGAGTTCGTGGAGACGCTCGATCAACTCATCCGCCAGCTGCACAAGATCTTTGATGGCGCGCTCATTGCGCTCAACCCACATCCACTGCGGATGATCTGAGACCGGAATGAAGTTACTGTGCTGCTCCCACACAAAGAGCGTGCGTTCGGCTTCGAGCACGTGCTGCTGCCAGTAAATCTGCCGCAGATAGTTGCGGGGCACGCCTTTAAACGGCTTATTTGTTGTTTTAATCTCTGACAGCTCGATAATGCCGTTATGCTCACGAATCCCGTCGGGTGTCGCCAGGTGACGACGATTGTTGGGAGCATGATACAACGCCTGGCTCGGATGAATACCGAAATTGGTTTCAACCCAGGCGGCGATGACTGGTTCGCGCTCTATGCCGTGTTGGGTGTAGGCGTTCCCAAACCCACCACCGGAGACACCTTTAAGAAGTTTATTGCGAGCGGTAGATTCGATAGAGGTGCGGCTAGCGAGCTTTGCAACATCACTTGCGGTGATACCGGCATACCGCGCCTGTAGCCACTCGGCATGATTGCTGCCGTCAGTAACTAAACGCTCTAGAAAACTCACTCAAATATTCTGCCAGTGGCTGTGCCTTTGCACTCTGGGCGTGGCGGAGTTTCGTGTTTTGGGGGATGCGCAGGCTGACCGCAGGTCGGTCATAGATAATTCATAGGAATATTGTAAATAATTGAGTCTATGGCCCCACAACTTACTCGCTCAGGCGGTGCCGCACTGCGCGCACTCGTGGTAGACGATGAAGAATCAATTCGCTCACTGGTGGCGATGGCCCTCCGCTACGACGGATGGGAGGTTGAGCTCGCCGAGAATGGCGCTGTCGCGATAGAAAAGGTGCGCACCTTTGACCCTGATGTTCTAGTGCTGGATATTATGATGCCAGAAATAGACGGTTTGGGCGTGCTCTCAAAAATCCGCAGCGAAGGATACTTGGTGCCCGTGCTCTTTCTCACCGCGAAAGACTCTGTTGAGGATCGGGTGCAGGGGCTGACGGCCGGTGGTGATGATTACGTTGTGAAGCCGTTCAGCCTAGAAGAACTGATAGCGCGGCTGCGCGGCCTTGTGCGACGCTCACAGCTTGCAGCCCCACAAGAACCGGACGCTATTTTACGTGTCGGGAATCTCAGCCTCAACGAAGACAGCTATGAAGTTTCGCGCGGCGGGACGAATATCGAGCTCACATCAACAGAGTTTGACCTTTTGCGCTACCTGATGAGCAACCCGGGGCGGGTGCTCTCAAAGGCGCAAATTCTTGACCGCGTGTGGTCCTATGACTATCAGGGCAAAGACACTGTGGTTGAGCTTTATATCTCCTATCTGCGGAAGAAGATAGATGTGCTCGGCGATAAAATGATCCACACTGTGCGCGGTGCGGGCTACATGATCAAACCTTAAGCCCCGCGGGTGATGGATTTCGAGATCGCCTGCTTGCGCGGATCCGCACACATCAGGTATATTAGATATCTGGCCAAAGACCGCCGGTAAGAGAATATTCTCTCGTAACGGGCCTCGAAAGAGAGCCGACCTGCGCAGGTACGAGTTTTTACTCCTTGAGAGTCTGCTCTGTGCGTGCGCACGGAGCTTTTTTAGTTTTACTGGAAAAGCAAGGTGTGCGGCCCCCGACAGCAACCGCTGCCGGGTCTAGAAAAGTTAGGGAGCGCCATGGCGACGAAGGATGCTGCGGTTGTTGATCTTCAGAAGAAGTTTGAAGAGTCAAACGCCGTCTTGCTGACCGAGTACCGCGGTCTGACTGTTGGTGAGATGCGCGAGTTGCGCAACTCATTCCGTGCAGACGCGTCGTACGCCGTGGCGAAGAACACACTGGTCAAGATTGCCGCAAACAATGCGGGCATCACCGAACTCGACGATCTGCTGAGCGGCCCAACCGCTGTTGCTTTCGTTACCGGTGACACCGTAAATGTGGCAAAGGGCCTGCGTGACTTCGCTAAGGCACACCCTCAGCTCGTAATTAAGGGCGGCATCTTTGATGGCAACGCTCTTGACGCTGCTGAGGTGAACAAGCTCGCTGATCTCGAGAGCCGCGAGGTGCTGCTTGCAAAGGCAGCCGGCGCAATGAAGGCATCTCTGTCCAGCGCAGCTGTTCTGTTCAACGCCCCAATGGCCGGGTTTGCCCGTGCCGCAGGTGCGTTGCGCGACAAGCAAGAGGCATAACAAACCGAGATCGGTTTACCAAAAAACTAAATTGCTCGTAACGCACGGGCGAAAATGTTCACAGTAGTGAGCGATAAATTCAAGGAGAAATAAAATGGCTAAGCTTTCAACCGAAGAGCTTATTGAGCAGTTCAAGGAGCTCACCCTCATCGAGCTCTCAGAGTTCGTAAAAGCATTCGAAGAGACCTTCGAGGTTTCTGCTGCTGCTCCAGTAGCAGTTGCTGCTGCACCTGCTGCAGGTGGCGACGCTCCTGCAGCTGAAGAGAAGACCGAGTTTGACGTTGTACTCGAGTCAGACGGCGGCTCAAAGGTTCCAGTTATTAAGGTTGTGCGTGAGCTCACCAGCCTCGGCCTCGGTGAGGCAAAGGCACTCGTAGAGTCAGCTCCAGCAACTGTTCTCGAAGGTGTTAAGAAGGAAGCAGCTGAGGAAGCAAAGACCAAGCTCGAAGAAGCTGGTGCTACCGTTAAGCTTGCTTAAGTTCTGTGTTAGTCACGCGCTCGTCGCGTAACTAACGACGCCCCGGGTTTCCTGTGTGTTGCCCGGGGCGTTTTGTATTGTTTCGGGTAAACTAAATACCGGCTCCTCGTGCGACGTTATCTTGGTTAACTCCCCCAGGGCAGAAATGCAGCAAGGGTACCTGAGCTCTGACGGGTGTGCGAGGGCCGTTTTGTTTCTGTGGAGCTCTTTCTAGAGCACCGCCGCTTATAGGTTTTCGAGAGTCACCGACGAACCTGCCAGGGTGAATGCCTGCCTAGCGATTGCGAGCTCTTCATCGGTGGGGATTACTAAAATTTCAACCTGAGAATCAGCAGCGCTGATACGCCGCGCGCCAGTATTAGGAGCAGCGTTTAATTCAGGATCCAGCTTTAACCCAAAGTTTTCTAACCCGGCGCAAATCAGCTCGCGTGGCAGGCTTGCATTTTCTCCAACGCCAGCGGTGAATACGAGCGTATCCAAGCGACCAAGATCAAGCATATAGGCGCCTATATATTTGCGGACGCGGCGGGCATAGACGCCAAGCGCCAAATTTGCTGCAGCATCTCCGGCAGCTGCGCGCCTAGTGACATCACGCATGTCAGCATCACCTGTCATGCCCAACAGGCCACTGCGTTTATTAAGAATATTGTCAATTTCATCGACGCTGAACCCAGCTACTCGATTGAGATAAAAAATTATTGAGGGATCGAGGTCACCGGAGCGTGACCCCATAACAAGCCCTTCAAGCGGCGTCATTCCCATCGAGGTGTTGACAGATTTGCCGTCTTTTACTGCGCAGACACTAGCGCCGTTGCCGAGGTGCAGCACAATTTGGTTTAGGTCAGCAAGCGGCCGTTTCAGAAAATCAGCTGCCGCCTGCGACACAAACTGGTGACTTGTGCCGTGAAAACCGTATCGGCGCACACTGTATTTTTCACTAATTTCCGCATCAATCGCGTAGCTGTATGCGTCTTTAGGCATACTCTGATGAAATGCGGTATCAAACACCGCAACGTGCGGAGTGTTCGGAAACAGTGCGCGTGCCGCCTGTATGCCCGCGTGCTGGCCGGGATTGTGCAGTGGTGCAAGTGGTGCGAGCGCTAAAATACGTGCAGCAACCCGATCATCGATTAACGTTGGCGCGATAAACTCTGCGCCACCCTGCACTACACGGTGCCCCACGACCGTTAGCTCGAGATCACCCAGCGGGGCGCCGGTCGCATCGAATGCCTCGCTCATCGCTGCGAATGCCTGTTCGTGATCCGCAATGGGGAGAGTGCTGTTGTAGGTTTGCGCCCCAGCCCTGTGATTGAGAGAGGCTGTAGGCTCACCGATCCGCTCTATTAGACCGCTTGCGATGCGTGTTTCAGTGGTGGCATCGATTAGCTGATACTTGAGTGAGGAAGAGCCGCTATTGACGACAAGAACCGTGCTCATTCTGTCTCCCCATTACCGGTTGTAGCCAATCCCGCCTGCACCGCGGTAATCGCGATAGTGTTCACAATATCGACAGTGGTTGCACCACGAGACAGATCATTAACCGGCTTGTTTAACCCTTGCAAAACCGGGCCGACTGCGATTGCAGCAGCCGAGCGTTGCACCGCTTTATAGGTGTTGTTACCGGTGTTGAGATCAGGAAAAATAAACACAGTTGCTCGCCCCGCAACCTCAGACCCTGGCAGTTTTGCTGCGCCGGTTGCAGGATCGCTAGCCGCATCGTATTGGATCGGGCCTTCGATAAGCAGGTCGGGGCGGCGTTCCTTAGCTAGCTTGGTGGCTGCCCGCACTTTATCAACATCAGCTCCAGAACCCGACTCGCCGGTTGAGTAGGAGAGCATCGCGATACGCGGCTCAACTCCAAACTGCGCGGCTGTGTCTGCAGAGGAGATTGCAATATCAGCAAGTTGTGCAGCGGTCGGATCGGGGTTAACCGCACAGTCCCCGTAAACCAACACCCGATCTGCAAGAGCCATGAAGAAAACGCTCGAAACAACAGAGGTGCCCGGTTTTGTTTTAATAATCTCGAAGCTTGGTTTAATTGTGTGGGCGGTTGTGTGCGCAGCGCCAGAGACCATTCCGTCTGCCAAACCCATATGCACCATCATCGTGCCGAAGTAGCTGACATCGGTGACGCGCTCGCGGGCGGTTTCTAGCGTGACGCCTTTGTGCGCACGCAGACGAGCGTATTCAGCAGCAAACTCTTCAACTAGGTCACTATTTTCGGGGTTGATGATCGCCACCTTAGACAGGTCTAGACCGAGCTCTCCCGCACGCCGACGCACCTCGGTTTCATCACCAAGAATTGTGAGCTGCGCAATGCCGCGAGACAGCGCAGTGCTCGCTGCGCGCAGCACCCGGTCATCGTTGCCCTCAGGAAGCACTATGTGGCTGCTCGTCGCAGACGCCCGCTCAAATAGGTCGTAGGCAAACATCAGCGGGGTGCGGACGTTTGAAGTATCCACCGCCAGCAAACGCTGCAGCTCGTCAACGTCAACGTGTGAGGTGAACAGCTCATAAACCGTGTCGAATTTACGCTGTGCGGTCTCTGAGAGAAGACCTCGAGCGCGGACGATAGCCTGCACTGTATCGAAGGTGCCGCTGTTTACACGGATAATCGGCAGGCTTGATTTGATGCCGTCGAGGAGCCGTTCAACATCGGGCACAAGCGGAAAATCACCGTTCATAACCACAGCAGCGATCGTGGGGAAAGTGGTTGCTTCGTGCGCCATAACTACCGCTAAGAGGGTTTCACTGCGATCTGCCGGCACAACGATGACGGCGCCCTCTGTGAGACGCCCGAGCACGTGCTCCATGTGCATGCCGGCGATAACAATGCCGCGAATTTCTCGGTCAAGCAGCTCTGCGTCGCCGCGCACCAGAGTGCCACCAATCGAATTGAGCACTGTTGCAACACTTGGAGCAACAAGCAGTTCGTTTTCGGGGATTGCCCACACAGGAGAATCCGGCACCTCTTTTTGAACCGTGCTGATGATCTCGTCTAAGGCATTAGCGTCTGCCCGGTTAATAACAGTCGCGATATGGCGAGCGTGCGCCTCTTTCAGTTGAGTTAACGCGGAATCCACGGTTGAAGCCAGCTCGCGTGGGGTGCGCGCCGGTAGCTGCCCAAGGGTTTCTAGACCGCTTGCATCGCGCCCTCCGATAACCAGCAGCACCGGAGCGTCCAGATTTGCAGCAATTTTTGCGTTGAAAGCAAACTCCGTCGGAGCGGGAATATCTGTATAGTCGGATCCAACAATTACGACCGCGTCACACTTCGACTCAAGTTTCTTATAGCGTGAGACGATTTCCGACAGCGCTTGCTCAGGATCATTGTGGGCTGCTTCGTAGGTGACGCCGATGCTCTCCTCATAGCTCAAATCGCTGTGCGCGGCAGCGATGAGCAGCTGTAACACCCGATCCTTAGTTTCACCAGAGCGGATCAGCGGACGGAAAATACCCACCCGCGGTGTTTGCTTCAGCAGAGAATAGACAACCCCGAGTGCAACAGCGCTTTTTCCTGATCTGCCATCAACAGCGGTGAGATAAATTCGTGCGGTCACGCTTTAAGGGTAGCCGAGGTGTCATTAAAAATCATCGTAAATTTGCCTGTTAACAGCTTCCTTCCGGCCTTAGAAAGTCACAGTTGCGGCCGGTACGATAGATGACATGGCTACCGCACTATACCGACGCTACCGTCCCGAAAATTTCGCTGAGATGATCGGGCAACAGCATGTTACTGAGCCGCTGATGGCGGCTTTACGTAACGGTAAAGTGGGTCACGCCTACCTCTTTAGCGGGCCGCGCGGGTGCGGTAAAACAACTTCAGCCAGAGTGTTAGCGCGCTGCCTGAACTGCGCTGAGGGGCCGACAGATATGCCGTGCGGTAAGTGTCAGAGCTGTGTTGAGCTCAGCCGCACCGGGGGCGGCTCGATTGACGTAGTTGAGATAGACGCTGCAAGCCACGGTGGTGTTGATGACGCCCGCGATTTGCGTGAGCGTGCAACCTATGCGCCAGCACGCGACCGCTACAAAATATTCATCATCGATGAAGCTCACATGGTGACATCAGCGGGCTTTAACGCACTGCTAAAAATCGTGGAAGAGCCACCAGAGTATTTAAAGTTTATTTTTGCAACCACCGAACCTGAAAAGGTTTTGGGGACGATCCGCTCACGCACGCACCACTATCCGTTTCGGCTTATCGCGCCGGGCACACTCGGTGATTATGTGGAACAAATATGCCAGGCTGAGGGCGTAAATTTAGAGCCCGGAGTGCTTTCGCTATTAGTTCGTGCAGGCGGCGGATCTGCGCGCGATACCCTCTCAATTCTCGATCAGTTAATCGCCGGTAGTGACGGTGATACGGTTTCTGTGCAGCGTGCAACAGCGCTGCTCGGCTACACGAGCGCAGAGTTGATTAATGAAACAGTTTCAGCGCTCGCAGCGCGTGATGCGGCAGCCGCATTCAAGGTGATCGAGCGGGTTATTCAAACCGGGCAAGATCCGCGCCGCTTCACCGAAGACCTGCTGAACCGGATGCGCGACCTTATTGTCATCGCCGCAACGAGTGTGGAGGGCGCAGACAGTGTGTTTCGAGGCGAGTCGCAAGACACACTCACCGCCATGTTCACGCAGGCACAGGCTTTTGCGCCAGCGGAGCTCTCTAACATTGCTGATACGGTGAGTGCGGGTCTGGACAGTATGGGTGGCGCAACCGCGCCGCGACTGCAGCTTGAGCTGTTAATTGCGCGCGCGCTCGCGGTGCCATCCGGCGGGGCAACCGGGGCTCTTCCCGCCGGTAGCGCTAGCATTCCCGCAGGCACTGCTGCGCGACAAGATACGCAGGCAGCAGCAGCGACTGCGCCCCTCCAAACCGGCACACCTTTTCCTGCTGCACAGCCTCCGCAGCAGGAAAAGCAGGCGACGCCGCACTCTGGTGCGTCATCCGCAGGAGAGAGCCTTAATGCGCTCGCCGCTACCCGCGCTTTCTTGGCAGAGAGCGAGCCGGACCGCACTGCAGAGCCTGCTCCCGAAGCCCAGACATCTGCGGTATCGCCTGAGAATGCCGCAGATGTGCGCGCAAATCTCAAAGCTCAGATGCAGCGAATTGAACAGGCCCCACCCTCAACTGAGTTTTTGCGTGATACCGCAACAGCACAACCCGAGACAGCCGGCGCAGACCTTGAAGGCGACGCACTCTATGCGGTCTGGGGCGAAGTGCTTGAAGAACTAGCAGTGGGGGATGAAACCGTTTTTCGTGCCGCAAATCTTGCGGTGCCACTGCGCCTCAAAGAGGAGAAATTTACCGTCGGTTTTCGTAGCCCCCACGATCTGCAAACCTTTAGGAGTACGGCTGCAACAGCGGTGCGAGACATTCTTGAGGGTGCTCTGGGGTTTACGGTTGGTTTTGTTCCGCAGCCGGTTGCTGCAGATCATCCAGTGCCTCCGATTCCGGGTATCCGTGACAGCTCCGAGCCTGAGGAGCCTTCTCCCGCGGGTAATTTGGTTACCGCAGAAGCATTGGTTAAAGCAGCGCTTAACGCGCCCTCAGCTAATGCTGGCAAGATACAGGCAGAGCCCGTTGACTCTGCTGATCCCGCTGAGCAGATAGCTGCACCTCAACCACCCGCCACTGACCGCTCACCCGCGATACAGCCCCAACCAGCACAGCAAGAGCAGGCGCAGCACGAGCAGACCCAGCAGCGAGTAGTGACTGAGAACGAATCTGACGACACGACAGAGAAGGCCAACGCTCTCCCAGATATCGAGCGGTACGGTGAAGCTGTTGTGCGTCAGATCCTGAACCCGACAGTGCTCGACTAACCCCCGCGTGAAGGTGAAACCAATTTATGTATGACGGCATTATTCAAGAACTTATTGATGAATTCGGTAAATTGCCCGGTATCGGGCCAAAATCTGCGCAGCGCATAACCTTCCACGTTGTGCAAACAGAAAGCTACAATCCCAAACGGCTTGGTGAGTTGCTTGCGCAAGTGCGGGATAAGGTCAAGTTTTGCCGTGTTTGCAAAAACGTCACCGAGGCGGAAGTGTGCAATATTTGTCTCGATGAGCGCCGCGATCCAACCCTAATCTGCGTTGTGGAAGAGCCGAAAGACGTTGTGGCGATTGAGCGCACGCGGCAGTTCCGCGGCCGCTATCACGTGCTGGGTGGTGCTATCAGCCCGATCGACGGTATCGGCCCGGACGATTTGAGCATCGCAGAACTGATGCAGCGACTCGCAAGCGGTGAGGTGCAGGAAGTTATTATTGCCACCGACCCGAACCTTGAGGGGGAAGCCACTGCCGCCTATCTCTCGCGGATGCTGAACTCAATGCAGATACCTGTGTCACGTCTCGCATCCGGTCTGCCAGTCGGCGGAGACCTTGAGTTTGCCGATGAAGTAACGCTCGGGCGCGCATTTGAGGGGCGCACAAAACTGTCCTAACAATACACAGTAAATACAGATAAACTGAGTAAGTTAGTCCTCATACTCGCTAGCAAGGAGTTGCAGTGGCACTTGTTGTGCAGAAGTTCGGTGGTTCGTCAGTTGCTGACGCCGAGAGCATTAAGCGTGTCGCTAAACGCATTGTAGACACTCGACGCGCTGGCAATGATGTGGTTGTCGCGGTGAGTGCGATGGGGGACACAACCGACGAGCTACTCGATTTAGCCAATGAGGTGACGCCGATACAAGATCCGCGCGAGCTCGATATGCTGCTCACCGCCGGAGAACGCATCTCCATGGCGCTGTTGGCGATGGCGATTAAGGCGCAGGGCTTAAACGCAGTATCATTTACCGGCAGCCAGGCTGGCATGCTGACCGACGGAAAATACGGGGCGGCAAAGATCGTTAGCGTCACCCCAGGCAGAGTGCAGAAGGCGCTCGAGCAGGGTGCGATTGCGATTGTTGCGGGCTTCCAAGGGTTTAATCAGGGCACCGGCGATGTCACCACCCTCGGGCGGGGCGGATCAGACACAACCGCGGTTGCTTTGGCTGCTGCTCTAAAAGCAGACGTTTGTGAAATTTACACCGATGTTGACGGTGTGTTTACAGCGGATCCACGCGTTGTGCCACTGGCGCGCAAACTTGATGCAATAACCAGCGAAGAAATGCTTGAGCTTGCCGCAGCGGGTGCGAAGGTGCTCCACTTGCGTGCTGTGGAGTTCGCGCGCCGGCACGGTGTGACCTTGCACGTCCGATCATCATTCGCAGGCCACCAAGGCACTTTTGTTTACGACCCAGAGCAGGGTATCCCGGAAGGAATCACCATGGAAGAGCCAATTATCGCCGGTGTCGCAGCTGAAAAAAATGACGCAAAAATTACCGTCGTCGGTGTTCCCGATGCACCGGGACTGGCCGCACAGATCTTTACAATCGTCGCTAAGACTAACGCCAACGTTGATATGATCGTGCAAAATGTTTCACACGCCGCTGAGGTGCCGCGCACGGATATCAGCTTTACTGTGCCAGTAGAGCAGGGGCGCACAGTTGTTAACGCACTGCAGGCAGAGCAGGAGACGCTCGGTTTTGAAGCACTGCAGTATGACGATCAGATCGCGAAGATCGCACTCGTGGGTGCTGGTATGCGCACAAATTCGGGTGTTTCTGCAAAACTGTTCAAGGCACTCTACGAAGCGGGTATTAACATCGAGATGATCTCCACCTCAGAAATCCGTATTTCGGTTGTGACGCGTGCCGACATGCTCGAGGAAGCGCAGCGTGTTTTGCACACAGCGTTCGGTCTGGATGCCGAAGAAGAAGCTACCGTTTACGCAGGCACCGGCCGCTAAAAGTTTTTGAAGGGTAAGAAAATGTCAGCAAATCTCTCAGTCGCTGTTGTTGGCGCAACCGGTCAGGTTGGCGGCGTGATGCGGGATCTGTTAGCCAAGAGCGATATTCCGCTGGGATCTGTGCGGTTGTTTTCAAGCGCCCGCTCGGCTGGCTCAGAGATCGAATTTAAGGGCTCACCAATTGTCGTAGAAGATATCGCAACAGCCGACTTTTCGGGCATAGATATCGCACTGTTTTCAGCTGGCGGCGCAGCTTCAAAAGAGTACGCTCCGAAGTTTGCAGCAGCTGGCGCCACAGTGATTGACAACTCAAGTGCCTGGCGTCTTGATCCCGAAGTGCCGCTGGTCGTTAGCGAGGTGAACCCCCACGCAATTGCGGAGGCCAAGAAGGGCATTATCGCAAACCCGAACTGCACCACAATGGCTGCGATGCCTGTGCTGCGCCCGCTGCATAAAAAAGCTGGGCTTGAACGGCTGCGGGTTGCAACATATCAGGCAGTGAGCGGATCAGGGCTTGCCGGCGTGCAAGAGTTATACGGGCAGACCGCAGCACTGATTGAATCAGGGATCGCGACCGACCTTGTTTACGACGGGCACACTGACGCTACGCCAGCGCCAGCGGTTTACGTTGCTCCAATCGCCGCGAATGCTGTGCCGATTGCGGGCAACCTTGTCGATGACGGCACGGGTGAAACTGATGAAGAGCAGAAGCTTCGCAACGAAAGTCGAAAAATTCTAGAAATTCCAGATTTGCTGGTAGCCGGCACATGCGTGCGCGTACCGGTATTCTCCGGGCATTCCCTGGTGATTCACGCAGAGTTTGCAAACGATATCACCTGTGAAGAGGCGAGTGAACTTCTCGCTGCTGCGCCAGGAGTTGAGCTGCGCGACCTGCCAACCCCACGCGCTGCGGCGGGTATTAACCCGAGCCTGGTTGGGCGTATTCGCAAGGATCAGAGCGTAGACGGCGACCGCGGTCTGGTGCTCTTTATTGCGAATGACAACCTGCGTAAGGGAGCTGCCTTAAATGCGGTGCAGATCGCTGAGCTTGTTGCACAGCAGAAGCTGACTGCAGCTTAAACGAGTGTGAGCAGTGAGATCTCGGGCCGGCAAGCAAATCTTGCCGGGGCCGTGATCGCTGTTCCCAGTCCCGCAGAAACGTTAAGAAATGCTGCGTTTTGCGCGGTATACCAGACGCTCAATCCGCGTGCTTGCGCGTTCGGCAGATCGCTGTTTGAGGTCAGCGCTCCAAATCCTGGAATGCGCAGCTGACCGCCGTGGGTGTGTCCTGCAAAAATTAGCTGTGCGCCACGATCTGTAAGCTCATTCAGCGAGTTTGCGTATGGGGCGTGCACAACACCGAAACGCAGCGCAGAACCACGCTGGTGCGATATCTCGTTTTCTTTCAGATTCGCCTCTAGAGCTGCAGTATCGTCAAGTTTTATATGCGGATCACCAAGACCCAGCCACTCGATTTCGTGCTCTCCCACATGTGAGCGTGCGGATCGGTTGTTTAGGTTCAGCGCACCGAGATCTTCAAGCATCGCAGTCAGACGGTCGTTGTCAATGTCTGGCTGTTTTTTGGTTTTTTTAGCTGTGTGGGGTTTCAGATACTTCAGCGGGTTCTTAAAAACTGGGCCGTAGTAGTCATTTGAGCCGTGCACAAAAACTGTGGTTTCTGCGGCTTCAATAAGGGGTTTTAGAGCGTAGCGGACGGCCTCAATTGATTCTTTGTGGCCGGTTAGATCTCCGGTTAGCACAACAATATCCGGCTGCAAGCTAGCCTGCTGGCGCAGCCAGTCGATTTTGCGATCCTGCCACGGCGCAAGGTGCAGATCAGAGATATGCGCTACCCGCAGTGGTGCTGCACCGGATGGCAATACAGCTACCTCTTTTTGCCGCACAGCAAAAAGGTTGCGTTCAATTACGGTTGCCCAGGTGGCAGCGGCTGCGCCGGTTATACCGGCTGCAAGCACTGTTTTTGTAAAACTGTTTAGCGATTTATTCATATGTTTGGTGCTAGCAGTCGAGGGTTAGAACTACCCTGCTACGGGTGGTTGCTTCAGAGCCTTCTGCCGGTGACACAGATACAACCGTTTTTTCGGGATTCGGAGAAGCATCTGTCTTACACTGCATAAAGACATCGTTGTATCCGGCAGCGTCTAGGACGTTAGCCGCGTTTTGTGCGGTGCCGTCGATCAAGCCACCAGGAATGGTTGGCAGCTTCACTTTACCGCTGGAAGGGTAGAGAGTGATCAACGATCCGGAAGGAGCCTGCGTGCCGCCAGCTGGTGCGGTGCGCACGATGTTTCCCTCCGGAACTTCTGAATCCTCTTCAGGAGCTACAGAGACCTGGAAGCCCGCAGCGGTGAGCACCCTGCGTGCCTCGTCTACACTTCGTCCGTCTACGTTCGGCACTTCTTCAGTTATTTGGCGCACGCTTGCATCACTTGGGCCGGGGAAGCGATCGCCACCCCATATTGCGTCAGCACTGTTGGTAATACCCGCAAAGATATTTGTTGTGATGCGGTAGAGGCCGGCCTCAAAGAGGCTGACGTCTCCGCGTACGTTACCGCTCCAAACAGCTGTGGTTACATTGCTGTTGCCGCCTACCCACCAGTCGTCTTTGTAGTTATCGGTGGTGCCTGTTTTACCGAAGCGTGGTATTCCGGTCGGTGAGAGGGCAGGGCGACCCAGGCCGTTAGTCATATAGTGCTCTAGGCCGTAGAGGGTGGTGTTTGCAACATCAGGTGAGATGGACTGACGGCAAGAGCTTTGCGTGAAGTCAACAGCTGCATCTTCAGAGTCTGTGATTGCCTCAATTGGCACTGGCGTGCAGACAACACCACCGTTTGCAAAGCCAGCGTAAGCGGCAGCAACGGTGATAGGCGCTACTTCGTCATTGCCGTTGTAAACACCCGATGGCACACGAGCAAGATTGCGAGTGCCATAGTTTGGCTGCTCTGGGTTTGGGTTCTCAATCGCGCGGTGCATACCCATGCTCTCTGCGAGATCGTAGATGCCGCACAGGTCCATCTGTTTGGTCATCGACACAAAACCACCGTTAAGTGACTGGTCAAGCGCAATTAGAGGCGTGCCGTATGAGTTACCGCGGTTGTTGTCGTTCTGGAATTTGAAGGTGCCGTAACCATAAACTCCGCCATCCACACAGCTTGCGCGGAAGTCCTGCTCGCGTTCGGTGCGACCACCAGCCATGTTCACGCGCTCATGCATTGAATGGCCGTTGCGGATCCATTCGGCGAAGGTAAACGCCTTTACGACCGAACCGTACTGGAAGCCGGAGGATCCTCCATATTCGTAATCAGTGTTGAAGTTGATACTCGTGTAATCAGGGTTTTCTTCGAGTTCAGGATCCTGGGTAAACGTCTTGTTCTGCACCATCGCCAGAACCTTACCCGTGTCGTTGTCAAGAGTTACAGCTGCGCTACCGTAGTCGATGCCCGGAGCGCTTGCTGGCGCATTATTGCGCATTGCCTCTAATGCTGCTTGCTGCAGGTCGAGATTGATTGTGGTGAAGATGTTGAATCCACCGTTTTGGAAACGGAACCAGCGCTCTTCAACGTTTTCGCCAAACTTTTTGTCATTCTGAATGTAGCGGGTGACGTAGTCACAGAAAGTGCCGAGACCCCGGCTTTCTGCCATCACACAGCCACTTTCAGGAACAGAGAGATTCACTTCGATTGGAGTCTCGATGTATTGCGCGTGCTCTTCTTTCGTGATCATCCCTTCACGCAGCATTGAGTTAATGATTTTATTGCGACGTTCTTTGTTGCGCTCGTGATTATCGGGGTTCGCTAGACTCAGCGCTGACGGAGAGTTTACAATCGCGATCAGGCTTGCTGCCTCTGGAACAGTTAGATCCGCAGCTGATTTCGAGTAGTAGGCGCGGGCAGCTGCTTCGATACCGTAGGTTTGACCACCGTAGTTGGCAATGTTTAGGTAACCGAGCAGAATATCCTGCTTAGAATATTTTTTCTCGAGTGAGATAGCCAGCCGCATCTCTTTCAATTTGCGGTCTAGATCCTGGCGGGTTGCGTTGTAGTATGCCTTTTCGCGTTCTTCCTTGTTCGGGAGCATCTCAGCTTCCTGAATCAGGATATTGCGGACGTACTGCATCGAAATTGTTGAAGCACCAGAATCATTGGAGCTTGTGACATTTTGTACGACAGCACGCGCAGCCGCGATAATATCAACCCCGCCGTGGTGATAAAAACGCGGGTCCTCTTCTGCAACAGCGGCGTTTTTAACGTTGTCACTAATTTGATCCCAGCCGACCATCTGGCGATTTTGGGCATAAAAACGTGCGAGCAGCACGTTGTTGCCGTCTTTGTCTTTTGCGTAGATGTGTGATGGTTGTGAGAGTCTACCCGGATCGATGTGCGATGGCAGATTCTCAAAAAAACTAATAACGGAGCTTGTTGTGGCGCCGGTTAATGCGAGCGCGGGAGTCACAGCAACGGTGATTAGAAGACCCGCAATAACGCTCAGCGCGCCTGCGCCGAGCAGCCCGCCCAACATGCCACCGGGTGTTCGCCGGGCGAATTTACGGGTCTTTAAACGCTGAGAATTTGAAGACTGGTCGGTCATAGAATATAACTCTAGTCCGCGTAACTGAAAACCGGTGCGCGCGATGCAGACAGAACGGAGAACTATTTCGTGAGCGAAGCAGAAAATACGTCAGAAGTGGCGCCAAAATGGGAGTATTTTGTCACTCCGTTGCTATTACATAACGAAGCACAAATTTTGAATAACTGGGGAGCCCAGGGATGGGAACTGGTGCAAATTATTACCGGTCCTGCTGGCGGAAATGTAGCGTACTTGAAGAGAAAGGCCAACTAATATGGCGACGATTGAAACTCGAATTAAGGAACTCGGTTATGAAGTGCCTGAGGTGCCGGCACCGGTTGCTGCTTATGTGCCAGCGACCCGTGTCGGAAATTTTGTTTACACCAGCGGGCAACTGCCGAGCATAGCGGGTCAATTGCCGGAAACCGGAAAGGTTGGCGAGGGCGCAGGTTTCGTCTCTCCTGAGCGCGCCGCTGAACTTGCTGAAATTTGCGCCCTTAACGGTATCGCTGCTGCGCGCGGGGTGCTTGGTGACCTAGATAAGATTGTTCGCGTCGTAAAGGTGACCTGCTTTGTCGCATCTGATCCGAACTTTACCGGCCAGGCCGGAGTGGCCAACGGCGCTTCGCTCCTGCTGGGCAAAATTTTCGGTGATGCCGGAATCCATGTGCGCTCTGCAGTCGGTCTGACGGTGCTGCCGCTCGATGCGCCTGTTGAAATTGAGTTTGTCTTTGAGGTAGAGGATTAAACTCCCGCGCACCGTAACTTCCGCCCCCGTTGCAGTCGCCGTTGTAATTTCAGCTGCTGTTGCGGGGGCTTAGTTTGTAACAGCTTGTGGGTAACAGATATTTATACGGTTTATCCACAAATATTTTTTTGTTTGCGGGTCTGACAAATATGCGCGCTTCACTTGAAGCATGTCGTTTGATTCGATCCTTCAGGAGCAGCCACGCACCAGCACGCTTTCTGTTGCAACGCAGCGTGCGCTTGGCTGGCTACTGCCGCTCACAGAGGAGCCCGGCGTGCGCGATATCCTCGTGCGGGCTGAGAGCGCTGATAGCTGCAGCGTTTGGGTTGATGCGGGGAGCGGGCTTAGGCGCATTCAAGCACCTAAAATTGGGGCTGCGCAGTTGCGGGCGCAGGCTGTGGCGTTACTTGCGGCTGGTGGTCGGCAGCTTGATGAGTTGCGACCGTTACAGGATGCACATTTGGGCAATGGTATCCGCGTGCACGCAGCGCTCAGCCCTGTTGCAGCTTCTGGCCACTGCTTATCCATTCGAGTGCCTAGCAAAACCACACTCACCTTGGAAAACCTTGTTGCCGCTGGTTCCCTGACTGCTGCCGGGCATGCCCGCCTTGCAGAGGCTATTAGATGCCGTGAAAATGTTTTGATCGTTGGCGGCACCGGCAGCGGAAAAACTACTCTACTCGCTGCGCTGCTGCAGCAGGTGCCAGAATCAGAGCGCATTATTACGATTGAGGACGTTGCCGAGCTTCGCCCCGGTCACGCACACCATATCAGTCTTGAAACACGGGTTGCCAACAGCGAGATGGTTGGTGAGATAACGCTAGAAGTGCTGCTGCAGAATGCTCTGCGGATGCGGCCTGATCGTCTCGTGCTAGGCGAGTGCAGAGGGCCTGAGATAGCGACTCTGCTCTCAGCGTTGAACACCGGGCATGACGGCGGGGCGGGCACCCTGCACGCCTCAACTGTAGATGATGTGCCCGCTCGCGTTGAGGCATTAGGGGCATTAGCTGGCTTGGCTCCAACAGCGATTGCCAGACAGTTTGTGTCAGCGATTGATCTAATTGTGCATTTGGAGCGTGTGCAGAGTAAACACCGAGTTTCTAAATTCGGCGTGCCCTATCTAACAGATGCTGGCCTGTTGGGAGTGCGTGTATGCGTGCTGTAATACGAGAATTTGAGAGCGTAAAGCGTGAAGTCAGCACAGTGTTTGCGAGCGTCTGGCAGCGGCAAGCTGACAGAGCGCGATTGCTGATCACCGGTGATGAGATGGTGCTACGTCACGCGCTGCGAAAACTGCAACAGCAGAATCTAATGTTGCGCGCTGGGATGCTCTCTGCCAGAGTCTCTGAAGCCCAGCCCTTTCAGCTGCCCACTCGGCGGGTGATAGCCCGTGAAATTGAGGCTCTGTACGCATGTTTAGACAGCGTCGCAACTGAGTCTGGCGCCCCGAGATCATTAGCGCTTGAATCCCTAAGCACAAACATTGCAGCACTGCTTGAATTGCGAAAACGGCGCAGACTGTTAGCGGCCGGCCCACAAGCTTCAATGTTTTTGATTGCACTACTGCCGGTGCTTGCGATTGCGGTTGGAGAGCTTTTAGGGTTTGCGCCACTTTCTGTGATGTTCACTCCAATCGGTGCTGTGCTTGCAGTAGCCGGGTTTTCACTGCTTTTAGTTGGGGTGAGATGGTTGCGCAGAATGATTACCGCAACTCTGTCAAAGGAAAACCTTGTTGGTTTTGAATGTGAGCTTATGGTGCTAGCGCTTGCGGGAGGCATGCCGCTGCAAGCAGCGCAAAAATGCGTTGCTAATGCGATCCTCGAGAGCGGATCCACCTGGCTTAGTGTTGACCAGTTTGCGCCGCACGGCGCGGTTGCTGGGGCGCTGGTCACTGCTGAGCTGACATGCACCGGGGCAAACAGCATCTTACTTGCAAACGCTGCCGATTTGCGAAGAAAGTCGCTGGAGCAGCTGGAGATTGCAGCAGAGCAGCTCGGTGCAAAACTGCTTTTACCGATGGGACTCTGCGTGCTCCCGGCCTTTGTGCTCTTGGGGGTTGTCCCCGTGATTATTTCGATGCTGGGCCAGTGGAGTATTGGCTGATAAATCGTGCCTAATTCAACTCTCTATAGAAAGGAATTTCATGCAACGCCTAATTGAAAAAATTCGTAGTTTCCGCACTGCCGCACGTGTGCAAGGTCGCAAACTGAAACACATTATTAAACGTGGGAGTGATTTCACTGAGCGTGCTCGCATGCTACGTGACGCCCAGAGAACGGGTATTGCTTCTGACCGTGGTGCGGTCACGGCAGAATATGCGATTGTGATTATGGCTGCGGTGGCCTTCGCTGGGCTGTTAGTGGTGATTATGCGCAGCGGCACGGTGCAAGAGATGCTCACCAACCTGGTGCAGCAGGCGCTCGCCTCAGCGGGTTAACGCCGTAACCGATGCGAAGGAAACACCTATGAGTGAGCGAGTGGTCAAGAGAGCTGTTAGTCGGTGTAAGAGTTTTATTGCCGCAGACAGCGGCAGTGTTAGCGTTGAATTTGCCTTAATTTTGCCGGCTGTGGTGGCTCTTTTGGCCCTCGCAATCTCGGGAATACTAATTGTGTCGCAACAAACTACAGCGATATTTGTTGCCTCACAGGTAGCACGCGCTGAGGCCAGAGGAGATACTGCTTCGATAGGGGCGGGAATAGGCGATAACTTTACCGTGGTATCTCGCAGCGATGAAGGAATCTTTCACTGTGTAGAGGTGCAGGGTAGGGGAGTATCGGGGCCGCTCAGTCATATTTTGACAACGGGCAAAAGCTGTGCGGTAAGGAGTGCAGAATGAGCGCCCCAACAACCGTCGCATTTGTCGCTGTGACCGCAGTAGTCGGGTTGGCGCTCACAGCAGCCGCGGGAGCGCAGGCAAATACGGTAGTTGCTGAGAGTGCTGCTGATAGCGCGGCGCTTGCTGCGGCTGACGCTGTTAACGGATTCACCGCATTAGATCCCTGCGACAGTGCCACTCAAACAGTGAACCGTATTGCGTGGGGAAGAAGAATTGCAAAACTGCAGTTAGTGGGGTGCGAAATAGAACCCGATCTGGGTGAGGCGACGGTGACAGTCTCATACACAGTGCTCGGGTTATCCCGCGAACTGAAGGCTCGGGCAGGCACACCTGAGAATTATTAGTTGGCGATCACAAATGTATTTATAGTAGTGTCTTGACTGAAAACCCCCAGACGCATCAACTACGGGTGTATTAAAAATAAGGAGCCAAGTGGCAGCCTCGAAAAAATTAGTTATCGTAGAGTCACCGACGAAAGCCCGCACTATCAGCGGTTTTCTTGGCAATGATTACGAAGTTATTGCATCGGTGGGGCACATTCGTGACCTCGCTGAGCCAGCGAGCCTGCCCGCAGAACTGAAACAGGGTGCGTTCGGAAAATTTGCCGTTGATGTTGAGAACGGTTTTGAACCCTACTACTTGGTTGCCGACAATAAGAAAAAAACAGTTGCAGAGCTAAAACGTGCGATCAAGGGGGCAGACGAGCTGTGGCTCGCAACCGATGAAGACCGCGAGGGTGAAGCCATCGCGTGGCATCTCTTAGAGGTGCTGCAGCCTAAGATTCCGGTGCGTCGTATGGTATTTCACGAGATTACTAAAGAAGCTATCGACGCTGCTATTGAGAACACACGTGACATCGACACCAATCTTGTTGACGCCCAAGAAACACGTCGAATACTCGACCGCCTCTACGGTTATGACATTTCACCTGTGCTGTGGCGCAAGGTTGCGCCACGCCTGTCAGCAGGTCGAGTGCAATCGGCTGCAACCCGTTTGGTGGTTGATCGGGAGCGCGAACGTATGGCTTTTGTTAGCGCTGATTATTGGTCAATCAACGCTGACTTTAGTGCGACTGCGGGGGGTGAAGCCTTTAACGCACGTTTATCAAAGTTAGACGGTGCACGGCTTGCTACCGGTCAGGATTTTAACGACAGCGGCAAACTGAAGCAGAAGAGCGCCAACGCACATTTGCTGTCTAAAGATGAAGCGCAACAGCTTGCAAGCACCCTAGCTGCGCAAGCGACCGTGTCTGCCCGCGAAACTAAACCCTATCGGAGACGACCTGCTGCCCCTTTCACAACCTCAACTCTGCAGCAGGAGGCTTCGCGCAAGCTCCGCCTCAGCTCACGACAGACTATGTCTTTAGCGCAGGCACTTTACGAAAATGGTTACATCACCTATATGCGTACAGATTCAACCAACCTCTCGGAGCAGGCGACAACCGCCGCCCGGAAGGTTGCAGTGAGTCTTTATGGTGCTGAGTCTGTGCCAGCTGCGCCAAGAGTTTACGCAAAGAAGTCTAAAGGCGCGCAGGAAGCTCACGAGGCGATCCGGCCGGCCGGTGCTGATTTTAAGCATCCGTCAGAGTTGGGTAACCTCACGCGCAGTGAGCAAGCACTATACGACCTCATCTGGAAGCGCACAGTTGCCAGCCAAATGGCCGATGCAGCTGGTTCAACCGACACACTAACGCTTGGCACCTCAGCGCAGATAAATAATAAGACTGTCGCGCTGGAGTTTTCAGCTAGCGGCACCGTGATTACCTTCCCCGGTTTCTTAGCGGCCTATGAAGAGGGTAGCGACGATAAAGGCACCGGCGAACAGCTAGAAACCCGGTTGCCGAAACTTGAGGTCGACTCACCTCTCGAGACACACAACCCAGAGGCGAAGCAGCACACTACAACTCCACCAGCGCGTTACACTGAGGCGAGCCTGACGAAACGTTTGGAAGAGTTGGGTATCGGTCGCCCTTCAACCTACGCAACGATCCTCTCAACGATTATGGATCGCGGATACGTCAATAAGCACGGCCAAGCCCTCGTGCCAAGCTGGATTGCGTTTAGCGTTGTGCGTCTGCTTGAAGAGCACTTTGGTGAGCTTGTTGACTACGACTTCACCGCTACAATGGAGGAGGATCTTGACCGCATCGCAGCCGGTGAAGCTGACCGTGCTGCTTGGCTTGGAGACTTCTATTTCGGCACAGATTCACACCCCGGTTTGCGCGGTGTTGTAGATAATCTCGGTGAAATTGATGCACGGGCGATTAATACCCTGCAGCTGACAGACAAGATCGCACTGCGCAACGGCAGGTATGGTCCTTATCTAGAAGTGCTCGATGATAAGAGCAAGGTTGATGAGTCAGGCGAGATTAAGCCGCGCATAGTGAGCCTGCCAGAGGGAATAGCCCCTGACGAGCTTACGCCAGACAAAGCGAATGAGCTTGCAAACGCTGAACCCGTAGAGGATCGAGTGCTCGGCGTGCATCCGACAACCGGACGCAACATTGTTGCAAAGAGTGGCCGTTTTGGCCCTTATGTCACCGAACAGTTGCGTGACGGTGAGCAGCTGCCAAAGGGTGAGAAAGTCTTAACAGCTTCACTGTTTAAGACAATGACCCCAGAAACCGTTGATTTTGACACTGCGGTTGCGCTGCTGAGCCTGCCACGCACCGTTGGGCAGGCAGCAGACGGAGAAGACATTCTCGCGCAGAACGGTCGCTACGGCCCCTATCTGAAGAAAGGCTCTGAAACCCGTTCTCTGCCGAGTGAAGACGCTATTTTTGAAATAACACTCGCCGAGGCGGAGGAGCTGCTTGCGCAACCAAAGTATGGTGCGCGTAAGGCTAGCGCCGCATTGCGTGAGTTTGCGGAAGATCCCACTAGCGGTAAGCCCATTAAGGTTAAAGACGGTCGTTTTGGTCCCTACATTACCGATGGCGTCACTAACGTGACGGTGCCGCGTGGTGAGAACATCGATGAGTTAACCTTCGAGCGTGTGGTTGAACTCCTTGCTGTTAAACGCGCGAAAGGGCCGGCTAAACGCGGCGCAGCCAAAAAAGCACCCGCTAAGAAGGCGGCTGTGAAAAAAAACGCAACTAAGAAAGCGGTAGATCCGGCGCGTTCTGCCGCGGCGAAGAAAGCAGCAGCAACCCGTAAAGCCAACGCGGCCGCTAAGGCTGCAGCTGCAGCTGCAGCGGCGACTGAGTAAGCACTTAGGCAGTTAGCGTGTCGGTTATGGAATCCGGTATTTGGGTAGTGCTTGAGGGCGGCGACGGTGCGGGCAAAAGCACCCAAGCGCGACACCTCGCTGAGCGCCTGCAAGGTTTAGGGTGGGATACGATCCTCACACGCGAGCCGGGCGGCACCGACCTGGGTGCTAAGATCCGCGAACTTCTTTTACACGGTGAGCACGTAGATCCGCGTGCTGAAGCGCTGCTCTACGCAGCCGACCGCGCCCATCACATCGCTAATGTTGTGCAACCCGCGCTTGCCGCTGGGAAAGCGGTAATCCAAGACCGTTTTATCGACTCTTCTGTGGCCTATCAGGGGGCTGGAAGAGGTTTTTCACCGACAGAGATTCTTAGTCTAAATGACTGGGCGGTTGCTGGTGCTCGGCCAGACCTTACTGTGTTACTCGATATCGATGCTGATGCATCACTGAGCAGAGCTGCTGCGCGTGGTGGCAAGTTGGATCGGGTGGAAGCGGCAGGATCTGAGTTTCATCGACAGGTGCGTGCTGGTTTTCTAGCGCAGGCGAAGGCGCAGACAGCAGCGGGCGCAAACTATTTGGTGTTAGATGCAACGAGCTCGCCTGAGAAACTCTCTGAGCAAATCTGGGCAGCTGTGTCTCAGCTGCTGAACTCTTAAATCTGTTTGAGCGCAGCGCACGGTTTTGTAGTTCTGCTGCACACATAAGAGAGAGCAGCAGAACTATGACCCCGTGCTATTAGAACGAGCGGTTAGCCACCAACTACCGGGCCGAAAACTGCAGGCAGAGTGCCACGGTGAGCGGTGCGTAGTTCCTCAAGATCGATTGAGAACTGATCCTGCACCTCAAGCGTCGCAGCATCACCCTTACGGTCGGTAACGCCGATGCGGAGCACAGGATAGTTGCGACCCTCACACAGGCCTTGGAACTTCACATCTTCTTCGCGCGGCACAGATACGAGCACACGCCCCTGACTCTCACTGAAAAGAGCAGTGGTGGCGTCAACCCCGTCGCGACTGATAATTTCATCAAGCCAGACGCGGGCACCCACCCCAAACCGGAGTGTTCCATCGACAAGCGCTTGTGCTAGTCCGCCCTCAGACAGATCAACTGCGGCAGACATAATACCCCCTTGGGTAGCGCTCTGCAGCAGCTCGGCAAGATTGCGCTCAGCGGCAAGATCAACAACTGGGGGTTTACCACCAAGGTGTGAATGCACTGCTTCGGCCCATGCTGAGCCGTCGAGCTCTTCACGTGTCACCCCGAGAAGGTAGAGATTTTCACCCTCATCCTGCCAGCCTGATGGAACGCGGCGCGCAACGTCGTCGATAATGCCGAGCACACCAACAACAGGGGTCGGATGAATTGGTTTGTCGCCGGTCTGGTTGTAGAGCGAAACATTTCCGCCGGTGACCGGCACCTCCAGCGCAAGGCAGGCATCTGACAGGCCCTCAATAGCCTGCACCAGTTGCCACATCACTTCAGGGTTTTCGGGGCTTCCGAAATTTAGACAGTCGGTTACAGCGGTTGGCACTGCGCCGGTTGTAGCAACATTGCGGTATGCTTCCGCAAGCGCGAGCTGCGCGCCAGCGTATGGATCAAGCTGACAGTAGCGTCCGTTTGCGTCGGTTGAGATAGCGACGCCGAGACCGCTCTCTTCATCAACACGAATCATACCCGCGCCATCAGGGAACGACAGTGCAGTGTTACCGAGAACGTAGGAGTCATACTGGTTTGTGATCCACTCCGGTGACGCCTGATTGGGGTGTGCGGTAACAGCTAACAGCTGTGCCCGCAGCTCGTCGCCGGATGCGGCTCGCCGCAGTGCTGACGCAGAATCTGCTTGGAGCGAATCAATCCAGCTTGGGTATGCAACCGGGCGATCGTAAACTGGGCCGTCAACTGCAACAGTGCGCGGATCGACATTCACAATCTCTTCACCGCGCCAGTTGATTATCAGGCGGCCAGTGTCAGTGACCTCTCCGAGCACACTCGTCTCAACATCCCATTTCTTGGTCACTGCCAGGAAAGCGTCAAGCTTGGCAGGAGAAACAACCGCCATCATGCGCTCCTGAGATTCTGACATCAGAATCTCTTCGGCGGTGAGGTTCGGGTCGCGCAGCAGCACACTGTCGAGCTCAATGAACATGCCGCCGTCACCGTTGGCGGCGAGCTCTGAAGTTGCACAAGAAATACCGGCAGCACCAAGATCCTGGATACCCTCAACAAGATCCTCTTTGAAAAGCTCCAGGCAGCACTCGATGAGCACCTTCTCGGCAAACGGGTCTCCCACCTGCACAGCAGGCCGCTTGGTTGGGCCGCCCTCACTGAAGGTGTCAGATGCCAGAATTGACGCGCCACCAATGCCATCACCGCCGGTGCGTGCACCAAAAAGCACCACTTTATTGCCAACACCTGACGCGTTTGCGAGGTGCAGATCCTCGTGGCGCAGCACGCCGACAGCGAGCGCATTTACAAGCGGGTTTGCCTGGTAGACACTGTCAAACACAGTTTCACCGCCGAGATTTGGCAGACCAAGACAGTTTGCGTATGAGCTGATTCCAGACACTACACCGTGCACAACTCGCGGAGTGTCTGCATGATTGATATCACCAAAACGCAGCTGATCCATAACCGCAACCGGGCGCGCACCCATCGAAATAATGTCACGGACGATGCCACCAACACCTGTTGCAGCACCCTGGAAAGGCTCGATATAAGACGGGTGGTTGTGGCTTTCCACCTTAAAGGTGACAGCCCAGCCCTCACCAACATCGATCACGCCGGCATTTTCACCCATGCCAACCAGCAGGCGCTCCCGCATCTTGTCGGTGACTTTTTTACCGAACATGCGAAGATACTTCTTCGATGATTTATAAGAGCAGTGCTCAGACCACATTACTGAGTACATTGCTAGTTCGCCGCTGGTTGGGCGCCGACCGAGAATTGTACGGATTTTTTCGTACTCGTCACCGGTCAAGCCGAGCTGATCGTAAGGCTGCACCTTTTCAGGGGTTGCAGCAGCGTTAGCGACGGTATCAGGGGCTGGAATGTGGTCGTTCACGTTTCTCCCAAAAGTTGGCTGATGCTCCAAATATTCTATCTGTTTTTGGGGTTATAAGCACTATCGAAGCTCACCGTTGTAAGGTGTAGCCATGAACGAAAATATTAAGGCACACGAGTTGGCAGCGTCGCAGGCAGCTCAGCCTGAAACAGGGCCGCAGTCCGCTCCAAACTCTGGCGGTCAGTTGGCGCAGCTACCGCTAGCTGCAAAGATCAGTATTGTTCTGCTCATGCTTGCAGGTTTTATCGCCGTTGTGCCTTTGCTGCTGCAGTCACTCGATGTTGGATTTGGGCGAATCGTTTTCACGCTCGGCGTAATTTCAATCTTTGTGACAGCTGTCACCACTGCCATCCTGCAGTCGCGCCAGGGCTCATGGATACAGTTGTTAACACTGGTTAGCTCTGCGCTCGGCTTAGTCTTCGGTCTGCTCGTGCTCTGGGTGCCTAGTTACGGTTATTACGATTATGATTCTTACAGCCGCGTGGTTCCGCTCATAGCTGTTGGGCTAATGTTCCTTGTGGTGTGGGGGATCGCAATCGGCGTATTGCGTCTGGTGCGCGCTAGGAACGGCGAGGATACAACGTTGCAGCTGCGTAGCGCATTGGTTACAATTGCGCTGTTTTTTATCGCTGCGATCTTGACAGGTGTTGAGATTGTCGCTGATGTAGCGGGTTTCTACATGATATCTGGCTATCACAGCTGGACACTCGCTGCGCTGATTTTTGGAGCGGTGGGCGTGGGAATTACTGCTGTTTTGGTTACGGCGCTGCGCCCAGCAAAGCAGACAGAAAAATCAGATTTAGGCACCCCGCAGCCGATCTCGCATGAAACAGTAGTCGCAGAATCAGAGCCGCCTGTCACCGAGACTGCTGCGTCTGAAGGGGAGCTACCTGTGCCAGATGAGAACGGCTTGCTGCCCTGGCCGACCTTTGCAGACGGCACTCCGTTGCCGGCAGACGCTAACGGGCAGCCAGATTTCTCTGTCCCGGGGGCGCCGTATCCGCCGCATCTCCTCTTACAACAGCAGAATGAACAGTGATCTAAGCTGACTATGCGCTCCGGTGTGCATTGAAACTTATCGTGTTGCAGCGACTGCGCCCGTTAAATGCCCCTGACTGAGAGGGTTCTACCCGGTGCTAAGATAGCCAAGTGTCTTTACTCTGGTTGATTCGGAGCCATATCGGCCCGCAGAAGTGGTGGCTTTTGGCCGCGGTCTTGCTGCAACTAGTGGGCACTGTTGCTGGGTTGCAAGTGCCTGCGCTCAGCGGTCGTGTAATTGACGAAGCCGTCGCGCAGGGGGATACTGACGCACTGCTCCATTTAAGCGGTTTGATGGGGGCGGCATCCCTAACTCAGATCGTGCTTACGATAGCCTCCATGTATTGCGGTATACGTGTTGTGGAGGGCATCGCGCTGAACGCACGTGCCGGGCTTTTTCAAAAAATTTTGCAGCTGGATACTGCGCTGGTGACAGAGATTGGTGCAAGCACACTTCTCACTCGCGCAACAACCGACTCCAAAGCTGCGCTGCGTTTAGTGCTTTTTGGTATACGTGTCCTTATTTCAACACCAATCATGGTGGTTGGTGCATCAATTCTTGCGGCGCGTGAAGACCCCGGCATGATGTGGATCGTGCTGACTATGACAGTGATCCTCACACTGTTTATCTGGGGTGCAGTGCGTTATGTGATTCCGCTGATGGTCGAGCGACGCAAACTGACAGACAAAATTGCGCGCATCGTGCGTGAGCAGATTATCGGTGTGCGTGTTTTGCGGGCGTTCACTCGGGAAAAATTTGAGGAAGCGCGATACGCCGAAACCAACGATGTGCTGACTGGCCGTATTTATAAGGTCGATATATTTTTCGGATTCTTTTTTCCGTTACTCAACCTGTTCACCTGGATCGCAAGCATTGCTGTCATGTATCTTGGGGCGATACGAGTTGACGCAGGGGCAATCGAAGTTGGATCGTTAACCGCTATAGTGCAGTACATTTCGCAAATTATGGTGGCAATTATGATTGCTTCTTTTGCGATTATGGAGATACCTGAGGCGGAGGTTTCGGCAGGCCGTATACGCGAGATCTTTAATTTTAAACCTCGTGTTAATTTTCCGGCAGTTGGATCGCAGCAGCTTTCCGCTGCCAATGCGAGCGGGCTTGAAAGCGGTGTGCAGCTCGAGTTTGATGGCGTCACTTACCGTTTTGAGGATGCGGAAATTCCTGTTTTAGAGGATATTAGTTTCACCGTCCCGGCTGGTACCACGACTGCGATTGTGGGATCAACGGGCGCCGGAAAATCGACGCTCTTAAATCTTGTATTACGCAGTTTTGATCCGGTTTCAGGAGAAGTTCGGATCGACGGGCGCGATTTGGCAGACTATTCACGGCATGAACTCAGCGCTATGACTGCTGTTGTGCCGCAGAAACCGTACCTGTTTAACGGAACAATCGCCTCAAACCTGCGGTTCGGTGCGCCACACGCCAGCGATGAAGAGCTGTGGGCTGCGCTTGAGGTGGCGCAGGCGGCGGATTTTGTGCGCGCTAAAAACAAACAGCTTGATGCGCCGATCTCACAGGGTGGAACAAATGTTTCTGGTGGACAGCGGCAACGGCTAGCAATTGCGCGCGCACTTTTGGCACGTCCGCGCATCTACTTATTTGATGACTCGTTCTCTGCACTCGATGTTGCAACCGATGCACGCTTGCGTGCGGCTCTGCCCGGATGGACCGCGGGAGCGACGGTGCTTATTGTCGCCCAGCGCATTGCGACCGTGCTTGAAGCTGACCAGATCCTGGTGCTCGATGAAGGCCGCCTAGTGGGAGCCGGCACACATTCCGAGCTGCTTACAAGCAACACCGTGTATCAGGAAATAGTTCGTTCGCAGGGAGGAGTCAGCGCTAATGGCTGAGGTGTTTAACCAGCGTGAGACCCGCGCATTTTGGCCCTCTCTCTGGAACATGTTTAAGCTGCTCAAGATTGAACGAAAATGGCTCGTCAGCTACCTTCTAATGCAGCTGTTATGGGCGGTGCTGGCTGTTTTGGCTCCGATTCTGCTCGGTGTTATGACAGATGCGATAGTTGATGGTGCGGGCAGCTCAGACGGTATCGACTTTGTAATAATGGGGCGCCTTGCTGCGTTACTTGCAGCAACCTGGATTTTGTGTTTTGCGCTCGAAGCTGCGGCGTCTTGTATATTTGCGAGAATACTCTACCGGGTGATGCATCGCTTGCGTCGTGAGACTGAAGAGAAACTGCATCGTCTGCCGTTGAACTTTTTTGACTCACGCAAACGAGGCGACATGCTCGCCCGGCTTACCAATGACCTCGACAATATACACGACGGTATGTTTGCTGCTGCCTTTGACTGTTTTCACGGGCTGGCGCTCCTAACTGTGCTGACAGTCGTCATGTTCGTGCTGTCATGGCCACTGGCAATCGTGACATTTATTGCGCTGCCGTTGCATGTGCTGCTTGTGAGCACAGTAGGCCGTTTGTCGCAGCGTAAATACGGTGAGATGATGCGGGTTACCGGTGAGTTGAACGGGCAGCTCGAAGAGATGATTTCAGGGCATGAACTGGTGCGTGCTTTCGGTCGCGAACAAGAAATGACGACACAGTTCACTTCTGTTAACCACCAACTGTACGCGACATCAGTCGGCGCGCAGACGCTGTCAGCAATGATGATGCCGCTATCTCGCGGCATCGGATTCTTAATTTTTGCGCTCACCGCTTTCCTCGGTGGTTATCTGGTCATTTCAGCAGTGATCACAGTTGGGCTCGTGGTGATGTTCATGAACTTCTCGCTACGTTTCTCTGAACCGCTTCTTGAAATAGTGGGCATGATTCCGAGGTTGCAGTCTGCGGTCGCGTCTAGTGAGCGTATTTTTGAGCTGCTTGATAGTGACGAAATACAGCCAGAGACGGCAGCCCAGACACTGCCTGACAACGCTACAGGGCACATTCGTTTTGAATCGGTTAGTTTCTCCTATGATCCTGAAACACCACTAATCACCGATCTTAATCTTGAGGTGCGGCCGGGTGAAACTGTTGCTATCGTGGGGCCAACCGGGGCTGGTAAAACAACGCTTGTAAACCTCATTATGCGTTTTTACGAGCTTGATGGCGGCCGGATCACGATTAACGGCGTAGACATCACACAATTATCACGCACATATCTGCGTGAACGGGTCGGTATGGTGCTACAGGATGCCTATCTTTTTACCGGCACTGTGCGGGACAATATTCGGTACGGGCGTCTCAACGCAACTGACGCAGAGGTAGAGGCTGCCGCGAAAGCAACAATGGCGGATCACTTTATCCGCTTGCTCCCTAACGGCTACGATACGATGCTTGAAGAAAACGGCGCGCAGCTGTCAGTCGGGGAGCGGCAGCTGCTGACAATCGCGCGTGCCTTTATTGCGGATCCGGCGATTTTGATCTTGGACGAGGCAACTAGCTCGGTTGATACTCGTACCGAGCTGTTGGTGCAGGAAGCAATGAATCGTTTGCGTCAGGGGCGCACATCATTCGTCATTGCGCACCGCCTGTCAACCATCCGTGACGCTGAAATGATTGTCATGATGGAGCACGGCCGAGTGGTTGAGCAGGGGACGCACGCCGAACTCATAGAGCTTAAGGGCGCCTATTCTCGACTGCTTGCAGCGCAGTATGCGGCAGCGTTAAGCGAAGAAGAAACCGAAGTTTAAGCTGTAACGAATGAGCGCACAACGCTCTCAAACATGCGCAGTCCGTCGAGACCTGAGCGCATTGCTTCCGGGGTGTCAGGGCCAAAGCCAGGCTCTACCGCGTGTTCAGGGTGCGGCATTAAGCCCACGACATTACCCTGTTCGTTTGTCAGACCTGCGATATCGTTTAGCGAACCGTTCGGATTGACACCCGCGTAGCGGAAGGCAACCAGGCCTTCACCCTCTATACGTTTTAAAGTTTCAGCGTCAGCGATGTAGCCACCGTCACCATTTTTAAGCGGGATGGTGATCTCTTCACCTTGGTTGAATAGTCTCGTCCAAACGGTTTCATTGTTTTCAACAATTAGCTGCTGATCCCGTCGAATAAACTGCTGGTGTGCATTGCGGATCAGACCACCAGGTAGCAGATGCGCTTCAACAAGAATCTGGAACCCGTTACAGATGCCCAACACCGGCATTCCTGAGTTGGCAGCAGAGATAACTTCAGTCATAACTGGCGCAATCGCCGCAATAGCACCCGGACGCAGATAGTCACCATAGCTAAACCCGCCTGGCAGCACAATCGCGTCAACACCCTGTAGATCGTGGTCGCCGTGCCACAGCGGCACTGCTTCAGCGCCGGCGCGACGAACAGCGCGCTGTGCATCTCGATCGTCGAGCGAACCGGGGAATGTGACAACTCCAACACGCATTATTCTGCGACCTCAGCTACCGCAACAACGTCTTCAATAACCCCGTTTGACAGCACATCTGCAGCGATCTGCTTTGCCTTTTCGAGAATTTCTGGGGTGACATCACCGTCGACCGTGAGCTCAAAGCGCTTTCCTGCGCGCACGTTAACAAACTCAGTTGCGCCACCGCGCGCAAGTGCGCCCGCAATCGCCTTACCCTGTGGATCAAGCAGCTCCGGCTTTGGCATTACTTCAACAATGATCTTTGCCACGCAATATCTCCTTATAACGCGGTGAGTGATGACACGGTTAATTCTATCGCTTATGAAACAGGAGTTTCGCCCGTCAACCTTTCAAATAGTTCACGATAGCGGGAGACTGTGCGGGTGACAATATCGGCCGGTAAAACCGGCGGTGTGCTCTCTTGCGCGCGATCCCAATTTGCAAGCAGCCAGTTGCGCACAATCTGTTTATCAAAACTCTCAAGGCGTGCTGCGCCCTCGTTTGCTGCATACACTGCCGCATCCCAGTAGCGGCTGGAGTCGCTTGTGAGCACCTCATCTGCGATAACAAGCTCACCATTTTGCGGATCGATACCGAACTCAAACTTAGTGTCGGCGAGTATGACCCCCGCAGCCTGAGCTTTCTCACGGGCGATATTAAAAATGCGCAGCGAAGCATCTTGCAACTGTTTTGCGCGATCCGCCCCGACGAGTTCAACAGTTTGTTCGAAGGTGGTATTTTCATCGTGTTCACCCTGCGGTGCTTTATAAGCTGGGGTGTAGATTGGCTCACTGAGCAGGTCGCCGTCCGCTAGCCCACCAGGTAGCTTGATTCCGCAGACTGATCCTGTTGCCTGGTATTCCTGGTACCCGGAGCCGGTGATTGCGCCACGCACAACACATTCAATGGGGAGCATTTCGAGTTTTTTTACAACCATTGAACGGTCGCGAACCGCAGCGGGAGCCAGTTCCTGGGCGTCTGGAAGCAGATGGTTGGGCATATCAATCTGTTTGAACCACCAGTGTGAGAGCCCGGTTAAAAGTGCGCCCTTGCCGGGAATTTCTGGCTCGAGTAAGAAATCAAAGGCGCTAATCCGGTTGCTTGCAACCAGAAGTAGGCGATTGTCAGAGCCATCTGCGGGCACGTAGAGATCCCGCACCTTACCCGAAGCCAAGTGCCGCCAATTTTCAAAGCTTGCATTTAAAGTCACCTTTTAAGTCTGGCACGGGTGGCTAAGGTAATCTAGTTAGCATGAACACAATCGCTCCTGTAGTTGTTCGTGAGACCGTAGCAGCTCCGCGCGCTGAGGTGTGGCGCTTGCTGTCTGATCCCGAAAAGGCAGAGCTGTGGTGCCCTGAGCTGACGTTCACCCCAGGTCGCGAGAATAGGGTCGCGACTGACGAACTGTACGGAACCTTTGACGCTTGGGTTGATGGGCATGTTTTTGGCTGGCGTTGGGCTGACAAAGAGGGGCAGCAGACCGCCGTGCTCTTGACCGTTAGAGCAATGCTTGATGACACCACCGTGACAATCACTGAAAGTGCTTTTGCTGAGGGATCAGAGGGGGAGAAGCGAGCCGCTGCCGCAACTGAGCGTTGGGGGCAGGCGCTGCAAGCTCTCGCTGCGTTAGACATCGCTGACGCGCTTGCCGCGCCACAATCTGACGAGGGCGCTGTGGTTGCTGACGTGGAAAATTCTGATCATGATGAAATTGCTGTGCTTGCAGACGTTGAAAACGAGTCTGCCCCAGAAAATGTCTTAATAGATGAAGGCGGCCCGATTGACATTCCTGAGGGTGAGCTGGTGACTGCTGATGCAGCTGATGCAGCCATGGAAGCAGGCCCGGAGGGTGATGTTGAGCTTGCGGCTGAAGTCGCATTTGAAGATGAGGGTGGTGCGCTAGCTGCATCGGATGAAGAAGAACCGGTATCAACTGACGAAGATACTGTTTCTGCAGCAGAAGCTGATGAACCTGTTATGACAGCGGATGCTGACGGCTTTGAAGCTGAGCTTAAAGATGCTGTTGATACTGCAGATCTTGATGAATCTGATGAGATTATTGAAACTGACGCCGTTTCCTTCTTTGAAGAGTTGAGCATGGAAGACGCTGTAACCGATATTCCACAGCCTGATCATGCAGAGACTGAGGTTGACAGCGCTGATGCGCCTGAGGAAGATGACAGGCCAAAAAAACGCCGCTGGTGGCAGTTTTAGATTCAGGCGCCATTCTGTAAAAATTGAAATTATTTACAGAATGGCGCCTGAGTTGTTTAGCGAGACCTTAATCATTTAAAAGGGCACGCAATCAGGTATCCACTTGGCTGCCTTTGCTTTGAATTCATCTGTGCCGATCACTTCTATGTCCGGGAATGGGCGGCCCTGGTCGTAGTCGTTGTATATTGTTCCAAATTTAGTGATACCGTTTTCATCTTCTGCACACTGCATAACTATAACCTCAGCACCCTTGGGTAGGAAACTGACATCTCTGGCTACGGGTTCTGCTCCCTCGAAGTAAAACTCGTCGACATCGTAGAATTTTACTTTGTCTTTTCCTAAGTCTTCTATCGGGCTCCAAACACTATTTGTCAGATATCGTGCGACGTAATGATGATTAGCGCAGCCCGTCAGGGAGAGTAATGCGATCGCTGAAATACACGTGAGCCGCTGAAGTTTCATCATTCCACCCTGCATGAAATCCCAGTGGGCTCAAAAGCGCGTACAGATTTAATATGTAGTTTCATAACCTTCCCCTTTGAAAATTATGCCCAATTTGGGTGTATTTAAAATACACCTTGCATCATAAAATGTCAAATTGATTGGACGTGTAATTTTCGAGATATCGCGGAAGTGTTATTCGCTATTAAGAAATTTAAGCTTTTGCGGCGATATCGCTGCGGAATTGCCCGCCCGCAAGCCCGAGCTTTGCGATCCCGCTGTAAGCCGCAGAGCGCGCTGCAGAGACATCTGAGCCGCGCCCGACCACTCCGAGCACCCGCCCGCCGGTAGCGGTCCAAACGCCGTCTGCGCCTAGAGCAGTTGCGGCGTGCACAGCGTGTACGTTCGGCAGCTGTGCCAGTTTAGCAAGCCCGGTTATCTCACGCCCTGTGGTCACCTCACCCGGGTAGCCTTCGCTTGCAAGCACAACGATGACAGCCGCGTCAGAATTAAACTGCGGTGCAGACAACTCGGCCAGGCGGCCCTCAGCAGACGCTAAAAGATACTCGCTGAGCGGGCTTGCCAGGCGGGTGAGGACCACTTGAGTTTCAGGATCACCGAAACGTGCGTTGAATTCAATAACCCGAATTCCCTTTGCGGTCACAATAAGACCGCAGTAGAGCAGCCCCACAAATGGTGTGCCCTGTTTTGCAAGTTGATCGATGGTTGGTTGCGCAACTGTGCGCTGCACATCAGCGACAAAACCCTCAGGCAACCAGTTGAGTGGGGAGTATGCGCCCATCCCTCCGGTATTAGGCCCCTCATCGTTATCGAAGATGCGCTTGAAGTCTTGTGCGGGAGTCAGTGGCTGCACAGTCTTGCCATCAGCAAAGAAAAATAGCGATACTTCTCGGCCGTCGAGAAATTCCTCAACCAAAACCTCACCGTGCGGCGCCCAAGTTTCAACGTGGTCGATCGCCGCCTCAAGATCTTCGGTTACCAACACGCCCTTACCGGCTGCCAGCCCGTCGGCCTTAATGACGTAGGGGGCGCCAGCAAAATCAGCGAGCACCTGTCGCGCATTTGCTGGAGTGATTGGCACCGCACGTCCCGTTGGTACACCCGCCTGCTCCATAACATCTTTTGCGAACGCTTTTGACCCTTCAAGCTGTGCTGCTGCTTGGTCTGGCCCAAACACGGGCACGCCCGCTGCGCGTAATGGGTCTGCTACACCCGCGACCAGCGGCGCTTCAGGGCCAATCACCACAAGGTCAAAGCTTTCTGCTGCAACGAAGTCGTGCACCGCTTCGGGGTCTGTGATATTAAGCTCTGCGCAGCTCGCGCCGGAGGCGGCGATACCTGCGTTGCCGGGTGCGCACACAACCTCGTGCGCTTCTTCATTGAGCAAAGAAATAACGATCGCATGTTCACGGGCGCCTGAGCCAAGCACAAGAATTTTCACGCTATCAAGCCTACTATTAAGACGTGGCAAAGAAACGGAAAATTGACCCAGTTGAGGGTCGTAAGGTGCTTAATTTTTATCGCGATCGGATCGCGTCTGGTGAGCTTGTGGATCGTTCAACCGCCGCAACCGCAACCCGTTATCTGCTGGAAGAGTTGGCGTTAATTGCGCCCGGAAATAGTGTCGAGGTGCGCGTGCCGCCCTATGGGGCAGTGCAGTGTGTTCCTGGGCCAAAGCATCATCGTGGCACGCCCCCTAACGTAATTGAGCTGTCGCCACACAGCTGGTTTTTGCTCGCCACAGGGCAAAAAACTTGGTCTGAATTGCTTGCTGCGGGTGAGATAAACGCGTCCGGCACTCGCGCAGACCTCTCTAAACTGCTGCCAATTATGACACTGAAATAAGCGCACAGCATGGAGTGGAATAATTGGTAACTGTGACTGAAACACTTGGTGAGACTCAAGAAACACGGCAGCAAACAACGGTGAAGGTTGAGCGTTCGGTGCGCTACAACCGACTGTTACTGCTGGGAACTCTCGCCGGAGCTGTGCTTGGCGCGCTCATCTCTACGCTGTTTCCGGTTGCTGCAGAGGGTAATTACACCGCAGGTCAGATAGCAGGGTTTTCTGCTGTGCTTGGCGGCGCTGTGGGTCTTTTGGTGATGGCGATAGTCGCGCTAATCTTGGGGGCAGCAGCTAAAAATAAGCGAGGCACCGCTGCGGCTGTGCACACAAAAACTGTCATTCCAGGTGCTGACTCGGGGGCAGAAGCTGTTGCTGAGGGCTCTATCTACAATGAGGGTGTTGCGCCAAAACACGGCACCGGCACAGCCAACTAACCGCCCTCCCAGGTGCGTGTGGGATAATTTTTTACAGTCGATTTGATGATGGGGGCTTCTAAATGTTGGTAAGCGGTTTTGTGGGTAACGCACTGAGTGGGTGGCACCTGATTATCATTCTGCTTGTTATTCTGCTGCTCTTTGGTGCACCGAAGCTGCCACAGCTTGCAAAGAGCATCGGACAGTCAGCAAAAATTCTGAAAAAAGAAGTCAGCGATCTGCACGACGATAAGCCTGCCGCGACTAAAGAGAACGAGCGGGTAGATAATGTCAGCGACAGCTCTGTTACTGGCAGCAACACCACCGATTCTGCAGATCAGAAGTAGCGCCTTAGGTCGAAACACCGCAGCGTTTACGGCCTTAAATTTTACTAGTCTCTAACTCGCCCGAGAGTTACTAGCTCGTCTGGTTAGCTTCGAGCCAGTCAAGATACTCTGCTGTTACGCCACCGGTGATGTAGTTGCCGGTGAAGCACGCCTGCTCAAGAGTCGTGAAGCGGTCTTGGCCTTCGAGAATTGCCTCGTTCATGCCCTCAACGGTTTGATAGACCAGTAAATCTGCTCCGATAAACTCGGCAATTTCTTCGTAGGTGCGCCCGTGCGCGATGAGCTCATCACGCGTGGAGATGTTAATACCGTAAACATGTGGCCACACGACAGGTGGCGCTGCTGAGGCGAAAATCACGCGTGCTGCACCCGCAGCGCGAGCCATATCTACGATCTCTTTAGAGGTTGTGCCACGCACGATTGAGTCGTCTACGATGCAGACGGTCTTACCCTCAAACTCAACCTCCATCGCGTGCAATTTTTGGCGCACGCTCTTTTTTCGTAGTGCCTGACCCGGCATAATAAAGGTGCGGCCGACGTAGCGGTTCTTAAAAAACCCTTCACGGTATTCGACGCCGAGTTTGCGGGCAACCTGCATTGCCGATGGGCGGGCAGAGTCCGGAATCGGCATAACCACATCGATTTCGCTTGGATCGATGTGGCGTGCGATCTCTTCGGCAAGCTTGTCTCCAAGCCGCAGCCGCGCATCATAAACAGAAATTCCGTTCACAACAGAGTCGGGGCGTGACAGATAAACGTACTCGAACGCGCATGGGGCATATTCGGCGGTGCCGTCTGCGCACTGGCGACTCTGTAGCTTGCTCTGCTGATCGATAAAGATCGCCTCGCCAGGTTCAACGTCGCGCACAATCTCAAAACCACCAGACTCCAGCACGAGCGATTCAGAGGCTACAACCCACTCGTCCTGACCGTTTTCGGCGGTGCGACGCCCTAAGATGAGCGGACGAATTCCGTGCGGATCGCGGAATGCTAGGAGGCCGTATCCTGCGATCAGCGCAATTGTTGCATACGAGCCCTCGACTCGTTTGTGCACAATTGAAACAGCGTCGAATACTGCGTCAGCTGTCAATTCTTCTTCAGATGCTGTTTTTTGCAGCTCGTTAGCCAGCACGTTTAGCAGTAGTTCAGTATCGCTGTCAGTGTTCAGGTGGCGGCGATCAACGCCGCGCAGCGCGGCAGTGAGTTCACGAGTGTTTACAAGATTCCCGTTGTGCACCAGAATGATGCCGTACGGCGCGTTAACGTAAAAAGGCTGCGCCTCTTGTTCGGTTGCGGCAGATCCGCGAGTTGCGTAGCGAACATGGCCGAGGCCGATATTGCCCAGCAGCGAGCGCATATCGCGTGTGCGATAAGACTCACGCACCTGCCCCTTGGTTTTAACAATATGCAGGCTGCTGCCATCGACCGTTGCGATGCCTGTCGAGTCTTGGCCGCGGTGCTGCAAAAGTAGCAGACTGTCGTAGATTTGTTGATTTACGGGTTCGCTGGCAACAATGCCGACAATGCCACACATGGGTTGGTGCCGCTCCTAAGCGTGAAGTAACAGTCGCGCAACCGACGCTCGGTTGCGGGTTTCTACAGGTCAAGTTTCGCACATTTTCACTTGTAAACCAAAGGCGTTAGTGCGCCAGCCGATCCGCAAGAATAGAGGGCTGTAGAATCGAGCTGTGAAAGAAAAATCGCTGTACGCTGAGTCTGGTGTAGATACTGCCGCGGGTGATCTCGCGGTTGAACTTATGAAAGAGGCGGTGGCGCGCACGCACGGCCCTGAGGTGCTCGGCGGAGTCGGCGGTTTTGCGGGTCTTTTTGATGCCTCCGCGCTGCTCGGTTACAAGCGGCCACTGCTGGCCAGCGCAACCGACGGCGTTGGCACTAAGGTTGCGATCGCGCAGGCTATTGATAAACACGACACTATCGGGCAGGATCTGGTCGCGATGATCGTAGATGACATTGTGGTCGTTGGCGCGAAGCCCTTGGCGATGACCGACTACATTTGTGTTGGTAAAACGGTGCCCGAGCGAGTTGCAGACATTGTGCGCGGCATTGCAGAGGCGTGTGCGGCAACAGGTACCGCACTCGTTGGCGGAGAGACCGCTGAACACCCAGGGCTGCTAGGCGAAAATGAATACGATGTTGCGGGCGCTGCTTTCGGCGTTGTTGAGGCTGACGCTGTGCTCGGGCCGGAGCGTGTGCAAGCGGGCGACGTGATTCTCGCCATGGGGGCTTCAGGTTTACACTCAAACGGTTATTCTTTGGTGCGCAAAATTATTGCGGATCGCGGCTTAACCTATGCAGACACCGCTGCTGATCTGGGCACAAGCTATGGTGAAGCACTGCTTGAGCCGACAAAACTTTACACCGCACAGCTGTTAGCGGCGATTAACTCACACCCGGGTGCAATCCATGCGTTAAGCCACATTACCGGGGGCGGTATTGCAGCAAATATCGCGCGTGTGCTGCCTGTTGGCACTTGGGCTGAAATTGACCGAAGCACTTGGTCACCGCTGCCGGTGTTCAGGCATCTTGTCGACCTGGCTGATGCAACCCTCGGCGAGGTTGAAGGAGCCTGGAACCTGGGCCTCGGCATGGCGGCTGTGGTTGCCGCTGACCAGGCAGATGCGGTCGCAAACACTTTGCGCGCTGCCGGGCTTGATGTGTGGCGTGTTGCTGAAGTGCAGGCTGGCACACGCGATCTCACCGGCTTTGAAATCGGGGCAAAGGGAGTTAACGGAGGCGCTGTGCGTCTCGTCGGGGAGTACGCCGACTAACCAGCTCTGCCGGATCCACAGCACTATATAGCCTGCCTCTTATCTGCACTAGATGAGAGGCAGGCTAACGCTAGCAGCTTATGATAGTTGCACTGGTGTGCGAGTGCGATCGAGCTTAGTGTTCGTCTTCGTCGCCGTAGTCAGAGTCAACGTTGTATTTTTCAGCGTACTCCGCCCACGGATCTTCCTGCTCAGCGCCGCTTGCGCTGTGCAGCTCCCGCTCGAGCTCTGAGAGATCGGTGCTCGGGCTGTAGTACTTCAGCTGACGAGCTACCTTGGTGTGCTTAGCTTTCTGACGGCCGCGCCCCATGCGAGACCCCCTTACACATCGTGGCCGCGTTTAGACGCAGCAAAACCTAGAAATTAAACGTATGAAAGGCATACTAGCATTATTTCGAGAGGTCGTCTTCCAGATTCAGCGAATTCGCGGTTTTCTGTGTGACGAGTAGACTCTCCTTTATGAGAAAGCGTGCGCTAGTTTGGGTCTTCGGCCTCTCCCTGCTGATCCTGATTATCGCCCTTTCTTTCGTGGTTGTGCCGATTTTAACTCACCAAAACCAGGGGGTTGCCGGGCAAGTCCGCGCGCACCTCGGTGACACTGCGGTTACAGCAAAAGGCGATGATGGGCGCGAACGTACGCTGGCTCTTGCGGGAGTCGACGATGATAGTTTCGACCCCGCAAATCTTGTGCCAGGTCAGACGGTAACTGTGCGCGGTGCGGGGTATGATTCTGCGCGCGGTATTTACGTCAGTTTCTGTAAAGCTCCCGCTTCGCCTGAGCAGAAACCAAGCCCCTGCCTCGGTGAGGTGCCGGCTAGCGCAGATGCGGCCGCTGCTGTGCAGGGTGAGATGCTGTCGTCTGCCTGGGTTTCGGATGATTTTGTCTGGCGCAATTTTGCAACCCACCAATATTTGGATGCGGAAGCTGGAACGTTCACAGTCAAATTGGTTGTTCCTGAAGCTGCCATCGAGGGGCTTGACTGTCGTGTTGAAGCCTGTGTTCTCGCAACCCGCAATGATCACACGGCGGGTGGTGACCGGGTGCAGGATCTGGTAATCCCGGTAGTTATTCACTGATCTTGTAAGAGGTGTGCTACCGTTAGAAGGTTGGCTGCAGCGGCAAGGCACTGTGAAACGCAAGCGGTCAAGAGCTTTCATCGCTGATCGGAAGCACCCCAGACCGGTTTATTTGTTTATTGCGGTTCGGTTCCATTTACCAAATACCTGCAGAGTAGCTAAAGTCGCGCGTGCACTGCGCTTACTTTTGCCATGCTGTGCTATAGAAAGAGCACCAATGTCTCGTAAAGCTAAGCGCGGTTTTAAAGCGCCCAAAAATTATGATCCCAACCGCGGTAAAAAGAAACCGCACCGAAAAGGTTTGTCTGCCAGAGCGGCGACAGAGCGCGGGGAAAGGGCGGATCGCGGCTATTCTCGTGATACGCGGCGCCCAGAGCGCAATTTAGGTGAACGGCACGATAAAAAACGTGGCTACAGCCAAGATCGGCACTTCGCCGGTGAGCGCCGTGACGATCGGGGTGAGGGTCGCCCGCTAGGCCGGCGTGGGGGTCGTCGCGACCGCGATTTTGTTCGTGGGGCGCGTGATAATGCTCGCCGTGACGAGGGTCGCGCGTTTGATCGGCGTGAACGTGATTATGATCGCCGGGATGACCGCCGCGACTTTGGTCGTAGGGAAAACCGCAGCGGTGACCGCCGCGACTTCCGCGCAGAGCGCCGTTTCAACGATCGTGCAGAGCGCGGATCCAAAAAATTTGGACGCGATAACGCACGCCAAGGGTTCCAGCCGCCGGAAGATATCGTGCTCGAAAAACTCGAGGCGATTGAAACCTCTGCCGCTGATGTTGAGGGTGTGGCCTTTGCCGATCTGGGCTTGGGTGACCGCTTAGTATCCGCGCTAGCCGATATGGGTGCTATCTCTCCATTCGCAATTCAGGTAGCGACAATCCCGGACGTCATTGCGGGACGTGATGTGCTTGGGCGCGGCCGCACAGGGTCTGGTAAAACTATTGCCTTCGGCGCAGGTCTGGTTGAGCGACTGTTACAGCTGAAGAGTGAGGGTCTTTTCGATAATGATCCACGGCCGCCAAAACGTGAGAGAGGAAAGCGCACCCCGATGCAGCAGGGGCGCTTCCCGAAGGCGCTGATCCTCGCGCCAACTAGAGAACTGGCGCTGCAAATTGACCGCACTGTGCAGCCACTCGCGCGTGCCGCCGGTCTCTTCACCACGCAACTTGTTGGCGGGGCGCCGATTGAAAGGCAGCAGCATGCGCTGTTGCGGGGTATCGATATTGCGATCGGCACCCCCGGTCGTGTCGAGGATCTTATCGAGCGTGGCAACCTCAATATCGGTCAGGTTGCAATCGCGGTGCTGGATGAGGCCGACCATATGGCAGAGTTGGGCTTTATTGAGCCGGTGCAGCGGATCCTCCGCCAAACTGCGCCGGGTGCGCAGAAGCTGCTGTTCTCTGCCACCCTAGATGCGCAGGTAACCAAACTCGTGAAAGAGTTTTTGGTGGAGCCGAGCGTGCATGAAGTTGCCGACGAGAAGCAGGGCAGTCTCGATCACCACGTGCTCGTTGTGCTGCGTGAAGATAAGAATGATGTGCTAACGGAGATCATCGAGCAGGGCGGTGATCGCACGATTGTGTTTACGCGCACGCGCGCCTACGCTGAGACCCTGCGAGAGCTTTTTGAAGACTCCGGAATTAGCGCGGTTGATTTGCACGGCAATCTCAGCCAGAGCAGACGAGAGCGCAACCTCAAGCGGTTTACAGACGGCAAAGTTGGTGTTTTGGTGGCAACAGATGTCGCTGCTCGTGGCATTCACGTGGATGATGTGAAGCTGGTTGTGCAGGCGGATCCGCCAGACGACTACAAAGCCTACCTGCACCGTTCGGGGCGCACCGGGCGCGCTGGGCGCAACGGCATCGTTGTAACGGTGATCCCGCGCAACCGCCAGAAGCGCACCAGACAACTGTTTGAAAACGCGCAGCTGCGGCCGGAATACTTCGGTGACTTTACCCCCGGTCAGGCGCAAGACTGGCTGGTTTAGCCGAGTTTAATTCACGTCACAGAACTATTTAGAAGTGACTGCAGCGTTGGCAGCTGCAGAAGCAAAACGCTAATAGGCCGCCTCAGTTTCGGAAGTTTCCAAAACTGAGGCGGTCTTTTTGTGTGACTCCTACAATATGACACCGTGGCATTTCAACTGTGATTGTGAGTGCCGGCAATAGACGGGCGCTAATTGTGCAGAGCCATTAGCCTGACAGTGGATATTTCAGATCTTTAAGGAGCTGTCATGGTCAAAGATGCCGCACAACAGGAAACCCCAAAGATTGACATTGCTATCGTTAGCGATGCGCTGCTCGGCACTTGGAAAAAGGAGCGGATCGCCTCCCGCAGCCTGGCAAGCCAAGAGCGTTTTCAAAATACACCGGGCCAGTCGATGCAGGAGCATCGGGAAGACACTCTGAAGCGCCTAGCAATGCTTGTTGAGGAGGGTGCGATTCAGCGTGCTTTTCCAAAGGAGTACGGTGGTGAAGACAACCATGGCGGAAACCTAGCGGCCTTTGCAGAGCTTGTCTTCGCCGATCCTTCCCTCCAAATTAAAAGCGGTGTGCAGTGGGGCCTGTTTGGGTCTGCAATTTTGCACTTAGGCACCAAGCACCATCATGACCTGTGGTTGCGGGATGTGCTCGAATTGAAGATTCCGGGCGCCTTCGCCATGACTGAAATCGGACACGGTTCAGACGTCGCATCGGTGGCAACAACAGCTACCTATATTCCGGAAACCGAAGAGTTTGAGATTCACACGCCATTCGCCGGCGCCTGGAAAGAATTTCTTGGCAATGCAGCACTGCACGGCCAGGCTGCGGTTGTTTTTGCCCAACTGATTACCAAGGGTGTAAATCACGGAGTGCACGCCTTCTACGTGCCTATCCGAGATGAGAATCTGCAGCTGTTGCCGGGTGTTGATTCGTTTGATGACGGTTTCAAGGGCGGGTTGAACGGTATTGATAACGGTCGGCTAGCTTTTGATCATGTGCGCATCCCGCGCACTAATCTGCTTAACCGATATGGCGATGTAGACGCTGCGGGTAATTACAGCTCACCTATTGCAAGCCCTGGTCGCCGTTTCTTCACGATGCTTGGCACTCTCGTGCAGGGGCGCGTATCGCTCGACGGCGCAGCAGTTAACGCTATGAAATTGGGGCTTGCAACCGCTATCACCTACGCCAACGAGCGCCGGCAGTTCCCAGGTGCCGACGGCAAAGAATCGCTGCTGCTCGACTACGGTTTGCATCAGCGACGCCTGCTACCGCGCCTTGCGCAGACATTTGCAATGCAGTTTGCGCACGAACGCCTGCTGCATGTTTTTGATGAAGTTTTCTCTGGCAAGAATGACAGCGACGAAAACCGTGAATCCCTAGAAACACTGGCGGCAGCCCTAAAGCCGCTTTCCACATGGGCGGCTCTCGATACCCTGCAGGAAACCCGCGAAGCTTGTGGTGGCGCTGGGTTCATCGCAAAAAACCGCATGGTGACACTGCGCCAGGATCTTGATATTTACGCTACTTTCGAGGGCGACAACCATGTTCTGCTGCAGCTGGTGGGTAAGCGATTGCTCGCCGATTATGCGAAAAGTTTTGCAGACGGCGGGCGTGACGCCATCGTGAATGCGGCAAAAACACAGATTGTTGACAGACTCAGCCGCTTCGGGCTGCGGCAAGCGGTGCAAGACGTTACCTCACTCGGCCAGACCGCACGCGCTGTTAATGAACTGCAGGATCCTAATTTCCAGCAGTATCTGCTGACAGACCGGATCGAAACAATGATCTCTGAGATCGCGCAGGCACTGCGGGAGGGGAAGAAAGCTGGGGGAGCTGCCGGTCAGGCCCAAGCCTTCAACGATAACCAAGCGAAGCTTATTGCAGCGGCGCGCGCACACGGCGAGCTACTGCAGTGGGAGTCATTCACCGATGCACTTGCGCAGTTTGAGGGAGACACTCTAACTGTGATGACTTGGTTGCGTGACCTGTTTGCATTTAGCATCATTGAGCGCGATGCTGCATGGTTCCTGCGTCGTGGGCGGATCTCAGGTGCGCGATATGACGCTATGGAGGCATACGTTACCCGTCTGCTCGGTCGCTTGCGTCTGCAGGCTGACGATCTGGTGAAGACTTTCGGCCTTACTAAGGAGCTCGTGCGTGCTGAGATTTTTACCGGCATCGAAGCTGAACGGCAGGCCGAGGCAATGGCTTATGTTGCCGAAAAGAAGGCTGCCGGTGAGTGGCCGGTTTCAGAGAAGACGCTGAAGAAGTAGACTCGCTGTATGACTGAGAGACGCGCACTGTATCCAGAAATTGAGCCGTACGACCAAGGCATGCTTGAGGTCGGCGACGGTCACCAGATCTACTATGAGCAGGTCGGTAACCCAGACGGCAAACCTGTTGTTGTGTTGCACGGTGGGCCGGGCGGCGGCTGCGTCCCGACAATGCGTCGTTTCTTTAATCCTGAGAAATACCGCATCGTGCTGTTTGATCAGCGCGGCGCGGGCTGCTCACTGCCGCACGCTAGTGAACCGGAAGCTGATCTCAGCACCAACACCACCTGGCATTTGGTGGCTGACATAGAGCGGCTGCGGGAGCACCTCAGCATCGACAAATGGCAGGTTTTTGGCGGATCTTGGGGATCCACGCTCTCTTTGGCTTACGCCGAGATCCATCCAACACGTGTCACTGAGCTTGTGTTGCGCGGTATCTTTACACTGCGCCGCAGTGAGCTCGAATGGTTTTACCAGGAGGGTGCATCCCATCTGTTCCCGGATGTTTGGGAGGAGTATCTCGCGCAGATTCCGGAACCAGAAAGAGGCGATTTGATCGCCGCCTACAATAGGCAGTTGTTTGATCCGAACCCTGAGGTGCACGTACCGGCTGGTGTTGCCTGGAGTGTGTGGGAAACCTCGACCGTGAAACTGTTTATGGATGAGGCAGATATCGCCGCTACCCGGAAAGATGAGAAGTGGTCTGTGGCGTTTGCGCGCATCGAGAATCACTACTTCACCAATGGCGGTTGGTTTGAAGACGGTCAGCTTATTAGAGACGCGCACAAACTTGCGAACATTCCAACCGCGATAGTGCAGGGGCGATACGATGTCTGCACCCCACCACGCACCGCTTGGGATTTATACGCGCAGCTTCCGCACGCTGATTTCACAATGGTTCCCGACGCTGGACATGCGTCAACCGAACCGGGAATTATCGACGCTCTGGTGCGAGCAACCGATAAGTTTGCACAGCAATAATTTTTTTTTTAAAGCGCTGCAGTTAATGTGCGCTAGCAGGGTGATTTAGCGTCGTTTTTTCCGGCCGGCCGGTTTTGGTGGGCGACTATTGCGGTGACCCCGATTTTTGCTGCTAGCAAGCTGTGCGCCACGTGAGTTTGGCGGCGGTTGCTGCTTCCTGCGACGCTGACCGCTTGTTTTGCGCTGTGCTTCGTTTGCGGCTGCTGCGATCTGCGCGGGTGATTCTTGCGAGTTAGTGCTGGGGCGGGAGGTGTCTCTGGCGCTAGCAGCACCGCGTCCGCGCAGCACTCCGATGAGATCCTGCACCGCCGCACGATTGTGTTTGCTGAGCCAAACTGCGAATATTGCGTAGCTGCTTATTTCGATAGCGGAATTAATCGGCACAACCTTATGCTGTTTTTTGTTTGCCACGTTGCGTGCAAGTGGGAGGGGGAGCACAGCCTCACCAACACCGGTTGCAACAAGCTCAGCTAAAGCGACAGCGTCAACCGGAAGCCAGCTAGCGTCGTGCCACGGTTCTGCGCTACTCCAGTCGTCTCTGTGTAGTTTGTGGTCGAGAAGCCTTACATCTTGCAACTCGGCAATAGTTGTGACGCCCGAGAGAATAGCGAAGACGGAATCTGCGGCGGTTAAAACAGCGTTTGCCTCGGTGTACAGCCGCACAGCTTGCAGCTCACCCAGCGTATGTTCACTGGGGGGCAGCGTTTCGGGTGCGCGGACAAGAGCCACGCCGCCACGGTTTAACACTTCTGTGAGGGTGAGGGTCTGCTCGTCGCTAAAAACGGCATCTGGGCTGTAGACATCAAGATCAAGGGGGTGCGGCTCAAGCGGAATTGGATATTCTGCTTGCTGCCAGCGGCGCACCCATTTTGCGGGGGCCGTGCCGCGACAGAAACCCAGTATTAGAGATGGTGAGTGACTCGCTCCTGCCTCGAGCACGGCATCTTTCTGCATACGGTCAAGACTAGCGCGGAACAGCTGTTTTAGCCGGCTGTGCTGACATCGAAAATCATTCCGATCGCGTATGTCACCCCTACCGCGATTCCACCTAGCAGAAGCTGGCGGAGCGCCCCTCTGAAAAGATTTCTCTTCGCAAAATGCGCAGAAAATGCGCCTGTAACGCACAGTCCAATAGCGCCGAGAATCAGACCCCAGACCAGCGTGCCAAAGCCGAAAATATAAGGCAGTATCGGAATGATCGCACCCGCACTGAATGAAAAGAAGGAAGAGAATGCAGCAACCCACGGGGAGTTGCGATCTTCAACAGTAAGACCGAGTTCGTGCGCGAGATGCACTTGCAGCGCCTTATCCTGGTTTCGGTGCACCTCTTTAGCCGCGATCTGCGCGGTTTGGGCGCTCATTCCGAGACCGACAAACTCCTGTGCCAGTTCCATCTCTTCGCCGGTCGGGTTTCGTTTGAGAGCTGCCGCTTCAACCGCAACTTCCTTGTCGAGCTGCTCGTTAGCGGCCCGCACAGATGTGTACTCTCCGAGCGCCATGGAAACCGACCCGGCTAGGAGGCCGGCGGTGCCTGTTACCAGCACAATGTGCGGCGCGGCGCCGGCTGCGGCGATACCGGCGATTAGGCCGATGTTAGAGACCAAACCGTCCATTGCACCAAACACGGCAGCGCGCAACCAGCCATTTTGGATGTTTGCGTGCTTGTGATCGTATTCGTGGGGGTTTGCGAGGTTTACTTCTGTTGTAGCCACCTGTAAAGCCTATGTCTCGCTTGCTTGCCAAGCAAATATTTGGGCTGCAATTAGGCATTGCTTGCCTTAGTTGTGTATCAGCAGCTCAGGTGCTGCTCTCGTAGTGCCTGAACTGTAGGATCCGAAAAAATTTCATACTCACTATCAGTAATTGATACACCAACTTTATTCACTGAGCTGCAATTTAGTGGAACGGTCTAGAGTAGAAGTATGAATGTGATTATCGACGCTGAATTCAATCCCGTTCCATCGCTACAACAAATTGCAAAGGTGCAGCTTGCAAAAACTGCGCCAAACGCAGCAGCCGTAGCCGTATTTGTAAAGTCTGAAGGTGCTCTGCCAGACGCACTAGACCTAACACGTGAACAGCTTGAGCTTGCTGGGTTCGCGGGCAAGAAGAGCGATGCTTTGCTGCTGCCGGGTGAAACTGTCAAGGTGTTAGTTGGCATTGGCAAGGGGTTTAAAACAGCTGCTGAGATCCGCAATGCTGTTGCGTGCTTTACCCGCAACGCAGCTAAATTTTCTGAGCTTGCCGTTGAGCTTGATGCCCTAACCCTGGATGGTGTGCCTGCGCGTGAGGCAGCGCAAGCAGCGGCAGAGGGCGCCCTGCTCGCACGCTATGCCTATGAGCCGCTGAAGAATAAACAAAATCTTGTAGCGCTAGAGACGCTGACACTCATCGGTGAAAACTCTGAGGCTGCAGCAGGAGCCGAGCGTGGAACTATTTTGGCCACCGCCGACCGCTTAGCGCGAGATCTCGGAAACACTCCACCGCGCCACCTAAACGCTTATAAATTCGCCGAAGTTGCCGAGCGTGTAGGCCCAGAATACGGGCTTGAAGTAGAAGTTTTCGGGCGCGAAGAAATCATTGAAATGGGCCTCGGTGGCCTGCTCGGTGTAAACGCTGGATCGGTGCAGGATCCGCGCCTCATCAAAGTCAGCTATCGGCCAGAGGGCGCAACTGAGCACATCGGCCTGGTGGGTAAGGGCATTATGTATGATTCAGGCGGCATCAGCCTGAAGCCATCAAACGCCTCACACTGCTCCATGAAGATGGACATGATGGGTGCGGCAGCTGTGTTCTCTGCAATGACAGCCCTGAAAGAGCTTGGGGTTAAGACACGAGTCACCGGGTTCCTGATGTGCACCGATAATATGCCGTCCGGCAGCGCCACCAAACTCGGTGACGTGCTGACGATGCGCAACGGTAAGACCGTTGAGGTGCGCAACACCGACGCAGAAGGTCGCCTGGTGCTCGGTGACGGCATCGCGCTCGCAGCAGAGCTAGAGGTCGACGCAATCGTTGACGTCGCGACACTAACGGGTGCTGCGATGATGGCACTCGGCACCCAAACTGCAGCCGTTTTCGCAAATAACGACACCGTTGCCCAGCAGTTACAGGATGCGGGTAAGAAGAGCGATGAGACCCTTTGGAGATTGCCGCTCGACTTGCGTCTAAAGAAGGCAATGAAGTCAAACGTTGCAGACTTTGCAAACATCGGGGCGAACGAAGGCGGCGCGATTACCGCGGCGCTCTTCCTGAATGAATTTGTTGCCGGCACGCCGTGGGGGCACATCGATATAGCAGGGCCGATGGAGTCAAACTCAGACGATCTGTGGCGCTCAGCCGGATCAACCGGTTACGCAACACGACTGCTCGCTGAGTTTGCAGCCGACTTTAAAAAGCCGAGCGGTGACACCGTTGGAACGGAACTCGAGTAAATAAAATACCGCCTGTCTGGGCTCTTGCCTCACCTCCCTGCAAGAGTCCAGGGGTTTATTTAGGAGATTTAAGAGACATGAGCAACGCTGCCCAGATCGATCTTGAAAGCATTTCAACTCGCGACGAATACATAACGGCATTCGCCGACTTTATTGAGGCAAGCCCCACATCTTTTCACGCCGCCGACACTGTCGCGCGCATGCTGAACCGTGCCGGGTTTGAGTGGCTCGATGAGTGCGACTCCTGGGCGCCGTTGGAGGCGGGAGCTGCCGGTTTCACAGTGCGTGACGGCTCGCTAATTGCGTGGCAGGCCGGAAGTTCAGTGACGAAGAATTCCCCATTACGTATTTTTGGGGCGCACACCGACTCACCGGGGTTCGTGGTAAAACCAACACCGGGCAGCTCTGCTGCCGGTTGGCAGCAGCTTAATGTTGAGGTTTACGGCGGCCCGCTCTTAAACTCTTGGCTTGATCGTGATCTAGCGGTTGCCGGGCGAGTGTTTACCAGAGACGGGGAGAAACGGCTGATCCGCACCCCAGCGATTGCCAGAATTCCGCAGCTTGCTGTCCATTTGGATCGGGAGGCTAACAACGGTCTAAAACTGGATCGGCAGGAGCACACCCAGCCGGTGATCGGGCTGGGAGAGGTTGACGCTTTAACCGCGATTGCGTCTGCGGCCGGCGTGGCACCCGACGAGCTAGTGAGCTGGGATCTGCAACTCGCCGACACCCAGAAACCGCGCCGGATCGGTGCTAGCAATGAGCTGTTTGCCGCTGGTCGCATGGATAATCTATCGTCAACCTTTGCGGGTGCCTACGCGCTTGCATCCCTAGCTCAGGCTGAGCACAATGCGATAAATCTGCTTGTGCTGTTTGACCATGAAGAGGTTGGATCGCAGAGCCACTCCGGTGCAAAGGGAACGTTTTTAGAGGATATTATCGTGCGCCTGTACACCGGATTGGGTGCTACCGCTGAGGATATTTTGCGGGTTAAAGCAAACTCGTGGCACGTCTCAGCGGATGCGGGGCATGCAGTGCATCCGAACTATAGCTCAAAGCACGACCCGCACACCAGGCCGTTCGCCGGGAAGGGTGCAATGCTAAAGATTAACGCTAATAGGCGTTACGCAACCGACGGAGCTGGCGCGGCGATGTGGGTGCGAGTGTGTGACGGTGCGGGCGTGCCGCTGCAGCAGTTTGTGGCAAATAATTCTGTGCCGTGCGGCTCCACGATCGGATCGATTGCGGCGGCAAATAACGGTATCCGCACAGTTGATGTTGGCGCGCCGCTGCTGTCAATGCATTCTGCACGTGAGTTGGCGCACGTTGATGATTTGTGGGGGTTAGCGCTTGCTACTGCACAGTTTTATCGTGTGCCGCGCCTGTAGATGAAAGGTTTGCGACCGGCTTTGACCGTCCCGCGACACGCCATGCAGTTTGGCGTGTTTACGGGAAATTGCCCGCTTTTTAGCAGAGTGATTTGCGGGGAGCGCAGAAAGTGTCGTAAGCTTTAACTCGGCGAAGATGACGGTTCAACGCTTTCGGCCCCATCGTCTAGAGGCCTAGGACGTCGCCCTTTCACGGCGGTAACACGGGTTCGAATCCCGTTGGGGTCACCATCTTCTCCTCATAATTTAATACGGCCCTGTGGCGCAGTTGGTTAGCGCGCCGCCCTGTCACGGCGGAGGTCGCGGGTTCAAGTCCCGTCAGGGTCGCAAAGATAGAGAGCCCTTTTCAGATGAGAAGGGTTTCTTTATCTAGAGTGACAAACTCCGGTGAGTCGCTCAGGCTCTGTAGCTCAGTTGGTAGAGCGTTCGACTGAAAATCGAAAGGTCACCGGATCGATGCCGGTCGGAGCCACAAACACTCCCGTGCAACATCTGTCACGGGAGTTTTTGCTTTTCTGGGCTTACCAGCCACTACCACTGTTGGTGGGACTGAGTAACATAGTGAGCATGACGATAAACACCTCAGCTATCTTGGCAGCGCAATCTAACGACCCATCTTTCGAGTCGATTTATGATGAGCTCGAATGGCGCGGCCTGCTGAGCGTCTCCACAGACCCTGAGGCCTTGCGCAAAGCTCTCACAGAAGAGCAGCTCACCTACTACTGTGGGTTTGATCCGACAGCCGCCAGCCTGCACCTTGGGCACCTTGTGCAGTTGCTGTTTATGCGCCGCCTGCAGTTGGCGGGGCATAAGCCTTTGGGGCTCGTCGGCGGATCCACCGGTCTGATCGGTGATCCGCGCCCAACAGCGGAGCGCACCCTCAACTCGCGGGAGACGGTTGCGGAGTGGGTCGATGCGCTGCGCAGTCAAATTGAACGCTTTTTGAGCTTTGAGGGTGATAACGCTGCCCGCATGGTGAACAATCTTGACTGGATGGCTGATGTTTCTGCGCTCGACTTTTTGCGTGAGACTGGGAAATACTTCCGTGTTGGGGCGATGATCAAGAAAGATGCTGTTGCTGCGCGTCTAGCTAGTGATGAGGGCATCAGCTACACCGAATTCAGTTACCAGATCTTGCAGGCGATTGATTATCTTGAGCTGCACCTGCAGTATGGGTGCACACTGCAGTCGGGTGGGCAGGATCAGTGGGGCAACCTTGTTGGTGGTGTCGATCTTGTGCGACGTGTCACCGGCAACAGCGTGCATGCTGTGGGAACGCCGCTTATCACCAATAGCGACGGCACAAAGTTTGGGAAGAGCGAGGGCAATGCGATCTGGATCGATGCGGCGCTGTGCTCACCGTACGCTTTCTACCAGTTCTGGCTGAATCAGGCTGATGCTGATGTTGTGGATCGCTTAAAGGTTTTCACCTTCCTGACACGCGCGGAAATTGAAGACTATGCGCGACAGGTTGCAGAGGAGCCGTTTAAGCGAGCTGCGCAAAAACGGCTCGCGTTTGAGGTCACAGCCTTGGTGCACGGTGAGGCAGCGGCGCAGCATGCGGTGGACGCATCTGCGGCACTCTTTGGGTCTGGCACTTACGACGCAGTGCCAGAAGATGTTCTGGCAGAAGCGCTGTCGGGGCTGCCTGAGGTGCGAGGTGGCGGAGAGCTCACTGTTGAAGATGCGCTTGTGCAATCCGGTTTGGTGAAATCTCTTTCTGAGGCGCGTCGTGCGATTGCGCAGGGCGGGGCGTCGGTTAACGGTGTGAAGATCACTGCAGAGGGTGAGACTGTTGCCGCCTACGCCGGGGATCGGAAGCTGGCAGTGCTCGGTCGCGGCAAGAAACAGAAGGCAGCTGTCTACCTCGACTAGGCCCAGAAAACCGATGCGACACGCCCGGGTGTTGGTGTTGTTTGCGTGGGGCCGGTCAGGGTGCGTAGAGTAGTCATCTGTTGGCCGAACGTCAGGAAACGGAAACACGGTCAGCGTCTTGGTGGGAAACACTGTTTACACATTTTATGGCTTTTGTTTGTTGGCTTTTTGTGTTATGGTTGTTTTTCATTGTTTTGATCCTGCGGGGTTCGGAGGCTTCTTGGTTGGAGCGTGTACGGGTTCTGTTTGGTCTTTGAGAACTCAATAGTGTGCACTTGATTGTCAAATGCCAAATTTTATTTGAACCTCGTGCCAGTTTTTATGCTGGTGGGGATTCCTTATTTTTGGATGAACATTCTTGATGATTTTTTGATTGTCAGAATCGTTTGTCAGGTCAAACTCGCATTCAGTGTTGTTTTCCCGATGCTGTTTGTTTTTTTGTTTTTTACGGAGAGTTTGATCCTGGCTCAGGACGAACGCTGGCGGCGTGCTTAACACATGCAAGTCGAACGATGAAGCCTAAGCTTGCTTGGGTGGATTAGTGGCGAACGGGTGAGTAACACGTGAGTAACCTGCCCCTCACTCTGGGATAAGCGCTGGAAACGGTGTCTAATACTGGATATGACCTTTTACCGCATGGTGATTGGTGGAAAGATTTTTTGGTGGGGGATGGACTCGCGGCCTATCAGCTTGATGGTGAGGTAATGGCTTACCATGGCGACGACGGGTAGCCGGCCTGAGAGGGTGACCGGCCACACTGGGACTGAGACACGGCCCAGACTCCTACGGGAGGCAGCAGTGGGGAATATTGCACAATGGGCGAAAGCCTGATGCAGCAACGCCGCGTGAGGGATGACGGCCTTCGGGTTGTAAACCTCTTTTAGTAGGGAAGAAGCGTAAGTGACGGTACCTACAGAAAAAGCACCGGCTAACTACGTGCCAGCAGCCGCGGTAATACGTAGGGTGCAAGCGTTGTCCGGAATTATTGGGCGTAAAGAGCTCGTAGGCGGTTTGTCGCGTCTGCTGTGAAATCCTAAGGCTCAACCTTAGACTTGCAGTGGGTACGGGCAGGCTTGAGTGCGGTAGGGGAGATTGGAATTCCTGGTGTAGCGGTGGAATGCGCAGATATCAGGAGGAACACCGATGGCGAAGGCAGATCTCTGGGCCGCTACTGACGCTGAGGAGCGAAAGCATGGGGAGCGAACAGGATTAGATACCCTGGTAGTCCATGCCGTAAACGTTGGGAACTAGATGTGGGGACTGTTCCACGGTCTCCGTGTCGACGCTAACGCATTAAGTTCCCCGCCTGGGGAGTACGGCCGCAAGGCTAAAACTCAAAGGAATTGACGGGGGCCCGCACAAGCGGCGGAGCATGCGGATTAATTCGATGCAACGCGAAGAACCTTACCAAGGCTTGACATATAGGAGAACACTGTAGAGATACAGGACTCTTTGGACACTTCTATACAGGTGGTGCATGGTTGTCGTCAGCTCGTGTCGTGAGATGTTCGGTTAAGTCCGGCAACGAGCGCAACCCTCGTCCTATGTTGCCAGCGGGTTATGCCGGGGACTCATGGGATACTGCCGTGGTCAACACGGAGGAAGGTGGGGATGACGTCAAATCATCATGCCCCTTATGTCTTGGGCTTCACGCATGCTACAATGGCCGGTACAAAGGGCTGCGATACCGTAAGGTGGAGCGAATCCCAAAAAGCCGGTCTCAGTTCGGATTGGGGTCTGCAACTCGACCCCATGAAGTCGGAGTCGCTAGTAATCGCAGATCAGCAACGCTGCGGTGAATACGTTCCCGGGCCTTGTACACACCGCCCGTCAAGTCATGAAAGTCGGTAACACCCGACGCCGGTGGCCTAACCTTTTTGGAGGGAGCCGTCTAAGGTGGGACTGGTGATTAGGACTAAGTCGTAACAAGGTAGCCGTACCGGAAGGTGCGGCTGGATCACCTCCTTTCTAAGGAGCATTTGTCGCCGCATGTTATTCAGGCTTGTGTCTGTTTTGTGGTGGTTGCCAGTTTAAATGCCGTGTGTGTGTTTGCTGGTGGCTCATGGGTGGAACGTTTGATGATTGATTGGGATTGTTTCTGGATGCTGTTTAGTACGCTTCATTTTTTTTGTGGGGTTGGAACGGGGTGTTTGGTTTTCGGTTCTGGTTGTTGGTGCATACTATTGGGGTTCTGGGAGACCGGGGCCAGGTTTTTCTGGTTTGGGTTTCTTGCACTCCTTCTGGTGGCTGCTGGTTTGATGGTGGTTGCTGGTTGGGTGTGTGGGTACGTTGGAAACTACACAGTGGACGCGAGCATCTGCAGTGATGCAAGCTTTATGGATGCTGCAATTTTTTGTTGTGGTGTTTGTTTTGTTTGTGTTGTTGTGATACTTAATTTTTTTTATGGTCTAGAGATGGATGCTGCAACTTTTTGTTGTGGTGTTTGTTTTGTGATTTTGTTTTGTTTGCAAGTTCTTAAGAGCGAACGGTGGATGCCTTGGCATCTAGAGCCGAAGAAGGACGTAGTAATCTGCGATAAGCCTCGGGGAGTTGATAAACGAGCTGTGATCCGAGGATTTCCGAATGGGGAAACCCAGCATGCGACTTTATGTTTGTGTGTTACTCCCGTCTGAATATATAGGGCGGGTAGAGGGAACGTGGGGAAGTGAAACATCTCAGTACCCACAGGAAGAGAAAACAATAGTGATTCCGGGAGTAGTGGCGAGCGAAACTGGATGAGGCTAAACCGTGCGTGTGTGATACTCGGTAGGGGTTGCGCGTGCGGGGTTGTGGGACGCATTTGATTGTTCTACCGGACTTTCGACGTGATTGTTAAGGATATAGGAGAACACCTTGGAAGGGGTGACCGGAGTGGGTGAGAGTCCCGTATCTGAAATGTTCTTACAGCGTTATGTGTATCCCGAGTAGCACGGGGCCCGTGAAATCCCGTGTGAATCTGCCAGGACCACCTGGTAAGCCTAAATACTACTAGATGACCGATAGCGGACAAGTACCGTGAGGGAAAGGTGAAAAGTACCCCGGGAGGGGAGTGAAATAGTACCTGAAACCGTTTGCTTACAATCCGTCAGAGCACTGTTTTTGGTGTGATGGCGTGCCTTTTGAAGAATGAGCCTGCGAGTTAGCGGCATGTGGCGAGGTTAACCCGTGTGGGGTAGCCGTAGCGAAAGCGAGTCTGAATAGGGCGTTTTAGTCGCGTGTCCTAGACCCGAAGCGAAGTGATCTAGCCATGGCCAGGCTGAAGCACGTGTAAGAGCGTGTGGAGGGCCGAACCCACTTAGGTTGAAAACTGAGGGGATGAGCTGTGGTTAGGGGTGAAAGGCCAATCAAACTTCGTGATAGCTGGTTCTCTCCGAAATGCATTTAGGTGCAGCGTTACGTGTTTCTTGCCGGAGGTAGAGCTACTGGATGGCCGATGGGCCCTACAAGGTTACTGACGTCAGCTAAACTCCGAATGCCGGTAAGTGAGAGCGTAGCAGTGAGACTGTGGGGGATAATCTTCATAGTCGAGAGGGAAACAACCCAGATCATCATCTAAGGTCCCTAAGCGTGTGCTAAGTGGAAAAGGATGTGGAGTTGCTTAGACAACCAGGAGGTTGGCTTAGAAGCAGCCACCCTTGAAAGAGTGCGTAATAGCTCACTGGTCAAGTGATTCCGCGCCGACAATGTAACGGGGCTCAAGCACACCACCGAAGATATGGCAGTTAACAGTTAGATAAGCCTTTGTGGTTCAGTTTGTTGACTGGGTAGGAGAGCGTCGTGTCGCGAGTGAAGCAGCAGAGTGATCTAGTTGTGGATGTGACACGAGTGAGAATGCAGGCATGAGTAGCGAAAGACGGGTGAGAAACCCGTCCTCCGGAAGACCAAGGGTTCCAGGGTCAAGCTAATCTGCCCTGGGTAAGTCGGGACCTAAGGCGAGGCCGACAGGCGTAGTCGATGGATAACGGGTTGATATTCCCGTACCGGCTGGTAACCGTTCAACACAATCCAATAAGTGCTAAGAAAGCTTTTCTGGATTTTTTCCCTTCGGGGTTGATTTCTGGTGTTGGTTTTCGAACCCGGTGTTGGTGCGTGAGCGTGAGGTGTGACGCAGGAAGGTAGGTAATCCCGGGCGATGGTTGTCCCGGGCTAAGCATGTAGCCTATCCCGTTGGTAAATCCGCGGGTGTTTGGGTGAGATGTGATGGGGAGCCGTTTTGGTGAAGTTACTGATCCTATGCTGCCGAGAAAAGCATCGGCGTGAGGTTGCTGGTTGCCCGTACCCCAAACCGACTCAGGTGGTCAGGTAGAGAATACTAAGGAGATCGAGATAATCGTGGTGAAGGAACTCGGCAAAATGCCCCCGTAACTTCGGGAGAAGGGGGGCCATCCGCTTATACCAACTTGCTTGGGAAAGGGTGTGGTGGCCGCAGAGACCAGTGGGAAGCGACTGTTTACTAAAAACACAGGTCCGTGCTAACAAGCAATTGGATGTATACGGACTGACGCCTGCCCGGTGCTGGAAGGTTAAGAGGAGAGGTTAACCCTTTTGGGTGAAGCTTTGAATTTAAGCCCCAGTAAACGGCGGTGGTAACTATAACCATCCTAAGGTAGCGAAATTCCTTGTCGGGTAAGTTCCGACCTGCACGAATGGCGTAACGACTTCCCAGCTGTCTCCACCATGAACTCGGCGAAATTGCATTACGAGTAAAGATGCTCGTTACGCGCAGCAGGACGGAAAGACCCCGTGACCTTTACTACAGCTTGGTATTGGTGTTCGGTGTGGCTTGTGTAGGATAGGTGGGAGACTTTGAAGCATGCACGCTAGTGTGTGTGGAGTCGTTGTTGAAATACCACTCTGGTCACTCTGGATATCTAACTACGGACCCTGATCGGGTTCTGGGACAGTGCCTGGTGGGTAGTTTAACTGGGGCGGTTGCCTCCCAAAGAGTAACGGAGGCGCCCAAAGGTTCCCTCAGCCTGGTTGGCAATCAGGTGGCGAGTGTAAGTGCACAAGGGAGCTTGACTGTGAGACTGACAGGTCGAGCAGGGACGAAAGTCGGGACTAGTGATCCGGCAGTGGCTTGTGGAAGCGCTGTCGCTCAACGGATAAAAGGTACCTCGGGGATAACAGGCTGATCTTGCCCAAGAGTCCATATCGACGGCATGGTTTGGCACCTCGATGTCGGCTCGTCGCATCCTGGGGCTGGAGTTGGTCCCAAGGGTTGGGCTGTTCGCCCATTAAAGCGGTACGCGAGCTGGGTTTAGAACGTCGTGAGACAGTTCGGTCCCTATCCGCTGCGTGCGTTGGAAATTTGAGAGGATCTGACCCTAGTACGAGAGGACCGGGTTGGACGGACCTCTGGTGTGCCAGTTGTTCTGCCAAGGGCATGGCTGGTTTGCTACGTTCGGGATGGATAACCGCTGAAGGCATCTAAGCGGGAAGCCGGCCTCGAGATGAGATTTCCTTACCCAATTTGTGGGTGTGAGGTCCCCTATAGATTATGGGGTTGATAGGCCAGATGTGGAAGCGCAGTAATGTGTGGAGCTGACTGGTACTAATAGACCGAAGACTTGTTAAACATTTTTTGGCTATAAGAAGTGTTGGGTTTTTGTTGTTTGCGTCTACTGTGTGGTTTCCGACGGATCCTTAAAATGTTGGTAATTTAATATTGGTTCCACTTTTTTGGGGAGTCCTGTTGAAGGGTTTTCCGGTGGTTATAGCGTCAGGGAAACGCCCGGTTACATTCCGAACCCGGAAGCTAAGGCTGACAGCGCTGATGGTACTGCACTCGGGAGGGTGTGGGAGAGTAGGTCACTGCCGGAATTAATTTTTTTCTTGTGGGGGTGTGTTTTCTTCTCTTACCGTTGTGGTGAGAGTGGGGAACATGCCCCCACTATTTTTTTATATATATACACACAAGAATTACGTCCACCCCGCAACCAACACAAGCAGGCAGCCGTTATCAGGTTGCTGCCATCTAGCGCAGCTAAACTTAGCGTATGACTGAAATAACACACAACGGTGACCCTGTAAATACTGTCGGCGCACTGCCAGAGGTGGGTTCTACAGCGCCGGCTTTTACTTTGGTTGATACAGACCTCGGTGAAAAAAGCCTTAGCGATTACGCCGGTAAGAGTGTTGTATTAAACATATTCCCAAGCATCGATACCGGTGTCTGTGCAACCAGTGTGCGCAAATTTAACGAGCGTGCTGCGGGCTCTGACGGCGTCGTTGTGCTGTGCATTGCAGAAGACCTGCCCTTCGCATTCGCACGTTTTTGTGGCGCAGAAGGCATCGATGGTGTTGAAACCCTCTCATCCTTCCGAAGCGATTTTGGCAAATCATACGGGGTCACAATGCAAGACGGCGTGCTGCAGGGCCTACTCTCTCGAGCTGTTGTTGTGCTGAACAGCGACCATGAGGTTGTGTACACAGAACAGGTGCCTGACCTTGGTCAGGAGCCAGACTATGACGCTGCGTTAGCCGCCCTGCAAGATAGTTAATTCTTGATTTTCTAGTTGATAGACAGCTAAGTTTCGCTACCTTTAGTAGGCTTAGGAACGTGAATTTTTCAGCTGCAGAGTTAGAAGCTCGTAAGAAGTTCTTACCTTGGATTATTGTTGCAGTAATCGCGGTACTGGCGTTGCTCGCGTCCTTTTTCGTGGTTAATGCGGTTAATAACAGCGGGGGTAATTCTTCCGAGACAACACAGTCTGATACTGCAAAATCAGAATCAGACGAGGAAAGCAGCGAGAAAAATTCTACGGCTAAACCGGCTGTGCCGAAGGTGCAGGAAGTGCCCGTGGCTGCAACCCCGCAGGCTGACCCCGGTCAAACATTCGAGCTTGATATTGCACAGCTCGGTCGCACCGTTGATATATCGAGTAAATTTGGCCGCAGTGTGCGCTATGAAATTCCTGACGGTACTCAGGTGATTCTGCGCTCTGACCTCATTGAGTCGCTCCCAGCAACATGCGCAGAAATGCGTGCGCAGTTTGGTTTTAAAGTTGCTGCAAACGGATCTTTCGAGGTGATGAAACCGGACACTGTGTGCTCTGCTGCTCCCGAGGTTTATAACGAAATTTGGGGTTTGCTTGAGGCTGCCGTCAAGACTCAGCGCTAAACAGAGTAATCTGCGGGCAGCTGTCGCAGTGTGCGCAGTTGCGCCCAGATCATAAAAAACTCGTCGGGATCGTCTAGCGCAAGCCCGTAGTGGTTGACAATCCGCTGCAAGCGACTGCGGACGGTGTTTTCGTGCACAGCCAAATCTCTGGCGCATGCGGCTACATTGCCGCGATTAGCGCACCAAATCATGAGAGTGTGGGCAACGACTGGCTCCTCCTCTATCAACTCACTCAACTCTTCACGAAGCAGCTGCGGATTCATCTCGTAGACTTGCGCGATTTCTTGATAAAGCATTATCGGGGTGAGCTGTGTCGGCGTGAGGATACGCCGCGGTGCTGGGGCAGGGTAGCGTTGATCCGCCCGAAACAGTTGATTCGCTAGCTTCGCCAAGTCGGTAACTGCGGTATCTGAGCGGCAGGTGCCGGGCAGAGCTGCGCGCACCCTATCGCCGAGCACCTTGTCGGTTATCTTTAGTAGCCGGGGGATTAATTTCGCTCCCGAAAAACTTTCGTTGTTGGGTAGGAGGATCCAAACATAAGGCCCGTCCACCGCAGTTACAACCTCAGGCAGATATGAAGAGATCTGGTTTTGTGCGGCGGCGTGCAGCTGGGCTAGCAGGTTTGGGTTGTCTTTCGCGTCGGGGTCTAACGCAATTAGCTCGACGCCGGGATCCGGAAAGAAACCCAGCTCGGCCAGTTCGCCGCCCTGCACACCGGTGCCACTGATGAGCGTGCGTAGACGCTGCTCACGGGGGATTTGAGTTGCCTGCCGATGGTGCAGCGCGTCAATAATATAGGACGCCGCAAGAGATGCAGCGGCCTGCAGACGCTCCTCTGTTTCTGCGATGTTGTGCTTTCCTTCCTCACGTGGGTCAATGGCCCAGATGCTGCCCAAGGGCACGTTGCCAGCGCGGATAGGGATAGCAGTGCGGGGCAGCTCAAGACCCTGCTCGCCGAAAAACAACACCGTCTGACTCTGCAGGAGCTCGCGATACTGCGGATTATTGAACGGCGACTCTGGCACTTTGCGCAGCAGAATGCCTTCCGTTCTTAAATGATCAATTGCCTGCCCGGGAACTGAAGAATAAGCGAGAATTCGTCGCCCAAGATCTTCAATCACCACTGAGCCGCCGAAAAACGACGCAAGCTCGTTTACGAGACCAAATAACGGTTCGCGTGAACGGTCTATCGAGACGGTTGCGGTGCGCGAGTTTTCGCCGATTAGACGATTTAAGAGAGCTTCAAATGTTGACCAGGAGATGCCTGTGGCTACCTGCAGCACGGAAAAGCTGGCGTTTTTGGCCAGCGCCTGAAATTCATCTTTGCGCTCCGACGTAATTTTGATTGCGACAGCGGCGCACTTGTGTTCACGTGCATATCTGAGCAGCTCAGAAAAAGCCTGACTTGTTAGTTCCTGTGCCATGGGGGCGAGCAGCAGGGTGCCGCTAATGCGGGGAGGGGATCCGAGTGTGTCATAGAGGTCGGTCTCTGTGACCAACTGATTAGGGTCTACGGGGGTGAACGGAGAAACTAAGTCGGCGCCGAGTGTTGAGAGTATTTCTGCGATTGAGACAGAGCCGGGGGTGTTGGTCTCGGTGAGAGTGCTTGAATCATCCATATTGTAGTTATACCTTAATTTTCTCGTAAAATTTATATTATTTCTACATGAATATACGCCCCAAAAGGTAATAGAGTGTTTATAACAGTTACAGTAACGAAGCTCTGACTCGGAGGATCAATGGCGAATAATCTCCAGCAACCTGCACCGCAAGGGACGCGCTTAGGCGAGCTGTGGGAAGTGTTTCCTGAGAATGCAGCTGCGACTGCGGACGGTGTATTAACACTCGGTGGCGTGCCTGTGACCGAACTGGTTGCAGAATACGGCACTCCGCTGCACGTCTTTGACGATCAGGGTTTGCGGGATCAGGCGGCTCGTTTTCGGCATGGTCTACACGAGCAATGGCCGAACTCAGATGTGCTTTTCGCATCAAAGTCACTGCCGATTGTCGCGATGTATCAGCTTGCGCATGAGGAAGGTCTAGCTATTGATATCGCCGGAGGCGGGGAGCTGCAGCTTGCGCTTGCGGCACAGGTCGATCCGGAGCGCATCTACTTCCACGGTAATGCAAAGACAGATGCCGAAATTCAAATGGCGCTAGATGCAGGTGTTGGCACAATTATTGTTGACAACTTCGCTGAGATTGAGCGTCTTGAGCGCCTGGTTAAAAAGCCACAAAAAGTTTTGTTGCGTTTAATTCCCGGCGTTGACGCAGAAACCCACGCCTCGCAGGCGACAGGCGGCAACGATTCAAAGTTTGGGCTGCCGCTTGACCAGGCGGCAGAGGCGATTAAACGCATGCAAGCGCATGAGCTGCTCCAGTTTGAGGGTGTGCATCTGCATATTGGGTCACAGATCCTCAACACCCACCAATTTTCTGAGGCAGTACGTAAAATCAGTGGCGTCGGCACATTTAACACCTACGACATTGGCGGCGGGCTCGGGGTGAAATACACCTATGAAGAAAAAGCGCCAAATGTTAAGGAGTATCTCGCAGCGATTACAGATGCGGCGCGTGAAGTGCTTCCAGGTGCAGCCCGTGTCTTGATAGAGCCCGGCCGTTCTCTGGTCGCGCGCGCTGGTGTCACGCTTTACTCAGTGGTCGCCGTGAAAGAGACCGGCAAAAACTTCGTTGCAATCGACGGAGGGCTGGCAGATCAGATGGACGTGGCCCTCACCGGGCAGCGCTATGAGGCGGTTGTTGCGAACAAACTGAACGAGCCGTGGACAAAATCAGCCGAACTCGTTGGGCGACAGTGCGAGTCAGGAGACCTGCTCGTAAGTGAAGCCGGATTCCCGGAGACCGAGGTTGGAGACATCGTGATGATGGCCACCACCGGCGCGTACTCCTACACAATGACCAACAACTACAACGGTGCGCTGCGGCCCGCCATTGTGTTTGTAAAAGACGGAGAGCACCGACTTGTTGCTCGTCGTGAGACCTATGAAGACCTGCTCAGGCTGCATGCTCCAGCCTTGGGCGAGTAACACGGTTTCGAAAAATCCCACCCACATAAACGCATTTCGATAGAAAGGCCTATAGAAATGAAGAAGAAATTTAGTTCCGTCATTGCGGCGGCGGCAATTGCTGGTCTGCTGCTCTCTGGTTGCGCAAACGCAGAGAACAACAGCTCAGAGGGCGCCAGCAGCGATGACGTCAACTCGATCCTGCCAATTGCGGATGAGCCGAGCACCAGCGCAAATTCAAAGCTGCACGATATGCTGCCGGAAGACCTCAAGTCAAAAGGCAAGATTGACATCGCGCTCGACCTGCCATTCCCACCGATGGAATATTACGATGAGGACGGCCGAATTATCGGTGTTGATGCTGAGCTTGGCCGTCTGCTCGGGCAAAAGCTTGATATCGGTGTCAGCTTAAACCAGCAGGCCTTTGACTCAGTTATCCCGTCTCTCCAGTCTGGCCGTCATGACATTACTCTCTCAGGTATGAATGACACAGCCGAACGTCGTCAGGCGCTCAGTTTTGTTGAGTATGTTAACTCAGGCTTTATCATCCTTGTAAAGAAGGGCAACCCAGAAAATATCAAGAACCTCAATGATCTTTGCGGTAAGAAGGTATCACTGCAGATGGCAACCCAGCAGGGTAACGTGCTGCGCGAGATGGACTGCAACATTGAGATGACAGAGCTGCCAGATGATCCGGCTGCGCAGGAGGCTCTGCACGCCGGTCGCGTGCAGGCATACATCGCGGACGCAGCTGTTGCAGCGTATGCAGCAGCTGAAACCGATAATGGCGAGGCCTTTGATGTGATAGAGGACCCAGAGAACCCAGCTGGATACGATCCGCTATTCGTTGGTATTGGCATTCTAAAAGAACGCACTGAGCTGATTGAGGCTGTTCGTGCAGCGTTGCAGGAGCTGATCGATGAGGGTGCGTATCAGAAGGTGCTTGAGCGTTACGACATGGGCAGCTTCGCTGTAACCGAAGCAGTGGTTAACGGGGAGCGTTAATTTTGAGCGCAAGAACCGGCAGCGTGAAGCTGCACGACGACGATGTAACGGCCATTCCGTTGCGCCGGCCAGGCCGCGCCGTGAGCGCGGTGCTGGTGGTGCTGGTAGCCGGATTGCTAGCCTGGTCATTCTTCACAAACCCAAACCTTGATTGGATGGTCGTGGGTCAGTATCTGTTTGACTCACGTGTGATCAGCGGTATCGGAGTAACGCTGGTGATGACCGTGCTTTCGATGCTGATCTCGACAGTGATCGCGATCGTCATTGCGGGCATGCGTCTTTCTGGCAATCCTGTGCTGGTGTCTGTCGCCTGGGTGTATGTGTGGGGCTTCCGCGGCACCCCAATGATGGTGCAAATCATCTTCTGGGGTTACCTTGCCTCGCTCTACCCAATGATTGGTATCCCTGGCACCCCGCTGTATTGGGATACCAACCAGCTGATTCCACTTTTCGTTGCCGGCCTCCTGGCGCTTACTCTAAACCAGGGCGCTTACTCCTCAGAAATTGTGCGTGCGGGTATGCTGTCGGTTGATGAGGGACAGCGCGAGGCAGCGTTTTCACTGGGGATGTCACCGCTCTACACTTTCCGGCGGGTGCTGCTCCCGCAGGCAATGCGTGTGATTATTCCGCCAATGGGCAACGAACTTATTTCGATGCTGAAGAACACCTCGCTGCTGTTCGTTATCGCGATTGTTGAGCTTTACACCGCGACATCTATGATTTCGTCACAGAACTTCAAACGTGTCGAGCTCCTGATTGTGGCAAGCCTCTGGTATCTCCTGATGACCAGCCTGTTATCAATTCCGCAGTACTACCTTGAGCGTCGTTTTGGTCGTGGCGCAAGCCGCAATTTACCGCCAACTCCGCTCCAGCGTGTGCGCAGTTTCATTCAGAGCCGTAAACCTGTGCCGGCTCCGCAACCGACAGAGGCAATTAAGGTGGTAGAACAGTGACAAACCCACTTGTAGAGATCCGACGTGTGCGTAAAAGCTTTGGCGCGCACGAAGTGTTGCGCGATGTGTCACTGTCGGTTAACCCCGGCACAGTGACAGTGCTGCTCGGCCCTTCAGGCTCGGGTAAGTCAACGCTTTTGCGCTGCATTAACCACCTGGAAACCATCGACGGTGGCCGCATCATTGTTGATGGTGAGCTGATCGGTTATCGCCAAAAGGGTGGCAACATCTATGAGATGCACCCGAAAGAGATTTCGAAGCAGCGTCAGAACATCGGTATGGTGTTTCAGCGTTTCAACCTCTTCCCGCACATGACAGCGCTTGAAAATATCATTGAGGCCCCAGTTGGCCTGAACGGTAAAAACAAGAATGCGGCAAAAGAAGAGGCTATGGCGCTGCTCAGCCGTGTCGGTCTGGCAGACTTTGCCAACCACTACCCGGCGCAACTGTCAGGTGGGCAGCAGCAGCGTGTTGCGATCGCCCGCGCGCTCGCCATGAAACCCAAGCTGATGCTATTCGATGAGCCAACCAGTGCGCTCGACCCTGAGCTTGTTGGTGATGTGCTCGATGTAATGCGAGAGCTTGCGGATGAGGGCATGACCATGATTGTGGTGACCCACGAGATTGGTTTCGCAAGAAATGTTGCCGACCAGGTTGTGTTTATGGACGGTGGCGTTGTGGTTGAGTCTGGTGACCCGGAAGAGGTTATCGGCAATCCGCAGCGGCAGCGGACGCGTAACTTCCTTGAGAATGTGAAACACGGCTAGAAACAGTCGCAGCCAAACATCTAAAAACAGCTTGAGACCCCTGTGATCCGCCCGCGCCGGCAGCATCGCGGGGGTTTCTTGCTAAAATCGGTGTTAGTTTTAGGCTTCAAGCCGCAAATGCATTTCGATAGAAAGGCCTATAGAAATGAAGAAGAAATTTAGTTCCGTTATTGCGGCGGCAATTGCCGGTCTGCTGCTCTCCGGTTGCGCAAACGCAGACGGTGCTAGCGATAGCGTCAACTCGATCCTGCCAATTGCGGATGAGCCGAGCACCAGCGCAAATTCAAAGCTGCACGATATGCTGCCGGAAGATATCAAGGCAAAAGGCAAGATTGACATCGCGCTCGACCTGCCCTTCCCACCAATGGAGTTTCATAATGAGGAGGGCCGAATTATCGGTGTTGATGCTGAGCTTGGTCGTCTGTTTGGGCAAAAGCTTGATATCGGTGTCAGCTTAAACCAGCAGACGTTTGATTCAGTTATCCCGGCGATGGAATCTGGCCGTCATGACATTATTCTCTCGGGTATGAGTGACACCCCCGAGCGCCGTCAGGTGCTCAGTTTTGTTGAGTATGTTAACGCTGGTTTTATCATTCTCGTCAAGAAGGGTAACCCCGACAACATCAAGAACCTCAATGATCTTTGCGGTAAGAAGGTATCACTGCCGCTGGCCACCCAGCAGGGTAACATTCTGCGCGAGATGGACTGCGGTATTGAGATGACAGAACTGCCAGACAATCCAGCTGCGCAGGAAGCTCTGAAGGCTGGCCGTGTGCAGGCATACATCGCGGACGCAGGTGTTGCAGCGTATGCAGCCGCTGAAACCGATAATGGCGAGGCCTTTGATGTGATCACCGATCCGGAGAATCCGGCTGGCTATGAGCCATTATTCAACGGTGTGGGCATTCTAAAAGAACGCACCGAGCTGATTGAAGCTATTCGTTTAGCGCTGCAGGAGCTGATCGATGAGGGCGTGTATCAGCAGGTGCTTGAGCGTTACGGTATGGGTAATTACGTTGTAACCGAAGCAGTTGTTAACGGGGAGCATTAACTTTAAATGAAAAAATAGGCAGTGTTAGCTGTACTGCAGAAGCGGACGCGCAGCTTCCTCGAGAGTGTGAAACACAGCTAGAGACAGTCACAGTAAAACATCTAAAACAGCTTGAGCCCCCTGTGATCCGCCCTCTCTGGGCAGTATCGCAGGGGTTTCTTGCTAGAATTGAATGTTAGATTTTCGGGCTTAAAGCCGCAAAAGTTAGGAACATATGGCCCTCGCCACTCGTGAAGATTTGCGCAACGTAGCAATTGTTGCGCACGTAGACCACGGTAAGACAACCCTTGTAGACGCGATGTTGAAGCAGACGAACAGCTTCGATGCACACACCGAGGTCGATGACCGAGTGATGGACTCAAACGACCTTGAGCGCGAAAAAGGCATCACCATTCTCGCGAAGAATACGGCGATTGCCTACGCCGGTGCGCACGCACAGAACGGGCCGGTGACCATTAACGTTGTCGACACCCCAGGTCACGCTGATTTTGGTGGCGAGGTGGAGCGTGCGCTGTCGATGGTTGACGGTGTAGTGCTGCTCGTTGACGCCTCTGAGGGGCCGCTGCCGCAAACTCGTTTCGTTTTGCGGAAAGCCCTTGAGGCGAAACTGCCCGTAATTCTCGCAGTGAACAAGACCGACCGCCCCGATGCCAGAATTGCAGAGGTTGAGGGTGAGGCGCACGACCTTTTGCTCGGGCTTGCTTCCGACCTGGTTGAAGACCACCCCGACATCGATGTAGACGCTGTGCTTGATGTGCCAACCGTATACCTGTCAGGGCGCGCTGGAGCCGCCAGCCACACCCGCCCGGTTGACGGTGAACTGCCCGATAATGACAACCTCGAACCGCTGTTTGAAACAATTTTGCAGCAGGTTCCCGCGCCGCAGTATGACGATGAGCATCCGCTGCAAGCGCACGTTACAAACCTCGACTCTTCACCGTTCCTCGGCCGTATTGCGCTTTTGCGCATTCACCACGGCAATATCAAGAAGGGTGAGACTGTCGCATGGGTTAAGCATGACGGCTCAACGCAGAACGTGCGCATTACAGAACTGATGCTGACCAAAGCGCTCACGCGATACCCAGCCGAGAGCGCAGGGCCGGGCGATATCGTCGCGATAGCGGGCATTGAGGATATCACCATCGGTGAAACCATTGCTGACACAGAAGATGTGCGTCCGCTCCCGGTTATCACTGTTGATGAGCCGGCTATCTCAATGACTATCGGTGCAAACACTTCGCCGCTCGTGGGCAAGGTTAAAGGGCACAAACTGACAGCGCGCATGATCAAAGATCGTCTCGATCGTGAGCTCATCGGTAACGTGTCGATTAGGGTTGTCGACACCGACCGCCCCGATGCATGGGAGGTGCAGGGGCGCGGTGAGCTGGCGCTTGCAATTCTCGTTGAAAACATGCGCCGGGAAGGCTTCGAGCTGACCGTTGGGAAGCCGCAGGTTGTGACCCGTGTTGTTGACGGCGAGGTACACGAACCGTTTGAGCACCTAACTATCGATGCCCCTGAAGAGCACCTCGGCGCTATCACCCAGTTGCTCGCAGCCCGAAAGGGTCGCATGGAGGGCATGAGCAATCACGGCACCGGCTGGGTGCGCATGGAGTTCGTTGTGCCGTCACGCGGTTTAATCGGATTCCGCTCAGAGTTTATGACCACCACGCGCGGCACCGGTATTGCCAACGCAATATCACACGGATACGGGCCGTGGGCTGGTCAAATAACCACGCGTCAGAACGGCTCTATCGTCGCCGATCGTGCGGGTGTTGCGACCCCGTTCGCAATTATGAACCTGCAGGAGCGCATGACCTTCTTTGTGCAGCCGGGTGAGGAAGTTTATGAAGGCATGGTCGTTGGTGAGAACAGCCGTGCTGACGACATGGAAGTGAATATCACAAAAGAGAAAAAACTCACGAACATGCGTTCGTCAACCGCTGACGTGATGGAAACCATGACCCCGCCAAAGCAGCTCACACTCGAAGAGTGTCTCGAGTTTGCGCGTGAAGATGAGTGCGTTGAGGTGACACCAGAGATCGCGCGCATTCGCAAGGTCGAGCTTGATGCGAACGAGCGCAAAAAGCTCGCAAACAAGCTCAAGCAACAGGGTTAACAGCTTGCGGATCGGCCGGTCGGCGTCTGTTTATTTGAACGCGAGCGGCTGATCCGCCCCTAATTTCTACAGTATAAGGAGCGGTGGATGCGCCACTTTCTGCGAGATGATGACTTAACTCCTCGGGAACAGGCAGAAGTGCTGCGTCTTGCGCGGGAGCTAAAGGCTGATCCGTATGCGCGTAAACCGCTTAACGGGCCTGCCACAGTCGCAATAATATTTGATAAAACATCGACCCGGACGCGCGTGAGTTTTGCCGCCGGAGTGGCCTCCCTTGGCGGCTATCCGCTGATTATTAACCCTGGTGAGTCACAGCTTGGTGAAAAAGAGTCAATCACCGACACAGCAAAGATGATTTCGCGCATTGCGAAGCTGATTGTGTGGCGCACCGGCGCTCACGAACGTATCGTCGAGATGGCCGAGAATTCGCAGGTTCCTGTTATTAACTCGCTGACCGACGATTTTCATCCATGTCAAATTTTGGCTGATCTGTTAACCATTCAAGAGCACAAAGGCGCGCTCGCCGGTTTGACAGCTGCTTATATCGGTGACGCAGCCAATAACATGGGGCAGTCATATGCGCTGGGCTTTGCAACAGCTGGCATGCATGTGCGCCTTGCAAGCCCTGTTGAGTATCGGCCACGAGCAGACATTATTGCAGATGCTGAGCGCATTGCCGCGGGCACTGGCGGAAGCGTGACGGTGCTGAGCGATCCCGTTGCGGCTGTGAGAGACGCAGACGTTGTGATTACCGACACCTGGGTCTCGATGGGGCAGGAATCTGAAAAGCAGCAGCGTGTTGCAACCTTTGGCGCCTATCGGGTAACCCCAGAGCTGATGGCGCAAGCAGCGGATGATGCAATTTTTATGCACTGCCTGCCCGCATACCGTGAGTATGAGGTTGCCGCAGAGGTTATCGACGGTGCGCAGTCGGTTGTTTGGGATGAAGCAGAAAACCGATTGCACGCGCAAAAAGCCCTAATGTGTTGGCTCTTGGAGCAGAAAGAAGAACAGCAATGACAAACGCACCAAGAACCGGAAACCGTGCTGGTGAATCTGGCGCTCTGTGGGGTGGTCGTTTTAAGAGCGGGCCGGCCCCCGAACTGCAACGCCTGAGTAAATCAACACAGTTCGATTGGCAGCTCGCGCAGTATGACATTCGCGGCTCTAAGGCGCACGCTGTTGCGCTGCACGACGGTGGTTACCTCACAGCCACAGAACTGCAGGGCATGCACAGCGCGCTAGATGAACTGGCGCGACGTGTTGCTGCGGGGGAGTTTCTGCCCGCTGCAGATGATGAAGACGTGCATTCGGCGCTTGAACGCGGCCTGGTAGAAATTGCTGGTCGTGAGCTTGGCGGAAAACTGCGCGCGGGCCGCAGCCGGAACGATCAAATCGCAACGCTTGTGCGGATGTATATGCTCGATGCGGCCGACTCAATCCGCACCCTGCTGGGCGATTTGATACAGGCACTATACGACCAGGCTGTGGCACACCCAGACGCAATTTTGCCGGGGCGCACACACCTGCAGTCTGCGCAGCCGGTGCTGTTGGCTCATCAGCTGGCTGCGCACGCTTGGCCGTTGCTGCGCGATATCGAGCGGCTGGCGGATTGGAGCAAGCGTGCTGTGCGCTCACCGTACGGTGGCGGCGCGCTCGCCGGATCTTCACTGGGGCTCGATCCGCGCTTAGTTGCCGCAGAATTGGGCATGGGCGAGCCGCTTGAAAACTCTATTGATGGCACCGCTGCCCGTGATGTGGTCGCTGAGTTTGCTTTTGTGCTGGCCATGATCGGCATTGATCTGTCGCGTCTGAGCGAAGAAATCATTGTTTGGAATACGGCGGAGTTTAATTTCATTAAGCTGCATGATGGTTATTCGACCGGGTCGTCGATTATGCCGCAGAAGAAAAACCCCGATATTGCTGAGCTGGCGCGCGGTAAATCAGGGCGTTTAATTGGCAACCTAACAGGTCTTTTGGCCACTCTGAAAGCGCTGCCATTGGCGTATAACCGCGATTTGCAGGAAGACAAGGAACCAATTTTTGACTCTGTCGCGCAGCTGCAGCTGCTTTTGCCGGCGTTTACCGGAATGGTAGCAACCGCAAGCTTTAACACTGAGCGCATGGCTGAGGTGGCTCCGCGCGGCTACTCGCTCGCAACTGATGTTGCGGAGTGGCTTGTAAAACAGGGGGTTGCCTTCCGTGACGCACATGAAATTTCTGGGGAGCTTGTGGCGTTTTGTGAAGAGCGTGAAATGCAGCTACACGAGCCGAGCGACGTAGAACTCGCTCAGATTAGTGCGCATTTAACCCCAGCTGTGCGTGAAGTTTTGACCATCGCGGGGTCTGTCAACAGTCGCACTGGTGTTGGTGGCACGGCCACAGAGCGTGTGCGAGAACAGCTTGCGCAGCTGGCCGATCGCTTAGAAGAGTTAAAACGAGTCTGATTTTGAGCGGAACAGAAACCGAAATTTATTCGATTATTCGTGTTTTTCTCCTGACCACAAGATAAATTAAACAAAAATATAAAACTTAATGATATTATTTATCACATGAGTCGGTTACGTCGGGGGGTGTGGCCGACTCATTCTTATAGCCCTTATATTGGCGTGGTTTCCGACCGCTTAAAAGCAGGTTTTTGATTTTAGGGTGCCGCGATATTAAAACTGACGCAGTATCTCTTGAGCCGCGCTGAACTCGCCAAGCTCTGTTAATAATTCTGCCGCCTCAGCGCGCAGTTTGAGCTCAAATTCCTGGTAGACGCCATCGTGCAGCAGCTCGGTTAGGATCGTTACCGCACGCTGTTTTTCGCCCAATACTTTCCAAGCGGTTGCTATACGGTAGCGCCCTAACTTCATCGTCTCATTTAGTTCCCGCCCGAGATACTGTGCAAATTCTATATTGGGAGATGCAGCCAGCGCAGCGGCCAGCTCAGCAGAGGTGTTGGAATAGGTTACTTCTGTATGCTGCAGGGTTTGCAGCGCAGCTTTAAGCCCTGTGTCAGAGTCTATGTTTTGCAGACCCCCCGCTAATTTAGCCAGCTCAGAAAAGAACTCTGCCACTGTGCCACATGCGCTAAAAGCAATCCGTGCGAGTTGCAGTTCGTGCAAATCGATGCTTTGTTTACTTAATGCTGCAGTTTGCTGCGCTAGCGAGTCTGCCTCAAATGAGCACAGCTGCGCGAAGCTCACAATATATTTTTCCAACTGGGACCAATGCGCAGCCGACTGCAAGTCGGTGAGGGCGTTAATCCAAAACTCGAAAAGCATTAGCAGCCTGAGCAGATCATCTGGCAGATGCTCGAGCACTAGATGAGAGTATGCGAGCTCGAAAGCGGTTACAGCGCTCACGCTATCGCGTGCTCTAATAAACCAAAGACCGCCTTCGGTAAAAGATTTTGCTGCCAGCTCTTGGTCGACCGCAGTCAACCTGCCACCCAAACTGACGTACATATCAGCGATGGTGGCTGCTTTAGCAGCGCTAAACTCATGCGACTCGTCGATGAGGGAAGCAATTTTTTGAAACTCTGCGGCAACATCAATTTGTTCTGCGGCGGGAGCCAACCTATCAGAAACAGTGTTAGTTTCTGGCGCAGCTGTCTGTTTTCGCTCTAACAGCAATTGCGCTAGCGTCTCAGACATTGCGTCTTCACTTGCGAGTGGCTCTGGCAGAGGCGTTGCAGAAAGAGTTGCGCTAAGCGCATTAGCAAGGTGCCGTTGATTGCCATCGTTGCCTGCCCGGCTGTCAAAACGTTCGGCCATCTCTTGTGTCACTGTTTTGAGGTGCGAGTGCAGATCGCCAAGGGTTTTAGCGAAGTGGGGTGTCGCAAGCCCGGTTTCTGTGTTCGGGTCTGTGCCCCCGTTCATAAGCGCTGAAATGCCAGCGAGCAGACCTAAGTGAAAGCGCAGCGATCCGAAAGTAGTCTGTGCGGTTTCTAAATGCTCGGCATCGTGTTTCTTGAGCTGAGATAGCAGCTCATTGAGCGCGCCACCACGCCCCAGTGCCTCAAGCACAGCGCCGCGAGCACCCGTAAATCCCTCCGCTGACAGAGACGTTTTAAGGCCGGCATTAGCGAGGCGATAGCAGCGCGCTGCAGCAGCAGGGTCACCCTGCATCAAATATGCGAGGGTTAGTAGATGGTTGGTTAGGGTTGGCTCGATATTACACTCATTATTCTGTCGCTCACCAACTGCGACAGCCTGCGCCCAGTCGCCCTGCGAGACGCGGTAATCAACCTCCGCACCAATCACACAAGCCGGGCAATCATCGAATTCGTCCGGTGGGGTAGAGCGCCAAATACTGAGCGCGCTCGCAGCTGCCGGATCATTGAGATTGCTTAAGTAGTGGAATCGCGCCGCACGTGGAGCGCACAGTCCCTTGCCTGCAACCTGATAGCGACGCTCCATATCGTCGAGAAAAGCCTCAGCTTGGGCGCGGCTGATGTTCGGGAAGAGAGTTAGACTGCCGGCGATCCACTTGAACTCCCAAAAAAGCCCAAACTCGTCTTCAGCATCGAATAACTCCGGGCGGGTATCCCAGAGCTGTAAAACTTTTACAAAAGTGGTTAGCGCTCGCTTTGAATCACCGCCGAAGTCGTAAGCCTCCACCAAGCGCAGCAGCGCATTCGGTAGCTCATGCTCTGGCCCCTCCCGTTCGATCTCGCGCACAATTTCTGCGGTCTGCTGTGTGCGAGCTGATCCATAAGGCATATTGGCGAGCGCGGCAAGCCGCATAAGTGAACTAGCCATTGCTGTTCCCGTCTTGTGAGGTGCTGAGTGCGTGCTGCAACAGGGTTTCGAGAGCGTGAGATAGATCCGCGCTCTCACCGCTGCTCAACCCCTCACCTGCGAGCGCTAAAGCTGAGCTGTAGAGGGCGACAACACCCGCATCAAAAACTTCACCGTGTTTGGCAGCTAGTAGTGTTTGCACAACCTCGGCGCTGTCGTTGAGCACGAGTGTGCGGCTCTTAGCTTCCCCCGTTTTGATGAAAGCGTCAAGGAGGCCACCCCAGAGATCCTGGGTAGACTCTCTAACTTCACTCAACTCATGCTGAAACTCTGCGTCTGCATCGCGTAACAGCATGGCGGGTATGCTCTCTGGCTCAAATCTGCGCAGCAGGACGTCACAGTCTACCTGCCCAAGCAGTGTGCGAGCTTTTGCAATTGCGTCGCCTGTTGCCATCTCGCGCTCAAGGCTGGGCTCGGTTAGCGCCTGAGTGAGATCAGCGCTTTCAAGCTCGCGCACACTCCACTGTAGATCGCTTTTTAACTTTGCAATTAGGTCGGCGTCATAGGCGTAGCCGCCGTTTACCACGGTGATGCCGGCCGCCCGTGCGACAGGGGAAAGACGGCGAAAAGCTGGCACAGTGGTGGTGTAGAGCAGCTCCCCGGAGGCAACAGCCTGCCGCAGGGTGAGAGCTCCGTCCGTGGTTTCATAGGGCACGGTGTCGGCTACCACCTCGAGCATGTCGCTGTCTTGCACCGCAACTGCGCGCAGCGCTAGATGATGTGTCTGGAGAAATTCGGATCCGTAAAATCCCTCTACTGCAACATGATTGCGGATCCAATCTTTTAACTGCTGCCCAAGCACCTCGCGGGCGATCAGCAGCGTTTCATCCTCATGCAGCTGTTCACGACTAGCGGTTGGTTTCAAGCTATCAGTATCTATCACCGCTCGTACAAAGAACGCCCAATCGGGCAGCACATTATCTAAGCGATTGCTGAGCAGCATGCGCTTGAGATACACACGATGCTGCCCAGAGCCCGGTGCAACCTGCTGGGGCAGCACGTATGCAACTCCAGTTATACCAAGTGCGGGCACATTCAAATCTATGATGTGCATCGGTTTAAAACCGAACAGCTCTTTACCGAACTGCATTAGAGCCTGCGTGCGAGATGCTTGATCAGAGTAGGTTTCCATCCAGGGCAGGTAGCGGCGGTTAATGATGCCTTCGCCAACAAGCTCTATCGGAAGCGGCAGCAGATCGCCGTAATTGAGCGCGAGCTCTTTGACCGTGCTGCGTTCTAGCCAGTGCAGGGTATCGCTTTTCGCAACAAGCTGCACCGCTGTGCCACCAGCGCGGATAATTTCTGGGAGTGTGCTTGAATCAGTTTCGCGCACCACAAAGGTGCCGTCGGCTCTGCCCACCCATTCAGTTGGGGGAGGGAGCGTGCCGTCAGGCGCTGTGACGCGAGATTGGGTCAGCACTCTGATCTCGTCAGCGACCATAAACGCGGCGAGCATGCCAATTCCGAACTGGCCAAGAAATTCAGCGCGCCCCTCACCCAATTCGCTGTCGCGTTTTGAAGACCGGCCAATCGTGGACAGCAGTTCACGCGCCTGAGCTGTTGTTAGACCCACCCCCGTGTCGCAGATCTGGAGGGTGTTATTGCCGGCAGCTGTGCTGTTACAAGAAAGTTGAATCAGTTGCGGGGTTTTAGGGTTGAGAGCCACGGCAGCGGTGAGCGCATCTACTGCGTTTTGTAGCAGCTCCCGCAGATAGACCTGCGGGCCGGAATAAAGATTTTTAGAGAGCAGATTTACGACACCTGAGAGGTCGACCTGGAATCTTTCGCTACCGCTGTCTTTTAAACCCACCTTTTAAGACTAGGCAATCGAGTCGACACCCGCTACTTTGACTCACTCACAGACGAAAGTGTGCGCTCTGGTTCTTTTTCAGCTAAACTAAACAGCTGGAGGGCCTCTAGCTCAGTTGGTAGAGCATCGGACTTTTAATCCGCGGGTCGCCGGTTCGAGCCCGGCGGGGCCTACAAAATAGTGGTTAATCAGGGTTTTTGTTTTCCTGTGTGAGCAGTAAGCCCGGTTGACTGCAATATCGGCACATAAGGTGGGGCTTTCGAGCCTCGGCTTTAAGTCTCCAACGGTATCGTTGAAGACTTACCGGACTGTTTATTCCAGTTATTCCAGAGATGAGCCCATGACCTGTGATTTAGACCGCATCAGCGCACTCGATCGCCGTATCATTGCTGACGCGCAAAGTTTGCTGCTCGCGCACTCGGCAGCAGATATCCTGGTGCTGAACGACCCTACCGGGGCACTCACCGATTGGGCGACCCGCGCAACAGCGGGCAGAGTGTTTGTTCGGGAGGTTAGCTATGCTGCGGCGCGCACATTACGCATAAAGCACCCACATATTTTCATTTCCGGGCTAACCGTTAACGGAGCTGCAGACTACAGCACGATGGCGCTGGGCGATTTTCTTCGAGCACATGGCTTTACCGGCTCGTTAGCTTTGGGACGGCTCCCAAAAACTCACAGTGCCCTCGCCGAGTTGGCGCGCGAATTTTCCGAATATCAAACAGATCGCGGCTCTCAAGCTGAGCTGTTGCTTGGTGGCAACACAAAGCATATGGTCAAAACCTTTAATGACACCATTGCAAAAAGCTTTGCGCAAGTGCGAGGATTGCGCGGTAAGGGCAAACATCGCTGCGTGCTCGCGTCAGATCCGCGGGCAGCTTCCGACAGCACCCGCAGTGCGTCTTATCATTCAAACGACGCCGTAAACGCAGGCACTTTTGAGGGTGCAGATACGAATCAGCTCGCTGCCTTTGGAGGAGTTTTCTCTGGTGGCAAACCAGATCAGGGAGGCGCTCTGCTCGCTGCTGCCGCTGTTAACTGGCTTGAGAAACATGCGGCAAAGCAGCAGACAGTTTTAGATCTGGGGTGCGGTAACGGATCCGTGAGTGTTGAGATTATGGGTCGCGTTTCAGATCTAGTGCGCAAGTTAACTGCAACTGATATTGATATGGACGCGGTGCGCAGCACGCGGGTAAACCTGGCGTCTGTAGGCAACGCAGAAGTGCTGTGGGATGATGCGGCGAGTGGTCTCCCCGCTAATTCCGTGGATCTTCTGCTCCTAAACCCGCCGTTTCATAGCGGGCACGAAATCGATATGACTCTCGTAAAGCCGCTACTGCACGCAGCGAAGCGAGTGTTAAAACCGGGTGGCACTATGTTGCTTGTGCATAATTCTCACGCGCGCTACCGAAAACAGGTTGCTGCTCTTTTTTCTGGTGTGATGCAGCTGCAGCGGAACCGCACTTATACCCTCTTACAGGCTGATCCTTAACACCTGATTGCTGCTGACCAAGGCAGCGGTGCTGTTTACTCTATGCTGGTGGAGTGCCTCGTGAGTTTGATCGTCCAGTGAAATTGGCAGCGACGGTGTTTGACAATATGCCCGGCGGGACTGATCCGGCGTTACAGCAGGAACTCGCTGAGCGCACTGCTTGGGCACTTCTGGGCCGTGTTCGTGATGCGGAGCGCGCGGGCGATCGGGAAGGTATCGAGCGCGTAATCGCACACGCTGCAGACAACGGCGTAGACGATATTGCTGAGCTTTGGTCACATGCGCACAGCCGATCACTTGCGGGTGTGCTCTGGCGCCTCTACCTGGTGCGCGCCGCGATTGGCTCAAAACTTGGGTTTGTAACCACACTCTATCGCCTTGCGGTTGACACCGAGCTCAGCGTAAATCCTGCCGTTGTGGGCATATCTGATCCGGCAACACCTGAGGAAATAGAACACCTTGCTGATGAGATATTGCGAGGAGTTTTTGTCGGTGATTTCGCTGCTGCGTTAGAACGAGCCGCCGCTTACTGTAGGGTGATAGCGCTCGGATCAGCTTTACACGCTGAAGAGAGAGCCGAATTTAACGCCGACGAGGCCCGCGACCTAACCGCTCGGGGGCTTAGATACTCCATCTTTGGTGATGACTTCCAAGCCGCGGCTACTGCCTGGCGACAGGGACAGCTCGATTAAGGTGTTTCTCTGCTTTCTACGCTACGATTAACTTGCTAGGTCGTTGCTAACCCCGGGCTCCAACTTTCGCCGCTGCGAGCGGCCTTTCGCCGAGAGGCGTTGCACGGCCTAGCTTTTTCGTATCGGCGGTCACCGAATCTTATCTGTTGCAGGCTATTTAACCCGCAAGGGGTAGCTTTCAATGTTCACAAGCCGAGGATTTTTTGTGCGGCGCGTGATGTGAAAAACAGTAAATCCGGCAGGCGGCAGCGCAGTCACCTCATCGAGATAGGATCCGGTTGGGGCTTTACAACTAAAAGCTATCTCTCTTGCAATATCGGGTAGCACTGGACGATGCGAGCAGAGCAGCACGCTCCCACGCGCTTTTAGCGTTTCGGCAACTAAATCTCGCATACCGCTTAGGTCTCCCGCATCCCAACTGTCTTGACTGATCGCGGGGGTTATAGCTAGCGGGATTTTGCAGTTCTTTGCAGAAGCAGCAGCCGTTGCAACACAGCGGTTAGCGTCTGATGAGATGACGCGTTTAGGCGCGAAAGCCTGCAGGGATGGGGTGATCGTTAGCGCCTGATCCCTGCCAAGTGCGGTGAGGGGGCGCAGGTGATCTATTGGGTGCAGAGCGCCACGCGGCTCAGCCTGTGCGTGACGCAAAAGAATAAGCGCGAAGGTGTCTTGCACACCGTGCGTCACCATGTCTTGAAAAATCTGTAACAGTTCCCTGTCGCGTTGATAACTCAACTGGCTCATCGCTTCGTCTAACGGGGCCCATTTGAGATCAGCAATCTCACTATTGGGCTTAAATTTTTGTGCCTGCAGGCGACTTTTTGTGGCCTTAGCCGCCCAATATGCAACAACCTTTGGTGTGCCGTCTTTGAGCTTGTAATTTATGGTGCCGATATTGGCGCCCAGTTTTAGTTTTAAACCGGTTTCCTCATGTGTCTCCCGCACCGCAGCCTGCGGGAGGCTCTCACCCTTATCTAGCTTCCCCTTCGGGAAGGCCCAGTCTTTATATTTTTGCCGGTAGACAAGCAGCACCTCTATCTCTTTTTTGCCCCGCTTGTCGCGCATAAGGCGCCACGGTATCGTGCCAGCAGCGTAAATTGTTTTGGTCATCGACGCCTCTTTGCCCTCGCAACCGCACGGTTGGTCATAACAAGATCCTGCAGGTCGGGCAGCCGGTTGCCCTCTTCGTCAGAGGTGATGCGCTCCCAAGTGTCGTCAGGGCCGAGTTGCCAGATGATAACCCCCTCCGTGAAGGCGTATGCAAAGAAGGTGTCGATGCGCTGCTTGTGCTCTTCAGAGTCGATTCGCACAAGCACCTCAATACGACGATCGAGGTTGCGGTGCATAAGATCTGCTGAACCGATAAACAGTTCACGATCCGCCCCCTCACCGAAAGAAAAGATGCGTGAGTGTTCGAGATAGCGGCCGAGCACTGAGCGCACTCTGATATTTTCGCTTAAGTCTTTAACTCCGGCGCGAATAGAGCAGATACCCCGCACCCAAATATCGATCTGCACACCCGCTTGGCTCGCAGCGTACAGTGCGTCGATAAGCTCTTCATCGACCATCGAGTTGCATTTGATGCGAATACTAGCTGGCTCTCCCGCCAGGGCGTTTTCAGTTTGCTTCTGAATTCGAGCAAGCAAACCCGAGCGTAGCTGCAGCGGGGCAACGAGCAGACGATCGTACTGCTTCTCGATTGCGTAGCCGCTGAGCACATTAAACAGCCGGGTAACGTCTTTGCCGACTTCGGGAGAGGATGTAAACAGCCCGAAATCTTCATAGATGCGGCTGGTGCGCGGATTGTAGTTGCCGGTGCCGATGTGGCAGTAGTGGACGAGCCCGTGCGCCTCCTGGCGGATAACGTGCACAAGCTTACAGTGCGTTTTTAGCCCAGCAAGACCGTAAACAACGTGCACACCAGCCTGTTCTAGTTTGCGCGCCCAACTAATGTTCGCGGCCTCATCGAAACGCGCCTTCACCTCAACAAGTGCGAGCACCTGCTTGCCGGCTTCAGCGGCGCGAATCAGCGCGGCCACAATTGGGCTATCGCCCGAAGTGCGATAGAGCGTTTGTTTAATTGCGAGCACGTTCGGATCGGCAGCCGCCTGCTCAATAAAGCTTTGCACAGTGGTTGCGAACGACTCGTACGGGTGGTGCACCAGCAACTCACGACGGGCTATCGCGCTGAAAATATCAACCGATTCGTTACCGTTAGTGGGCGCAAATTCTGAGCTGGTGACAGGAATATGGGGCGTGAATTTGAGGTCGGGGCGGGCGATCTGCGTCAGCGAGAAAAGCCCGCTGAGATCAAGCGGAGAGGGGAGAGCGAAAATCTGGCTGTCATGAATATCCAGTTCATCCCGCAGCAGCTCGCGCGTATCATCGTCCATATCATCGGTAATCTCAAGCCGAATCGGTGGGCCGAAGCGCCTGCGCAGAAGCTCTTTTTCGAGCGCCTGAATTAGATCCTCTGTTTCGTCTTCTTCAATCACCATATCTTCGTTGCGGGTGACACGGAAAACATGGTGATCGATAACCTCCATGCCGGGGAAGAGACCATCAAGCTGATTGGCGATTAACTCTTCAAGCGCAAGATATCGCACGTTGTCGACCGACTCACGACTGTCAACACGAATGTAGCGCGGCATCATCTGCGGCACCTTTAGGCGTGCGAATTCTATTTTGTCGGTTTTCGGGTTGCGGACGCGGATCGAAAGGTTTAGTGAGCGCCCCGCAATATACGGGAACGGGTGCATTGGGTCTACGGCGAGCGGCATTAGAATCGGGAAAATATTCTCGTCGTAGTAGTTTTTTAGAACTTTTTTGTCAGCCTTATCAAGCTCTTGCCAGCGCACGATTCTGACGCCGCTTTCAGCCATCGCCGGTAGCACTTGCTGGTTAAAGCAGGCAGTGTGACGCTCCTGTAGCTCGTGCGCGGTTTGCAGCACCTGATTGAGCAGCGCGGTTGGGGCAAGACCGACGTTGGTGGGCACCGCGAGCCCTGTCACAATGCGCCGTTTCAAGCCGGCGACGCGCACCATAAAAAACTCATCTAGGTTGGAGGCAAAAATAGCCAGAAAATTTGCGCGCTCTAGCACCGGCAGTGCGGTGTCTTCGGCCATTTCGAGGACACGCTTATTAAAGGCAAGCCAGCTGAGTTCACGATCTATATAGCGGGCTGGGGTGGCTGCTGTGAGTTCGACGCTGTTGCTCATAAATTTATTCTCGCAGGTTTTTGGGATCAACCCTTGGCTCGTGTCAGAATAAGGGTATGAGTCTGCCTGCCGGTGCTGTGAATAACGGTGCAAAACCGCGTCGCTCTAAACTCACCCAAAAATGGAGTATCGCTGCCGTCTGGGCTGCGGCGCTCCTGGTCGGGGCGGCAACTGCGATGAGCGGTGGTGCTGTGCAGCAACAGTCTGGTTGGTCTGTTTTTATAATTGGCGCTGTTGTGTTGCTAACCTTTCTCTTGCAGTTGATGACGGCCGAGCGCGAAGGGTTTATTGTGCGCACTGCGCTGAGCATCTCAGGAGCTTTGGCGATACTTTTCGTGATCAACGTGCTCTTCTGGGTGCAAGCAGGGTAGCTAAAGAGATAAACTAGAGACATGGATAGCGTTGTAGCATTTGAGATTTTCTTCCTCGCACTCTTAGGTCTTTGTACGCTTGCAATTGGCGGCACCTCAGCCGCAGTTTTGTACAACCTCTTTAAGGGTCAGCGCTAGAGCTTAGCGTGCTCTTTGCGAAATTACCTGGCGCGGTGCTAACGCCCGCTGGGGATGCCGTGCAACACTTCGGATCCCCGCTGCGCGAGGCGCGAAACTTTGACTCCGGGCGGGCGGTAGTTAGCCTTTCAAACTTCGGGGTGCTTGAGGTGACCGGCGCAGACACTTTGCGGTGGTTGCACTCTCTCACATCTCAACACCTGCTGGATCTGCAACCGGGTCAGGCGGCAGAAACTCTGCTACTCGATCCGAACGGTAAAATCGAGCAGCAGTTTAGCGTGCTGGCGACAGCAGACGGCGCTCTGCTTGTAACAGAAAATTCTTACATCGAGCGGTTGCACGAATTTCTTGAGCGGATGCGTTTTACGCTGCGGGTTGCGGTCGCAAACGTGTCGCGCGATTGGCTCGTGTGCGCGGTAACAACTCCGCCGGATGCGACTCTCGAAACGCTTAACACTGCATCGCAGGCTGCCGAGGCGATCTGTGCTGCTGCGCCTGCGGCACTGCCACTGTTTGACCCCTGGTCGTGGCGACCGGAGGGGGGAGTGCAGTATGCAGCAGGAAAGCACCCAGCTGCAGTAAACAACGGTGTTGTGAAGCTGCTTGTGCCTGCGCAGGCCGCTTGCGCACTTGAAGATTTGGTGCGCAAAGGTAGTTTGAAAGCTGCCGGCATAAACGCCTTAGACACCGTTGAGGTTGCGTTATGGCGGCCGGCTCTTGCAGAATTTGATGATCGTGCACTACCGCATGAATTCGATCTGCTGCGCAGCTCAGTGCACCTAAACAAGGGTTGCTATCGCGGGCAGGAAACAGTTGCGAAGGTGCACAACCTCGGGCATCCGCCACGCCGCTTAGTTGCTGTGCACATTGACGGCTCGGGCGGGGAGCTGCCGAGCGTGGGAAGTCGAATATATGTTGAGGGCGCTGAAAAGCCAATAGGCCGCATAACCCGTGCGGTGCTGCACTATGAACTAGGCCCAATCGCACTCGCATTGGTGAAACGTGCCGCCCCTGAAACCGGGCAGTTTTGGGTGGAACTCAGCCACGGCGGGCGTCTTGCGGCTACGCTGGAGACTATCGTCCCGCCAGATGCGGGAGCGGTCAACGCGCTAACGCCTGAACAGCGACGTGCCTTTCGCGGTGTTTAAGCAGTAAAGCCTGGGTTTGCGCGGATCCGCAAGAATTAAAAAATGGAGGAGAAACTGTGAGCAACAAACTTATCCTGCTACGTCACGGACAGAGCGAATGGAATGAGAAAAACCTATTTACGGGTTGGGTTGATGTGCGCCTCACCGAGAAAGGGCGTGCTGAGGCTGCCAAAGCGGGTCAGCTTCTGCGCGAACACGGGGTGCTGCCAGATGTTTTGCACACATCGCTGCTGAGCCGCGCGATCCAAACCTCAAACTTAGCGCTTGAAGCCGCTGATCGACTGTGGATTCCTGTGCGTCGCAGCTGGCGCTTGAATGAGCGTCACTACGGTGCACTGCAGGGCAAAGATAAAGCTGCAACCCTCGCCGAGTTTGGTGAGGAGCAGTTTATGCAGTGGCGCCGCAGCTTTGACACCCCACCTCCGGCGCTGGCTGACGACTCTGAATTTTCACAGGCGGCGGATCCGCGCTACGCCGAGATTGACGGCGCAGCACCGCGCACCGAATGCTTGAAAGATGTAGTCGAGCGTCTGGTGCCGTACTGGGAGGGTGAGATTTTGCCGGATCTGAAGGCGGGCAAAACTGTGCTTGTGACCGCGCACGGCAATTCACTGCGCGCTCTCGTGAAGCACCTTGAAGGAATTAGCGACGCTGAAATTGCTGAGCTGAATATTCCAACAGGAATGCCTCTGGTCTACGAAATCAACGACGATGGCACCGCTAATGGCAAGGGTGAGTATCTCGATCCGGAAGCAGCCGCAGCAGGGGCAGCCGCTGTGGCCGCGCAGGGTAAAAAGTAGCCAGGAGTAAGCGTAAGTAAATACGTAAAAAGCGCGGGCGGTCAGTCGGTGATCACCCGCGCTTTAGTGTTTATTAAAAAATTATGCTGTCTCTTCGAGGACTTTATCGATTAGCGCGGCGGCGTGATCGTCGTCACTCTTTTCTGCCAGAGCAACCTCTGAGGTGAGGATCTGCCGTGCCTTTGCCAGCATCCGTTTTTCACCGGCGGAAAGGCCGCGATCCTGTTCGCGACGCCACAAATCACGCACAACCTCAGACACCTTAATAACGTCACCGGAGGCGAGTTTTTCAAGATTTGCCTTGTATCGCCTGGACCAGTTTGAAGGTTCTTCTGTGAATGGGGCGCGTAACACGTCAAACACCCGCTGCAAACCTTCTTCGTCAATCACGTCACGCACGCCAACCATTTCGCAGTTCTCGGCAGGAACTTCAATGGTGAGGTCGCTCTGATTGACTTCTAGCTTCAAATACAGCTTTTCTTCGCCGTCAATCTCGCGCTGGGTAACCTCAACAATTGTTGCTGCGCCGTGATGCGGGTAAACAACGGTTTCGCCAACTACAAACTGCATCTAGAAGGGGCTCCTTTTCAGTCGAACTTTAAGAATAACACAAATAGACACGCCGATATAAGGATTTGGCCTGGCTGTGGGGGCGCTGGAATTTCGGTATGATGGAGGAAACTTTAAGCTTTTATTCAGCCCCAATCTGAAATGACCCGGAGGTCGTCTGTGAAGACCAGCATCGTAAAGTCACTTGGTACTGCGGCAGTGGCATGTGTGGCCCTAACCGGTTGCTCATTGGTAGCACCGGTTGCAACTCAGATGTCATACAACGCGAGTGACGGTGTGAGCGTCGCGGCTGATTCAGTTAATGTGCGCAACCTGCTGCTCGTCGGTGACGAGAAGGGCGTTTTTAACGTTGTTTTCACCGCTGTTAACAATGCAGACAGCTCAGCTCTGATCCATTTCGACTTCCTCTCAACTGATGGCGCTACCGCTCATGCCCACTTCATGGTGGAGCCAGGCACCACCCGCACCGGTAATCTTGCCGAGGGTGACCCTGTCGAGGTGGTAGAGCTCCCGGGCCAGGCCATCGGTTCAACCGTGCAGGCTGTGGTTACCGTTAACGGCGTAGAGACAGAGCTGTCTGTTCCTGTGCTCGACGGCACGCTGCCAGAGTATAAGCCTTACATTGTGACCGCTGAGGAAGCCGCGAAGCACTAGCGAAAAACAGACAGATTCCGGTATTAGGAATAGTCGTATCGCTGCCGCTAGGTTTACGAGCTGCTGCTGTAGCTGTAAGAGAGCAACGCGCTACGGTCGTTACCGGACAGTAGCAGGTAGGGTAGACGTGTGACACTGCACATCTATGATTCCAAAGCTAAAACGCTATTGCCCTTTGAACCGCGTAGAGCGGGGCACGTCGGAATGTATGTTTGCGGCCCGACGGTCCAGTCTGCTCCGCACATCGGCCACCTGCGTAGTGCGCTGGTCTATGACCAGATGCGAAATTGGTTCACGGTGTGTGGGTATGAAGTCACCTTCGTGCGTAATGTCACTGACATTGACGATAAGATTCTGGCTAATGCCAAGGCAGCGCAGGAAGCCGGCGGCACCGAACCCTGGTGGGGCCTTGCGATGCGGGTCGAGCGGGAATTTAGCGCCGCATACAGAGCAATCGGTGTTTCTGAACCGACATGCGAACCGCGCGCGACCGGCCACATCAGTGACATGGACGCGCTTATTACGCGCCTGTGGGAGCTGGGTTATGCATACGAGACCCCCGACGGCAGCATCTATTTCGATACCTCAAAATGGGAACGATACGGCGAGCTCACAAATCAGGATCTAGCTGCGATGGCGGCAGCGGAAGAAGCTGCGCCGGGTAAGCGCAATCCAACAGACTTTGCGCTCTGGAAGGCTGCTAGAGACGGTGAGCCGGAAGACGCCAAGTGGCAGATCAGTCGCGGTGGCAGAGGGCGCCCGGGCTGGCATATTGAATGCTCCGCAATGTCAACGCGCTTCCTCGGGTCTGCCTTTGACATTCACGGCGGCGGCAGAGACCTGCGTTTCCCGCACCATGAGAATGAATTGGCTCAGTCGGCAGCTGCCGGTGACAGTTTCGCAAAGTATTGGGTGCACAACGGTCTGGTGAACGTGGGAGACCAGAAAATGTCAAAGTCGCTCGGCAATTCACTTTTTGCGAGCACGCTATTGGCAGAAGCGTCTGCTCTTGTGGTGCGCTATTTTCTAGGCGGTGCGCACTATCGCTCAACCCTTAACTATCGTGATAAATCACTGCTGGAGGCGCAGGCAGCTATCGACCGCATTGCAGCCGCCCTCAACCGTGCAGAAAATGAACTCGGCACGAGGGTTCTCGCGCCGCAGGCACCACATGAGAAACTGCTAGAGCTAATGCCCGCTGAGTTTGTGGCGGCGATGAACGATGATTTTGCTGTGCCGCAAGCACTGGCTGTTGTGCATAATGTGGTGCGTAATCTAAACACTGAATTAGATAAGGGCAACCACAATTTCGCAGCTGTTGCTGCTGACCAGCTTGTTGCGATGCTCGCCGTTTTGCATCTTGATCCGCGACATCCACATTGGACGGGGGCTGCTAGCGCAGACAGCAAAGCTGCAGCAGCGCTTGATATTCTTGTAACAGATTTAATCGAAAAACGCGCTGCAGCCCGTGCTGCGAAAGACTGGGCAGCCAGTGATGAAATACGAGACCGACTCGCAACAGCGGGTATCGCGCTGAAAGACACCGCCGAAGGTGCGGTTTGGAGCTTTATAAAATGAACGTGAAAAGACGCGGGCGCCCAGCTGGCGCCTCTGTGCGAAAGAAAAGCAAAGGTAAAGCTGTCGGATCGGGCGGCCAAAGGCGTGCAGCGCTGGAGGGTAAAGGGCCAACTCCGAAAGCGGAGGATCGCGTCTATCATCCAGCCTACAAAGCAAAGCAACTGCGTGAGCGGGCAGCCGCAAACCGGCGCAATCGCACCCAGCAAACCGGTTCAAGACGCCCGGCTATTAATGACACTGAGATTGTCACCGGCCGCAACTCTGTGTTAGAAGCGATGCGCACTAAAGTGCCAGCCACCACGCTCTATGTCGCAGCTCGTGCAGAGTTTGACGAGCGAATGCGTGAAATTATCGGCATCGCCAACGGTCGTGATATTCCGGTGCTTGAAATCATGCGCTCCGAGATGGATCGTATGGCGGGGCGCGACACAGTGCACCAGGGCGTGCTGTTGAAGGTCGCTCCTTACGAGTACAAACACCCCGCAGATTTACTGCAGCGCGCGTTTGATAGCTGCGAAACTCCGCTGTTGGCGCTGCTTGATGGGGTTACCGACCCGCGCAACCTGGGTGCGGTTATTCGCTCAGTTGCTGCCTTCGGCGGCCACGGTGTGATTGTGCCGCAGCGACGCTCTGCCGGTGTTACCGCCGCAGCGTGGAAAACCTCTGCCGGTGCGGCTGCGCGCTGCCCGGTTGCGATGGCCACCAACCTCACCCGCACTATCAAGGATTTGAAAGCTGCAGGGGTCTTTGTTGTGGGTCTAGATGGTGACGGAGAGGTGCCGCTGCCCGGTCTCGAGCTTGCGGATCGGCCGCTTGCTGTTGTCGTAGGTTCAGAGGGTGCCGGCCTGTCAAGGCTGGTTGCAGAACAGTGTGACGCTATTGTGTCTATCCCAATCTCGGCGGCAACTGAGTCGCTGAATGCGGGAATTGCGGCGAGCATCGCCTTCTATGAGGTGGCTAAACTGCGGGCTGAAGCCGCTTAAAGAACAGCAATATCTGTCACCCACCAACGATTTTCACGTCGGCGCAGCCTGACTGAAACCGCGATAACGCGGTTACGGGTTGGAATTAAAGCGACACAGTCTTCAATCTCTGGGGTGTGCTGAAAACGCCGCAACCTCCCAAATTCGTTTGGGGCGCATAGATGCGGTTTAACGGGGTGTGGTTTCTTGCGCGGCAGGTAGTCATAATTTTGGGATTCTTGGATGCACTGTTGGGCTTGCAGCCGAGCTAGCACAGCAGGTGTCGCCCATCGTGCGATGTGTTGCACAGGGCGCCCAATGTGCACGATTTCTATTGCGAACCGTGCCAGCCGCAAGACGAAGAGATCTTCGGGAAAAGTTGATTGCAACAACGCTGTAGCATTCACTGTTCTCTGCTTTCACGAGGGGGAAGGGGAGTGTTAGGGAATTTCATGATAAGACCTGCAGAGGGCTAGTCCAACAGGTAATTAAGCGCAGGTCTAAATACCCAAATTTATTAACCTCGTGTGCCGACAGAAACACACAGTTCACGATGGTTTAATGAGAGTGTGCTATCACTGCGAGGACTCTCTGAGAAATACACCCAGCTCACTAAGCCAGAGATTGATTGGCTTGAGCTCCTAGTCATAGACTGGTCGCTGCTTGCTGACCTTGCGCTTGCCGATGCGGTGCTGTGGGTGCCCACAGGGGAGGGTGAGTATCTCGCTGTCCGGCACAGTCGCCCAACCGGCCTTTTCACAATGTTCTATCGTGATGTCGTTGGTGATTTTATGCGTCGTGACTGGGCTGAGATTGCTGACGCGGTTATCGGTGACAACACCGTTGTAGTGGCTAAAGAACTGACCTGGTATGAAGAAGCGCCGATGCAGTTAAGAGCGTATCCGGTTAGTCGGCGGGATCCGCAAACTGGCAAACGCATAGGGCCTTTTGCGGTGGTAACTCTGCATGCAGCGCCGGGTGATACGCTGGCTGCATCGCGTGCCGGCCAGGCATATCGTGAGAGCGCAGCAGACCTATTGGCGATGATCGGCGAAGGCCTATTCCCGCATCAGGGCAGCCAGAAAGGACGTTTGCGGGGTGCTCCGCGAGTCGGCGACGGAATTATGCGGATCGACCCCAACGGAGTGGTGGAGTTTGCCAGCCCAAACACCCTAACCAGTTTTTCTCGCCTCGGTTTTCGCACCGAGCTTGAAGACGAAGTGCTGACCGATGTTGTCGCCGATATCGTGGCGGGCGCGATGGATACAAACGAATCGATTCCGCTGGTCGCCGGCGGAAAAATTGCAAGTCGTGTTGATCTGGAAGCGCGCAACAGCACGATTACTATGCGCTCTATCCCGGTTGTTGTGCGTGGGGAACGCTGTGGTGCAATTATCCTCACCCGTGACATTACGGATATTAAACAGCAGGCGCAGGAACTGATTACGAAAGATGCGACCATTCGCGAAATTCACCACCGCGTAAAAAACAATCTGCAGACCGTGGCGTCCCTGTTGCGAGTGCAGTCTAGACGGGCTGAAAGTGATGAGGCGAAGCAGGTGCTCGGTCAGGCTATGCGCCGGGTTGCGGCAATTGCGGTAGTGCACGACACTCTCGCATCCGGAGTCGCACAGATCGTTAACTTTGACCAGGTTTTTGAGCGGGTGCTCGGCCTGGCCGTGGAAGTTGCGAGCATGCACAACACCAAGGTTGCTTTAGAGACAGAGGGCAAATTTGGTGAGATCCCGTCTGAGTATGCGACGCCGCTTGCGCTCGCGCTCACCGAGGTGGTGACCAACGCTGTTGAGCACGGACTCGCCGACCGCCCGGGCACAGTGCGCATCGAAACCAGCCGCTATGAGAATAATATGCGTGTGCGAGTGAGTGATGACGGTATAGGACTTCCGGATAACGGTGTCGGTAACGGGCTCGGCACTTCAATTGTGCGCACCCTGATTGAGGGTGAGCTGGCCGGAAGTATCCTGTGGCGCAACCAGGAAAACAGCGGGGCAGAGGTGCTCATCGAAATCCCGCTGCGGTGGTTGACCGATACTAAGGTCTCTGAGTAGCTAACATAGAAGGGTGCTAGATCGCCTTTCAAACTATTTTCTGAAAACCCTGCGTGAGGATCCAGCTGACGCTGAGGTTGTGAGTCACAAACTGCTGGTGCGTGCGGGGTATATTCGCCGCCAAGCTCCGGGTATATTCGCCTGGCTGCCCCTGGGTTTGCGTGTGCGAGCAAAGCTCGAAAACATCATTCATGAAGAAATGCGTGCTGCGGGCGCGCAGCAGGTGCACTTTCCGGCACTGTTACCGCGCGATCCTTACGAAGCAACCGGGCGCTGGGAAGAGTACGGCGATGGGATTTTCCGTCTGCAGGATCGCCACGCGGCAGACTACCTGCTCGCCCCAACCCACGAAGAAGTCTTTACGCTGCTTGTAAAAGACATTGTGAATTCTTACAAAGATTTACCGCTCGAAATTTATCAAATCCAGGATAAGTACCGAGATGAAGCGCGTCCACGAGCTGGGCTTTTGCGTGGGCGTGAGTTCTCAATGAAGGATGCTTACTCATTCGGTATCTCTGATGAGCAGCTTGCAGACTCCTATCAGCGGCAGCGTGACGCGTATGAGCGTATTTTTAACCGCCTCGGCGTGGAATATGTCATAGTGGCCGCTGACGCGGGCGCGATGGGCGGCTCAAAGAGCGAAGAGTTCCTGCTGCCGATTGCGATCGGTGAAGACACCTTCGTGCGCTCAGCCGGTGGCTATGCCGCAAACGTCGAAGCATATCGTGCGCCTGCGGGTAAGGAGCGCCCAATCGCTGAGTTGGCTGCGGCAGAGGTTTTTGACACCCCGGGAACTAACACGATTGAAACGCTTGTTGCGCACACTAATGAGGTTGTGCCACAGCTGCTCGGGCGTGCGTGGGAAGCTGGCGACACACTAAAGAACATTGTTTTAGCGCTGACCGATGCGCACGGTGCGCGAGAGCTTGTGGTTATCGGTATTCCGGGTGACCGGCAGATTGATGAGAAACGTCTCGAAGTGGCTTTTGCGGGCTATGAAATTGAGCAGGCGACCGAGGCTGATTTAAAGGGGCACCCAGAACTGATTGCAGGCTTTATAGGCCCTGCTGATGGCGCGACGCGTCTGCTTGGGGTGGGCGGTCAAAGCTCACTCAAATATCTTGTGGATCCGCGTGTTGTTACCGGCACAAGCTGGATCACCGGCGCGAACGCCGCTGATAAACACGTGCACTCTCTCGTGTGCGGCCGTGATTTTGAGCCGCACGGTGTGATAGATGTTGCAAACGTTGTTGACGGGGATCCCGCGCCGGACGGCTCCGGCCCGATTACAACAGCGCGGGGTATGGAAATTGGTCACGTCTTCCAGCTTGGACGGAAGTATGCGGAAGCGCTTGGGCTAAAGGTGCTTGACGAGAATGGCAAGCTGCAGACTGTGACTATGGGCTCATACGGTATCGGTGTGACTCGAATTCTTGCGGCGCTCGCAGAGTTGAATAATGATGAGCACGGTCTAATCTGGCCAGCTGCTATTGCACCGTATCAGGTGCATTTAGTTGCGACCGGTAAAGAGTCTCTGCCGTTTGAGAAGGCTGAAGAAATTGCTGCGGAACTTGACGCAGCCGGAGTTGAAGTGCTTTTCGATGATCGTCCGAAAGTGTCGCCGGGTGTCAAATTTGGCGATGCAGAACTCCTCGGCATGCCGTTTATCGTAGTTGTTGGCCGCGACGCAGCAGAGGGCTTTGCTGAAATCCGTAACCGTCGCACGGGTGAGCGCGAAAAAGTGGCGCTGACTGAGGTGGCCGCGGTGGTGCAGCAGCGGCTTGCAACTGCGTAATCTCTACAAAAGTAGACCGCTAGCTTTAATCTGTGGATAATCGCTTTAGGCTGCGGTTATCCACAGATTTTATTTTGTCTGCTGCACAATTTTTGGCGCTGTTAGATTGATGTTTAACCAAACGGCCGTGCCCTCGACCGTAAGGGAAACTAATGAATATTAGTGTGAGCTATGAAGAGCTTGAAGCGGCTGCCGCACACTTGGAAGCGGGGCGCGCCGAAATAACCGACAGGTTAACCGCACTGCGATCTCAGGTGCAGAACTTGATCACATCAGGTTTTGTCACGGATGTGGCGTCGGGAAGATTTGCTGCAGCGTATGAATCATATAGCGACGGTGCCCGCACAGTAATCGAACAGCTGACAGAAATTCAGTCGTTTTTGCGCGAGACCGCGATGATTATGCAGGAGACAGATCAAAACATTGCAGCGCGCATAGCTTAAGGAGGCGCTTATGCGATGCACGGTGTTTTTGCGAAAAGCATCCGGTAATCTAGAGCCTGTGCTGCTTGAGTTTGCAGCCAACACTACTGTTGCAGACGTTAATCAGGCTCTTGTGCAGCAGAGTTTAGGTTCCGAATCAGGATCCGGCTTAAAACTGGCAGTACCGGCAGGGCAAAACTGCTCGGAAGAATTCCCTGCCGCTCTTTTGGGGCACGGGCTTGTGGTGAAAGATCCGGGCTCTGGCAATAGCTATTGTGTGAGCGGCGCGAGCCTCGTAGCTGATCATCCTTGGCTTAGTGGTTTTGAGATTAGTCTGCCCGATTCTAATAAGGTCCCGCCCGGTGTGCGGTTGATTGGCGGTGCGCTCCTGACGGTTTCTGAAACTGAATCGTACCTGCTGCCAAAAGGAAGCTTTACCGTCGGTTTTGGCAGAGGAGATATTGATGTTGCCCGCACCCTGATGCCAGCTGCAGTAACAGCAGCGGCTGACTGTGATGCGGTGCCAGCTATTGTCGCTGAGATTAAAGTCGGCACTGCAGTTAAGATACGACTGTCTAACTCAATACCTGTGAGCGACTTACGCGCAGATTTAGACGAAGCTGACAGCGCCAAGCTATCTCTGTTCGAGGTTGCCGGTGTTAGGGTGGCGGTTGAGCCGCTAGCGGATTTCGACACGCAACAGCTAGTCTCGACAGAGTTTCAAGATAGCAGTGATCTGCCACCCACAGCAGCTGCTGCGTCGCTACCAGTCTTGGAACTCCCGCGCATAGCGGAGGTGGCAAAACCGAAAGGTATGCCCGTATACGCGTGGGTGGCACCACTGGTTCTTGCGGGTTTATTGTGGTTGGTCTTGCAAACCCCGACGATGCTGATATTCACAGCTCTCTCACCAATTATGCTGGTTGGGTCGCTGCTAGAGAGCCGTAGACGGTTTAAACGGCAGCACAGGGCGGTGCGAGAAAAATTTGCTGCTGAGTGGCAACTGTTTTTGTCGACACTAGACCGCGGTGTCGAAACCCTCGTCAGGAGAGATGAGCTTGATCTCCCTGCTCTCAGCAAATTTTTAGAGGCAGAACCGGTTAAGCTGTGGCGTAAAACCACTGAGTGTGGCCCGGTTGCCTGCTCGCTCGGCCTTGTAGAGAAGAAACACCCGCAACTGCCTAAACTGCTTAAACAGTCGGGAATTGAGCCTGAGCTGCAGAGTCTAATAGATGAGACTTTGGTGGGCAGAAAAACCGTATGCCGACAACAAACTTTGAAACTTAAAAATGAGACGAAGTTAGCTGTTCGAGGCGCAGAATGCGCGCGTGCAAGTTACATTGCAGAGCTTGTGTTGCAACTCGCAGTCGCGTATGCGCCGAGCAGAGTTGGGTTTCAATTCATCGGCTGCGAGTCTCTGCTAGAAAAATATTGGTTTTCAGCTCTGCCGCACACTGCTAAGTGGCGTGAAGCGCAGCTACTGATTTGTTTTATAGGGGATGCGGCGTTTGTGCCAAAGTGTGAGGAGCTTGCTGCTCTATCAGGGCAGAGCCTAGTGATTGTGTGCTGCGCTGAGAAAGCTAGCTCAGCGTTCGGTAACAGTGTTTGGCTGGGAGAGACCATCAATACCTTGGTATTAGAGGAAGAGGACTACCAAACCCGCCAGTTTTTAAGTCGTAGCATCACCGATAACACCGTAAAACAGGTCGTGCGCAGTCTGAGCAGGTTAGCTTGGTCGGAAAATGCGGATACGGAGACTAACCCGGGGCAGCAGAAAGCGAACTCTGCATTAGAACTGTTGGAACTGACTGATTTTAGTACAGCAGGCGTTGTTAGTGCAGTGAGCGCCCGATGGAAAAACAAAAAACCTGATTTACGTCTATCTGTGTTGTGCGCCGAGAGAGGAGTAAGCGGCTTTGATCTTGCAAAAGTGGGCCCCCATGCGCTGATCGCGGGAACAACCGGATCCGGTAAGTCAGAGTTGCTGCAGTCTCTGCTGCTCGGCATGGCGGTCAGAAATTCGCCAGAGATCGTACAGTTTTTACTTGCAGATTTTAAAGGTGGTGCGACCTTTGGTGAGTTACAGGATCTGCCGCACACTATAGCGCTGGTGACGGATCTCGCTAACGATGGTGGAGAGCGACTGCTTGGCGGGTTAAAACGTGAAATAGTGCGCAGAGAAACTCTGCTGCAGCGCGTGCGGGCAAGTGATATAGAAGTTTTTAATAGCAGATCTGCTGAAACACTGCCGATCTGGGTGGTAGCAATTGATGAGTGCGCTGCCCTCTTGCAGCAGCACCCCGAACTGCAGGTTTCACTACAAGATCTCGCACAGCGTGGACGCTCACTCGGTATTCACCTAGTGTTAGCGACACAAAAACCGGGAGGTGTTATCAACGACCGAACAAGAGCTAACATCCAACTTTTGTTTGCTATGCGTGTCGCCTCTGAGGGTGATAGCAGAGAGTTGCTCGGCGGAGCAGAGGCTGCGCGGCTCACAGAGGAAGACAAAGGTGTGGGCTTTGTGCGCGCTGCCGGAGGCAGTATGGCCGGGTTCATTAATTTATCGGTGAATCACCTCGTCTTAAATGGAGTATCGCTGGCTGCGGCCCTAGTGCGAGTGATGAGCAGACTGTCTGACACAGAATTTCAGCGACCGGAAAAATTGACCTGGGTGCAGGAGATGCCGCTGTGTCTCACACGAGCAAAACTTCAGGAGATTGCTGGTGCTGCATCAGGAATCCCCGAAGACGCTATCGGCATCATCGAACTGCCGGAAGAGCGGCAACGTAAGATCATGACATTTTGGGAAGGCTTAAGCGGCAACTGCGCTGTCGTAGCAGAATGTGCTGCCGCGCGAGCGACTGCGCTGCAGGCGCTCCTTGCAGCATCGCAATTAGAAAGACGCGATGAACTTCGTGGTGCCATCATTCGTGGCCAGAGTAGTGCCATGAAAGTTCCGGCGTCTAACTCGCGCATCGCTTTTGCTGAAGCTGATGATGCACACCAAATTCTGCGACTTTTAGATTGGATCAAACAACAGAATCAGCTTTGTGTGGTTGTAATTGAGGATCTCAATCGAGTGCTTGAAAACGCAGGTGCTGCCTTTGAGCTTATTATCGAAGCACTGCAGAGTCTGCTTTCTGATCCGACTAATCTAGTGCTTGTTGGGATGCGCAGCACGCACAGTATCCCCGTAAGATTACGAGACAAACTAAGACACATATTTTTGCTGCAATCGAGCACGGTAGACGTTGCGCTCGCGCACCTGCTGCCACCTAAATTGCGTGGCAGTGTGGCAAATCTGCCAGCGCAGCGGGCAATTTACCTGCCGGATGTAAAACAGATACAGCTCAGGGAGCCAGAAGGATGCGGCAGTTGGCGATCCACCCCCACACCACTCTGGCCGCTTCTTAAAGCTACGACAAAACTTGGTGATGCGCTGCAGTTTGAAGCTCTGGGAGCTGCGCTTGTGGCCCATGCGGTAACCGGTTTTCCGCGTCACGGATTAGTGCATTTTGGGGGTGCGCCCAAGCTACAAGAAAACTTCGTGACAGCGTTAATTGCACACCACTGCTTGAAACCAGAACACGTTTTTGAAGTGTCTAGCGTGGAGATGCCACCAGAGTCTGCGCGACTGGTGATAGTAAAAGAAAACCTCTTGAGCGCAGGAATTCTTACAAGCGACTGGGTGCGTCAGCTGCGAGAGGCGCGGCGTTTAGAACGCACAATTATGCTCATTTGCACAACCGCAGGGCGACTACCGTACGGCTTGCTGCCAGCCGGAGAAGAGCCCGATTTTCGGGTGTGGATTCCGCAAAGCGAGACTAGCGCACCGCCGGAGTGGGTGAGCGCCAGAATTGCAAAACAGATTGCTTTAATCCCCGGAGGGGCAGTGGTGCAGGCGGGGCGCAACAGTGGCGCTGCGGGGGCTGACGATCTCGTAAAAGCTGTCGTCTTAACGGCGGCCGTCGTAGGGGAGCGCGTATGAATGGCATCTTTTTAGACCCAGAGATGTTATCGGGTTATGTGCACCGTATGCGTGATGGGGAGGCATCGCTTGGCTGCACTCAGTTTTCCTTTGAAGGGCTGGGCTCTCTGCTGTCAGAGGTGCTGGATGCTAGTTTGGTGTCGCAGTTAGATCAGTCGTTGCAGAGCTGGATACAAGCCTTGACCGAAGCTATGCAGGGGTGCGCGCAGGTCGTGGAAACTGTGCTTGCAGAGTTCCATACAGTTGACGTGGCGGCTGGCGACAGTGTCACAGCTAGGTTGGAGACGCGTAAATGATCGGTCAAGACTGCGCAGTCGTGGGCGCGCTTCCAAACTCTGCTGTTATTGGTTATGCCGTTACAAATCGAGAAGAACTTTGCCGCTTGACTGACCGACTTTATGAGGCGGAACTGCAACAGCGCTGGGCGGTTGATCTTCTCACCGGACAGCGATCCGTAGCTATTGGAGAGCTGCTGGAAGTGCATGAGCGTGAGATCACATCAAAAATTGAGTTATTCATGCACTCGATTGAGCAGCTTGCGAGCGCACTTGAGGTCTTTATCGACTCTGTTGAAAACTTAGTGGCTAGGCGGCTAGCTGCTGAATCAGGGGCTGCGGTCGAGCTGGAAATTGTCGAGGCGATGCAAATTAGTGCCGAGTATCGTGGCGCGGTTGCGCAGCTGTTGGCTGCTGTGAACGCCCAGGATTTTGGTCGGATCCCCGCACAGATCTTCCCCGTTCAGACTAATACCGGCACCCGAACAGCAACCGCACTGGCTCGCAGCGAAAATCTCAGCACCAGCACTGAAACTCCTTTAACTTTGCTACTGCGGGCATTGAGTGATCCAGGGCGTGCGCACCGAGAGATGGGATTCAGCGGCACAGGGCTGAGCGAAATAAAGTTTAAAACTGAGTTAAGGGCACTTGCGCAGCACTTGCGAAACAATCCCGATGCAAATCTGCTGTCTCTTGGGCGGCAGAATCGGCAACTTGTTGGCGCGGTAGCCTATGGGAACTTGGAAACAGCGGAACGGATTGTGCTTATTGTGCCAGGTATGGGCAGTAACCTGGCGGGCATAGACAATCTGGGAGACGCAGTGCGTTCACTGCAAGCGGAGGAGCGGCTCAGCGTCGCAGAAGCAAGTGGGTGCACAAGCTATGTTGCATGGCTGGGGTATGACTCACCGGATCTTTTTGAAGAACCGGGCATGACGCGGGCGCAGGTTGGTGGGGTTGGGCTCAGCAGGTTTTTGAGCGATCTCGCCTCTAAAAACCCGCAAGCGCAGCTGACGATCGTGCCCCATTCATACGGCACTACTGTCACCGCGGAGGCGTTACAGCATGAGGGGAAGCAAATCGCCGCAGTTTTTACCATCGGTTCAGCGGGTCTAGCTAGGGGAGTGAAACGAGAACAGTTGCGCACCGAGAGGCTGCTGTCAGCCACAGCCGAACCCAATCCAAAAAACTGGAATGCGAAGAACGCTACACGAGAGCAGACTGCAGAAAGCGCAAGTGACCCGCAATATTGGAGGCGCCGCCAAGCTCCGCCCGCAGATGTCATCGCTCCAATAGGCAGAACTTTCGGAAGCCATCCAACCGATCCGCGAAATTTGGCTGATGCGCCAGAGATTAATGTGAACGCCTGGGGCGACAGTAATTCGGTGCGATCACACTCACTGTATGTTGGTGAGGTCGGTGGCGGGTATCTAGATCGTGGTAGCCCCGCGGTGTCGGCGATCATCGCGGAAGTGCATCGAAACTCTAAGGGAGCAGCGCCGGCAAACACGCAGACTTCAGACTCATCCGGCCGCGAGACTGAGAGCCCGCAGGCGAGTCTGACAGCACGGCATTAAAACTATTTTGCTAGACTAAATCTTTCAATTAGTCTCGCGAGCCGAGGTTTACAGCTGAATAAGGGAGGCGTTATGCGCATTGAAGTTACAGAACTACGAGCAGTGGCTACTGAGACAGAGATTCCAATCGCAGAACTGGCAGAAATTATTGAGCAAGCAGTGGCCTCCGCTTACATTAAGCACCTGGTTAACAACAAACTCGACGCACCAAAAGACTCTGATGTGCGTGCGCAGCTAGACCAGAAAACCGGCGATCTTGGTGTTTTCCGGAAAGAATACAACGAAGATGGTGAGTACACCGGTGAGGTTGTTGCAGATGTGGAAGGCTTTGGTCGGATCGCGGCTAACGCAGCCAAGCAGGTAATCGCATCGCGCCTGCGTGAACTGTCAGATGACGCCGTGTTGCGACACTATAAGGATCGTGAAGGTCAGCAGATCTCTGGCGTTGTAAAGCAGGGGCCAAATCCGCGCATGGTACATGTCGATCTGGGAGATGTTGAGGCGATTCTGCCACCAGAGGAGCAGGTGCCGGGTGAAGAGTATCCGCACGGGCGTCGGATCCGCGTGTACATTACCGGAGTTTCAAAGGGTCTGCGCGGCACACAGGTAACTGTTTCACGCACCCACCCGGGGCTGGTGAAGCGTTTGTTTGAGCTTGAAGTGCCAGAGCTGGCAGAGGAAATCGTAGAGATTGTTTCGGTTGCCCGTGAAGCTGGCTATCGGTCAAAGGTTGCGGTGCGCTCGAACCGACCTGAGGTGAACGCCAAGGGATGCTTTATCGGTGAAATGGGGCGTCGTGTGCGCGCCGTGATGAGCCAGTTGGGTGAAGAGAAGATCGATCTGATTGACTATTCGAGCGACCTTACTGAGTTCGTCGCAAACGCTCTGTCGCCCGCAAAGGTCTCTGATGTCTTCATGCTTAACGCTGAGGAAAAAAAGGTGCGCGTGCTGGTGCCAGACTTCCAGCTGTCGCTCGCTATCGGTAAAGAAGGGCAGAATGCGCGTCTTGCAGCGAAACTCACAGGCGCCAAGATTGATATTCAAGCCGACTCTGTGATGGAGTCATAAAGGCAGAGACTGCTGGGCCGTCCAGCTAAAGGTTTGCGGGGACTGGTAAGATGGAAGCAGTTCGCACGTGCGTGGGGTGCCGAAAACGGGATGACCGTTCCCGGCTGTTACGCGTTGTTGCGCGCAATGGAGCGCTGGTAATCGATGAACGTGGCGATGCTGCGGGGCGCGGTTGCTGGCTGCACCGTAGTGCACAGTGTGTGAATCGAGCACTGTCTCGCCAGGTTTTCCAGCGGGCTTTGCGAGTGCCGCAGATAGACGACACTACCCAATTAGAGAACAGGTTGAAATTGATCATGGATCACTCATGAACGGTTCACGATGAGTTCCGTCAATAAGAAATAAAGGTTCTCGCCCTGTCTGGGCGCGAACCCAGACAGGAGAAAAGTGGCAAACCCACGAATTCACGAAATTGCTTCCGAGCTGGGTCTCGAAAGCAAAGTGGTGATTGCGAAGCTGAAAGAGCTTGGCGAGTATGTAAAATCACCATCGTCAACAGTGTTACCTCCGGTGGCAGCGGAAGTTAAAAAGGCTCTCGCTACCGAATCGGCCGCGGCTAAAGCTGCAACCGACAGCGGAGACAGCGGTGACAAGCCTGCGGCGCAGAAGCCCGAGGCAAAAACCGCGGCAAAACCGGCAGCAAAGAAGCCCGCGCCAAAGCCGGGCGCTATTAAGCCGGGCCCTGCAAAACCAAAGCCTGAGAAACCGGCCCCCGCGAAGGCAGCAGACACGGCCACAGCAAAGCCTGCGCCAGCTGCTAAGCCGGGAGCTAAAAAGCCTGCTCCGGCGCACCCAAAGGCGAGCCAAGCAGGTGCTGCAAAGCCTGGTGCACCGCGTCCGGGCAATAACCCGTTTGCATCCAGCCAGGGTATGGGCATTCCGCGCCCGCCGCGTCCGGGCAACAATCCGTTTGCGTCCAGCCAGGGCATGGGGCAGCGCCCCAACCCGGGTAGCATTCCGAAGCCAGCGGCGCCACGTCCCGGCAGCTCCGGTGTTGGTCGCCCAGGTGCAGGTCGCCCGGGCGGTGTTGGCCGTCCAGGCGCTGGTCGTCCGGGTGGCGCAGGTCGCCCAGGTGGGGCTGGCCGGCCGGGCGCAGGTGGTCCGGGCGGCGCAGGAGCTCCCCGGCCAGCTGGTGGTTTCGGTGGTCGCGGGCGTGCCGGCCGTGGTGCCGGCACCGCAGGCGCGTTTGGTCGAGGCGGCTCAAAGAGCAAAGCGCGTAAGTCAAAGCGGGCAAAGCGGCAAGAGTTTGAGATGCGGGAGGCGCCGGTAATTGGCGGCGTTAAGGTACCGCGCGGTGACGGCAATACTCCGATCCGTCTGCGCCGTGGTGCTTCTCTCGCAGACTTCGCAGAGAAGATCGAAACCAGCGCATCAAACCTGGTAACTGTGCTCTTCCACCTCGGTGAAATGGCAACCGCAACAGAGTCACTTGACGAGGCAACCATCGAGATTCTCGGTGAAGAGCTCGGCTATAAGGTGCAGGTTGTTTCCCCAGAGGAAGAGGATCGCGAACTGCTTGAGGGCTTTGACATAGACCTTGAGGCAGAGGCGCTCGAGGATGACGAAAATCTGGCACCACGCCCGCCGGTAGTAACCGTTATGGGTCACGTTGATCACGGTAAGACCCGCCTGCTCGACGCCATCCGAAACGCGAACGTTGTTTCGGGAGAAGCGGGTGGCATTACGCAGCACATCGGCGCTTACCAGGTTGCGACCGAGCATGACGGTGTTGAACGCAAGATTACCTTCATCGACACCCCAGGTCACGAGGCGTTCACCGCTATGCGTGCCCGTGGTGCAAAGGTCACCGATATCGCAATCCTTGTGGTTGCAGCTGACGACGGCATCATGCCGCAGACAATTGAAGCGTTGAACCACGCGAAGGCGGCCAATGTGCCAATTGTGGTTGCGGTAAACAAGGTTGATAAACCTGAAGCAAACCCACAGAAGGTGCGCTCACAGTTAACCGAGTTTGGTCTTGTTGCAGAAGAATACGGCGGCGATGTTATGTTCGTTGACGTTTCTGCAAAGAACAATGTCGGTATCACTGAGCTGCTGGATGCTGTTCTGCTCACCGCCGACGCCGGTCTTGACCTGCGTGCAAACCCTGATAAAGATGCACGCGGTATCGCGATTGAAGCGCACCTAGATAAGGGTCGAGGCTCGGTTGCCACCGTGCTTATCCAATCAGGCACCCTGCGCGTAGGTGACGCTATCGTGACCGGCACCGCCTACGGTCGCGTACGTGCGATGCTCGACGAGAACGGTAATCGGGTTGCTGAGGCTGGCCCGTCACGCCCCGTTGCTGTGCAGGGTTTGAGCTCGGTGCCGCGTGCTGGTGACACCTTCATCGTGACCGATGAAGATCGCACAGCACGCCAGATCGCTGAAAAGCGTGAGGCTGCTGAGCGTAATGCACAGCTTGCGAAGGCACGTAAGCGTATGAGCCTTGAAGACTTCACCAAGGCACTTGAAGATGGCAAGGTTGAGTCACTCAATCTCATCATCAAGGGTGATGTTTCTGGTGCGGTTGAAGCTCTTGAAGAGTCACTGATGAAGATTGAAATCGACGATACGGTGCAGCTGCGTATTCTGCACCGTGGCGTTGGTGCGATTACCGCTTCTGACGTTGACTTGGCGACAATCGATAACGCTATTATCGTCGGATTCAATGTGCGCCCAGATGTGAAAGCTCGCGAGCTCGCTCAGCGTGAGGGCGTCGATATTCGGTTCTACAACGTTATTTACAACGCGATAGACGATATCGAGAACTCTCTGAAGGGCCTCTTGAAACCAGAGTTCGAAGAGGTGCAGTCGGGTGTTGCCGAGATCCGCGAGATCTTCCGCTCAAGCAAGTTCGGCAATATCGCAGGTGTTATCGTGCGTTCGGGCACCATCACCAGAAACGCGAAGGCTCGCGTTATTCGTGAGGGTGTTGTGATCGCCGACGGTCTAGCGATTGAGTCACTGCGCCGCTTTAAAGACGATGTCACCGAGGTGCGCACCGACTTTGAAGCAGGTATCGGTTTGGGCAAGTACAACGATATTCAGGTGGGCGATGAAATCGAGACCATCGAGATGGTTGAGAAACCACGCAGCTAGCGACTCCGAGCGCTAAGCGCAGAGAGGGCTCCGCGGATCTAAACAATCCGTGAGCCCTCTCTAGCTCTTTATGTCACCAAATCATCAGATACGAAAAACTGGCAGATTGATAGGCTTAAATTTATGACTAACCCGCGTATTGGAAAAGTTGCAGATCGCATTCACCAGATTCTTGCGCGTCGCCTCGAAAAAGGCCTGCGCGACCCACGGCTGGGCTTTGTGACGATCACTGAGGTGCGTGTCACAGGTGACCTGCAGCAGGCATCAGTTTTTTACACCGTTTACGGCACAGATGCTGAGCGTGAAGATAGCGCGAAGGCTCTGCGAGCAGCAACCGGTATGCTGCGCAGCGAGGTTGCAAAAAACTTGGGCACTCGCTTAACCCCAACGCTGGAGTTTATTCCGGATCAGCTGCCAGAAACCGCTGCGCACCTGACTGATTTGCTCAACACTGCTAAGCAGCGTGATGCTGAGGTGGCTGAATTAGCGGCCAACGCTGAATACGCTGGTGACGCCGATCCATATAAGAAACCTGCAGGTGAGGCAGAACAAACAGCGTCTGTGGATGGTGAAACCGCAGTAATCGACGCCGACGATGCCCGTTAATTCACTTTCGGAGGCAGTGGGCTCCGGTGCGATCCTACTCGTTGATAAACGAAGCGGCTGGACAAGCCACGATGTTGTTGCCCGCACCCGCAGAGCTTTTTCGACCCGCAAGGTGGGTCATGCCGGAACGCTCGACCCGCTAGCTACGGGCCTGCTCACAATCGGTATTGGCTCGGCAACGAGGCTGCTCACTCATCTCGTCGGGTTAGACAAGGTTTACACCGCAACAATTCGCTTGGGGCAGGCCACCGTTACTGATGACAGTCTTGGCGCTGTTACAGGAAGCGCAGCGCCGAAAGATATCGCAGCGTTGACTGCTCTCGTGAAAACCGACGAAAGTCGCTTGCGTGAGCTGCTGAAGCGCGCGATGGCTGATTTTACCGGTGAAATTATGCAGGTGCCGACAGCTGTTAGCGCTATTAAGGTGCAGGGAAAACGAGCATACGATCTGGTGCGTCAGGGGAAAGAAGTTAACCTTAAGGCTAGGCGGGTTACTGTGCACCGTTTTGAACTCGGTGGTGTGCGAGAAGCGCAGACAGAGAACGGCGACGCTGTGCTCGACATTGATGTGACAGCTGAGGTTTCAAGCGGGACCTACATTCGTGCACTAGCACGCGATCTGGGAGCTGCGCTCGGTGTTTACGGTCACCTTGTTGCGCTGCGTCGCGAAAGCGTTGGCCCGTTTAGTGTAAACAGCGCAGTGTGCTTAGACACTCTCGATGCTGAAGCGCAAAAAGTGGCTGCCGGTAAAGCAGCAGACCCAGCAAATCTGCCCTGTTTCTCACCGGCGGAAACTGCTGCACAGCTATTTCCGGTTGTTAAGGTGCAGCAGGACGAAGCGATAGCGCTTGGGCACGGCAAACAATTAGAGACGACAGCGCCTGACGCTGAGCTCGCAGCAGCAGTAGCGCTGACCGGTAGACTGGTGGCGCTGGTCGCGATCCGCAAGGGAAAAATGCGGGTGCTTACCGGGTTTTTGCAGCAGGAGGTTGTGCGGTGATTGAGTGGTTTGCAGTAGCTCAGATAGTCGTTGCGCTGCTGGCTGCGCTTGTGTGCGTCGCTGCCTGCGTGTTAAAGAAAGCTCCCAACGATCTGACTATGGGGCTCACGCTTTTAAGCGCAGTAGGTTTGCTTTGCCAGGTGGTGATAGCGCTGGTGGCTCCTGCTGTGGGTAACCCTCCTGCGGGAGACCTGCTGGAGTTTTGGCTTTACCTAATTGTGGCGTTTGCGCTGCCGATCGGCGCTGGTGTTTGGGCGCTTGTTGATCGCACCCGGTGGGCGAACGGGGTGCTTGCAATTGTCGGTGTCTCTCTTGCGGTAATGGTTTACAGAATGGCCGTTATTTGGGGCATCTGGGCGTGATCCAGCACTAAATTCAAGGCTAAGATAGAACTTATGGCATCTCACGAAGCGAGCTTAGACGCGGCTAAAATCGGGGGCTTGGGCAAACTTATAAAGATTATTTATGTGATTCTCGCGCTTGCGGCAACCGGGCGTTCTGTCTACCAGATCATTTCAAAATTTGAGGAGGCGCCGCTGGCATACAGCCTCTCGGCTGTGGCGGCGGTTGTGTATGTGCTAATCACGGTTGCTCTCTTTCAGCGTGGGCGTGTGTGGCGCAATATTGCCCGAGCGGGAGCGATCTTTGAAATTATTGGGGTCGTTACGGTGGGCACACTAAGTCTTTTGATGCCGGAATTTTTCGCCCACCCCGCAGTGTGGTCGCACTTCGGCAGCGGGTATCTGTTCCTCCCAGTGATAATGCCGATTTTAGGGCTTAACTATCTTGCCAAACTCGACCGGCTGGAGCGCGCCGATGCGTAGTTTTCGCAGTTTTGAAGCTCTGCCGGCAGACGCTTTTACGCATCCGACAGCGGTCACGATCGGAAAGTTTGACGGTATTCACAAAGGACACAGAGCAATTATTGAGCGACTGCTCGCCGTCTCTAAAGAACACAGCCTAGAACCTGCTGTTTTCACCTTCACAGAGAACCCTCTTAAGGTGTTGAATCCTGCAGCCTGCCCGCCGGCGCTGAACAGCCCTGAGCAGCGTTTCGAACTGCTTGCAGGGCTCGGCATCAGCGCGGCACTGATGGTTGACTTCACACGTGAACTGTCAGAGTTTTCGCCAGAGGAGTTTGCTCAAAAGGTGCTGCGCGAAGGGATGAATGCGCGGCAGGTGCTGATGGGAGCAGATTTCCGTTTCGGACGGGGAGGATCCGGTGACGTCGAGTTATTAACACAGCTCGGCCGAGAGCTTGGCTTTGCAGTGCATATAACAGAAGACGTTGTGTTTGATGGTAAGCGGGTCTCAAGCTCCAGGATCCGTGCGCTGTTAGCCGCTGGGGATATTGCAGCTGCCGCACAACTACTGGAACGGCCCGTGCGGATTCGCGGCCTGGTTGTGCACGGTGCCGAGCGCGGCCGCTTGCTGGGCTTTCCAACTGCCAATTTGCAGCCGAAGTATGAGGGGCTCGCCCCCGCTGATGGTGTCTACGCTGGTCTTGCGCATGTGGCTGGCAAGACCCATATGGCAGCAATATCTATCGGCGGTAACCCTACTTTCACCCCAGATGCGCCAAGTCAGGTTGAGGTGCACCTGCTCGATTTTAGAGGAAGCATTTACGGCGAGCTGATGACCGTTGAATTCAAACATCGACTGCGTGGGATGACAAAATTCACAGGCATTGACGACCTGGTAAAGCAGATGGAAGCAGACATCCAGCAGACTCGCGACCTGCTAATATAGTATAAACCTGCGTTTCTGGCGTGTGATTTTCAACGGCTTTCTCTGCCGTTCACGGCCCGCAGATATATCAGAACACTTGCGCTAAAACTGCGCGGGTGCTTGTTTACGAAACAGGAGATGTTTTGGCATCTACAGTAAAAAGCCGCTCTGTGCGCACCTCGAAGTCTGGGCACAGCATGAAGCGCAAACACGCCCACAATGAGGGCATTATTCCCCAGTTAGCGTTAGCGGTGCGCGAGGTTGAAGCGTCTGCGCAACGCGGTAAGGCCAGCCCCGCCAATCGCACCCGCTTTCACGTCGTGGCGTTGATCATGCGTGATGAGCGCGCCCGCGTCCGTGACGACCAAGAAATCTCTGCAGCAGACCGCGCCGAAACCTTGAAGCGCCTTGACGGCATCGCGGGGATCCTCGCCAAGACCGTTGCGCAAGATCCGAGCCTGCTGCCTTTGCTAGAGCCGGAAGCTCCGATCACTGAAGCAACTATTGCCCTGAAGCGGAAGATGCTGACCCAGGCCGGGCTTGAAGCTCCGGAAGAGGAGCCAACAACGCCAGCGCAAGAGTCGATTACAAAAATTGTTGCGCCTGAGCTGGTTGACAGACAGGTTGTGCCCGCACGTGTTTCTGCGCGCAAACTGGCAAACCCGTTTTTGGCGCCGCAGTTAAACCGGAAGAGCCAAGAGGTGCCGGTTGTGCGTCTTGCCAACTGGGAGCTGATTTCACCGCTGTTGAAAGCTTTTGAGCAGGGTGGTCACGGTATGGCGAGTATGGAGCTGCCAGAAGCTCCCGTTCGCGATCGCATAGCCCCCGCAGATACTGAGCTCATGCCGCACCAGGCAAAACTGCTTGCCGCCGTCCGCGACGGGCATCGACGGTTCCTGCTCGCCGATGAGCCGGGTTTGGGTAAAACTGCGCAGTCGCTGCTGGCGGCGTCGGTCGCTAACTCGTATCCGCTGCTTGTTGTTGCGCCGAACGTGGTCAAAATGAACTGGGCGCGCGAAGCTGAGAAGTGGACCCCGAAACGTCGCGTCAGTGTTATCACAGGCGATGGTGAAGACGTTGATGTCTTTGCAGATATCTTTGTCATTAACTACGACATAGTGGGCCGCCACCTGTCGTGGCTCGGTGATTTCGGCTTTAACGGTCTGGTTGTTGATGAAGCGCATATGATTAAAAACGTCACCTCACAGCGGTCGAGAAGCGTGCTTGCGCTTGCCGATCGGGTGCGGAACGCAGCCCCCAGCGGTGATCCACTGCTCGTCGCGTTGACCGGCACACCGCTGATAAATTCAATCGATGACTTCCGCGCTATCTGGCAGATGCTCGGCTGGACCGCCGGCGAAAAACCCGGCCCAGAGCTGCTTTCAGCTTTGGAAGCAACCGGTTTAACCCCGGCTGACGGCGCTTTCTACGGCGCGGCACGACAGGCGGTTATCGACCTCGGGGTTGTGCGCCGCCGGAAGATTGATGTTGCGAAGGATCTTCCAGCCAAGCGTGTTATCGACCTGCCGATTGAGCTTGATGATGCGGCGGCTCCCGGGGTGCAGGAGGCCGAACGCAAGCTTGCTAACAAACTTTACGACAGCTACAAACGCATGCGTAAAGTGGCAAAAGAACACGATTACAGTGACGAACAGCTCATTCGCATGGTGTGCGCTAGAGAACTTGAAGCAGACGAGCAGGGTGATGGCGTAAACGTATTTAGCATGGTGCGGCAGATCGGTCTCGCAAAAATCGATCTGGCGGTTGACTATGCTGCGCAGCTAGCCCGTTCTGCCGGTAAAGTAGTGTTTTTTGCAAAACACAACGACGTTATGGATCGCGCCGAAGCCGCCTTTGCCGAACACGAACTCAAAACCACCTCAATTCGCGGGTATCAGAGTGCGACTGAGCGGCAGAAGGCGATTGATGCCTTCCAAACCGACCCGGAGGTGCACGTGATTGTGTGCTCTCTCTCAGCTGCGGGCGTGGGAGTTAACCTGCAAGCATCGTCAAACGTTGTGCTTGCTGAATTGAGCTGGACCGACGCTGAACAGACACAGGCTATCGACCGCGTGCACCGCATCGGGCAGGAAGAGCCGGTGACCGCATGGCGCATTATTGCTTCAAAGACGATCGACCAGCGGATTGCTGAGTTGATCGACTCGAAGGCGGGCCTTGCCGCACGCGCACTTGACGGTGGTGCAGCCCAGGCTGACGACGCTGATTCAGTGCAGATGCGGGTATTGATGAGTGTCTTAAGACAGGAGATCGAGAGCCGCGAAAGCTAAGCTGCAATCGCCCCGTAGAATTGACTTCAAAGATCAATCACTAAGGGGTGGTATGGCAAAGGCGGCGCGCAAACGTTTTCGAAACTTCGCGATCATCACAGCCAGCTTGCTAGCAGCTGTTGTTGCGGTAGTCGCTGGTGGTGTGGCGGTGGTTGTGCACGCCCCGCTGCCGCAACACGACGGAGTTGTGAAGCTTGCCGGGCTGTCTGGCGACGTTTCCGTAGAGCGCGACAGTAACGGCATCCCGCACATCTACGCAAACAGCGACACCGACCTATTTTTCGCGCAAGGATACACACACGCGCAAGACCGTTTCTTTGAAATGGACTATCGGCGGCATCTAACCGGGGGTCGTCTAACCGAACTCGTTGGCGGGAATGATAGCGCGAAGCAGGCGGATGTTGTGATCCGCACTATGGGTTGGCGCGCGCTCGCTGAAGAAGAATGGAATCTCATCTCGGCAGAGTCACGATCCTTCTATGAGGCGTATGCGGCCGGGGTGAACGCCTACATAGCGGGGAAGCAGCCGTGGCAGATCGCTAATGAATATGCCGTTTTAGGTCTTAGCGTGCCGGTTCAAGATATCGAACCCTGGCAGGGGGTTGACTCTTTAGCCTGGTTAAAAGCGATGGCTTGGGATTTGAAAGCTAATATCGAAGATGAACAGCTGCGGCTGCAAGCCTTCCAAAGCATGCAGGATGTTGCGGCTGTTGAGAAGCTCTTCCCCCCTTATCTTGAGGATCGCCACAAACCAGTGATTCCAAGCCAAGACGGCAGCAATCTACGGCCGCGCGAAGAATACCCGATTGCGGATCCGCTACAGGTGGCCGTGCCGGCCCCTGTGAAAAACACGGTGGTGTCGTCTGCTGCAAAGACAGTGAGCGATGAGGGCGCAGACAGTGCAGCTGCCGCACAGGCTGAACTACTCGGCCGCAGCAGCGCTGCAGCTGTAGACACCGCTCACTCGGTGCTGAGTAGCATTCCGGTGATTCTCGGCCGCGGCCAGGGCGTAGGTTCAAACTCTTTTGCAATCTCGGGTAAGCACACCGCGAGCGGGGCGCCGATAATCGCAAATGATCCGCACCTTGGCATTGACTATCCGTCCGTGTGGTATCAGATTGGCTTGCACTGCGTGGGATCTGGCGCAGACTGCACTATCGATGTGAGCGGCTTTTCTTTCTCCGGTATGCCCGGGGTGATTATCGGCCGCAATGCCGAACTGGCGTGGGGGTTGACCAACCTGGGCGGTGATGTTGCAGACTTTGTCGTCGAAAAGAATCTCGATGAAAATACTTATGAACGAGACGGGGCTGCCGTGCCTTACGAGGTCTGGACAGAAACCTTCAATGTGGCCGGCGGTGAAAGCTATGACGTAACCGTTGGGCGGAGCGTGCACGGCCCAATTGTGTCAGACCTGTTAGTTCCAAATGAAAGAGTTGCAAAGCTCGATGCGACACCCGAAGATTTCTCTGTTGCGCTCGAGTGGACTGCCTTGAAACCGGACATTACCGGGGATGCGATTTTTGCGATTAATCGTGCCACTAACGTTTCTGAGGTGCGAGAAGCGGCACGACTGTTTGCTGTGCCGGCGCAAAATATTCTCTTCGCCACAAAGAGTGGGGACATTGGTTATCAAGCGCCCGGAAGGTTCCCCGTGCGCCCGCATATTGCAGAAACTGACGCGCAACTTACGAAGATTCCAAGCGCTGCTAATCTCGGTGCGGACGGCCGTTGGCCACGTCCCGGCTGGGATTCGCGTTATGACTGGCAGGGATACTATGCTGCCGCAGACATGCCTGCGCTGTTGAACCCGGCCGAAGGGTTTATCGTCCCAGCAAACCAGCAAATCACACCGAGCGACCTCGGCCCCTATCTCGGCTCATACTCAGATCAGGGATACCGTGCGCAGCAGATCCGCGAAGGGATCGAAGAGCTGATTGCGAAGGGGGATATAACTCTTCATGATGCAGAAAAAATTATGCTGCTCGACCGTTCGCCATACGGTGCTGAACTGAGTGAGCATTTCATCGCAGCAGATTTACGTGATGCGCCCAAACGGCAACAGCAGATGCAACAGCTGTTGCAGGCCTGGGTTGCAGAAGGATCACACACAACAGTAGATTCGGTTGGCGCAACTATTGCGGCAGCGCTGTATGCGCACCTTTTAAATAACACTGTGGCAGACGAGTTCACAGGCTTTCAGCCAAACTCTGGTGCGCAGAATATGGAGCTGTTGGTGCGCGCTTTCGCAGACCCTGAAGCTGAACTGTGGGATGACAAAGCAACTGCTGCGCGAGAAACTGCGCCCGATATGGTGCTGCGTGCGTTTGCGGCAGCTGAAGCCGATCTTGTGAAACAGCTTGGCGCAGATATTAACGCGTGGGAGTGGGGCAGAGTGCATGTGGAATCCCCCACGCACAGGGTGATGGGTGCTGACAGTATCCCGGGTGTGATCCGCAGTTTCTTTAACGCCGATCCGGTCGGTGTGCCGGGCGGGGCGACTATTCCGAATGCGATGAACTTTTCACCCGCGGTGAATGACGGCAGCGTTAGTTTTGAGGTAACCAGCGGGCCATCGATGCGCATGGCGGTGGATATGAGTGATCCAAACAGCGCAACCTGGGTGATTTCATCAGGCGCTTCGGGGCATCCGCGGTCCCCAAATATTAAAGATCAGCTGCCGCTGTGGGCCGCTGGCGACAGCCTTAAGTGGGCTTTTACCCCGGAAGCGGTGGAAGAGCGAAGCATCAAAATTTTAAGACTTGTGGCAGGAGAATAAAATGCGAGTGGGTGTGCTTGTCTCCGGCGGAGACTGCCCGGGATTAAACGCGGCGGTGCGGGGCGCAGTGCTGCACGGGGTGGAAGTGTACGGTCACGACTACCTCGGCTATCGGGACGGCTGGCGTGGTGTGGCTAAGAATGATAGCTTCATCCTGAACCGCAACAGAGTGCGCGGTATTGCTCCTCTCGGCGGCACCATTTTAGGCACCAGTCGTTTCAGCCCATTCGGTGATGAGGGGCCCGGTATTGCAGGCCTAAAAGAGATTATGAAGCGGGATCAGCTCGATGGCTTTCTCACGATCGGCGGGAACGGCACGCAAACCGTCGCACAGATGCTGCACGAAGCGGGTATTAACGCAATTGGGCTACCAAAAACTATTGACAACGACCTTGAAGAAACCGACTATAGTTTCGGCTTTGACACTGCGGTGCATGTTGCGACTGAAGCGATTGACCGACTGCGCACTACAGGGCAGTCACATAAGCGCTGTATGGTGCTCGAAGTGATGGGGCGGGATGCTGGGTGGATCGCGCTACACGCTGGAATCGCAGCCGGCGCGCACGTGATTTTGCTGCCCGAGTTTGCTGAATCTCTCGATCAAATATCAGAATGGGTGCGGCATGTGCATGAGCGCGGCCGTGCGAGCCTGGTGGTTGTTGCTGAGGGGTTCAAATTCAAAGGTATGAGCGAGGGCGTCACCAAGGGCGGTGATGATGGTTTCGGGCGCGCACGTCTCGGCGGCATCGGTGAGGTGCTGGCGGACAAGATTGAAGAGCGCACAGGGATCGAAACGCGTGCAACAATTCTCGGCCATGTGCAGCGCGGTGGGGTGCCCACAGCATTTGATCGGGTGCTAGCAACGCGGGCGGGTGCAGCCGGAGCAGACGCTGTTGCGCGCGGTCAGTGGGGCACAATGGTGGCGCTTAGGGGCACCGACACCGCGCTTGTGCCGCTTAGCGCGGTTGCCGGAAAAACCAAGCAGGTGCCGCTTAACCGATACGACGAAGCACGACGAATGTTTGGTTAGTGCGCGGCCGCCACAAACTTTTGCACTTCAGGAAGCGAGGGGTTTGTGGCGGTGCGTCCGTCAGCGAAGAGCACAGTTGGAACCACTGCATTACCATCGTTCACCGATTTTACGAGCTCTTCAGTGCCAGCTGTTTCCTCGATATTGATTTCATTAATCTTAATATCGGTTGAAGCAAGCATCATCTTAAGACGCTTGCAGTATCCGCACCACTCTGTTGAGAACATGGTGATTTCACCCTCAGGGGGCAGGTAATCTTCAAACTTTGCCATTTCACACCTCATATATTTGGGACTGTCTTATAGTCAAGCACTGCGAGTACACTTATTATTCCAAGCGCGTTTTAAGCCTGCCTGAAAGGAAAGAAGTGAACGAAGCTGCGATGCAACAGCGGCCTGCAAAGTTTAACTCTGCCGGAGCAGGTTTTTTAGGTCTTTTCGTACTGGTTGCGTTGCTTGTCGTAGGCTATCTGTGGGCCGCAAAGACTGTCTATAATCCGGAGAGTATGGTGCGTGCGCACGCCGATGCGATTATTGCCGGCGATGCTGAAAAAATGACAGCTATCGCAGCCCCAACCGGTGGTGCAGCCGAGCTTTTTCGTGGTGATGCTCTGCGCAATGTAGAAGATCGCCCAACGGATTTCAAAATAGTTGCGGCCAGTCGCGATAATACTTCAGCTCACTACACGGTGGAATTTCACCAGGGTGATGCTGTTGGCACTGTTGAGTATGAGCTGAAACGCGGCGGCACTAAGGCGCTCTTTTTTGAGGACTGGCGAGCCGTTAACATAACCTACCCTGAGCTGAGCATTGCGGTGCCGAGCAGCACGCCACTGCTTAAAATAAACGGCGCTGTCATTGACTTTAGTGAGCAGATTCCTGAGGATGCTGTAATCGGGTCTGAAGTGCCGGTTAGTCTCAGCGCTATTCCTGGCGTTTATACTGTAACGCTTGGTGCCGAGAGCGAGTTTTTCACGGTGAGCGGTGAGCAAAAATACAGTCTTAGTGTTGCCGGTGAAAGCACACGGCTTGAGGGCGGTAGCCCGTTTAAGCTTGGGTTGACAGATGCTGGCAGGCAGGAGATCCAAGCTGTCACCAACCGCGAAATCGATGCCTGTGCAACGCAGCCGGTGCCAGCCCCAAATCAGTGCCCTATGCAAGCCTGGACTTATGAAGCATTTGAAAACGGTGCTTGGCAAATCATCGGTTACCCAACAGTTGTTGTGAATGAAGAGACGGGCGCTGTCACAAGCAACCCAGAAAATGGCGGTGCCGCGGGTAGCTCTGCGTTTAGCTACAATGTACCCGGCCAGAGTCTACGCAAAGAGGTGACAGCCGACATCATTGTGGCTGCGAAGTATCGTGTGCTGCCCGACCAGACGATCCGTGTGATTTTTGATAGGTAGATCAGATGAGTGAGAATCAGGATAAAACCCAGACGCCTGTAACGAAGCAGGCTGGGATCGAGACACAGAGTCCGGCGCAAGTGCCGCACGGAGTGCGCCTGGCAGCTTCCTGGTCTTGGCGACTTATAGTTATCGGTGTTGCGGTTGCTGCTCTGTTCTGGTTGCTCGTGCAGATTCGTGTCATTGTGGTGCCGCTGCTGGTAGCTATTTTGCTGGCTGCGCTGCTGCATCCGATAGTTTCTGGCGCTCAAAAAATTGGACTTCCGAAGGCGGTCGGTGTGATTGCCGCGCTGGCGAGTTTGGTCGCATCTGTGACGCTGCTTGTGTGGCTGAGCATTCGATACCTGCAGGGAGGTTTCGACACCCTTGTCGCAAAGGCTAACGCTGAGTGGCGGCATTTGATCGAGTGGGTTGATAGCTTGGGCTTTGAATTCGATACGAGCCACTTCAACTTCTCTTTTGATACCGTGCTTGAAACAGTGCGTGATAACAGCGCTCCGCTCTGGAACGGTGCTCTCGGAGTTGCAAGCTCCGCTGCCGCATTCGTGACGGGCATGCTGCTTGCAATCTTCTCTCTCATATTTTTACTAATTGATGGAAAACGCATCTGGTATTGGGTGCTCGGTTTCTTACCAGCGTCGGCGCATGCACCATTAGACGCTGCAGGTAACGCCGGGTGGCGCTCTGTCGGGCAGTATGTGCGTGTGCAGATTTTCGTCGCCTTCGTAGACGCAGTTGGTATTGCGCTGGGGGCTGCAATTCTTGGCGTGCCGTTTGTTGTGCCAATCGGTATCACAGTATTTCTAGGCAGCTTTATTCCATTCTTGGGCGCAATTATGACCGGCCTTTTCGCGGCCCTAATCGCGCTCATCTATCTCGGGCCTGTGCAGGCACTGATTATGGTGCTGATTGCTATTGCGGTGAATCAGATAGAGGGGCACATTTTGCAGCCGCTCGTTATGGGTAGCGCTGTGCGCGTGCACCCCCTGGGTGTTGTGCTCGCTGTGTCTATCGGAGCTTTGCTTGCGGGAATTCCGGGCGCTCTGTTCGCGGTGCCAATTGCGGCAGCGGCAAACTCAATCGTCAACACTCTGGTGCACAGCAACTGGCGAGAGCTCCCAGACCCTGTGGAGGCCTACCATCAGAGAAATAAGGCACGAGCAGACGCTAAGACACGATTAAAGCGTATCTCTCGGGCAGCTAGGGGTAAAGGAAACTAATTGTGACTGAACAGTTTGTGGTGCCAAAATTAGCCGATATTAGAGCTGTAGCTGACAAACTCGAAGGCGTCGTAAATCACACCCCGCTTGAAGGATCAACCTTCCTAACTGAACTATTAGGCGGCAAGCGCGTGCTGTTGAAGTGCGAAAATCTGCAGCGTACAGGAGCCTATAAACTGCGCGGCGCCTACAACCTGATTTCTGCCCTCGACCCCGCTGAACGCGCCGGCGGAGTGGTGGCAGCATCTGCCGGTAACCACGCACAGGGTGTGGCGTATGCGGCGCGTGAGCTCGGAATCAAAGCAACAATTTTTATGCCCTTGGGGGTTGCACTGCCAAAGCTGCAAGCAACAAAAAACTATGGCGCGGATGTGCAGCTGATTGGTGTCAACGTCGAGGAGTCTCTCACCGCGGCGAAACAGTTTGCGGCTGAAACCGGCGCTTATTTTGTTCCGCCCTTTGATCACCCCGACGTCATTAATGGGCAGGGCACTGTTGCGCTAGAAATGCTCGATATAGAGCCAGAGATCGACACTATTGTTGTGCCGATCGGCGGCGGTGGCCTGATTAGCGGTGTGGCTGTAGCAGCGAAGCTGTGGGCGGCTGAAAACGGGCGGCAAATGCGCATAATCGGGGTGCAGGCAGAAAACGCTGCCGCAATGCAGCCGTCGCTTAAAGCCGGAGAGCCTATTACAGTCGAAACAACGGCAACGATCGCTGACGGTATCGCGGTGGCGCGTCCGGGTAATTTAAATTTTCAGTGTGTGCGCGACTTCGTTGATGAGATTATTACGGTTAGTGATGATGACATCGCGCGGGCCATCGTGCTGATGCTCGAGCGGGCAAAGCTTGTTGTAGAGCCGGCTGGCGCAGCCGGTGTTGCGGCTATTATCGCGGGAAAAATTAAGAGCACAGGGGTTACCGCGACTGTGCTTTCCGGCGGCAATATCGACCCGCTGCTGCTGCAGCGCGTGATCGGCCACGGTCTTGCTGCTGCGTCACGCTATCTCAAACTGCGCATTTCGCTGCCGGATCGGCCGGGCCAGCTTGTGCGCACCGCGCAAATCGTTGCCGGCCAGTACGCGAATGTAGTTGAGGTGCTGCACACCAGGCACGCGACGGAGCTGCCAATAAGTGATGTCGAGCTCGAGTTGCACATCGAAACCCGCGGTAAAGATCACGGTGACCAGGTGGTTCGTGCGCTTGAAGAAGCCGGCTACCAGGTGCGTGTCGGCGAACGCTATTAAAAAAAGTAGGGGTCGTAAAAGCGTAAAGTTTTACGACCCCTAGCGAGTTTGCTTAACCGGCAAAGGTCTCGACGCTGGTGATTTTTACCGTTATCTGCTTGCCGTTTGGTGCCTCGTAGGAGGCTGACTGGCCAACCTTCAAGCCAATAATTGCCGCACCGAGCGGGCTTTCTGGGCTGTAAACATCCAGATCAGTGCCCTCACCGATTTCACGGCTGCCGAGCAGGAACTTTTCTTCATCGCCGAAAATTTCGGCTGTGATTACGGTTCCAACCTCAACAACACCGTGACTCTTAGGTGCCTCGGTTACAATTGCGTGCTTGAGCAGCTCTTCCAGATCCCGGATGCGAGCCTCCATTTTGCCCTGCTCATCTTTAGCGGCGTGATAGCCGCCGTTTTCTTTCAGGTCGCCCTCTTCACGCGCTGCTTCGATGCGAGCGGCAATCTCTTTACGGCCGGGGCCGCTGAGCTCTTCTAGCTCTGCTTGCAGGCGGTCGAACGCTGCCTGCGTCAGCCAGGTCTGCTGATTTTCAGTCATGTTTTATTCCTTATCCGTAGGGGTATCACAGGGGGACGTGACACCGGTTGTCACATCTGTGCTCTGCAAGACATAAACAAAACGCTCCGCGCGGTGCGCGGAGCAGCCCTTCTATTCTACCCGGTTATCGCATAAAAAGCATGGAAGGGGCAGAGAGCGCACCAGGCTATGCAACGATCCAGCAGCTGCTTGCGGTGATGGTGGTTGCCTCATTCACAGTTAAAAGAGTTTTTGTAAACACCCGCTCAGGCGATCCGGTAGCGGGCACATCAACAACCGCATAACCCATGGGCGCATAAGTTTTGCTGAGCGCCTCGATCGCACACTGCACCTCAGAATTGACGGGCGCGGTAACCCCGAAAGTTAGGGTTGCGCTGTCAGAGCCCTCAATCGTGTGGCTAATGTCACGCACGCTAATGCTGCTGGTGTTAGAAACAAAAAGCGCGTTCCAGACGAAAAACAAAACTAGTGCCCCAATGGCAGCTGCTAGTATCCAAGCTAACCGCCTGTCTGTGCGACTGCGTCGACCGGTTCCGTAGCGCTCATTCAGGTCAGTGGTCATAGACTTAATGGTACTAACAGTTCTTGAATATTGAGGATGTCAATCACAATGTCATTGCGGTTGCTTGCCGTGCACGCCCACCCAGACGATGAGTCAAGCAAGGGGGCTGCCACCTACGCCCACTATTTAAACCTTGGTTGCAAGGTGATGATCGTCAGCTGCACCGGTGGTGAGCGCGGCGATATTCTCAATGAGATAGTGCGGGCAAACCCGGAAGCAGAGCGCGACTTAGCGGGTCTTAGGCGTGCGGAAATGCGGCGTGCGCAAGAGATTATCGGCTTCGAGCACAGGTGGCTCGGCTTTCAAGACTCCGGCCTCCCAGAAGCAGGGGAGGCTCTGCCAGAGCTCTCATTTGCTGCGATCCGCAAAGAAACTGCCGCTGCACCCCTGATCAAGATAGTGCGTGAGTTTAAACCGCATGTCATGCTGACCTATAACGAAATTGGCGGCTACCCGCATCCCGACCACATTCGCTGCCACGAGATTAGTCGTATCGCCTGGGAAGAGTCAGGCAAAGCCGACTCCTACCCGGAGGCTGGAAAGCCGTGGGAAGTGAAAAAACTCTACTACGATGAGATCTTTAACGCCGATCGTATCGCCGCAATCAAGGCGCACATTGAGGCCAACGACCCAGACTCAGAACAGGTTAAGGAACTTACGAATATTTTCGAAATATTGCGTGAGAGAAAATCTGCGGCGACAGCAAAAATTAGTGTTGCAGACTATTTTGACCTCCGTGATGAAGCCTTACGCGCACACGCCAGCCAGGTGAGCCCAAACGATCGATTCTTTTTTATCGAAAATGAGCTGCAGCGAGCAGCCTGGCCGTTTGAAGACTACCGTTTAGCAGAGAGCCGCGTGCCAACAAGCGACAGCGAAGACGACCTTTTTGCGGGCATCGAAGGTAACGCTTAACAATACCTATCCAGGAGGAAAATATGCTAACCACCGCACTCTTAGTGCTTGAAGAAGCCGTCGAAACTGAACTCGATCCGAATATGGTGACCCCAGGGCCGCTTGGTTTTCTATTTATCGGGGTGCTCGCGCTTGCGGTGATCGGCCTGTCGTTTTCAGTGGTCGGCAAACTGCGCGCCATCTCGTATCGTGAGCAGGTGCGCGAAGAAATCGCCGCAGAGCTGAGTGAGCAGAATGCGAAGGGCGACGCGCAAACCGGCAAAACCGATAGCGCCAGCTAACGCAGATAGGCGGGATCTAGCATCGCCAGCAGCGCTGCCGTCCAGTGGCAGAAGAACGCGGTGACCGTCGCAGCGTGAAACAGCTCATGAAAACCGAAAAAGCGATTGTTGCGCAGCGGCCATTTAAAACCGTAAAACAGGGCGCCGACGGTGTAAAGTAACCCACCTACGGCCACCAGGATCATCGCCGGCGCATTCGCCTCAAACATCGGTTTAAAGAAGAGCACAGCCGCCCAACCCAGCACAATATAGAGCGCAACATACAGGCCGCGTGGCGCCTGCAGCCAAAAAACTCTAAACAAAATCCCGACTAACGCACCACCCCAGGTAAATGCGAGCAGCACCATCGCCTGCTCAAGTGGAAGCGTTCCCACCGCTACCGGGGTATATGTGCCGGCAATGAGTAAGAAAATATTTGCGTGATCTATGCGCCGTAGAATCTGTTTTACACGCGGTGACCAGTTGAAACGGTGGTAGATTGCGGAATGCCCAAAAAGTAGCAGCGAGCTGGCCAGATAGATCGCGCTCGCAGTTTTCGCAATCGGCCCGTGTGCCAGGCAGATTAAGACGATTCCTGCGGCGAGCGCCAGAGGTGCCGTGCCGGCGTGCAGCCAGCCGCGCAGCAGTGGTTTGGGGTCTGCGGGCTGCGCAGCAAGAGCCGCAGCTTTTTTTAGATTTTTGGCTGCCTTTTTTGCTGCTTTCTGAGTTGCCTTTTGGGCAGTTTCTACGCCACTCAAATTCATAGACTAACCTTAGCCGGCGGCGCGGCAGCACACTAGAATATAGGACACAGGCTCTAAATTCATTGCACCTTGCGGCTTTGTATTCGCACGAAGGGAACAATCTCCGCCATGATTGACGTTTTATACGGTCTTTATCGCTGGCGGCTGAGGCGACAGATAAATCAGGAGCAGATTCCAGATCACATTGCCGTGATTGTTGACGGTAATCGGCGCTGGGCGAAACTGCGGTTGGCGGAGGCGGCTGCGGTTGGCCACCGTGCCGGAGCGCGCAAGATTCCTGAGTTTCTGAGATGGTGTGATGACGCTGGGGTGCGCACGGTGACACTGTATCTGCTTTCGGCAGATAATTTGCACAGTCGGCACACCGCTGAGCTTAATGACTTGTTTAGCATTATTTCAAAGCTTGCCGCCGATCTTACGAAGCAGCGTGCTTGGCGCATTAAGCATGTTGGAGATGCAGAGATACTGCCTGCGGATCTTGCGGCCAGCCTGCGAGCGGCTGAAACGACTACCGCAGGGCGGAACGGCTTGCACATTAATCTTGCGGTGGGTTACGGAGGGCGCAGCGAAATAACTGCGGCGGTGCGTGCTGCGATCACAACACACAAGGCCGAGGGTGGCACGCTTGAAACCCTCTCAGAGTGGCTCACCCCGGAGCGGATCGGCGAGCATCTGTGGACCAGCGGCCAAACAGATCCCGACCTTGTGATCCGCACAAGTGGCGAGCAACGGTTAAGCGATTTTATGATTTGGCAGTCGGCCCATTCAGAGTTTTACTTTGTTGAGGCGCTATACCCGGATTTGCGTGAGGTTGATCTGCTGCGCGCCCTGCGCGACTACTCAAAACGGTCCAGAAGATACGGAGCATAAGTGATGCTGAACATTTCAGACCTTTCGAATCAGACGGTTTTGGTGACCGGCGCAAACGGCAATCTTGGGCGAGCTATCGCGAAGATGTTTGTCGACAGTGGGGCACGTGTGTTTGCGCACGCCCGCACTGAGGTTGGAGCGCGTGCGGTGGCTGAAGAGATCGGCGCGACACCGCTGTGGAGCGATTTGTCGGGGCAGGGTGCGTGCGCGGCACTGATCGCTGCGGTTTCTGCGCACGGGGTTCGGTTGACCGGTTTGATCAACTGTGCGGCGCTGCAGCCTGTTGTGCCGTTTAATGAGCTAGATGTAAAAACTTGGGAAGAGCTGTTTCACGTTAATGTCACAGTTGTGCATGAGCTCAGTCGCCGTGCAGCGGAGCGGATGTCGCAAGGGGCGTGGATCACCCACATCGCCTCTGTTGAAGCGCTTCGGCCAGCTATCGGTCACAGCTACTATGCGAGCGCGAAAGCCGCTGTTGTGATGCACGCGCAGGCGCTTGCGCTCGAGCTTGGCGCGCAGGGGGTGCGGGTGAACGCGGTCTCCCCAGGGTTGATTGAGCGCCCCGGAATAGCCGCAGAATGGTCGGAAGGGGTGAGCAGATGGGAGGCTAACGCGCCGCTTAAGCGTCTTGTGCAACCGCAGGAGGTGGCCGCAGCCTGCGTCATGCTCGCAAGCCCGTTTGCCGCCGCGATAACCGGCCATAATTTAGTGGTTGACGCAGGTATGACCGTAACACCCGGATGGTAGACATGACAACCGTTTTATACGCTGATGCTCTGGTAACTGCTGGCAAAACTGTGCTCGATGCTGAACTTCGCTTCGCTAACGGCCGCATCACTGCGGTGGGCGCGAAGGGCAGCCTTGGTGCTTTGCCGGCCGGCGCTAAGGTGCGAGACTTGAGGGGCCGCATATTGATACCCGGCCTGACGAACGGCCACACACACTCCGCTATGACACTGCTGCGGGGTGTCAGCGATGATCACGGTTTTATGCCGTGGCTTGCTGAGGTGCAGGCGCTCGAACAGCATCTCACTGAAGAGGATGTGCTCGCCGGTTTGCAATTGGCGATGCTGGAGATGATTGCCAGCGGCACAACAGCTTTTGCGGATATGTATGTCTGGAATTCACGTCTCATTCAGGCTGTGAGTGACGCGGGGATGCGAGTTGTTGCAGCTCCTGCGACTGTTGCGCCGGATGTCGTGATGTTTCCTGGTGTCACCGCTAGGGATGGCGCTGCTGAGCTTGCCCACACTGCCCAGCTTGCAGAGGAGTTTCACGGCGATCCGCTCATAAAAATAGCTTTTGGCCCGCATGCGCCATACTCTGTGCCGCGTGAGTTTTTTGTTGAGACTATCGCACACGCTAAAGAGAGCGGCCTGCCGATTCACACGCACATTTCTGAATCTCCGGCTGAGGTTGCGCAGATGCTTGACCGGGTTGGCAAAACCCCGGGTGACTACTTGCGCGATTTGGGTTTGCTGGATGCGAAAGTGCTTGCTGCGCACTGTGTGCACCTGACTGCGGGAGAGATCGGCGACTATGTGGCAGCCGGTGCTGCGCTTTCGCACAACCCGGTATCAAACCTAAAGCTTGGCAATGGGGTGGCTGATTTTCCCGAGTGGCTTGCAAGCGGAGCACAGGTGTCTTTAGGCACCGATTCTGTTGCCTCGAACAACAATCTCGACCTGTTTGAAGAAATGAAACTGGCCGCAATGCTGCACCGCGGTGTGCGGCATGATGCGGCAGCGGTTACTGCTGAATCAGTGTTTGAGGTGGCGACGAAGCGCGGTGCTAAAGCTATCGGGTTTGCAGGCTCTGGTGAGCTGGCTGTCGGGAAGTGCGCGGATATTGTTGCCCTTAATGTGACGGGGGTAAACGCGATCCCGCACGATAATCTGGTGTCGCATATTGTGTTTGCCGCAGGCGGCCATGATGTCACCGATGTGTGGGTTAACGGCCGTGCGCTCTACAAAGACGGCGAGCACCTCACGCTAGATGCGCAGAACATCAAACAGCGCGCCAGAGTGAGCGCCGCACGTATTCGCGCGGCTGCTGCTGAAAAAGCTTAAACCGACTGTTGGATTAGCGCGTTAGCTTGCGGATCAGCTGCGCATGCTGCGGGTAGGCAAGCGTTAGCATCGCGGCATCGCCGAGCGCAAACCCCTCCCAAGTAAACGGCGGAGACATCGTTGTGCCCACAAGACTCCAGGCGCCGAGCGGATGGGAGCCGTGTGTGGCACCAGCCGGAATAACAGCCTGCGGTAGCTCACCACCGATAATATTTGGGCCGAGACGGTGCACCGTGCTCTCACCGTCGGGCAGCAACACCAGTATTTCGAGGGGAGATCCGGCATACCAGTGATACACCTCTGTCTCTGTCAGTGAGTGCAGCGCGGAAAAGTCGCCCTCCTGCAGCAGATAGTAGATAGCGCTGGAGTGTGGGCTGCTGTGGGTGCGTTTAAAGTAACCACCCTCATGCGGCAGCGGCTCAAGGCTCAGCGTTTCGATAACCTGCTGTGCCGTGAGCTCACTAGGCAAGCTGAACATCCTTCTTGCGACGTAACCGTTTGGTCATCAAGAGCAGCGCTAACAGCGTCACAATATAGGGCATTGCGTCCGTGAGCTGCTGCGGCAAACCGATGCTCTGCAGCCGGAAACCGAAAGCGTCGGTAAACCCGAACAGCAGCGCAGCACCAAGCACCCCGATTGGGTGTGCGCGAGCTAGCATCACAGCGACTACTGCGATCCAGCCGCGACCGGCGCTCATGCCCTCAGTAAACTGCTGCACGTTTCCGATTGCAAGCTGCGCGCCTCCGAGCCCTGCGAGCGCACCCGAAGCCAACACAGTAAGCAGCTGATAGCGCTTAGGATTCACCCCGAGCGTGGCGGCAGCAAGTGGCCGCTCACCAACACCGCGCATCCTAAGCCCAAGCGGTGTGCGGAACAGCAGCAGCCATAAAGCGGGAGCTAACAGCAGTGCCAAATAGCCGAGCGGTGACAGGTTAAACAGCAGGCCGAGGTACGGGATATCGGCAAGGAAGGGGATGCGCCAGGTCGGGATTCCCGCAATTCCGGGGTCTTTAAAAACGCCCTGCACACCAAACACGGCATAAATTAGAAAGCTTGTGATGCCGACACCCAGAATGTTCATCGCAATAGCCAGCACAATTGGGTCACCGCCGCGATACACAGATCCGTAACCGAGAATTAACGAAAACAGCGCACCAGCCAGCGCCCCTGCGAGCACACCTAAAACCCAGCTGCCTGAGAAGTAGGAGCCGGCCACAGCGCCAAAAGCGCCGATCAAAATCATGCCCTCTAAACCGATGTTAAACACGCCCACGCGTTCGCAGAGCATGCCGCCGAGCGCGGCGAGCAGCACCGGAATCAGAGCGCGCAGCACCGACGCAAAAAGATCAGCGTCAATCAGTGTGAGTAGGTTCATGCCGTGACCTCCGCCCGCTTTTCAGAGCGTTGTTTTCGCTTTGGAATCGCGACCTTAAACGCGATGAGAATGATAACCAGCGCTTGAATGATCGCGCTAATCTGTGGGGAGAGGCCGAGCTCGCGGCCCATAGCGGCAGCACCCACGATAATTGCGGCGAAAAACAGACCTGAAATAGCTGTGCCGAGCGGACGATATGCGGCCAGCAGTGTTACCAGCAGTGCGGTCCAGGCGTAGCCGGTGGTGACCACGTGCCCCTCGAGCATTCGCGTGTTTGGTGCGCCGAGCACCAGCATCACACCAGCAAGGCCCGCGATACCGCCTGAGAGCAGCATTGTTTTAGTGGTGAGGCGGCTAGGTTGCACGCCAGCGTAGCGAGTGAATTCAGCATTTTGGCCGGCCAAACCGGATTCAAAGCCGTAGCGGGTGCGCGAGTTTAAGAAGATTATGCCGGCTAACAGTGCAATGACGAGCACAAGGCCCCAGTTCACATTGGTTAGGAAGGCGGTTAGATAAGACTGGCCACCGTAGGTGGCGGCGAGCTCCTTCGCCTGATCCGAACCGCGCACAACAAACGTCTGAAGCAGCCTATCCGGTGCAATTTGCGCGCTTGCAGAAAGATCGGTTGTGGGATCGTCGAGTTTGAAACGAATCAGCCACGAAGAATAAAAACGGGCTGGGTAGTTCAACAGCAGTGTTGAAATAAGAATCGGAACGTTGAGGACATTTTGTAAAAATGCTGCAAGATATCCCCAAGCAGCGCCCGTGATGATTGCGGTAGCAAGGGATGCGAGCAAAACCAGAAAACCCGGGCCGGGCATGTAGAGCGCGACGAGACCTCCCGTCAGAGCACCAAGCACAGCCTGACCTTCTGTGCCGAGGTTTAGCACACCCGCACGAAATGCAACAGCGATTGCGAGGGCGAAGCAGATGATTGTTGTGGCGCGGGCGATGGTGTTTGCCAGCCCCAGGCCGGTGCCCAGCGCACCCTCTAACATCGCGCGATATCCGTCTATCGGGTTGGCTCCGGTCAGTAAGAGCAGCACCGCCCCCACGGCGAACGCACTCAATATTGAGAGCAGGATAGAGCTGGTGAGCGCTTTCTTGACGCCACTTCCGAGCTTTCCCAGTTGGTCGTTTGACATGCTAAACAGTCTACCTGCGTCGTCAGCTAGCGGTCTCGTGCGGGGTGTGGCCAGCCATATAGAGGCCGAGCAACGATTCGGTAGCTTCTGCGCGCGGCAGATCAGCTACGATCTTCCCCTCGAACATGACGAGGATGCGGCTTGCAAGCGACATGATCTCGCTCAACTCAGCGGAGATGAGCAGCAGCGCACCGCCGCTATCGCGATACGCAGTGAGCTCTTTGTGGATCGACTCGATCGCGCCCACATCGACACCGCGGGTTGGTTGTTCTGCGATTAAAAGAGGGGAGGCGTAAGCCATCTCGCGCGCGACAACCACCTTCTGCAGGTTGCCGCCAGAGAGGGTGCCAACGGGGGTTTCGTGGCTGGCTATTTTCACGCCAAAGCGGTTTATTAGATTGCGGGCGTGCTCGGTCATGCGCTTCCTTGCGAGCAGACCCTTTTTTAGCAGCGGAGCGGATCGGTGATGCCCTAACGCGAGATTATCGCTGGCAGATGCGGTTGCAGCTGAGCCGACACCGTGCCGATCCTCAGGAATATATGCGACACCAGCATCACGCCTTGCAGCGATGCTCAATGAGCTGCAATCCGTGCCCGCAATCGTGACAGTGCCCGCGACTGTCGGGCGCATTCCCACAATCGCTTCGGCAAGCTCGACCTGCCCGTTACCTGCGACACCGGCAATGCCGACAATCTCACCGTGACGCACAGTAAACGTTGCGCTATCAACTGCGTTGCGCCCTGTTTCAGTGACGGTAAGCCCCTGCACATCGAGCACAACTTCGCCGAGCGGATTTTTAGGTGGCGGCTGTGTCAGATCAACATCACGCCCGGTCATGTGACGGGTCAACTCTGTCGGGTTCGTATCGGCGGTGATCAGTTCAGCAACATTCTTGCCGTCACGCAGCACAGTGACGCGATCAGAAATGCTCATAACCTCGCTGAGCTTGTGCGTAATGATAATGATTGTGCGCCCGTCAGCTTTGAGGGCACGTAAAATCTCAAAAAGTTTTTCAGTCTCTTGCGGGGTGAGCACAGCTGTTGGCTCATCGAGAATTAAAATTTTCGCTTCCCGATAGAGTGCCTTAATAATTTCAACCCGCTGCAGCACTCCGACCGGCACATCGGAGACTTTATCGCGCGGGTTTACTGCAAGCCCGTAGCGGTCGGCAATCTCCTGCACCTTTGCCACCGCGGCTTCGCGATCCAGCAAGCCACCTTTTGTTGGCTCATCACGGAACACCACGTTTTCAGCGATAGTGAGAGAGGGAAACAGCTTAAAAGATTGGAATACCATGCCCACACCCGCTGCGATTGCGTCGAGTGGGCTGGTGAATTTAACCTCTGCACCGCTGATTTTAATCGTGCCCGCATCAGGTTGATAAACCCCGGCGAGCTGCGACATTAGAATTGATTTGCCAGCGCCGTTTTCACCCATCAGCGCATGAATCTCACCTTTTTCAACCGTGAAATCAACGTTATCGTCGGCAATAACTCCGGGAAAGCGTTTGGTGATGCCGCGCATCTCAATTTCAGCGACCACGCTGGGACTCCTCAAGGCCATGAACTGATGTGCGTTTAAGTCTAACAAAGCCTAGTTTGTTGCCGTCTCTGAAATATGGGTTGGGGCTCTGACCGCAGTGATCAGAGCCCCAACTGTTAAAACAGAACCGCAGCTAATTATTCAGCAACAGTAATATCGCCGGCCTTGATTGCCTTAGCGGCAGCCTCAACCTTTTCGATAATCTCCGGGTGTGACATAACAACACAGCCAGAATCTGCAGCGTCATCGGTGAGGCTAACAACGGTCATGCCCTCTTCTGCCAGGCCGAATGAGCTGGTTGCGTCCTTCGGGCTCTTGCCTGCAAGGATCTCGCCCACAACGGTCTCAACAACCTTGTTCACAGCCTTGATGGTGCCGTCAACGACGTGCCCCGGCGCCATACCGCACTGGTTAGCGTCTACACCGTAGGTGTAAAAGCCCTTTTCAGCAGCGGCCTCGTGAATACCACCGTTAGCGGCGGCTGCAACAGCGAACACCTGGTCAACACCGGTTGCCGCAAAAGCAAGTGCCTGCTCTTTCGCGCGAGCGGTGTCAGCGAATGGGTTCTCGCCACCAACATACTGTGGCGCAATCGCCTCAACATCACTTGCGGTGTCGGTCGCACCCTGCGCAAAACCGTTGTTGTATTTGTGCAGCAGCGGAATATCAAGTGACATTACCGAGCCAACCTTCTTTGACTGCGAGAGCAGCGCAGCTTCAACACCCAGCAGGTATGAAGGCTCCTGCTCGCGGAAGGTGGCGGTGTAGAGGTTGTCGAAGTCGCCCTCAACAGTGGTGTCGATCAGCAGGAACTTCTGGTCTGGGTAGGCTTCTGCATACTCGGCTGCAAGGTCAGCAAACTGGAAACCGAGCATTACAATAACCGCTGGTGCTTCATTGACAGCCTGATCGAGATTTGAGCGGCGGGTTTCGTCGTCTTTAGACTCGAAGGTTTTTGCTTTTCCGCCGTTGGCCTCAGCAACAGCGTTAATGCCGATCTGGCCAGACTTCAGAAACTCATTTTGACCGATTGGGTCACTGGTTATGTAGATGAAACTCTGATTGCTTTCTGTGCCAGTTTCAGAGGATGCAGAACTGCTGTTAGATGAGCTGTTTCCACCAGCGCAACCTGAGAGCAGTAGGCCGATTGCGGCAACGCCAGCAGCAGCTGCGGTAGCGCCACGCTTAGTAAATGCCTTCATTGAATATCTTGATCCTTTCGGGATTTATTGAGCGGCGACTCGAAGCTCGCCAAGGGGAGTCTCTGCCAGGGTTTGCCCCCGGTCGAGATGAATCACACGGCGTTCGGTAATAATGCCGGTGATCAAACTGTGTGGGGTAACGTCAAAGGCCGGGTTTAGGCCTTCGATGTCTGCTGGTGCGGTTCTAACGCCGTTAAGCTCGGCAATTTCAGTAACGCCGCGATCCTCAATTTCAATATCTTTGCCGGTTGTCGTTTGCATATCAATTGTGCTTTCGGGGGCAACCACAAAAAAGGGCACACCCGCATATTTAGCGGCAAGCGCTAGAGAGAAGGATCCGATTTTATTTGCGGTGTCACCGTTCGCTGCGATCCTGTCAGCGCCGATAACCACTGCATCGGCAGCGCCGCGGGAGAGCAGAAACGGGCCAGCAGAGTCAACAATTAATTTGAAGGGAGCACCCATGTTTTTTAGCTCCCATGCGGTTAACCGGGCGCCCTGCAGCAGCGGGCGAGTTTCACAAGCTAATGTTTGGGTCAAAGATCCCTGTTCTAGGAGGGTTTGGATCACTCCGAGCGCAGTGCCGCGCTCTACAGTTGCCAGACCGCCGGTGTTGCAGATGGTCATCATGCGCACCTGCTCTTTGCCCGTTATAGAGCGCACAGTTTCGGCACCGTAGAGCCCCATAGAAACGCACGCGCGGATGTCTGCATCGCGCACCTCAAGGGCTTTTGCGAGCACAGCGTCAGCGCCGTCATCAATAACTGCGAGTGCTTGATCAACACCCCACGAGAGATTCACAGCAGTGGGGCGTGCCTCGCGCAGCCGCTGCGCCTCACGACGCACCGCCGCGGGATCCGCAAGTTTTTGAGCGAGCAGCGCAACACCGAGCGCGCCAGCAACCCCCAGCGCCGGGGCGCCACGCACCGCTAGCCGTTTGATATCCGCGATAAGGGTTTCAATATCTGCAACCTCGCGCAAAACCAACTCGTGCGGTAGCAGGGTCTGATCAATCAGCTTAATTACACCGTCTTGCCAATCGATAGTGCGCAAAAATTCTCCCTAAAACGTGGAGCGTTAAGATTCATATCCACAATACCGGAGCTTAAAGCGACTCGGAAACTGCGAGTGTATCGTTAACACTATGACAGCGATCATTAGCGACACCATCTTAAAACAGATTGCGGATCGTGCGCCGCAGTTAGACGCAGACAACCAATTCTGTGCGGCCGACATCGAGCTGCTTAAAGAAGCGGGGTATCTGAGCGCCTTTACCCCTACGCAGCTTGGCGGTGCGGGCCTTGCAGCCACCGAGGTGAGTCGCCTGCAGCGGCGGTTAGCGCAAGCAGCGCCGGCCACAGCGCTCGCAGTTAATATGCACCAGGTGTGGGTGGGCGTTGCCAGATCCCTCTTCGAACAGGGCGATAAATCACTGGAGTGGGTGCTGAAAGAAGCAGCTGCGGGGGAGATTTTTGCGTTTGGCATCTCTGAACCCGGCAATGACGTTGTGCTGCTTGACGCAAAAACAACCGCTGACAAAAACGCAAACGGCTATTTGATTTCCGGCACCAAGGTTTTTACCACTCTGTCACCAGCATGGACCAGGCTGGGGCTGCACGCGCGCTGCGGTGACCGACTAATTTTTGGTTTTGTTGAACGCGACGCTGCAGGCAAGATAAGCAACCCGGGAGAGTGGAATTCTGTGGGGATGCGAGCCACGCACAGCTACACAACTGTGCTCGAAGACGTGCAGATGCGAAACAGCCGGGTGGTTCGTGATATTGCGCCATACGAGGCGAGCGATCTGCTTGTTGGTGCGATTTTTGCGAATTTCTCTCTGCTCACCGCATCCGTGTATCAGGGGCTTGCTGAGCGCGCTATTGAGCTTGCAACGACAGCTTTACAGCGTGCAGTAACTCTGATGGACGGCACCGAAACAACAGCCGGCGCTAATGAACGGCGGGGTGCTGACTTTGCGGCAGCGGTGCTAGACCAGCGGGCGGCGCTAAACTCTCTAGAACTGCTGTGCGCACAGCTTGATTCTGGTGAGCTGTTTAACCGACCTGATGCTTTCCTCGCGCTTGCGGCGGCGAAAAATCAGATTTGTGACGCAGCCGCTAACACCGTTGAAATGGCGTGCGAGGTGAGCGGCACGAGCGCATTTCAGGCTGACAGTGAGTTGGCGAGACTGCGCCGCGATGTTGCAGCGGCGCAGTATCATCCAACTTCTGCGGCCGGTTTACTCGGCACCGTCCGTCGTTTTTACGGTGTCTGAATCCGCTGTCTCATCGACTAGTGGTGTGCCGTTAGCATCAAGATACTGGCCGGCCTCATAGTCGTAATCAACAGGGTTGCCGTCTTCATCTGTGCGCGCATACCAGTCAGTAACCTCTGGTGCCTCTGAGTCAAAATCTGCCCCGGCGGCTAATTCATCGTCTGAAGCGGTTGGTTCGAGGGCGATCTTGAAGTTATCGCCGTATTCAGTGACACCGGCCACAACGGCTTTTTCAAGCGCAGATTGTTCAAAGTTGCTGCGGATGGTCATCGGATCATTGCGCAGCTCTTTGACAAGTGCGACAGTCATCAGGATCAGCACAACCGCAAAAGGAAGCGCGGTGATGGTGATCATATTTTGCAAGCCCTGCAGCACATCCGCACCACCAGCAAGCAGCATAACGACTGCAATGCCCGCCATGCACACAGCCCAGAACGCGGTAATAAGACGTTTTGGTGAGGGGTTACCGCGCTGTGAGAGCTGTGAATTTACAAGAGAGGCTGAGTCAGCCGAGGTAATGAAGAAGACCGCGAGAATAACGATAATCAACGGCGCCACAATCGCATAGCCCGGCAGGTTGCTGAGCACTTCAAACATAATCTCTGCGGGGGCTGGTAGTGCGTTAGGATCGTTGCCCGGTGCGAGCGCCTGAGTTTCACGCTGCATCCAAATCGCGGTGCCGCCGATCACTGTGAAAGCGGCAATTACGATTGTTGAAGGAATAAAGAGCACGCCCAAAACAAACTGGCGGATCGTGCGACCGCGAGAAATTTTCGCCACAAAAACACCCACGAATGGTGCCCAAGAAACCCACCAAGCCCAGTAAAAGACGGTCCAGCTTGAGAGGAATGCCTGCATCTCAGGGCTCGCGGCCATATTCGCTGATAGCGCATCAGGGATATTAGCTAAATAGTCAATCATGACCGAAGGAATTGCATTCATAATAAACGCAGAAGGGCCAACAAAGAAGATAAAAATCGCAAGCCCCAGCGCGAGCACCATATTTATGTTTGAGAGCATGCGGATGCCTTTAGCCACCCCAGACACAGCGGAAATAATTGTGCCGATTGTGAGTAGCATAATCACGACAATCGCAATTTGGTTGCCCTCCGTAGACCAGCCCGTCACAATCTCGACACCGCGTGCAATCTGCATAGCGCCGATACCCAGTGAAGCAGCAGTGCCGAAGAGCGTCGCGATAATTGCCATGCCGTCGATAGCGCGCATACCGGGGTTGGTGACATCAGTTTTAAACAGTGGCGCGAGAATAGAACTCATAAGCGGCACACGCCCGCGCCGGAAGCTTGTGTAGGCAACAGCTAAGCCAACGATCGCATATATTGACCAGGCATTAATGCCCCAGTGCATTGCAGACTGTGACATCGCTGCGGTAATTGCCTCAGCGCTCGCAGGCTCGACTGTGCCCGGCCTAGGGCTGAGGTAGAAGGTTAGGGGCTCATATGCGCCGAAGAAGATAATCCCGATGCCGATACCGCCGGCAAACAGCATCGCAACCCATGAGCTGGTTGAGAACTCGGGTGCCTCTCCGTCTAGGCCGAGTGGAATTTTGCCGTAGCGGCTGAACGCCAACCACAGCAGCACAACAACAAGCCCGGCAGCTATGACAGTAAAAACCCAACCGAAGTTGACCATAATCCAGTTCAAGGCCGTGCTGGATACATCAAACACAGTCTGCGGCTGCAGTGCGCCCCACACAACGAAGCTGATAATCAGCACACCCACAACAGCCACAATCACGCGGTCGACGCCGTAGCGCACCTTCTGATCCTCGATTGAAACACCGGGGACTAGAGCGGGGTGAATATTGTGCGGATAGTTTAATTCTTCTAAAAACTTTTGCCCGCGCTCTTTGTTGAGAATAAAGGCCAAGCGACCGCGTCCAGGTGTCTTGGAGCGGTCGCTTTTGGCAGCGGAGTGCAAACTAGAAGCAGGTTTTTCTTTAGCTTTCTTGCTGAAAACCATATTTATCTTCCTGTCAGTTCAGCCCGAAAGTCTTGGCGGGTGCGTGATTTCGAGCGCTAGACAGCAAGATCTATTTGGCGACTCCCGGGTGGGTCATAGAAAGCAGATCAAGTGCCTTATCCAGCTCGGCTTCACTGACCTCGCCACGCTCAACGTAGCCGAGATCGATAACAGCCTCACGCACAGTAATGCCCTTTGCAACTGAGTGCTTTGCTATTTTAGCAGCTGCTTCGTAACCGATTAGACGATTCAGCGGGGTGACAGTCGACGGGCTCATTCCCGCAAGAGCTGCAGCACGATCAAGGTTTGCTTCAAGACCCTTAACCGTCTTGTCTGCCAGGACGCGGCATGCATTGCTCAAAAGTCGTGCCGACTCGAGCAGGGCGGTTCCCATAACAGGGATCTGCACATTGAGCTCGAACGCGCCTGACGCGCCAGCCCAAGCAATAGTCGCATCGTTACCGATAACCCGTGATGCCACCATCAGCACAGCTTCAGGCACAACAGGGTTCACCTTGCCCGGCATAATCGATGAACCCGGCTGGAGGTCTGGGATGAAGAGCTCACCCAGGCCGGTGTTAGGGCCGGAACCCATCCAACGCAGGTCGTTATTAATCTTGGTCAGCGACACAGCGATTGTGCGCAGCGCACCTGATGCTTCAACCAAACCGTCACGGTTTGCCTGCGCTTCAAAGTGATTGCGCGCTTCGGTGATCGGCAAGCCACTGGAAGAAGCGATTTCAGCGATGACCCGCTCAGGGAAACCGTGTGGTGTGTTGATGCCGGTGCCCACAGCAGTGCCACCCTGCGGCACCTCAGCAACACGTGGCAGAGCGGCCTGCACGCGTTCGATACCGTAGCGAATCTGCGCGGCGTAGCCACCAAACTCCTGGCCGAGAGTCACCGGAGTGGCGTCCATTAGATGGGTGCGACCCGGCTTCACTGCGCTCTTCCACGCCTCAGCCTTTTCTTCTAACGCCGCAGCGAGATACTCAAGCGCCGGCACCAGCTGCTCGATGAGCGCCCCGGTAACCGCGATATGCACCGAAGTCGGGAAAACATCGTTTGATGACTGCGAAGCGTTGACGTGGTCGTTCGGGTGCACCTGTGCGCCGAGGTGCTTTGAAGCGAGAGTTGCGAGCACCTCATTCATATTCATGTTCGATGAGGTGCCAGAACCTGTTTGGTAGGTGTCTACCGGGAACTGGTCGTGGTGATCGCCGCCAATAACCTCATCGGCAGCCGCGACAATAGCGTCTGAGATATCGGCGTCTAGAATTCCCAATTCTTTGTTAGCGATTGCTGCCGCACGCTTGATGCGCGCTAACGCAATGATCTGTGCTGGCTCAAGACCGCTGCCTGAGATGGGGAAGTTTTCTACAGCGCGCTGAGTTTGGGCTGCATAGAGTGCGTTTTTTGGAACGCGAACTTCGCCCATAGTATCGTGCTCGATGCGGTATTCGATTTCGCTCACTTGCTTCCTTCGTTAGAAACCCGACCGTGTGTTATCTGCCACGGTTCTTCTAGGATACTGCCTCGCCGGTTTCTAGCGGCCCGACAGAAATTATTGGTTTAATGTGGCCGTCGGTGAGACTGTACTGGCAGCCAACGATCCCCAGTTTTCCTGCTGCCACACTGTCTCTGAGGATCGCGCTCGCACGCAGAATATCTTGCACTGTTTGGCGCAGATGGTGTCTGCCGGCTTCGTCGGCGTCGATCTCGTCTTCAGCAACATACGGAGTTTCTGAGTTGTATCTATGCCACACCCACTGCACGCTTGGAACAATCGGCTGCAGAGTGCGCACCACAGCGCGCGGCATCTCATCTGGGTTGTCGGTGCAGAGATTCACCGCCGCTTTAACCGCCCCGCAGCTGTCATGCGCGAGCACTAAAACCAGCGCAACACCGAGTTCTGTGACAGCAAACTCTAAGGATGCGACGATTGACTCAGCTACAACGTGCCCAATATTTCTAATTACAAACAGGTCGCCGAGCCCGCGATCGAAAATGATTTCTGCCGCCAGGCGTGAGTCTGAACAGCCAAAGAGCGCAACGTCCGGGCTTTGTCCACCGGCGATCAGATCTCGTCTAGCAGCATCCTGGTGCGGGTGCTCTTGGCTGCCGGCAATGAAACGTTGATTACCAGACACCATCTGCATCCAGGCCTCTTGTGGGGTGATCCGCGCCCGCATTGACATCCTTAAACCTTAAGTTACTCGGTGAGTGAGACAGCTGTTTTTTCAGCCAGGTCACGAATTTCAGCTTCGCTGCCTGTGCCGCTCACTATTAGCGTAGCCTGCGGCAGCTCTGTCACATAAGCCCACAGCACGTTAGAACTGTCGGCGCTGTCACTGGAGTGATCGTAAACCTGCCAGTCGTAGCCTGCGAAGGAGGCTGTGCCCGTTTGCTTCTTCCCCTCTAACTGTTTATTAACCCAGCGTGCGTCTGCCGGCAGCATTTCGTTATTGTGCCCCTGGGCTACTCCTGCGTAATTGCCGCTCGGCGTCGTATAGCCGATATACCAATAGGTAACAAGCTCTTCTCGGTCAAAGCGGACCTTTGCCTGCTTAGCGAGCCATTTATCACCCACTGCCGGGTTAGCTACGGTTTGGCCGAATGTGTCAGATGCGCCCTCTGCAAGCTGCTGCACATCAACATTGCGGGTGGTGAAATCACCCGTGCCGCGCGGCACGATGAGCACGATGAGCGCCAGAAACCCTAAGGTGACCAGCAGTGAGTAAATAAGATTATTGAGCGTTTTGCGCTTCTTATAGAGATAAGACTGCTTGGCTTTGCGGGCTGTTGTCTCTGCCGCAGTTTCAGGGCGCCCGAGCTCGGCAACAACCGTGGGCTGTTTTTGAAGTTTAGCCACTAGGAGTCGGCCTTTGCTGCTTCTGCGCGAACAGCTTCTAATCTAGCCTTAGCATCACCGAGCCACTGCTCACACCGTTTTGCCAGTGCCTCACCGCGCTCCCACAGAGTGAGCTGCTCGGCAAGCGGGATGCCCCCTAGCTCCAGTCGCTGCACAACCTGAATTAACTCGTCACGAGCCTGTTCATAGCTAAGTTCTGCGATTTCAGTTTGCGCTTCAGTCATAGCTTCAATCCTATTCTGCGATTGCTGTAATTTCACCGTCGCTGACCCGCAGCTTGAGGGTGTCGCCCGGCTGCACTTCAGAAGTTTTTGAAATTGGTTTCGCCTCGCTATTTAAGACCATCGCGTAGCCACGTTTAAGAGTTGCGAGCGGTGACAGCGCACGCAGCTGTGAGAGCTGGCTGTTCAGCTCAGATGCGGCGTTATAAAGCTGACGGTCGATGAGCTCAGCAGAGCGCACCGCAAGTCGCTGCACGTCAATTTCCTGCTGTTCGAACATTGACTCAGGTCGCTGCAAAACAGGGCGAGAGCGCGTATTGCTGAGGGCTGCATATTCTTGCTCCACAGTGTGTGTGAGACGCGCACGAATTCTGCCAACCGCGCCCGTTACGATCTCATGTTCCTCTATGTATGAGGGCACAACACGCTTTGCGGCACCGGTTGGTGTGCTCGCGCGATAGTCTGCAACCTCGTCTAGGAGTGGGCGATCCGCCTCATGGCCAATAGCTGAGATGATCGGGGTTTTTGCTGCTGCGGCAGTGCGCACAAGTGTTTCGTCGCTGAACGGCAGCAGATCAAGAAAGTCGCCGCCGCCTCTCGCGATAATGATGACATCAACACGCGGATCGGCATCGAGCTGCTGTATTGCCTGCGTTACCTGACTAGCAGCGTTTACACCCTGCACAGCTGTGTGCACGATCTCGAAAGGAATGCCTGGCCAGCGCTCGAGAGTGTTCTTTAAAACGTCTTTTTCTGCATCAGAGTCGCGCCCGGTAATCAGGCCAATGCACCCCGGTAGAAACGGCAGGGGGAGTTTTCGATCCTCTGCAAACAACCCTTCGGCGGCAAGTTTTTGCCGCAATTTTTCAAGCTGCTGCATGAGCTCGCCGAGCCCTGCTGTTTTAATGCGTTTGACATTAAAACTGAGTGATCCCCGGGCTGTCCAATAGTCTGGCTCTGCCAGCAGCACCACATGATCACCCGTGTGAAAATCCTGCTGCAGCTGCGCTCTAACCGAACTCCAAATATTAAAGGAGAGACTGTCGTCTCCGCCGTCTAAGTCGCGCAAGCGACCGTAAACATTGCCGCGGTTTTCTTTCCACTCTGTTATTTCGCCCTCGACCCAGACCGCGCCGAGCCCTTTAATGGTCCGCTTCAAAACCTCGCTCACACGGGCAACACTGAGCGGGTTAGATTCACTTGGAGCTTGCGGCACGATTCTCCTCTACGGCATTTGTTTGCTCTCTAGATTACTGAGATACTCTTACAATTGTGAATTTGTCTGGTTTGTTGCAAGGTGAGAAGCGCCCTCAAGGTCCGTTCGGGGCGATGGTTATCGTGTCGCTGCAGGAGACTAACCAGGAAGCTGTCCGTGCGGCAGCGATCCACAATGCGCGTTTTGACCTTGTTGAACTGCGAGTTGACACTTTTAAAAACGGCGATCCGCTTGCGGCAGTGGGGGATCTTAAGCAGCCGGTGATCCTCACTCTGCGCACTGCAGCGCAGGGCGGTGAATTAGATATTACCGCTGCAGCATATATTGCCCGTCTGCGGGAATTTTTAACAGCCCATAAATTTGCGGCAGTAGACCTTGAGTTACAGACTGTGCAAACTGCGCGCCGCACCGATGCACAAGCGGTAGCCTCTCTGCTATCTCTTGTTGAGGAACTCGGAATACCAATAATCTGGTCGCACCATGAGTGGCAGCGCACTCCGTCGGTAGACGAAATACGCGAGTTTTTCCGCCTGCTCGGGCAGCAGACGACACCCCATGGAACCCCGAAGCTTGCGTTAATGGCGCACTCTCCCGCTGATACAGCACTATTGCTCGAGTGCCTGCGGGAGTACACGGCTAAGGGGCGCCCGGCAATCGGTATTTCGATGGGTGATTTCGGCGCGCTCAGTAGAATTGCGGCGGGTGCTTTCGGCGGTGTAGCCACCTTTGCATCTTGCGGATCGGCGAGTGCGCCCGGTCAGTTAAACCTTGACCGCTTAGCTGCGATTAGCGACGCGCTGGCTGCCCAGGGTGTCGATAGTGCAGCAGCCGCGGCACTGAGCGTGGCAGAAATATCGGCCTTGCTTGCAAGGCTGGCAGACTAGGGGGACTGCAGCTGCTCTAGAAAACGCTGCGTCACACTCGGATCGGCGATAAGTTCTGCTGGGATGACATTTACCATTGCGATTCCGGTGATCGCAAAAGCAACTACCGAAGCGATAGCACCGCCGACCAGTGGGATCCAGAAAGCGATTTTACCCTGCCGCTGACGCAGGAAAGTTAGCAGCACTGTTGCCGCAAAAATCACGAATATGGTGGCGGCGCCAATAAAACCGAGAGTCTGCACCCAGGGCGGTGATACTAATTCGCTTTCTGCAGCCAGCAGAAATAGATTGAAAGTCTTCGGCAGCTGGTAGAGCGAAGATGCGGATATCATCGCGCCAAACACTGCGAAGCCGAGCAAAATAAAGGTAATAACACGATCTGCGGGGTGTGCGAGTGGTTTTGTGACCGGTGAGCCGCTTGCGCCCGCGGAAACGTTTCGCGTCTCGCTTACGGCAGTGGCTTTGGCAGCGGGCTTTGCGGCCGCTGTTTCAGTGCTTACCGGGGCAGAGTTTAGCGGAATTGTGTGATCGTAGCGCAACCCAAGATTGTGCGGCACACGCGCAGCTGTAGACCGGTCAGTGGTAGCGCTTGCAGACTCTTGTGTCTCTTGCGCCGGCTCCCACTGCCAGCCTTCGGGAGCGAGCTCACCGAACTGCGGTTTTGGTCGCATGGTCGGTTCTGCTGCGTTTGAGTCTGGTTGCTGCTCGTTGGTCTTGTTATCTTCGCTCATAGTTGTCTACGACTCTACCCGCATTGCTTTAACGCCATCTGAGAAGACGGTTGCATTCCTGTGTCGGAATACAACCGTCTCTTTTTGCCTTAAGGTTAAGCGCTAATAGACTGTCCAGCTGATCCAAGCTGCTGTGCCGCCTCAACAACCCGCTTCGCCATGGAAGCTTCTGCAGCCTTGCCCCAGGCGCGAGGATCGTATGCTTTTTTGTTTCCAACCTCGCCGTCAATCTTCAAAATGCCGTCGTAGTTTCTGAATATTTGATCGGCAGCGCCGCGTGTGTAAGCGTATTGGGTGTCGGTGTCGATGTTCATTTTTACAACACCGTTTCGCACGGCCTCAGCAATCTCCTCTGGAGTTGACCCGGAGCCGCCGTGGAACACAAGATCAAGCGGCTTTTCGCCTGTGCCATACTTTTCAGCGATGCCGAGCTGGATCTCTTTTAACAGTTCTGGGCGCAGCTTCACATTGCCTGGCTTATAAACACCGTGCACATTGCCGAATGTGAGGGCGGCCATGTAATCTCCGTGTTCACCAAGGCCGAGAGCCTCAATCGTCTCTACTACATCCTCAAGGGTTGTGTAAAGCTGATCGTTGATTTCGTGTGAGACACCGTCTTCTTCGCCACCAACTACACCGATCTCGACTTCAAGAATGACATCGAGCTCCTTGCAAATTGGAAGCAGCTCCTTGGCGATAGCCAAATTTTCTTGCAGTGTTACAGCAGAGCCGTCCCACATGTGTGATTGAAAATAAGCCCGGCCGCCCTCGGCAACACGCTCGCGGCTGCGCTCAATAATTGGTTTCAGCCAGTCGTCAAGGCGCTCTTTCGGGCAGTGATCGGTGTGCAGAGCAACGGTGATTGGGTAGTTCTTTGCGATTTCCTCGGTAAATTTAGCGAATGCGATAGCGCCGCTTGGTTTATCGTCAATTGTGTGACCTGAGAAGTAAGAGCTGCCGCCGTGGCTCACCTGAAGAATACCGTCTGAGCCTGCCTCTGTGAGCCCCTGCAAGACTGCGTGCACAGTCTGTGAACTCGAAACGTTAATCGCCGGGAATGCGAAACCCTTTTCTTTTGCGCGGTTGAGCATTTCACGATACTGCTCTGGTGTTGCTACTGGCATACCTGACTCCTTTGTTGCGTTCTGCACTCGTTCTTTAAGTCTACGTTGCGTTCCATCACGATGGAACTAGGCAGAGTGTGATATTTAATTTTTTTAACCGCAGAAACAGGCGGTCGCCGCACCTTCGGCACGGTTCGTAGTTAGGCTAGAGGTACTGAAAAGATACGCGCCGCATAATTTGCGCAGATCAAGTTTGGAGACAAAGAATGAGTGACGAGCTACGGTTGCACGACTGGCAGCCAGACCGCAACCTGGGCATGGAGCTGGTGCGCGCAACAGAAGCTGCAGCAATTAGGGCAACACCGTTCGTTGGTCGTGGCGATAAGAACGCTGCTGACGGTGCAGCGGTAGATGCTATGCGACGTTTTTTGTCTACTGTGTCTATGAACGGCACGGTTGTTATCGGTGAGGGTGAAAAAGACGATGCCCCGTGGCTCTACAATGGCGAGCGTGTGGGTAACGGCATGGGAGCACAGTGCGACGTCGCCGTTGATCCGATCGATGGCACTCGTCTAACCGCTGACGGCAGACCGGGAGCGCTCTCTGTGATTGCCGTCGCCGACCGGGGGAGCATGTACGATCCCTCCGCAGTTTTTTATATGAATAAGCTCGTGGTCGGGCCAGAGGGCGTTGGCGTAGTAGACATTCGGAAACCGATCGGTGAAAACATTCGCGCGCTCGCGAAAGTAAAGGGTGTCGAAACCTCAGATATTCGAGTGGCTGTGCTCGACCGCCCGCGTCACGACCAGTTGATTACAGATATCCGTGAAGCAGGAGCGGGTGTGCAGCTCTTCTTAGACGGCGATGTTGCAGCCGGAGTAAACGCTGCAAGCTTTGACTCTCGCGTAGACATCTGTGTTGGGGTGGGCGGCACCCCCGAAGGAATTATCACAGCCTGTGCGGTGAAGGCGCTTGGTGGTCAGATTCAGGGCGTGTTGGCTCCGAAGGACGACGAAGAGCGCCAGAAGGCCTTAGACGCCGGTCACGACCTTGACGCTGTGCTCGATCAGAACACACTTGTTACCAGCGATAACACTTATTTTGTAGCAACCGGTATTACAAGCTCTGATTTTATTGAGGGTGTGCGCCGCCGGGGGCCGTTCCTGCGGGCCGAGAGCATTGTGATGCGTTCGCACTCAGGCACTATTCGCCGCGTTATCTCTGATATGCGCGAAGACCGCTGGGGAGTGTAGCCGGTTTTCTTTACGGGTAAACCGCGACAGCTACTCAGTCTCAGGAGCTGTTTCGGGCGCTGCGGTGAGCTCACCAGCTGCAAACTCTCGCAGCAGCTTTGAGTCTGACTCATCGCGTGGGCGTTCTGTAACTGCGGTGAGCTCTTTCCCAAGGTCGAAAAGATCGGGATTAATCTCTGCCAGTTTGCGCGCGGGGGAGATAGCGCTGCGTTCAAACGACCCAAGAAACTGGTTGTAGTCTTTTGCTGCGGTTGTGAGGGTGCGACCAAGCTTTCCCAGGTGGCGCGAGTTGATGGCGAGCCCCGCGGTAAAACGGCGCCCGAGATTTATAACCTCCTGCGCCTCTTCAGTGACCTTCGCCTGACGCCACAGACCCGCAACGCTCTCAAGCACCGACCACAGCGTAACCGGAGTTGCAAGCACCACACGTTTTTTAAAGGCGTTGCTGAGTAGATTGCTGTCACCGTTAAGCGCCTGAGACAGAATTGCTTCAGACGGAAGGAAAGCAATCACAAAGCTTGGCGAGCCGTCTACGACATCAGCGTAGTTGCGCGTCGAAAGTTTTGAAATGTGCCCGTTGATTTTTTTGGCGAGTGCGATGTGTAGCTTATTTTCGTCTACGCCCTCTGCAGTGCTGTCAAGCAGCGGCACCTTTGCGTCGATGACGATAGAGCCGCCACCGGGCACCTTAACAATGAAATCTGGGCGGCCATTATCGTCTGCAGAATCTGTTTGAGCCTGTTCGAAATAGTCGATGTTTGGTTGAAGGTGCGACTGTTCTAACAAGCGTTTGAGCGTCATCTCACCCCAGCTGCCGCGTTTATTAGTGTTGCTCAGCGTGTTTGCGAGCTGCTGCGCTGTGCCGAGCAGCTGTTGTTCAGCCTGCTGAGATTTGCCCAACTGTGTAAAAAGCTGTGACAGCTTCTCTGCGTTAGTTTTGTCGAGCGTGTTGACTCTCTTTTGCAGCGCGTCGAGAGTCTCTCGAATCGGCCCGAGCGTCGTAATAATTTCGCGCTCCTCCGCCTGCTGATTTGCGCGTTCTGTTTCCCGTTCTTGATACTGCGCTATTTGTTCACGCAGCGCCGCAAGCTGTGCCTGTGCGGCGGCGCACTCGCGTTCAGCCGCACTGCGTGCTGTTTCAGCCGCGGTCAACTGCGGTGCTAGCTCAGCCTGTGTTTGCTGTGTCGCAGTAAGGCGTGCTGTCTCAGCTGCGCTTTCTAGCTTTGCAGACCAGATGGCCTTAGTTATGAAATAAGCGAAGCCGGCTCCTGCTAACAGTGCTGCGAGAACCACAAATAGTGCGGTGATTGTGTTCATGTAACAACCTTTTCACAAGGGTCTATGATTTTATAACCGCCTTAAAACGATTACGCATATAACCTCATCTTATTTTGCGAGAAAGTCAAAAAATTAAGACTAACCGTATTAAGATAAGTAAATCTGGTTTTGCCGGATAGCTATTAAAAATACGTTGGTGTGAATTTTTGCCAAGGGAGGCAATATGTCACAAATTACTCCGCACTCTTCCGAGTTGAAGAAAGAAGTCGGCAGTTTCGGTGTGCTGTCGCTCGGCGTTGGTGCAATGGTAGGCTTCGGCTGGGTCATCCTGGTTGGCGATTGGATCATGAAAGCGGGATCCTTCGGCGCAATCCTAGCGTTCCTAATCGGTGGCCTCATGATGGGCGTTGTCGCACTGGTTTACGCAGAGCTGGTAGCGGCTATGCCGCACGCAGGCGGTGAGCACAACTACATTATGCGCGCCTTAGGCCCGCGCTGGTCGTTATTTGGCTCCTGGGCAATCACGGGCGGTTACTCCGCGGTTATCGCCTTCGAGTCTGTTGCGCTGCCGCGCGCGCTCGGATACATCGTGCCGCTCGATAAAGGATATATGTACACCGTTGATAATTTTGAGGTGTACGCTCTCTGGGTCGCAGCGGGCTCAGTTACAGCAATCCTGATCACAATTATTAACGTCCTTGGCGTGAAGTTTGCAACCAACGTGCAAATTTTTGTTGTTGTGTTCCTGTTCGCTGTTGGAGCACTGCAGCTGTGCGGTGTTTTTATCGGCGGCGATATGACCAAACTCGAGCCGTTCTTTGGCGATAGGGAAACTGGCGGCCTAGCCGGATTTGTTTCTGTTTTGGTTGTTGTGCCGTTCATGTTCGTTGGTTTCGACGTGATCCCACAGACAGCGGAAGAAGCAAATCTGCCGTCACGGAAAATCGGTATGCTGTCATTCAACTCGGTTGTTGTCGCCGCGATCTGGTACATGCTGATTATTTTTGGTGTTTCTGTCGCGCTTGATGCGAGCGAATTGGCAAACTCTGAACTGCCAGCCGCTGACGGTTTTGCAGCTCTATTTGGAGGCAGCAAGTTCATTGCAAACCTAATTGTTGCCGCCGGTCTCGCCGGTATTTTGACCTCTTGGAACTCACTGCAAATGGGTGCGGCACGGCTGCTGTACTCGCTCGCCCGCGGTGGCATGCTGCCAAGATGGCTCGCCTATGTGCATCCAAAATTTGGCACTCCGATGAACGCAGTTATCCTGCTCGGCCTGTTTGCTACGGTCGCGCCATTTTTTGGGCGCTCAACCCTGGTCTGGGTCGTTGACGCCAGCTCGCCAATGGTTGTGATCGCATACATGATGGTTGCTATTTCGTTTGTTGTGCTGCGTTATCGCGAGCCAGATATGGAGCGCCCACTCTGGATTGGTGGTCGCGGTCTCGGCGGTAAACTGATTGGCTACCTAGCTATCGCAATCACCATATTCTTGATTACCTGCTACATCCCAGGCATTCCGTGGGCGGCTGATCTGTCATGGCAGTCGTGGGTAATCTTTGGTCTGTGGTGGCTCTTTGGGCTCTACTTCACAATGCGAGTGCCCGGTGGTATTAAGCCCGGACCGCTGTCAGAGACCCAAGTGCTGCAGGTTATTGAAGAGCGGCATATGCGCAAAAAGGCGCGCTAGTCACAATCAAAAGGTGTTTGTAGGCCCACTTCTTCGGGCTTACAAACACCTTTTGCTGTTAGTCAACACTGGTGACTATGAGACAGATGCGCACCTTGGATATTTCAGGCACCAGCTCTGCCGCTTCCTGTCGCAACAAATCAGCAAGAGCCTCTGTGGTTCGGGGAGCCGGCTCTGATCCGCGCACCCGCACCGCTCCTGAAATAGTCAGCTGGCCGCTCTCAACGCCAACCTGGAGCAGCTTAGATGCTGGATTTCCCACCAGCTCGCGCAGCGCGCTGACAGCCTGATTAACCTGTGTGCGAGCAGGTATTCGGGTTAGGCTAAGAACTGCAGGATGGCTCTCAAGCCCAGCCGATAACCGGCGAGAGAGCTGCTGCAAATCTAAAAATTCGAGAGACTCTTTAGATTCACTCATTGTTTTCTCCCGCAGGATTAGTCGGGAAAACAACCACATCTGATACTTGCACATCTATGGCAGCAATATCGAGGGTTGTGTGAGTTTTGAGTTTTTTACTCACCGCTGCGCGTATCGCATCTGCCGCTGGTTTCACAGAGACGTCAGAGGCAACACTCGCCCGCAATTTAACGGTGATTTGAGCACCCGGCTCGGTAATCTCAGCTGGCAGCTCGATCTTAGTCACCAAACAGCTTTCAATAGCGTCACTAGCATCACGGATTAACGCTTTTACGGCGCCTTCGGTAATCCCCAACTCCTGTGACTCTGTGGCTTTACCGAGGGGGATGACTCGACCCGGACGAGAATCAGCGATAATCAACGTCGTGAGCTGCTCCCACCAGTCGGCGCTGGTTTCAATAGCTGCGCTTGAGCGTTTACTAACCTCAGCTGTCAACGAACGCAGACGGCCTAGCTGTTGTAACACGTGTGAGGCGTGCGGGTCAGACTCGAAACGATCCTGCAGAGCTTCACCTGCGTTGTCGAAAAAGTCATTGATTTCGTCAAAGTTAATCTCTGAATTCTGTTTCTGCTGTTCGGTCACTTCCACACCTCCATTCCGGTGATTAATGATTGTCGTGCCCTTGCAATTGCACCGCGGACTGTGCTGAGGGGCAGCTCCAGGCTATCTGCTATCTCCTGGTAACTTAAACCACCAATTTCTCGCATTACCCACGTTTGTCGTTGCAGATCCGGCAGTCGGTTTAACAGCTGCTCGAGAGTCTCAATTTGGGAGTTTATCTCGATCTGCTGTTCCGGCCCGGTGTTCTCTGCAGCAATGTGCGTCTCTAACTGGTCAGAGCTGTGATCTTTTAAACCGCGAACCGTGTCAATAGCCTTGTGGCTGACGATGCGCATTAACCAACTCTTCACTTTGTGCGGATCTTGGATAGTGTCGAGCTTCTGCCAGGCTGTGACAAAAGCTTCCTGTACCGCGTCGTCTGCGTTCGTGCGTGAGCCAGTGATACGGGTGGCGTAGGCAATCATCATGCCGGTGTAGCGGGAAAGCAGAATTGTGAACGCGACAGTATCGCCGTCCTGCGCTCTAGACACCAGGGCGTCGTCTTCTAACTGTTTAAGACGTTGCCTGTAAATAGCTAAATCTCCTCGTCCTGAATGTATCTAAAAAATATTTTTGAACTTTTTTGTGACGAATTGCAGTTTGATTGCGACTTATTAGTAATCCTATCCAAGCACGAAAGGAAAACAGAAATGGAAAACGTAGACGTAGTAAACCCAAGCGGGATCAACGGCAAGACCGTAATCGATGATTCAGTAGTTGCAAAGCTCACCGGTATCGCAATCCGCGAAATCCCGGGTGTGCACGCTCTCGGCGGCGGCGCAGCTCGTGTGGCTGGTGCAATCCGCGGTGTAGTAGGTAACACCGATCACGCACAGGGTGTATCAGTTGAGGTTGGCGAGCAGCAGGTTGCGGCAGACATCTCAGTTGTAGCTGAATACCCAGTTGCACTGCAGGAGCTGAGCGATCGTATCCGTGAGGCAGCTGCAAAGGCAATCATCGAGCTGGTTGGCATGGATGTTGCTGAGGTAAACGTGACCATCAATGATGTGCACGTACAAGAGAACGACGACGAAGACGAAGAGCCACGAGTTAGCTAATGAATAACAAACTGATCGGAAATACCGCTGCCGGAATGCTGATCGCTGCGATAATCGCGATCAGTCTGTTCGAGCTCGGATTCTGGAAGACCTTTGTTGTGGTTATTGCAATGGCCATCGGTGCGCTCGTCGTGCGCATCGTAGAGGGTCGCCTAGATGTTCGTGCGCTCACTGATGTGATTAGAGGTCGTCGTTCCTCATGATTAAAACAGCAGAGGTGGCGGGTGTAACCCGCATCACACCAAAGGCGTTGCAGCGCATGGTGTCTGCAACGGCTGCAGATCTGCTGGGCTCAGACATCAAAAGTGTTAGCACAAACGTAGAGGATCAGGAGGGCAAGCTCTCAATTGAGGTGCGTGCACCGATTGCACTGCCGCCTTTGGGAGCTGCTCTCCCGGTTGCCCCCCTAACCGCAATGGTGGAACAGATTCGTGAGCAGATCGCAGCACGAGTGCACGAGCTTACCGGTCGCGCAGTAGGAAAATCTGTGATTGAGATTTCAGGTGCCCGAGTGATTGAGAAAGGAAGGGTGCGATGAGTGACAAGTATGCGCGCATTATACGTCGTGAAACTAACGCCAGCCGCGCCGTCCTCGCGACGATCCTCGCGGTGTTTGTGATCCTGTTCAGCTTTTGGATCATAACTGAGATTCTGTTACATCTGCTGGTGGATCACTATCTGATAGTCCCCGCTCCTCAGATGCGTGACTTCCTGTTCGATCCTGCGACTGTGACCCAACCGTGGATTATCGGTGCTGGTATTGTGCTGGCGCTGCTTGGAGTGCTGCTTGTAATCGCGGCGTTAAAACCCGGTTGGCAGCACCGTCACACTGCGACCTCCCAAAATAACACCGTAGTGATTGACGACCGTGCGATCGCAGGCGGTCTCGAAACCACAGCCGCACTGGCTGCTGGTGTGCCAATAGAGCAGGCGAGAGCAACCGTTTCAAAGCGAAAAGTGCATATTGATTTACAGCCAATCAGTGGTTTGCAGTCGGACTTGAACGCAGCTGAAAATGCTGTGGCCGATGAACTTGACCGTCTTGCGCTCACACCGGAACTGTCGGTGTCGGTGCACGTTGCGAGGGAAGGGAAGCTCTAATGAACACCACGCCACGTGGGCTCAACCGTATTGCACTGCTTCTTTTCGGTCTTATACTGCTCGTGACAGGGGCTGCGCTACTCGCTTTTCAATTCGTGCCGCAGGTGCAGGATACCTGGCACGATGTTGCAGCGGGGGTCGCAGATGTTACCGGGACAGAGTCTGTCGCCGGAGTGCAGCTGCCTGCAGCCTGGCCCGCAATTGCGGTCATAGTAATCTGTGCACTGCTTGCTTTATTCGCACTGCTGCATATATTTGCGCAGTCCTCAGGGCGAGTTGGGCATTTCTACAAACGCAGCGCAAATAACGACAGCACCACCGCCGGGGCTGTCATGCTGCAGGGTTCATTTGCCGAAGATCTGCTCAAGCCTAGGCTTGAGGGGCACAAAGCTATTGCTGCAGCGCATGTAACCGCGCGAAACACAGGCAAACAGCGTGCTCTGAAGGTGCGTGTTGACACTCGTCGTGGCGCACACCTGAGTGAGGTAACTCGGGCCTGTCAGCAAGCAGCGGACGAATTTGTGCAGCTGCTCGGTTATGAACCAGTAATCGTATTTGAAATCAAGAATGGAGTGCGCTCGGCACTCCTGGGTGAACAGCGCGTGCTGTAACCTGAAAATTTAGGAGGAATAATTATGGGTCTCGATGACAAGATCAAGAACGCTGCTGAAAACGTTGGTGGCAAGATCAAAGAAGCCGTAGGCAAGGTAACTGACAATGAGCAGCTTGAAGCTGAAGGTCAGGTTGATCAGGGTTCCGCTAAGGTAAAGCAGAAGGTTGAAGACGTTAAAGACGTTTTCAAAGGCTAATAGTTAAAAAGATATATGTGAACCCCGGATAGGGGATCGGTAGCGCAAGAGTCTTAAAGCTGAGATTCTTGCTTGCCAGATAAGGAGAAAATAATGGGCTTTTTAGCATGGATCGTGCTCGGTCTTATCGCTGGTGCGATTGCGAAATTGATTATGCCGGGTAAGCAGGGCGGCGGGTTTTTTGTAACCCTCCTGCTTGGCGTTGTTGGCGCGCTAGTTGGCGGCTGGCTTGGCAGCCTCCTGTTCAACGCTGACCTGCAGAACTTCTGGTCATTCCAGACTTGGGCGCTCGCTATCGGCGGTTCGTTGGTAGTGCTGCTCGTTTGGGGTCTGATCACAGGCCGCAAGGGTCGCTAATTTAGCAGAACATATAAGTCTGCCCCGGGGTGTTAGCTCCGGGGCAGTTTTTTATATATCGCGGTAAGAATCGAGACGCCTATCAAAGATAGGGAAATTAGCTCGTGCCTCAGCAACTGCGAGCGGATCAAGCTGCGCTCGTACAACCTGCTCAGCTCGACTCTCTGCAGCAGCGATAATTTCACCTGTGGGAGAGATCACCATACTGTGACCGCTGAACTCGGTGCCGCTTTGCGTGCCGGTGCTGTCTGATCCGATCACAAACGACTGCTGCTCAATGGCGCGAGCTCGTAAAAGAGCGGCGCGGTGTGGTGCGCGCGAGAGAGCCCAAGCGGCAGAGTTAATAAACAGCTCCGCACCGCGGCGCCGCTGCTCGTCCCAGAGGCCGGCAAACCGTAAATCAAAACAGATATTTGTGGTGAGCTGTAGCCCTGACGAAAGCGTGAGGTTTTCTGGAATTGCTGAGCCCCGCTCGACGTAGTCTTTTTCGTTAGCAAACGGATGAATTTTGTCGTAGCAAAGGGAGGGAGCTTGCGCTTTTGTTCCGGGTTCATAAATAAGTGATGTGTTGCGCACACCGCCTGATGCATCACGGGTTGTGATGCTGCCCAGGTGCACGGTGCAGTTTAGCTCTGTTGCAAGATTCGCCCCAAGCTCCTTAAGCTCTGCCGCAAACTCGTCAGCGTCATGCGCATAGCGGTCAAAATTTAAAAACCCGGTTGCCCACAGCTCAGGCAGAACTATCAGGTTTGCGCCCGCCTGCGCACGGATAAGCTCTGTGACACGGGCGATCCGCGCCGCAACTGGTTCTGCGTCATCGCTGGCAACTTGCAGAACTCGAACATCAATCATTTATCCCTCCTCGGAGTTTATTTTAGCGACAGCAGACTAGAATAGGTGCGTGGCTTTAACAATCGGTATCGTAGGTCTTCCAAATGTCGGCAAGTCAACGCTTTTTAATGCGCTGACCAGGAATAATGTGCTCGCTGCGAACTATCCTTTCGCAACGATTGAGCCAAATATCGGCGTGGTAAACCTGCCTGATGCGCGCCTTAATAAGCTGGCTGAGATTTTCGGCAGCGAGCGTATTCTGCCAGCGCCTGTGTCTTTCGTTGATATCGCGGGTATCGTGCGGGGCGCGAGTGAGGGTGAGGGGCTTGGAAATCAGTTCCTTGCAAACATTCGGGAAGCCGATGCGATTGCGCAGGTTGTGCGTGGCTTTGCAGATGACGACGTTGTGCATGTTGATGGGCGGGTCGACCCGGCGAGCGACATGGAGACCATCAACACCGAGTTAGCCCTGGCAGACCTGCAGACCCTCGAAAAAGCGATCGTTCGTTATGAAAAAGAGGTGAAGGCAAAGAAACTCGACCCGACCGTGCTGGAGACAGCCCGTGAGGCAGTTGCTATACTCAGCGAGGGCAAAATGCTCTCTGCATCAGAGCTTGACCTTGACCCAATTCGAGAACTTGGCCTACTAACCGCAAAGCCTTTCTTATACGTTTTTAACGTTGATGAGACCGTGCTCACCGATAAGGCACGTCATGACGAGCTGGCAGCGCTCGTGGCGCCGGCGAAGGCGATTTTCTTGGATGCCAAGCTTGAGAGCGAGCTTGTCGGGTTAGATGAGGCTGATGTGCAAGAGCTGCTCGAATCTGTTGGGCAGGAGGAGAGCGGTCTGGATCAGCTCGCGCGTGTGGGGTTTGAGACCCTCGGCCTGCAGACCTACCTCACAGCAGGCCCGAAAGAAGCCCGTGCCTGGACAGTGAAGAAGGGTGCGACCGCGCCGCAAGCAGCGGGTGTGATCCACACCGATTTTGAGAAGGGCTTTATTAAGGGCGAGATCGTGTCGTTTGACGATCTCGTTGCCGCCGGCTCAATGGCTGAGGCAAAAGCAGCGGGCAAAGTGCGCCTTGAGGGCAAAGACTATATTATGCGCGACGGTGACGTATGCGAGTGGCGGCACGGCAATGTTTCCGGCGGAAAGAAGTAGGCGGGCGCACTGCCTCACACCATGCGCAGTCACCCTCGTTGAGGCACAACCGCAAACAGGATCACAGTGCGGCGCCCAACTCAGTGCCCTGGCGGATCGCGCGTTTTGCGTCTAGCTCGCTAGCTGTGTGCGCGCCACCGATTAAGTGATACTTAACTCCGGCTGCGTCGAGACTGTCTGCCAGCAGGCGATTTGTTTCCTGCCCTGTGCACAACACAATTGTGTCGGCTTCGAGCAGACGCTCTGCACCATCGATCCGTGCCCGGAGACCGGCCTCTTCTATCGCGAGGTATTCAACCCCGCCGTACAGCTGCACGCCACGCTGCTGCAGCTCTGCACGATGAATCCAGACGGTTGTTTTACCCAGCCGCGCCCCCGGCTTCCCGCTGCTGCGCTGTAAAATCGTCACCTGCCGCGGCACGGCACTGCGCGACGCTGGTCGGGTGAGTGCGCCCCGTGCGCGATACTCAGGGTCAACGCCCCAGTCGCGCAGAAACGCCGCAGTTGCTTCCGGGCTCTCACTGCTTGAAGCGTAATCAGAATCACCGTCGGACGCTGTCAGAAAAAGTGCGGTATCAAAACCGATCCCACCGGCACCAAGAATCAGCGCCCGACGCCCAACCGGCGCACCATCGCGGAGCACGCTGAGATAGCTCTTCACATGCGGGAGATCAACCCCGGGCAGCTCAGGTCTGCGCGGGGTAACACCGGTCGCAAGCACCACCTCATCAAAACCGCCCTGCGTTAATGATGCGGCGCTGACCTCACATCCAAGTTTTACGGTTACCCCGTGTGCTGCAAGCTGTGTCTTAAAGTATCTGAGTGTTTCGGCAAACTCCGTCTTACCCGGAATTTGCATCGCAATGTTGAGTTGGCCGCCGATCTTCGTGTCACTGTCAAACAGTGTGACACGGTGCCCCCGCTGGGCGAGAGTGACTGCGCATGACAGCCCGGCGGGCCCGGCCCCCACCACGGCAACATGTTTTGTTTTAACTGCTGGAGCAATAACAAGCTCTGTTTCTCGCCCCGCACGTGGGTTTACCAAACACGAAGCGGGTTTGCCGCTGAAAACATGATCTAGGCAGGCCTGGTTGCAGGCGATGCAGGTATTGATGTGGTGCGCACGGCCGGCACTGGCTTTCTGCACAAACTGCGGATCGGCGAGAAAAGGGCGTGCCAGGGTGACCGCGCTCGCAGCTGTGTCTGCCAAAATTTTTTCAGCCAAGTCGGGGGTGTTGATCCGGTTCGTTGCTGAGACCGGAATTGTTACCGCGCGTGCCACGCGGTCTGTTATCCAAGTAAATGCGCCGCGCGGCACAGTTGTCGCAATGGTTGGCACCCGAGATTCATGCCACCCGATGCCGGTGCCGAGCATATCTGCTCCGGCCGCTTCAATTTTGCGTGCCAGTTCCAGCATCTCTGCAAACTCTGAGCCGTCTGCAACCAGGTCGAGCATTGAAAGTCTGAAGATTATTGCGAAATCGTCTCCCACTTCCTCTCGCACCCGCCGCACAATCTCAACCGCGAAGCGGTGTCGCTTGGCGGCGGATCCACCCCACTCGTCGGTGCGCTGATTGGTGCGGGGAGCTAGGAACTGGTTGATGAGATACCCCTCAGATCCCATAATTTCGACCCCGTCGTAGCCGGCTAGCTGCGCAAGTTTTGCCGCGCGCGCAAAATCTGCGATTGTGGCAGTAATTTCTTCTGCGCTCAGCTGCCGCGGAGTTAATGGGCTAATGGGTGCTTGGATCGCCGACGGGGCAACCAGTTCTGTGTGCGCTCCGTAGCGGCCGGCGTGCAGCAGCTGTGCGGCGATAAGCCCACCCGCGTTGTGCACCGCTGTTGTGATTGTGCGATGCTGGTGCGCTGCAGCCTCAGTGTCTAGCACTGTGCCGTCAGCGGTGAGACGCCCGGCTGAATTCGGTGCGATGCCGCCGGTGATGATGAGAGCGGCACCGCCAGCGGCGCGTTCGGCGTAGAAAGCAGCCATTCGCTGCAGACCATCAGACTGCTCTTCGATGCCTAAGTGCATAGAGCCCATAATGACGCGATTTTTTAGCTGCAGTGCGCCAACTTTGAGGGGTGACAGCAGGTGTGGATACATCGCCGTAGACATAGCAATAGTCTGCCAGAGATGCACCGCTTAAGTTTCGGTACCCTTGATTGGAAGGGATGTGAGATGAGAATTTTGGTTACAGGCTTTGATCCGTTTGATGGGGAAGAGATTAACCCGGCGCGGGAGGCGGTGTTTGCGCTGCCTGATGAAATAGCTGGAGCAGCAATCATTAAAGCCGAGGTGCCGACAGAGTTTATGCAGTCAACGATTTTGATGCGGGAGCTTATTGCGCAGCACAGCCCGGATATTGTGCTGTGTGTCGGGCAGGCCGGTGGCATCTCGGGTCTTAACGCAGAGCGGGTGGCGATAAATCTTCAAGATGCGCGAATTCCTGACAATGCTGGATACGCGCCGCTGGATGCACCCGTTATCGCAGATGGGCCTGCCGCCTATTTTGCAACACTCCCGGTCAAGGCAATGGTGCGGGCAGCCCGGGAAGCGGGGCTTGCAGCACAGGTTTCGTACAGTGCGGGCACATTTGTCTGCAACCACCTAATGTATGTCGCACTGCACGAACTACGGGCACGCCCTGACGTAAGAGCGGGGTTTGTGCATATTCCATACCTACCTGAGCAGGTTGCGAAGCGTCCCGGTGTGCCTGCGATGCCCTTGGCAGAAACTGTGCGTGGGCTGTCTGCGATGATTAGTGCGGCTGTCGGGTTTGAAAAGGATCTGGAAGTGTCTGAGGGCGCCCTCAACTAGCCGGTGAGAGCTCAGCGATCGCCCTCCGAATGCGCTGTGGTGACACTTTTTCTGCTGTGCCGAGCTGCTGGGCAAAAAGACTGACGCGCAATTCTTCCAGCTGCCAGCGAATGCTACGAAGCGAGTGTGGTGCTGCATCCTTAAGGGGGAGTGTGCCGCCCGCTTTAATGAATTCTGCTGTGACAGCCTCGATCTCGTTTTGGTTTGCTCGGTCGCGCCCCGGGTTGGCCGCGAGTTGCTCTAGACGAAACTCGATTGCCTTTAAATAAGTGACAAGTCGTGGCAACCGCAGCACCCCGATGTTGCTAATGAAGCCTTTGCCCCGCTGGCTGGCGAAGTAGAGCTGCCCCAGTTGGGTAGCGGCATCAGATACTTGGCTGAGCACGGTAAGACTCTTTGCGCTATTAATCGCCTGTTTTGCTGCGCGAGCAGCGTCAGCAATCTTAACAACAACCGAAATTAGCGAGTAACTGTCTGCTAAAACCCTGCCTGCAAAATTTTGAGTTGCTTTGTCAAAATCTGCCTGCGTATAGATAAGCCCATCACCGTTCGCGCTGGCATCTATCGCTGCCTGCTCGGCAATAGCTAGGGCGATGTCGGCGATCAGATCATCTAGAGAATTGTAGGGGCTCTGGGCGAGCAAAAGTTTTTCTTGTTGTGTTAGGTGCTCGCGAATGTAACTGCCCAGCGGCGGGCTAGACAACGCTATTAGGCGACGCACTCCGAGACGGTGCTGTGCCTTGGCAGTTTGTTTATCGGCTGCTAAGCCCAGGTCAACACTTTTGCCCTTATCGATCAGGCACGGGTACGCGCGCACGGATCCCGCCGCTCGTGCACGCGCCTGCGAGAACTTCGCGTCCAGAAATTCTGGAATGGTGTTGTCGGGCTTAAGGGTTGGCCAAGCGGTGAGGTGCTGCTGTTCTAAAGCCTGCTTTGGCAGTTCGCGCTGCGCAACCGCAGCAACGTTTTTCGTTGCAGAGCTTTGATGCTTATTTTGAAGCTCCGCGAGGTTTTTACTGGTTTCGAGTGTGCGCCCGCGTGCGTCAACTACACGGAAGGTCGGTCTGAGGTGCGAAGGCAGCCGGTCGAGATCAAAGTCGTCGGCTGTCACAGGCACTGAAGCGCGACGCCGAATTTCTTTTGCGAGAGCAGCGGTTAACGCCTGTTGTGAGTCTCCGGTGATCTCGCCGCTTGTTGCATCGAGTAAAACAGTAGCCCACTGGTTTGCGGGCACAACGTGTTTGCGAATTGGTTTCGGAAGAGTTTTGATAAGCGCTGCGACAAGCTCGTGACGGAGCCCCGGCACCAGTTTTTCAAATGCTGACTCGTCTAGGCGAGGCAGCAGCGGCAGCGGGACAGTCACGGTCACGCCATCGTCGCTTGCGCCGGGCTCAAAACGATACTTCAACCCCAGCTGTTGGTCTCCAAACTGCCAAACGCGTGGAAAATCTAGGCTGGCTGCTGCCGCCGTGGTTTGTGCTGCAGCAGAGATTAAATCTGCTTTGCTCAGGTGCAGAAACTTGGGCTCACGTTTTTTTGTTTTACCCCACCAGGTATTAAAGTCTGTTGCTGAGGTTATAAAGTCGGGAATGCGTTCATCGTAGAAAGCATAAACGGCTGTTTCATCACCCACCAGACCGCGCTGTCGGGTTTGTTCTTCAAGCTGCTCTAACTCACGGCGCAGCGCATGATTGTGTCTGTCAAAAGTGTGCTGTTCACGCCAATCGCCCGCAACAAGCGCCTCACGTATAAAGAGTTCCCGTGCTAGCCTGCGGTCAAACTTGGAAAGCTGCACGCGTCTGCGGCCTACAATCGGCACCCCAAAGAGGGTTACTTTCTCATATGCGATAGCGCTACCGCGGCTCGCACTCCAGGTGGGCTCGCTAATTGAGCTTTTGGCTAGTGAGCCGGCAAGTGATTCTGCCCATGCCGGATCAATTTTCGCATTCATGCGTGCGAACAAGCGGCTGGTTTCTACTAGCTCGACCGCCATCACAAAATCGGGTGGGTTTTTTGCGAGCACGGAACCGGGGAAGATCGTGAAGCGGGTGCCGCGTGATCCGAGATATTCACTGCCGCGAGTTTGCTTATGGCCGTTGTTGCGACCGCGTGCAGCAAGCTTTGCGCGCTCTGTCTTGCCGCTGCCAAGCTCAGTGCGCACCCCGAGGTGTGAGAGCAGCCCCGCTAGCGCACAGTAGAGCACCAGCTCGCTGGCTGTGCCCGGCGCTGTGGGATGCTTCTCGCGCAGGTTTTTTGGAAGTTCGATGTCGCGGCATGCCTGCTCGAGCTGCCGCACAAGATCAAACCACTCCCGCACCCGCACAACATTTAAAAATTCACTCTTCAGCTGGCGTCTAAACGCGCTCGATCCTTGGGATGCTTGCGCCTCTCGCAGATGGTCATACAAATTCAGTAGGGTGTGCAGATCGCCGAGCGGATCCTTAAAACGCGCGTGCAGGCTATCTGCCTTTGCGCGCTGCTCTTCCGGCCGTTCGCGCACGTCAGGGATCGTCAGCCCGGCAACAAGCGGCAAAACACGATCGAGCACACCGTAACGCTTAGCCTCAATCACCATGCGCGCATAGCGTGGCTCGAGCGGCAGCCGGGCGATTACCCGCCCGACAGGAGTGATGCTTTTGCCTTGCAGTGCTCCGATTTCTGACAGCAGCGCGAGCCCATCACGGACACCGCGCGGGTCTGGGGGAGTGAGAAAGGGGAATTTGCGCACCTCACCCAGACGCAGTGACAGCATCTGCAGCAGCACAGAGGCGAGCCCGGTGCGCAGAATTTCTGGGTCGCTAAACTCCGGGCGGCTAAGAAAATCTGCTTCGCTATAGAGGCGGATCGTGATGCCGGGGGAAGTGCGCCCGGCGCGCCCGGCGCGCTGCGTCGCGCTCGCCTTAGCAACAGCCTCAATTGGGAGTCGTTGCACTTTAGATTTGCTCGAGTAGCGCGAGATACGAGCGGCGCCTGAATCGATAACCGCGGTGACTCCGGGCACTGTCAGCGATGTTTCAGCAACATTGGTTGCGAGCACAACGCGCCGCACTCCAGGAGCAGTGGGAGAGAACACACGATGCTGGTCTGCAGCCGACAGCCGCCCATAGAGCGGCAGCACCTCAAGCGTGCGCCCGGCCGGCAGTGATTTAAAACGACCCTGCAGCGCATCTGCGGCATCACGAATATCGCCCTCACCGGCCAAAAACACGAGAATGTCGCCGGGTGTTTCGGGAAGGAGCTCGGCGACCGCATCGCAAATACCTTCGTGTAGATCACGTTCGGTGCGTAAAGTTTTGCCTTCAGTGGTTTGTGTCACCGTAATTAGCGGACGATAGCGCACTTCTACGGGATAGGTGCGCCCAGAAACAGAAATAATCGGCGCGTCATTAAAGTGCGCAGCAAAAGATTCTGGATCGATTGTTGCCGAGGTTATGATGACCTTCAGGTCGGGGCGCTTGGGCAGCAGCGTCTTTAAATAGCCGAGCAGGAAGTCTATGTTTAAGGAGCGTTCATGCGCTTCGTCGATGATAATCGTGTCGTAGCGCTTTAACAGGCGATCGTGATGAATTGCATTGAGCAAAATACCGTCTGTCATCAGTTTGATGCGTGTCTCAGCGTTTGATTTATCGGTAAACCGCACTTGGTAACCGACGGTTTTGCCGAGTTCTGATCCGAGCTCTTCAGCTATGCGTTCAGCGACTGCGCGAGCTGCGATGCGGCGAGGTTGGGTGTGCGCAATAGCCTTGCGCCCGAGAGAGAGGGCAATCTTTGGCAGCTGCGTTGTTTTGCCGGAGCCGGTTTCACCCGCCACAATAACGACCTGATGCGCGCTAATTGCTTTGCTTATTTCGTCGCGCATGCCTGAGACCGGCAGGTGCTCCGGAAACTCGATTACCTCTGCGCGTGCTCGATTCATAACACTAATAAGCGTACCGGGAGGAGCTATGACTTTATGAGCGCTGCAATTCAGGCTTGTGCCAGAGAGATTTAGGTAGCTTGGAATTATGGTTTTTGAATTTCCACAGATTGCGCTGCGCTCGGGAGACGCGCTGGATCGTTTTGGGGTTGGAACGTACAAACTTGAAAACGATGAGGCTGAACGGATAGTTGCTGCGGCCATCGAGCTGGGATATCGTCACATCGACACCGCGAAACTCTACCGCAATGAAGAGGGTGTCGGGCGTGCTGTAAAGCAGGCAATAGACGCCGGAAAAGTGCAGCGGGAAGAGCTGTTTATAACCAGCAAACTCTGGCATGACGACCATTTGCAGGCTGAAAAAGCTCTCGAGGGTAGCTTGGAACGAGCCGGGCTTGACTATCTAGATCTATTCTTGATTCACTGGCCGACACCTAAACGAGGCACCGCCCCAACAGCCTGGAAGGGGCTGATTAGGGCTCAAGAGCGGGGCCTTGTGCGCAACATCGGTGTGTCGAATTTTGAGATTTTGCATCTAGAGCAAATCATTTCAGAAACCGGCATTGTGCCCGCGGTAAATCAGATCGAGCTGCATCCGCACCACCAACGGCGAGAGCTGGTGGATTACTGTCGCGCACTTGGAATTGTGGTGGAAGCCTGGAGCCCACTAGCGCGCGGTCGGGCAACACTGCTGCAGGATTCCGCGGTGACCGCAGCGGCTAACGCTCACGGCAAAACACCCGCACAAATTGTGTTGCGGTGGCATGTGCAGCATGATTTTGTTGTTTTTCCAAAAACACGCAGCGTGGAGCGACTCAAAGAGAACGCTGCCATCTTTGACTTTGAACTCACAACAGCTGAGATGACTGCGCTCGATGCCTTAGAGCGGGCTGAAGCCAGCGGATCAAACCCGTTTGAGATGAACGGTTAACGCAGAGATGTGAGGCAGGTAAGGGCAGAGCTCTCTGATTCTCACCCTCTGTATTGGCGGTAGAATAGTGAGTATGTCTAAAGTTCTTTCTTCTCTGCCAGTTGGTGAGCGCGTCGGTATTGCATTTTCGGGTGGGCTTGACACCTCATGCGCGGTTGCGTGGATGCGCGATAAAGGGGCGATACCATGCACCTACACTGCTGATATCGGTCAGTACGATGAGCCGGATATCGCCGGTGTTGCCGGTCGCGCAAAAGAGTACGGCGCTGAAATAGCGCGTCTTATCGATGCGAAGCTGCCCCTGGTGGAAGAGGGCTTTGTTGCCCTGCAGTGCGGTGCGTTTAACGTGCGCTCCGCAGGCAAGACCTACTTCAACACCACTCCGCTGGGGCGCGCTGTGACCGGCACTATGCTCGTGCGCGCAATGAAGGAGGACGGCGTAGAAATCTGGGGTGATGGCTCAACTTACAAGGGAAACGACATTGAGCGCTTCTACCGTTACGGTTTGATGGCTAACCCTGCACTGCGCATTTATAAACCGTGGCTTGACGCCGATTTTGTGTCAGAGCTTGGCGGCCGGCAGGAGATGAGCGAGTGGCTGGTCGAGCACGGCTACCCGTATCGCGATTCGGCTGAAAAGGCGTATTCAACCGACGCCAACATTTGGGGCGCAACCCATGAGGCGAAAACTCTCGAATTTCTCGACACCGGCCTTGACGCGGTTGAGCCGATTATGGGTGTTGCCGCGTGGCGCGAAGATGTTGAGGTTGCTACTGAGGAAGTCTCTGTGCGTTTTGAGGCGGGGCGCCCTGTGGCAATCAACGGCAAGGAGTATGACAACCCTGTTGAGTTGGTTTTTGCTGCGAACGAGATCGGTGGTCGGCACGGGCTCGGCGTCAGCGATCAGATTGAAAACCGCATTATTGAGGCAAAATCTCGTGGTATTTATGAAGCTCCGGGGATGGCGCTGCTGCACGTCTGCTACGAGCGGTTGCTGAATGCAATTCACAATGAAGCAACCATTGAGACATATTACGAGCAGGGTCGCCGTCTTGGTCGCCTAATGTATGAGGGGCGCTGGTTTGACCCGCAGTCGCTGATGCTGCGTGAGTCTCTGCAGCGGTGGGTTGCCTCAGCAATCACGGGCGAGGTCACCTTACGCCTTAGACGCGGTGACGACTACACGATTTTGAACACCACCGGCCCAGCACTCAGCTACCACCCTGAGAAGCTGTCAATGGAGCGCGTCGGTGATGCGGCGTTTGGCCCTGAGGATCGTATCGGCCAGCTCACTATGCGCAACCTGGATATTGCAGACAGCCGTGCCCGCCTTGAACAGTATGCAAATCTCGGCCTCGTGGGCGGCCCAACCGCAGAGCTTGTTGGGGAACTCGAGCAGGGTGCTGCAGCGCAGATTGCTGATGTTGATGCTGATATTGATGCAGTGGGTGATCAGCTCGGTCTGTCTGCGGCCTTTGATGCCGGCACTGACTGAGCAAACAGAAGGTTAGAAAAGTCTAGCGGGGCGCCCCATCTCTGGGAGCCCCGCTATTTTTGTTAGCGACTGGTTATGCGTGTGCGCGTCGCGCTCTTGCCGCGCGGCGCTTCAGTGCACGACGCTCATCTTCGCTGAGCCCGCCCCAGACGCCGTGATCCTGATTTGAATCCATTGCGTATTGCAGGCACTGGTCTGTTACTTTGCAGCTCGCACACACTGATTTTGCTCGCTCGATCTGCTCGAGAGCCGGGCCAGTGTTGCCCACCGGGAAAAAAATCTCGGGGTCTACGGTGAGGCAAGCCGCTTTCTCACGCCAAGTCATTGCTGACGCCCCTTCCTTGCGCACTGTTTTTGCGCTGTGTGTAATACGTGGCATCTGGTTGTGACACCACAGACTAAAATGGTGGCATAGTTATTGGGGCTTATCAAGCATTTTTTATTTCTGAAGAGTTAGGCAAAGTTGATCAAATCAACATCTGATGATGTGGCGGCTACCCGTATTTTCTGGCTTGGTTTGCGCGCTATTCTGCTGCTCGAAGTGCTCCTTGCATTCGGGCTCGTCTATCGCGTCGCCCGTGGAGCTTTGGCAGCTCATAACGAGCCCTATCACGATCTAATTCTGCTACTGATAATGGCGATTCTCTGCCTCGGTTGGGCTCTCACCGCGCTTGCCGGCGCGTGGCGTGCCAAGCCTTGGTCTCGCGCACTCAGCCTAACTCTGCAGGTGGGTGTGTTTGCGGTTGCGGTCAGCCTTTTTCAAGGCCTGTTTGGTCAGCAGTTGGTGCTCGCCTGGGCGCTTGTAGCAATCTCAATCGGCGGTTTTATTTGTGCGCTTAAGGCTCGCCCCAACCTCGAGACAGAGCCGTCACAGGAGTGAATGACGTCTTGCCGGCCTCTCGTGCGCTAGGCAGCCTCTAGCAGCTTCACTATCCGCGCAACATGACCGGTTGCTTTCACATTGCGCAGAGCGTGCTCAATAACCCAGTTTTGGTCAATCACAAATGTTGAGCGGATAACCCCTTCGACAAGTTTCCCGTAGAGTTTCTTCGGGCCGTATGCGCCAAGTTTGCGGTGCAGTTCAAGCTGCGGGTCGCTGAGCAGGGGATAGTTCAAACTGTCACGCTCACTAAACTTCAGATGCTTCTCAACTGCGTCTTTAGAGAGACCAATCACGCGGTAACCCAAAGCCTCTAAATGGGCTGTATTATCGCGAAAATCGCAGGCTTCTTTTGTGCAACCGGGCGTCATTGCGCCTGGGTAAACAAACAAAACAGTTTTTTGCCCGCGTAAATCTTTGGAGTTAACGAGGTTACCGTGCTGATCCAGCAGCTCAAATTCTGGGGCTGCATCGCCGGTGGTAAGTTCGGTGCTCATATTTTTCCTTTCGGATCTTCGCCGCAGCCGCATATTGCCGGCCCTCACCCGAAAAACTACTGCCGGTCTGGTGCATCTGCGGTGGCTAACAGCCTTCGCAACGAGTCTAGACGGCTTCGCTGAGAATCACTGAGCTCCCCCTGCTGGGCGCGCAGGTTGAGCTCACAGTCTGGCGTGGTGGCGCTGTGATCGCAGCCGCGTGGACACTCAGCGACTATCTCGGCTAAATCTGCGAACCCGGCAATAACCGAAGCAGCGCTGACGTGCCCGAGCCCAAACGAGCGCACACCGGGGGTGTCAATAACCCACGCTGATTTGGTTTTTTCGCCCCGCAGTCTGAGCGCAACAGAGGAGCTTGAAGTGTGGCGGCCCCGGCCGGTAACCGAATTGACGTGCCCGGTAGCGCGGTTAGCGTCGGGCACCAGAGCGTTAATGAGAGTTGATTTTCCAACCCCCGAATGACCTATGAAAACTGTGGTCTCACCGGCGAGCTGCTTTTGCAATTGGGCAATTGGCCAGTCGTTATAGGCAGAGAAGAAAACAGGCACATCGAGAGCGCGGAAGTGTGCTAGAAACACGCTGGGGTCTGCAATGTCTGTTTTGGTGACGCAGATAAGCGGGCGAATTCCGGCATCGTAGGCGGCAACGAGTGAGCGATCTACCAGCCCAACCCGTGGCTCAGGGTTAGCGGCTGCAACCACGATTAACATCTGGGTGGCGTTTGCAACCATCACGCGCTCAATACGGTCTGTGTCATCTGCGCTGCGGCGCAGCAGCGTTGTGCGTTCTGCGACACTCACGATACGCCCAAGAGTGCCAGCAGCACCACTCGTATCACCGGCCACCCGCACCAGGTCGCCGATGACGATAGCGGTTTTACGCAGCTCACTCGCGCGGGCGCAGAGCACTGTGCGTTCGGATCCGGAGTCGGCGTCAATTATTACCGTGTAGCGCCCGCGATCCACCCCGATAACCATGCCCACAGGAGCTGAGCTGTAATCCGGGCGCTGCTTTGAACGCGGTCTGTTTGCTTTTGGATTGGGGCGCACTCGCACCCGGTCGCCGTAGTCAGCGTAGCGCTCGTAGCTGTCTAAATGGCGGTTCATTCACACCCCAGAGCCCTGGCCCACATGCCAATAAAATCAGGCATAGTTTTAGAGGTGCAGGCGATATCGTCGATTTCGACACCCGGCACCCGCAAACCGATGAGTGCGCCTGTTGTGGCCATGCGGTGATCAGCGTATGCGCGCCACAACCCGCCGTGCAACTGCGCCGGGCGCACCTCAATGCCATCTGGTAGCTCGCGAGCGTCACCGCCGAGATTATTAATTTCAGCAACTAGGGCTGCGATGCGATCTGTCTCATGGTGTCGAATATGACCGATGCCGGTTATCTGACTCGGTTCGTCTGCGAGGGCTGCGAGACCAACCAGCGCCGGCGCTAGCTCACCCGCCTCGGGGATGTGCAGTTGCACGCCGTTGATCTTGCCATCCGGCTGCCCGGTGACGGTGAGCTTGTCTTCGGTCTTGGTGACGGTTGCGCCGAAGTGTGTCAGTAAACTGCGCAGCTGATCACCCACTTGGGTTGTTGTGTGTGGCCATAGCGGCACAGTCACAGACCCGCCGGTGACAAGTGCCGCAGCGAGAAACGGGGCGGCGTTTGATAGATCCGGCTCAATTGTGACGGTTCTTGCTGCTATCGGCCCTGGCTCTGCAACCCACACCCCTGCTTCTGGAGAGTATGCCTTAACCCCGCGTGCTGTAAGCGTTTCCAGAGTCATCTCAATGTGCGGAATGCTCGGCAGATGCTCACCCGTGTGAACAACGTGCACCCCCTCTTCAAAGCGGGCAGCCGCGAGCAGCAAACCCGACACAAACTGACTCGAGAGTGAGGCGTCGAGACTGACCCGACCGCCCGACACAGACCCAAATCCGTGCACGGTGAATGGCAGCGCGCCCCGCCCGTCATCGTTAATATCAACACCAACCTGTCTGAGGGCGTCTAGCACCGGCCCCATTGGGCGTTTGCGTGCGTATGGATCGCCGTCAAACCCTGTCGGGCCCAGGGCGAGCGCGGCAACTGCAGGCAGGAAACGCATCACAGTTCCCGCCAGACCGCAGTCAATTGTGCCTGATCCTGTCAGCTCTTGCGCTGGTGTGACGCGCAGCTGCTCAATCTCGCCGACCGTCTCGCTCTCAAACACAGTGCCGAGGGTCGTAAGGCCGTTAATCATGAGATTCGTGTCGCGTGACCTAAGTGGCGCGACTATTGTGCTCGTGTCGTTTGCGAGCGCCGCAAGCACCAGCTCTCTGTTTGTAAGCGATTTTGAACCGGGCAGGGGAACAAACGCGTTTATCGGGTGTATCGGCGTGGGAGCAGCCCAGGGCACCACACGTTCAGCCGCCACCGACTGCGCATTATTTCTTGCAACAAACATCGCTTCTAGCCTACTGGCATCCGCTATTTCTTGTTTTAAACAAGCAGCAGCTAGAGCGGTGGGAATAAGCGGTTATTGCGCACAGTTGCACTAGGTGTGAGGTTAAAAAAGAGGCGAGTGTCAGAGGCTGCGACAGCAGCTGACGATTCCAACCTAACGTTGCTAGATCTGCAACTAGAATTGTCGGTAATGAGCGCACAAACTAGTGAAGAACTGTTTATTGAGCAGGCGATGCCTTATCTGGATCAGTTATACGCTGCAGCAATGCGTATGACGCGCAATAAACATGATGCGGAAGACCTCGTGCAGGAAACCTTTATGAAGGCGTTTACCGCTTTTGAGAGGTTTCAGCAGGGCACAAACATGAAGGCCTGGCTGTATCGGATCCTCACTAATTCTTATATAAATCGCTATCGTAAAGCGCAGCGTGAGCCTAGACTTGGTGCCACAGATGAGATGGCGGATTGGCAGCTCGGTGACGCAGAATCAATGACCGCATCCAACGCGCGCTCAGCAGAGGCAGAGGCGTTAGATAAGATTCCTGCGCCGGTGGTGAGCAAAGCGCTGGGAGAGTTAAAGCCAGATTTTCGAATGGTTGTTTTGCTCACAGACGTCGAGGGTTTCAGCTATCGCGAAATTGCTGAGATGCTCAACGTCCCGATCGGTACGGTGATGAGTCGCTTGCATCGTGCGCGCAAACAATTGCGGGAGATGCTGCACGATTACGCCGTTGCAGAAGGCATTATTACCAAAACACAGGAGCAGGCATGACTAACACAGTAAATGAACAGATAGATCCCTGTGATTGCGCTACCTTGCGCTCTAAAGTTGAAGAGCTTGTGCACGGCGAACTGGACGCTCAGGAGCAGCAAACGCTGAGAGCGCACATAGACGGCTGTGATGGCTGTAAAAGCATTGAAGACACCCTGCACCGTTTGACGAAAGCTGTGCAGCGTGCCTGTAAGGAACAGGCACCTGAAAGTCTGCGGGAAGTGATTATGCAGCAGCTGCGGAGCAACCACACAAACTAAGTTTTGTAAGTCCCAACCGCTCTTAAGCAGGTAGCGCTGTGTCCTGCGTGATTTCACCGTTTCGCAACTCGATTAACCGGGTTGCAAGGTTTGGGACGATAGTTAGGTCATGGGTCACCGTGATCAGGGTTAGTTCACGGCTAGCTACCACGTCAAGCAGAGTTGCCACAAACCGCTGCCGTGCAAGCACATCAAGTGCGCTGACAGGCTCATCGGCGACCAAAGTTGTTGGATCGGTGATGAGAGCGCGTGCGATTGCGATACGCTGTCGCTGACCGCCAGAAAATTCGTGCGGATAGCGGTTAATGCTGTCTTCAGAGAGCGCTAGCTCTTGCAGCAGCTCTAGCGTTCTTGCCCGAACTGCAGGACGCGCCCGGTGTCGTGCACGAAACGAGAGGTGCGCTGTGGCGGTTTCCCAGAGCGAAGATTCAACGGTGAGCAGCGGGTTGAAGCTGGATTGCGGATCTTGCGCAATAAACCCGGTCTCCCGGCGCACCCTTTGGCCGCTCGCACGCGATCTGCCAACAGACTCACCACGGTAGAGCACCGTCCCTGCAGTTGGCTGCTCTATTCCCACTAGGCAGCGCAAGAGGGTTGTTTTACCTGAGCCTGAGGGGCCAACAATTGCGAGACGCTCACCGGGCTCAACCGTTAGCGAGACGTTTCGCAGCGCAGGCTTTTTGCTACCGTAATCAACGGTTAGATTTTTCACCTCAAAGAGTGGTTCGCTCACACTCTCTCCTCTCGAGTGCTCGCGCCAAGCAGGGCCTTAGTGGTGGCGTGTTTTGGATTAGCAAATATTTCTGCCACCGATCCGTCTTCAACAAGATAGCCGTGGTCAATCACAAGCACACGATCAACGAGATCGCGCACCTGCGTTAGGTCGTGGCTGATGAAAATCAGCGCGCGCTCGTTAGTGCCGGTGAGTTCTCCCAGCAGCCTCAGAATCTGTTGCCGCATGTCATGATCGAGCGCGCTTGTCACTTCGTCTGCGATAACCAGTTTCGGATTCGCGCTGAGGGCGGCGGCGATCGCTGCGCGCTGTCGCTGCCCACCCGAAACCTGATGCGGATACCGTGTTAGCAGCTCTGGCTCGAGGCCGACCCGCTCTGCGAGTAGCTGCGCCTGCTCCCGTCTTGCTGCCCTGCTTAGCTGAAAGTGGTGATTGAGAGCGGCCGTCATCTGCTTCCAGAGCTGTTGCAGCGGGTTGAGAGCTGTTTTAGGCTCTTGGAAAACGTAAGATATTTCAGCGCCTCTGAGATTTGCTGCGGCCTCTTCCGTTAGCCCGAGGATGGCCTCTCCCGCATAGTCGATGCTGCCGCTGGGTGTGAGTGCTGTTGGCAGCAACTGTGCGATTGCCTGGGCGGTGAGTGTTTTGCCAGATCCAGAACGGCCGATAATGCCGATCCGCTCACCCTGGTGCACAGCGAAACTAATTTTGTGCAGGAGCTCAGCGCCATCGCTGTCTGTAATAGTCAGATCCTGCACAGTTAACAGAGGTTTTGTAGCTGCTGTCTGCTGCGGGTGGATAACAGCCCGCTGCGGGAGAGAAACCGGCGTCACTCGAGACCGTGAGCGGCGGCGCAGTCGGGGGTCGGCAAGCTGCCGCAGCGCGTCACCGAGCACGAAACAGGAGAGCGCAAACGCAGTCAGAGCAACACCCGGCACAGCCGCAGCTAGCGGATACACACTCGCGGCCTGTTGCGTCTGCGCGAGCATCCGCCCCCAAGATGGTGTCGACTGCGGCACGCCAAACCCCAGATAGCTGAGACTGGATTCGGCGAGCACCGCCAAACCCATTGCGAGTGCTGTTTTTGTGATTAACACGGGTGTTGCGGGCAGCACGCAGTGGCGCCAGAAAATGCGCCACTCGCCAACACCGGAAAAACGAGCTGCGGTCACAAAGTCGCTGCTATACGCTTGTGCGAGCTCACCACGAATAACGCGGCTCAAACTGAATCCAAAACCAAAAATGAGCGCAGCGACCACGATAATAACACTGTTTTTGAAAGTAGCTGCGAGCATCATCGCCAACAGCAGCGTCGGAAAGGCAATCAGCACATCAATAATGACGCTCGAGAGCTGTCTGGTGATGCGCGGGCCGCGCACGGTGAGCCCGGCAAGTAGCAAACTTAAGAGGGCGGATCCAGCTGCCGTGCACAGAGCAACGACAACAGTAACTTGGGCACCGGCAAGCAGTCCTGAGAGCAGATCCCGCCCGCTGCCGTCATTTCCGAGTGGGTGCGCAGCTGAGGGGCCGACCCAGAGGTTGTCAGGGTTAGCGAAGTTTGGCGGATACGGTGTCCAAAACAACGACAGTAAAGCGGCAAGCGCTGTCAGCGCGACAACCGCTAGAGCCAGCGGCGCAAACTTATTGATACGGTAGAGGCTCAGCATCAGCGGGTTTTTCTCTCACGTAGACGGGGGTCAAGCAGCTGTGCGAGGGTGTCCATAACCGTACCCAGCAGCAGAATAAAACCGGTAATGACCATGAGCGTGCTTGCAACTTTGGCGAGATCTCGTGAGTTAATATCGCTCACCAGCATTGTGCCCACACCGGGGAGCGTGAAGATCTGCTCGATCACCACAGCGCCAACCACAAGACCGGCCAGCTGCACTCCGAGGGTGCCGATTAGAGACAGACCAACCTGCGGCAGCCCGTAACGGATCAGCGCGGTGCTGCGAGTCATGCCGAAACTCATGCCCGTGCGCAGCGGTTCTGAGTGCAGCGCACTGAGTGTGGCACTGCGGATAAATCTAAACAGGATTGCTGCTTCTATCAGCCCAATAGTGATGCCGGGTAGGAGCAGGGAATATATCGCGTTTAAAGGATCTGCCCACCCGCGTGCGGGGAAGCCTTGCGAGGGGAAAATGTTTAACCAGGAAGAAAAGATGAGAATTAGCAGAAGAGCAACCCAGACAGCCGGTAGCGCAGCAGCGGCGTAGGCTGTTGTCGCTGTTGCGTCCGCGAGTGGGCGGCCGGCGCGGTAGGCGGTAAATATGCCGAGGGGAACTGAGATCACCAGCATGACGATAGAGCTAATTAACACCAAGGGGAGTGTGACCCCAGCTTTTTCAAGCAGCTGCTCTGCAACCGGTGTGCGGCTGACTAGTGAGGTGCCAAGATCGCCTGTGATGAAAGCGCTGATCCAGTCAAAATATTGGGTTAACAGTGGGCGATCAAGCCCTAAATTGGTGCGGATCTCTGCGATTCTTGCGCTTGAAGCCTGCGTGCCGCCGATGATCTGCGCTACATCACCCGGGAGCAGTCGCAGGGTAAAAAATATGAGCAGGCTCGCCAAAAACCAGCCTCCCAGCAGGAAGGCGAGCCTGCTCCAAAGAATTTTAATCACTCGTTAATAGTGACAGTTGACAGGTTAATTCGCGAATTTGTGTTCGAAGTTGGGAAACCGGAAACCCCATCAGAAATTACAGTGGTTGGAGTGTAGTTAAACAACCATTTTGCCGGAGCATCCTGGGCAACCACCGCTGCAGCCTCCTGCAACAGAGCGTCAGCGCTGGCGGGATCAGTTGCCGTGCGCGCTTTAGCAACAAGCTGCTGCACCTGGGGGCTGTTATAGCCGAAATAGTAGTTCGGGTTTGCGTAGTTATCGAAGTCACGCGCTTCTGCATGATCTACATAAGACAGATCGTAGTCTTTGTTCATGTAAACCCGCTCTAGCCAAGTTCCGAAGTCTACGCGGTCTATATTTACGCTCACCCCAATCTGCTGGAGTTGGCTAGCAACGATATCTAATGCAGCCGAATCATAGTGGTTTGGCACCGTGATTGTGAGGCTCAGATTTTCATTTCCGGTCTGCGCAAGCAGGATCCTTGCATTTTCAGGGTTGTATGCGTTTACAGCTGAGAGGTTCTGGAAACCAGGCTCCAGTTCTGTAATCGGTGAGCCTAATGTTTTGCCGTCACCGTGCTGTGAGGTGATGATTGCATCAGTGTTGATTGCCTGGCTGAGCGCCTGTCGCACAAGCGGGTTATCAAACGGCGCACGTGCGCTATTGAAGGCTAGTGTGAAGACATCAGTGCTTTCGGCGCGCACCAGATCAAAACCCGGCTGATTTTCGAGGTCGGCCCGCAAGCTAGGCAGCAGAGCTGTTTGCACATCGAGCGAACCATCTTTTAGAGCGTTAACTGCGGCACGACCATCGGGAATAAACCGGAATACCACCTGCTGAATCTGCGCTGGGTTGTTTCCTGTGTAGTCATCATTGCGCTCTAGGGTCAGGCTGTCACCCTCACGCCAGTTTACAAATTTGAAAGGCCCGGTGCCGTTTGCTGTGTTGGCGAGGTCGTTAGTAGCCTCTGCATCAAGCACAATGCCAGCTCGCCCCGCAAGATGCCACAAAAGTTCACTGTTCGGCTGCGTCAGGGTGATCGTGACCGTACGAGCAGTCTCATCACCGCTCACGTTTGCAGTTATATCTTCAGACTCCAAACCAGCTTGAAGCGAAGTAACAACATCGTTTACATCGAGCGTCGCTCCGTTATGGAAACTCACTCCCTCACGCAGTTTAAAAGTGTAGGTGAGGCCGTCTGCGCTAATCTCTGGCAGCGCGGTCGCAAGCGCCGGTTGGAACTCGTCTACTGTGCCGGGGCGCAGCGTAATCAGCCCCTCATACACGTTGTCGAGCAAAATCTGATCGAGCGCAACCCCGGAGGTGTTGCGCACATCCAAGTTGGTTGGTTCAAGAATTAACCCGATGCTGAGACTCTCATCTTTATTTGATTTATTTAGCAGGACTGCGCCAACAGCGACAGCACCTATGACAGCGAGAGCAGCAATAGCTCCGATAATCACACCGGTGCGCCGTTTTTTTGGTTCGCGCCTCTGGAAGCCGTTCTGGGCATTAGTTTCTGCGGCTGAAGAATTCAATCTGTTTTGCCTTTCATCGACTCGCGATAGAAAATTTGCCAGCGTACGATTTTACGTTTACTGACTGCAACAACTAAAGCCTTTTTCTTATTCCGTTACCGAACCGCAACCCGGAAGCGGTAGATTTCGTCTGCGAGCTGCTCAGGGTTTGAATCGTGTAAATTATGGGTGCCCGCAATCGTTGCGAGAGTGACACGCGGTGTTATTTCGCGTGCTGTTTTTGCCGCTGCGTCTGAAACCATGCCGTTGGATGCGAGTAACATGCGGGTCGGTAGCTGCTCACTGGCCTTAGTTAAAGCCTGCCAGAGGTCATCGCGCAGCTCGGCAATTGCTGCTTCGCTTTTCTGCTCGTTTGACGGCGGTAGGTGTGCAAGGTGGTGGCGCCACTCATACTTTCCATCCGGGCGTTTGCGAGAGTTGCGCGTAACCCCGCCTTCGAGGCTTGCGGCTGTTGGCCCGAGCCCGAAAGCAATTGCCCGCTCAATCATTTCTGCGCGCGAATCAAACACTGTTTTACCGGTTATAAACTCTAGAACAGAGCTGGTTGCTGGGGTGCCATACACGCCTGGAGTGATATCGATAATCAGCACACCGGCAAACCAATCCGGCTGTTGCGCGGCGATTTTTGCTGCTGTGAGCCCGCCGAGTGAGTGCCCGATAAGCAGGGGTTTAGTGTCGCCATTAAAAATATCGCCGGGAAAGTTTTGCAGCACAGCGATAACATCTGCGGCTAGTGTAGCGGGGCTGTAGTCGCCGTCCTGTCGCCAATCACTCATGCCGTGCCCGGGCAGATCCAACACCAGCGCACTGCTTTGCTCTCCGGTGATTTTGTTCAGAGACTTCAGCGTGCCTTCCCATGCGAGGCCGTAGAGCCCAGCACCGTGCAGAAACACATACTCTATAGGGCCGGTGCCAAACCTTAGAGTGCTCACCTTAGTAGCAACGCTGTCAACGTAACTTCTTCTGTAGGAGAGATTAGACATATACAGCAGCGTAGGGTTAAACGCCGACGGTCACAAAATCTATGAGCGACTCGACCGGCCCCACAAGGCTCGGCTCAAGGTCGCGATAGTCGCGCACCCGCGCGCGGATCCGCTGCCATGCGTCAGCAATATCTGCCTGATCCGCTGCCGGCCAGCCAAGCTTTTTACACACCCCTGTTTTCCAGTCAGTGCCGTGCGGGATCTCAGGCCATGCGGGTATTCCGAGCCGCTCAGGTTTTACCGCCTGCCAAATATCAATGAACGGATGCCCGACGATCCGCACGAATTCACGCTGACTTGCGGGAATAGCTGTGGATGCGATCCGACTCTCTTTAGAGCCTTGCACCAGATGGTCAAGCAGTACACCCGCCCGCCGTGCAGCGGTGGGTTGAAACTCCTGCAGCACTCGCTGCAGGTGATCCGCCCCCTCAAGATACTCAACAACAACCCCGACCTCGCGCAGATCGTCGCCCCAGACGTCCGCAATTAGTTCTGCGTCATGCCGCCCCTCAACAAAAATACGGCTTGGTTGCGCGATACGGGCGCGAGCCTTGCCGGTTTTCACCTCACCGGCAAAGGAGCCTGAGGCGGTGCGCTGCCGCTGCGGTTTACGAGTGGGCAGGGTGAGGCGCACAGGTTTCCCCTCCAGCAGAAATGCGTCATTGATGGCGAAGGTGCGAACGCTGCCGCGAAAATCCTCCAACTTCACATACTTATTATCGGCGCCAACAACAGCCCCAGCCCATTCGGTCTGTGAATGCTCCAGCACCAGGCCTTTTTGCAGAACTATTGTTTTGCGTTCTACCGGGCCGCGGCGGGGACGCATATTTTCTAGCGGATCGCTGCCGTAAATGTCTTCCCACATACAGTGCAGAATAAACTATGAATTTATGGACGAGTCAAACCTTAGGGTGGAGTCGCGAGGAAGCGCTCTCATCATCACACTCAACCGCCCGCAAAAATTAAACGCGCTAACAAAAAATATGTGTTTAGCTCTCACCGCTGCTGTGCGCGGCGCAGACCCCAGCAGACATCGTGTAATTGTGTTGCGCGGGGCGGGGGAGCGCGCCTTTTGCGCCGGCGGAGATATTCGAGAGATGAGTGAAAATCTGCACGCCGCAGAAGAGTTTTTATTCGCTGAATACAACACCGATTATGCGATCGCGACAAGCAAAATACCGATTGTGTCGCTCATGCACGGTATCACAATGGGCGGCGGTATCGGGCTCGGCAGTCACGCACAGGTCAGGGTTGTGACACCGGATATCACAATGGCGATGCCTGAGACGCGCATCGGCATCATCCCCGACGTTGGGATTAACCGTATCCTCGCAAGCTCACAGCCGGGTTTTGGAGAGATTGCGGCGGCGGTTAGCGCAAGCTTTGGCGCGCGTGCGGCACTCGACAACGACTTTGCAGACTTTGCTGTTGCAGCAGCAGACCATGACGCTTTGACGCAGGCGCTTTCTAATATTTCGGAGGATCAAACACCGCAGGATATTGTGCGCGAGTTTGCGCTGCAGAAAGAGGAGCTTACGCGCGATCCGCTCGCAGAACTTGCTGCGGATCTTGCACCCGCCCTGCAGTCAGAAACACTGTTAAACCTGCCCGGCGGGCCGCTTGAGGCGCTACAGCACCTGTTTGAGCTACTCAAATCTGCAAAATCTGAGTACGGTAAGAATCTTGCTGTGCAGGCTGCAGAGGTTTGCCCCTTCACTGCGGCAGTTGCGCTGTGGCGGGTCGTGCAAAACCGCAGTAAGCAGCTAACTCCGCTAACCGCTCTCGGCTCAGACCTGATCGTGCTCTTCCGGCTGGTGGCGCGAGCGGATTTTCGAGAGGGCGTGCGCGCTCGCATTATTGATAAAGATAACAGCCCGCAGTGGAGCGCATTGAGTGATACGCAGACTGTGGAACAGCAGGTTGCGGCAGCTCTTACTTCTGACCTGAATGCACACGAGCAGGCCGTGTTTGCAAATTGGTTGGAGGATAAGTGACAATATCGTCTATAGAGCCTGTAAAATAAGGTTTCTAAACACCCCTAGGCCGGTGCGCTTCTCAGCGTGACACAACGCCACAAGCCGCGATTAACGTCAACGAAGACATCGGACAGCTTCTCATCAGAGTTTTATTGGAAGGTGTCATAGAAATGGCGCAAAAAACATCTAAGTACCAGCGCGGTGCCTGGACGAGCCAATCAGGATTCATCCTCGCAGCGCTTGGTTCTGCAGTCGGTCTGGGAAACATCTGGCGTTTCCCCGGCGTTGCATATCAAAATGGCGGCGGCGCTTTCCTCCTGCCATACCTCATCGCGCTGCTGACAGCTGGCGTTGTAATTCTGTTGCTTGATTACGCAATCGGTCACCGCTTCCGTGGTTCAGCACCGCTGGCTTTGCGGCGTGCGGCGGGGCGCCCGGGTGAGACACTCGGTTGGTTCCAGGTGATGATTAACGTCATCATCGCGATCTACTACACCGCGGTGATTGCCTGGACCAGTATGTTCTTCATTTTCAGCTTCAAGCAGAACTGGGAGAGTGGCGCTAGCACACAGGAGTTCTTCCTCTTCGATTATCTGCAGCTCGATACCGAGAATCAGCTCACCTTTGACCTCGTGCCCGCGGTTGTTATCCCGATGGTGGTTTTCTGGGTGCTTGTGCTTGCTGTTTTGGCGCTGGGTGTGGCTAAGGGTGTGCAGAAGGCCAACAGCATTACAATCCCGCTGCTGTTTGTGAGCTTCTTGGCGCTGGTGATTGGTGCGCTCTTGCAGCCTGGTGCGGTAGACGGTCTGAACGCCTTCTTCACCCCCGACTTCTCACAGCTGGGTAAACCACAGATTTGGGTTGCCGCATACGGTCAGATCTTCTTCTCCCTGTCTGTTGCTTTCGGCATTATGATCACCTACAGCTCATACCAAAAGCGTCGCGCAAACATGGCCTCATCCGGTCTTGTTGTGGCCTTCGGTAACAGCTCATTCGAGCTGCTCGCGGGTGTTGGTGTGTTTGCTGCGCTTGGCTACCTTGCTCACACACAGGGTGTTGCCGTTGGTGATCTGGAGGGGCTAACCGGGCCAATGCTTGCGTTTGCAACCTTCCCAGCGATTGTGTCAGCGCTGCCGCTGTCGTGGCTGTTCGGAACGCTGTTCTTCGGGTCGCTGCTGTTGGCCGGGTTTACCTCACTGCTGTCTATTTTGGAGGTTGTGCTGGCCGGCTTCATTGACAAGTTCGGGCTCTCACGCGGCGCCGCAACTTGGGGCGTTGGCCTGCCGATGGCGGTTGTTTCGGTGCTGTTGATCGGCACCACAACGGGTCTCATCACGCTCGACACCCTCGACTTCTTCTCAAACCAGATGGGCATTGTTGCATCAGCAATCGTCACCGTTGTGCTGGTCATCTGGGTCAACCGTCGTGGTGGCGAACTTGCGGGCCACCTGTCAGCGATCTCAACCTTCAAGGTTGGTAAGATCTGGCAGGTCTTTGTGGGGATCCTCGCCCCGCTGGTTATCGGTTACATGCTCGTGCAGGTGATTATTTCAACAGTTAGTGACGGCTATGAGGGTTATGAGGGCTGGTACTTAGGCGTGTTCGGTTGGGGCACGCTCGCACTCATGCTGATCGCGTCCATCGTGCTGACCCTGCTGCCGTGGAACACGCCTGTGCGCGGCTTTAAGGCATGGCCACCAATTCCTGGAGCAAAGCCAGCAGATGAGATCGCTAACGCAGCTGCCTTTGATCCTTCAGCAGGAAAGGAGAGCTAAGCCATGAACAGCTCAGCACTCATAATGTTTATTGTCTCTGCGGTTCTTCTGTGGGGCGGTCTCGGTGCAGCGGTAGCTTTTTACCTGCGCAAACCGGAGGTCGACCACTATCCAGAGGGCGGCGAAGAAATTGATCGCGAATCTTTTTGATTTCGGTCTAATTTAACTCCGACTTAAGCCCGCTGTAACTTTTGTTACAGCGGGCTTAATACTGCGTAATCTGGGGTGCAGAAAACTCGGTTTTAAGCAATACTAAATAGGTAGAGTATTTGGGCGTCGCGGGCAGGAGTTAGCAGTGGGTTTCTGGGAGAAGGTTAGGCGGTTAGTCGTTCAGACTTCACGCAGTAACCAAAGCTCAGCGCGCAACCTACCAAAACGTGAACTCGCCCCGGTCGCAGAGATCGTTGAGCAGGGCGTATTGGTCGCCGATGTTGCTGTGCGCATGACTGTTAAAAACGCGATCATTATGGATGCTTTAAAGCGCAAAGAAGACTATGACGGTAAAAAAGTGCGAGAACTGGTGCGCAAGGTCGCGCTAGATTTGGCGCTGGAGCGCGAAAATGATGCGAGTCGGATCCGCGATCTGCGCCGCGATATTCAGGTCTACGGTCGCGCAACCTTTACCGAAACAGAGTACGGCAGAGCCGACGACTACATTCTTGAACACCGTGAAAAAGTGTATTTGGGCATTGCTGAACAGTTGCAGGCTTGGGCTGACGACAAAAACTATCTAGATAAGTCAGCTGTCAGCGCCTGGGAGCAGGCTTGGGCTGAGATTGGTAGTTCACTCGCTGAAATGGCGACACACCCCTACTACAGTGGCGATCACAGCGCTGAATATCAGGAACGCCGCAAGGAGCGTATCGAGGCTTTCGCAACCGATCTGCAAAATCTTGTAACCCCTCCCTCTGCAGCGCAGCCGCGGCTGTTCAGCAAACTTTTTGGAGGGCGCAAACAGGATGCAAAGTAGACGAGTGCGAATTGCATCTGCGATCCTGGCCGCTGGTTTTGTGGCCTCTTTAAGCGGCTGCGCCTATGCGACTGAAACAGTCGAAAAGGTAAAGGCTGTGCTGCCGCTAGATGAGGTCGGGCGACACTATCTGCAGGCGGTGTGCCCAATAAATGATGCCTATGCTGCAGCACAATACAGCCTCTCCCAGTTGCGGCAGGGTGCAGAGAATGGGCTTGCGGCGCCGGAGATAGAGCTACTGCGAATCCAGGCTCAGGAAGCGCTCGATAAACTAGCGGCTGCGTATACGACGGCTAATCAACAGCTTGCATCTGATGCGGCAGAGCTTTCGCCGGAAGTTGCACCTAAATTTGAGAAGGTGAACGAGGCGTTGCAGCAGTACACAGCAGCGGCCGCGGGGGCTCGAGAGCTTAGCGCAACAGAACTGCTCAAATTTGACTGGGGTGCGGTTGCCGATGCAGCAGTGATTACTGACTTGCGAAAAACTCTCGGTTTGGCCGTGGACGAGCAGGGAATGCTCGCGGAGTGTCAGGCTGTAGCGCAGGAGGAGGCGACGACCGACTCTGGCGATGGTGATAAAACGCCAGCAGATTCTGAGAGCCAATCTGAAGGCTAAAGTGGCGGGTTTTGCTTTGCGCAATAGGGCACATTTCTTAGCAGCTCAACGTGCCGTAGTAGCGGCCGCGCGCGTCGGTAATCAAATGATCGCCGGCGCCACCTTTGCTGTTGTCGGTGAGAAGGACGATCCGGCGCTAACTGTGGTGCGGGAGATTGCTAGTGGGCTTGGCGGGCTTGGCGGGCTTGACACAGGCGCGACTGATAGCGGAGCGGGCGCGGCACAGTTTGTATTCTTTACCGATGCGCACGCGGCAGCAAAATTGCTAACAGCACCCGCTGCTGCGCGCACAGCTGCTGCCACTGACTCTCGAAACGGTGCTGAAGACAATTTGAGTGCCGCTTTGACACCTATTTTTGTGCCGATCGTTAGGGGCGCAGATGAGGTGACTGCGCTTTCTGAGGCGCTAACTAAACAGCTCACAGCTGCGGGTGGCACAGTTGTGCCGGATGCACCGCGGGCCGCTCTAACGCTGATCAGCCTTAGAAACGGCAGGCAAATCGGCGTCGCCACGAGTCACAATTTTGATTTCAGACAGGCTGATGCCGCAGGTCGCCTAGCGTGGGCGAAATCGCATATGACGACCACCGCGCGGTTGGTGCAAAAACTTGGCGATATGCGGGGCGAAAAAATTCTTATCAGCCTGATTTTGGAGCCTAAAACCGCCACGCTGGCACTGTTGTTGCGGGAGCGCACCGGAGCTGATGTAGCGGTATTTGCCCCGGCTAATGAGTGCGACCCAGCAGTTGCTGCAGCTCTTCAAGACCGGGAAATAATCGTTTTTACGCCACAACAAACTGAGATCGAAGACCGCGCCGCAGATATCCGAGCTGCTGAGGCAGCAGTGTCCTGGAAGCCACACTGGTTGATTGACGATGGGGCGCACTTGGTGCGACTTTTACATCTTGCGCACCCCGAAAGTTTGCAGCAGCTGCGTGGCGTCGCAGAAGAAACCACGAGCGGTGTCACACCCCTTAGAGGGATGGCGGCTGCGGGGGCCTTGCGGGTGCCGGTTGTAGCGGTGAACGACGCCCCAACTAAAACACTTTTTGATAATCGGGTTGGCACAGGAGAAAGCTGCATCCTGACTATCGCATACGATCTGGATAGGCCGCTTATCGATAGTGAGATTCTGGTGTTTGGTTTCGGCCCGGTCGGCTTCGGGGTGGCGCGAGCTGCTCGCGCGCTGGGCGCGAAAGTGACTGTGGTTGAGCGGGATCCACTGCGTGCCCTGCAGGCACAAACAGATGGTTTTCACACTGCCCATACCGCTCAAGCGGTTGCTACCGCTGACATTGTAGTGAGCGCCACCGGCTACCGCGACACAATCGGAGTCGCAGAAATTTTAGCTGCAAAATCGGATGCTGTTTTTGCGGTTGCCGGGGGCGTGACAGACGAAATTAACAGTGCTGCAGCCCTGGCAGACGGCGCTGTGCAACAGGTGGAGTCACCCTACGCTGGCGCACTCACGCTCAGACGCGTAGACACAAACACAGACGTGCATATTTTGGCTTTTGGGCACGGCGTTAATTACACAAGTGGTGAGGGTAACCCAATAGAGGTTATGGATCTCAGTTTTGCAACTCAGGCAGCGGCGTTGCTGCAACTTAGAACTGAGTTAGCTGAAGCCCGACCAGCGGTTTACGAACTATCCGCCCAGGCTGTGCGCGATATTGCGCGAGTCGCCCTCAATCTTGATGCTGAAACCTATTCCGGCAGTTATACGGCGCCCAGCCGCGAAGCTCTCACCCCCTGGCAAAACCACCGCTACAGAGAAGAGGAGGGTGCGTGTCCAAGGTAACGGTCTACAGCGCGCGAACAGTTTTCCCAATAACGGGGCCGGCGATTAAAGACGGAGCGGTTGCAGTGCTGCAAGATCGAATCCTGCACGTTGGCGATCGCGCCTGGGTGCTGCAGCAGTTACAGGATCGCGGCCTCCGCTTCACCGAAGAACGGTGGGAGGGCGCCCTCACCCCGGGGTTGGTAAACGCGCACACCCATCTGCAGTACACCTGCATGGCAGAGGTTGCAGAGAAGCAGTACAGCGGCTTTAAACAGTGGGGTGATGCCTTTGACCTTGTGTATCACCGCGAACAACACGACTGGCAGGCAGCAGCCCAGACCGGCACTCAGCTCTCCTTACGGGCGGGCGTCACAGCTGCGGCGGATGTTGTGACCGACCGCGAAGCACTAACCGCCCTGCACGACGCCGGAATGCACGGCGTCACCTTCTGGGAGATTTACGGTAAAACCAACAGCGACTGGGGTGCCGCACAGCTTGCTGATGTGCGTGCCCAGGTGCACGCGATCCCCACACCGCCAGCTGCTGGCGTCTCTCCGCACGCACCCTACTCGCTCGGGGTAGAGCCGCTGCTGGATCTGCCAGATATTGCGCGTGAAGCGGGGCTTAGACTGCACATTCACCTCGCTGAAGACGCAGACGAGGGCGGCCTGCTCGGCGGAGTTTCAGATTGGGCGAGCACCGGCAGTGACAGCTTCACCGATCTACGGCAGCGCGGTATTGGAGTATCGTCAACAAAATTCGTGGATCAACTCGGTGTGCTCGGGCCAGACTGTCACATCGCGCACGGCGTATACGTAGACGCTGACGATCGTGCCCTGCTGCGCGCTCGCGGCACAGCGGTGGCTCTCTGCCCCCGTTCAAACAGTGTGATCGGCTTAGACGAGCCGCCGGTTGCGGCCTATCTCAGTGAGGGCAATCACATAGCTGTTGGCACAGACTCGCTCTCCTCATCACCAAGCCTCGACCCGCTGGCAGACGTTGCCCTGCTCTATGACATTGCCCGCCGCCAAGGCTATGCCGCGCCTGACCTGCACGAGCGGCTTTTTACCGCCCTCACGCTGGGGGGAGCAACAGCTCTCGGTCAGCAGGTGGGGGAGAAGCGGATCGGCCAGCTTGTTGCTGGCGCTAGCGCAGATCTCGCATTTTTTGAGACGGCTAGCGCTGATCCTAAAGAGGTGCTCGCCGAACTGGTAGAAGCCGGTGCCGGACTAAATCGCCGCACGATTATCGACGGTCGTGAAAAATTTTGCGCTCCGCTGTAATGTTACAAATTGTGACCGGTGCTGTAGAGCAGCTAACGAAAGATAATTAAACTTCTAAGGGTTGCTGTCTGCAAAGTCAGTGAAGTAATTAACGACAAACGGAGGAACACCTTGTCTCGCTTTTCAAAGTTTGCAAAGTTTGGTGCGGCCGCAGCGGCTGCTGTGCTGCTGCTTAGCGGTTGCGCTGGTAGCGCAGAAGATGGCAGCAACAGCGATAGCGCTGCGTCAGCAAGCGGCTATGTGACCGAGGGTAAAATCACCTTTGCAACCAGCAAGCCAGCCTACGCCCCATGGGTTTTGAATGACGATCCAGCCAGCGGTGAAGGGCTTGAGGCTGCAGTCGCTGTTGCGCTAGCTAAAGAGCTTGGTTTTGAGGGCGATGATGTTGTGTGGGTGCGTGAGCAGTTTGACGCATCTATTGCGCCGGGCCCAAAGACTTGGGATCTAAACTTCCAGCAGTTCTCTGTTACGGAAGAACGCAAGCAGGCTGTTGATTTTTCAAACGCTTACTACACAACCACTCAGGCGGTTGTTGCCGCAGCGGGCACTTCTGCCGCCAAGGCAAGCAGCATCGCTGATTTGAAGGACGCTGTTATCGGTGTGCAGTCTGGCACCACATCACTAGCTGCGGTTGAATCTCAGATTGCGCCGAACACTGATGTGCAGGTGTTTAACAGCAATGAGGACGCTGTCGCTGCGCTGCAGGTTGGTCAAATTGATGCACTCGTTGTTGATCTGCCGAGCGCATACTACGTGCGTGATGTGCAGCTCGAGGGTGAGGGCGTGATTGTCGGTCAGCTTGTCGGTGAGGGTGTGAGCGGTGACGATTTCGCGTTCGTGCTCCCAAAGGGTTCTAAGATTCTTGCTGACGTAAATAAGGCGCTTGAAAACCTGCGCAACGAAGGCACACTTGATGAGCTTGCTGCGAAGTGGCTCGCAAACCTTGACGCACCAATCTTGAAGTAACTGAGGCAATACCTAGATGGTAAACACCACGACCGCAGGCAGAGATATGCAACCGAGCGAGATCGAGTTAGAGCGGCGTCGCTATCGTGCCGGGGCGCAGCGTAAATCTGTGCTCATCTCGATCACCAGCACCCTGGTGCTTCTGGCTGCGGTCGTGGTGGTGTTGCTGAACAGCCCGGGTTGGGAGGTTGTGCGCCAGAGTTTCTTGAATTTAGAGGTTGCGCGCACCAGCCTGCCGCACGTCTTAGAGGGTCTGTGGCTCAACCTGCGGGTGCTTTTCTTTGCGGTTATCGGGGTGGCAATTTTCGCCTCACTGTTGGCCTATATTCGCACCCTTCGCAACCCGGTGTTTACCCCGTTGCGTCTTTTCGCGCGAGGGTATGTAGATCTGATCCGCGGTGTGCCGGTCTTGGTGCTGCTGTATCTGATCGGTTACGGTATTCCCGGGCTTGGCATTGTGCCGCGCCTGCCGGCTGCGGTGTGGGGCACCATCGCGATAATTGTGTGCTACACCGCTTATGTTGCCGAGGTGCTGCGTTCTGGCATTGAAGCCGTGCACCCCTCACAGCGCATCGCCGCCAGATCACTCGGCCTCAGTCACGGAAAAACTCTGCGACTGGTTGTGATGCCGCAGGCGGTGCGCAAGGTGACTCCGGCGCTGATGAACGATTTTGTGTCGATGCAGAAAGACGTGGGCCTAATTTCGGTGTTGGGCGCCGTTGATGCCGTGCGGATGGCGCAGATTGATGTTGCGCAGGTCTACAACTTCACCCCTTATGTTGTGGCGGGGCTGTGTTTTGTTGTGCTAGCGCTCCCGTTTCTTTACATTACTGAGCATCTGAATAAGAAAGCCCAACAGCGTGAGCAGATTGGCGGTGTTGTATGAGCGCGCAGACGGTGGTGCTCAAAGCGCAGCAGGTTACTAAACGCTTCGGCGAGAACACGGTGCTCGACCGGCTCGACCTGAGTGTGCATGAACACGAGGTGGTTGTGCTGATCGGCGCTTCCGGCTCCGGCAAATCCACACTGTTAAAGACGGTTAATCTGTTGGAGCAGGTTGATGACGGTCAGATTTTTTTGGGTGAGACAGATATTACCGATCCGCGTGTTGATCAGGATGAGATCCGGGGGCGGATCGGGGTGGTGTTTCAGCACTACAACCTCTTCCCCCATATGACCGTGCTCGATAATGTGACACTAGCCTCCCGGCATGTTTTTAATGTGCCGAAGGCGGAGGCTGAAAAACGTGGGCTCGAGCTGCTCGAACGCATTGGTCTTGGCGATAAGGCGAGCGCATACCCTGATCGGCTCTCAGGTGGGCAGCAGCAGCGTGTTGCAATTGTGCGGGCAATCGCAACCAAACCGGAGCTTTTGCTGCTTGACGAGATCACCAGCGCACTCGATCCGCAGCTTGTTGGTGAGGTGCTTGATCTTGTGCGTGATCTGAAGGCGAACGGTGCAACGATCCTGATGGCCACACATGAGATGAGTTTTGCGCGGCAGGTGGCAGATAGGGTTGTTTATCTGAAAGACGGCCGCATTATCGAGTCGGGCACCCCGGAACAAATCTTCGACAACCCAAAACAGCCTGAAACTAAGGAATTTCTCTCACGACTGCGTGATCCGTTTTCTGTTTAGGCGTAAACTAGTTCGGTTGATTACAACCAGGAGGATCTAGTGCGTCGAGAAAACGAGCAGCAGGAGTCTGCCCAGTCGCAAGCAGAGTGGCAGAGCCCAACAACACTTGGGCGCGATGACAATTTTGCTATTTGGGTGTTGATTGTCACCGGCTTTGTGCTGATCCTCAACGAAACCCTGATGAATGTTGCGCTGCCTGTTTTGATGGCGGAGATGCACGTTGAGGCGTCGACTGGGCAGTGGTTGACCGCTGGTTTCCTTTTGACGATGAGTGTTGTGATTCCTATCACCGGCACGCTAATTCAGCGCATGCAAACCCGCACACTCTACTTCACAGCGGTGGGTTTCTTTACGTTAGGCACCCTGTTAGCTGCGATCGCTCCGGGTTTTGCAGTGCTCCTTGCTGGCCGTGTGATTCAGGCGGTGGGCACCGCCATCATTATGCCGCTTATGATGACGACCGTTATGACCCTGGTGCCAACGGATATGCGCGGCAAGGTGATGGGCCGCATTTCGATGGTTATTTCGCTTGCGCCAGCGTTAGGCCCCACAATTTCAGGGTTGGTTATCCAGTTCTTTAACTGGCGGGTGCTGTTTATTATGGTGCTGCCGATCGTGATCGGCGCGGGCATATTCGCACATCTGAAGCTGCGCAACGTTGGATACAAGATGTATCGAAAGATAGATCTTTTGTCGGTGCTTCTTACTGTTCCTGGATTCGGCCTAACGGTTTACGGGCTCAGCACCATTGGTGAGGGGGCAGCGCACGGTGGTGGGCTGAACACCCAGGCGTTTGTGATTATTGCAGTCGGCCTTGTGTGCCTTGCGCTGTTTGTGTGGCGGCAGAGCACACTCGCGGAGAGCAACCGCGCCCTGCTCGATCTGCGTGTGTTTAAATTTCGGCCGTTCTGGATTGGTTCAATTCTGATGGCGCTGTCGATGGCCGCTATGTTTGGCACCTTTATGCTGTTGCCCCTCTATGCCGCAAACGTGTTAGATTGGGACACCCTGCACGTTGGTCTCGTGCTTTTGCCGGGCAGCCTGCTAATGGCGGGGCTCGGCCAGCCGGTGGGGCGTCTCGTAGACCTTTTTGGGGCGCGGTTGGTGATGATTCCGGGTGTTGTTTTAAACTCTGTTGCGCTGTGGCTTGCCACCCTCTTTAATGAGTCGACACAGACATGGTTTGTTTTGCTCGCGCAGGTTACTCTAAGCCTCGGTTTGGCGTTTACCTTCACGCCGCTGTTCTCGACGCTGATGGGTTCTTTGCCGCCGCACCTGACCGCTCACGGCAGCGCGGTTGTCTCAACGCTGCAGCAGGTTGCTGGTGCAGCGGGCACAGCAATTTTCGTAATGATTTTTTCTGCTACTTCAGCAGCTTTAGCTGCCAGCGGCGCGGCGGAAATCACAGCCTATACCGCAGGTGTGCACCAGGCATATTTGGTTGCAGCGATTTTGATTACGGCTGCAGCGCCGATCGTTGCCCTTATCCCCGGTAAAAGTAGCGGAGACAGCACCGCGCAGATGCCGCACTAAACCGGCTCTGTGAGTTCGTTAGCGGCCGCAGATACCGCGCGCGACAGTGTCTCTAACTGTTCACTGTTTAGCGCGGTGCGTTCGGTCGGCAGCAGGAGGCTTATTTCGCGTTTAAAGCGTGCGTCTACCAACCCTACAAGGTGCACGCCGTTGGGCACATTGCGGCAGGCTAGCCGGGGCACTGTTGTAACAGCGAGCCCGGCAGCCACCATTCCGAGCGCCACGCTGTAGTCGTCGGTGCGGATGCGCACATTTAGCGCGGCTTGCTGGCCCGCAAAAATCTGCAGCAGCATTTCGTCCAAGGGGTCGGGCGCGGAGGATCCTAAAATCCAGGCGTCTTCGGCTGTTTCGAGCAGCTCAGCGGTGGAGATTTGTGATCTGCGTGCAAAACGATGAATCGTGGGAACCGCAAGCAGCACATCCTCAGCGATAACCAGTTTTTGGGTCACACCGTCTGCGCGCCAGTTATTTTTGCCGGGGGTGGAAAAAATAAGCGCGGCGTCCAGTTCGCGGGCCCGAAACCGGTGCTCCAGGGTAGAAACTTCGGCAAGGATCGCCTGCACGCTAAAATCGGCACCCCGCAGGCGGCGGGTAATGCGCGGCAGCAGGTGCGAGGCCGCGGTGGGAAACAGCCCTAAGCGCAGTTCGGGCAGACGGCCGGCTGCGGAGTTTAAGACGGTTTCCAGCGCCTGAGAGGCGGTGTTGAGCGCCGCTTTTGCCTGCGGAATTAACTGTTTGGCGATGGGGGTGGGGGTGGTACCGCGCTTACTGCGATTCAGCAGCGTTGCCCCGAGGGTGGATTCTAGATTGCGCAGATGGTAGTTGACGGTTGCGTCGCTCCAGCCGAGGTGGGAGCTTGCCGCAGAGATTGAGCCCTGCTCAGCGACCGCAACCAGTGCGGCAAACTGGCGGAGGTCTGGCGGAGAAGAGAAGGAAGAAGAGTGTTGCACGCCGATCCTCAAATAGTGTGTTCAATACTGTGTATAGAACATCTTAGAGAATATTAGCTAGTGTAGTGAAGTTTTGATTTTTTTGCGTGTTTTACTTGGAGCATGACTAAAAATGAGAACGCAGTCTGGTCAAGTCCAACACCGCTGTTTGACCTAACCGGGCAAGACGAAATGCCTTATGCCGACGCCGTAAAAAAGCACGCAGAGCAGAATAAAATCAACCTCATGGTGCCCGGGCACTCCGGTAGCAACGAGGCGGGCGCGCACGCTATCGCCGACTATTTCGGCGACCGCATTGCGGCGCTTGATATTCCGTTGATGATTGAGGGCATCGATCTCGGCTCAGAATCTCCGATGATGCAGGCACGCAGGCTTGCTGCTGCGGCTTGGGGAGCGCATAAAACCTGGTTCTTGAGCAACGGTGCTTCACAGGCAAACCGCACGGCTGCTATCGCAGTAGCCGGGCTTGGAAAGAACGTTATTATGCAGCGTTCAAGCCACTCTAGCTTTATTGACGGAGTGCTTGCTGCTGGATTGAAGCCGAGTTTCATTTCGCCAAGTGTTGACTACAAGAACGGTGCCTCGCACGGCGTTACCCCGCAGGCGCTTGAAGAGCAGCTCGCTGCAGCTGATGAACCCGTTGCTGCGGTTTATGTTGTATCACCTAGCTATTTTGGGGCAACGGCCGATGTTGCAGGTATTGCTGAGGTTGCACACCGATACGGTGCTGCGCTGATCGTTGATGGGGCCTGGGGGCCGCACTTCGGATTCCATGAGAAGCTGCCAGAGTCTCCTGTGCGTCTGGGCGCTGACATTGTTATTTCGAGCACCCACAAGCTGGCCGGGTCGCTCACCCAGAGCGCGATGCTGCACCTTGGCAAGAGCGAGTTTACAGAGCGTTTACTGCCGTACATGGAGCGCGCCTTCTCGATGACCTCGTCAACCTCACAGAGCGCGATTCTTTCTGTGTCGCTCGATATAGCACGACACACCCTGGTCAATGGGCGCGCCAATATTGGTAAAAGCATTGAAATTGCAAACGATTTGCGTGACCGCATTCGCTTGCACCCGCATCTAGCTGTTTTGGATGATACATTCAGAGAGTTTGACGACATTGTCGCAACCGATCCGCTGCGTGTCGCAATTGATGTGTCTGCGCTGGCACACGACGGGCACTGGGTGCGCGGCTATCTGCAGACAGAGCACAATATTTTCTTTGAAATGTCTACCTCAACCGTGATAGTCGCTGTTATCGGTGCGGGAGCACGCCCGTCAGTGGAGCGCATTATGGTTGCGCTAGATGATGTGGTGCACGCGGCCGGCTTGCGAGACGGTGCGCACATCAGCGAACAGTTCCCTGAACTACCGGCGCCAAGCGAGCTAGTTATGCTGCCACGCGATGCCTATTTTGCTGAAATTGAGCTTGTTTCTGCCGCTGAAGCGGTGGGACGAATCTCTGCTGACTCGCTAGCTGCATACCCGCCAGGAATTCCTAACGTGTTGCCTGGCGAAATTATTAGCAAAGACCTAGTAGAATTTCTATCAGCGGTTGCAACGTCACCAACCGGTTACGTACGAGGCGCGCACGACAGTGTGGTTTCTAAGTATCGGGTGGTAAAACGTTAAGCAACCGAATAAAGACCTTGGGCTGCTTGGGGGAGCGCCCTGGGAGTCGTTGAAGCCGTGAAGGCGTTGTTGGGGACTTTGCGTCTTCTGCTTAGGATCAACGACAATTTAAGGGGGCTGTGTGAATTCCGCAGCCCCCTTTGTTTTTCCAAATCGGTTTAGTGTTAGACGGTTCGCAGCGTTACTTTACTGCTGCTTCAGCCTTGTGCCCGCAATTTTCTAAGCAGGGTATTGTGGCTTGCGCTTCGCAACAAACGCGCTGGTGCCTTCGACCATATCGGGTGTGCCAAAACACGCAGCAAAGTTGCTCAACTCAGTCGTTAGACCCTCACTTATCGATTGCGATTCTGTTGCTGCCATAGTTGCTTTTGCCCGGGCGATGGCCGTAGGTGACTGCTTCGTGGCTAGTTTTAGAGTTTCGTGCACACCGTTAAAGAGGGCGTCACGATCCGCAAACAGCTTGGTTACAAGCCCCGCCTCTTGCGCTTCTGCGGCGGTGATCCGCATTCCGGTGAAGATCATCTCGCGCGCTTTTGCGGATCCAACAAAGCGGTGCAAGCGCACAGTGCCACCAAACCCTGGAATCAGCCCAAGCCCGACCTCCGGCTGGCCGAATACCGCGCTTTCGGTTGCATAGATAAAATCGCAGCACATCGCGATCTCACAGCCACCGCCGAGAGCCCAACCGTCAACAGCTGCCACCGTGGGGAACGGTAAAGCACCAAACAGTTTCGTAACTTCCTGGGCTTTGCCGGCGTATGCGAGAGCCTGCATTTCGTTCATATCGCGCATCTCTGCAATGTCTGCGCCGGCGACGAAAGACTTATCTCCCGCGCCCGCGAGGATCAGGCCGCGCACCGACCAGTCTTGTTCGCCGTTTAGACCCGCTCGAGATGAAAGCTCAGTGAGCAACTCATGCAGATCACTCACCACCAGCGCAGACAGTGCATTGAGAGCCTGCGGGCGATTTATTTCGATGGTTGCGATTCCCAACTCATCTACTGCCGTTTTTAGGGTTTCAAATTTTGCATTCTTTAAAAAATCTGCTGCCGACACTGCCGCTCCTTCGCGCTCAAATTATGTTTTATTCCTACCCTAGTAGCTGCGCGCCCCTTGCAACTGACTGTAGACATGACAAGGGGCGCCGCGGCAGATGCGCAGCGCCCCTTAGAAACAGTTAGTTGCTCTTTTTAAAGAGGTTGCTGACAGCGGTCGAAAGACCCAACACAATTGCCAGCAGCACAACCGCAACAATGATTATCGCGACATAGTTGTGACCCTCACCTGCGCGGTTAAACGGTGCCAAAGTGTCAAGGTCGCCGCCCCCAGACGCGTGTGCGGGAACAGCGATAAAGAACGATATAACTGCCGTGAAAATGGCGGTAACAGCGGTTTTAACAGAGGTTTTAATTGACATTGAGTCTCCTTTTAAGCGCCATGAAAAATCAGAGCAGGTAACTGGAATAAGTCCAGTTTACCGGTGCTTAGGTGGTTAGCGCAGTTATAAAACGATAGACCCGTATTCTATTCTGAGGCTATGCAGATTAACGGCACCCAGATTGTTATCACCCCGTCTGACCTGTCTCAATTTCTCAGTTGTGAATTTGCGACGCTCAGACGGTTTGACGCCCTGCTCGGCAGACTAACGGCGCCTGCAGCTGCCGCTAACCCGATTGCCCAGCTTGCTGCCAAGCTGGGTGAGAAGCATGAAGAGGCGGTCTTAAAGAATTATCAAGCGCACTACGGTGACGCTGTGGTTGATATGCGCGCGAGCATAGACGGCGCAAACGCAGGTGAGGCAGATTGGGAGGGCGCAGCAGCACAAACGCGGCAGGTGCTTGCGGGCGACGCTCAAGTTGTTTATCAGGCTGTGTTTTATGCCGCAGAGCCACCGCGTGCAGACGGTCTGCAGTTTGTTTTTCGCGGTCTTGCAGACTTCCTGATCAAAACCCCAGCAGGGTGGGAAGTGCAAGATACCAAACTCACGACAAAATCGAAGGTTGCGGCTGTCTTTCAGATGCTCGCATATGCTGAGCAGCTCGAAAAGAGCGGTGTTGCAACGGCACCGACAGTGCGCATCATGCACGGCAATCGAGACGAGTCTGTTTATCTTAGGGAAGATTTAGCTTTAACCTACGGCGCGACAGTGTCACGGTTTCATGATTTGTTAGCCCAGCGTTACTTTGCAGGCGGAGGAGACAGCGACTTACATTCTGCGCCACCGCTTGAGTTCGCCGACAACAGCTCCGATATCTCCTACTGTCTGACCTGTGAATACTGCCTGCACGAACTGCAGCAATGCAATGATGTTGGTCTGCTCGCACCGGTGTCTGTGAAGCTTCGTGAACGCCTGGCAGCAGTCGGTATTCACAGTATTGCTGAGCTCGCGGCGGCAGATTTTAGCTCTCGCCGCCCTGCAGCAGATAAAGCCTGGCAAGAGCTATTTGTTTTGAAAGGGCCGAAGCAGCTGCAAGTGATTCAGCGGTATGCGGTAGCGGCAGTTACCGGGCAGAATGAGGTGCAAAATCCCCTCTTGCAGACGCGTCTTGGTCGCATTGGTGCTGCAAGCCCTGTGCTTACCCTTGCTGCAGATAGCTTCTATTTTGACGATCCGAAAGAGCTCTACACTGCAACAACAGAATTTATCGGCTGGGCGCTGCTTGCAACAGAAGCCGGTGATCAGGAGTTCTTTGCAAGCACCCGCAAAAGTGAGCGAGTTTTGTGGTCGCAACTCTATTCAGCGATACAGCGCGCAACTGAAGGCCGCCAGATTTTGCTTGTCGAATCGCAAGCGGTAATAGACACGCTAGTGCGGCTTGCTGCGCGCCATTCAAGTCAGGAGCGGGGCCTTTTGTGGCTGCTGGAGCAGGGCAAAATTATTGCTGCAACAACCCTGTTGCAGCACGCAGTTATCGCACCGGTTAGGGAGTTTACCCTGCTGGAATATGCGCGTGCCTTCCGTGTTCTAGAGGCTCTTGATGCTGAGACTAACGCAAGCACAGTGCAGCAGCTAGAGTCACTGCCTATTATGCGCGCAGCCTGGGTGGCAAAGACCGGGTTGGCGGTTACTAATGTGCGCGAACACGTGCGGCAGGGGCTGTGGTTGCAGGCCACACTTGTGCGGCATACTTTGGCAGCTGCTGGCCGGTTGCGGCACTCTCTAGATAGTGCCGCGACCGAGAATCAGACTTCGAGCGTTACGCAAACGCAGCCGGGCGCGGGTTTTGATGCCGCAGCACTCACCGTTTTCATGCAAACAGAGAGCGAAGCTCCCGAACTTGATGAAGCAAAACTCGCGCGCCGAGAAAAACGAAATTTACTGCGTGGGCAGCTGCTAGAGGCGGCAGCAGCTGCGGGGCTAGAGCCTGAAATTGGCACAACCCTTACAATGATCGGAAACAGCTACGATTTTTACGATCGTGAAGACGCAGCTAGCTCTATAGAAAACCTGCAGCTCTATAACTCAACCACCGCTGACTGGAGTGGTGCGTTTATTCCGCTGGTATCGCGCACGGATGCAGATTTAGTTTGCGAGCCGGGGAGAAGCGGCTGGGTGCAGGTTTCGTATCCGATGCGGACGGATCAAACATGGACAGCCGGTGAGCTGTTGAATGCGAGAGTTAGGGCTGTTTTTCCCGCGGGCAGTGGCGTTGGAAAACTGTTCGGTAGTTTTGGCGCGGAACAGCGCGCAGCTACTGTAACCATTAAGTCAGACGGCAGCTGTTGGGTGCGTGTGAATGAGCGTGCAAACTCAGAGCAACTCCCTGCGCTCTCACACTGCTGGCCGGTGGCTATTGATACCACTACGAGCTTCTCGCGTAAATCTCACCGTGAGGCGATAGAAGACTGGTGGAATGCGCACGGTGAGCAGATCGCGGCGGGTGCTGTGCCCGATGATGCGGGTTACGCTTTGGTTAGTCGTGCACTGCCGAGCTTTAAAGAACCGGGCTTTCAACTGCCTGAAATCAAGCGCAATCCGGATAGCGCAGAAAACCCTTACATCGAGCCGCTGGTGCGATCCGTGGCGCAGCTCGATAACTCAGTTTTGGCTGTGCAGGGGCCGCCGGGCACAGGAAAATCGACCGTTACCGCGGCTGTGATAGCGCGCCTGGTTAATGAGCACGGCTTCAAAATTGCTGTGACCGCACAGTCGCACCGCGTTATCGAATCACTGCTCAACAAAATTGTCGATTCCGGTGTTCCGGCCGCACGCGTGCTTAAACCTCTCAGCAGCGAAAAGAGTCTGCCGGAAGAGCAGCGCCTGTTTACCGGGTTAAACCGCATGGCTGATTTCCTTCTTTATGCGCCGCGAGAAGGTGGGTTTGTTTTTGGTGGCACAAGTTGGAATATGGGCTCCAGCGTTTTAGAAAAGAAGAGCTTTGACCTGTTGGTTGTTGATGAGGCTGGGCAGTTCAGTATCGTAGACACGCTAGCGTCTTTGTACGCGGCCAAAAACTTGCTTGCGGTTGGCGACCCCCAACAGCTGCCGCAGGTTAGTGGCGGTGTGCATCCGGCGCCGGTCGATGCTTCCGTGCTGGGCTGGTTGGTCGGTGACGCACCTGTGATCCCGCAGTCGCGCGGATACCTGTTAGAGCACTCCTGGCGCATGAACCCGGCTCTGTGCAGCATCGTCTCAGATCTTTACTACGGCGGCAAACTGCAGTCAGCGCCGGCTGCTAAACGCCCTGAGGTTGTTGGCAGCTTTGCGCAGGGTCTATATTTTCACCCTGTTGAGTCACAGCTTTGCACAACACACAACCCGCATGAAGCAGAACGGGTGGTGGGGCTTGTGCGTGAAATGTTGCGGGCAAAAGTGGTGCGTGCTGCTGCCTCTGCTGCAAACATCGCAACCGCCGAGCCCCTAACGCAGGAAGATATTATTGTTGTCGCCCCCTACAATCGGCAAGTGGCGCTTATCTCCGGTGCTTTACAGCGTGCAGGGTTTAACGGCGTGGCCGTTGGCACAGTCGATAAGTTTCAAGGTCAGGAAGCGCTAATGGCTATTGTCAGTCTGGCTGCATCTTCCCCCAAGGATGTTGATCGGGGGATCGAGTTCCTACTGTCAAAGAATCGCCTAAACGTGGCGATCAGTCGCGCAAAGTGGTCTGCGCACATAGTTGCTTCCCCACAGCTGGAATACGCAGTGCCGACAGATGCCGAGCAGCTAATGCTGCAATCCTCATACCAGCGGTTGCTCAGCCGCGCCAGCCGGGTTAGCTGAGCTCGAGCCAGGTTAATTAAATTAACTTCACCGGTGTGCCCTTGGGCAGCCCAGTGCGCAGCTGGCCGGTGGCGCTGATGGTGCTGTCTGAGGTTACTAGTTCAGCTTCAAGCAGGGCGGCGCTGGCCTCCACAGGCACTTCAACAAGCTGCACGGCGGTGAGCAGTTTATCGCCCAACTCTGCCACTACGCGTGACAGAGCAGAGCGAATTGGTTTTGGATCAACCAGAGCGCCGTGCTGGTAATGCGCATCACGCAGGTCGACGCTCTGCCGCGCGTATTCAACACCGTCACCAGACACTGCGACACCCAACATCGCACTCTCATTGCGAGTGATGCGCACAATAAGCTCACTGCTCGCTCCGCCAGCGTTAACGTTGAAGGGGAGCTGTCTTTCAGAGCCGGGTAATCCGAGTCGAGTGTTTGCGGTGTGACCCGCGGTCTTTTTCAGCCCCTGATCTGCTGTGCCGGGTTTTTGGGTGAAAGTGAATTTCAAATCCATAACAGCACTAGCTTAATAACAGAAGCGCCGCCTCCGAAAGGGGAAACGGCGCTTCAAACTCTTGGACTATAAGCTTATGCTGCCAAGATCTCGTCTACAGTGCTGCTCTTAAGCTCTGGGAAAGCCTCTGCAACACCGTGGTTGGTGATTACACCCTCGTGTGCGTTTAGACCCTTAGCGAGCGCTGCATCGTCGCGCAGCGCCTGCTTCCAGCCCTTGTTAGCGAGAGCAACAACATATGGCAGGGTTGCGTTGGTTAGAGCGTTGGTTGACGTCTCTGGCACAGCACCCGGCATGTTTGCTACGCAGTAGTAGAGCGAGTTGTGAACCTTGAAGGTTGGGTCGTCGTGTGTGGTTGGGCGTGAGTTTTCAAAGCAGCCACCCTGGTCGATTGCGATATCAACGAGCACTGAACCAGGCTTCATCTGCGCAACCATATCGTCGGTGACAAGCTTTGGAGCCTTCTCACCCGGGATCAGCACAGAACCGATAACCAGATCCGCATCCTTGAGCGCCTCGGTGATGTTGAAGCGGTTTGATACGCGGGTCTGGATGCCACCGTTGTAGATGTCTTCGAGCTGCTTCAAACGTGGAATGTTGATGTCGATCATGGTGACGTCTGAGCCCATGCCGTAAGCAACGCGTGCTGCCTGCTCACCAGCTGCGCCACCGCCGATAACAACAGTCTTTGCTTTACGGGTAGCGGTTACACCACCGAGCAGCACGCCGCGGCCACCCTCTGCCTTCATCAGGAAGAAAGCGCCAATCTGCGCTGACAGACGGCCAGCAACTTCAGACATTGGCGCGAGCAGTGGCAGTGAGCGGTTGTCGAGCTGCACGGTTTCGTATGCGATCGCGGTGGTGCCGCTGTCAACCACAGCCTTGGTGCAGGCCTCAGAAGCTGCGAGGTGCAGGTAGGTGAAGAGCACCTGACCCTTGCGCATTTTGCTGTATTCAGACTCGATTGGTTCCTTCACCTTGAGCACCATGTCAGCCTGTTCCCAGACCTCATCGGCAGTGTCGATAATGGTTGCGCCAGCAGCCTTGAATGCTTCGTCGCTAATGAACGAGCCCTCACCGGCACCAGCCTGAATCAGCACCTCGTGGCCGTGACGCTTGAGCTCCATGACCCCAGCCTCGGTGATGGCGACGCGGTTCTCGTTGTTCTTAATCTCGGTTGGAATACCAACGCGCATTTTCATGCTCCAATTTTTAGTCAGTGAATTTTGCGGATCACCGGGAGAGAGATCCGATAGCAGTTGGAGCGAATCCAACATAGTTTAATTTTGCATTATCTTCGTGTAATTAAACAAATATCCGCAGAAAATTCGCTATATACTGGGGTTGAGGCTAGTTTAATTCGCTAACAGTGAGGTTTTTATGGCGGCTTCGAATATTATGCGAGGGGTTATGCAGTTAGATGCGGTAGACCTCAAAATCATTAAAGAGCTGCAGCGTAATAGCCGCATCACGAACGCTGAGCTTGCCGATCGTGCCGGGATCGCTGCTTCAACCTGTGTCAGCAGGGTGCGTGCGCTTGTGTCGCGCGGTGTCATTACCGAATTTACGACGCAGGTTGATCCAAAAGCTTTCGACCTGACGCTCCAGGTGCTAATCAGTGTTACCGTTCGTTCTGGGGCCAGAGAGCGGATCGCGGAGCTTGCAGACACGCTGCGTGCTGCTCCTGAGGTAACCCAACTGTTTTTTCTCGGCGGGGTAGAAGACTTTATTATTCATATGCTCGCGCGCGACAGTGAGCATGTGCGTGAATTTGTGCTTGAAAACTTGAGCACACATTCCGCTGTTGACTCAACACGAACTAGCATTGTTTTTAGCCACCACACAAACCCTGTGGCTGCTGTATTCAAAGGAGCATCAGAATGAGTGACAGACATAGTGCTAAACGGGCGCTGCTCGTAGTGGATATTCAAAATGACTTTGTTGAGGGTGGCGCGCTCGGGGTGACCGGCGGCACTGCGGTTGCGACGCGGGTTGCAGAGCTGCTGCAGGGCGAGCACGGCTACGACATGGTTGTCGCATCGCGTGACTGGCACAATGCGAGCGGTGATAATGGTGGGCACTTTGCGCTTGATGCAGAGCCAGATTTTGTCAACACCTGGCCGGTGCACTGCGTTGCGGGCAGCTTTGGTGCTGAATATCACAGTGCGCTGCAAGACGCAGAGTTTGATGTTGAAATATTTAAAGGGCAGGGGGAGCCGGCTTATTCAGCATTTGAAGGCAGCTCTGCTGACGGCCTGAAGCTTGAAGAGATCCTCAAAGAAGCGGGTGTGAAACACCTTGATGTCGTTGGGATCGCAACCGACTACTGTGTTCTGCAGTCGTCTGAAGACGCCTATTGGGCGGGGTTTCGGGTGCGTGTTCTGAAAGATTTTGTTGCCGGAGTGGCCGCTGAAACGAGCGCTAAAGCCTTGGACGAACTGCGCGCAATGGGCGCTGAGGTGGTTTAGCGCAGCAGAAAGTCACAGACCCTTGCGATACTTGTCAGTGGTATTGCAAAACGGGGAGGGCTTAATAAATGAACGTAACGCTTGCGGAGCATGCGGCGGCTTTGGGGCGCTCAACAGACCCGTTCGTGGTGTTTGACACCTTTGTTGATTGGGTGTTTCACGATAAAGGTTTTGAGCTTTACCCTGCGCAGAGTGATGCGATCACCGCGGTTGCTATGGGCTCAAACGTAGTTTTAGCAACCCCCACCGGCACCGGCAAGTCAACCGTTGCGCTCGGGGCGCACTTCATTGCATTCACACAGGGGAAGCGCACGGCCTATACAGCCCCGATAAAAGCCTTGGTGAGTGAAAAATTTTTTGAGCTTGTGCGTGTTTTCGGTGCTGAGAATGTGGGTTTGGTGACCGGCGACTTCAGCATCAATGCTGATGCTCCTATCTTGTGTGCAACCGCCGAAATCGTCGCGCAGTATGCCCTGAGCGACCCTGACTGTCGCGGCATCACACAGGTCGTCATGGATGAGTTCCACTATTACGCAGATCGCGAGCGCGGCTGGGCGTGGCAGGTGCCGCTGCTGCTAGCAAACGGTGTGCAGTTTATTTTGATGAGCGCCACACTCGGTGATGTGTCAGAGGTTGTAAAAACTCTTGACGAAAACACCGGCCGCACAACAGAGGTGATTACGGGAGTTGAGCGCCCTGTGCCTTTGAGCTATCGCTACAGTCTTAAACCGGTGCACGAAGAAATTAGCGAGCTAGTACCGGGTGGGCTTGCCCCGGTTTATGTGGTGCATTTTTCGCAGGCTGCGGCAACCGAGCAGGCGCAGGCACTCACCAGCGTCAGCCTGCTAACAAAAGATGAGAAGGCGGCCATTGCCGAGCGCCTTGCAGAGTTTAGATTTTCGGCCGGGTACGGCCAAACGCTTAACAAACTGTTGCGTGCCGGAATTGCTGTGCACCATGCGGGGCTGCTGCCGAAATACCGGCGCCTGGTAGAGCAGCTGGCGCAGGCAGGGCTTTTGAAGGTGATCTGCGGCACAGACACTCTCGGTGTCGGCATTAACGTGCCTATTCGCACGGTGCTGCTCACCTCACTCGTAAAATTTGACGGTGTTAAAGAGCGCCGTTTGAGCGCGCGTGAGTTTCATCAAATTGCCGGTCGTGCAGGCCGTGCCGGGTTTGACCGGGCGGGCGACGTTGTTGTGCTTGCACCGGAACACGCGATCCTCAACGCCGCAATAGAGGCGAAAGCCGCGGCCGCTAAAAATGCTGGAAAGAAGGTGAAACCCGGCAAAAAGGTGGCGGCTAAGGCGGGTGTGACCTGGAGTGAAGCGACCTTCGAGAAGCTGATCGCCGCAGAACCAGAGCCGCTTGTTAGTCGCATGCAGATCACAGGTGCGATGCTGGTTGCGATCCTGAGCCGTGGCGAGAAGCGTGAGGGTGAGCTTTTTGCGGTGGTGCGCGAGCTGATACAGGATTCACACGAAACTGCAGACTCTAAACGTGGGCTCACCCTGCAGGCTTTGAAACTGTATCGGGCGCTCAAAAACGCTGGGGTTGTGCGGGTCACCGAATCTGACACTGGTGAGCAGATGCTCAGCCTCACGGTGAGCGGTGAGGGTGCGCGCGCATTCAATCAGCCGCTGGCACTGTTTGCAATCGCTGCAACGGAACTCCTAGACCCTGAATCCCCCGGCTACACACTCGACCTGCTCTCGCTCTTTGAAGCGGTGCTTGAACCACCGCGGCCGATCCTTATCGCACAAGAGAAAAAAGAAAAAAGTCGTGTTGTTGCAGAATTAAAGGCTGATGGGATCGAGTATGAGGAGCGCATGGCGATCCTTGCAGAAGTGACGCACCCGCAGCCGTTAAGAGAGTTGATCGAGGCGGCTTTTGCCGAGTATCGGGCTAAAACGCCAAGCGCCCACGGGCAGCAGCCAACACCAAAAAGTATTGTGCGCGACATGGTCGAGAATGCGTTTGGCTTTAAGGAGTTTGTTGCGCACTACGGTCTGAAACGCAGCGAGGGCGTGCTGTTGCGCTATTTGAGCGACGCGTATCGGATGTTGCGAGCTGGGGTGCCGGAAGAAAAACGCACACCGTATCTAGACGACATCATCACTTGGTTGGGTGAGGTTGTTAGACAGACGGATTCAAGTCTTCTGGAAGAGTGGCAGCAGCTTGCAGAAATTGCCGCTGCTACTGGCAGTGGCGACTGGGATGCAACCCTGGCAGTGGTGAGCGATGCAGCTGGAGAGCCGGGAGAGATGGGAGCGCCGCCGCGCAGTGACAAACTCAGCGCAAACGAGAAAGCGCTTACGATAATGGTGCGCAACTATATGTTCCGCCTGGTGATGTGGGCAGAGTTTGACGACGTTGCGGCGCTGGTTGCGGCCAGCACGCCACCAGATATGGGTAGCAGCGGCAGCGGTGTTGCTTTAGGCTGCCGTCGCGGCATGACAAAACACGACTGGGATGCTGCGCTGGACGCCTATTTTGACGAGCATGATGAAATTCCGATCGACGCCGCAGCTCGCGCCAGTCGTTTCTTTAACGTGCAGAAGCAAAAAGAGACTTGGCGTGTTGAGCAGGTGATCGCTGACCCCGCAGGCAATTACGATTGGGTGATAACTGCAGAGCTCGACCTAAAGCAGACGGACGAAATTGGAGAGCCGGCTCTCACCGTGCTTTCGTTTGCCACCCGGTAAAATTTTTGGTTATGCGTTTAGGAGTTATCGACGTCGGGTCGAACACTGTGCACCTATTGGTTGTTGATGCGCACCCGGGTGCGAGCCCGGTGCCCTATGAATCAGAGCGTTCGCTGCTGCGCTTAATGCGCTACATTGACAGCAGCGGGGCAATCACCGCTGAGGGTGTGACGAAAATTGTGACCGCTATCGACGACGCGGTGAAAAAAGCGCATGAGATCGGCGTTGATGACCTGATTGTGACAGCCACGAGCGCGATTCGTGAAGCGACTAACGGCGCTGAGGTGCTCGCTATGGTGCATGCGCAAACAGGTGTTAACCCGCAGGTGCTGTCGGGCGAAGATGAAGCCCGGATCACAATGCTTGCAGTGCGCCGCTGGTTTGGTTGGTCGGCGGGTGAAATTCTGCTGTTCGATATTGGTGGCGGCTCGTTCGAGATAGCGCAGGGCTCTGATGAGTATCCTGATGTGCAGGTTTCGCTGCCGCTGGGGGCGGGGCGTGCCACTGTGCAGTTTATTCCGGACGATCCGCCGGGGCACCCTGCGGTATCAGCACTGCGCAAACACGCGCGAAGCGAGTTTACCCGCGTGCGTGATGAACTTTTCGCAGATCGACCGACACCGCAGCGCGTGGTTGGCACCTCGAAAACTATTCGCTCACTCGGTCGCCTTGTTGGTGGCACCGACAACCCTATTACCGGCGAAAAAGCGCCGATTAACTATCAAGATTTGAAAGAGTGGGAGCCGTTTCTGCGGGAGATGCCGTCAAACGTGCGCGAGTATCTGCCGGGAGTAACCCCAGAGCGTGGATATCAGCTGATGGCCGGCACAGTGCTGCTGCGCACAGCGATGAAAGTTTTTGGTGTGCAATCACTAACCGTGTCACCGTGGGCGCTGCGTGAGGGGATCGTGCTGCGCTATATCGATCAACTCGACGGCAGGGGAGCAGACCCTCTGACACTTGATGACCAGTCTTAGCCGAAACACGAGACAGCGGATAATTTGAAAAATTCACACATCTGCGCTAAGGTTATTATTCGTTGCCCGCTTGGGCGATGCGCAGCAGTAGCTGCAAACCATTGGGATATGGTGTAATTGGCAACACGGCTGATTCTGGTTCAGTTGTTCTTGGTTCGAGTCCAGGTATCCCAGCCAGATTAATTCGCTCTAGCGCGCCAGAAGCAATTATTGCCTTGTTTCTTGCCACTGCTACCGCTATTTAACGGGTAAAAGCGGCTGAGCGCAGCTTATTGTGCGGCAGAATAGACTTGCCTAGAAAATAGTTTTATTTGTGGGAGGTAAGTATGTGTGTGGCTGTTGAGTGTGCGCAGTGTCATAAAACTACCTGGGAGGGCTGCGGCCTGCATATCGAAGAGGCGCTTGCCGGAGTGCCGGATGCGGCGCGCTGCCAGTGTGCCAGGGCTTAACCTCACTGCTTGCGGATCAGCGGTGATACGAAACACGCCGAAGTTGCGCGCTCGGGTTTAGCGTGTAATAATTATCTAGTTGTGTTCGCAACACAGCGGCCCCATCGTATAGCGGCCTAGTACGCCGCCCTCTCACGGCGGTAACGCGGGTTCGAATCCCGCTGGGGTCACAAAAGCTCTCATCTTTATAGGTGAGAGCTTTTTTATATATCTCCACGTTTCTATCCATAAAACGGAGCAGCGCAGCATATATTGATATCAGCGTGCAGCGTTGTTGCTGCTTAGCATCCGTGTAAATTCATGAGATGCTAATTTAGCTAGTCGTAAAACTTCAGTAATTTGGAGAATAATTATGAGCCGCCCTCTTGTCAGTATCGTAATGCGCACAAAGGATCGTGCCGTACTGCTAACCAGAGCAATCGCTGACTGTGCAAAACAGCGATACGAAAATTTTGAATTAATTATTGTCAATGATGGCGGCGCACCGGAGCCCGTCGACGCACTGCTCGAAAAACACGCAGCGGCTCTTAAAGGGCGTGCGCGCGTCTTCCACAACCCGCAATCTTTAGGCATGGAAGCCGCCTCAAACCTTGCGATTTCCCAATCTAACGGCAAATACATTTGTATTCACGACGATGATGATACGTGGCATCCGTCCTTCCTCGAAACATGTGTGAACTATTTAGAGGAAAATCCAACCGCAGGTGGCGTTGCGGTGCGCACACAGATCATCTATGAAAAAATCGACGGCAACCGCGTGTTTGAACTCAGCAGAGAAATTGCGTGGCCGTGGATTACTCAGTTTTCGCTATCAAGACTGATGGAATCTAATATTGCTGTTCCTATTTCTTGTATGTACCCGCGCGCAGTTATTGACGACCTTGGTGGTTTCCGCGATGACCTGCCGGTTGTCGGCGACTGGGAATTCCATATCCGTCTAGCAGCAAAGTATCACGTCCAATTTATTGAGGGTGAGCCGCTTGCATACTGGCATCAGCGTCGCGCCCAAAAAGGCGCACTCGGCAACTCAATTTTCGCAGGCGCTGACAAACATGCCTACTTTGATCTGAAGGTCCGTGACGAGTACCTGCGCGAGTTTGTGGAGAGGCACGGCCCGGGCGCACTGCTGTGGCAGGCAGCAATGTTTCACCACTTTGCAAACCGCCGTGAAACCTTCTTTTCATGGGCAAAGAACCGGGTGCGCAACTTCCTGCGGCACAGGAAGTAATACGCCCCGACACTTGCGCAGTGCGCGCAGGCTGCCGCTACTTTTGAGCAGGGTATTCAATGCGAGGGCGTTGGAAGAATCCCTCAAAAGCGGCTTTTGTCAGTTTCAGTTTTAGTTTGCGGCTGACGGGTGCACCGCGCAGTTGCCGATACAGGCCGGCAAAAAGATCGACCAGGATCCGCGGCTTGCGTAGAGACATTCCGGCTGAGACCTGGTTGCGCGCCCCGCGTGAATACTTCCAAAAGTTTGCTTCGGTGACCTCTGACCAAAAGACGCCTTTATTTTCTGGGGTGAGGTGATCGACGTATGAGTCAGTAACTAGAATGCCCGGGCGCCACTTTGATAGGCGGTAGGTGTATTCAGCATCGTCGAACCAGATGAAGTATTCCTTGTAGGGGAAACCGCACTGCGCAACCGCTTCACGGGTCACCAGGCAGGAAACAAACGAGGAACAGTCAAGGTCAATCCAGTTTTTCTGGTACGGCACAGGTCTAACCCAATCCCACGTTGGAGTTGGGATATTCATTTCACATGCAGAGCCATCTGTCCACAGCACCATTGAGGCCGCGTATGAGGGCATCGGGCCGCCTCGAAATTCAGCGGCGTCCTGCAGAGTGGTAACCAGTTTTTCAAGCGCTTCGGGGCGCGGCACTGTGTCGTCGTCCATCACCCAGAAAGCGTCATAACCCTGTTCGTAAGCGATTTTCATGCCGGCATTAAAGCCGCCAGCGCCACCGGTGTTTTCCGGTAAGCGATGCACCTGCAGACTTGGTGAGTTATCGCGGGCAGCCAGCATCTGTGGGGTGTCATCGGTTGAGGCGTTATCGACCACAATGATTGCTGCTGGCGCAGAGGTTTGCGCTTCAAGCGCCGCTAGAGTTTTTTGTAAGAGTTCAGAGCGGTTGTAGGTTACTACTACGGCTGCAACCTGTAATTCCTTCAATGCCTATCCTCAACCTTCATTTCACTTGTCGAGCTATGAAAATGTGGCGCGTTTATACTACCTAAATACTTCCATCTGAGACGGTTGCCATGCTTATGTTTGCGGATAAAATTCACCTATTGTCGGTTGCAACACAGCTTTAACAGTCTTTGAGTCATTACAATTAGAGCTCGACTAAGGCCGTGCCAAGCGAGAGGAAACTATGAGTTTTCCGCAAGTATCAATAATTCTTCGCACCAAGAACCGCAACCTATTTTTACGGCGAGCACTTGCATCAATCGATTCCCAAGTATTCACCGACTACGAATTGCTCATCATTAATGACGGCGGCGAAGAAGAACCGATAGCGAAACTCTTGGCAGAAAAGGGTGCCCTATCTGAAAAAACTCGCCTCATAACAAACCCCGAATCCCTCGGCCGAGATGGCGCGTGGCGGCAGGGTGTTAACGAGGCAGCCGGCACTTTTTGCGCTATCCACGATGACGATGACACGTGGGATCCTAACTTCCTGCAGCAAACCGTAGCATTCCTGCACGCGCACCCTAACCATAATGCTGTTGCTGTGCGGCTTGAAGTGATTGCTGAAGAGCAGCACGGCGACGATTTCACCGAATTATTTCGGTGGATCTACCAGCCGCATGACAGTTCCCTGTCGCTCGGTAATTTCTTGCGCTCCAATAAAACCGTTCCAATTGCAACCCTCTATCGCACAGCTGCCGCCCGTGCAGCGATGCCGGAAGGAGAGTTTCCTGTAGTTGAAGATTGGTTGTTAAACCTCAATCTTGCGCTGCAGGGTCCGTTTGGCTTCATCGATGGGAAGCCGCTTGCTTTCTGGCATCAGCGCCCCAATGATTTAAGCGCCGACACGGGCAATTCAATCACCTCTCTAGCGCAGCTGCATAAAGAACTCGATGCGCAGATACGCGACACGCATCTGCGTGAGTATATTGACGAGCACGGTTTGGGTCTGGTGCTGCACCTGAGCGGTTTACATGAACGCCTCTCGGTTAAGCTCGACCAGCAGGAAAGAGAAATAGCCGATCTTAAGCAGCAAACCCAGTCGCTGTCTGAAGAAATCAGCAAGGTTAACGAGTATCGTGACACGATAGCGGATCTTTCACAGCATGTGCAGAGTCTTAGTGAGGATCTGCGCACTATCCCGCGCCCGGTGCAGACGATGATGCGGATAAGCGGTGCTGCTGCGAGAAAGGAAAGCAAGAAAAAGCGTCGCAGCTAGCAGCGTAAAGCGCCTGCCGGCTGTAAAGCCCTACGGCAACTTAGAGATAGGATCGTGACTATGAGCGACAACAAATCAATTTTTCATGATCTTAAGTCTTTCGTTGCCGAGCCCCGTTTTACGGGGCTTTTTCTTTCGCCCGATGGTGAGCGTTTGATTGCGGCCCGCACCGAGCTCAACAAAAAGAAAAACGGATACGTGACGGCGCTGTGGGAGCTGCCGAGTGGCGAGGGCGAGAGCCCGCGCCGTCTCACCCGCGGAGTAGAAGGCGAGTCGTTGCTGGGTTTCACCCAGGGTGGCGATGTGCTGTTTACGGCGAAGCGCGATGCCGGAGAAGAAGATACCGAGCAAAGGCTGTTTCTGCTGCCACGGCAGGGCGGTGAGGCACGCGTTGTGGCGCGCCGCCATGCAGGTTTTGCGGGGTTTACTGTTGCGCGTGAGAGTGGTCGCATCGCCTTTGTGAGCGGTGTGCACCCTAACGCAAAGGATGATGACGATGACGCCAGCATCGCAAAAAGACGTGGCGAAGAGGCGGTAACCGGCATCCTGCACACCGGGTATCCGGTGCGCGCATGGGATCATGATCTCGGCTCAACTGTAAACCAGGTTTTTGTGGCAGATCCGCTTGATCCTGCAGATAGTGAGGCGCAGCTAGAGTTGCGTAAGATTACTAACTTCAAACCGTATGAGCGGTTGCTGGATGCGTTTATTAGCCCCGACGGTGCCACTGTGTTTGCGACACTGCAGCGAGGCATTCGGGGCACCGTGTCACGCAGCGAGGTTGTGGCGATCGACGTGGCAGATGGCACTGTCACAACCGTTGCTGCACACGATGAGCACGACACCAGCCTGTTGGGTGTCAGCCCCACCGGGAAGTTTCTTGTTATCACACGTGCGCCGAAGGTGTCACGTAAAGTCTCGATTCAGCTCTCACACTTCGTTCTCGATCTTGCATCTGGTGCGGAAACAAAGACCTTTAATGGCTACACTGACTGGCCGAACGACTTTAAGATATCCCCTGATGGGAGGGAGGCCTACTTTACCGCGGATCATAAAGGACGCGGCGGCATCTTCCACCTAGATATTGCGACGGGAACGGTCACTAATCTAACAGAGGGGAAGTTCCACTATGCAGCGCTTTGTTTGCATGAGGGGAACGGTTCTGTTGTCGCACTGCAGGATGCGATTGATCAGCCGCCACTGCCGGTTAGACTCGACCCGAAGACCAAGCAGCTTGAAGCGATAGAGGGCGGTATTGCTACCCCTGATATTCCGGGCATCCTCACGGAGTTCACCACCGAGGCCGCGGACGGCACTACGATCCGCTCCTGGCTCTGCCTGCCCAAAGACGCAAACGCTGACAATCAGGTGCCGCTGCTGTTGTGGATTCACGGCGGCCCGTTCGGATCCTGGAATTCATGGACCTGGCGGTGGAATCCGTGGACGGCCGTGGCGCGCGGCTACGCGGTGCTGCTGCCGGATCCGGCTATCTCTACCGGGTACGGGCAGGAGATGCTCGATCGCGGCTGGAGCGAGTTTGGCGGCAGCCCGTTTGATGACATTATGCGCTGCACGCACGATGCTCTGGCGCGCCCTGAGATTGATGCGGATCGGAAGGCGGCGCTCGGCGGCTCATACGGCGGTTATATGGCCAACTGGATCGCCGGCCAGACAGGGGATTTCTTCGACTGTATTGTGACGCACGCCTCGCTGTGGAATCTGGATCAGTTTCGACACACTACAGACACAGCGTCTCTCTGGGGTGCCCACCTGGATGACTCCCACGTGGCTGAATATAACCCGGCAGCTGCGGTGCATGAGATTGTAGCGCCGATGCTGGTTATCCACGGTGACAAAGATTACCGTGTGCCAATCGGTGAGGGGCTGCGGCTGTGGTTTGAGCTGCTGAGCGCGGGGGATAAGTCTCCTGAAGAGAACCCGCACCGGTTCCTGTACTTTCCGAATGAGAATCACTGGATCCTAACGCCGAATAACTCGGTGACCTGGTATGCCACGGTGTTTGCGTTTGTGGATCGGCACGTGAAGGGTGTAAGCACAGACTATCCGGAGCTGCTGGGGTAGGGTGCTTCCTGCTTTGACAGCCGGGTTGCCCACCCTATTCGTAAAGTGGTCTGGGTGCATGTCGACTAGGTGGAGCTGCATCCAGTGAGCGCCCGGCTGCGCCGCCCTGCTTAGCGCCAACCCCCGTCACCTACTCCAACTCAGTTGCACCAATCTGGTCGAGCAGGAACGCGTATTCTTCGGCGCGCTGCTCCCAGCGGGCGTAACGGCCGCTGCGGCCACCGTGCCCGGCCACCATTTCACACTTGAATGCGATCGGTCGCTCAGGAAGCGCCGCACCGCTCTCATAGTTTGTTGTTTCCTCACGCAACCTCGCCACCCACTTTGCCGGCTCAACATAAAACACGCGAATATCGTTGAGCGAAGTTGTGGCGAGGATCGCCGGATACTTCTCGTGCTTGATGTTCTCGTAGGGGCTGTATTCCTTCATATACTGATAAATCTCAGCACTCTCGAGCGGGTTGCCCCACTCCTCCCACTCACCCACGGTGAGGGGAAGTGTCGGATCAAGGATCGTTGTGAGCGCATCAACGAACGGCACCCCAGCCAACACGGCACGGAATGTTGCGGGTGAGAGGTTTACCATCGCGCCCATGAGCAGGCCGCCCGCGCTGCGCCCCTCGGCCGCGATCCGATCCCCATCAAACCAACCCTCGTTAGTGAGAAAGTGCGCGCTATCCACAAAATCACTAAACGAGTTCTTTTTATTAGCTAGTTTGCCGTCCAAATACCATTCGCGCCCCATCTCACCGCCGCCGCGAACGTGCGCGATCGCAACCACCACACCGCGATCCACTAGGCTCAACCAGAGCACGTTAAAACTCGGGTCGATAGGCACTTCGTAGGATCCGTAACCGTAGAGAAAACCGGGGTTGGTGCCGTCGGGCTGCACATCGGCGCGCGCCATTAGTGAGATCGGCACCTGAGTGCCATCCTTAGCGGTTGCCCACAAGCGTTTTTCAACATAGTTGCTGCGCTCAAAGTTTGGCACTTCAGTCACCTTGAGAATATTTGGTTGCCCGCCGGTTGCCGCAACTTCAGCAACCGTTGTCGGGGTGAGCAGTGACTCCAGTGTGTAGCGGATGGTGTCACTATCCCAGTTGCGGTTGTGTGCGAGATACACCGCATCGAGCTCGCCCCCGTGCGAGATATCCCAAGCGTCCCCGGTGTGCCAGCCGCTTTCGCTGCCACTTTCGGGCAGGGCGCGTGGCAGCACACGAATAGCGGGGAGACCCGCCGCTCGCATCGTTACTGCAGCGTGGCCTTTGAAAGCGTCAACGGCTTCGATGCGTTCACCCTTTTGGGGTGCCATGATTTCTACCCAAGTATCCTGCGCAGCTGCGCCCGTCACATTAAGCTCCTGGCGGGCAAGCGAGAATCCGACGTGGTCGCGGTTGTGAATCACCAGATAGTGATCGCCGGCGTGCTCAACCGAGTATTCAACATCGGCAACGCGGCCAGCAACAGAGACCGGGGTGGTGTCAGGATCAGCCAGCGGCACTGTGAAAACCTCGCACCCCGCGTGCGATTCAGCGTGAATGAGCAGCGCTTCGCCGCCGCGTGACGCAGCAGCGTAGGTGGTGTATTTCTCATCGTTTTCACGGTAGATCAGGCGATCTGTTGCGGCATCTGCACCCACCGTGTGCACCCAAATCTCGCACTGCCGCCAAGCCGCGTCGTTCTTTGCGTAGACGATCTTCGAGCCGTCGACCGAGAAATCAAGCCCGTATGCAACATTCTTTACCGCGTCATCAATCACTCGACCGGTGCTTAGATCCACGATCCGTAAGTCAAAAACTTCGCCGCCAGTTGTGTCTACGCTGTATGCAAGCAGGTTTGCTGGCTCATTGATAGTGAAACCACCAATCTGGAAAAACTCGCACCCTGCGGCGAGCGCCTGGGCGTCGAGAAACACCTCTTCGCCGTCAAGCAGCTCATCGCTCGCAGCATCAAGCTGCGGCAGCTCTGGTGAGTGCGCAACAGAGATGCGGCTAAAGCGCGGGTAGTTATCGCCCTCGCGTGTGCGAGAGATATACCAGAAATCGCCGTCACGATAGGGCACGGAGCTATCGGTCTCCTGGGTGTGGCTCTTCACCTCTGCCACAATCCTGTCGCGCAAACCGTGCAGCGGGGTCAGAATCTCATCTGCGTAGGCGTTTTCGGCGTGCAGATGATCTAAAACCTCCTGACTCTCCTTCTCCCGCAGCCAATCAAAATTGTCTACTACGGTGTCACCGTGATGCGTGCGCTTGATAGGTTTCTTCGCTGGAACCGGGGGAAGCGATGCTGCTTGAAATGTCATACAGTCGAGCCTAACCAATCTTGCGCTGCCTCAAAAGTTTTAGACCCGGTGTAGGCGACACAGATTAAACACCTATTAACAACGGCGGCACGGAGGGATCGCGGCTAGACCTGTTCCCAGAAGAGACGCCCTCCGGGCTGCTGCTTAACCGCCTGATACAGGCGATCTGCCGCGTCCTCTAACGCGTCTGCGACATCCTCCCCACCAGCAACCAGATGGTAGAGACCGGGCTGAGCTTGCGGGAAAATTGCCCAGCCGCCGCTGCCGCGCACCCCGTTAATATCCGGTTCCAGTGACTCAAGAAAATCGTCTAAACTTGCGCCAACAACCGTCACCGCAAGTGTTTTAACCTCTGCGCCATCCCACACCCAGTCATAGTCAAGTTGATACGGCGCAGGAGCTGCATCACGCGGCGTTTCCTCCTGCTCGTAGCGCGGGGTGTGCGGTTGTTTTCCTCGCGTCATGCTCCCGATCCTTACCGATTTAACCCCAGCAGACGCTTATCTAGCACTGTTTGCGCGGTATTCTGGCTCGGCGCGTTTCACAGCACCAATCACGGCGATAGTCACAGGTGACAGCACTATCTCCACCGCAGATTTAAACAGGAAACCAACAATCACGTAGTTTGCAAAAGTGGAGATGTTTGAAATACCGATAACGGGTGCCGCAATTGAGCAGAAGACCACCGTATCTACGAACTCACCAGCGAGCGTAGACACTGCGATCCGCCCAAAGAGGAGACGCTCACCCGTGCGCTGCTTCATGCGCACAAGCACCCAGGCGTTAAAGAGCTGACCGACGAAGAACGCTGCAAGGGACGCAAGCACAATAAGCGGGATCGGCCCGAGTGTGCGCTCGAGAGCCTCCTGCCCGTCATACCACTCTGCGCCGGGGAGCCAAATAATCACCCAATAGCAAAAGGCCGCAAAAATTGAGAGCAGAAAACTAACCGTGATGGCCAGCCGTGCCTTCTTGAAACCGTAAACTTCCGAAACAAGATCACCAACTATATAAGCGAGCGGGAAGAGGAAAAAACCGCCATCGGTGACAAGCGGGCCGATAATTACACCCTTTGAAGCACCAATATTAGACAGAATCAGCACTACGGCCATAACCGCAAGCAGGGTTGCGTAGATGCCGGATCCGCCAGAAGCAAAGCGCGCGAGAGTTGGTAGATTTTTTTCGGGAGCAGCGTTCATAACAGCAACAAATCCTTACTCATTGTGTTGAGAATGATGCACGTCGGTGTCACGGCCTCTGCGGCCCCGCGCTCACCCGCTGCCCCGAGTGGTGCTTAAGCATTAGATATTCTGCCAGAAAAATTAGATTCTTTCACGGTTGCAGACGGATATAATGGTGCTCTGCAGAAGGGGAGTATTCCGCTTCGCCTGTGTCGTCAGTACGTCGCTAACGAGCGACCGGTGCAGGCGCGGCAGCTGGTTCTTAATTGACAAGCTGCCGGGAAGAGACCTTCAGACAGCGCACAAGCGCGTTTAGAAGGAGATAAATTTTGGAATCCGCTCTGCCAGTGTGGTTTGAAATAGGCTCAATGGTGGCCTTGCTCGCCATTTTGATTATTGACCTGTTGCTGATCATTAAACGTCCGCACGTTCCGAGCATGCGTGAGGCGGCCCTGTGGGTCGGTTTTTATGTCGGGCTCGCCCTCGTTTTTGCCGGTTGCATGTTCGTGCTCGGCGACGCGCAGCACGGCTCAGAATTTCTCGCCGGCTGGCTCACAGAGTATTCACTTTCGATAGACAACCTGTTTGTTTTCGTTATGATCCTTGGCGCCTTTAAAGTGCCGCACGAATATGTGCAGCGGGCGCTGATGATCGGTATCATCCTGGCGCTCATATTCCGCGGTATTTTTATCCTCGCAGGCGCAGCGCTGATTGAGCAGTTCAGCTGGATCTTCTATATTTTTGGTGCCTGGCTGATCTGGACCGCCTGGAAACAGGTGAAGCACGATGAAGACGACGATCACTCTGAAGGTTTGGCGGTGCGCACAATCAAACGCGTGCTGCCCTTCACTGACGATTTCCACGGCGCAAAACTGTCTGTTGTGGCAGACGGCAAACGCTATTTCACACCGTTCCTGCTTGTGCTCTTCGCCCTCGGATCAACAGATATCCTGTTTGCGCTCGACTCGATCCCCGCAATTTTCGGTATCACACAGAGCCCATTCATCGTGTTTACCGCCAACGTTTTTGCGCTCATGGGTCTGCGTCAGCTCTACTTCCTGCTTGGCGGTTTGCTCGAACGCCTTGAATACCTGCACTACGGCATAGCCGCAATTCTGGCCTATATCGGTGTGAAACTCGTGCTGCACGCTGCAAGCCACAACGAGCTGCCGTTTATTAATAACGGTGAACACATTTCTTGGATCCCAACCCCGAGCACCTGGTTCTCGCTGGGGGTTATTGTGGTTTGCATGGCGGTCGCAACCGTTGCAAGCTTGATTAAAATGAAGAAAACAGAGAATAAGGAAGGCCACAAGCCAACCTTCGGTGCCGGCGACCTATAGGAGGCGAGCTACTTGACTGCGAAAACCAAACCCCGCACACTTGCTGAGAAGGTCTGGGACAGTCATGTTGTGGTCAAAGGCGAAAACGGTGAGCCAGATCTGATCTATATCGATCTGCACCTGATTCACGAAGTCACCAGCGCACAAGCTTTTGACGGGCTGCGCATGGCAAACAGGCCGTTGCGGCGCGTTGATCTGACGGTTGCAACAGAAGACCATAACACCCCGACCATCAACATCACTCGGCAGATCGCCGACCCGACAAGCAGGCTGCAGATCGAAACTCTCAGACAGAATGTGAAAGAGTTTGGTGTGCGGGCGCACCCGCTGGGCGACAAAGAGCAGGGGATCGTGCACCTGATGGGCCCACAGCTCGGTCTCACCATGCCGGGCATTACCGTTGTGTGTGGTGACTCACACACCTCAACCCATGGCGCCTTTGGGGCAATGGCTTTCGGAATCGGCACCAGCGAGGTAGAGCACGTGTTTGCCACCCAGACTCTCCCGCTCAAACCCTTTAAGACGATGGCGATCAATGTTGAGGGTGTGCTGCGCCCAGGGGTGACCGCAAAAGACATAATTCTTGCGGTTATTGCAAAAATTGGCACCGGTGGCGGGCAGGGTTATGTGCTTGAGTATCGCGGCTCAACGATCCGCTCTCTCTCCATGGAAGGGCGCATGACAATCTGCAATATGAGCATTGAAGCAGGTGCCCGCGCGGGCATGGTTGCGCCAGATGAGACAACATTCGAGTATGTGAAGGGCCGTGAGCGCGCCCCCAAAGGGAAAGACTGGGACGAAGCCGTAGCGTATTGGAAGACGCTGCCAACAGATGAGGGAGCCAAATTCGATAAAGAGGTTTTTATCGATGCTTCTAAACTTGAGCCGTTCGTCACGTGGGGCACCAATCCGGGGCAGGGGGTGCCGCTGTCAGAGGCTATCCCCGATCCCTCCCAATTTGCCGACCAAAACGATAGGGCAGCGGCAGAACGGGCGCTCGAATATATGGATCTAAGGCCCGGAACGCCGCTAAAAGACATTCGCGTTGACACCGTTTTTATGGGTTCGTGCACCAACTCACGGGTTGAAGATCTGCGTGAGTTCGCCAAAATTATTAAGGGTAAAAAGAAGGCTGACGGCCTGCGTCTGATGGTTGTGCCCGGCTCTGCGCGCGTGCGGTTAGAGGCCGAAGCAGAGGGCATCGACAGGGTCATTAAAGAATTCGGCGGTGAGTGGCGTTTTGCCGGCTGCTCAATGTGCCTCGGCATGAACCCCGACCAGCTGACGCCGGGGGAGAGATGCGCCTCAACCTCAAACCGCAACTTTGAGGGCAGGCAGGGCAAGGGCGGCCGCACACACCTGGTGTCACCGCTTGTAGCCGCAGCAACAGCCATTCGCGGGACGCTGTCAAGCCCGTGGGATCTTGCCGAAGACGCGCGCAAGGGAATAACTTACGATGCTAAACCGGTTGCAACTATTGAGGAGGGGCGCTAATGGAGCCAATAAGAATAGTGACCGGGAAGGCTGCTGCCATCCAGCTGGCAAACATTGACACTGATCAAATTCTGCCGGCGCAGTTTTTAAAGCGGATCACGAAAACAGGTTTTGAAGATGCGCTGTTTTTTAACTGGCGCCAGGATCCAGATTTTCTTCTCAACCACGAACCGGCAAAGAGCGCGAAAGTGCTTGTGGCTGGCCCAGATTTTGGCATTGGCTCATCGCGTGAGCACGCTGTGTGGGCGCTGCGTGACTTTGGTTTTCGTGTTGTGATCTCTGCCAGATTCGGTGATATCTTCCGCGGTAATGCTGGCAAGCAGGGGCTTTTAACCGCCCAAATTACTGAAGATGAGACCTCTCAACTGTGGCAGCTGCTTGAGGCAGACCCGGAAGCTGATGTCACGGTTGATCTCGAAGAGTTAACAATCACCTGTAAAGACCTGAAGCTACGGTTTCAAATAGACGAGTACACTCGTTGGAGACTGTTAGAGGGCTTAGACGATATCTCTCTAACACTGCAAAATGAAGATGCGATAGCCGCCTACGAAGCGCAGCGTCCGACCTGGATGCCAACAACTATCTAGTTAATAGGAACAAAACAGATGAGCGACAAGAAAACCGACGGTCTCGCGCTAGATGCAAAAAAGGCTGGCGAACGCGTAGGTCTGACCTCAGACGAGATCATCATCAACGGTGGTAAACCGCTGCGCGGTCGCATCGAGGTGCGCGGCGCGAAAAACCTTGCGACAAAAGCGATGGTTGCGGCTCTGCTCGGGCATAAACAGAGTGTGCTGCGTGACGTTCCGAACATCTCAGATGTGCGCGTAGTTGCTGGGCTGCTGGCTCTGCACGGAGTGCTGATTACGCGCGGTGAAAACGATGAGTGGATCCTCGATCCCTCCAATGTCGAAAAAGCGCATAAAGCTGATATCGACGCGCACGCAGGCTCATCGCGCATTCCGATTCTGTTTTGCGGGCCGCTGCTGCACCGCCTTGGTGAGGCTTTCATCCCGGATCTTGGGGGGTGTCGGATCGGCGACCGCCCAATCGATTTTCATCTTGACGCGCTGCGCAAATTTGGTGCGGTTGTTGACAAACAGTCGGGTGGCATCAGCCTGACCGCACCAAACGGCTTGCGGGGCGCAAATATTGAGCTGCCGTATCCGTCAGTCGGTGCAACCGAGCAGGTGCTGCTCACCGGCGTGCTTGCTGAGGGGCATACCGAACTGCGCAATGCTGCAATTGAGCCAGAAATTATTGACCTCATCTGCATTCTGCAGAAGATGGGCGCCATCATCAATGTTGAGCCAAACCGGGTGATCTTCATTGAGGGTGTGAAAGAGCTCGGCGGCTACGACCACCGCGCGATAGCAGACCGCAACGAGGCCGCCTCATGGGCGTCGGCTGCGCTCGCCACCAACGGCGATATCTTCGTCGGGGGTGCCAGACAGGAAGAACTGATGACATTCTTGAACGTGTACCGTAAGGTCGGCGGTGAGTTTGAAGTGCACGATGACGGAATTCGTTTCTGGCGCAAAGAGGGAGACCTCAACCCCGTCACGATTGAAACCGATGTGCACCCGGGGTTCATGACAGACTGGCAGCAGCCGCTTGTCGTGGCGCTCACGCAGGCACCGGGCGTGTCAACAATTCATGAAACCGTGTATGAAAACCGCTTTGGCTTCACAGATGCGCTAAATCAGATGGGCGCCGATATTGTGGTGCACAAATCTGGGCTGGAAGATGAGCGACGCCGTGTTAAACGCCGTGAGTTTGAGCAGGCAGCCGTGATTACCGGCCCGACCCCGCTGCACGGCGCAGATATCGAGGTGCCCGACCTGCGCGGCGGGTTCTCGCATCTGATTGCTGCGCTGACAGCATCAGGACAGAGTAAAGTTTCAAATATCGGCATTATTGCCCGTGGCTACGAAAATTTTATAGATAAACTGCGCAAACTCGGCGCAGACTTCATTTACGAGGGGTAAACCGTGAACGAGCGGGCACAGCACGAAGTGGAGCTGGTGCGTTTTAAGCGCCGCCGCACACCTGAAACTACAAAGTTTGGTCCGTTTCGCATAATTGCCGCGATTGTGCTGCCGCTGTGGCAGTTTGCGGCGAAGTATCGCTTTGCCCCCAACAGCAAGCTTCCCGCACAGGGGCCGTTCGTGCTCGCTCCGAATCATCTGAGCGAAATCGATCCGATCGCTATGGCGGTGGCGGTGTTTAAGCTCGGGCGACTGCCGCGTTTTATGGCGAAAGCGAGCCTTTTCAAAGTGCCATTTTTAAAGTGGATTTTGAAGATCACCGGGCAGATTCCGGTTTATCGTGAAGCCAACAGCGGCGACGCAGGCGCGGCCGGTGCCAGGCACTCAGCGATGCAGGCAGCCAGTCACCTCATCGCGACTAGCGGAGGTGTTATCGTCTACCCTGAGGGCACACTAACGCGCGACCCCGACATGTGGCCGATGCGCGGTAAAAGCGGCGCAGCACGGCTTGCGCTGGAGGGTAATATTCCGCTCATTCCGGCCGCGCATTGGGGCGTGCAGGAGATTATGCCGCGGTATGGCAAGAAGCTAAATTTGTTTGGGCGCAAAACTGTGCGCGTTGCCATCGGTGAGCCACTCGATCTGAGCGAATATCAGGGGCGGCCGATCAATAACGCTGTAATTGGCGAGGTTACAGATAAGCTGATGGCAGAGATCACCGCGCTCTTAGAAACACTGCGCGGGGAAGAGGCACCCACAAAAAGGTGGGATCCAAGAGAGCATGAGCAGAGCGAAACAGGGCGGTTTTAGTGGCTAAAGAAGCAGCGCAAGACGCTCCGGTTGTTGCGGTTATCGGAGCCGGAAGTTTTGGCACAACATATGCGAAGGTGCTGGTTGACGCCGGCTGTGATGTGCTGCTTTGGGCACGTCGCACAGAAGTTGCAACCGAAATTAACACAAGTCACCGGAATGGCAAATACCTGCCCGGTGTAAACCTGCCGCGAGGCTTGAAAGCAACCGATCATCTGCAAACTGCGGTTGAGGACGCAGAAATAGTGTTTTTGGCGGTGCCAAGCCAGTCTCTGCGTGAAAACCTGCAGGCAATGCGGCACTATCTGCGGCGGGATGCGATCCTCGTGAGTCTGGTTAAGGGCGTAGAGCAATCCACCCAGATGCGCATGTCACAGGTGATTACCGACACACTCGACTGGGATATTGAGCAGGTTGCGGTGGTTTCTGGCCCCAACATCGCGCTCGAGATAGCCCGTGAACAACCAACCGGCGCGGTGACATCGTCTGTCAACCTGGAAACAGCGCAACGCGTTGCAAAAATTTCAAGCACGCCGTATCTACGCACCTACATCAACACAGATGTGACAGGCACAGAGCTCGGCGGTGTGCTGAAGAATCTAATCGCGCTCGCAATCGGCATCGTTGATGGAGTCGGCTACGGCGACAACACTAAAGCGGCTATCATTACTCGCGGGATCGCAGAAATGACCGAGTTTGCGGTCGCTTCAGGGGCAAATCCAACGACAATGACAGGGCTTGCGGGCTTGGGTGATCTGATCACCACCTGCCAGTCACCGCTGTCGCGCAACTCAACTGCTGGCCGCCTGATCGGCCAGGGCTACAGCAAAGAAGAAACGACGCAGGAAATGTCACAGACCGCTGAGGGCATCACATCAGTTGCGCCGGTGCTTGCGCTAGCCAGGCAGCGCGGCGTTGTTATGCCAATCGTGGAGCAGGTGCAGATGGTGCTTGAGGGGCGCATGAAACCCGCAGACCTTGGCCCGCACCTCGCTACTGAAGACGAGGTGCCGCAGCCTGAAATGCAGTTGCAGGACGATGCAGCCCCGAATTTTTGGGCGCGTGTAAAAGCCGTTTTCAAGGGCGCGAAAACCAGCAACTAAGCAAAAACACCGAGTCAGCATCTGGAGATACCGTATGAGCGACAAAAAACTAACCGTGGCGCTGCTGTTCGGCGGGCGCTCCAGTGAACATGTTGTGAGCTGTGTCACCGCCGCAGGCGTGTATCGTGCGCTCGATAAAGAGCGTTTTAACGCGATTCCTGTCGGGATCACCAAAACCGGTCAGTTCGTGCCCGTCAGTGAGTCTGTGCTGCTCAGTTATGCGCTTGACAGTGATCCACTGCCAGAGGTTGCGGCAGGTGATGAGCGCATCATCTGGCCGCTGGCAACCGACGATCACACACTCCGTGTGCTTGACGCTCAGAACCAAATTACTGAACTTGGCACAATCGACGTGGTTGTGCCAATGCTGCACGGCCCATTCGGCGAAGACGGCACAGTGCAGGGGCTGTGTGAGCTTGCGGGCCTCCCGTATGTTGGCAGCGGTGTGCTCGCTTCCGCGCTGTGCATGGATAAGCATGCGCTGAAGGTTGTGTTAGAGACAGCGGGCGTTAAAGTAGCGCCATGGAACAGGATTAGCCGCCAGCAGCTCGCGCAAGATCCGCAAGCGGTGACGCGATTAGATCAGGGCCTTAACTACCCACTGTTTGTGAAACCAGCGCGCGCCGGATCCAGCGTTGGGGTGACCCGTGTGACTGAACCTGGCGGTCTTGCCGCGGCGGTTGATACCGCGCTCGCTGAAGATCACACCGCGCTGATTGAATCAGCCATCACCGGCCGTGAGGTTGAGATCGGTGTGCTTGGCGGGCGTGGGGATGCGAGCCTGCGTGCCAGTGATGTGATTGGTGAGATTAAATTCACCGGCCGCGACTTTTACGACTTTGAATCTAAGTATCTTGGTGGTGCTGGCGTTGAAATTGTGCTTCCCGCGGAAGTGATAGACGCCGAGTATCAGGCGCTACGTGATGCGGCCTTTAAAGCATTTGATGCTGCCGGCTGTGCCGTCTACGCACGCATAGACTTCTTTTTAACAGCCGACGGGCCGGTGCTCAACGAGATTAATACGCTGCCCGGGTTTACACCATTTTCGATGTATCCGCAGCTGTGGGAGGCTTCGGGCGTGAGCTACTCTGAACTCATTACCGAACTTATTGAGTTGGCTTTAGAAGCCCAGCGCTAGCTGTCACCCTGCTCGATTGTGCGTGCATCGGCAACGTTGCTGCACTGCCGCACCTGCGGGAGACGCTCCACCGCAGACTGCAACTCAAGCAGCACATCGGTGCCGCTTGTCTGATCTGAATCAACAAACACTTCAAACCCGGGCTCCCGGCCGTAGGCTTCGAAGCGAAACAGCGGAGCCTCAGATTCATCTATCACCCAGTCAACGCCGTTTAGGTTAATGCAGGGGTTCACGGTCGGCTCTGAAACCGGCAGGCCGCAGCGTGTTAACACCGCAGCAGGGTCGCCCCAAGCTCCGGTTGCCTGCGCATTGGTGGCGCGTTTTGCAAACCCTGCAAGCTCGTTTGGAAGCCGCACTGTGACGGCTGCGCAGTGCGGATCGTTTGCGGATTCTGCCGGGGTCAGTGGCACAGGTGACGCGCACCCAGCTAGTGATGCTGCTGCTACCAGGGGCAGTGTGAGGGCGAAAGCGCATCGGAATTTTGTCACGGTGTAAGCCTAGCGTGAGCTCTTACGATATCGGAAACCGTGCGTGAGGGCGCAACTGTTGGGGAGTAGAATGGGACGAGTATATGATCTCGACGTAGTCGTGAAAGGAATATTGATGGCACTTACTCAGGCCGAAAAAGATCTGCTGGATCGCGTTGAATCTCGCCTCGCTATTGGTGGCGAATGGGTGGAAGCGCAAGAGGGAAAGACTCTCGACGTTTTTGACCCGGCGACCGGCGAACTTTTGAAGAGTATCGCTGATGCGAGCGTTGCTGACGCGCAGCGGGCGCTGGATGCCGCTGTCGCAGCTCAAGCAGAGTGGGCAAAGACGAGCCCGCGTGAGCGCTCAAATATTCTGCGCAAGGCATGGGAGCTGCTGCAGGAACGCCGTGCAGATTTCGCGCTGCTGATGACGATCGAGATGGGCAAGCCACTGGCCGAAGCTGAGGGTGAGGTGACCTACGGCGGCGAGTTTTTGCGGTGGTTCTCTGAAGAAGCAGTGCGCGTTGGGGGCCGTTTTGGCTCAAACCCTGAGGGCACCGCAGACATGATTGTGTCGAAAATACCTGTCGGCCCCTGCTACTTCATCACCCCGTGGAACTTCCCACTTGCGATGGCAACCAGAAAGATCGCGCCTGCGCTCGCCGCTGGGTGCACCGTGGTTGTGAAACCGGCTGCGCTCACTCCGCTCACAACTATTTACTTCCAGCAGCTGCTTGAAGATGCGGGCCTGCCAAAGGGCGTGGTTAACGTTGTTGCAACTTCTCAGTCGAGCAAGCAGTCGGAAGCTCTGTTGCAAGATAAGCGTCTGCGCAAGCTCAGCTTTACCGGCTCAACCCCGGTTGGTGTGAAACTGCTTGAGGCAGCGGCTCAAAATGTATTGCGCACCTCGATGGAGCTTGGCGGTAATGCGCCACTCATTGTGTTTGAAGACGCAGATATCGATGTCGCAGTTGAGGGTATTCTGGCTGCAAAATTCCGCAACATCGGCCAGGCTTGCACGGCTGCCAACCGTGTTTATGTGCAGGAGAGCATCGCTGACGAAGTTGCGGAGCGACTCGCAGAGCGCGTCAGCGCTATGAAGGTTGGCCGTGGCACTGAAGAAGGTGTGCAGATTGGTGCACTCGTCGAAGAAAAGGCGGTTGCAAACATTGAGCGTCTGGTAGACGGTGCCGTAGAAAAGGGCGGCCGAGTGCTTGCCGGCGGTAAGCGAATTGCTGGGCCTGGCTGCTTCTACCAGCCAACAGTTGTTGACTACACCCCACTCGAATCAGATCTGGCGCGTGAGGAAATTTTTGGCCCCGTGCTTGCGATTGTGCGCTTTAAGACCGAAGACGAAGCTGTGGAGCTTGCAAACGACACTGAGTACGGGCTCGCAAGCTACGTTTTCACAGAAAATCTGCACCGTGCGCAGCGCATGATCGACCGTATCGAAGCTGGCATGATGGCTGTTAACGCCGGTGTGCTCTCTAACGCTGCGGCACCGTTTGGTGGCATGAAGCAGTCCGGGCTCGGCCGTGAGGGCAGCCACGAGGGTATCGAAGAGTTCCTGGAGACTAAGTACACTATGATCCCACGCCGCTAAGCGGAATTTTGGATCATCTCTGAAACCTAAATAGCCAGAGTGTCCAGCTAGCCTGCGCTAACTGAGCACTCTGGCTGTTTTTAGTGGGTGTGTACGGTTAATAATTTTCTGTATACAAATTATGTGCAGCGACATACACAGCAGAGTAGGGTTGGGCTTGTGACAAGAATTATTGCCGGTGCGGCAAGCTCCCTCAGATTGAAGGTGCCCGAGCGCGGCACAAGACCCACCTCAGATCGTGTGCGTGAGGCAATTTTTTCAACCCTCGAAGCGTGGGATTTTGTTGCGGATACGCGGGTGCTGGATCTTTACGCCGGTTCGGGAGCTCTCGGTCTTGAAGCGGTTAGTCGCGGTGCGCGTGAGTGTGTGCTCGTGGAAAAACATGCGGGAGCGGCAAAAATTGCGCAATTAAACGCGCACACAGTGCTTGGTGCGGTGCATAAATCAGAGCGTGAGGCGCAGGCGAAAGTGTGCGTGAGCGCCGTCCGCACATTTCTGCTTGCGCCGCCCGCTGAACTCTTCGATGTGGCGCTTATCGATCCCCCCTATGATCTGCAAGAAACTGAATTGACAGAGTGCTTGGAACTGCTGCGCCCGCATCTGGTCGAAAATGCTGCTGTGCTGGTTGAGCGTGATAAACGCAGCCCGGAACCAATGTGGCCTGCTGGATACTCCCTCATAAAAGTGAAGGATTACGGTGAAACCAGCTGTTGGTGGGCAGAGGCAGCTAAGCTCGAAGAGTGACAGCAGCAGGACTCGATTCTTCCTTACAGAGTGTGCTTGGCGTAAAGCACGCGAAGGCGATTGAGCGCGCCTTTGGATACCGCACAGTTGAAGAGCTGCTGCTGCACATGCCGCGGCGGTATTCAAAACGCGGTGAGCTAACCCCGCTTACGTCGCTCCCGCTGGGAGAGCACGTCACAATCGTTGCACGTATTCTAGACGTGCAAAAACGCACTATGGCAGCGCGTCGCGGCTCTATTTTGAGTGTGCGCGTGACCGACGGAAACGGTTTTCTAAGCCTCACTTTTTTCAACCAACCCTGGCGTGAGAAAGATCTTATCGCCGGTCGCAGCGGCCAGTTTGCGGGTAAAGTCACCGAGTATCGCGGCCAGTTTCAACTGCAAAACCCCGACTACGAGCTTTTTGACAGTGGCGCGGAAGTTGCGGCAGCAGGCGGAGACATCCAGGCGCTTAGAGACGCTGCCGCGCTTGCATACTCGAAGCGACCTGTGCCGGTGTATCCAGCAACCGGTGCGCTGCCCTCCTGGGCTATTGCGAAACATATTGCGCATGTGCTGCAAGAAATACAGGAAATTCGCGACCCGCTCGCTGACTCTCTGTTGCAGCGGATCGGTATCGTAAACCTGGATACTGCGTTGCGGGGTGTGCATCAGCCTGAGACAGAGAGCGACTACAGAGCGGCGCAGCACAGCCTAAAGTTTCGTGAGGCGTTTGCGCTGCAGCTGGCATTCGGGGTGCTGGCACAGCGCGCGAAAGCACACGCGGCAACCCCGAGGCCCTTAAACGAACACGGGCTGCTGCAGCGTTTTGACCGCGCGCTACCGTATGCGCTGACCGGCGACCAATTAGCTGCGGGTGAGACTTTTGCGGCGGAGTTAAACCGCGCATACCCGATGGCGCGCCTGTTACAGGGTGAGGTTGGATCGGGTAAAACCGTGGTGGCCCTCAGAGCGATGCTGCAGGTTGCTGACAGTGACGGGCAGACAGCGCTGTTAGCACCCACAGAAGTGCTCGCGGGGCAGCACTTTCGCAGCGTGTGTGAGCTGCTTGGCCCTGAGCCGACAGCAGAATTAAAGCCGGTGCTGTTGACGGGCTCTTTAAGCACCAAAGAGCGTAAACAGACACTGCTGAAAATCGTTTCAGGCGAGAGCAAAATCGTGATCGGAACCCATGCCCTCATAAGCGATGCAACCCAGTTTTTTGACCTCGGCTTGGTTGTGGTTGACGAACAGCATCGCTTCGGGGTTGAGCAACGCGATGCGCTGCGCAGAAAGGGGCGCACCTGGCCGCACCTGCTTGCCATGACGGCCACCCCGATTCCTCGGACAGTTGCGCTGACCGCGTTCGGCGAGCTTGAAATTACGACGTTGCGAGAGCTGCCTGCCGGCAGAATCGGCATCGACTCGCACGCGGTGCAGGTGCGTCAGCAGCCGCAATTGGTGGCGCGCGTCTGGCAGCGTGCGCTTGAAGAGATCGCCAACGGTCGCCAGGTGTATGTTGTGTGCCCGGCTATCGATGTTGAAACAGGGGGCGGATCGGCGGCAAACCCCGACGCTGCAGCACCAAAGGCACGCGCCGGTGTCGCCCAGATTGCCGCATCGCTAAGATTGCGTGATGATTTTCAGCGAGTAACAGTCGGAGAGCTGACAGGACAGCTGTCTGCCGACGCAAAAGAAGCGGTTATGCAAGATTTTGCGGCCGGTGCAATCGATGTCTTGGTCGCCACAACCGTTATTGAGGTTGGTGTTAATGTGCCCAACGCCACGATGATGATTGTGCTTGAGGCAGACCGCTTCGGGGTGTCGCAACTGCATCAGCTGCGCGGCCGCGTGGGGCGCGGGGCGCATGCGGGATTGTGTCTGTTTTTAACTGAGGCAGAGCCTGGCACTCCCGGCTGGGAAAGGGTTGCAGCGGTCGCTAACACCGGCGACGGTTTCGAGCTGGCAGAGTTTGATCTCGAACAGCGCCGTGAGGGCGATATTTTAGGCAACGCACAGTCGGGCGGTAAATCTCGGCTGCGGCTGCTCAGAGTGTTAAACGACGCAGAAATAATTTATGCCGCCAGGGAGCTTGTAGACGCTCTGCTGCAGCAAGACCCCACGCTCGAAAAGCATCCACAGCTGCGCGATATGGTTGCGGCAGATCTTAACAACGCGGCACAGCTCGATAAAACATAAGGCAGTATGGTTTAACTATGACTTCAATCGCAGTTGTGCCAGGATCCTTCGATCCGGTCACCTTTGGGCACCTCGACGTGATAGAGCGTGCAGCCACTATTTTTGATGAAGTGCACGTTGTGGTTGTGCACAACCCTGATAAAAAACCGCTGCTCTCACTTACGAGTCGGATCGATTTGATCCGCACTGCTGTCGAAAAATTTGATACTGCGGCGAAGATTGTTGTTACCGGTTGGCAGGACGGTCTGCTCGTCGAATACTGCAAGCAGGTTGGGGCGACAGTGCTTGTGAAGGGTGTGCGCAACCAGCAGGATATCGGATACGAAACCCAGATGGTGCTGATGAACCGTTCGCTAGCGGGCATCGAAACTATGTTTGTGCTACCGGATCCAGCATTTTCAGCGGTTTCTAGCAGCCTTGTTAGGCAGGTGTTTCACCTGGGCGGAGATGTCAGCGAGTATGTGCCGCAGCACGTTATCGACATTATGGCCGCTGCAGCTCTTAGCGACGAAAACTCAGCGGCTGAATAGCGCACCCAGCTCAGCCGCATAAAATCGATGCGTGAGCACTAGAAAACTGTTTGAATTCAATATTCGCGACATCTACAACCGTCCCGGTGAGATGCGTGAGTTTGCGCGCACTGAAACCCTGCAAGAACAGTGGGGTGAGGGCCTAGCGAAAATACCCGCCGGTGCTGCTATCAACGCAGATGTGCGACTTGAATCCGTGCACGAAGGCATTCTCGCAACAGTTAGCGCTGATGCAGAAGCAGTGGCTGAGTGCGGCAGATGCCTAACAGAGTTCACAGAAACACAGGAAGTCGCGTTTACCGAACTTTTCGCGTATAATCCTTCTGAGGCCGACGAATACGGAGTTCACGGTGATCACGTGAACCTTGAACCCCTGCTGCTGAACGAGTTTGTGCTTGCACTGCCGTTCCAACCTGTTTGCCGCGAGAACTGCGCTGGACTAGATCCAGAGACAGGCGAGCGTCTAACAGAGCCCGCAGCGGCTGATGCTGAGAAAGCGGTTGATCCCCGCTGGGCAGCGTTAGCTGAATTTTCGGTTGCAAATGACCAGGACAAATAAGACCACAGGTTTTGTTTGTCATCAATTATGTTTAGAAAGTAGAGCATCATGGCAGTTCCAAAGCGCAAAATGTCACGCTCAAATACCCGTCATCGTCGTTCACAGTGGAAGGCAAGCGTGCCAACCCTGGTAAAGACTGTCGAGAACGGCCGCACCGTGTACAGCCTTCCACACCGCGCACGCGTTGTTGAAGACTCACAGGGCACCCCACTCTTCATGGAGTACAAAGGCCGTCGCGTAGCTGACGCATAAGGTGACAGAAAAACACTTTGAGAAGCCGTCCGCATCTTTCGGGTCTGCACCCAAAGAGGCGGGCGGCTTTCTTGCACCATTTGGTGTAAAGGTTGATCCGGCTCTGCTCGAACGCGCTTTGACACACCGCTCTTGGGCGGCAGAAAATAAGGGTCGTGACCACAATGAGCGACTTGAGTTTTTGGGTGACTCTGTGCTCGGCTTTGCGGTTACCACCTACCTGTATAAACGCTACTCTAAGCTTTCAGAAAGCGAGCTCACAAGACGTCGTGCGGCGGTAGTTTCAACGGTGGCGCTCGCACAAGCCGCAAGGCGTATAAACCTCGGGGCCTATTTGTATTTGAGTCGCGGCGAGAACGACTCCGGTGGCCGCGACAAAGACTCAATTCTCGCAGATGCGTTAGAAGCTGTGATCGGAGCAGTGTTTCTATCAACCGGAATTGACACAGCAAAAACCTTCGTGCTTGAACTGCTAGAGCCGCAGCTTGCAGATATTGATTTTCTGGCAGCGACAATTGATCCGAAAAGCGCACTGCAGGAGATTGCTGCTGCGCGGGCGCTCCCGCTGCCGCAGTATTTAGTCACCGGCACAGGGCCGGATCATGATCGCCGCTACACCGCAACCGTGGAGCTGCTTGGAGTTGTCGGAATCGGGCGGGGCACGAGCAAAAAAGCCGCTGAAGCTGCTGCCGCGCGTCAGGCGGTGTTAAAACTGCATGAAGCTGAGCTGCACCGAGTAAACGCAGATGCCTGAACTGCCGGAAGTTGAGGTGGTTCGTGCAGGCCTAGTGCCTGCCGTCACCGGCGCAACAGTCTTAGGCGCTGAAGTTTTTGATGCGCGCTCGCTGAAACGACACATCAGCCGGGCAGGGCGCGACTCTGGCGCAGTTTCTGCCGGGCACGGCCGCACACTAGATGAGAGCACCAGGCGCCTGCGAGCGGCTGATTTTGAGCGGCGGATCACCGGTGCCAGGCTGCTTTCCCCAGCCAGACGCGGGAAATTTTTGTGGATTCCAATTGCCCCCAGTGGCGTCCCAACTGCTGTGCCAGATGAGGCACTGTTTGCTCACCTCGCGATGAGCGGGCAGGTGCTGCTTAGGGCAAATGATGCGCCGGAAGATAAGCATGTGCGCATTCGTCTGTGGGTGCAAACAGCTGCCGGTAGCGAGGTGCGTGTTGACTTTGCCGATCAGCGGCGCTTCGGGTCTCTTGCGATTGATCCATTAGCTCCAACGCATGATGGGAAAGCTGCGGGGTGGGGCACAGAGCTGCCGTTACTGCCGGCACAGGCCCAGCATATTGCGCGCGACCTGCTAGATCCGGCTTTTGATTTTAATGCTGTAGCTGAGCAGCTGAAAACAAAGTCTGTGCAGGTGAAAAAACTGCTGCTCGAACAGAGCCTGATGAGTGGGATCGGCAATATCTATGCCGATGAGGCCCTATGGCTTGCCAGAGTGCATCCGGAAACACCGGCAAACCGTATCTCTAAACGGCGTTTAATCGAACTGCTCGAGGCCGCCCGCACAGTTATGGAAAAGGCCCTCGCCGAAGGCGGCACCTCGTTCGATGCTCTCTACGTTAATGTCAACGGTGAATCAGGATACTTTTCGCGCAGTCTAAATGCCTATGGACGGCAGGGGCAGCCGTGTCAGCGCTGCCGCAGTTTGTTGCAGCGTGTTGTGGTTGGTGGGCGATCCGCAGTATTTTGCCCAAGCTGCCAGCGCCGCCGCTAGCAGGTAGTCTAGAAACATGGCATGGTCTTTTTCTAAAGCGTTTTCAGGGCTGTTCAACCGCAGTGAACCCATTACTGAAGATACTTGGGACGATCTTGAAATGGCTTTGATCGGCGCAGATTTTGGGCCCGACTTAAGCGATGAGATGCTCACCGAACTGCGTGACCAGGTTGAGCGTCACAGCATCACCGATGTGAAAGATCTGAAGCAGCTGCTGCGAGACACTATCGCTGATCGTCTTGCAAAGTTTGATCCAACCCTAAAACTGAGTGACCGCCCAGCAGTGGTGTTAGTTGCGGGTGTGAACGGTGTTGGCAAAACAACCACTATCGGAAAATTTGCCAACTACCTAGGCAACTTCAACCGCAGAGTGCTTGTGGGGGCGGCTGATACATTTCGTGCAGCAGCGGTTGAGCAGCTTAACACCTGGGCGACGCGCGGCGGGGCAGCGATTGTGAAACCCAAACAGCAGGGGCAGGATCCCGCCTCTGTTGCCTATGAAACTGTGCAGCGCGGCATCAACGAAGGTTTCGATGTGGTTGTGATTGACACCGCCGGGCGCTTGCAAACCAAGGGCGGTCTTATGGATGAACTGTCAAAAATCAAGCGTGTAATCGAGAAGCTAACCCCAATTTCAGAGGTGCTACTTGTGCTTGACGCCACCACCGGGCAGAACGGTCTCGCTCAGGCCGAGGCGTTTATCGAGCACGCCGGTGTGACCGGGCTCGTGCTCACAAAACTAGACGGCAGCGCCAAAGGCGGTTTTGTGCTGAACGTGCAAGAAAAGACAGGGCTGCCGGTAAAGCTTGTTGGGCAGGGTGAGGGGATCAGTGACCTGACCGGCTTCACGCCGCACGTATTCGCACAAAATTTGGTTGATTAGCATGGAAATCTGGCTTCAGGGGTTCCTTACCGGTCTCGCGCTCATCGTTGCAATCGGTGCGCAAAATGCTTGGGTGTTGCGGCAGGGCATTAGACGTGAGCATGTGCTCGTAGTGGTGCTCACCTGTATGCTCGCAGATATTCTGCTGATAGCGCTCGGCACCGCCTTCATCGGGGTGCTCTCAAACGCTGTGCCGTGGCTCCTTGACGTTCTACGGTGGGGCGGGGTTGTTTACCTCATCTATTTCGCGAGTCGCTGTTTTATGTCTGCGGCGCGAGGTGCTGGGGCGCTAACTGAGGCAAAACAAGCAGGTGCCGGCTCAGTGCTCACAACAACTTTGGCACTCACTTTCTTAAACCCGCACGTCTACCTCGATACGGTCGTTATGCTCGGCACCGTCACCAACTCTTTTGGCGACGCAAAATGGCTGGCAGCGGTGGGCGCGATGACAGCTTCGGTCCTCTGGTTCGGGGGTCTCGGATTCGGGGCACGCGCACTCTCAGGAGTGCTCGCGAAACCGCGTGCGTGGCAGATTATTGATGTGCTAATCGGTATCGTGATGCTGCTAATCGCCTACAAACTGGCGTTCAACGGCTAGCCTCTGCCATAAACTCAACTGCCTGAAGAGTTAATGCGCTTGCCGCGGGTCTCTTGGGGCGCTTATTTTACGAATATTTACGCAGTTAAGCCCTGTAGAATGGCATAGTTATGGCTACATTTGGCACACTCTCAGAGCGACTTACACAGACCTTCGCGCAGCTCCGCACCAAAGGCAAGCTGAGCGCTAGTGACGTTGATGGCACCGTGCGCGAGATTCGACGCGCGCTTTTAGAAGCAGACGTTGCGCTTGACGTGGTTAAGAGCTTCACCGCAAAGGTGCGTGAGCGGGCGCTTGGTGACGAGGTTAATGAGGCCTTGAACCCTGCGCAGCAGGTTGTGCAGATTGTGAACCAAGAGTTAATTGAAATTCTTGGTGGTCAGCAGCGTCGGCTCCAGTTTGCAAAACAGCCCCCGACGGTGATTATGCTCGCCGGTCTGCAGGGTGCCGGGAAAACCACTCTGGCTGGCAAACTCGCTAAATGGCTGAAAAAAGAGGGACACACCCCGCTGCTGGTCGCCTGTGACCTACAGCGCCCGAACGCGGTAACCCAGCTCGGTGTTGTTGCTGAGCAGGCGGGGGTAGCTATTTATGCGCCAGAACCCGGCAACGGTGTTGGTGATCCCGTGCGCGTTGCAACCGACGGTGTTCGTGAAGCAAAGTCTAAACAGTATGATTTCGTGATTATTGACACCGCCGGTCGTCTCGGTGTTGATACAGAGTTGATGCAGCAGGCGGCTGATATTCGAAAAGCCACCAACCCTGACGAAGTGCTGTTCGTGATCGATGCGATGATCGGTCAAGATGCTGTCACAACAGCGAAAGCATTCCAAGAGGGTGTTGACTTTACCGGTGTTGTGCTCACCAAACTTGACGGTGACGCACGCGGTGGTGCGGCGCTCTCAATTAGGTCTGTGACGGGTCGCCCGATTCTGTTCGCCTCAACCGGTGAGACGCTTGACGACTTTGAACAGTTCCACCCGGATCGGATGGCGAGCCGGATTCTGGATCTCGGTGACATCCTCACCCTGATCGAGCAGGCGCAGGCCGCGTTCGATGAAGAAGAAGCGCGTAAAACTGCTGAGAAGATCGCGAACGATCAGTTCACGCTCGATGATTTCTTGAAGCAGATGCAGCAGCTGCGCGGGCAGGGCTCACTCAAGAAGATGATGGGCATGCTGCCCGGCATGGGCAAGATGAAAGCCCAGCTCGATGCGTTTGATGAGCGCCAAATCTTGCACACCGAGGCGATTATTCAGTCAATGACCCCTTATGAACGCAAAAACCCGAAAATTTTGAACGGGTCACGCAGGTTGCGCATCGCAAAGGGATCCGGGCAGACAGTTACCGATGTGAACCGTCTCGTGAAGCAGTTCGAGCAGGCTGCAAAGATGATGAAAACAGTTGCCCGTGGCGGTATGCCGCAGATTCCGGGGATGGGGCAGATCCCTGGCGTGCCAGGCGCACACGGCGGTAAGAAAAAGCAGACTCAGGGCAAGAAAAAAGGCGGCCGCAAATCAGGCAACCCCGCCAAGCGTGCGCAGGAAGCAGCCGGCAAGTCAACATCTGCTGCGACGAATGGTGCCGGCTTAGGCGCATTCGGTGGGCAGAGCTCTGCTGGTCAAGCTGCGCCGCGAGCTGCCGACATCAAGCAGATGCAGGAGCTCTTAAAGAAGAGCGGGCTGCGCTAAACGAAGTTTGCGTCGAATTCATCGACGAGAATTTCGGTTGCCTTAAACAGCGCCTGATCCCTATCTCCGCTGCTGTCTAACTCTGCGGTGTAGGCCGCTTGCTGTCTTTTTGCACAGCTATCTTCTGTCGCCAAACGAAGAATATCGTCTGCCGCTTCCGCGCAACCCAGCGTTTCAATACTCACAGCGTGCGACTCTATTATTTGCTGCAGTGAGTCGGTGAGTGATTTACGCGCCTTAGAGTCAATCACGCCAAGAGTTGCGTCTGCGCCGTATCTGGCCGCCTGCCATTTATTAAAGCGCGTCAGCCATTCAGGGTCTGGCTCATGGCATGTGTGCGTGCCGCGGGTCACACCATCAGCAACAATTTGAGTTAGCGCAGTTACTGCTGCGATACGGCGCAAACTGCCGGTGCCGTCGCAGGCGCGCGCCTCCACTGTGCCCCAACCGGGAGCGGGCCGCACATCCCAGCGCGCCTCATTCAGCTCAGTAATTAGACCCACCTGCTGCATCTGCTCAATGGTTTTTTCAAACTCGTCCCACGTTGCCTGCAGCGGCGGCACCCCTGCGCTGGGTAGCTGCTGAAAGAGCATCGTGCGGTTTGATGCATAGCCGGTGTTGATCCCCTCCCAAAACGGGCTGGAAGCGCTTAATGCAATTAGGTGCGGTTGCACGCGTGAGAGGGCGTTCATCACCGGCACAGCAAATTTTTTGTCTGCCACGCCGATGTGATTGTGGATGCCCCAGATTAGCATTTGCCGACCCCACCAGCCGTAGTCTTTTGCAAAGTTTTGATAGCGATCGCTGTCTGAAACTTTTTGGTCTGCCCAGCTCGAAAACGGGTGTGTGCCGCTTGAAATAAGTTTGTAGCCGCGCTCTTCCGCAAGCTGTTTTAGGATCCACGCCATTTCACGCAGCTCAGAAACAGCGGCGGCAACTGTGCGGTGCGGCGATGTCACCAGCTCCACTGTGTTCTGTAGCAGCTCTGCGGAGACCTTACCGTCACAGCTTTCGGGTATTGCGGCATTGAGCGCTGCAATGACCGCTGGCGCGTCGTTTACGAGTTCCAGTGAGTTAGCGTCAACCAGGGCGATCTCCCACTCGATACCGAGCGTGCTATTCGGAGAGTCGGTGAATGACAGATGCATTGTCGCCTACCTCAAGTTCTTAGTGCCGCGCCGCGTTTGTCGGCGCAAGGTGGATCCGCCATTTTCTCCCTGGAGAGCAAATTAGCTAAATGTAGCAAAATAATATAACAGTTATTTGATTTCTTATCCTAAATGAAAAATCCCAGATCGCAACATAAATTGCGAATATAGTAAAACTGTGTCATGATTGAAGGGTGCGACAGGCCGGAGCCGGTCGCTGACTCATGTGAGCCCGAGCTCACCGAAATAAGCTTTAATTAGGAGCAAAAATGGCAGTAAAGATTCGCCTGAAGCGCATGGGTAAGATCCGCGCGCCTTTCTACCGCGTTGTGGTAGCTGACTCACGCACTAAGCGCGACGGTCGCGTAATTGAAGAGATCGGTAAGTATCACCCAACTGAGAACCCATCTTTCATTGAGATCAACTCAGAGCGCGCACAGTACTGGCTCGGCGTTGGTGCACAGCCAACCGAGCAGGTGCGAGCACTTCTGAAGCTGACCGGCGACTGGGGCAAGTTCAAGGGCGAGGGCAACACCGAGTCTGTTGTGAAGCCGGTTGAGGCTAAGGAAGCTTTTGTGGCTGACGAGTCAAAGAAGTCGGTTATTAAGCCAAAGGCAGAAAAGCCTGCTGAGGCTCCTGCTGCTGAGGCAGAGGCGGCTGAGGATGCCGCTGCTGAAACCACTGAAGAGGCTTAATTAGAATGTCGACAGTCTCATTACAGGACGCGCTAAAGCACCTTATCAGCGGTATCGTTGACCGTCCTGAAGCTGTGGAGATTGACTCTGTTGAGAGCGTGCGCGGTGAAACCCTTGAGGTGCGTGTGCACCCGGACGACCTTGGCCGTGTGATTGGCCGGTCGGGTCGCACAGTGCAAGCTCTGCGCACGGTCATCGGTGCGCTGGCGCGTGACCGTCGTGTGCGCATTGATATTGTCGACACCGATGAGACTGCATAGATGAATAAACCCTCAGGTCGCGTTCAGGCTCCCCTTCCCAATATTGGGCGGGGGAGCCTGCGTGTTGGCAGACTGACCAAGCCGCACGGTCTGAAGGGCGGCATTAAACTCGAACTTTTTACCGACAGCCCTGACCTGCGTTTCGTGCCGGGAGCCGAGTTTTATCTGCAGGTGCCGCGCGAGAGTGAGTGGTTTGGCAAAACTATCACGCTTAGTGAATTGCGGTGGTTTAACCAGCAGCCGGTCGGTTTCTTTAGCGAGGTTCCAGATCGCACAGCAGCCGAAAGCATCGTGCGTGCAATTTTGTGGATCGATGAGGCGGTTGTTGCCGCGGGCGCAGAAGACGATGCTTGGTACGATCAGGATTTAGTTGGCCTTGAGGTGCGAGAATTAGGCACTGATGGCGCTGTTATTGTGCACGGCACTGTGGCCTCGGTTGAGCACATGCCCGCGCAAGATCTATTAGCGGTGCGGGTTGCTGCTGGCGAAACAGTGTTTGTGCCGTTAGTTGCAGCGATTGTGCCGGAGGTTGATCTCGCAGCGGGATTCGTGCGTGTCACTCCGCCGCGCGGGTTGTTTGCTGATGAGGCTGACAGTGCGCATTGATATTGTTTCAATCTTTCCCGCCTATTTTGATGCCCTAGAGCTGTCACTGTTGGGTAAAGCCCGGCAGCGCGGGCTGCTCGATGTTGCCGTCCACGACCTGCGTGATGTCACAACAGACAAACATCGCACTGTTGATGATAAACCAGCAGGCGGTGGCGCCGGTATGGTGATGAAAGCTGAGCCCTGGGGGTTGGTGCTGGATAAAATTCTTAGCGAGTCGCCCACCGTTGCAACAGATGCTGAACCATTAATCATCTTTCCGTCACCTGCGGGTGAAGTTTTTAATCAGGGCATGGCGCGTGAGCTTGCCGGTGAAGCACACCTTATATTTGGGTGCGGTCGTTATGAAGGCATCGATCAGCGTGTGTTTGATGAGTATGCAGAGCGTGGGCGGGTGAAGCTTGTCAGCATCGGCGACTATGTTTTAAACGGCGGTGAAGTGGCTTCGATTGCAATGATTGAAGCGATCGCCCGTCTCTTACCGGGTATGGTTGGCAACCCGGAAAGCCTTGTTGAAGAGTCGCATGAGGGTGAGAGCGGTTTGCTCGAATACCCGAGCTACACGCAGCCGGCGGTGTGGCGCGGCCGAGAAGTGCCACCGGTGCTGCTCAGCGGGAATCATAAGAAGGTCGCCGAGTGGCGTCACGCACAGCGAATCGAGCGCACTCGTCGTGTGCGCCCTGATCTGTTGCCGCCGGAAGCTGATTAGGGCTCAGTGGGTACGCAGCGTGAGTTGCAAAACTGATTGAATAACCCGCTGATTCTAGTTTGTAAATAACCGACTAATACCGTAGAATTTATCTCTGTGTGTCAGCGCGCGCCGCTGCCGTGAGGGTGAGCGCGTCTCAAGCTAACACAAAACACTAAGTCTTGAAACTATTAATGCGTGTTCGACTTGCGGCGGGCACAGAAAGAGATGATCATGCAGAAGCTTGACTTCCTTGATGCAGCATCGCTGAAGAGCGACATCCCAGACTTCCGCGCGGGCGACACTGTTAAGGTGCACGTTAACATCGTTGAAGGTAACCGCTCACGTGTGCAGGTTTTCCAGGGTGTTGTAATCGCGCGTCACGGCGAGGGCGTTCGTGAAACCTTCACCGTGCGCAAGATTAGCTTCCAGGTTGGGGTTGAGCGTAAATTCCCAGTGCACTCACCAGCTATCGACAAGATCGAGGTTGTAACTCGCGGTGATGTGCGTCGTGCAAAGCTTTACTACCTGCGCGGCCTGACCGGCAAGAAGGCTAAGATTCGCGAAAAGCGCGACGACGTCTAAACCGTTAACTACTTATAGGGCATAACCCGGCCTTAGGCTAATTCCTTAACTAGGATCGGTCTGCACGGGTTTCCTTCTGCAAGGGTCTGAATCTGATACTGCATCGGATTCAGACCCTTGCCGTTTTATGACAGCTGCCAAGATGCAACCTTGCGCAGCTGAGAGAAACAGGCCTGCCTTTAAGCAGCCCAGCGGCTAAACTCGTGGCTAGAAAAAGCTCGCGAAAGGGTGCAAAATGTTTTCTTTCTCATCTCTCGAACTGCCTATTGTTGGAGCCCCTATGGCTGGTGGGGTGAGCACGCCTGAGCTTGCGGCAGCAGTGTCTGCAGCGGGTGGTCTAGGCTTTGTGGCGGGTGGCTACCTCTCTGCCGAGAGCCTGGCAGAGCAGATTCAGAAGACCAAAGCACTTACCGATCTGCCTTTCGGTGTCAATCTTTTTATGCCCGTGACAGACGAACAGCTGCCGTCTGACGCAGATAAGCAGCTGACAGAGTTCGCTACTGCTTTAGATTCTGTAAGTCAGCAGCTAGGAGCCGAGTTGGGTGAGGCAAAAGCCAGTGCCGAAAGCGAAGCTCGGGTTTTTGATGAGCTTATACAGGTGTGTGTTTCCCAGACGGTTGCCGTTGTAACCTTCACTTTCGGCTGCCCACCCACCGAGCTGGTGCGCAGGCTTAAGGATTCTGGTTCCCTCGTTGGTGTAACCGTTACCAAACCTGAAGACGCCGTGGTTGCTGCGCAAGCGGGTGCTGATTTTCTCTGCGTGCAGGGGCCTGCCGCTGGTGGGCATCAGTCAACATTTAGTGTGTCTGATGAGTTAAATCAGCTACCGCTGTTGCAGCTGATTGAGCAGATACGCAGCGTATGTTCTTTGCCGCTGATTGCCGCAGGTGGGATCCGCACCGGCGCGCAGGTGCGAGAGCTGCTAGATGCTGGCGCTGTTGCTGTGCAGATCGGCACCCCGCTGCTCTTAGCAGACGAGGCGGGCACCTCGGCGACGCAGCGCGAGGTGCTGCAGTCGTTGGAGCGGGAGACGGTTTTGACGAGGGCTTTTACCGGGCGCTTTGCGCGGGCTATCAAAAATAGTTGGGCAGAGCGATACCATGAAACAGCCCCTGCAATCTATCCCGGGGTGCATGAGATAACCGCTCCTTTGCGACGCGCAGCAGCAAGTACAGGAGCGCACGAATGGACTCACATTTGGGCGGGTGAGCCGTACACCGGTCTAGCTGCAGGGCCTGCTGCAAAGATACTGCGCCAGCTAGCCCCAGCAGTAAACGCTGAAACTGATTGAGCGCGGTTAAACTCCTGGCGAGGGATCTGCGTAACTATGCAGGCTAGATCGAAAGACACAGTCTGTTTTACCGTATTTGAGTTCTTGGCATTAGGTTGCGGCTAAACTGGTGATCTCACCTAGATCCTTCAACTAAGACGAAAACGTGCAGAACTCCGAAACCTCAGCTAAAAAACCAGGCGGCGCCCTCACCTTCATCCGCGATCTCATCGTTATTGTGCTGGTCGCGCTCCTCATCTCGTTCGTTTTGAAAACCTTCCTGATCCGCTCTTTTTTCATTCCCTCAAGTTCGATGGAAACCACCCTGAAGGTTAATGACCGGGTGATGGTGAATCAGCTGGTGCCAGACATGGTGGGTTTAAATCGCGGTGACGTTGTGGTTTTCAGCGATCCAGGAGGCTGGATTCTATCTGTGCCACAGAAGAACGATAGCGCTCTGGGTAAGTTCATGCAGTTCATTGGGTTGGCTGCTGAAGATGACGCCAGCTACCTGATAAAGCGGGTTATTGGGCTGCCCGGCGACCACGTGGTGTGCTGCGATGCACGGGGGCGACTGAGCATTAACGGGGAAACACTAGACGAAACCTATTTGTCTGAGGAGACTCGCAACCATCCTGGGCCGTACACTGAGTTCGATGTGACCGTCCCCGAAAATGCGCTGTGGGTGCTCGGCGATAACCGCTTTGCGTCACGGGATAGTCGCTTTAACACTGATCAGCCGGGGCGCGGATTTGTGCCGATTGATAACGTGGTTGGGCGTGCCTTCGTTTTGAACTGGCCGCTCGATCGTTTCACCTGGCTCGACAACTATGCGGAAGTTTTTAAAAAAGTTCCCGACCCCTCTGACAAATAGCCGCATGAATATCTCAAACTGCGCAAAAGACCCAACGCTCGATTACGAATTTGAGTTGCTCACCAAAGCGCCGCTTGTGATCGGTCTCGACGAAGTTGGGCGTGGGGCGATTGCCGGCCCTGTTGCAGTTGGTGCCCAAGTTTTTACGCCGGATGCCGGAGAGATTCCAGCCGGTTTGCGAGATTCAAAACTGCTGACCGAAAAACGGCGGGAGGCTGTGGCGCCGCTGTTAGACGTTTGGGGTGCGGGCTCTGTCGCCTTTGGCGCAGCAGCAGAAATAGACGCAAACGGGATCACCGAAATGCTCGGCCGCACAGCCCGTGCGGCGCTGATCATGCTGCACGCGGCGGGCATTCCGGTGCAGCATGCTGTTATTTTGCTCGACGGTAAACACGATTGGCTCAGCCCACAACTTAATTCACCGCTCACTGTGGTCACTAGGGTGGGGGCGGATCGCGCGTGTGCGACAGTTGCGGCAGCTAGTGTGCGCGCAAAGGTGCAGCGTGATCGCTTTATGATCGCAGCAGCGAAAGATTTCCCACACTATGCATGGGAGAGCAATAAAGGGTACGGTTCGAAAGCGCACTTCGCCGGTATTGCAACACACGGGCTCACCGAGCTGCACCGTAAAACCTGGATCAGAATGCCCTAAATCAGCGATTTTTCGCGCCTTTTGAAGGGGACGCAAGCTCTTCATTAAATTCACAGGAATTTTTTCTTACGCTGCGAAGTTAGGTAATGCTATCTTTCATCTGTGTGCCGATTTTCGGCTGGCAAGCACTACGTAGTGCTTGTCTAAACTGCGTGCACGCAGTTACACAGATTAATTTACGTTTACCTAAGTGCTAAATGTCCTTGTGACATGAGGAGTATTACATGCATAGAAGCAAGTGGAGGGCAGGTATAGCTGCCGTTGCACTCTCCGGGGTGCTAGCTACCTCCCTCCTTGTACCGGTCACAGCGCAAGCTGCTGAATCAGAAATCACTGACGCAGTCTTTGAGTGGGGTTTGAACGCAGAATCAGGCAGTGCGGGGTACGCACCAAGAACCTGTAACTTCCTTGGTGCTGGTGTGTCTGGAGATAATGAGTCTTCCAGCATCTGGCAGGGCAAACAGGAAGAAAACGGCAAGGTGTTTGTTAACCCTGCAAACTCTGACGTGATGTGGCGTCAAAATGACGATAACACCTCAATTCTGAAGCCAAACAGCAACGGAGAATTGGTGCCAACCACCTGGGACACCAAGTGCCAGACTCGAGATGGCTCGCGCACAAACACTTCAGGAAAAACCTCAGAAAATATTGTGCGCATCGTTAAGGGCACCGGAACTGTTGATCCTGAAACAAACTCCGCACAAATCCGCTGGTTTGGCTCATTCTCAGTGATCTACTACTCGGGAATGACCTACTGGAGCGTTGTTAACCCGAAACTCAACGTTGTAAACGGTGAGGGTGTGCTCACAGGGCGCCTTTCTGGATACGGCACGTCCATGGAGGATCAGAGCCAGTGGAAGCGGTTGCGTGCTCGTGAAGTAACTCTCGCCACCCTAAAAAATGTCACGGTAACTGACAGTGGCATTAAAGTGACACCCGAATACAAGGGTGTTGAAATTACTCCGCCGTTGGGCGGAACCCAGGCGCGCACCGGAGCGAACTGGGGTGCATGGCCGCAAGAATTTGTTGACTTCCAAGGAGAAACAGGGCAGGCAGCTTACTGGTACTCCAGCGGTGGTTCAGCAGACTCGCGTAAAGTGCCGACAGAAATTGGTATTAGCTACACAACCCCCAACCTTGTGACCCACGCTGTCACAGTCGAGGGTGGTAAGGCCTCTCAGGCGCAAGCAGCTAAAGGCGAGAAAGTTACGTTAACCGCCTCTGTGCCTGAGGGTAAACGCTTTGTTGAGTGGCGCACCGAAACTGCTGGTGTGTCATTTGCTAATGCGAAAGACGCTAACACCAGTTTTATGATGCCGGCTAGCGCCGTCGCCGTCACAGCAGTCTTTGAAGATAAACCTGCGGCGGTAGCGCATGCGATCACCGTGACCGGCGGCACAGCCTCAGCGCAAACTGCGCTTGCGGGAGAGACCGTAACCATCACAGCGCAGGTGCCAGAAAATCATCACTTCCTGCGTTGGACGAGCGAAACTCCCGGCGTTGAGCCAACAGCCTGGACCAGCCCGCAAACATCCTTCACAATGCCGGATGCAGATGTTAAGCTCACCGCTACTTTTGGGCGCAATACTGCTCCCACCAACCGTGCGAGTGCTTCGGTAACTGTTGAGCCGCATGAGAATCTTGATCCGGCAGCACGGAATGTGCTTACCATTAGCGGTAAAGACTTTGTTAGTGACGCTGCACGGAATGGTGTCTACGTGGTTGTTAGCGAAGAAGCCATGTGGAAGCCGGGGGAGTACGTTAGAACACAAGGGCTCGGTGAGGGCGAATTTATTGCCGCTCAGTGGGTAACCCCAGAACAGCTCAAGGCTAATGACGGCGCCTTCAAAATAGATGTTGTTTTGGCGGCAAACAGTATGGATCGCAACAAGACCTACTATGCCGGAACAATGGCTGCGCACGCCCTGGCGCTGACTGAACGCTCTATCGACCGTGCAGAAAAGCTGTCATTTAAGGCGATTGATTACGATCCAAACGCGATCTTCGCACCGGATACTGTTGCAGCAACTGTGCAGGAGAAGGGTGACGTTGCTGCCGAATGGAGCTATTCTGGCGCAACTCCAGCCCGCGGCTGGGAGGTGCTGATCACCTGTGTGGAGCAGTGCTCAGATCCGCTCTACCAGAGCAAGCAAAAGAACCTCTCTGATCCTGAAGCGCGTTCTGAAACCTTCAGCTCTGTTCCTAATGGTGTCTACACCGTTTCTGTTCGCTCTGCCGGCTGGTACGGAAATGAATACAAGCAAACAGATTGGGTTGTTTCTGACAAGCTATACATCGGGGTGGAGAAGCAGGCTGACTCAAACACCGAGCCAGGTGACTCAAACGCTGAGCCGGTTGCTCCGACTGAAGAGCCTACGCAGCCTGCAACTCCGAGTGATGATCCAGCTCAGTCTGACACTTCGGCTCAGTCAGAGACCCCGACCGATAAGCCAAGTGAGCCGGTTGCCCCAGCTGATAAACCAAGTGAGCCTGCCGCTCCGGCAGTGCCTGCTGAGACTGACGACGCAGGCACAGAAGCTCCTGCCGCGGATACGAATGACGCACCAGCAGACGCGGATAACACACCAGCGGATAACGCACCCGCGACTGTGAAACCGCAGCTCACCCTCTCACAGACTGAGCTTGCAGTGGGAGATGCCCTAGATATCCTTGCAGCCGGATTTATCCCGGGAACTGAAGTCACCTTTGAGGTGCACTCTGATCCGCTCGTTATTGGCACAGTCAAAGCTGATGCGCAAGGGGCTGCCTCTCTCGCATGGAAGGTGCCTAGCACTCTGCCAGCGGGGTCACACACTGTGATTGCTACCGGCCTTGCACGCAGCGCAGATGGCGCAGAGCAGAAGGTGAGTGTCTCTCAGGAAATCACCATCAAAGCTGCAGCATCAGGGGCTACACAAGCGGCTCCTGTGACAGCGAGCGGGAAGCAAACCCTCGCCAACACAGGCGCTCCTGACGCTACCCTGGCTCTCCTAATCGGAGCCGGAGTGCTTGCTCTTGGTGGTGCGCTTCTCACAGCGCGCCGCCGCACACGGAGCTAAAACTCAACGCTAAAAAAGCTCCCCTGCGACTGCAATATACGCCAGTCGTAGGGGAGCTTCTCATATCTGCTGCCGCGCACAAAAATAACAAGCAGGGGATCCTCTAACCTTTGCAGGGTACATTTATAGGCGTGAAGCAGAAGTTTCCAGAACTTGATACAACCCTACCCATCGGCGTTTTCGACTCTGGTGTTGGCGGCTTAACAGTTGCGCGCGCAATTAGGGATCAGCTGCCAAATGAAGCAATAATTTACCTCGGCGACACCGCCCGCAACCCCTACGGCACAAAACCCATAAAAGAGGTGCGTGAATACTCGCTTGAAATGCTCGACAGGCTGGTTGCAGAGGGCGTGAAGATGCTTGTGATTGCCTGCAACACCGCCTCCACAGCAGTGCTGCGCGATGCATACGAACGCTACGATGTGCCGGTGGTAGAAGTGATTCGCCCCACGGTGCGCAGCGCGATTGCCCTAACCCGCAACGGCAATATTGGGCTTATCGGCACCCAAGCAACAGTAAAAAGTCGTGTGTACGACGATTTCTGCGCTGTGCACGGCGGAGTTGACCTGATTAGTCAGGCGGCACCCCGCTTTGTTGAGCTCGTTGAAGCTGGCACAACCGCAGGCCCAGAAGTGGAGGATGTCGCTAAGCGCTATCTCGAGCCGCTAATCGCAGCCGACATCGATACTCTAATTCTTGGCTGCACCCACTACCCGTTCTTGCAGGGCGCGATTAGACACACCGTCGGCCCCAATGTGGCCTTAGTTACCAGTGACACTGAAACCGCCAACGAGGTCTATCGTGTGCTGCGCAAGCTCGACCTTTTAAACCCACAAGACCATCCGCCTCAGATACGGTTTGAGGCGACGGGCAGAGATACCGGCTCGTTTAAAGCGCTCGCGCAAACAATGCTCGGCCTGCAAATCGACAGTGTGACGCGTATCTAACACGCGCATTTAAGAAAGGACAAACATGACCCAGACCCGATTTGACGGCCGCACCCCGGAACAGCTGCGCGACATAAAAATCGAACGCGGCTGGAGTGAACAGGCCGAAGGATCAGCGCTTGTAAGTTTCGGCAAGACAAAGGTGCTGTGCACAGCAAGCTTCACCAACGAGGTGCCCCGCTGGAAAAAGGGGGAGGGCACCGGCTGGGTGACAGCAGAGTACGCAATGCTGCCGCGCGCGACCAGTGAGCGCACGGGTCGCGAATCAGTGCGCGGTAAAATTGGGGGCCGCACCCACGAAATTTCACGTCTCATCGGGCGCAGTTTGCGCGCTGTAGTTGACACCAAAGCCCTCGGTGAAAACACTATTGTCATCGACTGTGATGTGCTGCAGGCAGACGGCGGCACCCGCACAGCCAGCATTACGGGAGCTTATGTCGCGCTCGCAGAAGCTGTTGCGTGGGCGAAAGAAAGAAAGTTTATTCCTTTGAGAAATAGGGTGCTCACCGACTCTGTCGCTGCGGTGTCTGTTGGTATCGTTAACGGCCAAGCTGTGGCAGATTTGCCGTATATTGAAGACTCAACCGCTGAAACAGATATGAACGTTGTGATGACAGGTTCTGGCGACTTCGTTGAGGTGCAGGGAACGGCAGAGGGGGCTCCTTTTACGCGCGATGAGCTGGCGCAACTGCTCGATCTTGCAGAGGCCGCAAACAGTCAGTTGCGCGCCGCACAGGAAGCGGCTTTGCAAGGAGTTGAGTTCTAAATGACTGAAGTTATTCTCGCCAGCCGCAACGCACACAAACTAGAAGAGTTGCGTGCGATTCTTGCGCCTTTGCTACCTGAGGTGCAACTTGTTGGTGATGACGGGCCGGAGCCGGTTGAATCTGGCATCAGCTTTGCCGAAAATGCGCTCATAAAGGCGCGGGCAGCGGCGATCCGCACGGGCAAACCGGCGATCGCTGACGACAGCGGAATTGCGGTGCGTGTAATGGGTGGCGCGCCGGGTATTTTTTCTGCGCGCTGGGGCGGGCCGGCTCGGTCAGACAGTGCGAATGTTGACCTACTGCTGTGGCAGTTAAAGGATGTCCCGGCAGCGCATCGAGAGGCCAGTTTCGTGTGCGCGGCCGCGCTGGTTGTGCCGGACGCAGCTGGATCAACCACTGAAGATGTGGTGCTCGGTGAGTGGGAAGGATCGGTTCTTAACGAGCGGCGCGGCGAGAATGGTTTTGGGTACGATCCAATTTTTCAGCCCCGCGGCATGGATGTTTCTGCGGCTGAGATTGACCCGGAAAAAAAGAATTTACTGTCGCACCGTCGGCGGGCGTTTGAGGCTTTGATTCCGCTCTTGCAGCAGCGGCTTGGCTGAGCGAAAAACCCCTGATGAAACTGAGTTTGTTTCTCACTTCCAGTAAATTGACAACCTCTCGGTGCACGGTCACAATTGGTGTAACAGCTATTAAGTAAGGAACCAAATTATGACTGAAGAGCACAAGACTAGCGAGCACACCGTTGAAGAGCATGCGCATGGCGCAGACTGTGGGCATGAGACGGTTGAGCACGGTGATCACGTAGATTACCTGCACGACGGTCACCGTCACGCTGAGCACGACGGTCACTACGACGAGCACTAAGCATTATTAATGCGCAGGCGGCGGGTTCTTAATTGAGCCTGCCGCCTGTTGCATATGCGCAGCCGTAATTTACGCTAAACTGTTTGCAGCGCGGGAGTGGTGGAATTGGTAGACACGCAGGATTTAGGTTCCTGTGCCGCAAGGCGTGAGAGTTCAAGTCTCTTCTCCCGTACTAGTGCGCGCGGTATTTATGCCGCGCGCATCTTTATCTGCACAGATGGTTGTAACATCAGTGCATCAGAGAACGGAGCAAAAAGTGACCGTAGAATTTCAGGTGGTGCCAAGCAACCCAAAGAGTGACGCTGAAGTTGCTGAAATTTTAAAGGGTGAGCTGGGGTTCGGATCCTTTTTCACCGACCACATGATCTCAATCGTGTGGGAAAAAGAGACCGGCTGGCAAACTCCCGAAGTGTTGCCTTACGGCCCTATTGCGATGGATCCAGCAAACGCTGTGCTGCACTACGGGCAGGAAATTTTTGAGGGTGTGAAGGCATACCGTCACCCAAACGGGGAAATCGCAATTTTCCGGCCGGAGCGAAACGCTGCCCGATTCAACAAGAGCGCAAAACGTCTTGCGCTGCCCGAACTGCCTGAAGAGCTCTTTATCGCTGCGTGCGAAAAGCTCACTGCGGTTGATAGCCGCTGGGTGCCGGAGCAGGAAGGGTTCTCGCTATACCTGCGCCCGTTTATGTTTGCTGACGAGGTGTTTTTAGGCGTTCGCAGTGCGCACCGTGCACGTTTTATCGTTATCGCAAGCCCCTCAGGTAACTACTTCGAAGGTGGTTTGAAGCCGTTGAAGCTGTGGCTGTCGACCAGTTACAATCGTGCGGGCGTTGGAGGCACCGGCTTTGCAAAGTGCGGTGGCAATTACGCCGCATCACTCGTTGCGACAGACGAAGCTTTTGCAAACGGTTGCCAGCAGGTGCTGTTTACAGATGCCGGTGATAATGACTCAATAGATGAGCTTGGCGGCATGAATCTATTTCTTGTCACCAACGACAACAAGCTTCTCACCCCGGAGCTCAACGGAAATATTCTTGCCGGGGTGACACGTGAAAGCATTATTGAGATCGCCCGCGATTTTGGCTTTACAGTTGAAGAGCGTAACGTAACCGTCAGCGAATGGGCAGCTGGCGTTAAGAGCGGCTACATTCAAGAGGCATTCGCCTGCGGCACAGCAGCGGTGATCGCCCCGATCGGTTACCTAATCGGGCCAGACGGTTTTGAGATTGCGCTGCCACAGCCAACGGGCGATGTGACCGTGCGGATCCGCGAGGAGATCACCGGCATCCAGTTCGGAACGCGCGCCGACAAGCGCGGCTGGCTGCATCAGGTAGCGCAGTAGAGGGCGGCCGGTTGTGAAGATTGTTCGATTCTCAAAAGAGCAGAAAATCGCATTCGGTGTCGTCGACGAAGCTGAAAACGGTGATCTGGAGGTTGTTGAGCTTGCTGGTGATCCGCTCGGCGGGAAGTTTGAGACAACCGGCACTCGATACGGCTTCGGCCAGATCCGTGTTTTATCCCCGGTAGTGCCGATGTCAAAAGTAATCGGTGTGGGTAAAAACTATGTTGCGCACCAGCAGGAAATGCAGGATATTACGGGCGCTACTTCCGCCAGCGGGGCCTTTGAGCCGCTCCTGTTTTTAAAGCCGAACACCTCTGTGATTGGCCCCGGCGATCCAATCGTGCTGCCACAGGTTTCTAGCAATGTGCAGGTTGAGGCAGAGCTTGCTGTTGTAATTGGTGCTGTCGGGAAGCACGTGCCAGAAGAGAAAGCGCTTGACATAGTTTTCGGCTATACAGTGGCTAATGACGTTTCCGCTCGCGATCTGCAAGTGGCTGACGGGCAGTGGGCGCGCGCTAAAGGGTTTGATACTTTTTGCCCGCTCGGACCTGTCATTGAAACTGAGTTTAATTCTGATGCCGCGCGCGTAAAATCGCGGATCAACGGTGAAATTCGGCAGGATGCGCCGGTGCATGACATGATTCATTCGGTTGCGAAACTAGTCTCCTATGCCTCTTCAGTTTTCACCCTGGTGCCTGGCGATGTGATTCTCACCGGCACCCCCGCTGGTGTATCTACGATTACTGACGGTGACAGTGTTGAGGTTGAGGTGAGCGGCATTGGGGTGCTGCGAAACCCAGTAATCTCAGAAACCAAACTGTATAAATAGGGCTTATGGATCCAGCACGACTTAACCACAACACAGAGAAAGCAGATCTGGCGCCGCGTGTGCGCCAGGTTGAGGGGCGGCTGCGCGCGACTCGTCCACGTTCTGTTGGTGCAGCGGATAGGTCTGAGCGTCGGCAGGTGCGGCCGAAAGCGGAAGGGTGGAAGCAAATCACCAACCCAGACGGGCGCCCAACTCTGCAGTTTGCCGCGCCGCGTGTGAAACAGCCGCCAAAGCACCTGGCTGATATGAGTGTTGCAGAGCGCGTTGAAAAAGTGAAAGAGCTGGGGCTGCCCGCATTCCGTGCAAAACAGATTGCGAAACACTATTTTGAGCGCTACACCGCTGACCCTGAACGGATGACAGACCTGCCAAAAGAGGGGCGTGCAGAGCTTGTGCGAGAGCTCTTACCACCTCTTTTAACTGAGGTGAAACGTCTCACAACAGATGACGGCGCAACTGTGAAGTTTTTGTGGCGCCTGTTTGACGGATCCCTTATTGAATCAGTTCTAATGCGGTATCCGGGTCGTATCACGCTCTGTGTTTCCAGTGAATGCGGCTGCGGCATGAACTGCCCGTTCTGCGCCACCGGGCAGGCGGGGCTGACTCGAAACATGTCAGCGGCAGAAATCGTTGATCAGGTTGTGCAAGCAAACCGTGTTATCGCCGAGGGTGGGCTCGGCGTTGGTAGGCAGGCTGGGAACGGCGCAGAGCCTGAGCGCGTCACAAATATCGTGTTTATGGGCATGGGTGAGCCGCTCGCAAATTACAAACGGGTCATGCAATCAATTCGCATGATGATCGCCCCGGCCGGCGAGGGGCTGGGTATGAGCGCGCGCGGCATTACCGTTTCCACCGTAGGATTGGCTCCCGCGATCCGCAAACTGACAGCCGAGGAGCTGCCGCTCACCTTCGCGCTGAGCCTGCATGCGCCAGATGATGAGCTGCGTGATGACCTAATTCCGGTAAACAGCCGGTGGAAGGTTGACGAGGTGCTTGACGCTGCGCGCGGCTACTTCGAAAAAACTGGGCGGCGTGTGTCAATTGAGTATGCGTTGATCAAAGATATGAACGATCACGCCTGGCGTGCTGACCTGCTGGCTGAAAAATTAAATGCGCGCGGGCGAGGTTGGGTACACGTTAACCCGATCCCCCTGAACCCAACTCCGGGCTCTATTTGGACGCGCTCTGAGCCCGATGTGACACGCGAATTTGTGCGGCGCTTGAATGAAGCCGGAATTCCGACAACTCTGCGTGATACTCGCGGCAAAGAAATTGATGGAGCCTGCGGCCAGCTGGTCGCCACCGAAGCTGATAAAGCTGAGGCGCTGCGCAGCGCGCAGGCAGAAAATGCTGAGAATCAAGCCCGTCTTTTAGCGGCTGAAGCTGAACGTACACGCACTGTTGTAGATGCTCGGATGAGCGCTGACGACTGATGAGGCAGCATGGCTGAGGGTGTCGACTCAACAGACCTACGCATTTTGTACAGTCTGGGTAGCGAAGGTTCACTCGCCGGAGTTTCTGAAAAACTGGGGCTGAGCCAGCCGGCTGTGTCGCAGCGCGTAAAGCGACTGGAAGCAAAACTGCAGGTGCCGTTAACTGAACGGGTTGGGCGCAGTGTCCGCTTGACACCGGCGGGTCTGATTCTTGCCAGTCACGGTGCAAAGGTCGTTGCTGAGCTCGATGAAGCATTCGAGAAAATTGCTGCGTTAAAAGATGATCGCGGGGGGCAGCTGCGTCTGGTTGGGTTCCCCTCAGCTTCGGCAACCGTAGTGCCGGACATGATGCGATCCTTAGCCTCACTCGCCCCCGGAGTAACGATGCAGTATCGCGAGGCAGAGCCACCATCCGCCTTGGCAATGCTGCGCGATGGGGAAGTCGACTGCGCGCTAATTTTCGACTACCAAGACACCACCAAGCTGCCGGCTGGAACAGTCTATAAACCGCTGTGGCGGGAGCAGCTGCATCTTGTTATCGCTGCAGATGACGCCCGCGCTGCTGTTAAAGGTGCGGTAGACATGGCTGACTTTAGGGCAGACCACTGGATCGCTGGCTGCGAGAAGTGTCGTGGCAACCTGCTGTCTGTGGCAGCTGAGCACGGGTTCGAGCCGGACATTATTCAAGAGACCGATAACATGCCGGCGATGGTTGCGATGGTGGCAGCCGGCACTGCTGTGGCGCTTGTGCCGGGCTTAGCGCTTGCAGGCATGCGCACACTGCCTGAGGGGGCCAAGGCCGTATCCATGCAACGGGCGCGACATCGCACAGTCGGCTTGGCAACGACCGATACAGCGGTGCTGAGCCCGGCTGCCAGACTAGCGGCGACACTCGCAGCTGAGGTTGATGCTGGGCGCTGGGGGCTTGAGTCACTCTAGTAAACTTGCTTGTGATGACTACTTCAAGCAAATCTTTGTTCTCAACTGCAACCGGCAGCGACGTGCGCGTCCGTTTTTGTCCGTCACCAACCGGCACCCCACACGTGGGTATGGTGCGCACAGCTCTGTTTAACTGGGCTTATGCACGGCATACGGGCGGCACTTTTGTTTTTCGTATTGAAGACACTGATGCGGCACGAGACAGCGAAGAAAGTTTTGCGCAGATTATCGACAGCCTGCACTGGCTGGGTCTTAACTGGGACGAGGGCGTTGGCGTCGGTGGCCCGCATGAGCCATACCGGCAGTCACAGCGCGGCGAGATCTACCAGGAGGTTATCGAGAAGCTAAAGGCCGGCGGTCATCTCTATGAAAGCTATTCAACCCCCGAAGAGATTGAAGCTCGCAACATTGCTAACGGTCGCCCAAAGCAGCTTGGTTACGATAACTTTGATCGCGATTTAACCGAAGAGCAGAAAGAGGCCTTCCGCAGGGAAGGCCGCCAGCCAGCTTTGCGTTTCCGTGTGCCGGATGTTGATCTATCATTCACAGACCTGGTGCGCGGTGACATCACTTTTCCTCACGGTTCCACGATCGACTTTGTTGTTGTGCGGCCAAACGGGGCACCGCTTTACACACTGGTAAACCCTGTTGATGACGCTCTGATGGGCATCACCCATGTGCTGCGTGGCGAAGATCTATTGTCATCCACTCCGCGTCAGATTGCGCTCTACCATGCGCTTATTGAGATCGGAGTTGCGGGGCATATTCCAAACTTTGGCCACCTGCCATATGTGATGGGGGAGGGGAATAAGAAGCTTTCAAAGCGCGACCCCGAATCAAACCTCTTGCATCACCGCGACCGCGGTTTCATTCCCGAGGGGCTTATAAACTATCTCTCGCTGCTCGGCTGGTCGCTGGCCCCAGACCGTGATGTTTTTACCAGCGACGAAATGGTTGCCGCTTTTGATGTAAAGAACGTCAACCCAAACCCAGCGCGATTCGACCAGAAGAAAGCAGACTCGATAAACGCAGATCATATTCGACTGCTCGATCCGCAAGATTTTGAAGAACGTATAGTGCCGTATCTGATAGCCGGGGGAGCTCTGCCAGCTGAGCTAACTGATAAACAGCGAGAGGTGTTGCACCAGGCGGTGCCGCTCGTCCAGTCACGCATTACTGTGCTCAGTGAGGCTGTTGGAATGTTGGGCTTCCTCTTCACAACAGCTGAACACATTGACTACGCTGCTGATGCTCTCAAAGCTCTGTCAGATAACGCGCCTGAGGTGCTCGAGGCGAGCCAGGAGGCGCTTAACGCACTCAGCGACGATGACTGGCAGGCAGCGACAATCCAAGAAACGCTGCAGTCTGCGTTGGTTGAAAAAATGGAGCTGAAGCCAAGATTTGCGTTTACGCCACTGCGCGTCGCAGTTTCTGGCCGTCGCGTATCACCGCCGCTTTTCGAGTCGTTAGAGCTGCTTGGTAAGGCAGAGTCACTGACCCGTCTACAGCGGCTAGCAGACCAGCTTTAAGGGGGCGCTGTGCCGACAGCTGCTATCTGCGGCGCTGGGGATGCTGCTCCCGCAAACTGTTTTGACGCTGTGGTGATTGGGGCCGGGCCAGCCGGCCTTGCCTGCGCTCTCAACCTGGTGCGCGGCCATGCGCGGGTTCTGTTGGTCGATGCAAACCGGCCACGGCACTCGGCCACCCTTATCTCGCACGGTTTCATTACCCGTGACGGCGCATCCCCGCTGGAACTTAGGCAACTCGGGCGTGAAGAATTTCTCACCTATCCGAGTGCGAGCTACCTAATGGCAGAGGTTACTGCGGTGCAGCGCGGCGCTGATGCGGGGTTTGAGTTAAGCCTACGAACAGTGCGGGGCGCTGAGGTTAAAACTGTCAGCGCAAAGATCGTAGTGGTTGCAACCGGGCTTGCTGAACAGCTGCCTGAAATTACCAACCTGCGCGCCTATTATGGGACTGCGTTACACAGCTGTGTGATTTGTGACGGTTATGAAAAAACAAACAAGCCACTCGTCATCATTCCGCACCCGGAAATAGAACGGGAAGCTGTGCTGCAGGCGGAGACTCTGGTGCGCCGCTTTAGCCCTAGGGTGACGGTGCTAAACGCCGATAGCGTCAGTGAGATTATTGGTGAGCGCGCCCAAATGCACGGTGTGCGCCTGCACACTGGTGAGGTTGTTGCAGCAAGCGCCGGGTTTGTGCTGCCAAAGAGCTCTTTGAACATTAAATTCCTCGCGCCGCTCGGTGCGACCGAAACAGCATTTAAGGGTTTAGGGCTTTCGGATCCGCACGCAGCACATCCCGGATTAACGCGCATCAGCGGGCTTTATGCGGTGGGAGAAGCGGCCACTGGGAAACCTGAGCAGTTGCTGGTTGCAGCCGGTAGCGGCGCCGCGCTAGTGCCGCATCTGCTGCTTACTCTAAGCGAGAAAGTGAATCAAGAGCCGCGTAAAGCTTAGCTAGCGCGTGCAATTACCTCCTGGGCATACTCCTTGCCGTAGTAGCGATGCAGCGTTTCTTCGCGGAGCTCAGCAAAGGTGCCGTCAGTCATCGATGCGCGAATTTCATCAACGAGTCGCACAATAAACCGTTCGTTGTGAATTGTTGCCAGTGTTGCAGCGCCCATCTCGCGCGACTTAAACAAATGATGCAGATATGCGGCGTCATAGTTTTCGCAGGTGTAGCAATCGCAACCTATTTCAAGCGGCTCGAATCTGGTTTTGTGGATCGAATTTTTTGCGTTTACACGGCCGTCGCGGCTGTACATTGTGCCACCCCGAGCCTGACGGGAGGGGGCAACGCAGTCAAAAGTGTCGGCACCGGCCGCGATTCCCAGAAACAGGTCATCTGGTTCAGAGATACCGAGCAGATGGCGCGGTTTATCTTCCGGGAGTTCATCGGTCATCCAGCTCACAATTTCGCCGAGCCGCGGTTTTTCAATTGCGCCGCCAAGGCCGAAACCGTCAAAGGTCTGTGAGGTGTGTTCCGCACCCGTCATAGTGCCCAAATCTTTTGCCGCCATCCGCCGCAGGTCTTCGTATTGCGCTCCCTGAATAACACCAAACAGTGCCTGGTATGGCCGATCCGTCCGCTCTGTTGTAAGGCGCGCATGCTCGTCAAGGCAGCGTTTTGCCCACCGGGATGTGCGCTGCACAGAGGCTTCCTGATACTCTCGGGAGTTCATCAGCGTGGTCAGTTCATCAAAAGCGAACATGATGTCTGCGCCAATTTCGTGCTGGACGCGCATGGAGACTTCAGGCGTGAAGCGGTGTGTATCGCCGTTTATGAAGGATTTGAAGGTGACCCCGTCTTCATCAACCTTGGCAAGCCGGTCTTTGTCTTTTGCGATAACTTCGGCGGCGTTGTGTTTTGCCGCCTCCATTGAGAGAGTCTTCTTGTGACCTACACCGAGTGACATTACTTGGAAGCCGCCGGAGTCGGTAAAGGTTGGGCCGTTCCAGTGCATAAACTTTGCAAGCCCACCAGCCCGATCGAGGGTTTTGCTGCCGGGCTGCAAAAACAGGTGATAGGCGTTCGCTAAAACTGCCTGCCCGCCCAGCTCTCTAACAGTTTCAGGCAGCAAACCCTTCACAACTGCTTTCGTGCCAACCGGGATAAAAGCGGGGGTGTTGATTGTGCCGTGGGGTGTTGTGATCGTGCCTGTGCGACCCAGGGGTTTACCGGAGTGTGTGCCGGTAAAACCGTCGGAGGTAAGCACGCTATTTACTTGGAATCCAAAATTGCTGCGGTCATTAATAGACATGGGCACTATTCAAGCGCATTTACGCCTGCGACACGCCCGGGTGTTGGTGTTGTTTGCGTGGGGCCGGTCAGGGTGCGTAGAGTAGTCATCTGTTGGCCGAACGTCAGGAAACGGAAACACGGTCAGCGTCTTGGTGGGAAACACTGTTTACAC
>NZ_JAAIKA010000003.1 GCF_011752015.1 Canibacter zhoujuaniae
CCTGACACCGATGGTGACGGCGTAAAAGATGGTGAAGAAATCAACACCATCGTGGATCCAACAACAGGTAAAACTATTGACGATCCAAACGCTAACGATCCAAAGACCAACCCGAACTCTAAAGACAACACCGGTGCACCAACCGATGGTGGCGAAGATCAGGGTGGCAACGCAGGTGACGGCAAGACTGATCCGGTAAATAACGGATCAGGTAAGGCTAAGAAGGTGCTGGCAAACACCGGTGCAGAGAATTCAACTCTGTTCGGCATGGCTGCGCTGGCTAGCCTCGCAGGTGCTGCAGCACTTCTGCTGCGTCGCCGCAAGAACTAAAACGCCTGTGACTGTTGCGCAGCCGGTCGGCCTTTAAGATCGGCCGGCTGCACACAACACACCAAGTAAGAGCCTGGCTCTGGGAACTTTCCCGGGGTCAGGCTCTTTACTTATGTACCGACGCGCTGGCAGTGAGTCAGTGGTTGCAGCTACCGTAACGGGCAAAATCGACTAACCTCTAAGTTATGCGCATTGCAACTTGGAACGTGAACTCTATCCGCACCCGCGTTGGCAGGGTTGTCGACTACCTGGTGCGCGATGATATCGACGTGCTAGCAATGCAAGAGATCAAATGTCGCCCCGATCAGTTTCCGGTCGCAGCGTTTGAGGATGCCGGCTATCAGGTTGTGGCACACGGTCTCAACCAGTGGAACGGCGTCGCCTTTGCGAGCCGCCACAAGATGACAGACATAACCACAGCTTTCGACGGCATGCCCGGTTTTGGTAAAGCAGTCAAAGGGCAAGAAACTGTGCAGGGCACAGACCCAAACGGCCTCCCGCAAGAGGCGCGCGCACTCGGCGTAACCATCGGGGAACTGCGCCTCTGGTCGCTGTACGTGCCAAACGGCCGCTCCCTCGACAACCCCCACTATGAATACAAACTCGAATGGTTGCAGGCCCTCAGACAGCAAATGCACGCGTGGTTGGCCGCAGATCCGCACCTACCGCTTGCTTTAATGGGTGACTGGAATATCGCCCCAACCGCGGCAGATATGGGCGATCCAGCGTTCATTCCCGGCGCTTCAACCCACGTTTCAGAGCGTGAGCGAGCCGAGTTTGCACAGTTCACAGACACTCTCACAGATGTTGTGCGGCCGCACCAACCGCACGGCTACAGCTTCTGGGACTACCAGGCAGCTAAATTTGAGCGGAATCTCGGTATGCGCATCGACTTTATTCTCGGATCAGACAGCTTTACCGATGCCGTCACGAACGGCTATATCGCAGCTGAAGAGCGGGAGGGTGCGGGGCCCAGCGATCACGTGCCGGTAGTCTGCGATCTTGATCTTGACCTGCTAGAGGCTGCATGGGAGGAAGAAGACTCACCAATGCTGTGGGCGTAAATAAACGGTAGCTGAGGCGGGACTCGAACCCGCGACCTCACGATTATGAGTCGTGCGCTCTCACCAACTGAGCTACTCAGCCGCGTTGGCCTTTCAAGCGCAAAGCTTTTATAAAAAGACCAGAGCCCCGAGCCAGGATTGAACTGGCGACCCCTTCCTTACCATGGAAGTGCTCTACCACTGAGCTATCGGGGCGTTTGCGTCTATGACAACTCGTCTAAGATATCAGATAACGACGAAAAGTTTCAAATCAGACGCAAAGTTTTTCGTCTGCGCGTGTTGCGCAACCGGCTAGGCTAGTTACTGTGAAAACAACTGTTCTCGCTATGGGCTTGCTGCTTGCAACTTTTATCGCGTTCGGGCGCGTGCTCTTTGGGCTGCTCGGCTCAAACACCGTCTGGTATGCCTTGGGTATCGCCCTACCCTATCTTTTGGTTTCTGTGTGGCTTAGCAGGCGTCTGGCAATCACTGCGCGCGCGGGGCGTCGCACAACCCGGGGGGTGATAGTCTCCGCTGCCCTCTCATGGCTTTGCGCTGCAACCTTCGCCGTCACTGTGCCCGATGTGCAGGCTGATGGATCCCTCGCCGCGATCACCGCGCCGCCAGGATCAAGCCCCTTCGCTCTCGAGATGGCGATCGCACTCTGCAACCCGTTCGCGATTTTACAGTTTGTGTTCCTTGGCGCGGCCATAGCAATTTCGTGGCACAACGCTCAGCCGGCGCGCATTGAAGTCGATTAATCGCTAAACTTAACGTTGTGTGTCGCAAGCGGCACTACACCTGGAGGATTCGCCTAGCGGCCTATGGCGCACGCCTGGAACGCGTGTTGGGTTAACGCCCTCAGGGGTTCAAATCCCCTATCCTCCGCTGATGCCTCACTGCATCTCTTTGCTGCGGTGGGGCTTTTTCTTGTTTAGTGCCCTTGCGTTACAGACACGCAAAACCCCGCCACTCTCAAATGAAACTGGCGGGGTTTTGTGCGTTTAATAAATTATTTCTCTGCAGTCTCTGTCTGCGCTTTGGTAAACCCGGTGACCGGCTGCGCTTCATCAAAACCAGCTGGTTGAGTTCTAAAGCCCTTAGTTAGGAAAACCAAGTAGATCAACCCGATAGCCAGCCAGATGCTACCGAGCATGAGCGATACGGATTCAAGATTTACCCACAGTATGAGCGTCATACCGGTTCCGATAATCGGCATCACAATGTACTTCATGATGTCTTTTCGAGTCTTGCGACGCCCCTGACGCACGGCGTAGTAGGCGATCACAGACAAATTCACGAAGGTGAAGGCGATAAGGGCGCCAAAGTTGATGAGGTGTGCAGTGAACTCAAGATCCAGCCATCCCGCTAGCAGTGTGACAACACCCACCAAAAGAACTGTGTAGATTGGGGTGTTGGTCTTTGGTGAGACATAACCGAAGAATTTGCGCGGCAGCACACCGTTGCGACCCATTACGAGCAGCATTCGGGCCACTGACGCGTGTGATGCAAGGGCGGATGCCATCGTTGCCGCAAAACCTGCTGCGGTAAAGATCCACATGAAGACATCGCCGCCAACCTGCTGACCCATCTGGGGTAGTGCGTTTTCAACATCGCCAAACGTCGAGTTATCTGGGAAACGCTGCTGGGTAAAGTAGCTTGCTACTAAGAAGATCAGACCGCCAAGCAGCACAGTCAGCAAGATCGCTTTCGGCATGATTTTTGGATTTTTTGCTTCTTCCGCATACATGGTTACCGCGTCAAACCCGATGAACGAGAAGCACACAACGGTTGCTGCTGCGACGACTTTCACGAAATCGAAGTCTTGACCGATAAAAGGTTGCACTGTCCAGAGTTGACCGGTGCCCGCACCCTTTTGCACCTGGCCGATCAGCATTACAAGGAATGAAGCCATGATGATCAGCGCGCCGACAAGCAGCAGGGAGTTAAGGTTTGAGGTGCCCTTCATTGTGAAGTAGACCGAAGCGGTGACGATTCCAGAAAACAGGAAGACCCAAAGCCACGGGTTTACCGCCGGCACCAGCTGCTCCATGTACTGGCGCAGAATAAGCACGTTCACAAGTGGCAGCATGATGTAGTCGAGCAGCGCAACCCAGCCCACCATGAAACCAACATTTGGGTGCATCGACTCACGGGTGTAGGTGTAGGCCGAGCCAGCGCTTGGAATAGCTCTCACCATTTTGCCGTAGCTAATCGCGGTGAAAGCCATCACGACAAGAGCGATAACATACGCAGATGGAACCGCCCCGTGTGTGTCTTCCGACACGATAGCGAACGTATCAAACACCACAGTTGGGGTCATATAACCCAGGCCGAGGCCAACAATAGCCCACAACCCGAGGTTGCGCTTCAGCGAACCATTTTGTTGCGCCACTTCGCGCTCCTTTCCGGCTTCTTTACCAGTCGACAAGGATCAAAAACATAATCCGATTTGTAAGTTTATACGCATATTTCCAAATAGTGTGCTGTTCTGAAAATAAATTTTTGGATCACTATCGCTAGCACGCTCTGTGGATAAATCTGAGCTGCGAAAATTATCCACAGATTCTTTTAGGCGCTGATTTTGCCCGCCCCTCTTCTCCTACGGTTATGGAAAACACCCCAACAGCAAGGAGATAGGGATGACGGCTAAGGCCAAACATAAATACAGTCGGGGGCGGATCGGCGCTCTGCTAGTCTGCGGCGCGATAATCGCGGGATCTGCCGTTTTTAACGGCGGTAACGCGCTTGATCCGCTCGGCATGCAACACACAGCGCCGGCCGCGCAAGCTGCTGAAAACGGGCCCGGGTTTTACAGCCCAAGTGGAATCGGCGCCGGCGGCTTCTACATAGACAGCAGCAAACTTGTGCACTACTGCCTCGAAATTGGAATCAAGATTCATACTGGTAGAGGGGATGCCGCCTCAGTTAACGTAACCAATGTTCCCGCATGGCAAGAGGTAGCGAATTACGGCCCGGCTGCGGGCACAGTTATGGGCTCGGTTGCGGTTACAGGCGAGCATCTCCAGGCGCTCAACTACATTCTCACAAAATGGGGGCAAACCGCAGACAATCAGCAGGCGACCGATGTGCAGCTAGCAGTCTGGCAATTACGCGGCCAGCTGGGTGTTACCGGTAAGTATTGGGATTACTTTAATTTGATCCTGGATACCGCCCGTAAAAGCGGCTACACCAGCAACCGGTACGAGCAAATGGTTGCGGAAGCATACAATGCGGTGCGCGCCTCAAACGCCGCAACCGCTGATTTTACCCCCGGCCAGCTCAGTGTGAAAAGCGCTAGCGGCTATTCCGGGACTATCACCGCACCGGCTGGCACCACCAAACTTAAAGTGGTAAACGGCAAACTAAAAATTGACGGCAAACTTGTGGCAGAGCACACTTTCTCTGAGCCTTTAAACGCTTCGGCCACCTTTGAGTTTGTGGGCGAAGCTCCGCCAGAGGCCGGCTGGAATCGCTACTACCAGATGTCATTTAGTGGCTCCCAAACAAATAGAGTGACTCGCACGGTCTATCCGGGCACTGTCCGAGTTTCAAAAATTCCCGGCATGCAGGCCGTGGTCACCAGTGAACCAACTCCGCCACGCACTGAAACGCTCGAAGAAACAAAACCACTGCAAGATATTTACACCACAATGGACACCCTCTGGTCACCGGGGCTGTCGTCGGCGGTGGAGAGCGAGTTTGTTGCAAGGGGAGCAAGTTTTAGCGATACGGTTACATTCTTCACTGCCGCTGAGAGTCAGAACCAGTGGCGCACAATGCACTCCCCCGACGGCACACCGATATATGCGCCAATTCACGCCACCGGCACACTCTACGGCCCGTTTTTGAGCGACCCGAAACTAAACCCTTCAATGACAGTGCCAAACGGCGCCCCGGTGGCAGGTCATGCAGAGGTGACCTCAGACCCCAAGCAGGGTGCCGGCACATACTCTGTTGACACGCATAATTTGATCGCAAACGAAGCTGGCTACTACACCTGGGTCTGGAATATAGAGCACGAAAAGCAGCTTCCCGAGGTGTTAGAGCCGCACAGTCAGGCCGGTATTAGTGGCGCGCCAGCGATTCCCGAAAAATATTTCTTCACCGACGGGTTTGGGCAGCGCACCGAAGGCCAAACTGTGCCCACCGAGCTCACACTCACAACTAAGGTTCGCGATACTGCACGCTCTATTGGTGAAACCACTGTAGACGCGGTTGCGGCGCACCCTGAAAACGGTGGCTGGTTGCAGGATGCGCAGGGTAACCGTGTGCCCGTAACCCTCAGCGGCATCGCCTACTACAGCGCAAGCAAACCGCAAAGACAGAGTGGCGTGCCAGCAGATGCTGTCGCTGTCGGGCAACCTCTATCTGTGTTAGTAAACTCACCTAACGACCCGGTCGAGAGCGCTGAATTTCGCGTTCCACTCACACTGCGTGAGGGGTATATTAGCTTCGTCTGGTGCGTGCATCGCGAGGATCAACCCGAAACAGTGCGCGGGTTAGTCAAAGAGGGGTGTGACGACTACGGCATACCCGAGGAGACGTTCAAAGTGAACACTCCCGAGGTTGCAACCAAAGCACAGGCGCAGGGATATTTCAGGGCAGCAATTTACGACACCGCTATCGTTTCAGGATCGCTGCCGGATCTCCCCGCGCGCATCAGTTTTGAGCTGTTCAAAAAGCCGGTAGCTGGAGAGCCTAAATACGGCCCTGACTGGCACCCTGTCATAGATGAAAAGGGCAACCCTGTGCTGTGGCAGGCAGATGAATTGCAGGATCCTAATGCAGTGTGTGAGGCGCAGCCGGTTGCTGCCACTGAGGCCATCCCGGTTGCTGGTGTTGGAGAGTTTAAGTCACCCGCGGTCACGGCACAAAGCTACGGCACCTTCTATTGGGTTGAGACCGTAGAAATCCAAGATCCAGACACGGGTGAGTGGGTTAGAGTGCACCGCGGTAAGTGCGGAATTCCAAACGAGACGACTACAGTTTCTGAACCACCTGCCCCCGCACCACCGCTGCCAACGCCACCTCCATCAAGCCCAAAGTTGGCGGCAACCGGCGCACCCTCAGCAACACCGTTGATGGGCTTAGCTGTGCTGTTAACTGCTGCCGCAGTTGGCGCGCTGGGGCTTACCCGCCAAAGCATCGGGAAGCGCGAAAAACGCCGCGGCACACGGTAGCGTCTGCAGGGCGCAGTGAATCCGGAACGAATCGTGGGTGTTATTTCAAATAATGGCGATAACGCCCACGATAGTCCGATGCGATTACCAAGTTTTGCGCTACTCGCGCACCAAAAGCTGGCGCTGTGCCAACTCTCGATACAGCGGCACCGTCTCTATCAACTCGTTATGAGTGCCCTGCCCGAGCACTCTGCCCTCATCCAGAACGATAATGAGATCACTGTCAACAACAGTAGCGAGCCGGTGGGCAATCACCACTAGAGTGCGATCGGCAGCCACAGCGTTAATAGCGTCGCGCATCGCAGCTTCGTTAACACCATCAAGATTCGCGGTTGATTCATCAAGCAGTAGCACAGGGGTGTTTGCCAGCAGAGCTCGGGCAATCGCCAGGCGCTGCTTCTCGCCGCCCGACAGCAGGATGCCCTGGTCGCCAACTTCAGCATCAAGGCCGGTTGCAAGATCGCCCTGTGCTGCAGCACGGTCGAGCAGGCCCCCCAGGTTAACCTGCCTAAGCACCGCTTCACACTCCGCATCACTCGCATTCGGCGCACTCAACAGAAGGTTATCGCGCACTGTGCCAGCAAGCACCGGAGCATCCTGCTCAACATAACCGATTTGTGCGCGCAGTTCAGCACGATCTAGATTGCGCAGGTCGATTCCACCAAAACTGATAACGCCGCTATCCGGATCGCTAAAACGTTCAATTAGCCCTAAAATCGTTGACTTACCCGCACCCGAGGGGCCAACCAAAGCAACTCGTTTACCGCGGGGCACGCTAAAGCTCACACCGTGCAACACCGGGGTTTCCACAATCTTCGGCGGGCGATACTGGTTGCGTTCGCGCCGACCCCCAACCAGGCTGCGCGCCTCAACTCTGTCGGGTGCGGCAGAACGGTAGGTGAAATGCACATCAGAAAATTCGATATGCGCGGCGGCGGGATCCTCCTCTGACAGCGGGATTAACTCACCCGCGGGCGCAAGCTGCGCATCTGTTGCGGTTTCCGTGTCGAGTCGTGTGACCTCCTGAATCCGCCCCAGCGCACCAAGCGCCCCATTAACTGAGGCCACCGCGCCAAAAATCTGCCCGAGTGGCGATGCAAGCAGGAAAACAAAAATCAGGAACATCACAAGCTCAGAAATTGTGGTGTCACCGTGCGCTACACGCCACCCGCCGAACCCGATAACAACGAGGAAAACCAGCTGCAGTGCGATAAACGACAGCGGTACGATCAGCGCAGACAGACGGGCCACTCGCAGGCCCAAACCGAATGCTTTTTCTGCCTGTGTTTCAAGCAGGGTTGCCTCACGCTCGCTGGCACCGTTTGCCCGAATAGTGCGAATAGATGAGATTGCACGGTCTACCCCCGCCGCAAGGTCACCAACCTGCTGCTGTGTCTCGGTCATCAGCGGTCGCATCCGCGCCGAAATCACCACAACAACAAGCAGTGCTGCCGCTAGCACCGCCGCGGTCGCAAAGAACAGCACGGCGTCAGTAACCAGCATTCCAATAACAGCACCAACTAAAACCAGGCTGCCAGCTATCGCCTCAACAAGCCCCTGTGTGAGCACGGCGCGCAGCGCAGTTGTGTCGCTACCGATCCGACTGACAAGATCACCCGAACGACGCCGATCAAACTCTGGAATCGGCAGAAAAACCAATTTCCTGATGAGGTTGCGGCGTGAATTCAAGACAACACCCTCACCCATACGCTGCAGGGTGTAGTGTTCAAGCCCAGAAAATATTGATCCGACAACCACACAAGACACCAGCAGAGCGACCAAAACACCCAGCGGTTCACTCATTTGGACGCGCTCAATAATCTTGCCGACCAAAACCGGCTGCGCCAGTGCCAGCAGAGCAGCCAACGCGCCAAGCACTAACGCTATGGTGAGCAGTTTACGCTGCTGTAAAACATACGGCAGCAGCTCTTTCACCGAGGCTCGATGCGGATCTTTTTCAGTCTTTTGCTTCGCTAACACGGTTTGTTCCTCGCTCTAATTCAGACTTTTTCCACATCGAATGCCACACGGCGCTATAGCAGCAGTTTAACCAGCCGCCGCAATCTGGCGCTGGGTTACGGCAAGGTGCAGCGCAGCTTCGGCTGCCTCACGCCCCTTAGCCTCAGCTGCTCCGGGCAAGCCCGACCGCTGAAAGGCCTGTTCTTCGTTGTCGGTTGTCAGCACACCGAACCCGATGGGCTTACCGGTATCCAACTGCACCCTTGTCAGCCCGTCGGTGACTGCGTTACAGACGTAGTCAAAGTGGGGCGTGCCACCGCGGATAATGACGCCGAGGCAGACCACCGCATCATAGCCGACAGCTGCGGTGGCGGCCGCCTGTGCGCCAAGCGGCAGCTCAAAAGAGCCGGCAACACGATAAACATCAGCGCTAGCGCCGGCACTCTCAACCGTGGCAAGTGCGTCGGCAATCATCGCCTCTGTCGCTTCCTGATGCCAGCTGCCGGCAACAATCGCAACACGCATTCCGGTAGCGTCTACTCGTAAATCTGGTGCGCCCTGGCCGCTCATTAGTTTCCTCCTAAATCTTGAGGCAGAGTGTGCTGCATCCGGTCACGTTTAACAGCCATATAGTCTCGGTTCTCGTCGCCCACAGCCACAATCAACGGCACCCGTTCAGTGACGGTAATTCCGTGCGCTGCAAGCTGCGCTATCTTGTCTGTGTTGTTGGTGAGCAGTCGCACGTTGTTGACGCCGAGCTCGTGCAGAATGTGTGCGGCTGGCGCGTAATCGCGGTTATCTGCCGGCAGGCCGAGCTGTAGATTGGCGTCTACTGTGTCAAAGCCCTCTTCCTGCAGCGCGTATGCGCGCATCTTGTTAGCGAGCCCAATACCGCGCCCCTCCTGCCCGCGCATGTAGAGCACAACACCGCCCTCTGCCGCGATGTGCTGCAGAGCCGCGTCAAGCTGCGGGCCGCACTCGCACTTCAAAGACCCTAATGCTTCGCCGGTCAAACACTCCGAGTGCACGCGCACTGTGGCACCCAAACCCGGGCGGTTGCCGTCGGCATCTAGCCCTACTACAGCGATGTGATCGACCCCTAAATGCCGATCACGGAATGCAAGCATTCTGAGGTCACCGTATTTTGTTGGCACGAGTGTATCGGCCTTTAAACTAACCCGTCGTGTGCGAGTTTTAACAGTATTTTCCCCGGTCACAGCATCATTCTCGGTAAGGAATGCAATCAAGCGTTCAATTGTTGTGACCGGCACACCCTCACGCTCACCAAGCTCTAGAAGCTCTGGCAGACGCATCATCTCACCATCATCGGCAACAATTTCTGCAATTGCTGCTACCGGCCTAAGGCCAGCCAACCGCATCAGCTCTACCGATGCTTCAGTGTGCCCTGCGCGCTCACGCACGCCGCCGTCAACCGCACGCAACGGAAGAATGTGCCCCGGGCGATTCACATCGCTTGTTTTCGCCTCAGGGTTCGCCAAAACCCGCAGCGTCGTCATCCGGTCTTTTGCGCTAATACCGGTGGTCACGCCCTCTGCTGCGTCAACCGTCACAGTGTAGGCGGTTGAACGCGCATCTTCATTGCGCTCCACCATCATCGGTAAATCAAGCTGATCAGCTATTTCGTTGGTCATTGGGGCGCATAATAAACCGGACGAATGCTTCACCGTCCAAGCCACCCATTCTTGCGTGGCTAGCTCTGCCGAGAGAATAACGTCGCCCTCATTTTCTCGATCCTCATCATCTGCAACGATGACCGGTTTGCCGGCTCGCAACGCCTCAAGCACCTCAGGGATCTCAGCGATTGGCATGGTTATTCTGCTCCATCCTGGATTTCAGTAGTTTGCGCGGCGTCGTGCAGCCTAGCACCGCCTGTTACGCGCGATCCGAAAGCTGTCAAACGCGCAACATGACGCGCAAGAATATCTGTTTCGATATTTACAACGTCTCCCACTTTACGCTCTCCGAGGGTGGTTGCGCTGAGTGTTTCCGGAATTAGCGACACCTCAAACCACTGCTGGTCGGCCGCCGTCGCAGCATCAGACACCTTAGAAACAGTGAGCGAAACCCCGTCAACAGTGATTGAGCCTTTATCAACAACGAGCGGCGCGTGCTCTGCTGCCAGTGAAAAACGCAGCACCCGCCACTTATCGCCCGGGCGCACCTTAAGCACTTCGGCTGTGCCGTCAATATGCCCCTGCACAATGTGACCACCCAAGCGGGCGCCCACCTTCGCAGCACGCTCTAAATTCACGCGCCTACCAATCTGCGCACGCCCGAGTGTTGAAAGACGCAGGGTCTGCTCCATCACATCGGCAGTGAACTGCTCTTTATTAAACTCCACCGCGGTGAGGCAGACACCCGAAACAGCAATAGAGTCACCGTGCTGCACATCGGTGAGCACTTCCGCACCACGCACCGTCAGGCGAACACCGTCACCAGCTGCTTCAATCGCCACAATCTCACCGGTAGCTTCAATCAGCCCCGTAAACACCAAGTGCCTCCTTCATAACCAAGCGCACCAGCAGGTCGTCGCCGAGCTGGCGCGTCTCCACCGCACTAAAACGTTTAATTTCCGCAATTGATTCCACACCAATATCACCGATTGCGTGGCGCTTGCCGCCGAGCAGCGCGGGCGCAATATAGACCAGGCACTCATCAACAAGGTTTAGCGCGAGTAACGCACTAATCAGGGTCGGGCCGCCCTCAACAAACAGAGTGTTTATCCCCTGCGCCTTAAGCTCATTGAGGTCTTTCACCAAATCTGTGCCATTCTTGCGGATCGGCGCGCCAGCCGGGTGACTGTTTACCCGCGCCGCGGCGGGAATCTCGCGTTTGCCAAAGATCACGGGTCGCGGCTGCTCCCTGGCCGGCACAAGCAGCTCGCCGTTAACAGCGCGCGCTGTCAAGCTCGGATCGTCTGCGAGCACGGTGCCGGTGCCCACTGCGATCGCGTCAGCTGCCGCGCGGCGTAAATGCACATCGGCGCGGGCTGCGGCGCCGGTTATCCACTGACTGCTGCCGTCGCTTGCGGCCGCACGCCCGTCTACAGTCTGCGCCCACTTGGCAATAGTGTACGGGCGAGATAGTGCAGCTGCTCCTGCCGCACCGGTTGAATTGCTCGCTTTACTGCCGCCGCCCACACGACGCAGCCAGTCACTGCGCAAAACATCTGTGCTGAGTTTCCCGACTCCGGCCTTAACGGGTATCCCGGCTGCCGCAAGCGCACCCGCTCCGCCGCCGGATAGCGCGCCGGGGTCGGTTGAACCGAACGCTACCGCGCCGATCCGCACCGCTTTTAATGCTGCAACGCAGGGGCCTGTGCGGCCGGTGTGGTTGCAGGGTTCTAGTGTGACCACGGCGGTAAGCTCGCTAAAATCTGTGACGCCGCGCGTCTGAGCTGCCGCGAGCGCCGCAATTTCAGCGTGCGGGGTGCCGGAGCCTAAATGCCAACCCTCGGCAACGATGCGGCCCGCAGCATCAACTAACACGCATCCGACCTGCGGGTTGGGGGTGTCAGCGGGGCCGCGACGCGCGATAACGCAGGCGCGCTGCATCGCCTCCTCTAGCAGCTGACCGTTCAACACCGCAGTCGTATCTCCCTTTATTTAAATTGGCTAACGCGCTTCTTTTACCGGTAACCGCACGCATACTACCCAAATTTGTGTGCGGTTTAGGTGGGTTTTAGCGCAGGCCCATCGCCTTGTAGACACGATCCAGAGTTGCGTTTGCAACCGCATTAGCGCGCTCTGCTGCGCCTGCGAGCAAACGGTCAAGCTCTGCCCGGTCACTCAACAGTTCGTTGGTGCGCTCACGAATCGGCGAGAAGGTTGCTTCAACAACCTCAGCGAGGCCCTTCTTCAGGTCACCGTAGCCGCGGCCAGCATACTCTGCTTCGATACTCTCGATTGAGCGCCCAGCCAGCACCGCAAAAATCGTGAGCAGGTTTGAAACTCCCGGCTTGTTTTCGCGGTCAAAACGAATCTCTCCGTCGGTGTCGGTGACCGCGCGCATAATCTTTTTTCGAGTTTTTGCGGGATCATCAAGCACGTTAATCAAACCCGCATCACTCTCAGCTGATTTCGACATTTTCGCTGTCGGATTCTGCAGGTCAAAAATCTTTGCTGTGCCCTGCTGAATTTGCGCTTCCGGAATAACAAAAGTGTCGCCAAAACGCTGATTAAAACGCTGCGCGATATCACGGGTCAGCTCAACATGCTGGCGTTGATCTTCACCAACGGGCACAATGTCTGCGTTATAGAGCAGAATATCGGCCGCCATCAGAATCGGGTATGTGAAAAGCCCCACCGTGGTTGAATCAGAGCCGTAACGCTGCGACTTATCTTTAAACTGAGTCATGCGCCCGGCCTCACCAAAACCGGTGATCGTGTTAAACGCCCACGCGAGTTCTGCGTGCGCTGGCACGTCGCTCTGCACATACAGCGTCGATTTTGCGGGGTCTATGCCGGCAGCAATGTACTGCGCTGCCGTGCGACGGGTGCGCTCGCGCAGCTCCTGTGGATCCTGCGGAACGGTAATCGCATGCATGTTTACAACACAGAAATACGCGTCAAAGCTGTCTTGCAGCTCAACCCACTGGGTTAGCGCACCCACATAGTTACCAAGATGCAGCGAATCAGCAGACGGCTGCATACCCGAAAAAATCACTGGTTTATTCATCTTTTTACTTTCGTCTGAAAACTTGCTTGCGGATCGGTCGGCTGCCCTATGACAGCCGGTAGTCGGCGACAACCGGCGCATGATCGCTCCAGCGCGCATCGTAGCTCGGATACCGATCAACCCGATAGTTGGTGACAGCTGATGCCAGCGCCGGGGTGACAACGTGATAGTCGATGCGCCATCCGGTGTCGTTGTCAAACGCCTGCCCGCGATTTGACCACCAAGTGTATGGCCCCTCAACCTCACCAGCAAATGTGCGGCCAACGTCGATATAGCCGAGGCCTGCGCGCTCCGATCCGTCCACCGTCTGAGCTTTTTCACCTGCCGGCGCAAAAAATGCGTCGAAATAGGCGCGCTCTTCAAGCAGGAAGCCCGCCTTTTTTCTGTTGCCCTTCCAGTTCTTAATGTCGAGCTCGCGATGGCCAACGTTGAGGTCTCCCACAACAGCAACACGGTCGCGTTCTTGGGCGAGCTCGGCGAGGCGGGCGCTCATCGCGTCAAGCATCGCCCACTTCTGTTCTTGCCGTTCTGTGCCAACCTCGCCTGAGTGCATGTAGACGCTCACGACCGTAATCTGCTCACCGTCGATCGTATAGTCTGCCTCCAGCCAGCGACCGTCAGAGTGCGCCGCAGCGCCCCCCACCCCGCGTCGCACAGCATCGGGCGCAACCCGGCTGATAAGCGCAACACCCGCGCGCCCCTTCGCCGCAGCCGCATCGTGTTCAATATGCCAGCTGTCGTCAATTAATTCAGTCAACTGTTCGGTTGTGGCGCGCACCTCTTGCAGCGCAACCACATCTGCGCCGCTGTTTGCGAGCCACTCTGCCATACCTTTCCGGTATGCGGCACGCACCCCATTGACGTTGACAGACGCTAAACGGAAGTTTGTTGGCATGGCTACTAGTTTAGTCTGCGGTGTTAGAGGGCGCGGGCGGTATTCTGTCACTATGGTTACCCCACAAGATGACTCAGCGACACCGCACGCTACCCCACCTGCCGGCACGGGTTTGGGGCCTTTAAACTCCGCGCAGGTTGCTGCGGTGCAAGCTGGTTACCGCTCTGAGGGGCTCGCGCTTGAGCTTGGCGCACTGGTGAATGGGGAGGCGCTGCCTGAGGTGCAGATCCGCATTCCAATTTCGCAGTTGAACAGGCACGGGCTTATTGCGGGTGCGACCGGCACGGGCAAAACCAAGAGCCTGCAGATTTTGCTTGAACAGTTGAGCGCCAACGGTGTGCCGGTTTTTGCCGCCGATATGAAGGGTGACCTGTCTGGTGTTGCATCGCCTGGCACGGCGAGCGAAAAACTGCTTGCCCGCACCGCAGGAATCGGTCAAAACTGGCAGCCGGCCGCATCTCCTGTTGAGTTCTACTCACTCGGTGGGCGCGGGCAGGGTGTGCCAATTCGCGCAACGGTCACCAGTTTCGGCCCGCTGATGTTTGCAAAGATTTTAGGGCTCAACAACACGCAAGAATCGAGCCTGTCACTAGTTTTTCAATACGCCGACGCCAACGGTCTGCCGCTTGTCGATCTGAAAGACCTCCGCGCCGTGCTCATGCACCTCACAAGCCCGGCAGGCAAGGAAGAACTCGCCTCTCTCGGCGGCGTCTCGAAACAAACTGCGGGTGTTATCTTACGTGAGCTGTCTAACTTTGCTGCCTCAGGGGCCGATGTTTTCTTCGGTGAGCCAGAGATTGACGCAAACGATTTTCTGCGGCTTGCTTCCGACGGCCGGGGCATTGTGTCGCTGCTGCAGCTGCCGGGTGTCGCCAATGAGCCGCGTTTATTCTCGACATTCCTGATGTGGCTGCTCGCCGATCTCTTTAACTCCCTGCCTGAGGTTGGCGATCTTGAAAAACCAAAGCTCGTGTTTTTCTTCGATGAGGCGCATCTGCTGTTTAACGGCGCATCGAAGGAGTTTGTGAACCAGGTTGTGCAGACTGTGCGACTGATTCGCTCAAAGGGTGTGGGTGTATTCTTCATCACACAGAGCCCGAAAGATATTCCAAATGATGTGCTCGCCCAGCTCGGGTCGCGGATCCAGCATCAGTTGCGCGCGCACACTCCTGATGATGCGAAGGCGTTAAAAGCGGCCTCTGCAACCTATCCGCAAAGCGGCTACAAGCTTGAAAATGTGCTCACACAACTGGGCACCGGCGAGGCTATTATTACGGTGTTGAGCGAGAGTGGCGCGCCGACACCCACCGCATGGACCAGAATGCGGGCACCGCAGGGCAGCATGGATCCGACAGCACCGGAAACAATTGCGGCAGCTGTTGCAGCTTCACCGCTGCTCGCAAAATATGGCACCCCGGTTGACCCGGAAAGCGCTTACGAAATTCTTGCAAATCGCATGAATCAGAGCGCGAACGGCACTAACAGCGCAGAAGTTCCAGTTGAGGATCAGGCACGCAGCTACGGCCCGCCAGAGTCGCTGCCACGCCCTAGCCGCACAACAACCCGAACCACCGCACGAAGCCAGAAAAGCACACTCGAGCAGGTGTTGGGCAGCCGCACCGGGCAAACAGTGGTGCGCGAGGTGGTGCGCGGAGTTTTTAACGCACTGCTGAAACGCCGCTAGCGCCTTAAAAGAACACGGGCCCGTCTTGCTCTTCTGAGAGTGTCGAGAGCCGATAATGTGAAGACAGCGGGTTTCTGCACGCCCATTTCGAGCGCCGGGCTGAGACAGTCAGGGCAGTCTAAGGCGTTTCGAGGGTGATGACGGTGTCGTAGAGGCCAACTTTATGGAGGTCTTCCCGGCGATTTTGCTCCGCATGGGAGGCGTAACCGACGTAAGACAGTGAGGCGTCCTCGTAGCGGCGGAACGCAAAGACCGCCTGGTTCATATGGATAGAGTTGAAGACCCCCAGGTTCACCAGGAGGTTGAAATCCTCCACAGATAGACCGGTGACCCGCTTGAAAAGTTCAGGCTCGATCTTGGTGATGACGTCGTAGAGCGTATTCTCCCTAAAGTCGGTCAGATACATGAACGCGGGGATCCGGGTGGCGAACTTGATGAGCTTTTCCTGGATCTGCTTGCGCTTTGACCTATACTCCTTCTCCTCGGCTGAGAGCTCCTTCTTCTCTTTCGCGGTCAGCGAGTCGCCTTTTTCCTTCTTCGTCTTCGACACGTGTTCGCTCTTGTTCACCACGGTCTCGAAGATGTTAGCACCCAGCGCGCGGAAGCCTTCGATATTGAGGATCGCTTCCATAGCTCGCTCGTCGTTCATAATCTTCTTGAGCGTCATATTGTCGACGTTAACGAGGATCGCAGACTCCCACTTCTTTGCCAGCAGGGTGGCTGAGGTGCCAGACATGGCGATGTCGAGCACCTCGCCCGCGTCTATCTCCTGCATCGACGCACCGTCATAGGCCAGTACCGGTAGGTAGTTGACGAGCTCGGCGACAGCGTGCTCGGGGCTCTTCGCCTCCGGATGCAGCCCCGTGCCGTAGTCGGCAATCTGGTGCAGAGCGCGGGTTGGCGCGAAGTCAAAAACAAACCCCACGGGTTTGAGGATCTCCTCCCGGCGTGGGTCATCCCCATCGGGGTTCTTGATCGCCCACGGGGACTGCACCCGGAAAGCGGCCTGGAAGTAGGATTCCGGGCTGGTGAGGTTGCGCAGCATGAGGATCGATGACCACTGTTTGACGGTCACCCCGGTGGTGAGCTTGCCGCACGAGAGCGTGATGGTTTTGGTGTCGTGCCCATCCCCGATCGCCTCACGCACGGGTGGGAGCGCTTCAACCCCAACCCCAGCGCCCGCTCCAGCGGCGACAATCACCTGGTATTGGTGCCAGAAGGTATTGTGTCGGGCGGCGAGCAGGTTCGCCATAGCCTGGCAGGCAGCAACGTTCGGCAGATACCAGAACGAATGCTGGAGGTAGGGAAGCAGCCGGGCATCCGCGTAGGGGAAGGGCGGGCGGCCACCGGCTTTGAGCATATCCATCTGTGTGGGTGCGTGCTCGCCACGAATCAGCTCCAACCATTTCTGCACATCCGACTCGTGAACAAACCTAGCTTTGTCACCGCTGCCTGTGGCTTCGAAGAAGGTGTTGAGATCGAACTCGTCGAACTCACCCTGATGCGCGATAGCCACTAGGTCATCGGGCATCCGGTAGGTCAAGAGCCGCATCTCCGGCAGCGCAGCATACGGGTTCCATTCTCCGGGATGCTCTGCAGCCCACTGACGCTTAGCAAGCTGCTCGTCGGTGTAGGTCCAGTTGAAGATCTGCTCTTCAATGAACTCGCCCGTGGCCAGAGCCTTGAAGGGTGTGCCCGAGAGGTAGAGGTAGGAGCGGGTCGTGATGGGAAGAAAGTCATTCTCATCGCTGCCAAGCTCGTCGAGCTCTTCATCGAAGGCGGCCAGCCCCTCGTGGTACTCAGCTTTGAGCTCCTTGGCGGCCTCTTTTTCGTCCTCACCTTCGAAGAGAGCTTTGGCGTTGTCCCGCCAGCCACCGAAGTGGTATTCATCGAAGACCACCAGATCCCAGTTGACGGTGTGAATCCACTCGTTTTTCGGCTTGATCAGGCCGGTCTTCTTGTCGCGCCCGAGGAGGTCCTGGAAGGATCCGAAGTAGACCAAAGGCTGATCTGCCCTAACTTCGATACCCTCATCGAGGGTTTTCGCGCTCAGATACTGCCAGCCCTCAAAATCCACATGGCTAGCGAGGTCTTCACGCCAGGCCTCTTGCACGGCAGGTTTAAAGGTCACGACCAGCACACGCTTGGCACCCATACGCTTGGCGAGCTGGTAGGTGGTGAAGGTCTTGCCGAAGCGCATCTTCGCGTTCCACAAGAAGCGCGGCACCGCGCCCGGATCCTCCTCCCAGATAGAGTTGTAATAGACGATGGTTTGCTCAACAGCGCGGGCTTGCTCGGGGCGCATCGCGAAGGTCTGGTATCGCTCACCCGTGTACTCCACGCCGGCGCGCAATTCCGCAATAGCAGTGAGCACATCAGCGGGTTTGCAGCGCACCCACTCCGTCGCTGACCCAAAGTGCGGGTTGGCAAAACCCTTCGCCTTCAGGCGCTGGATGACCTCCTTGTCACGAAAGATGCTGCCGTCCTCACGCTCAGCAATGATGTCGGCGTGCAGGGTGAACTCCTGCTGCATCTGCCCCTGGGACTGGCGGATCCGCTCGCGCACATCCTCTTTGGTCGTCTGGCCGATCTTGATTAGCCCCGCATAGCCGGCTGGAGGGTGCTTCGGTGACCACGCATAAATCCGCAGCCGTGCTGAGGGTTTTGCGGGAAGCAGCTCCTCATCCCGCCTGGGCATCAGTCATCCTCCATCGGGCGCACTATCGACTCAATGAACGCGATCTCCTCCTCGGTCAGCCCGTATTTGGCATACAACTCCTCATCCGTCCATTCGCGATCCCAGGGCTGGGCGGGAACGAATCTATAGACACCACGAGGCGCATCCTGAGTTGACTTTCGAAGTGAAACCAGAAAACGAACAAAACGAGTGCGAAGATACGAGGCGAGCGACTCGGCCTCTTCACGAACGTCAAAGTGTCCCGCAACAATGTAGGTCTCGGTGCACGCCGTTCCTGGCTCCGCCACTATTGGCTTGGAGAGGAACTGTGTTTCGACAGCAGCGCTAGTTCCTTGAACGCGAGTTATTAAGACCTTCCAGTCATCGATCCATTCTGGATTGACTTGGACTTCAGCACGATCAGTGAAGCGCACTTCCTGATTTGCAAAAAGTTTGATTGGATCTTTGCGTCGCGATATTCTGCTCTCTCCTTGATAGTTCGTCGCAAAGCCGAATGGTTTACGCGATGAAATCTGGCCTTCTATCGACTCCTCGCGCCGGGCCAGGACCTTCTTCAGGATCGGCACTGCTTCGTTTCGTCGAACCAGAACGTCAAATTCGTCCAAGTAGCGTTCCACCGCTGGGCCTGTAGGTTTCCCATCCCACATGGTCTGGATGCTGCATGGTCCATCATAAGTACGTGACCACAGGAAGTAAGAGACTCCACCGCGGATCTTCACGCCAGGAAATGCCTCGTACAGCTTGGGGTAGTCAACTAAGGTGCGCAACCGATGATCGTGAAGCATCTCGTCTCGGTAGTCATTGAGACCTTTACCTCCAGCGAACCATCGTGAGGGGGTCACCATGACCACGTGTTCGGGGTCGAGGTCTTTCGCTGATTCCACGAACAACTGGTAGATTGGGCTCGCTGATGCGCTATGGCCGCCGTCAGAGAGCTGATACGGCGGGTTTCCGATCACCAGGTCAAAGTGCATGTCTGCTCCAAATATTTCGCTAATGCGTTGCTTAATGTCGTCAGTGTGGATGAAGGCGTAGGCGTGGGTCTCAAGGTCTTCGCCACGTCCGTAGTCGTTCTCGCCAGCCCCACAGTGGGAGCAGCGCCGACCAGTGCGAATAGCGATTTCCGCACCGGAGAGCGGGTCAACACGACTCTCACGTTTACCGGTTTTGTCATCCCAGGTGTGCTCGGTGCGTTCAAACCAGATATTACCCTCTGGAGTGTCAAAGGCCGTGCAGATGGAGTGCTCGCTGTTAGCGTACTTCGAGCAGTACACACTGCGGCGGGACATGAGGGCAGTGAGCTCAGTGATAGCAATCCCGTAAATCTGCTTGGTGAGGATGTGGTTGACCCGCTCCTGAGCATCAGGAATAACGGTAATGAGGCCTTCGTTGAAACGGCGGGTCGCCTCCCGTAGAAATACCCCGGTTTTCACGAACGGATCCAACACGCGGGCGTTCGGGTTCGCCCACAGGCTCTCCCCGTCATGGTCACGTGCCCATGCCTCAGCGGCGAGGTCGAGCATAGCAGCAGCCATTTCTGGAGGTGTGAACACTTCATCGTTCGAGAGGTTCGCGATGCAGGTGAGCACATCCGGATTGTGGTTGCTCAGAAGGAGGTTTGAGATGCTCATGTCTGCTGCATTCCGCTAGCGGCAATCTCTGTCACAGTCATTGGAGGGAACGAGGTATCCGGGGTGAAGATGTCAGCGATGTCCATGGCGCCGAACAGGGTGTCTTCCCCAAAAGCTGCACGCTTCGTCAGGTCCTGATACTGAAAGTCTCTCCGCTGAAACTTGCCCGCCCCGAGATAGCCCCACTCGGCAAATGTTAGAGGCTCACCGTTTGGGGTAGTCATGGTTAGAGCATCGGCCTGCGCAATATTGAGCGCAAGAACTGCGCGAGCTGCCGCCACCCACGTGCCGTCAGGATCTTCACCGATGAAATCCGTGAAGATAGCCAGGAGGTTAGCGCGGCAGATCTCAGCATTATCGGCGAGCAGTTCAATACCATAGGTGCTCATGAGGGCCAGGAGTGCATAGTGGCGGCGTTCAAAATCGTTCTTACCGTAGCGGGCTTGCACAGTCGAGAGCTTCCGGCGCAGAATCTCCTGCAGGAAGGCGCCCTCACCGCAGGCCGGCTCCAGCACGCGCGCATCGATCCGCTCCGACTCGTCCTTCACCAGGTCGAGCATATCGTTGACCATCCACTCCGGGGTGAATACCTCACCATGGTCGGCCACACGCTGCTTCGACTTAACTAGCTGCACCTGCTCGTTCACTTCTTCTCCTCGCCTGCTCCAGTGTGGCATACCGCCGCCTTGACTGTCTCAGCTCAACACTCGAAACGACCACGAAAAGCCACGCTGTCTTCACATTATCGGCTCTCGACACTCACACAAGAGCCAGGCAGAGCCGTGTACGCTCCAGAACAGCGAAGACGCCACCCCGGTTATACACCGCAGACCGGGATGGATAAACACAACCGAAAGCCCTCAGCGGCGGTGCCCGCCGATAACTGCCGCGGCAGATTCACGCCCGTGCGCGATGGCGTTGGGTGCCGCTAACCAAACAGCTCTGGAAAGCGATTGCTGAGCGATTGTCGCAGGTCCCTCTCCTGCACGAGTTCCGTCAGCTGCTGCAGGAAGTCGTTCGGGTGGGAGGATTCCACATGGTGTACGTCAAGGGAAAGCTGGCGGTTAAAATCTTGCTGGATGGAAAGCACCTCCCGCGCAGCCTTCTTGCCAGTGGGAGACAGTGAGTGCATGGTGGCGCGTTTATCACTGTCGGAAGTGGCACGCACGGTGAGCCCCTTGCTTTCCAACGTTGCCAGCAGGCGGCTGGGGCTGCCTGGCTCGCACACCAGATAGGCGCCGACTTCCTTGGTGCTCAGCGGGCCGTATGTGTGAATGATTTCTAAGGCCTCGGCTTGCGCGGCAGTCAAGTCTAAGTGGGCAAAAGCGGCGTTGAGCTGGCGGTTTCCCTGGCGTTGCAGTGCGAGGATGAGGTAGCGCAGCTGTTGGGGGTGGTCTGATAGCTGTGAGGCCTGGTTCATGCGAGGCTTCCAGTCGTTACTACCTGTGCAAGTCGGCTCAATCGTTTGCCGGGGACCAAGCTGGCCTCATGCTGGCCGATGAGCGCCACCAGTGGCCCCTGCTGGAAGATCTCGTGGCGCACCCGCGTGCGTGCGCCTTGGCTGCTGAGGTGCCAGGAGCTTTCTTCTCGCAGGCCGGGCAGTGTGATGGTCATGCGAACTGTATTAGCCTGCTGGTTGAGCTCGAGTGTTCCGCGTAGTAGGCCCAGGGCCTGAATGGAGAATTTCCCAGGGGTGGAGGTGGCTTTCGCTGAGGTGAAGGCCGGGTTCCAGGAGGGGGTGTTTTCGATGTCGCACAATGTTGCGTGAATGGCCGTTAGTGGGGCTGCGATGGTGTGCTCTGCAGCAAAGGTAGATATAGATGACATGTCACATATATTAGCAAAAGACGCTGACGGATGGGAGCTGAGGGGCATTGTCTGGTTGGCTATTGGCGGATCATTAAGACGACAAACCGAAGACGGGTCTCCCCACCCCAAATAACGCTCCAAAACGGCAAACGCCACCCCGGACACTTCCCGGCCGGGCCGGAAATCTTTGTATCCAGAGTGACGTTCTATCGGAGCCAACTACGGGAATTGAACCCGTGACCTGCTCTTTACGAGGGAGCTGCTCTACCGACTGAGCTAAGTTGGCCAGCACCGCAAGCGGTGCATGTGCGCCCTAGGGCACAATTATTTACTTTAGCGCAGGCGCTCTGCTAGTCACAAACGGTGCCCGATTCAGGCACTGCGCCCGTCTTAAAGTAAGAATCTACCGCGTTATTGATGCAGCTGCTGCTGCCACCGTAAGCAGTGTGGCCCTCACCCTTGAAGGTGAGCAGGGTGCCGCTCTCAAGCTGCTCAGAAAGCGCAACCGCCCACTCATACGGTGTAGCAGGATCCCCTGTGGTGCCAATCACGATAATCGGAGGCGCTCCGGCACCTGTCACAGCTGTGCGCGTATCGGCAGCGGTAGCTGGCCAACCCCAGCAGCTTGCATCACTGTAACCCTGGTAGGGGCCAAAGAGTGGTGCTGCAGCGGCAAGCTGTTCAGCGTCTGCACGCATTGCCGCAAGATCAGGCTTTGACTGCGTGTAGTCGAGGCAGTTAATCGCGATGAACGCCTGCTGCGAGTTATCGTAGTATGTGCCATCTTCGTTGTCGCGGCTGTAGTAAAAATCTGCGAGATAGAGCGCTGTATCTGCGCCACCCTCGAGCACCTCAGAGAAAAGGTCGTCTAACAGCGGCCAGTTGTTTTCACTGTATAGCGGTGTGGCGATCGCTGTGAGCAGGGTGTCAACACCCACCTGACGCCTATCACTGCCGGTTAGTGGCTCTGCCTTTACCTTAGCCAGCATGTCTGCGATGATCTTCTTCCCATCATCGACAGTGCCATCAAACCAGCAATCACCCGCGACACAGGCGGTGAGATAGTTGGTCAGCGCCAGCTCGAAACCTTTTGTCTGCACAGCTACAACATCAGCTGTGTCAGCTGTTGGGTCAAGCGCCCCATCTAGCACGAGCCGCCCAGCTTTATTCGGGAATCGATCCGCATATTTCGCGCCAATAAACGTGCCGTAAGAGAAACCGAGGTAGTTCAGCTTCTCGTCACCGACAAGCTCCCTTAGAAGATCGAGATCCTGCACGGTTGAGTCTGTGCCCACATATTTGTAGAGCTCGCCAGAGTGTCGCTCACAGCCGGCACCCATTTTCTGGTTTTCGGCATACACATCATCCAGCCACTCCTGCGTGCCAGCTTCTGCGTCGTTCGGGTCGACACTAAAGAGCGCATCGTCAAGCTCTTTATCTGTGTAGCATTCGATCGCGCTTGAATCACCCACACCGCGTGGATCCCAGCTAGCAAGATTGAATTCATCAAGCAGGGTCTCTGCAGCGTCTGAATATTCTAGATATTCAATACCCGATGCGCCGGGGCCGCCCGGATTCAAAAATAGTGTGCCCTTCGGGTTCGGGTTTGTTGAAGGCTTGCGCATCAGAGCAAGCTCAACAGTCTCCCCGTTGATATCTGGGTTGCTCCAGTCGAGTGGCGCTAACACAGTCGCACACTCTAGGCCCTCACCACAGTCTTCCCACTTAACCTCCTGCTCTGTGAAATCTGCCGGCATGTCACCGCCTGTAGATCCAGCAGAACCGTCAACGCTCGCCTTTGAGACGCACCCCGTCAGGCTCAGCAAAATCACTGAGCCGGCTGCCAAACTTCGCCAGCCAAAACCTCGGTTGCTCACAGTTACACCTACTTTCTATTGCTATATCGATATGCCACAATGGCTGCGAAAGCAGCCTCTAAAACTAATTCAGGACGCACATTTCGCACCACCCGCTGCCGCGCTTTTTCAAGCGTGTCAGCAAGCTGCAATGTTTCCTTTAGATGCGACTGTACCGCATATTCTGCGATCCGGTCACGATACGCACTATTAATTAGTGGCTGTTTAGCGCCCAGCTGCAACACTAAAAGGTCGCGTGCGAGCGCCAACAGGTCAAGCAGCACCCGATCTGTCGCATCAACTTTGCCGCGCGACAGACGCCCCTTTTCGGTGTCATCGATCGCCTTCATATCACGACGAATCTCTGCCGGCACGGGATCTCCGAGCTGCAGACCCATCTGCTGCATTAGCTCGCGACGTTCCGCATCCAGCTGCCTGGCTACCAGCGCCTCTGCATCAGCAAGACTAATTTCGCTCAGCTGCACAGCGGCCGCCATCGCTTCTGGCAGAGTGCGCACACCGAGCGCAATTTCTACCGTTTTCTCGCGCCGCTGCATTGCCTCTGCATCTATCGCCAAGCGCCTGGCCATACCAATATGCCCCTGCGCGAGCTGCGCTGCCCGGCTCGCTAACGACGGCTCTACTCCGTCACGCTCACACAGCAGCTGCGCGACCTGCTCACTATCGGGGGTCACCAGGCGCACCAGCCTGGTGCGTGAGCGAATTGTTGGCAAAAGATCTGCCTCTGCTGGTGTGCAAAGGATCCAAACTGTGGTTTGCGGTGGCTCCTCCAGCGCTTTTAAAGCCGCGTTTGCGGCAGCCGTATTCATCCGATCCGCATCTTCAATCACAATGACTCTGCGGGGGCTCACCGCCGGCGCATAATAGGCGCTGGTGACCGCTTCACGTATTTGCTCAACGCCGAGCTGATTTGTTTGTGTGCGCACAACCAGCACATCAGGATGTGTGCCCGCAGCTACCGCACTGTATTCGCGAGCGCGCGCAGCATCACTTGTGTCACGTGCCACCAGTGCGGCAGCAAAACGCAGCGCAAGATTAAACCGGCCCGACCCGGGTGGCCCGGTAATCAACCAGGCGTGCGCGAGATCGTTAGCGCCCTCCGGGCTCGCAGCGTGATCGAGCGCCGCAACAGCGTCTTGCTGGCCCACAATCTCGCTCCAGAAATTCATACTGTAAGCCTAACTTAGTGCTGTCTTAATTTATATCGGGCTTAAGTTTGATCCCTGAATTGCATCTCTTTAAACTCCACTCGACCGGTGCCGGCGGTGTGTGCAGCAACAAGCTCGAGAAACCGGTGATCCGCATCTGTGTCTGTTGTGAGCCAAAAGTCTTGTGCAACAACATCGCTGTAGTTTGCGTCTCCGACAGCGATCCCCAGTCTGCGTGCTGCTGCGGTGAGCGGGCCTGCCTGTTCGTATGTGACTGTTGCGGTAGCCCGCTGCTGCTCTTGCCGAATTACAGTGCGCGCCTTATCTACGGCGCTGGCAACTCCGGCACGATAGGCGCGGGTGAGCCCGGCAGCACCCAATAACACACCACCAAAATAGCGGGTCACAACAGCCACAACATCACTCAAACCCGCCGCCTGCAGCGCCTCCAGCATTGGCGCTCCCGCCGTTCCCGAGGGTTCACCATCGTCGTTCGAGCGGGCGAGTCTTGCATCTTGGCCGATCACAAACGCTGTGCAGTGGTGTCGGGCACGCGGGTGCTCAGCTTTTACCTTGGCGATCACCTCGCGCGCCGCCTCTTCGCTCTCAACCCGCACTAACCGTGTCAAAAATCGGGAGCGTTGAATTTCCAGCTCAGTATCCACGGTCTCAGCGATCGTCTTGTAGGCAGACATAATTCCATTGTGGCAGCTGCTTAAGCTGCACCCGCCCACGCGCGCTACTTCCCTCGCTGCGGCAGCACACAACATATTTAGCGCCCTATTGCATAAACTGGATTGCATGTCAGGTGTGCGTGTCGATGTGTGGGTGTGGGCTGCAAGACTCGCGAAAACCCGTTCACAGGCAACCACCGCCTGCAAAGCGGGTCATATTAAGGTCAACGGCGCTACCGCTAAACCTGCGCATAATCTAAAACTCGGCGACACTGTGCGATCAACCCTATATTCCGTTGAGCGCATATATCGAGTTGAGGCTTTCGCCACCAAGCGTGGCAGCGCGGCAGAGGCAGCTGCGCTTTTTACCGATCTCACTCCGAAACTGCCGCCAAAACCCGAACGGCCCGCAGAGATTGTCCGCGAGCGCGGCGCAGGTCGCCCTTCAAAGCGTGAGCGCCGCCAGCTTGATGCGCTCAGAGGTTTTGTGCGGTGACGGCTGCAGCACGATCGGGGGAGGATCGCGCGCGTCTAGTCGAGACGGTGTGGCGTGAGCGCGAGCGCGCCCATATTGCGCGCGCAACCGAGTTTACGAGGGCTCATCTTGAGCGCAAAGCACGCGGAGAAAAACACCCCATCTGGGATTTTCTTTTCACCTACTATCCTTTTAAACCCGCCCAAATAAAAACCTGGCATCCGGGCGCTGGGGTAACTCTGGAAAACGGCGCCGCATCTCGCAGCGGGTGGAAGTACTACAGCGCCTCTGATCCGCAAACAAACAGTGATGCGTGGGTGAATGTGACAGCGTTTATGGAGAAGCGCGGGCGCACCGTCGACTACATTGAAAACCTACTGCGTCAGACCCTTGAGCGCACACCGCGCTTTGGGTGTTTTGGCTTGCACGAGTGGGCGATGGTCTACAAGCTAACACCGGAACAGCTGCGGCACCGCGGCCTGCGCTTGCGGATAGGGCACCTAGCGACCGATCGGGTTGTAGAAGACAGTTACATTGTGTGCTCGCACTTTGATGCTTTCAGATTCTTTACCCCCGCGGCAGCACCATTAAACACACTCAACCCGACCCGCGAAACCCAGCCTGAGACTGAGCAGCCGGGCTGTTTACACGCTGGTATGGACGTCTATAAGTGGGCTGCAAAATTGGAGCCTCTCGTGCCGGGCGAGCTGCTGCTCGACTGTTTCGAATTGGCCCGCGATATTCGTCTGGTTGATATGCAGGCCTCGCCCTATGACATCAGCGAATACGGCTACGCAGCTGTGCCGATTGAGACCCCGGCAGGTCGCGCACAGTATGCTGAGCTGCAGCGTGGGTTTGCGCTGCGCGGCAATCAGCTGCGACAGCGGGTGTTAGACGCAATCGCTCTCGCTCGCGCACACGCTGCTTGATAGTTACGGTTGCAAGTTACTATTGGCAAAATTTTTTCGTGCGCCCCGTATCTTAGATAGGCTATTTCTACCCACTCACACCAGATGAGGAGCATGATGAGTCGCTTCAGCCAGGCAGAGATCAACGAAGTTGTCGAAATTTATCGCACGGCACTAGAAGATGCGATCGCCGATTTGGGCGCTAAATCTGCGCGCGAGACAGTGCAGGCGCACGCCCGTGAGTTGGTTGCTGAAGAAGACGAGCAGCTTGCGGATCTGCTGCAGCAGCTGGATGAGAGTGATTTTGGCGAGCCTATCTGGAATCTTGAGGAGGAGATTCTCGACGATCGCCTCGATCCTGATTTTGACCACATAGATTTGAGCGACTCTGCAGATGGCACGGGCGCTGACGCAGATGACGCAGCCGCCGAGGACGAAAATAGCGACGAATCAGCTGACCCCCTAACCGCTGAGAGCGATGATGAGCCGGTCAGCGCCAACGCGAGCGCAGATATCGATGCAGATTCTATGCTCGCTGCCCTAGATTCTCTCATCACAGCTAGCGGTGTTTCCGCGGCAGAACTGGGTAGCTTCGGCGCTGCTGCGGCCGCGCGCGGATCGCAGAATGCGGCAGAAGAAGACTATGATGACGAGCTCGACGATGATTTTGACGCTCTCGACGAGCTTGATATTAACCTTGACGATCTGCCTGATTTTAGTGCGGATCTAGACTAACTCACTACCGGGCACAGCGGCACACCTCAGCCCGCAAGCTGCTATTCGGCACCAGCGGCAATGCGCTTGTGGTGCTGAATCACCTCGGCAACCACGAAGTTAAACCATTTTTCGGCAAACTCCGGGTCGAGATTAGCGTCTATCGCAAGCTGTTTTAACCGCGCAATCTGCCAGTCTTCGCGGGCCGGATCGCTCGCCGGCAGCCTGTGCTGCGCCTTCAGCAGCCCAACCTCTTGTGTGCACCGAAAACGTTCAGCGAGCATATGCACCAGCGCCGCGTCAATGTTATCGATTGAGCCGCGCAAACGCTTTAGCTGCTGCGTCACGTCCGCTGCCGTTATTGCTTCTTGGTCAGCCAATTTAAACCTCTGTCGCAGCTTGTTAGTCGTCGGTGAGCGAGTGCAGCACTACCACCTGCTCACGCTCAGGGCCGACACCAATCGCACTAAAACGCGCACCGCTCATTTCCTCGAGCGCACGAATATACTTCTGCGCGTTCTCTGGGAGATCCTCAAAAGTGCGGGCGGCTGAGATATCTTCCGTCCAGCCGTCAAATTCTTCATAGATAGGCTTCGCGTGGTGGAAGTCGCTCTGGTTTACCGGCATTTCGTCATATCGCACACCGTTCACATCATATGCGACACACACCGGAATCTTTTCCAACCCGGAAAGCACATCTAACTTCGTTAAAACAAAATCTGTCACGCCGTTGATTCGCGCAGCATAGCGCGCAATCGGTGCGTCATACCAACCGCAGCGGCGGGGCCGCCCGGTGGTGGTGCCAAACTCGTGACCTTTTTCAGCCAGGTATGCACCGTTCTCGTCAAAAAGTTCTGTCGGGAAGGGCCCTGCACCAACTCGCGTGGTGTATGCCTTAATCACCGAGATGACCCGGGTCAGATGCTGCGGGCCGATGCCCGAACCGGTGATAAGACCACCGGTTGTCGCGTTTGATGAGGTCACAAACGGGTATGTGCCGTGATCGATGTCGAGCATGGTTGCCTGCCCTGCCTCATACAGCACAGTTTTATTGTCTTCCAGTGCCTGGTGCAGCAGCAGCGAAGTGTCGCACACCATCGGCTCAAGCATCTCTCGATAGCTCAAAAGGTCTGCAATAACCTCGTCTGCCTCAATTGCACGGCGGTTATAGATTTTGACCAGCACCTGGTTCTTAAACTCGAGCGCAGCCTCAACCTTTTGACGCAGAATGCTTTCGTCAAAAATATCTTGGATTCTGATGCCGACGCGGTTGATTTTATCGGCGTAAGTGGGGCCAATACCGCGCCCGGTGGTGCCAATCTGTCGCTTTCCGAGAAAGCGTTCTGTAACCTTGTCGAGTGTGCGGTGATACGCGGTTATCACGTGTGCGTTAGCGCTCACCTTCAGACGCGACACATCAACCCCGCGGCTCGATAGCGCGTCGAGCTCCTGCTTTAGCACCCCAAGATCAATAACCACGCCATTAGCTATCACCGGCACAACACCGGGGGTTAAAATGCCAGATGGCAGCAGATGCAGGGCATACTTTTCATCGCCGATAACAACCGTATGACCGGCGTTGTTACCGCCGTTGAATTTAACTACGTAATCGACCTTGCTGCCGAGCAGGTCGGTAGCACGACCCTTACCTTCGTCACCCCATTGGGCGCCGGAAATCAACAGAGCAGGCATCTGGGCGCGCTCCTTTCGCTATGCCGCGTCAGCGGCGGTTAAGAGAGGGTATCCCTGTTCTTTTAATGCAGCCTCGATTGCAGCTATCGCGGCTGAATCTGAGTCCTCCAATAGTTTAACAAGGCGCGCAGGCTCACCCTGTTCGCTAATTTTTGCTGCGGATCGCGCTAGCGCATAAAAAGCCAACAGCACTCCGCGGTTTGGCTCGTGCCGCCACGGCACCTGTCGCACACCACCCCAGCCGTTCTTCCGCAAGGCATCAAGGCCGCGGTGGTAGCCAATTCGCGAGTAGGCGTAGGCGTTCAAGTCGTCGCCGGCCACTGCGGCAAGGTTCGCAAGCTCCGCCCACGCTAAGGAGGATTCTGGATGCTGCTGCACCACCTTAGCGACAGCACTCAAGCGTGCCGCATCGTCGCCTGTGACAGCCGCGAGCGCGTCACGCACTTCTGGCTCGTCTGGGAGCAGGGTTGGCTCGGGCGCGAGTAGGTTTTCAACCATGTTTACGACCCCTTAGCGGAAGTTCACGAACTGTAGGGCAACCTCAACATCTGCTTCTTTCAGCAGGGCGATAGTTGCCTGCAGGTCGTCCCGGCTCTTTGAAGAAACACGCAGCTCGTCACCCTGAATTTGGCTTTTCACGCTCTTCGGCCCCTCATCGCGAATGAGCTTGTTCAGCTCTTTCGCGGTCTTCTGGTCGATCCCCTCTTTTAGCTTTGCTTCGATCCGGTATTCCTTACCGCTCGCGTATGGCTCTCCTGCGTCGAGACACTTTAGTGAGAGGCCGCGCTTCACAAACTTTGACTGCAGCACATCAAGCGCTGCGAGGGCGCGTTCTTCGCTGTTTGCCTTCACTAAAATCTGCTCTTTGCTGAGCGTTATTTCAGCCCCAACACCCTTAAAGTCATAACGCTGCTCAAGCTCTTTGCGCGCTTGGTTGGTCGCGTTTTCGACCTCCATATGGTCGATCTTGCTTACTACGTCAAATGATGAATCAGCCATGCTAACAACTCTAGTCGAGCGAAACTGCGGGTGTCTTGAAGTTATTCAGGGTGCGGATCACACGGTGCAATTCGCCCACTTTCCGTTTCGCGAAAACCGCTTTAATTCTGGGCAGATCCGGCACATCCATGTCTTTGATTTCCAGCGGATGGGCAGCGGTGCGCTGAAACTGGCCGCTCTCAAGCAGAGGCCCAAACTGCTCATTCAATTGTGTTATTTCTGCTTCTGTTGGGTCGTTACGCAGCCGGAATACAAGGGTGTTATCGATCCAGCGAATCGAGTGATAGTTGCGCCAGAATGTTGTAATTTCGGTGATTGCCGCATCTACCGATTCGGTGATTAACACGCGATCGAGATCACCTTTTGTTATCAAGCCGCCTGCTTCAAGCTCCTCGGTTACATACTTCTGCAGCCCGTGCCAGAAGGTGCCGCCCGGTCGATCGAGCAGCACTATTGGCGCAGGAATCATCTTGCCGGTTTGCTGCAGGGTGAGCAGCTCGAAAGTTTCGTCGAGGGTGCCAAAGCCACCGGGCAGGCACACGAATCCGCGCGACTCTTTCACAAGCATCAACTTGCGGGTAAAAAAGTATTTCATCGCGACGTGCTGATTGCCGTTCGCATGCACTTCGCTCGGCTCCTCTTCAAAGGGCAGGCGGATCGAAACACCCAGCGCCTTCTGCGGCCCAGCTCCGCGTGCGGCGGCTTCCATAATTCCGGGGCCTGCGCCGGTCACCGACATCCAACCCAAATCTGCCATGCGACGCGCCACCGTTTCCGCCTGCTCGGCTGTTGGGTCGTCGAGCGCGGTGCGGGCAGATCCGAAAATACTAACCTTGGGCACCTCAGCAAAGCGCTCAAAAATGTTGAAGGCTGCGCGCATCTCTTGCAGCGCTGCAGCAGATATTTTCATATTCAGGCGGCTGGCCGGATCCGTCCCGAGCCCGAGGGAAGTTTCCACTAATTGCCGCACCAAGTTCTCGTTTTGCTGCACCCCGGCGGTTTGCAGCAACTGGTCAATGAGCTGCTGCAGCTCAACTGTTTGCGTCATAGATTACAGCCTATTGCACATCTATATCGGCTTCCCGAAACGCCGCTTTGGGCGCGGTAGTTATTGTCTAGCTGTGCCACAAACAAAACAGCCCGATTCGCGCGAACCGGGCTGTTAAACACCTTTACTGTGTCGGCTTAGTAGTAGTGACCGTGCCTGTAATCCCAACTATTGAAGCACTCTGCGAGATTTTCGAGGATCTGCGGCAGATACACACCCTTACGAATCAGAATCGGAGCTGGGGTAACATCCCGCTCACCGTGCTGCTCAGGCACGAGGTTGCCATCGTCATCAACAAACGACACCATCACGCCCTGCTCGTAACGGGTTTCTGGGGTTGCGTCTGGCTGGATCGATGCAACGTAGTCATTGCCCTCGATAATCAGGTCAACACCGTTTTCGATCCGCTCACCGATCCCCTCAACAAGACCGCGGTTGCCCTGCCCTGAAGGGTTTGCTGAGCTTGCGAAAGACAGCGCGTTGCTCTTCGCCCAGCGCTCAGCAACAATCTGCTCGCCTGGGGTGCCAAAGCGGATGACAAAGCAGCTGGTGCCGCGCACATCCGTCATTAACTCAGCAGCGCCCTCCGGGATGTACTTCTGCTTAGCTTCTTCTTTCCACGGCAGAATGCAGCCCATCAACACATCCTGATCCCAGTGCATCTGGTAAAACTTTTCAATCTCCGGAGTCATCTCAGCAAGCTCTTTGAGCTGTTCCATCGAGCCGCACAGCACCACACCAGGCTTGTTGCGCTTTCTGTTTTTAACATCAAACTTGCGTTCCAGACCCGCCAGGTCTGTTGTCATAATGATGTAACCAACCTTGGTTGGGCTGACAATAATTTTGCCGCCCTCATCGAGCAGATCTACTGCTTCCTGAACCAGTTCACCATTCCACGTCACACGCGCAGTGCTCACAGATGCTCCTTGAATTAAATCGGTATAACTACTAAATCTTAGCAACGGCAGTTGCGCAACTAGTGCGCACCGCTAACGCTGCACCAAGAACCTCATGATTAACTCTGCTGCCGGCAATTGTTTCACGTGAAACAATTAGCAGCGCTGTCACGCAAAGTGATCAGTCAAGCAGGAGTGCGGGCTCCTCAATAACCGAGGCGACATCGGCAATAAAGCGCGACACAACATCACCGTCAACAACGCGATGGTCGAAGGAGCCCGCCACGGTTGTCACCATGCGCGGCAGAATCTCACCGTTCACAACCCACGGCTTTTCTTTGATCGTGCCCATGGCAACGATCGCAACCTCCCCCGGGTTCAGGATAGGCGTGCCGGTATCCATTCCGAAAACGCCGATGTTGGTAACCGTGATCGTGCCATTAGCCATTTCCTCAGGCGTGGTGCGACCCTCGCGCGCAGTCAGCGTTAGCTTTTCGATTTCCTTCGCCAGATTGAGCATCGACAGATCCTGCGCTTCTTTGATGTTGGGCACAAGGAGCCCGCGTGGCGTTGCAGCAGCGATCCCCAAATTCACAAAATTGTGAACGATAATCTCTTCATCTGTCCAGGTTGAGTTCACCATTGGGTTGCGGCGCACCGCCCAAATAATTGCTTTCGCCATCACCAGTAGGGGCGACACTTTCACTCCGGCAAAATCAGGTGATGCTTTCAAACGTTTGACATACTCCATCGTGCGCGTCGCATCTATTTCAGTAAAAACGCTCACATGCGGAGCGCTGAAGGCGCTTGCAGTCATTGCATTCGCTATCGTTTTCCGCACACCCTTGACCGGAATCCGCTCTTCACGAGAGCTCGCCGCTTCGGGCGTATCCAGGTTGCGGAACACGCTCGCCTGCGAGGCGTGACGCACAACATCGTCGCGCAAAACTTCGCCGCCGATCCCCGAGCCGCGCACACTAGCAAGATCAACGCCCAAGTCTTTCGCGAGTTTACGGATCGGTGGTTTCACCAAAACGGGTGATGAATCTGCAACCGACGGTTTCGCGCCAAGCAGCGGCTCTCCCCCGCTCCTGCGCCGACTGCGCGCAGGCACCTGGCTCCCGTAACCAACGAGCACGGCCTGCTTCTCTTCGTTCACACCTGCGCTAACATCTGCAACAGCCTCAGCGATCTCTGCATCCTCGTCGCTAACGGGTGCGTTCTCCCCTGTCGCCGCAGCAGCAACCCCGTCGTCAACCTTCAGAAGCGGTGCGCCAACAGGCACTGTGTCACCTACCTGGGCTATCAGCTCTGTGACCGTGCCCACAAACGGGCTCGGCAGCTCTACCAGGCTCTTTGCGGTCTCAATCTCGCAGATGGTTTGATTCAGTTCTACTGTGTCGCCCACCTTAATCAGCCAGGTCACGAGGTCGGCCTCGGTGAGACCCTCACCAACATCTGGGAGGTTAAATACCTTTTCGCTCATCGTGCATAGCCTTTCTTAGTAGTGCATTGTGCGGTCGACAGCCTCAAGCACACGGTCTGCATCTGGCAGGTAGAGCCCCTCAAGCATCGCCGGCGGAAACGGCGTATCGTAACCGCTCACTCGCAAGACTGGCGCCTGAAGAGTATAGAAACAGCGTTCAGTAATGGTTGCGGCTAGTTCGCTACCGAGGCTGACGTTCCCCGGGGCCTCCTGCGCGATCACAACCCGGCCGGTTTTTCGCACAGAGGTAAACAGCGGTTCATAATCAACCGGTGACAGGCCGCGCACGTCGAGCACCTCACAAGATGTGCCCTCTGTTTCTGCAATCTGCGCCGCCTGCAAGAGAGTTGAAGTCATCGCACCCCACCCGATAAGGGTTACGTCACTGCCAGCGCGGGCAACACGGCTCTCATAGAGCCCAGCGGCTGGCTTCTCAAAATCGACTTCACCCTTCATCCAGTATTTCGCCTTCGGCTCTAAGAAAATTACCGGATCGGGTGATTCGATCGCCTGCCTGAGCATCCAATATGCATCATTCGGATTTGCTGGCGCAACCACGCGCAAGCCTGCCGTGTGCGCAAAATAGCTTTCAACGCTCTCCTGATGGTGTTCAACGGCGCCAATATGCCCACCATAGGGGATGCGGATCACAACCGGTAGGGTGATTGCGCCCTGCGTGCGGCTGCGGTATTTCGCCAATTGGCTGACGATCTGGTTAAAGGCGGGGTAAACAAAACCGTCAAACTGGATCTCCACCACGGGCCTGTAGCCCGCCATTGCAAGCCCGATAGCGCTGCCAACGATACCCGCCTCAGCAAGCGGGGTATCCAGCACCCGCGCACTGCCAAAGCGGCTCATCAGCTTATCGGTGACGCGAAAAACACCGCCGAGTTTGCCAATATCCTCACCCATTAAAAGCACGCTGCTGTCAGCTTCCATCGCATCAGCTAGCGCCTGATTCAAGGCGTGCGCAAGGGCTTTCGTCTCTACACTCATTCTGCGCTCTCCTCAAACGATGCCTCATATGCCGCCATCCAAGCGCGCTGCTCGTCAATCAGCGGATGATTCTCAGCGTAAACATGGGCGAACATTGAATCGGGGTGCCCCTTTTCGATGCTCAAAAGTGCCTCCCGCACGCGGTGTGCCTCAGAGGCAGCTGTGTCATCAACCGACGCGAAAAACTCGTCCGTCACTCCCTGCGAGCGCAGATAGTGCGCCAGGCGGTTGATGGGGTCGCTCTCCTGCCAGTGTTTCAGCTCTTCTGCATCGCGGTAGCGGGTTGGATCATCGCTCGTGGTGTGCGCGCCGATCCGATAAGTGAGGGCCTCAATATAGCGCGGGCCGCCACCATTTTTTGCATCGTCTAGGAATGTTTTTGCAACCGCGTATGCTGCCAGCGGATCATTCCCGTCGATCTGCACAGCCGGAATTCCAAAGCCGAGCGCCCGGCGATACAGCGGGGTGCGTGACTGCCTAGACACGGGCACCGAAATTGCCCATCTGTTGTTTTGCACAATAAACAGGGTTGGTGTCTGGTAACTCGCCGCAAAGATAAGCGCTTCGTTGGTATCTCCCTGGCTGGTGGTGCCGTCGCCGTAGAACACCATCGTCGCTTTCCCGGTTGCGGTGCCAGGCTCGCCCGGATCCATGGTGTTAACTCCGGCTGCCTGTTTTGCATCCAGCAGCTGTGCTAGCGAATGACCAACCGCGTGCTGCGCCTGCGCACCCAACACCAGGGTGTAAATGTGTGTGTTGCCGTTCTTCGGATCTTTCGGATCCCAGCCGCTGTTGTGTGCGCCGCGGAATAGTTTTCCAACATCAACAAGATCCACCCCGCGCACCCGCGCGACGGTGTGCTCGCGGTAGGCGGGGAAAATATAGTCGTCTGTGTCTGCCGCATTAGCAAACCCAACCTGGCAACCCTCCTGGCCAACGCTCGGCACCCAGAGCGCCATATGCCCCTGCCGCTGCAGGTTTGTGCACTCACGGTCAAAGGCGCGAGTAACAACCATATCGGAATACCAGGCTTTCAGCTCTTCTGCTGTAATCTCTGCGAGCGCGGCCGCAAACGGTGCAGCGGAGTCGCTCGGATCCCAGTTGCCCGCAGCATCTAAGAAGCGCACAGGCGCAGGATCGTCACCGCCCTTTAGCCCGCTGAGCCCGGTGGCAAGATCAAAGCTCGCTTGGGGGTCTGTGTTAGTCATCCTTACCCTCTCCAGCGTGCTGTGCTAGGTAGTCTTTGAGCGCGTTAAGCACCGCGTCAACGCTCTCTGCTTCGCCGACGGTGATGCGCACACCCCGCCCTGGAATGTGTCGCACCAGAATATCAGCCTGCCGGAAGCTTTCGGCCAGCTTAGCTCCGGGGTCTCCAAACACTTTCGGGCCAACACGAGAGATCTCAACGTTTGACAGCCAAATAAAATTGCCCTGCGCATCTGGTGGGTTAAAGCCGAGTGCTCGCACCCCATCAAGCAGCGCCTCACGGCGGTTTACAATTAGCTGCACCCTGCCCCGCATCTGGGTTTGTGCTTCGTCGCTGAGGGCTGCGATACCCGCCACCTCAGCAACCGTTGAAACTGACAGCGGTATTGCGGTCGCAGCAGCAGCCCGCCAAATGCCCGCGTCTGCAAAACCGTAGCCGAGCCGCAGCCCGGCAATGCCCTGTGCTTTAGCGAAGGTGCGCAAAACAACTAGGTTTGGGAAGGCAGCAAGGTGTTTCATGCCGTCTACTGCGTCTGCTTTTCTGACGAATTCGGCGTATGCCTCGTCTAGCACCACCAGCACGTGCTCGGGCACGGCGGCCATAAATTCTAGAAACTCGGTTTCTGTTATCACCGGGCCTGTCGGGTTGTTCGGCGAGCATAAAATAACTGCGCGTGTATTCGCGTTAATGCTGCGGCTCATTGCCGGGAGGTTGAGGCGTGCGTCTGCGGTGAGTGGCACTCCAAACTGGGCGGCGCCTGAGGCGAGGCCGAGCAGTGGGTATGCCTCAAAGCTTGGTTCGGCGCAGATGTAGTTATCGCCCGGCCCGGCTACCGCATGAATAAGCTGGTAGAGAATCGCGACCGATCCAGCCCCAAATTGAATCTGGTCACCAGCGACAGCAAACTTGGCTGCAAGTTTGTCGCGCAACTCTGGCAGTTGCGGATTTGCGTAGCGGTTAAAAGTATCTGTTTCTTGCACAGCTTTGAGGATCGCTGGCAGCGGCTGCCACGGGCTTTCGTTGCTTGACAGTTTAAAACCCGCGCGCTTAAGCCCCGCACCCTGCCGATAGGCGGGAAAACTCGCGACTTCCGGCCGAAACCGCACCTTGAGGCTGTCATTATTCATTCTCATTATTGTAGTCGTCGCGTATTCCGAAACCGTGATAATTCACCCAGCGCAGCCGCGGCCGCACGGCCACGCTTTACCGGCTTCTGCAAGAGGTTTGAGTGTGCCTAAGCAAATAGGGAACAATAGATTTAGAAACCTGCATCCAGCTCGGAGGAACCGATGTCACTTTTGCCACCTCAGCCCATCAGCCCGCTCGACGGCCGCTATCGCAAGCCTGTTAATGAGCTCGGAGACTATCTAAGCGAAGCCGGGCTCAACCGGGCGCGTGTGCACATCGAGGTTGAGTGGATCGCGCATCTCACTAAGCGCTCAATGTTCGGCTCTAAACCGCTGTCTGACGCGCAACTTACAGAGCTTCGTGACTGGGCAGCAAACTTTGGCGAGACAGAAATTGCCCGCCTTGCAGAGATTGAGGCAACCACTCAGCATGATGTGAAGGCGGTTGAGTATCTTGTGCGTGAGCAGCTCACACGTCAGGGTCTCGATAGCATCGCTGAACTCACCCACATCTGCTGCACTAGCGAAGATATCAACAATCTGTCTTACGCTCTCACAGTGAAAAACGCTGTTGAAAAAGTGTGGCGCCCAAAACTTGCGGCGGTAATTGCAGAACTTACTTCGCAGGCAAAGAAATATCAGGATCTAGCAATGATGAGCCGCACACACGGCCAGCCTGCGACACCAACAACTCTGGGCAAAGAGCTTGCGGTGTTCGTGCACCGCTTACAGCGTCAGCTGCGGCAGATAGATGCAATTGAGTATCTCGGCAAATTCAGTGGCGCAACAGGCACCTTTGCGGCGCACATTAGCGCTGATCCGCAAGCAAATTGGCAGAAGATCGGGCAGAGCTTCGTTGAGAGCCTGGGATTAACTTTTAACCCGCTCACAACCCAGATTGAGTCACACGACTGGCAAGCAGAGCTGTACGACCGTGTTGTGCACGCAAACCGGATCCTGCACAACCTCGCAACAGACATCTGGAGCTACATTTCAATCGGATACTTCCGCCAAATACCGGTGGCGGGCGCAACCGGGTCATCAACCATGCCGCACAAGGTCAACCCGATCCGCTTCGAAAATGCTGAAGCAAACCTAGAGCTCTCAAACGCTGTGCTTGGCTCTCTCGCCGAGACCCTGGTGACCAGTCGCTGGCAGCGCGATCTGACAGACTCCTCAGCACAGCGCAATATCGGAGTCGGTTTCGGGCACTCCGTGCTCGCCCTCGACAATGTGCTGCGCGGGCTCAATCAGATTGATGCGGCAGCTGACACTATCGCAGCAGATTTGGATGCAAACTGGGAGGTGCTTGCTGAGGCGATCCAGACCGTGATTCGCGCTGAGGTCACCGCCGGCCGCTCTGAAATCACCGATCCGTACGCGGCTCTTAAGGAGTTGACGCGCGGGCGTCGTATCGGGCAGGCTGAACTCCAGGAGTTCGTCAGCGGTCTAGACATCGGCGAAGAGGCGAAAGAGCGACTGCTGCAGCTTACGCCAGCTGCCTACACGGGTATCGCTAGCACCCTGGTCGATCTAATTTAGTCGTGGTGGCCCGAGCCCTCGTTGCGGTGCATCTCTTCGAGGGCTTTGCGGGCAAGCTCATCTTCAGCGTTTGGCTTCGCAGACAGCCCAAGCAGTGCGACAACCATTAGGGTCACTATAAATGTGGCGATAAACGTCACCGGCACAAGCATGCGGAAATCTTTTGTTGCCATAGCAACAACAGCCGAGGCAAACACGGCAATAATCGCGGAGAAAACGAGTAGCTCAACCGGTTTTAGGCGGTCGCGCTTGCTCGGTTCGACCGGCTGCTGTTGCTTAGACATTAAAAATTCTCCCGTTTTGCTTTAAGCAGTTTCGTTAACAGTCTCTAACTCACTGTGTTTGATTGTGATACAGGCCTAACTGCGCGTTACTTGACGTTTCGCCCGTGGTCAAATGCGGCAATCATGCCGAAAATACCTATAACAACAGTGTACGCCCCAAACAGACCGATTGCTGCAATCGCATCGGCACGTACCAAAAACACCGCCAGTGTTGCAAGCAGAGTGAACACTGTCGCAACACGCAGTTCTTTTACCGGGGTCGCTGCATCTTTAAGCAGCGCAAGCACACGCACCACAGTCATACCGGCCAGCCAGATTAATAGCCCCGTGGTAACTGACACAACGGTGCCACCAAGAATTAGCAGGGTCAGAGCGGCCACCAGGTCTACCGCGATGCTTAAGCCGATAAGGGCAAACCCACCCGCTTTCGCACGGCGGTTTAGCATCAGCTGCCCGGCCCGCGCAAGAGAGAAGATAATAAAAGAGCCAAGCAGCAGCACAACATCAAAAGCTAGGTTGTTGTGCAACTGTGCTGTGAAGAGCACCACCAATGCAGCGGTGATATAGGCGGCAGAAATGGTCGTCTGCCCGAGGTTGATTTTGCCGCGGGTTTCATGCTTAATTTTTGATGATGCAGTCAATCTCTCTCCACACTATTCTGCGCAAACCGTCAAGCTATCCTACCGCTCGGGGCTGTGAGCGCAAGAGCGATGTTTCACGTGAAACATTAGCGGTTTAAGCATCGCACACAGCATTAAGCCATATCACGGAAGCGTGAATACATTCCCTGGAACGCAACTGTAATCGTGCCTGTTGGGCCGTTGCGCTGCTTTGCCAGTATGAGATCTGCCTCGCCCGCTCTTGGATTATCCGGCTCTGAAGAGGTATCGCGATGCAACAGAATTACCATGTCGGCATCCTGCTCGAGGGAGCCTGACTCGCGCAGGTCGCTCATCGCCGGCATCTTGTCTGCGCGCTGCTCTGAGGCACGGTTCAGCTGCGAGAGCGCCACAACCGGCACATCAAGCTCTTTTGCAAGCAGCTTCAGCGAGCGTGAGAACTCACTCACCTCCTGCTGCCGACTCTCGACGCGCTGCCCGCTGCTCAACAATTGCAGATAATCGATCACAACCATGCCGAGGTTATTGCGCTCTTTTAAGCGGCGGCATTTTGCGCGCACTTCCACCAGTGTCATATTTGGTGAGTCGTCGATAAAAAGTGGTGCCTCGTTAATTTTTGCCTGCGTCTGCGCGAGGCGGCTCCAGTTGTCATCGTCAAGGTCACCCCGTGTAAGCACCCCCATAGGGATGCTCGACTCTGCCGCAATAAGACGGGTTGCGATCTCTGTGCGAGTCATTTCAAGAGAGAAGAACACAGTTGTTGTGTTGCTCTTGATGGCGGCGGCACGGGCAACATCTAACGCCAGAGTTGACTTACCCATCGCTGGTCGCGCAGCGATAATAATCATCTGCCCACCGCGAAAACCGTTTGTTTTTTCGTCTAGCTCACGAAACCCTGTGCTCACGCCGCGCAGCCCGTCGGGCATGCTTTGCGCTTTCGCAATCTCGTTAACAGCGTCAGTCACCGCCTCATTCAGCGGCACGTAGTCTGCGCTCTTATCGTCACCCATGACGTTAAAGACTTCTTGCTCAGCCTGACTGACAAGATCTTTTGCGTCTCCCTGACCGCGATAGCCCATCTCAGTGATGCGCGAGCCAGCGGTAACCAGACGGCGCAGAAGAGCCTTTTCAACGACAATCTGCGCATAAGACTCGACGGCTGCGGTGCGCGGTGGCACCGATGTGAGCGACTGAATGTAATCTTCCCCGCCCGCACGCTGCAGATCACCTTTTTTATGCAGCATCGCCGGCACACTGACCGGATCGACCGCCTCGCCGAGTGAGTAGAGACTGAGGATCGTATCGAACAGCACCTCATGCTTGCCGACAAAAAAATCACTGCCGCGTAAAATTCCGGTGACTGTTGCCAATGCGTCACCCGACAGCAGCATTGAGCCGAGCACGGCCTGTTCGGCTCGCATATCGTACGGTGGCATGGTGATTGGGCCACCAGCTTGGTTTGGGGTTGGATCAGACTGCCAGGCATCTGCAGCTGGCAGCTCCCAATTGCTCGCGTCACTCATGCGGTTCTCCAAATCGAATAAGCAGCCTGTGAATAAGTACTACCAAGGAGACTACCTCAGGGGTGTATGAGTTTATCCCTGCTTTATCGTAATGCGCCGTTGAAAACGGGGCAATTCACAATTTTCAAGCTGTGGATAACTCTGTTAATAACAGGCGCAAAACGCCGTAAAGTTATCCACATTAATGTTGAGAAATTGTGAATACTGTCTTGTAGTAAATAATTTTTATCCCTCTGACCAGGCATTTATATAAACTTCTAAAGAAATTTATATCAACCTTAAGCCTTAACTTTAGACTTGCATTTTTTATGTGCGTGTGGAAAATTTACAGCACCGGCGCACACATGCGTGAATTTCCCAAAAACGTAAAAATGTCAGCAAATCACGCTCCCTGAGGTTTTCCACATAGAGCGCAGAGCCTGTGGAAAACTTTGCCTGTGCGCACTTTCTCGGGAAAGCGAATCGTAAATCTCCAAATTTTAAACCACCGCAGCCTTTAAAATTTGACCTCACAGAATCCGCTCTAACGCACTTTCGATGCCCTCCTGATGTAATCCGATCATTGTGAGTCACAAACCCGCCTTAAACGCCGTTTATCGTAAAACCACTCACCGAAATAACAAAAACCCGCCTCAAGATGTGAGTATCACACCTTAAGGCGGGTCAAATTTGCAGTAGTCCGGTCTCGCTATTTACGAGACAAGAAACCTACTTCGCTGAGATAACCTGCAGAGTGACGTTAGCGTCAACACCGTCGTGCAGATGAATAACAGCCTTGTGGTCGCCGGTTGACTTAATTGACGGAACGGTGATCTTCCGCTTATCAACCTCGCCGATACCAGCTTCAGCAACCGCATCAGCTACATTAGCCGGACGGATTGAGCCGAAGAGACGGCCACCTGTGCCGGTCTTAACGTAAATGCGAATCTTCTCTGCTTCAAGCTTCTGCTTCAGCGCTTCTGCTTCTTCAACTGAAGCAATCGCGCGTGCTTCACGAGCCTTGCGCAGCTGGTCAACCTGTGCCTGGCCACCGCGGGTCCAGTTCACAGCAAAACCCTGTGGAACGAGATAGTTGCGTGCGTAGCCGTTCTTTACCTCTACTACATCGCCTGCTGATCCGAGGCCCTGCACCTCATTGGTAAGAATGATCTTAGCCATGATATTCCTCCTTAGCGGCCTGAGCCTGAGTAAGGAAGCAGAGCCATCTCGCGAGCATTCTTAATTGCCTTTGCGATGAGGCGCTGTTCCTGAACTGAAACACCGGTGATGCGGCGTGAACGAATCTTGCCACGCTCAGAGATGAACTTGCGCAGAGTAGCGACGTCCTTGTAGTCGATTACTCCAACGGTCTGCTTCTTAGCGGGTGCGATAGGCTTTGCTGCCTTACCGCGGCCCTTGCGACCTGCGCCGCTTGCCTTGCCTGCCATAATTTTTCCTTAAAGTTTAGAATCTACGAGCTGCCAAGCAGCCCGCGATGAATTTATCTCTCTAGTTTTGAACGAGCACTTTCACGAGCACTAGAAGGTGCCCGCTGCGCCCCACGGATCCTGGTTTGCTCCACCGGCTGCGGTGTCGCCACCGGCAGCACTGTTGCCAGCATCTGCCCACGGATCCTGCTGCGCACCACCAGCGTTACCCCACGGGGTCTGCTGCGCGGTATCGCCGCCTGCGGCACTGCCCCAAGCTGACTGTGCCTGCTGACCGTTAAACCCGCCCTGCGAGCTGCCAAAGCCACCCTGGCCGCGTGCAGCACTGCGAGTAACCTGCGCAGTTGCAAACCGCAACTCAGGTCCGATTGCATCTACGTTCAGGTCGAGGCTGGTGCGCTGCTGCCCCTGGTTGTCGGTGTAGCTGCGCTGGGAAAGCTGCCCCTGCACAATAACTCGGGTGCCCTTGGTTAGGGTGCTGGCGATATTCTCAGCCAGCGTGCCAAATGCACGGCAACCCAACCAGAGCGCTTCACCGTCAACCCATTTCCCGGTATTGCGGTCTCTGGTTTGTGGGGTTGATGCAATACGGAAGGTAACCCACGGATTGCCTGACTGCGAAGTGCGCAACTCAGGGTCGGCCACTAGGTTGCCGACGACAGTGATAATTGGCTCGTTCATTTGTTATGCGCCTGCTTTTGCAGCGCGAGCGGCCTTTGCCTGCTCACGGCGGTTTGCTTCAGCCTTCTGCGCAATTAGTTCGTCTGTGCGCAACACCTTGGTGCGCATCACAGACTCTGAAAGATTCAACTGACGATCAAGCTCAGCGGTTGCTGCAGGGGTTGCGTTGAAGTTAGCTACAACGTAAATACCCTCAGACTGCTTCTTGATCTCGTATGCGAGACGACGCTTACCCCAGTAATCAACGTCCACAATCTCGCCACCGTCTGCGGTAACTACAGAAAGGAACTTCTCGATTGATGGCTGCACAGTGCGCTCATCGGTGCGGGGATCGAGAATCACCATTAGTTCATATGGATGCACTATTGACCCACCTCCTTCGGACTCTACGGCCACGGGATTTCCGTGACAGGAGGGCAAAATGTGCCTTATTGCCAGTTCAGACAGAACAGGCAACCTTATTACTCTATCAGGTTGTGCGCGCTGAAATAAATCTGGTTTTTAAACTGCGCTCGCTAACGCAGTTTTGCCTGCTCTGGCTCGTTCCACCACGCAAGGAGACGGCGGGTTGCTTCCTCTTCACCCAGAGCGCCCTCCTCAAGCCGAATTTCAAGCAGATACCTATACGCAGCGCCCACCGCACGACCCGGTTTAATTTCTAACAGCTGCATTATCTGCTCACCGTCCAAATCGGGGCGGATCGCCGCAAGCTCCTCCGCTTCGGCTAACTCTGCAATGCGGCGCTCAATCTCGTCATAGGCTGCCGCCAAGCGACGTGCCTTTTTCTGGTTGCGTGTTGTGACATCAGCGCGGGTCAGAATATGCAGCTGTTCCAGCTGCTCTCCCGCATCCCGCACGTAGCGTCGCACGGCTGAGTCTGTCCATGCGCCCTCGCTGTATCCGAAAAATCGCATGTGCAGCTCGATCAAACGAGCAACCTGCTTCACCGTGTCATTATCGAAACGCAGCTCTTTCAACCGTTTTTTAGCGAGTTTCGCGCCCACAACGTCGTGGTTATAAAACGTCACTGCGCCACGCTCAAAGCGTCGCGTGGCCGGTTTTCCAATATCGTGTAAAAGCGCGGCGATCCTTAAGGGCACATCGACCGCCTCAAACCGCACCCGCTCTAGGGCAATCGCCTGCTCAAGCACTGTCAAGCTGTGTTCGTACACATCTTTATGTCGTTTGTGCTCATCCTGCGCCAACTGCAGCGCCGGCAGCTCGGGCAGAAACAGCTCCATCAGACCGGCAGCTACTAAGATACGCAAGCCCCGGATGGGCTGGTCACAGGAAATAAGCTTCACAAACTCATCACGGATCCGCTCCGCTGAAATAATTTCTAGTCGATGCGCATACTCCGCGAGCGCGGCGGTAACACGGTCGGCGAGATTAAATTTAAGCTGCGCCGCAAACCGTGCCGCACGCAGCATGCGCAGTGGATCATCTGTGAATGACTGATCGGGCGTGCTTGGGGTGTCGAGCACTCCCTCCATGAGGTGCGTAATGCCGTTCGCAACGTCAACGATGCGCCGCTCGGGGAGCATAAACGCGAGGGCGTTTACGGTGAAGTCGCGGCGCACGAGATCATCTTCAATCGTGTCGCCAAAAGTAACCTCTGGTTTGCGCGAATCATCACGGTATATTTCAGCGCGATAGGTTGTAATCTCAACGGTTTCACCCGCAACGCGCGCAGCAATTGTGCCGTATTCACGCCCTACATCCCAGGTTTTGCTGGCCACTGCGGCAACAATTTCACGCGTTTTATCCGGCAGCGCGTTGGTTGTGAAGTCAAGGTCGGTAACCGGCCTGCCAAGCATTGCGTCACGCACTGGGCCACCCACTAGTGCCAGTTCGTATCCCGCTTTAGAAAAGGCGTCAGCCAGAAGCTGCACCGGTTCAGAGTCGGCAATCTGGTGCAGTTCGAACATGGCTTCAGCAATTGGACGCATGAGTTCTAGGTTACCGCGCTCAGGTTTCCTAAAAGTGCTGCTCGCGTAGAATACGAAACATGATTAGGTGGGTGCGGGGTGGTAGCGCTCTGCGTTTTAGTGCAGCCCTTGCGGCCTTTTGTCTCGCATTTACTGCGCTCACTCCCGCCGCTAACGCAACTGTTTTCACGTCTGAGAGCGATATTAAAACATCAAATCTGGTGTTAGAAATCGCGCACCGCACCGCACAGCCGCAGAACACAGACGATGATCTGCGCTTGGATCTGCGGGTTAGCAACACCGGTTCAGCTTTTCAGCAGCCGAGCAGCGTTGAGCTTTTTCTTGAAACAGGTGAGCGCGCATCTCGTGCTGCGCTGACAGCCGCTCTGCCCGCAGAGTTTACTAATGGTGAGCCAATCCCGGAAGGGTATCTCCCGCTGGGTTCACACAGCATTGCGGAGTTGCGGGAGGGTGCTCACCTCACCACACAGCTTGAAATCGACAACAGTGTTTTTCATGCAGCTTTAAGCGAGGGCACCCACAGGCGACCGACTGTGTATCGTTTGGTTGCGCGGCTCACCGCACACGATGGCACAGTCACAGTGGCAACACACCCGCTGCTTATTGCACCTCACTCAGCAGATATACCTAATACAGCAGAGGCACCTAATACAACTGCAACTCCCGCCGCAGAAGAGGTAGCAGCCGGCGAGGGGGAGCAAACAGTGGGGGAGGCGCCCAATTTAAGCATTGTTGTGCCAATTATCTACCCCAGCAATATTGCGACCCTCCCAACAGAAGACGATCTCGCATTAGTTTTTGAACCGAGCGCGCCCCTGCCGCAGCTGTTAACCACCGCAGAGCAATTGGGTGCAACGTTAGCGGTGGATCCTCGAATTTTTGTGGGCATTCGAGCACTCGGTGCAGCAGCTCCAGCAGCGGCAACGGAGTTTCTGACACGCCTCGAAAACACCGCACTGGAAACATATATTCTGCCCTGGGGAGACACCGATTTAGCAGCACAGCAGCTGTTACAGCTCGCCTCTCCGCTAACGGCGACGGGCGCTAGTTTCATAACTAAAGACGGGATTTTTCCTGGTTCGGCACCAACACTGGCGGAACTCGAAACCTGGGAGGCACCGCAGCTTGCCTGGTTTGCCGCAGGTAGCGCAAGCTCTGCTGCGGTCGGTTACGCAGCAACACACGGTTTTCCGCACATCCTTGCTGCCAGCAGTGACCTGCTAATGAGTGACACTGCGGTGCGCACGCAACTAAACACCGGCAGCGCCACCGCCTATGACGAAACACTCGCTGGTTATGCCGCCGCAGCAACCGCCGCAGCTGATTCTTTTGACCGCAACCTTGCGTTAACTGAGTTACTTGCAGGGCTCACTACGGCAGACGGCACCGATGAGCCGCTTGTGCTCACACTGGATCGCACGCAGCTAACAGACAATAATCGCGGTGTTGCGCTGCTCAAAACCCTGCTCACTGCTGGCTATCTGGACACGACCAACCTCGAAGCGCAAGTAAGCGGTGTCGGGCAATACACACACGATACAGCGGTCACTGACGACGAGTTAGAAAAACGCCTAGCGGCGCTAGATGAGGCGCTGCAGCGCGAAGCTGAAGTAACCGCTGGGAAGGAAGCGCTCCTTAACCCACAGCAGCTCGTAGACTATCAACGCGCGCGACTTCTTGCGCTTTTTGGCATGAAGCAGGTGGGCACAGAAACACCGTTTCTAACTCTTGCAAGCGGCTTTGCCGATCGCGATGAACTGCTTACACGCGGAGTCCATTTAGTTGCGGCGCCACAGCTACAGCTGTTTGGATCCTCAGCAAACGTGCCGGTGCAGGTGCGCAACAATCTGCCTTTTACAGCGCAGGTTACTGTGCGGGCGCACCCCACCTCAGCAGCTATCTCAATTGCTCCCGAAGACACAGAACATAAAGCTGTTACCGTTATGCCGGGGGAGACAGTCACCCTCACCGTGCCCATCTCAAGCAGAGTTTCAAGCGCCGACACCGGGCTTACAGTGCGCATCAGTGACACAACCGGAGAGCAGGGTCTCGGGCGCATAGTGATCCCAATCCGCCTCTCAACAAATGTCGAAATTATCGGTTTGAGCCTCGTGGGTGTTCTAGCCCTGGGGCTTATTACATTCGGTATCGTTCGCTCCGTCAGGCAACACCGTGCCGGTCTGCGCCGCACACTACGCCCGAATTGAAGTGTTGCAAACGCCTCAGACAGCTTATCCTGACAGAGGAATAAAGAATACTCCGGTAGCGTTGGTTATGTCACAAGGCAAGGAGATACATTGACCAAGCACAACGTAGCAATTATTGGCTCAGGCCCAGCCGGTCTTACCGCGGCAATCTACACCGCCCGTGCGGGTCTTAAACCTGTTCTGTTCGCGAGCTCCGTGTCACCGGGTGGTGACCTGATGAACACCACTGAGGTTGAGAACTTTCCCGGCTTCCCGAATGGCGTGCAGGGCCCAGAGCTCATGGCGCAAATGCAGGAACAGGCTGAAAAGTTTGGCACCCAGGTGCGCTACGAGGATGTCGACAAGCTCGCACTTGATGGTGAGACCAAGGTTATTACGACCGCTGACGGCACCGCGCATGAGGCAGCGACCGTTATCTTTGCAACAGGTTCCGCCTACCGCAAGCTAGGGGTGCCGGGTGAAGATAAACTCTCCGGTCACGGTGTTTCTTGGTGCGCCACCTGCGATGGTTTCTTTTTCCGTGACAAGGTTGTGGCGGTCGTCGGTGGCGGCGATTCTGCAATTGAGGAAGCAACCTTCCTGACCCGCTTTGCATCTAAGGTGTATCTGATTCACCGCCGCAACGAGCTGCGCGCCTCAAAAACCATGCAGGATCGCGCTTTCAACGATCCAAAAATTGAGTTCGTGTGGAACACCGAGGTGGTTGAAGCTATTGGCTCTGAAGAGCTTAAGGCGCTCAATTTGCGCAACCTTGAGAGCGGCGAAACAAGCACGCTCGAGGTAAACGGATTATTCGTCGCTATCGGCTCTGATCCACGCACTCACCTTATTCACAATCAACTGGAACTCACCGCAGAGGGCACCATTGCTGTGCAGGGGCGCACCTCGAAGACCAGTATTGCCGGAGTTTTTGCAGCGGGTGATGTGATCGACCCGAGCTACCGTCAGGCAATCACAGCCGCTGGCAGTGGCTGTGTTGCCGCGATCGATGTCGAGCACTATCTCGCAAACCTCACAGATAAGGCTGCATAAGTAAACCAAAAATAAATGTTTCACGTGAAACATTTCAAGGAGGACACAATGTCAAATGCAATTACAGTGACCGAAGACAGCTTCCAGAGCGATGTGCTCGAGTCGGATATTCCAGTTCTGGTTGACTTCTGGGCAGCGTGGTGCGGACCATGCCGTATGGTGGCTCCTGTGCTCGATGAAATCGCTGCAGAGCAGGAGGGCAAGCTGCGCGTTGCAAAGGTAAACGTCGATGAAAACCCGAACCTTGCTGCACAGTTCAGAATCACTTCCATTCCTGCTATGAAGGTGTTTAAAAACGGCGAAGAGGTGCGTGAGTTGATCGGCGCTATGCCAAAGCAGATGATTGAGCAGCACCTTGAGGGCATTATTTAATTAGCCTGCATACTTCGTTCTGTAAAATGAACACAAGAGCCGGGCCCCGGTTAATACTGGGGCCCGGCTCTTCTTGTCTCTCACCGTTAATCTAATTAGTCTTTGGTGAATTTGCTCGGATCGTCGTCAATCGCATCCGGATCGATTATGCGCTCGGTATTGGAGTCGTCAGAGACCGCAGCTGCGCTGCTGCCAGCAGCGGTGACCTCAGCATCTGCGGGAGCACCTGCAGCGCCTCCTGCGTCTGCTGCTGCGGCACCTGCTGCATCAGCATCGTCATCAGCATCGCGTTTGCGGCGCTTTGCGGCAAGCAGCAATAGCAGCACTGCCAGACCGACAAGAATAACCGCCGCAATAACAATACCGGCAATCTGAGCGCCTGTCTGCGCAAGCGACTGAGTTAGAGTTTGGAAAGTCATATTTTCTCCTCGTTGGATTAGTCAGCGCCGAGAGCCTTCAAGAGACGCTGAAGGTCTGCAAACGTCTCCCATTTGAAAACGATTCGGCCGTTCTTTGCGCCCATATTGATTTCGACGGCGGTTTCATAGAGTTCTTGTAGTTGCTTGGATGCTGCACCAAAATTGTTAATACCGCCGGTGCGCACCTTTGCCTTGCCTGGCGCCTTTAACTTTGCGGCATAGCTCTCAGCGGCACGCACGTTCATATCTTCGGCAATAATTTTGTCGGAGAACTTCTCCATCGCCTCTGTGTCGCGCAGAGATAGGATCGCACGAGCGTGCCCCGCGCTGTGTCGTCCGTCTGCAACACGCACCTGGATAGACTCTGGCAGGCGCAATAGACGCAGTGTGTTTGCTATCTGCGGCCGCGACCGACCGATTTTTGCCGCAAGCTGCTCTTGGGTGATACCGAAGTCGCTCATTAACTGCTGATACGCCGATGCTTCCTCAAGCGGGTTCAGATCTGCGCGATGCAGATTCTCAAGCAGAGCGTCGCGCAGCATGTCTTCATCTGCCGTCGAGCGCACAATCGCTGGGATCGTTTTTAAGCCTGCCCGCCCGCTCGCGCGGAAACGTCGCTCACCCATGATGAGCTCATAGCGTGGCTGCCCAATCGGTGGTTGCGGCTCGATGGCGCGCACAACAACAGGTTGAAACACACCAAATTCTTTGATGCTGTGCGCAAGTTCTTTTAGCGCTTCTTCATCAAACTCGGTGCGCGGGTTTACACGGTTTGGAGTGATGTCGGTCAGCGCAAGTTCGGTGAGCTGCGCACCCGGCACAGTCTTTAGTGACTGCTGTGCTTTTGCCTCGGGCGCTGTGTCGTCGATCGTGCGCCCGGCAGCACTAACCGCCTGCGCGTGTTGCGACTTCGCATTGCTGAGATACCCCGTCACACCGGTTTTCTCATCAGCCTCACCAGACTGTTGTAGTTGGCTTGCAACAGAGTCTGCAGTTGCAGCCGCTGTGCCGCCAGCTGAAGGAAAGAAAACATCAACTGGGCGATCAGCACCAGCCGGTGCCTGGGGGATAAGCGCACCAATCCCACGACCCAAACCACTGCGTTTTTTAGCCATTTAGTGACCCTCTTTCTCTTCGACTGGGGTTGGTTCAGACGACTCTGCAAAGCGTTCAGCTATTTCGTGCGCAGCTTCCAGGTATGCAAGAGCGCCAATATTGTTGCCGTCATAATTGTGCACGGTCTGGCTAAAGCTCGGCGCTTCAGCCACCCGCACAGAACGTGGTATGACCGTATGCAGTGTCTGCTTGGGGAAGTGCTCACGCACCTCTGCGGCAACCTCTGCAGAGAGATTTGTGCGTGTTGCATACATGGTCAACAAAATTGTTGAAAGCTCAAGTCGTGGGTTTAAATGACTCTTGATCAATTGAATATTGTTGATGAGCTGCGACAGGCCCTCCAGTGCGTAATACTCGCACTGAATCGGGATCAAAACCTCTGTTGCCGCTACAAAAGCGTTGATTGTTAACAGCCCGAGTGAGGGAGGGCAGTCAATAATCACATAATGGAACGGGTCTGTTTGCTCTGTCAGATAGGTGTGCAGGGCATTAGCTAAACGATATTCACGCTGTTCAAGACCGACTAGCTCGATTTCAGCACCGGCAAGGTGAATGGTTGACGGCACACAAAGTAAGTTTTCGTGATCTGTGCTCGGCTGCACAACATCGGCCATTTCAGCGTCGCCGATTAATACTTCGTAAATACTTGACGTATCTGGCATATGCGCAACGCCGAGGGCGGTAGAAGCGTTTCCTTGTGGATCAAGGTCAATCACCAGCACACGCGCCCCGCGACGAGCAAGCGCACCAGCTAAATTAACAGCTGAGGTGGTTTTACCCACGCCACCCTTTTGATTAGAGACCGTGAAAACCCGCACTTGATCTGGCAAAGGAGTCGCCACTTTTGCCAAATAGCGCTTGCGACGCAGCTTCTCAGCAATCTCATTTGCTAACGGGGTATCGAGCGACATCTTCCCTATCTAACTTCAGAATTTTAGTGAATAAATACTCCTCCAAGCATAGCGATAACCACTATGAATTTATCTCGGAGTTACGCACACTAATCTGCTGAACAAACGGTTTAACGCGCTACTGTGCCGCGGAAAACTCGGGTCGGTTCTGTAATTTCCTGACCCAGCACATGCACCTTATAGTTGTGCACCCGTGCTCGCTGCAGTTGTTTCTGAGCAGCCGCAATCTCAGCGTCAATTCCTTGGCCCTTCAGAAACAGCATTTCGCCGCCGTTTTCCAATAGCGGAGCAGTGATCGGAAGCAGCTTACGGAGTGCGGTAACAGCGCGCGCAGTAACCTGCTGCACCTCAAAAGCACCGTGATATTCTTCAGCTCGCCCGCGCAGCACCTCAACATTATCCAGTCTCAGGTTAGTGCGCTGTTCATGCAACCACGCGCACCGGCGCTCCATCGGTTCAATTAACCGAATCTGCACGTCTGGACGCAGCGCGGCGAGCACGATCCCCGGAAACCCTCCGCCGGAACCAATGTCGGCGAGTGTTCCGTTCTGTCGCAGCAGCGGTGCGAGCAGCGCAGAGTTAATAATGTGCCTTGTCCAGAGTCTCGCCGGCTCTAACGGCCCAATTAACCCCAGCAGTTCGCCACGATTAAAAAGATCTGTCGCAAAGTCACGCAGTTTGTCGGCGTGGGCGCCAGCTAAATCGTCAAGAAACTCCGGCTCTTGTTCTCGTACTTCAGTCATTGTTTCACGTGAAACAATTTAGGCGGCAGAGACCACTAAACGACGGTCTGCGCCCTCACCCTGAGACTCAGATTTATAGCCACATTCTGCGACATAATCGTGAATGAGCTTTCGTTCGTAAGAAGAAAGACCGCTAAATTCAACGCTTTCACGCCCTGCAATAATTTGGGTAATCGCGTAATCAACGCGCTTGCGCAGTTTCTCTTCATGCGCCTGGCGCGATCCGCCAATATCCAAAATCAGCCGTGAAAATTCGCCGGTCTCACGCTGCACCGCAAGCCGGGTGAGATCCTGCAGTGCCTGCACAACTTTAGGAGTTCCGATCCGATTTAGCTCTTCACCCCCGCCTGTAACAGATACAGTGGCCCGACCGTTTACAACAGCAAGATCTAAGTCACCGTCAAGATCTAAGATATCGAGCAAGCCTTCAATATAGTCGGCTGCGAGATCACCCTCAAGCTCTAACAGGTCTTCAGTATTTTGAACGTTCTCAGTCATTACTGATTGCCACCCTTCTTTTTCGCGCGCTTTGCGCTCATCGGCTGCTGCCGCTGGCCCGCAGTGTTTTTTACGCCCTCGACACGGTTTAGCTCAGCTACCTCATCGTCTGTGAGTTTTCCTTTAGCCTTCAGTCGCGCCTGACGATTGCGCCACGCCTCGCTCCCTGGAGTTGGCATTTGGTTAATAACTATCGCCTGCTGCACCATTGTCCAGATGTTTGAAGAGAACCAGTAGATGTTCAAAGCAAGTGGGAAGATGAACCCTGAGAAGAGGAAGGCGAACGGAATCACGTAGAGCAGCACTTTTTGCTGTCGATACATGGGTGATGCCTTCGTCTCGTCTGAGACGTTTTTCGACATAATTTGCAGCTGTGTGAAGAACTGGCTGGCGATCATAAGCACCATAATCACACCGAGCAGAATAAGCACACTCCACTCACCAGCGTCTCTCGCCTCACCAAACGACATCTTCAGCGGAGCACCCAAGAAAACTGCGTTATTGAAGGAGCTTGTTAGCTCCTGTGTCATAAAACCGATACCGGGCACATTATTTGCAGCATTGCGTAGCACGTAGAACAGCGCAAAGAAAATAGGCATCTGCGCCAGTATTGGGAAACACGAAGCGAGCGGATTTGTGCCGTGTTTGCGATAGAGCGCAAAGGTTTCCTGCTGCATCTGCTGCTGCGAGAACTGATCTCGCTTGCCCTTGTATTTAGCTTGGATTTTGCGCATTTCTGGGCCAAGCTCCATCATCTTGCGCTGACTGCGAATCTGCTTAAGTGTCAGCGGGATGATCAGAGAGCGCACAACAACAACAAGCCCGAGGACGGCTAGCACCCAGGTGATACCCGAGGCAGACTCGAGACCTAAGGCAGTGAAGAGGTTGTGCCACAGCACCAGCACAGCTTCCACGACCCAACGGATCGGCCACAACAGTGTTTCAAAAAAGCCCATTTACTTACGCCTTTCAACTCGCAGGTCTCACAAAACCGCCGCGAGTCAGTTCGGTGTTTGGTTGTTTTGCCCGGTGCACATGGTCGACGCCACCAGGGGAGAATGGATTACAGCGAAGCAGACGCCACACGGTCAACCCTGTGGCAATAACAAAGGATCGCTGTTGGTATGCCTCTAAAGCGTACCGCGAACAGCTTGGATAGTATTTACAAACATCCCCGTAAAGCGGAGAAATTATCGCACGGTAGAGACGCATAAACCCAATCGCGAAGTTGCGCGGCAGCAGCACAAGCACCCGTATCAATCTAGTTACTCGCATCAATCAGATCCCGATCTAGTCGCTCAAGCTGCTTGCGGATCGCGTTTTCAAGCTCTTGAAAACTAGCTTCTGCAGCCCCTGGAAACACTCGAAAAACAACAGCCGCACCAGAAAAGCCGTCTTTCACAGATTGGTAGCAGATTTCTTTTAAGCGTCTGCGCACGCGATTGCGCGTCACAGCATTGCCGACAGTTTTTGAGATTATGAACCCAAACTGACTGGGTGTTTCAGGGGACAGTAAAACCGCGTGGGCCAGGCTGAGCCTGCCTCCCACGCGGTAGCCGCTGCGCACAATGCGGCGGTAGTCTTCGCCTCGCTTAATGCGGTGCGTGCCCGCCATGGCAGCAGATAGCTTATGCGCTGAGCTTGCTGCGACCCTTGCGGCGACGTGCAGCTAGAATCGCACGACCAGCACGGGTGCGCATGCGCAGGCGGAAGCCGTGCTTCTTGGCACGACGGCGGTTATTTGGCTGGAATGTACGCTTGCTCATAAAAATTCTCCATGAAAATAAGACTGGATTCACAACCTTTTAAGGTTGCAACTATCTAGGCGACACAAATATATGCACCATACAAATAACTAACTTTAGCGTAAACACCCTGTTATGGCAAAAAATATTCCACAACACACGGTGCATTTAACTGCAGAATCAGCCGTTAGTGGAGTATCAAAAAATCCGGTTAGCTTCCACGCCGCGCATCGCGGTATTGTGGATATCTCCGTGAGAGTTTTCCACAATTTTCTGTAATTGCGCCAAAAAACGGTAATAATTTGCAGTATTTTGTGTATAACTCCTGTTAATACTCTTTGTGGATCGGCATTATTTTGGGCACTGAAGCAAACATTTGGGATCAAGTTATCGCAATTCTTCGCAACAACGCGGTCACACCCTCATACTGGGCTCAATTGCGTCTTGCTCGCACACAGGGCAGCGCAGATGGTTTTCTCTTCCTTGAAGTCGATCTAAAATTCACGCACCGCATCATTATGAGCCTGCGGCTGCAAATTATTGAGGCTTTCAAACAAATCCCCGAGGCCAGTAATCTCAACGACATTACAGTTATTAATCTCGAAGAAGTTCCTGAACTTTCTGAAACACCAAAAACAGCAGCACCGGAAATAGCAAAAGATCCCACCCCAGTTAATGAGGCAAAACCGATAAATCCGTGGGGTCACACAGAAACTGCAAAACAGGCAGAAACAACTGCCGCACCGGTTACAGTAAATCCAGCAGCGCCGGCGATCCGCCCCCAAAATATTGAAACTCGCGCTGTAACACCAAATCTTGAAACACAGCTGAATCCAAAACACACATTTGACAGTTTTGTTATTGGGCAAACAAATAATCTTGCGCACGCAGCCGCGCTGGCCGTGGCAGAAGCGCCCGGAAATTCATACAATCCGCTTTTTATATACGGTAGTTCTGGGCTTGGTAAAACACACCTGTTGCACGCGATCGGTAATCATGCGCTCGAATTAAACCCTGATCTAAAAGTGCGCTATGTGAATGCTGAAGACTTTACCAACGACTACATCAACTCAATTTCGCAGGGCCGGGGTCAAGAATTTAACACTCGCTGGCGTGAATATAATGTTCTGCTTGTTGACGATGTGCAGTTTTTCAGCGGCAAAATGGAAACTCAAGAAACGTTTTTCCACACTTTTAATGCGATGCACGACAGCAACCGGCAGGTGGTTTTAACGAGCGATGTGCAGCCACGGGAGTTGCAGGGTTTTGAAGAGCGTTTGCTGTCACGCTTCACATGGGGTTTGTCAACCGATATTCATGTTCCCGACCTAGAAACCCGTATCGCAATTCTGCAGAAAAAAGCGCAGCGTGACGATCTGCAGTTCAGCAACGATGTGCTTGAATACATCGCCTCAAAAATTACCTCAAATATTCGCGAACTTGAGGGCTCTCTATTGCGCGTTACTGCGTTTGCGAGCTTGCATAAAGAAGATGTCACCCTTGAATTAGTGCAGACCGCACTAAAAGGCAGTCTGCCAGACGATGCAGCCGCAGACATTCAACCGCAAGAGATTATCGACGCATGCATAAAGTATTTTGGTGTCTCAAATGATGAACTAACCGGGCCTGGGCGGTCAAAAGATATTGCGTTCGCACGCCAAGTTGCGATGTATCTTTGCAGGGAGCTCACAAGTCTGTCACTGCCCAAAATAGGTTCTTTCTTTGGTGGGCGCGACCACTCAACTGTGTTACACGCAACAAAGAAAATTTCACAGCTGCTCGGAAGCGATGCGAAGGTTTACACAACAATCTCAGAGCTCACAACACGAATCAAATCACCGGGAAAATAGAGAATTTAGCTTCTTAAACAGCTCATGCCCGACTTAATTATTTATCCCAAAAATCGTGATTTAAACACGACACCTGTGGATAACCAAAATTTTCTGTGACTTTTTGTGTATTAACACCTACAATCTGTGGATTGTGGACAACTAATTACATCTGCGTAATTTAGCGGTAAACATTGCTATTAACTGTTAATAAACAACTTACAAATGTGTAGTTCAATTGATTTTTAAGGTCACAAGCTAGTTATCAACAGTATCCACAGCCCCTATTACTACTAACCGTTATTTACAAAGCGGATCAAATTTTTCGTTAGTCCTTGTCACCCAAGGGAAATTACAAAATCACATACACGTATGTAAAAATTAAAGACAGTTACATTCAGTGTGTTGGGTTTCAAGCACTTAAATATAGGAGCATCGCAATGCGTTTTAGCATGAACCGTGAAGTGTTTGCAGAAGCTGTTGGCTTTCCAGTAGCAATGTTGCCAGCACGTGCAGCACAGCCAATTCTCGGTGGCATTCTGCTTGAGGCACACGATGGCAACGTCACATTCTCAATTTTTAACTTTGAGGTGTCAGCAAAAACAACTGTGCAGGCTGAGATTAATGAATCTGGTCGTGTTCTAGTTGCGGGGCGATTGCTTGCAACAATTGCAAATAAGCTGCCGGGCGATACGGTTGAACTTGAGCTGGTCGCAAACCAGTTGCAAATTAGCTCTGGGGCTGCTTCATTTAATTTGCCAGCAATGCCGGTTGAAGAATATCCAGCAATTCCAGACCTGACAGAGATTACAGGTGAAGTGCGCGGCTCTGATTTTGTTACTGCGGTAAATCAAGTATTTCCTGCTGCATCAAGCGAAGATGTAACCCCCGTTATTACCGGTGTGCACTTAAAAACAAAAGAAAACGTGCTGACCCTAACCGCAACAGACCGCTACCGGGTTGCGATGCGCGGGATTGATTGGGAAAATCACGATGCTGAAACAGAGCACGAAGCTTTGGTGCCCGCAAAGGTCATTCATGAGGTCTCAAAGCTTTTGGCGAAAGCCGAAACTATTAAAATTGTGATCCAGAAAAACGGTGATCGGCAGCTCATCGGATTCATTGGTGATGGCAGGTCAATAACCTCGACACTGATTTCTGGTAACTACCCGCCGGTTGAGCGTCTGTTTCCAGAGACGGTTGAAAACTTCGCGGTTATTAACACCGGTGACCTGCGCCAGGCAGTAGATCTAGTTTCAATCGTTGTTGAGCAGCACGCAGCTGTCAGATTTAACTTTGTTGACGGGCAGGTGACTCTCGAAGGAACAGGCGGCGAGGCCGGTCGCGCAACACAGTCGGTTGACACACACCTCGTAGGTGACGATGTGGTTATTTCACTGCGCCCTAGTTTTCTTCGCGACGGCTTAAACGGCGCAAACAGTGAATTTACTCGTATTGCATTCACTGCAACGAGCGTGCCAGGAAAGCCTGGCCCGGTGTTAATCTCAGGGCAGCGCAGCAAAGACTCGGCTGACGACACTAGTTTCCGCTATCTATTGCAGCCAAATCTCTTGCAGCGATAAAAGTTTACGCCTTCTAGGCACATGTGGATTAAGAGATTAGAGTTACACAACTTCCGAAATTATGAAAATTTGGAGGTTGAGTTTGATGCGGGCAAAGTTCTAATTCTTGGCCATAACGGGCAGGGCAAAACCAACTTAATTGAGGGTATCGCCTATTTTGACTCACTCTCATCACATCGTGTATCGAGTGATGCGCCGCTTTTAAAAGCGGGTGAGAACACCGGAGTTTTAAGAGTTATTGTTGCACACACCGGCTCAACAAAAGCAATGGATGTGCAGCTCCAGAGTGGGCGCGGCAAAAAAGCTCAGCTCAACGGTAACTCTATTGCCCCACGCGAGCTCACACGCTACCTCACAACAGTTGTTTTTGCTCCTGAAGATTTACAAATAGTGCGCGGCGAGCCGAGTGCGCGGCGCAGTTTTCTAGACTCTGCAATTGTTAGTCGCAATCCGATTTTTGCCGGGGTGTTACAAGAATACGAACGCGTTGTAAAACAACGGTCATCGCTATTGCGCGCTATTCGCGGCAATCCACACCAGTCAGGGTTTCGGGAGAATCTGGAATTTTGGAATTCTCATCTGCTGCTTTTGGGCACACGGGTGATGGCGGAACGGCGGCGGCTTGTTGATGATTTACTGCCTTATTTAAAAGAAGCTTATAAGGGTCTTGTTGGGGCGGATCACAGACCGGGATTAGCCCTTTATGAAACCGCAACAGCAAAAGAATCACGCCCCTATGTTGCGGGGGCATACGCGGGGGTAGATGGCTCTGAGGTTTTTGATCACCTGAGCAATGTTTCACGTGAAACATTGAGCGCGGATTTTAAATTTCAGCTTGACCGCCTGGAAAGAGCTGAAATTGAGCGTGGCCAAACACTGATTGGCCCGCACCGTGATGATTTGCAGTTAGAGCTAAACGGTCTACCTGTGAAGGGGTATGCAAGTCATGGTGAATCATGGTCGGTTGCACTCAGTCTGAAACTGGCAATAGCTGAACTTATGCGTGCCGAGCTTAATAGCGAAGACCCGGTTTTGATTCTTGACGATGTTTTTGCTGAGCTTGATGCCAAACGACGCGAAAGTTTGATGACGGCTGTCGGTGATTATGAGCAGGTGATCATAACCGCCGCTGTTGCCGCAGATATTCCACCGGGCATGCCCTGGCAGACTTTTATTATTAGCGGTGGCCGGTTGGTTAAATCAGAGGTTAGCGCTGATCCGCAAACTGTTTTTGCAAAGGCTGGTGTTGAATGAACGACAAAATTCGCCGCCGCCTGGAAGAGCAGTATTTGCTGAGTGTCAAAGTGTGGGGTGGCACCCGCAAAACAGTTGATGAGATGCGCCGCGTTGAAAATCAGCAGCGGGCAAAAACGCAACCGTTTGAGCGAGGGCGGGATCCACAACCGATCGGGAAGATAGTCGACTCGTTTATGCAGCGCGAAGGTTTCACGGTGCGGTTAGCAAATACCGCAGTTGTTGCGAACTGGGAAAAAATCGTTGGCCCAAATGTAGCTGCCCACACAGAAGTGCAGGGTTTAGTTAACGGCAAATTAGTGGTTGCGTGTGACTCCACCGCGTGGGCGACTGAATTACGGCTGCTCAGCAGCACCATTGTGAAGCGCTTGAAAGAGGAATACCCGGATGCCCAGGTGCGCACGGTTGAGGTGAAGGCACCGGGCACCGTTTCATGGCGGCACGGCAGGCGCGTTGTGCCGGGCAGAGGGCCACGCGATACTTACGGATAAAAATCAGGGTCTCACTATCCCAAAAATCACCCACCAGACAGCTTAAAAAAGCCCCTAGGAGGCCCTAATTTTGATAGGATTAGGGTAATTGTGCCCCCAGGGTTATGTTTGGCCTCTCAAGGGTCATTTCTGAAAGAGAAGTTAGCTGCATGAATTCGACCGCAAACGAAGAAGCCCAGAAGCCTGAATACGGAGCCCAGTCAATTCAGGTGCTCGAGGGTCTCGAGGCTGTTAGAAAGCGCCCGGGTATGTACATCGGTTCTACCGGTCCCCGCGGTTTGCACCACCTGGTTTATGAAATTGTTGACAACTCCGTTGATGAGGCGCTAGCCGGTTACTGTGACACCATTCACGTCACAATTTTGGCAGATGGCGGCGTTGAGGTTATCGACAACGGACGCGGTATTCCGGTGGATACGCACCCAACTGAGGGCAAATCCACTGTTGAGGTTGTGCTCACTGTGCTGCACGCTGGCGGTAAGTTCGGCGGTGGTGGGTATGCAGTGTCAGGCGGTTTGCACGGTGTTGGATCATCAGTTGTAAACGCGCTGTCTGAGCGCATGGAGGTTGAGGTTAAACGGCAGGGCTACAAATGGGGCATGTCGTTTACCAAGAGCGTGACAGATGCGCCGCTTGAAAAACGCGAAGCCACCGACGAAACAGGCACCAAGATTCGGTTCTGGCCGAGCGCAGACATTTTTGAAACCATCATTTTCGATTATGAAACGCTCAGGGCACGCTTCCAGCAGATGGCGTTCCTAAATAAGGGTCTGCGCATCACACTTACCGACCTGCGTGCGCAAGAACCGGTTGAAAATGAAGACGGTGAGCTGGTAACCCCTGAGCCACCGCGCAACGAATTCTATTACGAGAACGGTATTCAAGACTACGTCGCGCACCTCAATAAAGCGAAGCGTGCCGAGCTTGTGCATGATGAGATCATTTCGTTTGAATCAGAAGATAAAAATAAAACGATCTCCGCTGAAATTGCGATGCAGTGGACCACCGCTTATTCAGAGAGTGTGCACACCTACGCAAACACCATTAACACGCATGAGGGTGGCACACACGAAGAGGGCTTCCGTGCGGCGCTAACCTCACTTATGAATCGCTATGCGCGTGACAAAGGTCTTTTGAAAGAAAAGGACGACAATCTTTCTGGTGACGATGTTCGCGAAGGGCTCACAGCAGTTATCTCTGTAAAACTGAATGAGCCGCAGTTTGAGGGTCAAACCAAAACTAAACTCGGCAACACCGAGGCAAAGGGTTTTGTGCAGCGCATTGTGACTGAACAACTCACCGACTGGCTCGACTCACACCCGGCTGACGCAAAAATGATTGTGCGCAAGGCGATCAGCGCAGCTACAGCGCGGCTTGCGGCACGCAAGGCACGTGAAACAGCCCGCCGTAAGGGTGTGCTCGAGTCTGGCGGAATGCCCGGCAAGCTTGCAGACTGCTCCAGCAAAGATCCGAGCATTTCAGAAATCTTTATTGTGGAGGGTGACTCAGCCGGTGGCTCGGCTAAAACCGGCCGCAACCCTGAAACTCAGGCAATTCTGCCACTGCGCGGCAAAATTCTAAATGTTGAGAAGGCGCGTCTCGATCGCGCACTCAATAACAGCGAAATTCAGGCGATGATCACGGCATTCGGTGCCGGTATCGGGGAAGATTTCAATATTGAGAAGGCGCGCTATCACAAGATTGTGTTGATGGCCGATGCTGACGTTGACGGTCAGCACATCACAACACTGCTATTAACAATGCTGTTCCGCTACATGCGCCCATTGATTGAGCAGGGCTATGTTTACCTTGCGCAGCCGCCACTGTATCGAATTAAATGGGCAAACGCAGAGCACGAGTTTGTTTTCAGCGACGAAGAGCGTGACAGTGTTCTCGAAGCGGGGCGCGGCGCCGGTAAGCGACTTATGAAAGAGTCGGGCGTGCAGCGCTATAAGGGTCTTGGTGAAATGAACCACGAAGAGTTGTGGGAAACCACAATGAACCCTGAATCTCGCACGCTGCTGCAGGTGAGCATGGACGATGCCGCCGCCGCAGATGAAATTTTTGCAACCTTGATGGGCGAAGACGTTGAAGCCCGTCGTGGTTTCATCCAGCAAAACGCGAAGGATGTGCGTTTCCTTGACATCTAATAATGAAACTGAGGGTGGCAACGTGAGTGACAACTACACGCCAGAAACCAATGGCAGTGAGCACGATCACGGCAATATTGAACAGGTCGACCTAAAACTCGAGATGCAGCGCAGCTACCTCGACTACGCGATGAGCGTGATCGTGGGGCGTGCGCTTCCTGACGTTAGGGACGGTCTCAAGCCGGTGCACCGCCGCGTGATTTACACGATGTACGACGGCGGCTACCGCCCAGACAAAGCTTTTTCAAAGTGCACGCGCGTTATTGGTGACGTGATGGGGCAGTTCCACCCGCACGGTGACAGTGCGGTCTATGACACCCTTGTGCGTCTTGTGCAGCCGTGGTCGCTGCGCTACCCGCTCGCACTCGGCCAGGGTAACTTCGGATCCCCCGGTAACGATGGCGCCGCAGCACACCGTTACACCGAAACTAAGATGGCGCCGCTCGCTATGGAGATGGTGCGCGACATCGACGAAGACACTGTCGATTTTCAGGACAACTACGATGGCCGCACACAGGAGCCAACCGTGCTCACCGCGCGCTTCCCAAACCTTCTGGTGAACGGCTCGGTCGGTATCGCCGTGGGAATGGCAACAAATATTCCGCCGCACAATCTCCGTGAAATATCAGAGGCAGCAAAATGGCACCTCGAAAACCCAGACGCGAGCAAAGAAGAACTAATTGAAGCGCTGATCGAGCGTGTGAAGGGCCCAGACTTTCCAACCGGCGCACAGATTCTGGGCACTAAAGGGATTCGTGAGGCGTATCGCACCGGCCGCGGTTCAATTACTATGCGGGCGGTTGTCAATATTGAAGAGATTCAGGGTCGCACCTGCCTGGTGGTAACCGAACTGCCGTATCAGGTAAACCCCGATAACCTCGCAGTAAAAATCGCTGATCTCGTAAAAGAGGGGCGCATTCAGGGCATTGCGGATATCCGCGATGAGTCATCCGGTCGCACCGGGCAGCGCCTCGTTATCGTGTTAAAGCGCGACGCGGTAGCAAAGGTGGTGCTGAATAATCTTTATAAGCACACACAGTTGCAGGAAAACTTCAGCGCTAACATGCTGGCGATTGTTGACGGTGTGCCGCGCACTCTCTCACTCGACGGTTTTATCACGAACTGGGCGCACCACCAGGTGCAGGTGATCGTGCGTCGCACAAAGTTCCGCCTGCAAAAAGCAGAGGCTGAGGCGCATATTCAACGTGGCTACCTGAAAGCGCTAGATGCCCTTGATGAGGTTATTGCGCTGATCCGCCGCTCACCGACGGTTGACGAGGCGCGGGCGGGGCTCATGCAGCTGCTCGGTGTTGACGAAATCCAGGCTGACGCAATTCTCGCGCTGCAGCTGCGCCGTCTCGCTGCGCTGGAGCGCCAAAAAATTATGGATCTCGCGGCAAAGCTCGAGGCGCAGATTAAAGAATACGAAGGTATTCTCGCCGATCCGACCAAGCAGCGTGCGATTATTGTTGCCGAGCTTGACGATATTGTGAAGCGCTATGGTGATGAGCGCCGCACCGAAATTATGCACGGTTTTGACGGCGACATGTCGGTGGAAGACCTCATTCCAGAAGAGGAAATGGTTGTCACCGTTACCCGTGGTGGTTACATTAAGCGCACCCGGATCGACAACTATCGCTCGCAACACCGCGGCGGTAAGGGTGTTAAGGGCGCGGCACTGCGCTCAGACGATATCGTTGAACACTTCTTCGTGACCACCACCCACCAATGGCTGCTGTTCTTCACCAACACGGGCCGGGTTTACCGTGCGAAAGCGTGGGAGGCGCCTGAGGGCGGTCGCGATGCGAAGGGTCAGCACCTTGCAAATATGCTCGCGCTGGCACCGGATGAGCAGGTGACGCAGATCCTTGAGCTTGACGCATATCACGCAGATAAGTATCTGCTGTTAGCTACGCGTGACGGTCTGGTGAAGAAAACCGCGCTGCCAGAGTATGACACCAACCGCACCGGCGGAATTATCGCCATTAAGCTGCGCGATGGTGACGAGCTAGTGCAGGCTCTGGTTGCTGCAAACACCGATGATGTGCTGTTGATCTCAAAGCAGGGTATGAGCGTGCGTTTTAACGCAAACGATGACGCCCTGCGCCCGATGGGTCGCTCAACCAGCGGTGTGCGGGGCATGAAATTCCGTGCCGGTGATGAGCTGCTGAGCGCGGCAACAGTGGCGGATGACGGTTATGTGTTTGTTGTCACAGAGGGCGGCTATGCCAAGCGCACCGCGGTTGATGAGTATCGAGTGCAGCAGCGTGGCGGCTTTGGTATCAAGGTTGCCAAGCTTGATGAGGCACGCGGTGATCTTGTGGGCGGCTGCATTGTTGATGCGACTGATGAGGTGCTTGTCGTGCTGCAGAGCGGTAAAGTAGTACGCTCTAATGTAAATGAAGTGCCTGCAAAGGGCCGCAACACAATGGGTGTCGTTTTCGCGCGCTTCCCTGAAGGTGACAAGATTATAGGTATCGCCCGCAACCCTGAGCGCGGCTTAGATGATGTGGCTGATGCAGACACAGCAGCCGTAGAAACCGAAGAAACCGTTTAAGAACTGGGAAATTAAATGAATGAAGAAGTAGCTGAACAGCTTGCTACCAAGGCACGCCGCCGTGCTCCAGCAAAACAGGTTCGACTTAAGCTTGCTTATGTTGATTTCTGGTCGGCGGTGAAATATTCTTTTGTGATTTCACTGTGTTTGGCTGTGGCGGCTGTTGTTGCAACTGCGCTTATTTATCTCGTTCTGTTGCAGACCGGTGTATTCGATCGCATCTCTGGTCTGCTATCAGATGCGGCCGGCACACAGTTTGATATTGCGAATATCTTAGGGCTGCCGCAGGTGATGGGTTTTGCGCTTATCTGCGGTCTTTTGAACACTGTAGTTGGCACCGCGCTTGGTGGGCTTGCAGCGGTTATTTACAACTCACTGGTGCGCGCGCTCGGCGGGTTCCAGTTGGGCTTTACCAGCAATTAATTTGCTTGCGGATCAGGGTAACCGTTCCTGATCCGCAAGATCGCCCCGTGCTTAAGACTTGGGTCGCGGCGCAACACTCCGAGACTCTCCGTTTGCAGTTTGCGCAATCTGCTATTGTTCGTGTAAAGTAAATCCTTGGTTACGGGCCTATAGCTCAGGCGGTTAGAGCGCTTCACTGATAATGAAGAGGTCCCTGGTTCAAGTCCAGGTAGGCCCACCATTAAACCCGCGAGAGATCGCGGGTTTTTATTTTTATGGCGATAAGCTAGAGGCGTGAAGCAGACTGTTTTTGAAGCTAATAAGCCGGATAAGAGCGTTATCGAAGCCTCGCTAGAGAATTCAAAACTCTCTTGCTTTTGGCTGGAAGATGCGCAGCCGAACGCGCCGCACTACGCCCAACTCGATGAGGATATTCTCGCAGATTTCGCGGTTGTGGGCGGCGGCTATGCCGGGCTTTGGACGGCTATCAAACTAAAGACAGAGCATCCTGATGCGAAAGTTGTGCTGCTTGAAGCAAAGCGTATCGGGTGGGCGGCCTCCGGGCGCAACGGTGGTTTTTGCGAAGCGAGCATCACGCACGGTGAGCCTAACGCTGAGGCGCGCTGGCCGGATGAGCTTGCGCAGTTGCACCGGCTGGGCGTTGAAAATCTTGATGCGATCGAAAAGTTCCTGATCGAGAACGATATCGATGCCGATTGGGAACGCACCGGCGCGCTTGAGGTGGCAAACGAAGAGTATCAGCTCGCATACCTTGAGGGCGAAGATCCTGAGGATGCTGCAGCCACCGATACTGTGTTGTTAGATACTGAGGGGGTGCGCAGCAGAATCAACTCGCCGACCTTCCTTGGCGGCATGTATTCTGCACGCGAAAACGCTATTGTGCATCCCGCAAAACTTGCTTACGGGCTGGCACGTCACGCCGCGAAAATAGGTGTTGAGATCTATGAAAACTCTCGTGTTTTAGATCTTGTAACCGCAAAATCTGGGGATGCGCCGATCCGCCTGCAGCTGCAGGGTGCGAGCGTTGCCGCAGACCGTATGGCGCTGTGCACGAACGTGTTCCCTGCGCTGTTAAAGCGCTATCGCTTTCACACTATTCCGGTTTATGACTATGTGTTGATGACAGAGCCGCTGACTGATGAGCAGCTTGCCGCTATCGGGTGGGAGGGTCGTGAGGGCCTGAGCGATCTGGCAAACCAGTTCCACTATTCTCGCCTCACTAAAGAGAACAGAATTCTGTGGGGCGGCTATGATGCGGTCTATCATGCGGGCGGTAAGATCCGCCGTAAGTATGAGGATCGTGCTGAGACCTTTAACAAACTGGCGTCGCACTTCTTTACAACTTTCCCGCAGCTTGCGGGTCTGCGCTTCACACACCGGTGGGCGGGTGTGATTGATTCAAGCACCCGCTTCTGTGCCTTCTTTGGTGAGGCCTTTGGTGGGCGCATTCAGTATGTTGCGGGTTTCACCGGTCTTGGTGTCGGCGCCACGCACTTTGCCGCAGATGTGATTGTCGACCGTTTTGCCGGGCGCAAGACTGAGCGCACCGAACTGAATATGGTGAAGGAGGTGCCGCTGCCGTTCCCACCGGAACCGTTCGCCGCTGTCGGAGTAAACATGTTCCGCTGGTCTTTTGATCGGGCGGATCGCAACGACGGGAAGCGCAACCTATTTTTAAAAACCATGGATGCTGTGGGGATGGGGTTTGATTCATGAGCATCGCGATGCCCGAGGGCGTAAACGGGGTTGTTAATGCGCTGACGGAAAGTGTTGAGCTGCACGATGTGGAGGTGGCCAGCGTGGTTAGCGGGTCCCCTCGCCAGGGTGTTTTGGAGTTGGGCACTATCGGTGCGAGAGCTGGCGCAACAACTGAGGTTGGCATTTGGGAGCTTTCTGCCGGCGAAGTGACAGACACTGAAATCGATGAGATTTTTGTTGTCATCTCTGGTGCCGCAACTATTGAGCTGCTAGAGGTGCCCGGGCACCCGGCGGAAACTGGCCGTGTGCTTACGGTTGCCGCCGGTGATGTTGTGCGACTTGTTGCAGGCACGCGCACAAAGTGGACGGTCACCGAGCGCATCCGGAAAATTTACTTTGCCGTCTAGTCGGGCGACACGCCGAGCGAGATAGACTAGCTTGCGTGCGCTTTTCAACTCGTGTTAGAGTATTCGAGTTGTCACTGACAGCGGGCCCTTAGCTCAGTTGGTAGAGCGCTTGCTTTGCAAGCAAGATGTCGGGAGTTCGATTCTCCCAGGGTCCACAATCACCCCGTGATTCTCTTGAGATCACGGGGTTTTTCGTTTCTTCACCCTAAGACAGAAGATGCATTTTTCATGTAATGTCAAGTTATGCGTGCGAATACTGTATTTACGCTAGGTTTTTTCGCCACTATTGTGCTCGCATTTTGGGTGATCATCTCATTTGCTAGAAGCGGAGCTTTCTTTGATCCAGTATCAATTTTGGGTGCAATTGTAGGGGGCTTTTTTGTCACTCTTATGGCTAGAAAAATATTTAAGAGTGACGCAGATTCCCCTAAAGGGCCTAATGTGTAAAGCGTTACTTAGCGAACCCTAGTTAAAACTGCGCTGTAAGTTCCTTTTCATGATTACCGGGGGGGGGTATACTTGGAGTATTTGTCCCTCAGATGAAGGTACCCCTATGTCTACTGAAGTTTCCAAGACACGATTTTCTGCTGTCTTAAAGCGGCTACTGGTAGCTGTTTTAGGGTTGGTGCTGGTTGCTGCTGGTGTTGTTGGTCCTGCTGCTATCCCCGCAGCGCAGGCAATGGGGGCACAAGACCTGGTGATGCGGTTAGGCACCTCTGACAGTGTTATTCAGGATGGTTTGCAGCCGAGGTTGGAATATCCTTCGGGTGAGAGTATCCCGGCGAGTGTGCGTCTTGAGACGAGCAATCTTGATCCCATCCCGCATGCGGTTGTGCGCGTTGAGGTGTTGAAGGGCAATCCGGTAGATCCGGCTAGCCCCAACACTGACGATAAATATATTGCGGATCCGGCTTTTCCAAGCTCTGCTTTCGCAGAGAAAACAGAGCGTGGTGAAGACGCTGAGAAGTGGTGGATAGAATACACTTTTAAGGCGCTTGAGGGGTCTAACTCTTATGAGTATCCTTTCCCGTTTCAGTTCAAGAATTTTGTTACCCCAGATGGCACCACTGCGACGGTGAATGCTTTTGTGCGTGATGCTGCGGGTGAGGTTTTGCGGGAGCAGTCGATTACCTTTACGGGGCGCGCGAGTTCTGAATACACCTCACGTAAAGAAGGGCAGGCCTATAGCTGGTTACCAGACAGTGCAGGGCAAACGGTCCGCGGTGAGGGCGGTATCCATATATTTAGTCCCACAATTACTCACAATGATGAATGGTCTGCTGAAAAGACACTAGAGAATGTCACAAAGGTGCCAGGAGATTTTGGTGAAGCCTATCTCTCTATGTATGGTAATACGGTACGGTACAGATTGTGTGTGACTAATGTGCCTCTGCCCGGTGAAGATAGGGGAGTCGGGGTCTATCGCGGCACAACCGCAACCATAGTGGACTACTTCCCTGAGGGTGCAACTCTTGACACGGCTCATTCTACGAACCGTGATTGGGTGCTCGCCGAAGACGGTAAGTCAGCCTCAAAAACTGTTCAACTCTCAGGAGATAGGAGCGAGATCTGTGATTACATACGGCTGACCTATACCGGTCTGCCTGTGTCAACTGACGGTCAGCCGGTGCGAAGTGACTACTCTAATGCGGTAATTTACCGAAACCGAGCAGTTACTACTATCGATCAGGGTCTACCCAGTGAAAAAGTGCTGCCTGAGGTGAAGTGGGATCATGCGTATCGCATAACCGAGCGACGTGTTTTTTTCCACTCTAGCCAAACTATCTACACTTCAAAAAACGTTCCGTCTAACAATTATGTTTATAGTAACGGTAAGTTTTTCTACCGTGATGCAGGCCTTAATCAGAGGTTTGACCGTTCTGGAAAAGGCTTTACTTGGGAGGTCGGTGTAAGAGATCAGAATAATGGCGCAAGCTTCGAGCACACCTCACCGGCTCGTGGTGGTCAGATTACCGAGCTGAGTGAAATTCGAGACTACAATCTTGACCCGCGACTCTACTTTAACGAAGCACGCTTAAGAGTCGGTTCGATTAACGCACAAAGAACCTATTTAACAAGAGATGAGGCAGAGGCAAGAGTTTTGACTGCGCGCCCCTATCTCGTAGGGGTCGGCGTTGATGGCACCGAAACCGAAATTGCTGAGATCACCTCATTGAGTGAGCCGGTCACAATTAACGACAACGAACGGACGTTTAACGAGTTAAAACTGCGGTTTAAAAATGGCCCGCTGCAGCTTGATAACTTCAGCGCGCTATTGGAGCTTAGTGCCCTTCCAGATGAGGAGGAGTGGGCGCGTTGGGCAAAGGGTGACTACACCGCAGAACAGTATGATAATCACGCAGATTTCACTTTCCAGCGTGTGCAGTACGAATTGATTGAGAACGTTAATACCGATGGCAGTGTAACCTACACTGACGGGAAGGCAATAACTAACTTTCCGGTTGAGACTAGGACGGATAGTAACCAGAACGAGGTTAGGGTGTCGTCCTCTGATCCGCGGGTTCGGATGGTTGCGAACAGCAACTATGATCTAGTGCCCTATATAAACTGTGAGGCTGAGGTGCCCGCAGGAAGGCAACTTACTCCAGATAACTGTGGCCGCATGAAGAAGTTTAATTTTTCATACCAGCCGTTTAACAGTACTAGTTTCACTGGTCAGGAAACTTTTACTGGGTTAGAGGGTGTTGTGCTGCTGCCGCCGGGTGTTGAGTACGTTAACACGATATATACGCAATATAACGGGTGGTCTCATTATCCACATAGAACTGGAGACAGTTATATTGAACCGAAAGTTGTGCCTAACTATTTGAACACGGGTCGCACCGGTTTGATCTATGAGTTCCCGGAAGAGTTAAAACCGCAGGGAAATCGAGAAGTTGCAAAAGTTGAGCTGGTGCTTGACACCACACTGTATGCAAAACAGGGCAGAAACGAGATTGATTTCTTCTGGACCTGGCAGAATAACACCGATTACGGCAGCCCTCGGGCGTCTGATGTTAATGGCGCGGGTGGCTATCGTGACGAACTTGATCTTGACGGAGACGGTGATCGAGAGGAATTCTTCCTGCACAACACGCGTTATGTGAATTTTGTGCCACCGCTTGAAGTGCTTGCAAAGAAGTATGTTTCTGTGGACGGCAAAAACTGGAGTTTTGACGCGCCCGTGCAAGACCTAGGCGGTGACCTGTTCTATCGTCTCGAAGTATCCAATGGTGACAGGCTTCCTGTCTCTAGTCTGCATTTGATTGATGTTGTGCCCTCACTTGAGGATTATTCAATTGTTGACGGTTATACAGCCGACAGCCCCAATGAACGCGTCTATTCACCTCGCACCTGGCAGAAGGTGAACGCCGATGGCACGGTAGAAACTGTTACCCACTCTGCATATGTCACACCGCTTGTTAGTGCGCTAGAGGATGTGGAACAGAACAATACCGTGCAGCGGGGTGTTGACCGTTCGGCAAACGATCTGTTTACTTTCATGTATTCAGTAACTGAGCAGGCCAAGAGCGGGGATATTCTTGCTTCAGTGCGAGATTCGCGCTGGTACACCAAAGATGAGTTTGTCGCTGCCTTTGGTGATACCCCCGCTGCGTGGGCACAGGTGAAGAGCATTCGTGCCGACCTGAAACAGGGTGCGGCTATTCCTGCGACTACTGATGTGTCCATCGTGGCGCAGGCTAAAATACCGTTTACTGCCGAAACTCGGGCGCTTGATAGCGGTGTGAAGGCTGTTAATACTGTGGCAATGTCGCGTGACGGCGTGAACTACCTGCAGGGCAACTCGGTGCGCTCTGAAGTGGTTGACTACAGTGTTAGCGGCATTGTGTTCCACGACCTTAACCAAAACGGTAATCGTGACGCTGATGAGCCTCTGCTGCCGGGATACACGGTCGAACTGGTAAATGCTGACGGCACTCCCGCTAAGCATCCGGATGGTGCTCCGATTCCAGCGGTGCAGAGCGGAGACAACGGCGAATACAGCTTCGATGTCTATGCCCGTGGTGACTACCTTGTGAAATTCACAAAGAACGAGCGTGAGAGGTTCACCAGTCTTGGTGATGGTGCTGCCAATATTGCCAACCATGTGAAAGATGTGCGTGGCAACTCTGGTGCAACTGAGAAGTTCACTCTAACCCCTAACCACCGTCACGATATTCGTAATGCCGGCCTCACCCCGACTGTTGGTGTTGTGAAGGTGTTGAAGACTGTTGCGGGTGTTGATCCGGGGCCGGGTGTTAAGTTTGAGCTTGCTTGGAAGGAAGCTCTTGCTGGTGTGCCTGCGCCTGAGCGGTTGCCTGAACCGTTTACTGGGGCTACTGATTCGACTGGTGGTTTGCAGTGGGATAGTGTGCCGTTTGGTGTTTACACGCTGACTGAGACTGAGGCGCCGGATAATCTTGTGAAGGCTGCTCCGGTTACTGTGACTGTTGCTTCTGATGCGGTTACTGTGAATGGTGAGGCTGTTGCTGATCGCACGGTGACTGTTGATAACAAGATTGTGTCTGGTGCTGTGAAGCTGCGTAAGGTTGATGGTGCTGGTGGTGTGCTTGCTGGTGCTGAGTTTGAGCTGCGTAAGGATGACGCGGTTGTTGCTACGGCGACCTCGGATGATGCTGGTGTAGTGCAGTTTGATGGTGTTTCGTATGGCGCTTATAGTGTTGTTGAGACTAAGGCGCCAGAGGGTTATGTGTTGGATCAGGAGCCGCTTGCTGTGAAGGTTGAGCGGGATGGTGTGACTGTTGATTTGGGTGATGTCGTCAACAACGCCGAACCGACGGTTGGTGTTGTGAAGGTGTTGAAGACTGTTGCGGGTGTTGATCCGGGGCCGGGTGTTAAGTTTGAGCTTGCTTGGAAGGAAGCTCTTGCTGGTGTGCCTGCGCCTGAGCGGTTGCCTGAACCGTTTACTGGGGCTACTGATTCGACTGGTGGTTTGCAGTGGGATAGTGTGCCGTTTGGTGTTTACACGCTGACTGAGACTGAGGCGCCGGATAATCTTGTGAAGGCTGCTCCGGTTACTGTGACTGTTGCTTCTGATGCGGTTACTGTGAATGGTGAGGCTGTTGCTGATCGCACGGTGACTGTTGATAACAAGATTGTGTCTGGTGCTGTGAAGCTGCGTAAGGTTGATGGTGCTGGTGGTGTGCTTGCTGGTGCTGAGTTTGAGCTGCGTAAGGATGACGCGGTTGTTGCTACGGCGACCTCGGATGATGCTGGTGTAGTGCAGTTTGATGGTGTTTCGTATGGCGCTTATAGTGTTGTTGAGACTAAGGCGCCAGAGGGTTATGTGTTGGATCAGGAGCCGCTTGCTGTGAAGGTTGAGCGGGATGGTGTGACTGTTGATTTGGGTGATGTCGTCAACAACGC
>NZ_JAAIKA010000004.1 GCF_011752015.1 Canibacter zhoujuaniae
CGTATGGCGCTTATAGTGTTGTTGAGACTAAGGCGCCAGAGGGTTATGTGTTGGATCAGGAGCCGCTTGCTGTGAAGGTTGAGCGGGATGGTGTGACTGTTGATTTGGGTGATGTCGTCAACAACGCAGAACCACAGCCACCGGTGCCGGATGAACAGGAGCCACCTGTGCCGACTGAGCCTGAGCAGCCGCCAGTTCCGGAACAGCCGCAACCACCTGTTAAGGTAACTCCTAACAAGCCTAAGCTTGCAATGACAGGTAACGAGACAGCACCTGCGTTGCTGTCTGGTGGTGCCCTCGCGCTGCTTGCGGGAGCCACTTTGGTTGCAGCTGCTAGACGTCGGAAGGATGCCTAGGCATAAAATCTGACACAGTGATTAAGACCCGCTCAACAACTGTTGGGCGGGTCTTTTCACAGTCAGAATAGAAAACCAGTCTGCAGCTGTGCTATTGATATTGTGGAGTGTGTCATGAACAGCAACAAAACAGTGCAAACGGTCGAACCAGCAGCAAAACGATGGTGGGCACTCGCAATTCTCGTGCTTGCCTGCCTGCTCGTCTCTATCGATAACACAGTTTTGTTTATCGCTGTTCCCGCTCTCTCGCAAGATCTGCAGCCCAGCGCCAACCAACTACTCTGGATCAGCGATAGCTACACGCTGGTGATAGCCGGTCTGCTTGTGACGATGGGAAATTTAGCAGACCGGATCGGGCGAAAAAAACTGCTCCTCATCGGTTCTGCAGCATTTGGGCTCAGCTCCATTCTTGCGGCATATGCAACCACGCCAGAAATGCTGATCTGTGCGCGCGCACTCATGGGAGCCGCTGGCGCCAATCTAATGCCGTCAACGCTGGCTCTGATCCGCAACATTTTTATAGATGATAGGGAGCGCACCCGCGCCATCGCGATCTGGGCGAGTGCTTTCGGCGTCGGCGGAGTGCTCGGCCCTGTGCTCGGCGGGTTTATTCTCGAACACTTCCATTGGGGGGCGGTGTTTCTTATTAACGTGCCCGTTATGGTGATCTTGATCATCTTAGGCGCACTGCTGCTCCCGGAATCAAAAAACCCAAACCCTGGCTCGTTCGATGTGCTTTCTTCGCTGCTGTCACTGGTGACAATGGTCAGCTTCGTGTATGCAATTAAACATTTTGCGCACAACGCTTTTGACTGGATCACGCTAACAACCCTCATGATCAGCGTTATCGGTGGAACTGTCTTTGTGCGTCGCCAGCTGCGGCAGCACCAACCGATGATGGACGTATACCTGTTTCGCATTCGCGCATTCACGGGTGCAAACCTCATAAACATGGTTGCAATTTTTGGAATCATCGGGCTCAATTATTTCTTCTCGCAATATCTGCAGTTTCTGCGTGGATACTCCCCACTCACCGCAGGTTTTGCAGAGCTCCCGATCGCGGTTGCGCAGCTAGTGCTACCGGCTCTTGTGGGCTTTTTTATTGCTCGATTCGCCTATCGCGGATCGATTGCCGGAGGCATGCTTCTAACCGCGGGAGCCTTTGCGCTGCTGGCTTATACAGTGACACTTGAGCCCTATTGGCCAACAGCTGTTGCGCTGGGGCTGCTCGGGTTTGGTGCTGCGACAGCGATGAGTCTTACAAACGACGTTATTCTTAGCGCGGTGCCACCAGAGCGCGCCGGGGCCGCCTCAGCCATATCTGAAACCGGTTTTGAGCTGGGGGCAGCTTTTGGTATCGCGGTTATGGGATCGGTGATAAACAGTGTCTACAACCAGCGTCTGCAGCTACCGGCAGGAGTCGACAGTGTTTCACGTGAAACAATTTCAGAGTCCCTTGCTGGTGCTGTTAGTTTTTTCGACGATCAAACTATCTTTACAGCGGTAAACACCGCATATGTGCAAGCGGTGCAGATGACTCTGTTGGTAGCCGCTGCGCTGTGCGTCTGCTCAGCAATAATCGCATGGTTCACGGTGCCGCGGCGGATCAGCTCGGTCGGTGGTGAACAGGGCTGAAGTGCTGTCAGCGCTTGAAAAATTACTGCCAGCACGCAGGGTTTAAGGTTTATAACGGACAAAACATCAGACACTAGGAGATCAGCGTCATGTCTAACGCAACAACGCCGCTTCAATTGCTCACTATTAGTGCCGGGACGAGCAACCCCTCGACCACTAAAACTCTGACAGATCAGGCGGCGCTCAAGGTTGTTGAAACACTCGACAAAGCCGGGCACGAGGTGACATTGACCGCGGTAGAGCTTGCGCCGCTCGCAGGTGACATTATGCAAAGCATTGTCGGCGGAACGGTGACGGACGCACTGCAAGAGACCATCAGCTTGATTGCGCAGGCTGACGGCCTAATAATAGGAACTCCTGTCTATAAAGCCGCGCCCAGTGGGCTGTTTAAAAGCTTCATAGACCTGCTCAGCACTGATTTGCTCGTCGCTAAACCAGTGCTGCTTACCGCAACAGGCGGATCAAGTCGACACGTTATGGTCGCTGACGATCATCTGCGACCCCTGTTTGCTTTCATGCGAGCACTCATCATCCCGACATCGATTTACGCGGCCCCCGAAGACTGGGCTGGGGCAGAATTAACAGAGCGGATCGAACGCGCTGCTAAAGAGCTCGCGATTCTTATGCGATGCGGAGTGGGCGCACAAATTGCCAAGGAGTGCTGGGGTCTGCCCCGAGAGACGAACTAAACAGTGTGGCGGGCGGTGACTAGTTAGCTCACCACCCGCCACCGAACGCGCATAGCGGCGCGCAGTTCGCTTATTAAGGCTCTGCTATCAGTTTTTTATTAGCAAACTCATCAAGGCCGAGTCTTGAAAGTTCACGCCCGAAACCAGAATTTTTAACACCACCAAAGGGCAGCTCCGGCGCAGACTTGCTGGTTGCGTTGCGCCACACCATGCCAACCTCTAGCCGGTGATTGAATTTGCTCCACTGCGCATCATCATTAGTGAACACGGCTGCCGCAAGCCCGTAGGGGCTGTCATTTGCCGCAGCGATTGCCTCTTCATCTGTTTCAAAGCGGTGCAGCACAGCAACCGGGCCGAAAACCTCTTCTCGGAAAATTCGCATGTCTTCGGTGACATCGGTGAGCACTATCGGCTGATAGAAGCTACCATCAAGAAACTCCGGCACATCGCAGTGCCCACCGGCAACCAGAACTGTGGCGCCCTTAGAAACAGCATCCTGCACAAGCTCATCGACGTCTGCGAGTGCTGTGGCGCTTGACAGCGAGCCAATCTTGGTATTTGGAGAGAGCGGATCGCTCGGCACCCACTCACTAAACTCCTGTTTTAGCTCGCGCACAAACTCATCATAAATATCAGCGTGCGCAAAGAAACGCTTTGATGAGGTGCACACCTGCCCGGCGTTGCGCAGCCGGCCCTCTGCGGCGGCTGCGGCCGCCTGTTGCGGATCTGCAGACGCACAGACAATGAACGGATCAGAGCCGCCCAGCTCTAGCACGCACTTCTTCAAATTGCGACCGGCCGCCTCGGCAACCGCAGCACCGGCCCGCTCTGACCCGGTGAGTGACACCGCTCGCACCGCATCATGCGCAAGCATCTGGGCAACCTGCTCATTGCTCGCAAAAATATTGGTGTAAACACCCTCGGGGGCACCAGCTTCCCGCATTACCGACTCGAACGCAAGCGCGGTGCGCGGACAGTTGCGGGCGTGTTTGATCAGAATAGTGTTACCCAAACCAATGTTCGGCGCCGCAAACCGCGCTATTTGATAGTAGGGGAAGTTCCACGGCATAATGCCGAGCAGCACCCCGATCGCCTCAGCGCGAATAAACGCTTTGCCCGCAAGCGCAGTCTCGATCAGCTCATCTGCGAGAAACTTTTCGAGGTTCACCGCATAGTATTCAAAAATACGAGCCACAATCTCTACCTCACCCAGTGCCTGAGTGATAGGTTTGCCCATCTCAGTGGTTATAACCTCAGCCAATTCCTGCGCTCTATCGCGGAAAACCTTAGAAACCTGTTGCAGCAACGCCGCGCGATCCGACAGTGACGCAAACTTCCAGCTGCGATACGCTCCATCTGCTTTCTCAATTGCCTCGTTAATTTCAGCATCTGAATGCTCAGGAAACTCAGCGACAACCTCTCCGGTGGCAGGGTTTTTAGAAACATAGTTGCCCATCAGGTCTCTCCTTTTGTTGTTGTCGCGCCCGCGCTGCTGTTGCCACGGCACCTCACTGTTTCGCGACAGTTGCTGTCACTGGTATTTTCTCACTGAAACCCCGTGCCAAGCTAGTTTGGGTGGCAATCTTGCGTGGCGCCCTGCAACCCTATTGAGGATCCGCCGTATTATCTCATCCCTGACGACGCGCATTTAACTCCGGTAGAGTCGTATATATGGATACGCGAGTGGCTGCTTACGCTGTGATAGAACGGCGTGGGGAGGTGCTGCTCACACACTGGAGGCGCGGTCAGCTGCACGGTTGGACCCTACCCGGCGGCGGCATAGAGCCGGGCGAGGATCCACGCGACACAGTAGTGCGAGAGGTGTTTGAAGAGACCGGGCTTGAAGCGCGTGTGGGCAAACTGCTCGGCGTTGACTCGCGAGTTATGAACCGCGAAGACACACCCGTTGGTGTAGACCCGAAACTGCACACGATCCGCATTGTGTATCGTGCGCGAGTTGCTGAAGCGCCGTTGGTCAACGAGGTGGGAGGATCCAGCGACGAAGCACGCTGGGTGAAGCTTGAGGATCTTGGCAAGATGCGCACCCTCTCACTTGTCGACACAGGCTTGCGCATGGCGGGCATTATTGGCCGCGGGCAGGGGCGCAAAATGCGGCGCAGACCACGACCCCGCACCGGGCAGGGGCGCACAGCGCTACCGGGGCAGAATCGCAATACTGGGCGCGCCTAGGGTAAAACAGCATAACAAAACCGCCGAGCTACCAAAACGCTGGTAACACGGCGGTTGTTGTGAAAGCTATTAGTTAGAGGCTTCGTCGCTCTCTGGCGCGACCCAAACCTCTTCATCATCGCGGAAAGCCTGGAAGAGGGTGTAACCAACTGCAGCAACCGCAGCAGCGCCAGCAACCGCAGCAAAGATGCCGCCCACAACACGGCGCTTGCGCTTGATCAAACCGCTCTTCACACCGAGACGCGCAAGGCGATCAGCGAGCTCTTTCTGCTCAGCCTGCTCAAGCGCATTAACAGTTTTGCTCAGCGCGCTCGCAGCAACCGGAGTAGCAGCCTTGGTGAAACGATTCCACACTGAACGCACAGCGCCTACACCTGTTTCAACCGCTGGGCGAACTGAATTGTAGGCGCCCTCAACGCGTGGGAGAAGGTGCTCATTACCGAGTTTGCGAGCTTGGTGACCAGCCTCTGCCAGCACAACACCCGCGTGACCGAGCACCTCGCGCTGCTCCTGCAGCAGACCGTTAGCGAGCTTGTTAAGCTTTTTAAGTTCACGACGACGTTTGCGTGAGAGTGACATGTTGTCCTCCAAAAGGGGTTGTTATTTCTCGTTAATACATGGTACAAGGTGAGTCTGAGCAAATCCTCTAATTTGTAGGAAAGTCTCTAGCTATCAGCACTTTCTGAGCGGTGCAACAGAATAAAACCGACAGAACGCTGCTTGGGTTTGCGATTAATTTTGTTCGCTAGTGGCTGTTTACTGAGATAAGTCAGACACTGTTTGTTTACACTATGTAACTATGACTAATGCAACTCATAAAGCAACTATTTCAACCAATCACGGTGACATCACCGTTAACCTTTTTGGTGATCACGCACCAAAGACGGTGAAGAACTTTGTCGATCTGGCTGAAAAGGGTTTTTACGACGGTGTGATCTTCCACCGCATCATTCAGGGCTTCATGATCCAGGGAGGTGACCCAACCGGCACCGGCATGGGCGGGCCAGGCTACACCTTCGATGATGAGATTCACCCGGAGCTTGTTTTTAACAAGAAGTATCAGCTTGCGATGGCCAACGCCGGTAAGCGCCCCGACATGACCGGACGCTTAGCGGGCACTAATGGTTCGCAGTTCTTTATTACAACAAGTGAGCCCGGTTACCTGACGGGTAAGCACACCATCTTCGGTGAGGTCGCAGACGAGGCTTCGCAGGCGGTTGTTGACGCAATCGAGTCTGTTGCAACCGGTGCGCAGGATCGCCCTGTTGAGGATGTTGTGATGACCGCAGTAACTGTTGAGGCTCTCTAACTAACAAGCCTTAACTATTTGGCTATCGGATACTAAATCCGTTTTACTTGGGTTTTAAATTAGCGCGGCAAACCGGCTAAAGATTAACTCAGATAGGACTTAGAGCTTGAACACCAGCCGGCCGCAGTACGGTGAAGCTGCAAACCCAGACGCCAGTGATGTTTGCTACCGACACCCCCAGGTAACATCATTTACGCTCTGCCAGCGTTGCGGGCGCACCGTCTGCGGTGACTGTCAGATACCGGGGCCGGTTGGTGTGCTCTGCCCTGATTGCTCTGCAGCTGCACAGCCTTCGCGCGGTGCGCAGCTGCAGAGCAGCATACGCTCTGGGTCGCGGAAGTTTTTTGACCGAGACAACCCGTTTGTGACATATTCCATAATCGGCATATGTGTGCTTGTGTGGCTGGCACAGTCGGTAATCCCGGGGGTAACCGGCCTGCTGGCATACGTGCCCATTGCCTCGTCACCGTATTATTTCGAGCCGCTGCGATCCCTCACCTCGATATTCACGCACTCCACTGGCGGCATCACACACATCGCCTTCAACATGCTCGCGCTGTGGCTGTTCGGTCGCCAGCTTGAACGATTGATCGGGCACCGCAACTTCCTGTGGCTTTTTATGCTCTCGGGGCTTGGCGGATCCACCTTCGTGATGCTGTGGAGTCTTTTTGACCCGGCCTCGGCAGTAACTGCAACCGTTGGTGCGTCGGGCGCACTCTTTGGTGTGCTTGCGGCAACCGTGGTTGTGATGAAACGGATCAGAGTAAACGCTGGTGGCCTGGTGCTGATGATCGTTATTAACTTCGCGATCGGTTTTCTGCCGGGATTGAATATTTCATGGCAGGCACATCTGGGAGGCCTAATCGTCGGCGGCGCGCTGATGTGGCTGCTCACAGCTTTGCATGAGCGCGGCAAAGCCCGCAAAACCCCTCTCGCATTCTTAACCGTTACGGGCGTGCTACTGGCACTGCATGTGCTCTTCTACTTCGTGAGTCCGTCTGTATTTATGCTGGGAGCAGCAGCGATTAATTAGTTGGTGATGAGCGGGCTCAGCTTTTTTGCCCGTGCAGCAGCACCCTTAAGACCAACTATCTCAAGCCAATTACCCAACTGCAGATAGCCGTGTTCAGTCATCACCGACTCCGGGTGATACTGCACCCCAAAAAGGGGCAGGTCACGGTGGCGCAGCGCCATAATTAAGCCGTTCTCAGTCGTTGCAGTTTCCATAAGCTCTGCCGGCATCGTTGATTTCAGCACCGCGAGTGAGTGGTATCTCGTGGCAGTGAAGACTTCGGGCACGTCGGCAAAGAAATCATCACCCGTGTGTGTCACCCGACTGGTTTTACCGTGCATCAGTTCTTCTGCGTGCGTCACAGTCGCGCCATATGCTTCAGCTAGCGCCTGATGCCCGAGGCACACCCCCAACAGTGGTTTTTGTTGCGCGGCAGCAATCGACACCGCTGGCACAGTAACGCCGGCCTGTGCCGGGTTGCCCGGCCCTGGAGACAGTAAGATACCGTCAAACTCGGGCAGGCGATCCGCAAGCTCTGCTGCTGTGATCTCATCATTTCTGAGCACTACGGTCTCGGCGCCCAACTCATTGATGTAGCCGACCAGTGTGTAGACAAAACTGTCGTAGTTGTCGATAACTAGAATTCGAGTCATATTTGCTCCGCTACTGTTGGACGTTCGGATCATCAAGCGCTGAGAGCGGTGGTGGAATTAGTTCCTGGATCGCCGGGAAAATATAGAACACAAGTGCCCACACAAGCACCGCGGCAATCAGGAGCATCGCCAGCACACGCGCCCAGGCTGGGCCGGGAAAAAATCTCCAAATAAGTGAAAACACTTAGTGATCCCCTCTAGCTGCAAAATGAGTTGTGGCGTTGCTGTGAGATTTAGCAGACTCTGCAACATTTGAATTCACCTGCGCCAACTCGGCTGGCGGGCCGTCAGCGCGGGGGGTGAAGCTTTCAAACACCGAGTAGGCAATCATCCGCTCGTCGGCGCCCCAATACTTTGGATTACAGGTCGTGAAAGTGAGAATATCCTGATCGGCATAAATATCGGGAATGTGCGGCATTGGGTTTAGCACCCCGACCCCGTCCGGCAGCACATACTCCGCAGAACGGAAGCGGTAGGTAAACCAGCCGTCGGCGGTTTCAATAAAAATTGGATCGCCAACACGCAAGAAATCAACATCACGGAAGGGCGTAATGTGCCCGCCTGAACGGTGCGCAGCGAAAGCGACATTACCTTTTTGGCCCGGCAGTGCGGTGTCTTGGTAGTGTGCGATTCCGAAGGCGCTATCGTCCATTACAGGGTTCATTGGGCGGTTCGTGACGAGCTGATTTGCCCAGTTGTCTCCGAACGCGGGAACGTAAAGAATGCCGAAGACGCCGGTGTCACTGTTTGGCACAGGCACCGGAATCTCGCCCTCAAATTTGCGTGGTTCTGCATTAACCCACTGCGCAGATATGTTTGTTGCAACGTGGCTCTGTGCTACCGCCACAACGTTTGCGGTGTACCACGGCTGCCAGAGCAGAAATCCAAAGACTCCCAGACCGCCGAGCAAAAGTAGCTCACCGATGACGGTGAAGGGGGAGAGTTTTGCACGCGTACGAGACATAAATTCAATTGTATGCCAACGGCAGGAACATAAAATCGTGAGTTTACCGTAAAATAACAAGCATGTCTGAAAAACAACTTTCGAAGCGTGAGCAGGCGGCAGTTGACCGACGTAACGCCCGCGAACTGGCGGAACGAAACGGTGACCCACTGCCAAATCCGGTCTGGTTCAAGCCGGTTATGCTCGGTTTGATGATTCTTGGTCTGCTTTGGATCGTTGTCTACTACATCACCAGTGCTACCCTGGCGCTGCCTGTGCCACAGCTCGGGCAGTGGAACATTCTGGTGGGCTTTGGCCTGATAATGGCTGGTTTCTTTATGACCACCCGCTGGCGTTAGGGTCACCTTTAGAGTCGCGAACAGCCGAATTACACCGGTGTAATTCTCCCCAGCTTGTTAATAAGCTGTTGATAACTAGCGAGACAGAGACCTGCCCAGGTGCTTAAACAGCGGTGATCTAGTTATTACCGCTGTCTGCGTCACCGTCTGCGGGTGCTGGCGCGGTGCCAACACAGTAACCAATCTCGACTGAGCTGCGCTGTGGCGCCTTACCAACAATCGACTGCTCAACAACAGACAGGCTGTCTTCTGAGGTGACCGCACACTCCAAAGGCTTCGGCACTACAGTCAAACCCATATTGTTCAAAATTGCACGCGCAGCGGCGAGAGACTGCCCCTTCACATCGGGCACATCAACCGCGCCGCTGGAAACAGTAAGCGCTACCGAGCCACCGGTTTTTATAAAAGTACCAACAGCCGGAGTCACCTCCAGCACCAAACCCTTCGGTGAGCTTGGATCGTCACGCTCGGTTACCGTGCCAACAACAAAACCCAGCTCTTCAAGCTGCGCTGTGGCATCTTCAATTTGCTGCCCCTCGATACTCGGAATATTGTGTCCGTCAGGGCCGCTCGAAACATAAACAGTTATCGCATCACCCTTAGTCACCTCCGTGCCGCTTACCGGATCGGTGCGGGTGACTTTACCGACAGCTACCGTGTCACTCGGCTCATCAGCGGTTACAACAACAAGGTTTAAATCTTCAATCTCTTTTATTGCGAGTTCGCGCTCCACGTTAACAACATCGGGCACAACACGAGTGTTTGAAGCAAAAATTTCTTTCGGAGACAGGAAAATCAGCCACAGCGCAACCGCTGCAACAACCGTCACAAGCGCACAGCCGAGCAACCAAATCCAAGTGCGTGGTGGGCGAGTCTCCACATGCCGCGCTCCCTGCCGGGCAATCTGTCGCTCAGTAACCGCCTGCGTGGTTGCGCTGCTTGGCCCGAGCGCCATAGTTTCGACATCATCGTTGCCAAGCTGGGGCATCTCGCCGCGCATCGCCGCCTGCAGCGCAGTTCGAAATTCATTCGCCGACTGGAAGCGGCGATTCTTATCCTTAATTAGCGAGTGCAAAACTACGCGATTTAAGGGCTCACTCAGCTCAGGGCGCAGATCTCGCGGTGGCCGCGGGCGTTCACTCACGTGTTGATAGGCAACCGCGACGGCAGATTCGCCCTTAAACGGCACCGATCCGGTAAGCATTTCGTAGAGCATGATCCCGGTAGCGTAAAGGTCGGTGCGTGTGTCGACAGTCTCACCCTTTGCCTGTTCAGGCGAGAAATAGGCGGCAGTGCCAAGAATTTGCGTTGTTTGCTGCAGTGAGCTTGAGGTGTCGGATACCGCCCGCGCGATCCCGAAGTCCATCACCTTCACCCGCCCCTCAGGGGTGACCATAATGTTTGCAGGCTTAATATCACGGTGCACAATACCTGCGCGGTGTGAATACTCTAGTGCGGTGAGCACAGAATTAGTGATGCGATAAGCCTCTTCAACACTCACACCACCCTCAGCGAGGTGCTGTCTGAGATTGCGCCCGCCAACATATTCCATGACGATAAACGGCAGCTGCTTGGCGCCGGCAGCCGTTTGAATCAGATCGTTGCCAGCGTCATACACGCGCACAATGCTCGGATGCGTCATGCGGGCAGCGTTCTGCGCCTCCCTATGAAACCGCTCACGGAACTCTTCATCGTCGGCGAGATCAGCTTTCATGATCTTCACCGCAACCTGGCGCCCGAGTTTAGTGTCAACCCCGCGGTACACGGTTGCCATGCCACCCTGGCCGATAAACTCACCAAGTTCATACCGGTCGGCAAGGGTGCGGGTTGCTGTTGTGTGCGGTTTCTCGTTCACTTCCCTTAAAACTTTCTTGCGGATCGGCGTTAATTGTCTAACTTAGTTATCGGTTCCGCCATTGCCAGCACCGTTCCCGTTATCGCCATTGTTGTCAGGCGCTGGGGCTGGTGTAGGAGTTGGCGCGGGCGCAGCTTCCTGGATGTTGATGTTTGCAAACTCTGACCACGGTGATTGGCGCTCAGAAACACCGTCTCGCCCACACACAGCGGCGAAAGCGACGCGGGTTGTGCCAGGAGTGTTGTCAGCGCGCAGAGTTGCGCTGACCTGGGCGCCCGGCTCTTTCACAACGCTTGAATTACCCTCAACGAGGATGCGGTAACCGGTCAGGCTGAGACCGGTCTGGCAGAGTGCCCGCTGGTCGGGCCAGCTGACCGTGTAGGTGTCACCAACACGCACGGTAGTGCCCGAGGTGACGGTTGCCACACCGGACGGGCTTGGTGTGTCGGCGTAGCGTGCGCCAACGGTGAGGGTGATTGCCTGAGTTAGCGGCACATCCTGACCGGTTGGGCTGACGCTGAGCACAGTGCCCGCCTCCGCATCAACGACTGGGCTGCCCTCCTCACAAACAATGTTGGTGAAACCTTTAGCCTGTAACGCTGCAAGCGCTGCCTCACAGGTTTGACCGACATAATCAGCGCCGGTAATAGCAGCACTGTCTTTCTCTTCTTCGGTCTTCTTTTCCGGTTTCTTCGGGGCGGTTGGGGCCGGCTCAGGCTTGCTATTCTGATTCGCGTTTGTCACCGCCCACAGTGTGCCGCCACCAATAAGCAGGAGGAACACTAGCAGAGCAATAAGCGGCCAGCGCCACGGGCTTTTCTTTTTTTCTTGCGGCTCAGCTTGGTTAGCGGCGCCGTTTACGCTCGCTGCGGCAGGAGCCGCGCTCGTCATTCCGGCAGCCGCCCCGAGGGGTGCGCCAGCTGCGGCGCTCGTGCGAGGGAGCGCGACAGTCGTCGCATCGTTCCCAGCCGGTGGCTGCAGCAGTTGCGTCTGCGCGGAGGTTTGTGCCGGCATTACAGTGGTTGCTGCATCGTTAGCTGTGTCTGCTGCGGCAGCGCCAAGCACCTGGGGCACAACCGCCGCCGCTGCATTAACGTCGCCACGGTGCAAAGCTGTGGCCGCACGGGCAAGTTTTGCGCAGGTTCCTGGCCGATCCGCAGCCTTTTTTGCTAGGCAGCTGTAAACCAAGTTGCGCACGGCAACCGGCACCTCAGCAGGTAAATCAGGCGGTGTGTCGTTTATCTGCGCCATTGCGATCGCAACCTGACTTTCGCCGGTGAAGGGACGGCGGCCAGCGAGGCACTCGTATGCGACGATACCGAGTGAGTAAATGTCGGTGGCGGCGGTCGCGATTTGCCCTGAAGCCTGCTCAGGTGCGAGATACTGGACGGTTCCCATCACCTGCCCGGTAGCGGTGAGCGGCACCTGATCGGCGATGCGGGCGATCCCGAAATCTGTTATCTTCACGCGACCTTCGGGCGTGATCAGCAGGTTGCCCGGTTTCACATCGCGGTGCACGAGACCGGCATCGTGCGCAGCCTGCAGCGCGGTAGCAGTCTGCGCAATGATACCGAGCACCCGGTTAGCGGGCAGCTTTCCCTCACGTTCGATGATCGACGACAAGGGCTCACCCGGCACCAGCTCCATCACGATGTAGGCAGAGCCCTGCTCTTCACCGTAGTCAAAGACGTTCGCGATGCCCTCATGGTTGACGAGCGCAGCGTGCCGCGCCTCAGCGCGGAAGCGTTCCAGGAAGCCTGGATCACCCATGTACTCGTCTTTTAGAATCTTGATCGCGACTGTGCGACCGATGACGCTGTCACTCGCCTTCCAGACCTCACCCATACCGCCTGTGGCGATTCGTGAGCTCAGCTCGTAACGGCCACCGAAGATAATTCCCGCTGTAGGTCTCATTCGCTCAACACCGCTTCCATCACTTGTTGTCCAATGCTTGTAGGTACATCACCGCTTAAGGCAGAGAAATTGTGTGCGGCACCGCCGCCCTCTTCGACCACCACCGCAACGGCAATTTTGCGCCCGTCACGCTCGGCAAAACCGGTAAACCAAAGATTGTAGGGGAGAGGATTGCCCGCCGCATCGTTGCCAATCTCTGCGGTGCCTGTTTTGCCACCGACGACAGCGCCGGAAATTGCAGCGTTACGCGCCAAGCCAGCAGGGTCGACAACACCGGCCTGCATCATCGCTTTGAGCTGCGCAGCAGTGACTTTTGAGATCGGGGTTGCAAGCACACTTTCCTCACGCTGTGACTCAACCCGGAAATCTGGGGTGATGACGCGCTCTACCAGTGTTGGCTGCATCATCTCGCCACCGTTTGCGACAGTCGCGCTAATCAGCGCCATCTGCAGCGGGGTGACCCGCACATCAAGCTGTCCAATTGCGGTGATCGCACGCTGCGCTGCGTCACTCGGAGCGCCCACTGTGCTCGGCGCTACCCGTAGCGGCACCTGAATTTCGTTTCCAAAACCAAACTTTGCAGCCATATCTTGGATGGCGTTTGCCTCTAGCCCACCCGCCAACTCAGCAAACGGAATATTGCAGGAGCGCACAAATGCTTCGGTAACGGTCGCCTTCTCACCGTTCACACACACCCCGCGACTGGCATTGCGCATCACAGAAGAAGTGCCGGGCAGGGTGAAGGCGGCAGCGTCATCAAGAGAACTGTCGGGGGTGTATTTACCACTCTCGAGAGCCGCCGCAGCAGTGATGATCTTAAACACAGATCCCGGCGTGTAGAGATCACCGCTAACGGCACGGTTAAACAGTGGCTTATCAGGGTTCTGCTCAAGCGCCGAATAGTTTTCGATGACCTCGGCGTTGTTGTTCAACGACAGAGTGTTTGGATCATAGCTCGGAGTGGAAGCCATGGCGAGAATCGCGCCGGTTTCAGCGTCCAACGCAACAACCGCGCCCTTCATTCCCTGCAAACTCTCAAACGCTTTTTGCTGCGCGACCGGATCAATAGTCAGCTCAACCGCGCTGCCCATCGGCGGCTGGCCGGACAGCACACGCTGAATACGAGTAAAGAACTGATTGCTGGCAACCCCAGAAAGCGCCTGATTCTCAGCCTGCTCGATACCGGAAGAGCCTTGATAGTGCGAAAAATACCCGGTAATTGGCGCATAAAGCTCACCGTTTGGATACTGCCGTTGAAAACGGAATGTGTCGTTGGTGGGGATCGAATAGGCCACAGGCTGACCCGCAACAAGAATCGTGCCGCGTTCAACAAGAAAAGCGTTGCGGTGAGAGCGCTCGTTTAGCTCGTTTGCGCGATACTCATCAGCTCGCACAAACTGCACCATCGAAACCCCTAAAAAGAGAGCCAAAAATAGTGCGAAAATAACGCGGGTAACGCGCTTCAACTGTTTATTCATGCGCGGATCACCAACTTCGGACGGTTTCGAATAGCGTTTGACATCAGCAGCAGCAGGCCAACAATTAACCAGTTAGACAGCAGCGATGAACCACCGGCGGCGAGGAAAGGAGTGGTGAGACCTGTCAGCGGAATAATGCCGGTCACGCCGCCAACAATCACAAACACCTGCAGCGTAATAGTGAACGAGAGGGCAAGCGCGAGAAGTTTACCGAAATCGTCCTGCACCGCGAAACTAATGCGCATACCGCGAGCCACCAGTATCAAATATGTGGTGAGAATCATGAATGCGCCCACCAGGCCGAGCTCTTCAGCAACGCTCGGGAAGATGTAATCGCTGTATGAGAGAGGCGTGATTTGCGGATATCCGGCGCCTAAGCCCGTGCCTGTGATCCCGCCATTAGCCATGCCGAAGAAACCCTGCACGAGCTGATAGCTGGCACCCTGCGGGTCGCGGAAAGGATGCAACCAGTTATTGAAGCGCGCCCCAACGTAGCTAAAAGTCTGCGCAGCAATAAACCCACCCACAAGGAACAGTGAGAGACCGATCAACACCCACCCAATACGACCGGTAGCGACGTAGAGCACCGCAAGGAACAGGCCAAACACGAGCACCGAGGTGCCAAGCTCACGCTGAAAAATAAGGATGCCCATAGCGATCAGCCACACAATCAGCAGTGGGCCGAGGTCGCGCGCTCGCGGTAACCTGACCGGGCCGATTTTGCGCCCCACCAGCGAGAGCGCATCGCGGTTGCGCACAAGGTAGCTGGCAAAGAAGATCGCAAGCGCGATTTTTGCCAGCTCAACAGGCTGGAAGGAGAAACTGCCGATCCGAATCCACTGTTGCGCACCGCCAGCAGCGTGGCCGATACCTGGAACGAGGGGCAGAACTAACAGCAGCACGCCCACTAGCCCGAAAATATAGGTGTATCGCAGCAGTGTGCGGTGGTTCTTCAAAAGCCACACGAGTGCACCGGTGGCGACCATTGCAATTATCGACCATAAAATTTGACGCGCCGCAGCTCCCGGCAGGTCACGCACCTCACCGGATATTTCAATGCGGTAAATCATGACGATGCCCAGTATGTTGAGGATCGCCGCAAGGGGCATAATCAGCGGGTCGGCATCTGGCGTGATTTTGCGAACCACAAGGTGCAGGCCGAAAAGAATTGCAATATATGCCGCACCGGGAATAAGCAAAGCGGTGCTGAGAGTTTCTTTGACTGTCAGGTCGACGATAACGATAGCGCCGATACCTATTGCAGTCACAGCCAGGAGCAGCACAAACTCGAGCGCACGTAGTTTACGCGGAGCACGAATTGCGGTGAGGCGCTGCAGCACATTCTCACTGCGTGTGGCGCTCGCAAAGTCACGTTGTGCGGTTTCGGTGGTCATTATTCACTTCCTCCGCTCAAACGCAGCACGATATCGCGTGCTTCTGTGAGTGAGTTGGCGCTGATTGTGCGCTCAACCTGGATGCGTTCATAGATGCCGAGCTCACCCAGCGGGATGCTTGTGTTCTCTTCCTCTTTGTTGAGAGAGATGGGGCCGAGATCTGCCTGAATGCCCTGGTAGATGATGACGTTAACGCCGTCAGTTCCAACGTAGTAGCGTGATTGCACCCACTGGTAACCGACAAAGATAACACTTAGCGCGAGTGCAATAGCGACCATTGCGCCGAGTGCCCAGATTGCCCGGCGCCGCCAGGTGCGGCGTTTTGTTTCTGCGATGAGTTCTGCGAGATACTCATCAACTTTTGGCTCGAAGTGTGCTTCGGGAGCTGGTGCAACTTTGCGCCTACGGCGGCTTAGAATGCGCGTGCGTTGAGTTGAAGTTTGCAGAGCCGAGTCGTCGCCGTCTCGCGCGGCTGAACCGACGAACTTAGTGACCGGCAGGGTGGCAGTGTCGGCGAGCTCGCCCGCAACAGGTTTGGGGGCGGCATTTGCCCGCACAAGCGCGATGGTGACGTTATCTGGTGCACCCACCTCGAGAGTGCGGTCAATGAGGTTATCGACGGTCTGCTGCAGACCCAACTCACGGCGCAGTTCGCTGGTGATTGTTTTTTCGTCGACATAACCGCAGAGACCATCTGAGCACAGCAGGTAGATATCACCCGCCTCAGCGTCAAGCACTTCAGTGTCGATCAGTGGCCGTGAGTCAACATCGCCGAGCACTCGCATTAGCACCGAGCGGCGGGGGTGCACACGCGCCTCATCTTCGGTTATCTGCCCCGCGTCTATCAGTTTTTGCACGAATGTGTGGTCTGAAGTGATCTGCCGCAACTTGCCGTCGCGGAAGAGGTAGAGGCGGGAATCACCAATGTGGGCGACGCCAAGCTGGTTTCCGACAGTGAAGAAGCCGGAGAAGGTGGTGCCAAGACCGGAGAGTTCCGGACGTTCTTCAACCTTCTCAGCGAGTTTCAGATTTGCCTTCAGCAGATGCTTACGGAGCGCTTCAGAGGCATCTTCGGCGGTTTCGAACTGCTTTGCGGTGGCGTCTGCGTCGGCAACGAAACGGGTGACGGTTGCGCTTGCAACATCGCCTCCTGCGTGCCCGCCCATGCCGTCTGCCACAAAGAAAAGGTGCGCGCCAGAAAACCCGGAGTCTTGGTTATTGCTTCGGGCGAGGCCTACGTGCGAGGCGATTGCGGCGTCAAAGTTCAGGGTCACGTTGGTTACGGCCTCAACTCGAATGAAGTAGCCCCGATAGTTACCGGAGTGAAAGTCTTAAGGTCTACCGCGCCGGTGATGCGGGTGCCGTCAACCTTTGTCCCGTTTGTTGAGTCGAGATCGACGAGCCGCCAGCCGTTGCTGAGGCGCTCTAGCTTTGCGTGGTGGGTTGAGGTGTATTCATCGACGATTACGAGGGTTGAATCTGCGGATCGACCGATGGTCACGATCTCTTCATCGAGAGTTATCTCGGTGCCGCTAGCCACACCTGAAGTGATCACAAGACGGCGAGCCGGCCCGGTTGTGCCCGCTGACGGAAGCTCGTCGTCACTGTTCGACTGCGTGACACTCGCGCTGTCACCGCCAGATGTGGCGCTACGCTGCGGGGTGGGCTGTGGCGCGGAGGCTCCCGCCGGTGCCAGACTTGGTGCTTTGAGGATTGCGGCTGCGCTGTCGTCACGCACGCGCCGCACGGGCGCACCAAACAGATCGCTGCGCAGCGCGTAGATTGTGCCGAAAACGAAGAGCCACAGCACGATTAAGAATGCGATGCGAATGATTATGAAAGTAAGCTCACTCATGCGCCCTCCCAGAAAGAGCTGTTGGCGGATCGAGTAGGGGTCGGTTTGAGCGACCCGGCTGCGGGATCGGCGGTTGGGGTGAACCGGAATGTTAGAGGGGTCTGGCCGATGTAGACGACAGAATCGGGGTGCAGCTGCACTTCTTGAAAACGCTGCCCCTCGATTTTCGACCCGTTGGTTGAACCAAGGTCTCGAGCGATTGCCCGTTTGCCGTCCCAATCTATTTGGAGGTGTTGGCGGCTGGCGGCGCTGTCACTGATCTTGATATCGGCGGCAGAACCGCGGCCGATAATTGTTGTGCCGAGCTTGAGCGGGTGACGCTGCCCCTCAAGGTCTAGGGTTGCCGCCCAGCTGACGCTATTGCTCGGTTTGTGCGACTTTAGTTCAAAAGTGCCTGTGGGGGTGTGCTCATCGGCACGCAGCTCAATAACCGCCGGCCCTATTAACTGGTAGCCCTGCTCAGATGCGTGATTGGTGACCACGCGACGCAGCTCGTCGTCGAGTGTTTGGCCGATCTGTTCGAGGTGTGCGAGATCTGCCGTCGCTAATTCGAAGGTGAAAATGTTGGGTGCGAGGACGCGGTCGCGGTCTACTGCAACCGCTTTTACATCAAGCTCACGTTTCAGCGCAGCTGCGAGCTCAACGGGCTGCACACTGGCGCGGAATGTGCGGGCAAAAGCACCGTTTACGGCACGCTCAAGACCTCGCTCAATGCCGTCTAACAGTCCCATCTCGCCTCCTTAAAAGCATGGATCAACTTTCGATGCTACCTTCTTTGGCTGGAAATACCGATCCGAAGAGCTGTTTTTTCGCCTATTTCTGGTGTTCTGTAGTCAACTTGTAACCTTGCGGCTTAGGTGCTGCTGTGAGAATCTGTTGTCGTTAGAGCGCAATGAACATTTCGTGACGCAGCGCGTCAATGTGCTTGCGGGCCACTGCGACCGCTGCAACAGGGTCGTGTTTTTTAAGTGCAGCAACTATTTGCCGGTGTTCATCGCGTCCGTGTTCGAGCTGCTCTTGCGGGTAGGGAACAAAGTAATTGTGCAGCGCCGTATAGACGGCTAGATATGTGTCAGTCTCGGGTAGGCCGCTAATTTTTGCGATGTGCCGATGGAAGGCCATATCGGGTTTTGCGTGCTCGATCCATCCGGGTGCGGCCGCTGAATCGGCAATGAATTTTTCGAGCAGCTCGCAGTCTGCCGGAGTTGCGTTTAAAGCGGCGGCGTGCACAATGGCAGATTCCATGAGGCTGCGCTGATCTATTAGGGAGTTGATCGCGGCATTATCAGCACGGAAGGCCGCTACCGCTGTGTCTTTTGCGCTTGGGGGAGGATCGGCGACAAATGTGCCGCCCCCTCTGCCGCGTTTGCGCAGCAGGTAGCCGTCAGTGACGAGCGACTCTAAACCCCGTCTGGCGGTAATAATGCTGACCTCTAGCCCCTGCGCGATCTCTTCAAGTGCGGGTAGCTTGTTTCCTGGCTGCAGCAGACCGTGCTCGATTGCGAGAATAATTCTGGCGCGCACCGTTTCAACGGCAGACAGCCGACTTCTGTGCGCTGCGCCGGGCGCTAACTCGAGTACCGCAGGGAGAGCTTGCTTGAAGTGCACCGCCCCTAGAGCTTCAGTCATGCTGTTGAGTTTAGCGGGATATCACATATACTCATTTATGATCATATTGATCACTTAAGAGTACTGAGGCGCGAACACAGCGACAAGGGGGCCGCTATGACTGGCAAACTAACCATTGGATTGGCGCAACGCCACCCGTTGCCGTTTGGGAGTGGACTGCCTGAGTTTGCCGCAGACGTTGCTGCGACGCTGGCAGCGCACCCGCAAATCAACCTGCTGGTCTACCCGGAAATGCACTTGCATGACGCACATGCTCTGCCAGAAGCGCAGCGAGATAGCGCACTGCGGAGCCTCGCCGTGAGTTTAAAGAGCGACTTTATACGTGAGATCGGAGCGGTCGCGCAGCAGCATAAAATCTGGCTTGTGCCGGGCAGCATCGGCGAAATTACTGCAGGTGGCAAGTATTACAACACCGAGTTGGTGTTTGATCCGCAAGGAAATCTGGTTACCCACTATCGCAAAATGTTTCCCTGGCGGCCCGATGAGCCCCACGACTACGGCACAGAATTTGTCACCTTTAACGCGGAGCGCATCGAGTTCGGTCTCTCAAACTGTTACGACAGCTGGTTCCCTGAGCACACCAGACAGCTTGCTTGGTTGGGATCCGATGTGATTTTAAACGTCGTAAAAACCACTACACCAGATCGCGAACAGGAGTTAGTGCTGGCGCGCGCAAACGCTATCGCAAACCAGGTTTATTTTCTAAGCATCAACTGCGCCGGCCCAATCGGGCAGGGGAAAAGTATCGCGGTTGGCCCTGAGGGAGAGGTGCTCGCCCAAGCAGGGACGGATCAAGAGACCCTCGTGGTTGCAGTTGATACGGAAATCAACCGGCGTGTGCGCCGCCTCGGCACTGCGGGAGCAACCCGCCCCTGGTCGCATTTTCACGCAGCTGACCCTGAGATTCCACTGCCAATGTACGGTGGCGCAATTAGACCGGCACACTGGCAGCCCAAAAAACACCACGAAAAATAACCATCAACACACAGTGCAACGGAGCAATCTTGACTAACACAACCCTCGAACGAACCCTAAATCTGCGCTCACTCGTTCTTTTCGGGCTGGCATATCTAACACCCTTGATCGTTATTGGTATTTTCGGTGTTATCGCCTCGACATCCGCAGGCGCCAGCGCTAGCGCATATTTACTTGCGCTGGGGGCAATGCTCTTCACCGCTGCAAGTTATGGGCGCATGGCGGCTGCCTATCCGGTATCGGGCAGTGCATACAGTTATGTGCGGCGCACGATTGACGGTCGGGTAGGGTTCCTGGTTGGTTGGGTGACCCTGCTTGATTATCTCTTCCTGCCGATGGTTATTTGGCTTATCGGCGGTTCATATCTGCAGGCGCAATTTCCCGCTGTGCCAATTTGGGTTTGGATCTTGGCCTTCATTATCCTAACTACGACCCTAAATATTATTGGGCTCAAAGTTGCCGACAAAATTAATTTGGTGCTGATGAGCTTCCAGACACTCGTAATAGTGCTGTTTGTGGCCTTCTCACTCGCTGCTGTTGTGAGTGAGAAGGGCGCAGCCGGTGTTTTCTCACTCGCACCGTTCACCGGTTCGGGGGCAAGTATCGGCGCGATCGCAGCTGGGGCGGCGGTTGCAGCGTACGCATTTCTTGGGTTTGATGCGGTCACAACTCTGACTGAAGAAACTGTGAATCCGCGCCAAACTGTGCCGCGCGCAATTATGCTTGTAGCGCTGATTGGCGGCGGAATTTTCGTCGTGGTCTCATACGCTGTGCAGCTTGTGCACCCGGGCGGAATTTTTGAAAATCAAGACGCAGCAGGTTTCGAAATTGCAGAGCGGATCGGCGGGGCATTCTTCAGTGCGGTGTTTGTTGCCGCCCTGGTTATTGCACAGTTCACCTCAGGGCTTGCGGCGCAGGCTGCGGGCAGCCGCCTGCTGTTTGCGATGGGGCGGGACGGTGCGATACCTGGAAAATTTTTTGGGATCCTAAGCGAGAAAACCAGAACCCCTGTTTTCAGCATTGCCGCAATTGCGGCTGTGGGGTTGATTGCGATTTTTATGGACGTTGCCACTTCGACATCGTTTATTAATTTTGGTGCCTTTACCGCCTTTGCGATGGTAAACCTGTCGGTCATTGTTTACTGGGCTAAAAATCGTAAGGACCAGCGACTAAATCCGCTGCTCTATATTGTTTTCCCAGCGATTGGTTTTCTTGTAATTATTTATTTAATGCTGCAGCTCGACAGCAATGCGCTGATACTCGGCAGCGTCTGGTTGTTAGTGGGTGCGGTGATTTTAGCTGCCACAACCCGTGGTTTTACGAAACAGCCGCCTGAGCTGCAGGTTGCCGGGCACGCGTCTTAAATTTTGCTGTGCAACAGGACGCCGTTGGCCTCCGCCTTTTCAATCTCACGCTGGAAATTATCGAGCGCGAGCTCCAAAACCTTTGAACGCTGTTTAGAGCCCTCGGTGGTTTCTTTCAGGCGGTCTCCGGCATAGCGAATCCCGCGCTCAACGCCAGCCGATCCGAGCAGTGAGAAAGCCCACCGCAGCGGAGCGGGCAGCACCTTAATTTTGCCGCTGAACAAAGCCAGAGCAGCAAAGCTTGCGCCTTGCACGAGCATGCTTGTTAGCGGTGCCGGAAGAGCCAGACGTTTCGCCCATTTCATGTGCCGTTCAAACGGGAGCACCGCCGCTAACGGCAACAGAATTTCTAAGCCGTTCGGGAGATTGGATCTGCCGCGCCCTTTATGACTGTCGGTCGTTATCTGCTGCAGCGTGTCTGGGTGGGTTGAAAGCAGTAGGTAGTCTTCACCAACAGAGAGCGCCTTATCGACCTTTGCATATGTCTTGATCGTTTCATGCAGGGCGGCAATCTCATCGCTCGCGTGGCGCAAGATCAGTTTACGAAGCTGCGCAGCAGTGACATCCGGCAAAAGGTCTGCCTTGCTTAGACCGATAACCCAAATGCGTGGAAACTTAAGCAGCTGTTTCCCATTTTCGAGAATATCGTCGCGTGCGTCCACCAGGGCTCGGTTGTAGGTGCTGAGCGCCTCGCGCAGATACGAACCCTCGTTACCTGTGTGATCCGCCAGCTTTTGACCGTCTATGAGCAGCAGCGCAACCTGTGCGGTGAGCATCGTTTTTAGCGTGCTGATGCGCTTTGCGCGCTCCGCCTCGTCGGTGGGTAGTTCTTCTAACCACTCACCCGGATAGTCGTGCCACACCAGCTGCATTGCTGCAAACGGCTTGGAGTTTTTAGTGGGGGTGATTTCTTTTGTGCGGCCGAAAAGACCCGTGGTGATGTCGTTGCGTAAAAATACCGAAAAGCGATGTTCGTGTGCGCCAAGCCTGTCGGTGACCTCTGGGAATGCGCCACTGTCGCGCACCTTTGTGTAGTTGCGCTTAAGCTCTGCCGCCTCGCCGTGATTGCTTGGCACAACTGTGTATGGCTTATCTCGGAGGTATCCCGCCTCCTGCGTAATCCCGTAGAACGCCGACAGCAGAGTGGTTTTACCGCTGCGAGCCGTGCCAAACACGGCGATATGCTGCTCAGCGATCGGTTTAGTCTTTGCCTTTACCATGCAAAATAGCCTAGTCTGACCCGGGCGCAAACCCTGAGCAAACCATCACAACATCTGTGCGCGAGGGGGGACTTGAACCCCCACGCCCTTGCGGGCACTGGCACCTGAAGCCAGCGCGTCTACCAATTCCGCCACTCGCGCGTTTGCCACCCTCAATGGAGACAACTATCGAATTTTACCAGGTGGCGGCAAGCGGTTGCAAATTTTATGCTGGTTTCTGCGATGGCGGGCTAAGGCTGATGGAAACTCATATATCCGGGTGGTAACTTAGCTAGCAGCTAGAGACGCTTACCGGGCGCGGTTAACCCGGTAAATTCAGTGGCGTCAACCCTATTTTAAGGAATGATAAAGATGTCTCAATACCGCACACAAAACCCGGCAACCGGCGAGATTCTTAAAACTTTCGATGCGCTAACTGACGCGCAGGTGGCAGAGGCTATCACCAGCGCCGACGCTGTTTATCGGGAATGGCGCACAAAGAGTGTGCAAGAGCGTGCAAAGGTTGTGCGTCGTGTCGCAGAGATTTTTACAGAGCGTGGTGAAGAGCTCGCGCGCGCTATCTCTATCGAAATGGGAAAAGAGCTGCAGGAGTCGCGCGAAGAGGTCGAGTTTGCGGCCAGCATTATTGACTACTACGGTGTGTACGGCCCCGGCTTGATCACCGACTATGAAATTCCGAGCACAGTGCCGGGCAAAGCCTACATTGAGCATCTCCCGCTCGGTGTGCTGCTCGGTGTTATGCCGTGGAACTTCCCCTACTATCAGGTCGCGCGCTTTGCCGCGCCAAACCTGCTGCTCGGCAACACGATTTTGCTAAAGCACGCAGAAGTGTGCGCGGGCTCGGCGCTTTTGGTGCAGGAGATTTTTGAACAGGCGGGTGTGCCCGTCGGTGGGTATCAGAATATTTTTGCGACACACGAGCAGATCGCTAACATCATCGCAGATCCGCGCGTGCAGGGAGTTTCTCTCACAGGCTCCGAGAGAGCGGGCGCGATTATCGGTGCGCAAGCTGGCAAACACCTAAAAAAGTGTGTGCTCGAACTTGGTGGCATAGATGCGATGGTGGTGCTCGATGCTGACAGTGTCGCAGAGGTGGCGAAGCAGGCCTGGGATTTCCGTACCTACAATGCTGGGCAGGTGTGCAACTCAAACAAACGCATCATTGTGATGGACACAATCTATGACGAGTTCGTTGCTGAGCTGCAGCGTTTGGCTGACGGCTTGCAGCCGGGTGATCCGTTAAATCTTGGTGATGGCGAGTTTGTGCCGCTGTCTAGCCGTGCGGCGGCTGAGAACGTTGATAGGCAGGTGCGAGCGGCAGTCGCTGAAGGCGCAACACTGGTTGCTGGCGGGGTGCTTTCTGAAGGCGCAGGCGCATACTACTCACCCGCTGTGCTAACCAATGTGAGCCGTGACAGCAAAGCATACCGGGAAGAGATTTTCGGCCCGGTTGCCACCGTTTATAAAGTGTCGAGCGATGCAGAGGCGCTGGAAGTTGCCAACGACTGCGCGCTCGGTCTGGGTGGCTCGGTGTTCTCCACCGATGAGGCGCGTGCGCGTAAGGTTGCCAGCCAGTTAGAGTGCGGAATGGCGCACGTGAACACAATTGCAGCCGAGGCCGCTGAGCTCCCATTTGGCGGAGTAAAACGCTCCGGCTTTGGGCGCGAGATGGGCCCATTGGGAATTGGTGAGTTTGCTAATAAGCGATTCTTTTTCATCGCAGACTAAAAAACGACGCTAACTAATCATTTCAGTAACAGCAACCCGGAGTAATTAAGACAATGACTATCAACTATGCAGCGGCTGAGACCGTTGAAGATTTTAAACACAACCTCGCGGTGGTTGAAGAAAAGATCGCAGCCGCCTGCAAAGCTGCTGGGCGGGCGCGTGATGAGGTGCGTCTGCTGCCGGTGAGCAAAACTGTGCCGGAAGAGCGCCTGTTTAACGCCGTTGCCGCCGGAGCTACTCGCCTCGGAGAAAACAAAGTGCAAGAGGCTAAGCGTAAGTGGCAGAACATGCGAGAGGCCACGAACGATCAGCTGGAGTGGGCGGTCATCGGTCATCTGCAGCGCAACAAAGCAAAAGACGTCGCTGAGTTTGCGGCTGAATTTCAGGCACTCGACTCGGTGCGTCTCGCAGAGGCCTTGCAGCGCCGTCTGGAGATGGTCGAGCGGGAGCTAGAGGTCTATGTGCAGGTGAACACGAGCGCAGAAGAGTCAAAATTTGGTCTCGACCCGCAAGATGTTGACGCCTTTTTAGACACCCTGCCAAACTACCCGAACCTAAAAGTGCAGGGCTTTATGACCCTGGCGATATTCAGTGACGATAGTGACCGCGTGCGCACATGCTTTGAACTGCTGCGTCAGATTCGGGATCGTGCGCTCTTAACCCACGGTGACTTGATTGGGTCGGGTTTGCTTTCGATGGGCATGTCGGGTGATTACGAGCTTGCAATAGCTGAGGGCGCAAACTGCGTGCGCGTCGGGCAGGCAATTTTCGGATCCCGCAAATACCCAGACTCCTACTACTGGCCGGGTGCGGCGGGCACCAACTAACCTGCATCGGGCCGGTTATCGCCCGAGTTCCTCTTTAATCTTTGTGGTTGAAATGCCCTCTGTGCGCTCTAGAAATATGAGCTCGCAGTGCTCGCGGAGGATCTCGAAGCGCTCGTCGCCGGCCCAATCTGCCCCCATTACAACCGCGTCAATCTCATAGCGCTTAACGTCGGAGACTTTCTGATCCCACCGCTCCTCAGGAATCACTAAATCTACGTAACGCACCGCTTCAAGCATTTTTTTCCGCGTTTCATAATCGTGGTAGGTGCGTTTACCCTTGCCCGCATTGAACTCTTCAGTAGACAGCGCGACAATTAAATAATCGCCCTGTGCCCGTGCGCGCTTCAAGAGACGAATATGCCCCCAGTGCAGTAGGTCAAATGTGCCGTATGTGAGAATGCGCCGCATTAGTTTGCTCCCTGCAACAGCCCGATGACGCCGCACACGAGGCTTGCCGCCGCTAGTGTTAGAGCGCTAACAATCAACACCAGGTGCACCTTAAAGAACCGAGTTGGGCGACCAGCGGCGTCAAAAGCGCGCGGATCCTGCTTCACCCGACGTAAAAACGGTGGCCACACAACACAGTTAAACACTGCGTTAATAATCAACAGAATCGAAAGCAGAATGTGCACACTAAACTCCAGCCTCTAACTTGCTTGCGGTAATTTCTTCGCCACCGAGCACCAACTCAACAAATTTGCGCAAAATAACCTGTTTTGCAGAGCCCGGGTTCAGCTCGATTGCGACAAATGGCTGCGTGCGGATCAGCGCTAGCGCTTCTTGAGCCGGCATAATTGCGCCTTTTGCCTCACCTTTAACAACCGCTTTGCGCAGTTCATTCATCGAGGTGAAGATTGGTAGCACCAGCTGACCTTTTGCGGTGCGCAGGGTGCGGGTGCGCGTCCCTTTTCGCTTTGAATTTGTGCCACCTGTCACATCAACTACGAGCTGTTCGGTGCGCAGCGCATTCAGGAGCGCGGCAAGTTTTGCGTAATCTGGCGCGGTTAACAGGTCGTCTAGTGCGCTCTCTGCCGGCAGGTTGACGTAGTTTGGAAGATCTATTTCTGGTGCGCTCATTTGCTTCTCTAATCGTTTCTGCCGTTTAAAACAGTGCGTTCATATCTTCTATGCCGCGCATCGCGTCATAGTCGAGAGTGACACAACGGATGCCGCGATCCTCTGCGAGAGTGCGCGCCTGCGGTTTAATCTCTTGGGCAGCGAAAATACCCTGCACAGGTGCGAGATTGGGGTCGCGATTCATCAGCTCCAGGTAGCGGGTGAGCTGTTCTACGCCGTCAATCTCACCGCGACGTTTTATCTCAACCGCGACGGTTCTGCCGTCACCGTCGCGCGCCAAAATGTCGACCGGCCCGATTGCGGTCATATATTCGCGGCGCACAAGCTGAAAGTCGGTGCCAAGCAACTCAATTTGATCCGCAAGCAGTTCCTGCAGGTGGGCCTCCACACCGTCTTTGCGTAAACCAGGATCAACCCCCAGTGACCACTCGTGATCGGCAATTATTTCATAGATAGAAATTAGTAGACGGTCTGCGGTTTTTGTTTGTGTGATCTGCCAAACTTCTTGAATTCCTGCTGCCGTCTGCTCTGCGGTAGGGGTAAGCGTTTCAAAACTAGCTGGCGGGTTCATCCAGTTCAGCGGTTTGTAGCTGCCGCCGTCTGAGTGGATGAGGATCGATCCATCCGCCTTTAAGATTAGCGCGCGTCGTGCTGGTGGCAGATGCGAGGTGAGCCGACCGGCATAGTCTACAGAGCAGTTTGCAACAACAATTCGCACGCCTTTAAGGGTAGCGGAATCTAGCTGATTTAAATCCCCATCCACGCAGAACCGCGGGTGCGCAGACTGAGTGTTGTGAGCCGTGACAGCATCCACAGATGATAGTTAGCGATCAGCAGAATAGAGATGTACGTAATTTCGGGGAGATTTGCGCCCCAGATGAGAAGCGAAATTGAGACCGGGGCGAAGCACGCGAGGTTTATCAGTGACGTGAGGGCGAGATAGCGTGAGTCGCCGGAACCCATGAGAATCCCGTCGTAAACAAAAACAAGCCCGCAAACCGGTTGTGCTAACGCGAGAATAATCAGGGCTGGTGGGGTGAGCGTCAGCACTCTAGGGTCGCTGGTGAATACGTGGCCGAGCACGGGGGAGAGCAGTAGCAAACCAGTGCCGATTATTGCTCCAAAACCCGCACCCCAGCGCAGTGTGTAGCGCATCACCTGCCGCACATTATCTTCGCTGCCGGATCCCAGTTCTTTACCAACGAGAGCCTGCGCCGCTATTGCAAGAGCGTCTAGTGAGAGCATGAACAGGCCAAAAATTGCGGTACTAATTTGGAGGGCAGCGGTGACCTCATTGCCGCGGATCGTGGCGGCTGCCAAAACCAGCAGCAGCCCGACACGCATACTGAGTGTGCGCAGAAAAAGCCATCCGCCGCTGATACCGGCGGCGCGCACGCCCGTAAGATTTGGGCGCCAACTGGCCTGTATCTGTGTGACGCGCCGGGCAATTATGACGAAAAACGCCACAGCCATGCCGTATTCAGCGATAACAGTGCCGATTGCGCTGCCGGCAACACCGAGGTTAAAACCGTAAATAAAAATTGCGTTGAGAATAGCGTTTGCGGCAAATCCAACAACGGTGATGATGAGCGGTGTGACCGTGTTTTGCATTCCCCGCTCGAGACCTGTGGCGGCCATTGAGAACAGCATTGCTGGAATACCCAGCGCGCAGATTGTTGCGTATTGCACAGCGAAGATCGGGCTTTCAGCACTGCTATCACGCATCATCAGTTGTGTGAATGGTGTCGCGATAGCCGCTGTGATAAGAGCAGCGGCAAGACCGACAGCGAGCGCAACCCAGATGGAATCAACACCCGCTTGGACTGCGCCTTTTGTATCCCCAGCGCCGAGCTTGCGCGCCACCAGCGGTGTGGTCGCGTAGGCGAGAAATATCATGAGACCAACAACGGTGTTGACCAGTGTTGAACCAACCGCAAGGCCAGCGAGGGCCGGAGCACCAAGATGGCCAACCATTGCTGTGTCGAGCAGCACAAAAAGTGGCTGGGCGATGAGGGTGCCGAGCGCCGGTAGCGCAAGCCGCAGAATTTCGCGTCGCATAACAGTAGTCTAGTTGTATGAAAAAATCAGGTATCGATATTGCCGAATTGAACCCAGATATCAGGCCACAAGACGACCTGTATCGACACGTTAACGGGAAGTGGCTGGATCGCACTGAGATTCCTGCTGATAAGGCGCGATACGGCTCATTCCATATTTTGCATGAAAACGCTGAAGCAGCGGTGCGAGACATTATCACTGGAAACAGCGAGGTTAATGGCGAGGCACCCGTAGACGACCGTGACGCTGCTGATCTTGCGAAAATTCAGCTTCTGTTTAACAGCTACATGGATGAATACCGGCTGCGTGAGATCGGCCTAGCACCGCTGCAGCGCGAGCTTGACCGTGTGAGTGAGGTTGAGTCGTTAGGTGATCTTATTCGCCTTGTTGCGGCGAACGATATGCGCGGGTTTGCAAGTTTTCTTAGCGCCTACATTGATAACGATCTTGAAGACCCAACAAAATACATGCTCTTCGTCAATCAGGGCGGCATTACTCTGCCAGACGAGTCTTACTATCGGCAGGAACAGTTCGGCGAGATCCGCAAGAAATTCGTCGCGCACATTGAGCGTATTTTTACACTCGTCGGGGTTGCGGATGCGGCTGCGAGAGCGCAAGCGATCTTTGAGTTGGAGACCAAAATAGCAGCGGCGCACTGGGATCAAGTGCGCTCGCGCGATGTGCAGCAGACATACAACCCGATGTCTTGGGCCGAGTTTGATAAGCTCACACCTAATATTCTGTGGGAGGAATATTTCGATATTCTCGGTGTCAAGCTGCCTGCTGAGGTGGTTGTGCGGCAGCCCTCTGCGGTGGCCGAGTTCTTTAAACTTCTGGGCAGCGAGCCCCTTGCAGCTTGGATCGACTGGTATCGTTGGCGTGTTGTGCAGGGTGCGATAAGCAGCTTGCAACCGGAGCTTGCCGAAGCAAACTTTGAGTTTTTTGGCACCGTGCTGACAGGCGCACAAAAGCAGCGCGAGCGGTGGCGACGCGGTGTGAACCGTGCTGAGGGCGCAATGGGTGAGGCTGTCGGCCGTATTTACGTTGCTCAGCACTTTAATGAGCACGCTAAGTCTGCAATGGATGAGCTCGTAGACTACCTGATTTTGGCCTACCGGCAGTCGATTCAGGCGCTTGACTGGATGAGCGAGGAAACAAAGACGAAAGCATTAGATAAACTCGCTAAATTTACGCCGAAGATTGGCTATCCGGTGAAGTGGCGTGACTATTCAGAGCTTGCAGTGAGCGAGGATCTGCTTGCGACATCCGCCGCTGTTGCGGAGTTCCACGCCCGCATTGAGTGGGCAAAGTTAGGCTCGCCTGTTGATCGCGAGGAGTGGTTTATGACTCCGCAGACTGTGAACGCCTACTACAACCCTGGTTTTAATGAAATCGTATTTCCGGCCGCTATCTTGCAGCCTCCTTTCTTCAGCGCTGATGTTGACGCAGCAACAAACTTCGGAGCAATCGGGGCTGTTATTGGGCATGAAATTGGCCACGGTTTCGATGATCGGGGCAGCCAGTATGATGGCGACGGTCAGCTCAACAACTGGTGGACGGATGCGGATCGGGCAGCTTTCGAGGAGCGCACCGCAGTCTTGATCGGGCAGTATGATGCGCTTTCCCCGGAGGGTGCCGAGGGGCAGACCGTCAACGGCTCACTGACAATCGGTGAAAACATTGGTGACCTGGCTGGCTTGTCGATAGCTTGGAAGGCCTATCTGCTTTACCTTGCAGATCAGGGTATTTCGCTCGCAGAAGCGCCTGTGATTGACGGTCTGTCAGCTGCAGAGCGATTCTTCTACTCGTGGGCGCAGTGCTGGCAGCAAAAGTCACGACCGGAAGAGACGGTGCGACTTCTAACAACCGATCCACACTCCCCAAATGAGTTCCGCTGCAATCAAATCGTGCGCAACCTCGATGTGTTCCATGAAACATTCGGCACTAAGCCTGGTGATCAACTCTGGCTAGATCCCGCCGATCGCGTGCATATTTGGTAGGTTTTGTGGTTTCCACCGTGCCCGTTCCGTAATGTCTGCGGGGCGGGCACAATAATTTTCATCAGCTTGCTGTGTGTGCTCGATCAGATCTGCGTAGAGCACTCAACCCGCGGGTGTCAGAGATAAGAGTGAATCACGATTCAGTTCAGAAATCTCCGTAGCGCCAAGGGTATTTTCCTTCGCAGGATTTTTAGAATAGGCCCTTCGTATCGCAAGCTTTCCAGGAATGGCTTGGATACCAAAGATTTCAGCCGCAGTTGTAGTAGCAAGCGTGACAGTGTCAGCTGCTGAAATCCCGATATGGGCAAGAAGCGCAAGCTCCTCTAATAAACCGTAACCTGGAATCACAGCAAGTTGTGGGGCCTTTGAGGCAGGTAAGAAGATTACCCCTGCTTGCGCTGCATTCCCAATCCAGCCAACGAGTCGCTCCCACCCTTTGTCCAGTCCTTGACGTTCTTTCCCGGTAGGTTCTCTCATTCCTGAGTGAGCCTCAAGAGCTCGCTTTCCCGTAAGATACCCCATTCCTTGCCTCATCTGCTGCAGGTACCGAGTGTGAGGCACTATACTAGACAACTCTTGAAGATAGGGTGCCTGAATCGCCTCTTTAAGAAAGACTGCACGACGTAGCGACACGAGACCAGTGCAAATAGGCACTCCATGCTCTAGAAGCGTATTCGTTAGCTCAGACCATGAATCTTCTTTAACGTTGGAAGCAGAAGTGAGCGCCTCCCTAGGAGAGCTTTGACTCGGAAGTAAGGCGGCTACTCCATCAATAATTTGCACGTGACCAAGACGCGTCGCTTTAAGTGCCCCAGAACCACGTCCAGAGACTGAGATACCCTTCGGATTAGCTGTTTCCCAAACAGCTTGAAAGAAATCAGGGCGCGATGATCTAACACCAATCCAGCGCTCACCTGTTGCTAAACATAAAGAAACTATTCCATCCAATTGCGATCTGTTTGCAATGACAATTTCACTCCGAGAGAGCGGAGTCGAGTCTGTGATGGTTACAGTTCCACCTATAAGCCTAACCGGATTTAAATTTGCGTTAAATCGGAAACTTGCCGCTATTCCTGAACCTGTATCACGAATGGCAGCAACACCAAATTTCCGACATTGCAAAGCAATACTTTCAGAGTCAGCACAGAGGTTTCCGCATAGATCTTCAACATAACCCGTCACAGCACATGAGGAGTCGATGAGCATATAAGATGAAACGGCTATCATGAGCAGTTCCTTTCTTTCACCCTGAATTGCAGCAGGACGAGGAATTGATAGAACAGGTGGACTAACAGTGAAGCAATTGGTCCGCCTGCTACGGCAGTAACCCCAAGAATCAAGCCCAAAACAGACTTTCCGGCGACGGCTGGGATGCCGAACGCTATGTGGTTTACTCCGTATACCATCGCTTGTAGCAAAAGAAGGTGGAAGAGTAAATCTTCGTGCAAAAAGGTGAAGCCACCAAGAAGAAAAACTCCCCGGTAGAAAAATTCTTCTCCTCCTGCAGAAAGAATAGAAAGAGCGGTAAAAATAATTGAGTTTCGTTGGGCGAGCTGTCCAACTGCATTCATTGTCTCAGAGCGTCTAGCTACTGGCATATACAAGAACGATAAGTCACGACTAACACGGTTGCGGTACCAGCGCTGTGTGATAATCGCTTCCAGTCGAAACGCAAGAAATGCTGATATAGAGCCACCGGCGATGCTGAAAATAAAAATTTGAACATCAAAAACGCCTACGGCACCTGCAATAAGAACCTTTGATGCAATATTTTGAGTCACAATAAAGTAAGTACCGACAGCAAATGTTGTGGCGGCAAGTATGACAGGCATTACGCTAACAGTGCGGTGTCGCCATCTTGGCAGTACTGTTAAGCCGACGCCGACGAACGCCACTGTCATAGAGATGGCAAGGGCGCCACCGATCAAGGTTTGCAGATCCACGGGGGTATTTCCCTAATGTGGCTGGCGTGAGAGTAAAGGTGTCGCAGGTTTTCCCACTCCGATTACAAGTGACACATATTTATCTAAACCGTTGTATCCGAGTAGATCGTTTATTGGTTCGTCAAGAAAACCTGCTACCGCGCAGCAGCCGAGACCTGCAGAGGAAGAAGCTAAGTACAAACTTTGCATGGCAGCACCAACATCAATGTGAGCAATTCGATACCCACGCGTATGGTACTTCCATAGGAAAGAGTTCGCATCATGAACTAGGACTACAACAAAAGGTGCATACAGCAGCCAATCAGATTCAAAAGTCACATCTTGGAGAGCAAGACGAATATCTCCCGTGATCAGAGACTCAAGTTCATGACCTACCTGATCGTATCGATAATATCCCTGCGGAATACCATCAACGTTTTGTACGACAATTCCTACGTCGAAAGAGGAGAGTCCACCCATGGACGGGTAGGGGTAAAGCGGAATATCTCGAACCCCATAACCATCCTCTGAACCATTTTTGCCAAAACTGCGCTTGAGGACAGCAGCGAACTCTTCCTGTGAAAGGGCTGTGGCCATATAGTCGCGCACAGAGCGTCGCTGCCTAACTACGTCATCAAAAGAAATATCTACAGGCGCGTCAGTATCTGGGAGTTGAATCTGATGTGGATTCGTTGATGCCCGGTATCTTTGAAGACGCTCTTGCGTCATCTGCATACTTACATGTTCTGCTGTGAAAAATTCGTTAACCGAACGAACAAATATCCGTTGAATGATTCGTTGAAGGGTGACTTCGGAAATGCCGCTATTCACGATGTCATACGCAGACTCCGCAATTTCCTTCAGAGGTATTAGTGCGTGATCTGGTAGTGAGCCGATGATTTCATTGAGCTCAGCTTGCAGCATCTCACGTGGCGTCAGTGACAATTCAGTATCAGGCATAATCTCCCTTTCATGGTTAGTGGCCTGACAGTTTTACGTGTCGGCAACCGTCGCAGCAAAAATAGTTGCGACGGCTCGATCCACGCCATCAGCAGAAACAAGCCTATTTAGCGCGCTATTGTTGAAGTGTGAAATAATACTGGGACGCATGTGCAATGAGAGTGCTTGGTTAGTCAGTGCGCCAATTACCATGCCTGCTGACTGCATCATTGCTCGAGTGGCTTGGACTCCGTGAGTAAACTGCACGCGTACATGAGATCCCACTAGGATAAGAAGCGGACCGTGGGATAGGTCTTGTGAACTGTCATGAAGTTGTGCTGCTACTTGTTCAGCAAAATTTGATGGAACATTTTGCTCGAAGATAGCACCAGGCTTACTAGGGATTTGTCGCCAAAGTTGATCTTCGAACAGAACTAGTAAATCCACACCAAAAAGTCCTTGCGCGACTACCGGATTTGTCCATGCGGGACTCAGAAGTTGTCCTAGCGGTTCGTTCGGAGACCAGTTGCGCGCCCAGCGTGTTTCTAGAGATTTCTCGAAACCTTCAACTGTCGTTGAAAAGAAATAGTTACGGATATTCTGCGCTTCCTGAGCTGAAGGAAGCCTCTTGAGATCAGCCGCTGTAAATTCTGAGTTAACGAGATAAGACTCTGATGGTGAGCCAGATGTTGAGCTTAGCCGTGTTACTGCCGACTCAATGATGTCTGGATCAAGTTCTTGTACACTGACAGGAGGGATCAGCGTCTGTTCAAGAACACGATATATATGTTCTGGATGAAGTTCATTACGGAGTGTCATGCTGCTTCCTTACAGGAAAGGACTGCGAATATCAGCGCGGTTTTCGGTGCAGGCAGGGCAGCGGGCAAGACGGGTTGCGCGCTGCCTAATAATTTCAAGACGATCTAGATCAATACGAAGGAAATTTCCTTCGAGGTGGGATCCAACACCAAGAATATGCTGGAGAATTGAGGACGTAAGATATGATGCTGCAAGCGATGCTACAAATGCAGGAATTTGCGTCGGTATGCTAGCGGAGCCATTCATTTTCATATAGAGATGGTTGAGCTTCATGGACCGCCCAGCTTCTTCCATGACATCGAAATCATGATAACAACCTGTTTCAGCTGGGACAAACAACGGTCCAACAACAATCTCAGGACCATCAAGATAACCGCCATGCCATGGCACCCCATAAGAGAGCGCATATTCATTCATGTCATAAAACAAGCCGATGTTTGGGCTGTCAGCAACACAAACTGTGAAATCAGCCGGTTGTTCGGAAACCTCTATTTTTGATGATACAGAAATGGCAACTTTGTCTCCAAGCGCATCTTCAAGTAAGCGAGTGCACTCTACTGCGAATTTTCCTTCGCCGATCACCGCTAGTGAATCGATATCAGGAATCGCCGTGCCGTATCCAATCGTAAGGAATCCGAAATCGAGATCATCTGCAGGAACAAGAACTCCGTTGTTAACAAGAGCCTCAAGGAGCTCAGCACCCTCTTCACCATATTGCGTAAGAACACTATGCCGTGAAGCGCCGTTATCAAATGAGAATGCGAGGTCAGAGAGAATTCCACGACGACGAGGATCTACAATTCTTCTGGATGCACGTCCACGACTGCCGAATCGCACTATAACCTCATCGTTTGTTGAACGAATAAGTTGGATGGCAGGATTCAGAACAAGACGCGAATCTAAAGAAGTAGTCATGTCATTCATCTTTCGTTAGATAATGAGGGGTGTTTATTTGACGCAAGCCAAGGATAGTAAGGCCAACGAGCGCGAGGCTAGTAAGTGCTGCAATGGCAGACCATGCAAGGTAGTGGCCTGTAATAAAAGAAGACATTGCACCGTAGAAAGTAAGAGCACCGAATGTAGCGGTAGAGGCAAGTCCCAGTTTTGGTTTGATTGTAAGGAATACCATGCTTGATAAAACAAAAGCAAGAGCTACCCCAACTACAGCATTTGATGACTTAGGAACCCAGATCCAACCAGCTGCATGCGAAATCGCGGAGATTGCGATGCTAATGAGCTTAATAACAAGCACAGCATAGAGATAAAGTAGGGTATTCCTTGGAATTCGCATTCTACGCTCCATCACGGGTACGGGAGAGGATCGGCGGTGAGCTCAGAAAATTCTTGCAGAGATGACGATTCACCTATGAGGCATCGATACGTTGCGTACCGTTTGTGACCAAGCATTTGCATGTTCGGAGGAAAAGCTGGGGCAAGCTCTGGAATGAACACCTTTGTCAGGGAAATTGAACTGAAATTAACAGGAGTAAAATCAAATGCGATTGGTGTCAAACCTGAGCGTCTGCAAATCTCAAGAGCCGCATCAAGTTCGTTCATGTGTGCAAACTTGATAGATAGTTCACTTAGTCGAATAGGCTCGATAGTCTCGTCTCGCAAATACCAATCGAGTTTCTTTTGATTTTCCGCATAGCCATAAAAAGGAACTACTTGGATGAAATTGTCAAAATCATGATTACTTGCATCTCTGTTGATGCCAAATAGGCGATTGAATCCCTGGACGATTCTCCAATTAGGGGCAAGGCGAGGAATTCTAACCATTCGTTCTGATTGAACTAATTCCGCAATTGCGCTGCGGATTGCCTGCTCAGGTGTCACCCCTACCCCGCCACCTGCTAGATAACAAAAGTCATCCAGGCCTTGCTCCACCGATATAGCTGTAACTACAGTAACGCCCTCGCAGTCCGTACGGTGAGCATAAAAGGTGACGTCTACACCAGCGCGTTCAGCGCTTTCAATCCAACGGACAATATGTGGATCTGTCAATTTTCGGTCAAAAATGATAGGACGTGGTGGAATTTTGCAGTACCACGACAGATTGGCAGCATCGCGTTCAATGAGCTCTAAAATGCCGTGTGCTAAAGATGCTGCGGAGTCACGATGCGTTGCTAAACCACCTGAACTTGATACTCCAACTCGGGCTTCCCCTGATTGGCGGATGTAAAAAAGGTGAACGAGTTGCGAAGGCACATAGATTTTATCTCCGCTCAACAGATTTGTTCCGGAAATCCACAAAAGTTTTGCATCCTTATGCCAAGGTTCGCATAAGAAATTAGGATCTTCGAATTGCTCCGGTGCAAATAGTTGGATGTCATCAGGGCCGATAAACTTTTCGCCAGCACATTCAAGCTCATTTGCCGAAGCCCATCGCTCCAACTTGTCTGTTTGTGACGTCAACGAGGAAAATGAACCAATCATACGTTCAATGGCTTCGCCTAGGGATGACAAGATGGCATCTTCAAGAGTGAGACCTTTTCCGCCACCGTAAATATCTCTATCAAGACCAGTAGGGAGTGCCGGTAGGCCGATTAGGCGTCGAAGTGTGTGGTCCAAGGACATAGCAGTAGCAGAACCTTGATAGCCATTGAAACCAATGCCTGGACGAAGGGAGGTTAACACAGTGCGTACTTCGCCGAAGGGACTGTATGAATCGAGCATGTCTCCAATTGAAGACCATTCACGAGAAGTGTGCCGTACGTTTAACCAAGGTATGTCACGGTTATATTCTGTGACATTCAACGGCAAGATTTCAGCTGACTTTGCTTGTGAGAAAGGTTTAGTCATGGTAGGTTATTCCGTTCTCCGCCAACTTCTGAGAGAAATCAGTCCAAGGATGAGCCCTAGAACAAAAGTGATGGCGAGCTTCCACACACCGCCCGATGGGAACGGCGAGCTTGTGTATAAAGACACAAGACAGTCGAACCAGATTTTTAGCGGGTTCCACTCCAGTATCTTCTGTAAGAGTTTTGGCAGCGCATCTAACGGAGCCGCTGCACCGGAACCGAAAAACATGATGAAAAATACTGCGGCGGTGAGGGCATTAATCGTGCGTGTTCCAAATGGTAGCGTCCCAAGGAAAAAGCCAACACAGCATAAAAACGCGATAAGTCCTACGTTCAGCAGCAGGAACACGGGATTGATTGCTTCCTGGCGAAGACCGTGCATAAAGCTAACAATTACAACAATAAGACTAGAAGCGGCGATGGTTAACGTAAGCATCGCTAGAATTACCGCAGAACCGAAATTCAACCCAGATAGAGGTAGCGAGCGATATCTTTTGTCTACCTGCCGTGCACGTAATTCCGCAACATAAACCGGCAATCCCATAAGTAGTAGATTCGCTGCCACCGTTCCAATAAGTGAAGGAAACATCATATCGATAAATTTGATCTGAGTTCCAGGAAGTATTTCTTCTGCGTACGGGACACCGATGAACATGTAAATGATGATCGGAAAGGCCAGTGAAAAGAATACTGCTATCGGTTCTCTAAACAAAAGCACAAGTTCCTGCTTGTACCATACCCACAGTATTTTTACTCGTGATCCGGCCTTGCCATGCTGCACCATCATCATTCGTCTCCGGACATTTGTTCTATACCTGTAATGACAGCGAAGACATCTTCGAGCCTAACCGGACCGGTTAATATATCGGCAGCACTGTCAAGGTGATTTATTTGAGCGGATACGGCAGCAATTGCGTCCGCGTTTCCGATAGCAACGATGGACAATCCAGTATGACCGTAGTGAAGACCTGACTTTTTTATCAACTCGGTTATATGTTCGGGTGGTTCCGTTATGCGAAGTCTCCGATCTCCTCCAAGACTTGCTAGAACCTCGTCGACAGCTCCATTAAGACGAATTTTCCCTCGATCCATGACAAGAAGCACATCTGCAAATGCTTCCGCTTCAGCCATGTCATGAGTTGAGGCTAATACAGTACAACCTTCAGAGGTTAAGGAACGCACAAAATCCCAGACAACTGAACGCCCTTCGGGGTCGATACCGGAGGTGGGCTCATCAAGCACAAGCAAAGAAGGGCGGCCAATAGCAGCGCACAAGATATCAAGACGACGCCTCTGCCCGCCAGATAGATTGTCGACTGTTTTGTCAAGATAATTGTCCACGCCAAGCTTTGATGCCATTGTACGCCAGTCTGCGGGATCCGAATATAAACATTCAGTAGCGCGGATCACTTCCCTAGTTTTAATTCGCGAGGGAAAACCAGAGCTCTGAAGTTGGACTCCAGTATAGAACCTATGTTCTCCACCTGGGACAACTGGGATGTTGAGGATTGTAGCCGAACCTTTAGTTGGGGCGCGCAGCCCAACAAGCATCTCCATAGTGGTTGTCTTACCAGATCCATTTGGCCCCACAAGAACAGTAGTCTCGCCAGCCAGGAGGTCGAAGGATATCTCATTGACAACACTGAGGCCGTTGTAAACTTTTACAAGACCAGAGACTGACGCGATCTTCTGCTTCGTCCCTACGCAATCATCAGTTTTTGCGGATACTTCTAACATGGCTACCGCTTCTGCGTTCGAGTCGTTGTTTTGTATGGATGCTCAAAATTTAAGTTATTTATGGTGCGCAGAACTTGCGTACCATAAATCGAATTCTTATTAGAAGTTGAAGATGTTGATCCAGCACCAGCAGCAACAACAGCAGCACCAGCCACCCGGTGCTACAGCGGATTCTGCTGAGAAATGCTTCTCTTCTGCGAGAGGCGTAAAGTCCATGAGTTTCTCCAATCCAAATGACTAATAAGAATAATGAGTATTGTTATCACAATATAGCAAGAACTTAAATCTGCATAGAGTTTGTATTGACATTACGCTAAGTGAATAAATCTTTTACTTCCCTCAAAACCCGGCCGCGGGTATAAAAAAATGCTGGCTTGGAATGTACCCAAACCAGCATCTAGTTGGTGGCGAGTGAGGTGTGTGGTTTCATGACATCGTTCCGCCCTGACTGATCACCATGACAGCATTGATGTCTCACGAGATCGTTCCGGGGTGTCTCACGTGATCGTTCCGCTTTAGCAGGCATCGTACGATCATGAACAACACACAAAAGAACCGGGTCATCGTCATGGCCATTATCGAAGGAAACATGAGCACCACTGAAGCTGCTCACCGTTTCAAAGTCTCAACCAAGATGGGTACGAAAACTTCTCCAGCGCTACCACGAAGGAGGCTTAGAAGCCGTTGACCCGCAATCGAAAGCACCCCGATCAAACCCGCACCAATACACCGATACAACCACCACTCAGGTAGTGAGCATCCGAGACCAACTCACCAATCAAGGACTAGACAACGGACCACATTCCATCTGGCTTCAATTGCCCCAAGCCAACCGCCCGTCAGTAGCAACAATCTGGCGCATCCTCAAACGCCACAACCTGATCACACCCCAAGCCCAAAAAATGGAACGATGACGCGAGACATGCCAACACAAAATAAAAAATGTCTCGCGACACAGCCGGAACTATGTCGCGAGACATCACACTGTGGCGAGTGAGGGATTCGAACCCCCGAAGCTTGCGCGGCTGATTTACAGTCAGCTCCCTTTGGCCGCTCGGGCAACTCGCCAGTGGTCGAAAGTATTACGACCGAGTATTTATCTTACGGTAAACACACACGCTTTGTAAAGTTAGTGTGGGGTTTATGAACACAAGGGAGTGTGATGAGCGGTTTTATGAGGCTAAGGTTAATAGTCGCGCTCAGGAAGCACAGTATCGGGTGTGCTGAATTGTTCGGCGGCCGCGTCCAGAGCATATGCAATGGTTGTTAGCGCACAGTTAACCAATAGATCTAGCTGTGCGTCTGTCGCCCCAGCATGGAAATCGTGCGCAAATAATGCACGTAGCAATAGGTCACCGTCTTCTGTATCTTCATAAATTAGTTTTGGCCAATGGCGCTCACGATGCCAGTCGTCGATGAACGCCTCTAGTTCATCGCGCCGTGCCGGGTCAACTGATTCACGGGCAAAGGCGGTTATCTGCAGGATATTGCTAGTGCCCTCATCGAGGTGGAAATAGTGTAGATAGTTGTTCCAAAGGCCTTTTATGTAGCCTTCCTCGTCAAGCTCATAGTGCCACTCGTAACTATCAAATAGTTTGATTAAGCGCCCCAACGTTACGACCGTCACCTGCTGCTGCAGAGGCTCCGGTGCGTCGGGATTTGCCGGAGATGATTCACGCACTGTTATCGCACCCCCTCTTTAAACATTAGATCTTCAAGCTCTGTCACAAAGTCGAGTGTGTTAATGACTGCGCGATCAATGTGTGTTTGCAGTTGATCGAAAGTTAATCCGTATTCATAGTCGACTGTAATTTCGGTAATGGTCTGCAGAGTGCCGTCATCATCTATACGTATATAAGCTTTTGGGAAGAGCTTATCGCGGTGCCAGTCAGAAATGAATGCACGCACTAGCTCTAGTGCATTAGCGCTGATTATGCGGTGCCACTGGCCAGATATGCACAGCAGCTCCTGCCGGCTGCCGGTAATTGCAAACAAAAACTGCACATCACGGAATGTGGCACCGAGCAGGCCCCTATCGGTTGTGAAGTAGTGAATTCCCTTATTGGTGAAGTGTTTAATTATGAGCTCTTGAGACAGCGGGTGCAGTTTATCGTCGAAACGTATCTGGTCGCTGCCGCTGGGTCGATTAGATTGCGTCGTCATGCCAGCCTCTCTGTTTATTGATATTTCCACTCTAGCTGTGGGGTGTATGACTTTATATCGGTCTTAAGCGCGGCAGGATAAAATAGGATCGTGACTTCGAAGATTCTGCTCTACTATGCTTTCCAGCCAGTTGCTGATCCTGACGCTATCCGCCTGTGGCAAAAAGAGTTGTGCGAAAAACTCGGCTTGCGTGGTCGCATTATTATTTCAAAACACGGCATCAACGGCACGGTCGGCGGTGAACTCGACGCATGCAAGCTTTACCTGCGTGCGACACGAGAGCGTTTTAATCTTGACGTGAAGTGGAGCGACGGCACCGGGCTCACTGAAAAACCACAGATGATGCACGGCAAAGATCGCTCTCCCCGGTGGTTGCAGAGCGTAGATTTTCCCAAACTCAGCGTTAAAGTGCGCGACGAGTTAGTGGCTTTCGGGCTGCCTGACGAAACTGAGGTTGACGAGAATGGTGTAGTCGGCGGCGGCACTCATTTGAAGCCCTGGCAGGTAAATGAGATGGTTGAGAACCAGGGTGATGACGTTGTGTTCTTTGACGGTCGCAACGCTTGGGAGGCTGAAATCGGGCGTTTTAAAGACGCGATAGTGCCAGATGTTACAACCACCCATGATTTCATTCGTGAAATTGAGTCGGGCAAATATGACCATATTAAAGACAAGCAGGTTATCACCTACTGCACTGGTGGAATTCGATGCGAGATTCTCTCTGCGGCTATGATCAAGCGCGGTTTTGAGAACGTGTACCAAATTGACGGTGGTATCGTGCGCTACGGTGAGCAGTTTGGTAACGACGGCCTCTGGGAAGGATCCCTCGCAATTTTTGACGGCCGCGAATCTATGGATTTTGCGCCGGGAGCTAAAAAGCTGGGTCACTGCAGAGTTTGTGGCACCGAATCAGTTTTCGTTGCAAACTGCAACATTAACAAGTGCAAACAGCGTTTTGTGTCGTGCGAAGAGCATAAAACCGCTGGTTGTGTAGAACACTCAACGCTCACTGCGACAAACTAACTCTGGGGTGCGAAGCGCGAGCTGCCTGCGCCCCCAGATAGCAGATGCTAAGCGTTAAAGAGTGACTGCCCGATATATTCGCCCGGCCCAACTCCCGGGGGCACCAACCACAGCCCTGAGCCGATATGGCGAATGTACTCGTTGAGCAGATCACTCTTCAGCGAGTTTTGCACGCGAATAAATTTTGCGGGGTCGTTTTGAAACGAAATAAAGAAGAGCCCGGCGTTAAGCTGCCCTAGATCATTCGATCCGTCAACATAGTTGTAGCCGCGTCTGAGCAACTGCACACCCTCATTGTTTTCTGGATGTGCGAGCTTCACATGTGCATCAACGTCGATCAATGGTTCCCCAGTTGCGTCGCGCGCTGTAAAGTCTGCGGCATCGTGCTCGCGCGCCTGCGATCCGCCACTGAGATAGGCGCCTTCAAGCTTGGTGCGCCCGATAACACGCTCCTGCTCCGCAAGATTCTGCCGATCCCATATTTCGATCGTCATTTGAATTTTCCGCGCCACGAGATATGTGCCGCCAACAAACCACTGGGGCACGCCGGCGCCGGCCTGCACAAAGACGTTGTTTGCGAGCGCCTCTGAGTCTTCAGCCTTAATTGAGGTGGTGCCGTCTTTAAAGCCGAAGAGATTGCGCGGTGTTGCTTGCGCCCTAGTGGTAGCTGATGTGCGGCCAAACCCCAGCTGGCTCCAACGCAGATGCGCACGCCCAACCGCAATCCGAGCGAGGTTGCGAATTGCGTGCACAGCAACCTGCGGATCATCCGCGCAGGCCTGCACACAGAGATCGCCGCCGCTAATTTCTTCTTTTAAAAGGTCGAAAGCAAACAGCGGTAGTTCCACAAACTCCGGTGGCAGCTGAGCGCGCAAACCGTACGGATCTGCAATAGTCTCGCGCCCATTTTTCTTATCTGCAAAGAGTGAGCGGCCGAAGCCGAATGTGAGTGTGAGGTTTGCAGCACCCAAGCCGAGCGCTTCTCCGGTGTCATCGGGTGGCAAGAGAGCGGCTGCGGGTATTGCGCCGGTGCCAACCTCTTTCCCCTGTGTGAGCAAGCGAGCAGCGGCCGTCCAATCCTTTAAGAGTGAGATCAAATCATCGCGGGTGGCGCTGCGCACTAAATCAAAGGCTGCAAAGTGCAGCCGATCCTGCGCTTCGGTGGTGATGCCCGCTTGATGCTCTCCTTCGAACGGTACTGTGCCGTGCAGCACATCTACGGTTTTACTGCCACCGACTCCATTATTTCCCGAGAGGGCGCTCGCGGTTGCGACAGACCCGAATGCTGCTCCGACAACGCCGGCACCCAAAGCCCCGAGCACCGCACGCCGAGACGGCGCTAGGGCCGACGGTGTAACAGACTCGGGGCTGCGGGAGTTTTCTGGCATTGTCCTTAAATTTTCTTAGAGACCGAGCACGGTGTTTGTTAGCTTCGAGAGTGGCTCGCTGAGTGCCGACAGCTGGGCGCCCAGTTCGTTGCGCTCGGCGGTGGTAACAGTTTCATAGTTTACGAAACCTTTGTCATATGAGCCGTAGGTGTCAAGCAGTGCGAGCATTGCAGCAAACTGCTTATCTAGTTCGGCAACCAGGTTAGCACCTGTCTCACCCTTTGATTCTGCAAGCTTGCGCACAGATTCATACGCAACGTTTGCGCCCTCAACATTTGCGTAGAAATCAAAGAGATCGGTGTGCGCGAACTCATTTTCTTCGCCGGGGAGTTTGCCGTCAGGGGCGGCTACCTCGTCGAGCAGGCCGACAGCGCCGTTAGTAACGTCTGCGAGTGAGAGCTCAAAATCGTCACTTGTCACCAGGTCGTGCAGTTCCTGCACAGCGCTCTTAAGGCCCGCTCCAAGCTCTGCTCGCTCGGCTTCTGTGAGAGGCTGAATATCCTCATCAGGGTAGTTAGCGCGGGCGGCATCGATCCACATATCCATTTCGATCCGGTGGAAACCCTCAAACGGGATATTTTCGGCTTCTGCGCCGGGTTTACGGTAGTCGATCCGTGGATCCAGGTCACCAAACTGCTCTGCCGTTGGTTCGATGCGCTCATAGTGCACACGGGTGGTTGGGTAGAGTGTCTTTGCTGTGTCAAAGTCGCCGGCAACGTAAGCCTTCACAAACGCTTCGGTTTTTGGCAGAAGCTCTTGCACCTGCTGTTTTGTGTAGGCAATGTATTCGTTTAAGGCAGCGTCAATGGCTTCTTGCTCATCGGCTGGGAGTGCTTGCACTTCACCGCTCACCGTGAACTCTGCTTTGCCGATATCGGCGCCCACCATGCCGGGTTTGCAAGCGGTGAAGTAGGTGCCCGGATCGGCGACGTATGTGAGATCGCGTGAGGTGCCGGGTGCGATATTTTCTATTTCTGTTTTGATTGTGAGACCGTTCTCACCCAAGAGATAGAACTCGTTTACTTTGCTGCCTTCGTTTTTAATGCTGAACGTGATAACGCCCGCTTCCGCCTTGCTCATCGATACTGCGCACTCGGTGTCGGTTGCGGTAACGGCGATATTTTGGCTCGGATCGCTTGCGGCATCAACGTTTGGCACACAGCCAGCGAGTAGGAGGGCTGCTGCTGCGGGCAGGGCGACACCGGCGCCGAGGTGTTTCTTAGTAGCGTTCAACGGCTGTCCTTTCGAAAGAGGCGTTGGTGGTGCCGCCACCCACTAACTGCTTTTTGTTAGAGGTGTGATTTGGATTTCGTGCTTCGACAACGCAGCGGGTTGCGGCGGCTGCAACCGAGGGTTTAGCCGGGCGTTTTTGGAGCACAATAAAGACTGTGAGGGTGATTGACAGATAGAGCAACCAGCCGAAGATTTCGAGTTTTGTCATTTCTGGGCTGAAACCGATTGTGCCTTTTAGCAGGGATCCCAGCAGGCCGTCTGGCGCAATAATATGGCCGATTTGGAAAGCCCAGGCATTTTCGCCCCATAAGCCGTGCAGCGCTGTGGGCGCCCAGCCCGGAGGCAGCGCAAACGGGCCGGGAAGCACGTCTGCTTCTTGGAGGTCGTGGATCGCATACGCAAGTATTCCGGCGGTAAAAATGATTAGCAAAAGACCCGACCAGCGGAAGAAGCGGCTAAGGTTGATGCGCACAAGCCCGGCCTGCAGCGCCCAGCCGAGAAGAGCAGCAACTGCGATGCCGGCGACCGCGCTGGCAAACCCTGCAAGCGGGCCAAGCTCAAAAGTTTTTGTGGTTGCCCAGATAAAGAGGGCTGTTTCAAGCCCTTCACGCCCAACCGACACGGTGGCGAGGGCGACTATGCCCCACGCAGAGCCCGTAATCATTTGTGTTGCGAGTTTTCCCTGTAGCTCGGTTGCGAGTGTTTTTGCGGTGCGCAGCATCCAGAAAATCATGGAGGTGACCATCGCGACTGCGATTAGGGAGAGGGTGCCACCAATGATTTCTTGCGCCTTAAAAGACAGTCCGTAGGCCCCATAGGTGAGAATGCACCCTGTTATTAGAGATAACAGAATCGCGAAACCAACTCCGAACCAGATGCGCCTTACAACATCGGGCCGTTCGCACTTCCTGGCGTATGCGATCAAAATACCCACGATGAGCGCAGCTTCAAGCCCTTCGCGAAAGCCGATGAGGAATGTTGCGAGCATCTGATCCTTTAGTCTTGGTTGCTTGTTTGAGCACATTGGTGCCCGAACTTAACCAATTGTACATAGATCTGATGAAGTTAGGAAGTCCTAACTCTAGCTAGCGACCGAGCTCGAGCAGCCAGTCTCGCACCTCAGGCAGTTCCCACATAATCCCGTAGCGGTGATTCGTTATCGAAAGCGACTGCTCTGCCAGGAATGTCAGCAGCTCTACCGGCCCTGCCAGAGTTACCTCCTCAGCCCAGACGCCAATGTTTGGGCGGGCACTCAGCCACTCAGAGAGCTGGGCAGCATCACCGCCAATTAGGCGGATCCGCTCTGCAGGCCGACCGCCGGCATCAGGATGTGACACCGCAACACTCTCAAGCCACACGTCATCGCTCTCGAGACGGTAGTAGGCCTGCTGTCGTTCGAGCAGCTCTAGTATCGAGTCCGGGAGCACGGTTCCCGTTGAAACAGTGATTGGCGCGCCAACCAACAATGCGGCAGACAGCACACGCACAAGCGGTTCTAAGGGTTGGTCTTCGGCCAAACGAATCACAGTCGGCACCGGCCAGTACCGCAGCACATTGTGCTCGACACCGAGCGCCGCAACATCGCGCACAATACCTAATTGGGTGCGCCATGTTAGCGCATCCGAAAGGGCAGCGCGCCGCAACATGTCATACTCGTGGTAGCTCAGCCACTCTTGTGTTGTCTCAATCAGCGCGGTAATTTCTGGATCAAGACCGCGTAGATGCAGAGTTGAGCTGGCGGTTCCCTCGCGCAGCTTCCAAGCACCCAGACCCAGCAGCTCATGCGGGCCACCTGAGAGGGTGGCAACACCCGATCCTGCCAGACCCCAGGCTCCGCTCGGCAGACGCTCTACTCTCGCCTCAGTAGTGGCGCGATTGACGGTCAGGCTCGCCGCACGCACCTCTTCAGCCCACGGAATAATCTCATCGGGATCCCAACTGAAGAGCGCTGCCACCGCCCCAGAGCCCACCTGGTTGCTGACAGAGATAACCTCCTGCATAGTGCTTACGCGCAGCACGCCAAGCACAGGAACTGTCGCCGCAACATCCCAAAAATCGCTCTCAGCTCGCACACCCAGTTTCACGCCCGGCGACCACACCAATCCGGCATCATCAATCTGCCGCGGAGTGACAAGCCACGTTTCACCGCGCTCTAATGTTGTGAGCGCTCGCAACTGCGCTGCCGTCGGTGGGGTGTCTAATTTTGGCGCAAACACCTGCAAACTATCAACACCAACGCCCGATCCGCCCGTGAAAGCTGCTGCGGGGAAGGGAGAAACCTGCCGCACCGCATCAGCGAGCTGAGCGCGGAAGTGCTCAGAGCGATACATCGCGCCCTGTGCCACCACCGCGCGGATACTCCGTAAACCGCTATCGGCTCCGGTAAAGGCCGAAGCAACGATAGCGCGCACACTGCTGTCAATATCTGCCGCTGTGGTAACCGCCGCAACTCCAACCTGGGTGAAGCGCCCCTGCGTGCGCAGCCCCGGCGCATACCGTTGCAAACCCTCGCGCAGCGCAGAGCTGCCAAGCACAACAGAGTTTACGAGGCTGTCATCTAAGGCAAGAGCGGCTGGGTCACTCGACGCAGTAATAGCGGCAGCCCCTGCGGGAAGGCCAGCGCTGCGCCACCCCTCTAACGCCTCATTAACGGCCTGCGCAAGTGCGTTAGGGGCGCCAATTAAATTGTGATTCCCCGCGGCAAAACTAGCTAAAAAGCTGACAAGTAAATCACCGAAGAGATTGGCAGAATCGCTAAGCAGCAGCGTGTTACCGAGCGGTAAAAAGTGGGCGCCGCGCACGCGGATCAAGTGCTCGGCCTGCTGCGCCAGATAGCGCGCTGAGTCAATTAGCTTATTTACCTCAGCATCGATTGCGGCCGCACTCAGGGTGGTGGTGCGCGCAAAAAGCTGCGTGTAAGAATCACGCTCAGCCGCGGTTGTTAAAGCAATCCGCCGCAGCACACGGGCGCGCAGAGCAAGATTGTCGTGCAGTGGTTTGGCCCCACTCTTGCGGATCACGGTTGGTGCAGTGCTGTCAGAGAGCTGCCCCGCGGCTGCAGCAGCACGATCCTGCAGCTGTTGCTTGAACCAGTCCCGGTTAACGGCAACCGTCGCATCTGTCTCCGGCTCATTAGCAAAACCAGAGTCGGAGACAATCGGCAGGCTGCGAGTCTGCGCCGCCTGATCAAGAATAATCTCACCCGTTTCCTGGTTGCGAGAAAGCCCGAGCACCGCAGCGGTGAGCCCGCCCGTTTCATACATGTGGGTATCACCGGCGGGATGGAAAAACAGTGACGCGTCACGCACCGACGGATCCCACTCCGCAGTGCGATCCTGCGTGCGGTGCGGCAGTGGTGGCGCGCTCGCCGCCAACTCACACACCCGTTCGAGATTGGCGAGTTCTGCTTCGCGCGCTGTCGCAGCGCCCGGGTGCAGTGGGTTCAACGCGTGGCGGTACGCTAGCGCGGCCCCAGGATCGGCCGCTTCTGCCGCCAAACGCAGAATTTGCGGTATCACACCAGAAAATTCGTCACGACTGACTACCGGCAGATGAACGCGAGTGGGCACCGCGGCGGCGCGCAGGGCAATCAGTAGTTCAGCCGCCAGCCCAGAACGCACCTCAACTGTGAGCTGCTCTGCGGCAAAAAACTCCAATGCGGCAGCAACCAAGTATGCAGAATCGCTCGCGAGCACAGTGTTGAGACCGGGCGTCAGATGCGCCTGTCGCAGCAGTCGCAATGCTGCTGCTTCAACCTGTGCACGCGATTCGAGGACTGCAACCGGCTGCCCCGAAATAATCGCAGTGATGGATTCTTCCGACAGAGTGGATGCTGTGGCAATGCGCAACTCCAGCGGGGCGCCACCGTTTTGCATGCGGCTTGCCGCCTGCACACTGTAGACGGTCAGCATTGACGCGGCCTCCGGCATCTCCGCTTGCAGAGTGACACCAAAACGGTGCTGTAAAAGATCTGGTTCAGCCAGCAGCCGGAGCACGATACTGCGCAAAAGCTTTGCGTCAGCGTAGTTTCCGGCGGTAATGGTCACCTGTGTGCCGTGTTCGCTGCCTTCTTGGATTAACTGCCTGAGCGCGGTCACTGCACGCTGTGTGCGAGTTGCGGCACCCCAGACAGAGCCCGGCACCAGCCGGGAAATATCAACAAGTAGGTACTCTATCTCAGGTCGATAGGAGAGAGCGAGCAGCCGTCTCAGCTCGTGACTGGAGGCCACAGGCCCGAGCACCGGGGTGCCGGTTAACGCGACCACAGCGGGGGTCTGCTGCGCAGTCAAAGCCTTGAGCGGCTCGAGCAGCGCTGCTGCGGGACTGTTTTTTGTTGAATCGCCCGGAAGAGTTGTTGTGACAACCAGGTGAGCGATGCGCTCACGCATCCATTTGCGCGCCAACGGCATCACCGCCCACGGCATACCTAGCGCACCGAGTGAGCCGGCTTGGAGTGTTAAACGATCGCGGAAATTAACCGATTCGGGAATCTCTTGCGCAAGCTCACGCAGACCAAAGGCAGCGGTTACTGCATCTTCGGTACCGGCAATAAGCTGCAGCAGACGGTTTGCAAACGACAAATTATCTGGATCTTGACTGACGTCTTCAAACAGTGAGTGCTGCTCAGGCTCGGCGGCTTTCACCCAGAGAGCAACGCGCGCTGCCGCCCTGGCGGGAACCTCTGCCCACACTGCAGCAACCTGATTTATATCTTTGCCGGTTAGCTCTTCGGGAGTCTCCATAAATTAACTTTATGCGGCAAATGGCATATAGGCAGTTGTGACGCGCGAGTCTAACTCAGCATTGCCCGATCGTCGAGGCTAGCGCCCTTAATCTTCGCAAATTCACCAAGCAAATCTGCAACAGTGAGCTGGGCTTTTGCGGCCGCATCGGCTGTGAAAACAATCTGCCCCTCATGCATCATTAAGAGCTTGTTTCCCAGGCTTAATGCCTGCTGCATGTTGTGCGTCACCATTACGGTTGTCAGCTTGCCGCGTTTCACAATTTGATCGGTGAGATTTGTAACAAGCTCTGCACGCTGCGGATCAAGTGCCGCTGTGTGTTCATCGAGGAGCAAAATATCAGGGTGTGTGAACCCTGCCATTAGTAGCGACAGAGCCTGGCGTTGACCACCGGAGAGCACACCAACTTTTGCGGTGAGACGGTCTTCCAGCCCGAGGTCTAGACTTTTAAGCTCTTGACGGAAGAGATCACGCTTCGCAGCGTTTAAGCCTAGTCGCAAGCCTCTTCCCTTGCCGCGTGAGAGTGCGAGCGCCATATTTTGCTCAATCGTTAGGTTTGGTGCCGTGCCCGCCATTGGGTCTTGAAAGACGCGGCCGACAAACTTAGCGCGACTGGGCTCATCAAGTTTGGTGACGTCACGACCCGCAATTGTCACACTGCCGCGATCCGGACTGTAGCGGCCTGCGAGTGTGTTTAACAGAGTCGATTTACCGGCACCGTTTGAGCCGATGATAGTGAGAAAGTCTCCCGGCTCGAGGCTCAGATTAATATCAACAAGAGCGCGCCGCTCATTGACCGTGCCAGCAAAAAAAGTCTTGTGGATGCCTGTCAGTTTAAGCATTAGCGAGTGCCTCCATCCGCGGGGATGAGTTTGCCTTTGGAGTTTAAGCGCGGGATCCGCAAGTTTTTGAAGATACCGATGCGCGGTAACACCAGCGCCGCGAGCACCAAAAGTGCGGTGATAAGACGCATATCGTTCGGATTCAACCCGACTGCCAGCGCAAAGAAAATGATCACACGGTAGAGCACGGCACCAACCACAACAGCGAGCGTGGCCTGCCAGATGCGCGACTGACCGATAACCGCCTGACCGAGGATGACAGACGCGAGACCGATAAGGATCATGCCCACGCCCATGCTCATATCGGCGAAGTTTTGATACTGCGCGAGCATTGCGCCGGCGAGCGCGACAAGGCCGTTGGAGAGCGCCAGAGTAAGTATTTTGGTGGCGTTGGTGTTAACACCGAATGAGCGGATCATCGGTTCATTGTCACCGGTTGCCTGCACGGCTAAACCGAGGTTGGTTGAGAGAAACCAGTCGATGACGAGTTTTAATGCGATGGCGACCACCGCAAGCACAAAAACGCCACCCCAGGAGCCGAGACGCAGACCCAAGTCTGCTAGTGCGCCGTCTCGAAGCGGCGTAAACACTGTGTCTACCCGAGTTAGCGGGAGATTTGGCGAGCCCATGATGCGCAGGTTAATAGACCAGAGCGCAATCATCGAGAGAATACCGGCTAGCAAACCGTCAATTTTTAGGTATGTATGGAGCACCCCTGTGATGGCACCTGCGATAAGACCGGCACCGAAACCAGCAAGGGTTGCTAGGAACGGATTTATGCCAGCCGTAATCAGGATGCCTGCGGTTGCTGCGCCGGTTGTGAAGCTGCCGTCTACCGTGAGGTCGGGGAAATTTAAGACCTTGAACGTGAGGTAAACGCCGAGCGCTACGACGCCGAAAATAAGGCCGAGTTCGAGGGTGCCAATCATGGGTTCTGCTTACCTAAATAAAACACAGTCGGGGGCGACCCGAAAGCCGCCACCCGTTAGTGTTAGTGATGCGATTTTACTCGCTAATCTTTTCTGCCTTATCGAGGATCTCTGCCGGGATGGTCACACCCTGGCGTGCGGCAGCAGCTTCGTTCACAACATAGGTGTATTCGTTAGCGAACTCTACTGGGGTTTTTGCTGGGTCTTGCCCCTTGAGAATTTTCAAGGCCATCTGCCCGGTCTGGTAGCCGAGTGCGTCATAGTCAATGCCCAGGGTTGCAACAGCGCCACCCTCAACAGTGCCTGCCTCAGCACCGATTACAGGGATCTTCTTCTGCTCAGCGACGTTAACGACAGCTGCGATACCTGATACAACGAGGTTGTCTGTTGGAACGTAAATTGCATCAACGTCACCTAGGGCATCGGTTGCCTGCTGCAGATCGCTTGCTACGGCAACGGTCTGGGTAACAATCTCAAGATCAAGATCTGCAGCTGCTTTTTTGGCGGCGTCAACCTGAACCTGTGAGTTTACTTCACCGTTGGCGTAAACGATCCCGACCTTCTTAGCGTCGGGCACGATTTGCTTCAGCAGCGCAAGCTGGTCTTTGATCTCAGCTAGGTCGCTGGTGCCGGTGACGTTGTTGCCGGGGGCGCTATTGCTTTTAACCAGCTCTGCAGCCTCTGGGTCGGTGACAGCAGAAAATAGTACCGGGATGTCAGTGATGGTTTGTGCGGTAGCCTGCGCAGCTGGGGTTGCGATTGCGTAAACCAGGTCAAGATCGCTGTTCGCAAAGCTTTGTGCGATGGTTAGCGCTGTGCCCTGCTCGCCGTTCGCGTTTTGCTCTGTCCAATCAACATCAACACCTGCATCTTCAAATGCGCGCTTGAAGCCAGCGTTTGCAGCGTCTAGAGCTGGGTGCTGCACAAGCTGGTTGATACCAATCTTGTAGCTGTCAGCAGCGGTGTCGCTTGCGCCGTTAGTTTCGCTAGTGCCGTTCGCGCAGGCTGCTGTCGCAACTGCGGCGGCTGTGACCGCGACCAGGGCGGCCGCGCGCATGAAGGTTTTACGCATGGTTTGGGTCCTTTGTATATGAGTCACTAAAGTGACTATTTAACTGACGCATTTATTCTAACTTGAACGCAGCATTAAAGGTGAGGTTATGCGCGCGTATTTGCCTCTTCCGCGGTTATACTTGTGAGTTAGTATTCAGTGACAATTACGGGAGCGAAGATGGCGACAGGTTCTGAGCGGGCACGCAGCTCACTGTCTTATTTACGCCGCAAAATCACAACAGGTGAGTGGGCGGTTGGGTCCCGTATTCCAATTGAGCCCGAACTCGTTGAGCAGATGGGTGTCGGCCGCTCCACAGTGCGTGAGGCGGTGCGTTCGCTCGCCAACATGGGAATGCTTGAAACGCTGCCGGGGCGCGGCACCTTTGTGCGTTCGGCGACCCCCTCAAGCGCGCTGTTGAATGAGTTTTTGAACGCTTTTACGCTTGAAGAGATTCTGAGCTATCGCCGGGCCTTAGAGATTGAAGCGGCGCAGCAGGCGACCATTCATCGCACCGAAGAAGACATCCAGGCGATGATTGTTGCTGCTGAAGAAGAAAAAGGCTGTTCGCTCTGCCCTATTGCCACAGCAAACAGCGCGACTAATGCTTTTGAGAGTAAGTTCCATTTACTGATGTTTGATGCGGCGAAAAATCGCCTGCTTTCTGCGCTTTATGCGGGTATCAACGAGCAGCTGCGCACCCCACAGCATCGCGGCCGTCTGGTTAATATGGCCTCCGCGCAGGAGATGGAAAAGTATCACGCAAAGTTAATTGATGCGATCCAGCGACAGGATTTTATCGATGCCGTGCACGTTATGGCCGCGCATGTTGACCACGATGTTGTGATGGTTAGCGAAGAACAGCAGATTGTGCCCACGCTCGCACGCTCAGACGAACAGCAGCAGCGCATTGATGATCTTGGAATCGACGATTAGTATCGTCGCAGACGTGACAGAGCTTGAGATTAATTAATTAAAGGAGCTATTAAATATGACCAACACCCCAGTTATTCCACACTGGATTAACGGTGAGCGCCGCGAAGGGGCAGGCGCTACCAGCCCGGTGTTTAACCCAGCCACAGGTGAAGAGATCGCCGCAGTTTCGCTGGCTACTGAGAGCGAAATCGCAGAGGCTATTGCTACCGCGCACACCGCGTATGAGAGTTGGAGCCGGCAGTCGGTGGCCCGTCGCCAAGCTATTATTTTTAAGTTCCGCGAGCTGTTGAACGAGCGCAAGGGTGAGCTGGCTGAGATTATCACTCGCGAACACGGCAAGGTGCTGTCTGACGCTATGGGTGAGATCCTCCGCGGGCAGGAGGTTGTCGAGCTTGCAACCGGGTTCCCGCATCTGATTAAGGGAGCTTTCAGCGAGAACGCATCAACCGGTATTGACGTCTATTCGATTAAGCAGCCGATCGGTGTTGCAGGAATTATTAGCCCGTTTAACTTCCCTGCGATGGTGCCAATGTGGTTTTTCCCAATTGCTATTGCAGCAGGTAACGCGGTTGTTGTAAAACCATCCGAGAAGAACCCGTCAGCCTCAATCTGGCTCGCAGAACTCTGGAAAGAAGCGGGGCTGCCAGACGGTGTTTTCACAGTGCTCAACGGTGACAAGCTTGCGGTAGACGGTTTGTTGCACTCAGATCAGGTTGCTTCTATCTCGTTTGTGGGATCCACCCCGATCGCGAAATACATCTACGAAACTGCTGCCGCAAACGGTAAGCGAGTGCAGGCGCTGGGCGGCGCAAAGAATCACATGCTGGTGTTGCCTGATGCTGATCTGGATCTGGTTGCGGATCAGGCTATTAACGCCGGCTACGGTGCGGCGGGTGAGCGCTGCATGGCGATCTCAGTTGTTTTGGCAATTGAGAGCGTGGCTGATGAGCTCATCGAGAAGATCAAGAGCCGCATGGCAGAACTGAAGATCGGTAACGGTGCTGATGAGCAGGAACCGGATATGGGGCCGCTGATTACCGCAGAACATCGTAATAAGGTTGCGGGATACATCGATATTGCTGAGGCAGATGGCGCAGATGTTGTTGTCGATGGCCGCGGCTTTAAGGTTCCCGGCTGCGAAAACGGGTTCTTCCTCGGGCCAACACTGCTCGACCGTGTGCCGACTGACTCTCGCGCCTACACTGAAGAGATTTTCGGCCCCGTGCTTAGCGTTGTGCGCATCCAGAGCTTTGACGAGGGTGTTGAGCTGATTAACAGCGGCGCTTTCGGTAATGGTACTGCGATTTTCACGAATGATGGTGGGGCTGCTCGTCGCTTCCAAAATGAGGTGCAGGTGGGCATGATCGGAATTAACGTGCCGATTCCGGTGCCGGTTGCTTACCACTCATTTGGCGGATGGAAAGCTTCTTTGTTCGGTGATTCCAAGGCCTACGGTGTGCACGGCTTTGATTTCTTTACTAGAGAAAAGGCTGTCACCAGTCGGTGGTTGGATCCGGCAAAGCACGGTGGTATTAACCTCGGCTTCCCGCAGAACGACTAGTTTTTCGTAAGGGGAGGGGGCTAAGGCTCCCTCCCCTTTTTGTGCCCTAAATTCTGCGTTTTTCGGGGGGGGGGGAGTGTTTTTGAGCAATTATCGATTTTATATTTATCTTTCTTGGGCGTAGGATTAATTTGCCTTACATAAATCTAAATATTGGAATTGATGATAATGCCTAGAAGAAAGTCCCCTCTTTCAAGCAGCCTCCATAAAGCTTTAAGCGCTATAGCGGCTGTATTTATCGGCAGCAGTTTGGCCTTTGGCACCGTCGCCCCCGCGATGGCACAAACAGGCACTGCTGCTCTTAACGCTACTTTGACTGCGTTGAATCCAAACATTCGCTCGGGCGAGCAAGCGACATTTCAGGTTGCATGGGCCTGTAGCTCAGTCACTGTGGACTGTGCAGGAATGACGGTTAGTGTGCCCATCGATATGCCGAGCCCTGCAGATCGACATATTGAGAAGAGCCACCCGACCTTTGTGTCAGCTTCGCCTTCGTCAGGCGGCTTCTCCGGCAACCCTGTTTACAACGCTCAGACCAGAACCATTACATGGAAGATGAGTGACACTGTGCCGGCGGGTAGATCTGGCACGATGAACTTTACTCTGCAGACTTCACGTCCTTACACTATGGACGGCGCTACAATCTCACCTGTGGTTACAGTCGACGCTGACAACGTTGCCACTCCTGCAACTGCTACTGCATCTACAACGGTGACGGGCGAAGCCTACGTTGGAACCAGTTTTACACGGTCAACTTATGCTACGCCAGCCGTTGGCTCTCCGGTTGAGTATAGGGTTGTTGCTTCTCGCACCCCCAGCAGTGGGGCAACGCAGCTTGAGAACCCAGTGAGTCCAGATAAGAACCGAATTATTACACCCGGCACAATCGGGCTTACCGAGGTAGAAACTGTTGTAACTGTTCCTGCCGGAGTCACCAGCGTAGAAGCCTCACACGGCGGTGTGTATGATCCGGAGACTAACACAGTCACATGGCCAAAATGGAATGATAATGACGAGGGTGGCGAATACCTTGTGCGACCTGATTACACCTTGAAGGTTGTCTACCCGGAGTCCTTTATAAATCAGCAGGTAACTCTAACTGCTAAAACAACCGCAAAAGAGTTCGGAAGTGGTGAGCTTTTAACGAGCAACACACGGACTATAACACACTCGTTCACAACGCCAACTCCGCGTGGAATTTTTGCCAAGTGGAACGGGGTTAGCTCTCCAGGTGACCCTGTTAGCGGTAACAATTTGGCAGTGAGTGCGCGTGACCTTGAGTTGCGGTCGTCTTGGTCGGTTTCGGCTGGTAATACCGGAAACGTGCCGATTCACGTGCACACCGTTGACTACGTGCCGTGCGGTTTTGTGTCACCGAAAGACGGTTCAACTAACTGTAAGAATCCAGACTCGATTATTACTGCATTCAAGCGAACCGGCGCTGGTAACTTAGCGGCTTCGATACAAGTGAGTTGGGTAACCAATCTCGGCAACACCGGGCAGGGTGTTATCACCTCTGATGAGCCGTTAAAGGTTGAGGGGTTGGCGTCTGGCGAAGCTGTTACAAAGTGGGAAGTTCAAGCAGACTTGGGTGTTTCTGAACAGGCTCAAGTTGAAGCGGTGGCGACCACTGCAACGACTGTTCCTGAGTTTGCGCCAGACTCAACACAGTATGCGCGGGCAGATGTGCCAAAGGGTAAGGGTGCGCCTGTTATCGTTGAAAACACTGCCACCGCAACCTTTACAGACCCAGCTACGGGCGCTGTTGTAGGGGAAACAACTGCTAACGCTTATATGCGTGTTGAGAACAACCCTCGGCCAAGCCTCAGTGTCGAGAAGGAAATTACCGGCACAACCAACCTGCAGCCGGGCCAGAATGTTAGATTCCAGTTAAATATTCGTAACAGCGGCCTTGAAAAGGCTTATCCTGTCTACACAGATCTGCTACCTAAGGGTTTGACATTTACGTCACTTCGAAGTGCACGGGCGCAGCTCCCGCAAAATTTCAACAACAGGGAATTTACTACAGCCAATGTCAATGTTGAAACAGTTGATGACTGGAACGGCACCGGCCGCCAGTTGGTGCGCTTCTCATTCCCTGAAGATATGGGATTCATCGGCGGCGGCGCCTTTTATCTGAGCTTTGATGCTTTAGTAGGGAAAGCGGCTCCTGAGGGTGTAAACACGAACACCTTCCAGGTATTCGATCGCTTTGCAACGGGAACTGGTACTGAATCAGATCCAACTATCTGCGCCAGAGGTAGGGGAATCTCTGAGCCTGATGCTGATAATAAAGCAAACCTTGGTGACCCTAACCGTGTTGGCTGTGAAGCATCTGTAAACTATACCGTTGCGCCGTCACCAGCCATCGGTGGTGTGAAGCAGGTTAAGGGTTCTCGTGATAAAGAGTTTAAAAACTCACCTGACTTCGGTTACGTAGATCTTGGTGCCCCTGCCACCTTCCGATTGAATGTGACTAACGAGGGTAATACACCACTCAAAAACGTGATCGCTTATGACCTGCTGCCATTCGTTGGTGACACCGGTGTTGGCCCTGCTCATATGCTGCCGCGTGAATCTGAGTGGACGCCTGATTTGACCGGTCCAGTCAAGATTGCAAGCAACGGAGTCACCGCAGAGGTGCGCTACTCTACATCAAATAACCCGTGGCGTGAGGAAGTTACCGGCACAGGTGGAGCGGCCGCTCTCCCTGCAGACTTTAACCAACAGTGGTTGACTGCAGATCAGATCACAGACTGGTCCAGTGTTAATGCAATTCGTATCCAGTTTGATAAAGATCTTGTGCTAAAACCACAAGAGACGTGGGTTGCAGAAGTTTCTATAAAGGCCCCAATCGAAGCGGAGGGCGTTGCGTGGAACTCATTCGCTGTAACCGCGCAGCAGGCTGCGAATGATCGGTGGTTGCTCCCTGTAGAGCCTCCAAAGGTGGGTTTGCAGCTCCCGGTAGATCTGAAGTTCTCTAAGAGCCTCAACCCGGGTTGGGTGATCGACGGGCAGGGCACAAATGCTACTACGGCGTCAAAGGGCGCTAAAGTGCGATACTCCTTAACCGTCAATAATGAGGGTCAGGGCCGTGCATCAGGGATTGTGGCGGTCGATAAGTTGCCAGCGGGCTTAACACTCCTACAGGAGGAAACAAAGGCCGATAACGGCACCTTTGATCCGGAGACATTCACGTGGACTCTCGCCGATCCGCTTGACCCGTTGGTGCGTCAGGGTGAGGAAGGCACATTCCCGAACACCGCGACTTTGGAACTTGTCGCAACAGTTACCGGTGAGCCTGGCCAGGAAATTTGCAATACTGCGACGATGACTTCAAGGCAAACTCCTGATCCTGTTGAAAGCAAGGCGTGCTTTACGATTGGTGCTGCTGTTACTGGCACGCTGTGGCACGACTCGGATGATGATGCTGTTATCGATGAGGGTGAGCAGCAGCGGTTTGCTGGTGTGACTGTTGAGTTGGTCAACGGCAAGGGTGAGGTTGTTGCTACTGCCGTTACAGCAGAGGACGGTAGCTACAAGTTCACTGGTGTCGAGCTTGGTGATTACACTGTGCGTGTAAACCCTGCTGGTCTGCCTGAGTCGGAGACTGAGTGGCTGAACAGTGCGAAGCAGTCTAATGAACGGAAGATCAGTGTTAAGGGTGACCTTAACGGTGTTGATTTCGGGTTCTTACAGCCTGCTTCTATTGGTGATACTGTCTGGCTTGATGAGAATAATGACGGTGTGCAGGGTGCGGGTGAGCGTCCGCTTGCTGATGTTACTGTCAAGCTTGTTGATGCTGGGGGTAAGACTGTTGCGTCTGTGAAGACGGATGCTGAGGGGAAGTACAGTTTCCCTGGCTTGCGTCCTGGTGCTTACACCGTTGAGTATGAGACTCCTGCTGGTTATGTTCCTGCGTCTGTTGAGCAGGGTGCTGATCGTGGGGTTGATTCAAATCCGAATAAGAGCGCTGTGACTGTGGTTTCTGGTGAGACTAATAACAGTGTTGACTTCGGTTTTGTTGGCGCTGGTGTTATTGGTGATCTCGTTTTTGAAGACACTAATGGTAACGGTAAGCATGATGCTGGTGAGCCTGGTGTTGCCGGTGTTGTTGTGACGCTGTTGAACGCTGCTGGTGAGCCGGTTGATGTGAACGGTAATGTGCTGGCTGATGGGGCTGAGCCTGTTACTGCGGTTACTGGTGCTGATGGTAAGTACCGTTTTGAGCGTGTTGTGCCTGGTGATTACAAGGTGCGTGTTGCTCAGCCTGATGGTTTTGTGCAGTCGTTTGGTCCTGGTGAGGGCGAGCTGTCTTTGACTTCGGGGACTGTGAGCCTTACGCCTGCGGCGATGACTAATTTGGATCAGGATTTTGGTTTCTATCGTCCTGCTTCTATTGGTGATACTGTCTGGCTTGATGAGAATAACAACGGTGTGCAGGATGCGGGTGAGCGTCCGCTTGCTGATGTTACTGTCAAGCTTGTTGATGCTGGGGGTAAGACTGTTGCGTCTGTGAAGACGGATGCTGAGGGGAAGTACAGTTTCCCTGGCTTGCGTCCTGGTGCTTACACCGTTGAGTATGAGACTCCTGCTGGTTATGTTCCTGCGTCTGTTGAGCAGGGTGCTGATCGTGGGGTTGATTCAAATCCGAATAAGAGCGCTGTGACTGTGGTTTCTGGTGAGACTAATAACAGTGTTGACTTCGGTTTTGTTGGCGCTGGTGTTATTGGTGATCTCGTTTTTGAAGACACTAATGGTAACGGTAAGCATGATGCTGGTGAGCCTGGTGTTGCCGGTGTTGTTGTGACGCTGTTGAACGCTGCTGGTGAGCCGGTTGATGTGAACGGTAATGTGCTGGCTGATGGGGCTGAGCCTGTTACTGCGGTTACTGGTGCTGATGGTAAGTACCGTTTTGAGCGTGTTGTGCCTGGTGATTACAAGGTGCGTGTTGCTCAGCCTGATGGTTTTGTGCAGTCGTTTGGTCCTGGTGAGGG